>NZ_JBITXS010000008.1:0-361145 GCF_044544825.1 Streptomyces sp. NPDC053493
TCCGTGAGGTGACCTTCTCCTCGATGTAGTCCTCCGCGGCGAACGGATGCACAGCCAGCGTCACCGCACGCGCGTACTCCGGAGTCTGAAGCAGCACCGGCACCACCATTGGCGCGAACTCGCACAGCTTCGTCGCCACCGACTCCAGCTCCGCCACCTCGTGGAAATACGAGGCGTACGGCGAGCCGTCGATGAGCTTCTTACAGGTCTGTTCGAAAATACCGGCGGTTTGTAGCACCTCGTCGATTCTCTTCGCCACATCCAGCTGCGGCTTCCGCACACCCTGCTCGAACAGGCCGATGTACGTCCCCGAGACGAACACCTGTGCACCCAGGTCGTTCCGCGAGAGCCCCGCCGCCTCCCGGCGTTCCCTCAGCAGCTCTCCGAAGAACTCCCACGCGTTCTGCTGTTTGCCCTTGGCCATGGATTAACTCCCGAACGCCACACCGCAGTTGTTGTACCAGCGCGTCTGTCGATTCTACGGACCGGCCTCCACCCTGGATGTGGAAAGCGAGGAAATGGATTCGGAAAGGAACGCGTTGGTGAAAGAACATCACATGCGGCGGTCGTCGGAGACGGAAGAGGCGCGGGAGGCGGTGAGGGAATTGCGGGACGCGCTCGGGCGGGCCGGAATCACGCTGCCCTCACTCGGGCTCGACGTGGTGAGCCTCGCCGCCGATCCTCCTCGGCCGCTGGTCGAACTCGGGTGCTGCACGGCGGCGACCGCGCGACTGCTCGCCGCGGCGCTCGTGAGGAAGGAAGGGGGACGCGGATGAACGTGAAGCTGCCCATCGGGGCGTACGTCGTCGACATCCACACCGGGAAGGTCGGCACGGTGATGGGGCACGAGGGCCCGTATCTCCAGCTCCGGCCCATCGGTGGCGGGCGCGAGTGGGACTGCGAGCCGGACGGGGTCCGGGTCGCCACCGCCGCCGAGCGGCTGCGGGCGGCGACGGCGCACGCGAACGCCAGGAGCCGCGGCGAGGTGCCGTGAGGCTGCGCGGCCGTGCCGGGCCGCTCCCGCCGTGCGCGAGAATGGGCCCATGAGTCTGTTCCGCGACGACGGCATCGTGCTGCGCACCCAGAAGCTGGGTGAAGCGGACCGCATCATCACGTTGCTCACGCGCGGTCACGGCCGCGTACGCGCCGTGGCGCGCGGGGTGCGGCGGACGAAGTCGAAGTTCGGGGCCCGGCTCGAACCGTTCTCGCACGTGGACGTGCAGTTCTTCGCCCGCGGGAGTGAGCTGGTGGGACGCGGGCTGCCGCTGTGCACGCAGAGCGAGACCATCGCGGCGTACGGCAGCGGCATCGTCACCGACTACGCCCGGTACACCGCGGGCACCGCGATGCTGGAGACGGCGGAACGGTTCACCGACCACGAGGGCGAGCCGGCCGTGCAGCAGTACCTGCTGCTGGTCGGCGGACTGCGCACGCTGGCGCGCGGGGAGCACGCCCCTCACCTCATCCTCGACGCGTTCCTGCTCCGCTCGCTCGCCGTCAACGGCTACGCACCCAGCTTCGAAGACTGTGCGAAATGCGGACTTCCCGGCCCGAACCGCTTCTTTTCGGTCGCAGCGGGCGGAGTGATCTGCGCGGACTGCCGCGTGCCCGGAAGCGTCGTACCCTCTGCGGAGGCCGTAGGGCTGCTCAGCGCGCTGCTGACCGGCGACTGGGAGACGGCGGACGCGTGCGAGCCACGCCACGTCAGGGAGGGCAGCGGTCTCGTGTCCGCCTATCTGCACTGGCACCTGGAGCGCGGGCTGCGCTCGCTGCGGTACGTAGAGAAGAGCTAGGAGATCCATCGCCATGGCCATCGCACGACGCGGAATCCTCGGACGCCAGCGCCGGGAGTACAAGCTTCCCGAGCCGCACCCGTCCGGTGCGACCCCGCCGAAGCTCCCCGCCGAGCTGGTGCCGAACCACGTCGCCTGTGTGATGGACGGCAACGGCCGCTGGGCCAAGGAGCGCGGCCTGCCCCGCACCGAGGGCCACAAGGTCGGCGAGGGCGTGGTCCTCGACGTGCTCAAGGGCTGCCTGGAGATGGGCGTCAAGAACCTCTCGCTCTACGCCTTCTCCACCGAGAACTGGAAGCGGTCGCCGGAAGAGGTCCGCTTCCTGATGAACTTCAACCGTGACGTCATCCGCCGCCGCCGCGACGAGATGGACGAGCTGGGCATCCGCATCCGCTGGGTCGGCCGCATGCCGAAGATGTGGAAGTCGGTCGTCCAGGAGCTCCAGGTCGCCCAGGAGCAGACAGTGGACAACGACAAGATGACGCTCTACTTCTGCGTCAACTACGGCGGGCGCGCGGAGGTCGCGGACGCGGCGAAGAAGATCGCGGAGGACGTGGCCGCCGGCCGGCTCGACCCGTCCAAGGTCAACGAGAAGACCTTCCAGAAGTACCTGTACTACCCGGACATGCCGGACGTCGACCTCTTCCTGCGTCCCAGCGGCGAGCAGCGCACCTCCAACTACCTGATCTGGCAGAGCAGCTACGCGGAGATGATCTTCCAGGACGTGCTGTGGCCCGACTTCGACCGCCGTGACCTGTGGCGGGCCTGCGTCGAGTACGCCTCGCGCGACCGCCGCTTCGGCGGTGTGGACCCGGCCGACCTCGCGGTTCTCGACAAGGCCTGACACGCCGGCTCACGGGCGAGGCGTACGCGAAAGGGCCCGCACCGGACGACCGTCCGGTGCGGGCCCTTCGGCGTACAGGGCTACTTCGCCGCGCACTCCGCGCAGGTGCCGAAGATCTCCACCGTGTGCGCCACGTTCACGAAGCCGTGCTCGGCGGCGATCGTCTCCGCCCACTGTTCCACCGCAGGGCCCTCGACCTCCACGGCCTTGCCGCAGACGCGGCAGACCAGATGGTGGTGGTGGTCACCGGTCGAGCAGCGGCGGTAGACCGTCTCGCCGTCGCTGGTGCGCAGGGCGTCGACCTCGCCGGCCTCGGCGAGCGACTGGAGCGTGCGGTAGACGGTGGTGAGGCCGACGGAGTCACCGCGGTGCTTGAGCATGTCGTGCAGCTCCTGGGCGCTGCGGAACTCGTCCACCTCGTTCAGCGCCGCCGAGACAGCGGCCCGCTGCTTGGTGGAGCGGCCTCGTACGGGGGGTCCTGCCGTCACCACGGGGGCCTCCTTGAATCCTTGTCTGCCCCCGCCATTCTGCCAGCCCCCCGTCCTGCCGAAGTCGGACGACGTCAGACCCTGACGTCGTCCGACGGGCGCCGGGTGGCCGGAACGGTGGCGTCGCAGGCGTTCGCGGCGGCTTCCGCGGCCCGGGCGCGGCGCCGGGCGAGCGGCGTGGCGAGGGCGGTGAGGGCGATGAAGACGCCGATCGCGTAGAGCACGATGGTCGCCCCGGGCGGGGCGTCGACGTAGTACGTGGTGACCGTGCCGGACAGGGTGACGGTGATGCCGATCACCACGGCGAGCACGAAGGTCGTCCGGAAGGAGCGGGACAGCTGCTGGGCCGCCGCCACCGGGACCACCATAAGCGCGCTCACCAGGAGCAGACCGACGACCCGCATGGCGACGGTGACGGTCATGGCGGCGGTGACGGCGACGATCAGGTTCAGGGCGCGCACCGGCAGGCCGGTGACGCGGGCGAACGCCTCGTCCTGGCTGACGGCGAACAGCTGACGGCGCAGACCGACGGTCACCAGCAGGACGATCGCGGCCAGGACGACGATCGCGGTGACGTCCTCGGGCGAGACCGTCGACAGCGAGCCGAAGAGGAACGAGCTGAGGTTGGCGTTGGAGCCGGTGTCCGAGAGGTTGATGAGCAGGACGCCGCCGGCCATGCCGCCGTAGAAGAGCAGCGCGAGGGCGAGGTCGCCGCGGGTCTTGCCGTAGGCGCGGATGAGCTCCATGGCGACGGAGCCGGCGACGGCGACGGCGGTCGCCATCCAGATGGGGCTGGAGTTCAGGAGGAAGCCGAGGCCGACTCCGGTCATGGCGACATGGCCGATGCCGTCGCCCATGAGCGCCTGGCGGCGCTGGACGAGGTAGATGCCGACGGCGGGTGCGGTGATGCCGACGAGGAAGGCCGCGAGGAGCGACCTCTGCATGAAGGCGTCGTTGAGGAATTCCATGTCAGGTCAGCAGTCCCGTACGGAGCGGCTCGTCGGCCGCGTGCGGATGGACGTGGTCGTGGCCGGGCAGGGCGTGCTGGCCGACGGCCTGCGGCGGCGGGCCGTCGTGGACGACGCAGCCGTCGCGCAGCACGACCGCGCGGTCGATCAGCGGCTCCAGCGGGCCGAGCTCGTGCAGGACGAGGAGGACGGAGGTGCCGCCGGCGACCTGCTCGCGCAGCGTCGAGGCGAGGATCTCCTGGCTGGCGAGGTCGACGCCGGCCATCGGCTCGTCCATGATCAGCAGCTCGGGTTCGGAGGCGAGCGCGCGGGCGATGAGGACGCGCTGGTGCTGGCCGCCGGAGAGCGCGGAGACGGAGTCCTTGGCGCGGTCGGCGAGGCCGACGAGCTCGATGGCCCGGTCGACGGCGGCCCGGTCGGCCCGGCCCAGCCGGCCGAAGCGGCGGCGGGCGAGCCGGCCGGAGGTGACGACCTCGCGGACGGTGGCCGGGACGCCGCTGGCGGCGGTGGTGCGCTGCGGCACGTAACCGACGCGGGCCCAGTCGCGGAAACGCTTGCGGGGCGTGCCGAAGAGCTCGATGGTGCCGCTGGTCAGCGGGACCTGGCCGATGATCGAGCGGACGGCGGTGGACTTGCCGGAGCCGTTGGCGCCGAGCAGCGCGACGACCTCGCCGCGCCGGACGGTGAGGTCCACGCCGCGCAGGACGGGGCGCGCGCCGAGGGCCGCGCCGGCGCCGCGTACGGAGATGACGGCCTCGTCGGTGCTCACGACTGCCTCCTGGGTGGGTGTCACTTGGCGCCGAGGGCCTTCTTCAGCGCGGTGAGGTTCGACCGCATGACCTCGAGGTAGTCAGCGCCCTTGGACTTGTCCGTGATTCCCTCCAGCGGGTCGAGGACGTCGGTCTTCAGGCCGGTGTCCTGCGCGAGGGTCTTGGCGGTCCTGTCGCTGGCCAGGGTCTCGAAGAAGACGGTGGAGACCTTGTCCTTCTTCGCGATCGCCTGGAGTTCCTTGATGCGGGCGGGGCTCGGCTCGGCCTCGGGGTCGATGCCGGAGATGCCCTCCTGCTCCAGGTCGTAGCGCTCGGCGAGGTAGCCGAAGGCGGCGTGGGTGGTGATGAAGGTCCGGGTGGCGGTGTTCTTCAGGCCCGTGTCGAACTCGGTGTTCAGGGCGGCGAGCTTCGTCATGAGGGTCTGGGTGTTCGCCCGGTACGTGGCGGCGTGGGCCGGGTCGGCCTGCTCGAAGGCGGCGCCGACGCCCTGGGCGACCTCGCCGTACTTGACCGGGTCGAGCCAGATGTGCGGGTCGGCGCCGGCCTCGGAGCCGTGGTCGTGGCCCTCGTGCTCCTCGTGGCCTTCGGCGCCGTGCTCGTGGCCGCCGGTCTCGGTGCCGTGCTCCTCGAGCTTGGTGAGGGTGGCGGCGTCGACGGTCGTCCCGGCGCCGGACTGCGCGATGGCGTCGTCGACGGCGGGCTGGACGCCCTTGAGGTAGAGGATGACGTCGGCGTCGCCGAGCTTGCCGATCTGGCGCGGCTTGAGCTCCAGGTCGTGCGGTTCGACGCCGGGCTTGGTGAGCGTGTCGACGGTGACGTACCGGCCGCCTATCTGCTCGGCCAGGAACTGCATCGGGTAGAACGACGCGACGACGTCCAGCTTCCCGCTGCCCGCGCCGGCCTTGTCCTCGGCGGCGCCGGAGCTTCCGGAGCAGGCGGAGAGGGTCACGAGACCCAGGGCGACGGCTCCGGCGACGGCGGTGGTGGGTATCAGTCGGCGTACGTTCATGACACTCATTTTCAACAAAGATGGAAACGGTTGTCAATTGCCGGAGGTGTGGGGCGGCCCACTGGCGAACCGATTTGAAAGAGAGGGCGTGGGCGCCGGTAACCTGAGGCATTCGCACTTCGTCGTCGTAATGAAGAGAGCACCGTGGCCGCCGACAAGATCGACACCATCGTCAGCCTGAGCAAGCGCCGTGGCTTCGTCTACCCGTGCAGCGAGATCTACGGCGGCCAGAAGGCCGCCTGGGACTACGGACCGCTGGGTGTCGAGCTGAAGGAGAACATCAAGCGCCAGTGGTGGCGTTACATGGTCACCGCGCGCGAGGACGTCGTCGGTCTCGACTCGTCCGTCATCCTGGCGACCGAGGTGTGGGAGGCGTCCGGTCACGTCGCCACCTTCACCGACCCGCTGACCGAGTGCACCTCCTGCCACAAGCGCTTCCGCGCCGACCACCTGGAGGAGGCGTACGAGGAGAAGCACGGCCGTCTCCCCGAGAACGGCCTCACCGACCTCAACTGCCCCAACTGCGGCAACAAGGGCACCTTCACCGAGCCCAAGCAGTTCTCCGGCCTGCTCTCCACCCACCTCGGCCCGACCCAGGACACCGGCTCCATCGCCTACCTGCGGCCCGAGACCGCCCAGGGCATCTTCACCAACTTCGGCCAGGTGCTGCAGACCTCGCGCAAGAAGCCGCCGTTCGGCATCGCGCAGATGGGCAAGTCCTTCCGGAACGAGATCACTCCGGGCAACTTCATCTTCCGCACCCGCGAGTTCGAGCAGATGGAGATGGAGTTCTTCGTCAAGCCGGGCGAGGACGAGCAGTGGCACGAGTACTGGATGGAGCAGCGCTGGAACTGGTACACCGGCCTGGGTCTCCGTGAGGAGAACATGCGCTGGTTCGAGCACCCGCAGGAGAAGCTCTCCCACTACTCGAAGCGCACCGCCGACATCGAGTACCGCTTCTCCTTCGGCGGCAGCGAGTGGGGCGAGCTCGAGGGCGTCGCCAACCGCACCGACTACGACCTGAACGCCCACTCCAAGGCCTCCGGCGCCAACCTGACCTACCTGGACCAGGAGTCGGGCGACCGCTACACGCCGTACGTCATCGAGCCGGCGGCCGGTGTCGGCCGCACCATGCTGGCCTTCCTGCTCGACGCGTACAACGAGGACGAGGCGCCGAACGCCAAGGGCGTCATGGAGAAGCGCGCCGTGCTGCGCCTTGACCCGCGCCTGGCGCCGGTCAAGGTCGCCGTCCTGCCGCTGTCCCGCAACGCGCAGCTGTCGCCGAAGGCCAAGGGCCTCGCCGCCGACCTGCGGCAGAACTGGAACATCGAGTTCGACGACGCCGGCGCCATCGGCCGCCGCTACCGCCGTCAGGACGAGATCGGCACGCCGTTCTGCGTCACCGTCGACTTCGACACCCTCGAGGACAACGCGGTGACCGTGCGCGAGCGCGACACCATGAAGCAGGAGCGCGTCTCCCTCGACCAGATCCAGGGCTACCTGGCCAGCCGCCTGCTGGGCTGCTGACCCTCAACCCGGTCGTACGGCAAAGCCCCCGGTTCCGCTCTCGGAACCGGGGGCTTTTCCCTGCTCGGGCTCAGGGGCGCAGGCCGCGCAGCAGCAGGCCGACCACCGACGTGAACTCCGCCTCGATGGCAGGGCGCTGCCACTCCGGGGCGTAGGCCGGGTCGTGGAAGCGGGCGGTCGCGTAGAACAGCGCGTGGGCCGTGGCGTCCGGGTCCGGCGCGGTGAACTCGGCCTCCCGGGTGCCCTCCTCGACGATCGTGCGGACCTGGCCGATCAGCACGTCCACGTGCCGGTCCACCACGCCGCTGTTCTCGTCGATCAGCACGCCGTAGGTGGCGAACAGCTCCGGGTCGTCGCCCGCCTTGTGCCGCTTGGCCTCGAAGAGGGTGGCGAACCAGTCGTGCAGCTTGTCGGGCGCGGGCCGCCCCGGGGCCGCGCTCAGCTCGGCGAGCGCCACCTCGGTGCGGGAGAGCCACCGCTCCGTGACCGCCTCCCGCAGCGCCGCCTTCGTGCGGAAGTGGCGATAGACGCTGCCGTGGCTGACGCCGAGGGCCCGGGCCACGTCCACGACGGTCGCCTTGGCGGGGCCGTACCGGCGCAGCACCTCCTCGGTGGCTTCGAGGATGCGCTCGGCGGTCAGGGTCTCCGTGGTGGCCATGAAAGGACACTACCTGTCGGTGCCCGCACCTCAGCGCTCGCTGTCCAGGTGGGCCATCTGGGCCTCCGGATAGCGCGCGCCGGCGGCCGCGTCGGCCGGGACGGCCGCCTCGATCGCGGCCAGGTCGGCGGCGTCGAGCGTGACGTCCAGGGCGCCGAGCGCCTCCGCGAGCCGGTCCCGGCGGCGGGCGCCGATCAGCGGCACGATGTCCACGCCGTGCCGGGGCGCCTGGGCGAGGACCCAGGCGATCGCGGTCTGCGCGACCGTGACGCCCTTGGCCTCGGCGACCGCGCGCAGCCGGTCCACCAGGTCCAGGTTCCGCTCGAGGTTCTCGCCCTGGAAGCGCGGGCTCATGCCCCGGAAGTCGCCCGGGGCCAGCTCGCGGTCCCGGCCGAAGTGGCCGCTGATCAGGCCGCGGGAGAGGACTCCGTACGCCGTGACGCCGATGCCCAGCTCGCGGGCGGCCGGCAGGATCTTCTCCTCGATGCCGCGGGATATCAGCGAGTACTCGATCTGGAGGTCGGCGATCGGGGCGACGGCGGCGGCCCGGCGCAGCGTGTCGGCGCCGACCTCGGAGAGGCCGATGTGCCGGACGTGGCCGGCCTCGACCAGCTCGGCGATGGCGCCGACGGTCTCCTCGATCGGCACGTCCGGGTCGACGCGGGCGATGCGATAGATGTCGATGTGGTCGGTGCCCAGGCGCTGGAGCGAATAGGCGGCGAAGTTCTTCACGGCGGCCGGGCGCCCGTCGTATCCGAGGAAGTCGCCCTCGACGGCGCGCAGGGCGCCGAACTTCACGCTGGTCAGGGCCTGCTCGCGGAGGGCGGCCGGGGCGGTGCGCAGGGCCTCGTTGATCAGCAGCTCGTTGTGGCCCATGCCGTAGAAATCGCCGGTGTCGAGGAGGGTGACGCCGGCGTCGAGGGCGGCGTGGATCGTGGCGATCGACTCGGCGCGGTCGGCCTCGCCGTACAGGGCCGACATGCCCATGCAGCCGAGGCCGAGCGCCGAGACCCGGGGTCCGGAGGCGCCGAGGGTGCGGGTGGGGAGGGAGGTCGTGGTCGTCATGTCACCAACTATGGCATGAGCGATGACAGATTTCCATATCTGTCACTCCATCGAGCGAGGGAGGCGCAGCGCGAGCAGCACCGTCAGCCCGATCACCCCGAGCTGGACCAGCAGCGTCGTCGTCACCGCCGAGCCCATCCCGGCCGGCGAGGAGCCCAGCGACAGGAACAGCGAACCCAGCGTCGCCACGCCCAGCGCCAGGGCCGACTGCTGCGTGGTCACCATGACGCCGCTGCCCACACCCGCCCGCTCCGCCGGCACCTCCGACAGCACCACCCGGAACAGCACCGGCAGCTGCAGCCCCTGGCCCAGGCCCGCGACCGCCATGCCCGGCACCAGCCGCCACACCGACAGGTCCGCCCAGCCGCGCCACGCCTCCCAGGCGATCAGGGCGATGCCGAGCCCCTGGAGCAGGCCGCCCACCGGCACGATCCGGGTGCCCCAGCGCCGTACCACCCGCGGACCCGCCAGCGAGGCCGCGAAGAAGGCCAGCGCCATCGGCACCAGCGCCAGGCCCGAGGCCACCGCACCCATGCCCAGACCCTGCTGGAGCGCCACCGCGATCACGAACATGAAGCCGCTGAAGCCCAGCGACAGCGGCAGCACCACCGCCAGGCCCCGGCGCAGCGAGACCAGTCCGAGCAGGCTCGGCGGCACCAGCGGCACCCCGCCCCTGCGGTCCGTCCGCAGCTCGACCCACCAGAAGGCGCCGGCCGCGAACGGGAACACCGCGAGCGCGACCCAGGTCCACAGCGGCCAGCCCGCCGCCCGGCCCTCGGTCAGCGGCGCCAGCAGCGTGATCAGGGACAGCGCGAGCAGCAGCGTGCCCGGCACGTCGACCGGCGCGGGCCGGTCCGAACGGGTCTCCGGCACGGTGCGGACGGCCAGCAGCAGACCGGCCAGCGCCACCGGCACGTTGACGAGGAAGACCGAGCGCCAGCCGCTGCCCGCGACATCGGCGGCCACCAGCACACCGCCCAGGATCTGGCCCGCGACCATCGACAGGCCCGCCGTCGCCCCGTACAGGCTCAGCGCCCGCGCGTGCCGGGCACCCGACGTCGAGGAGTGGATGGTCGCGAGCACCTGCGGCAGCATCAGCGCCGCCGCCGCGCCCTGGGCCACCCGGGCGCCGACCAGCGTCCAGGCGTCCGGCGCGAGGCCGCAGGCGAGCGAGGTGACGCCGAAGGCGGCCATGCCGGCGAGGAACAGCCGGCGCCGCCCGAACAGGTCACCGAGCCGCCCGCCGAGCACGAGCAGCACGGCGTAGGACAGGCCGTATCCGGCCACGACCAGTTCGAGGAGCGCCGGTCCGGCGGCCAGGTCGTGGTCGATGGTGGGCAGGGCGACGTTGACGATGAAGAAGTCGATCAGTGGCAGTGCCGCACCGAGCAGCACCGTGAACAGGCCGAGGGAGCCCAGCGCCGGCCGGGCGTGGTCGACGACCGTGGCGGAACGGGCGGAAGCCGGGATCGGCGTGGAGGTTGTCGTAGTCACACAGCCGAGCTTCGGCCCCTCCCCAGCCTGGTACCAGAGTCTCTTTATCCTGGTACAAGCACTACCTGGAAACGGGCTGAGCAGCCCTGCACCCTGGGAGCATGACTCTGATGGCGACCGAAGCCCACGCCGAGACCGACATCCGGCGGCACGAACTCGCCGCCTTCCTCCGCAGCCGGCGCGAACGCATCAGCCCCGAACAGGTCGGGCTGCCGCGCGGCCGGCGCCGCCGCACCCCGGGCCTGCGCCGCGAGGAGGTCGCCCAGCTCTCCGCCGTCGGCGTCACCTGGTACACCTGGCTGGAACAGGCCCGGCCCATCCAGGTCTCGCCGCAGGTCCTCGACGCCCTCGCCGGCGCCCTGCTGCTCGACCCGACCGAGCGCACCCACCTCTTCGCCCTCGCCGCACAGACCGACCCGCACCCCGAGACGCCCTGCCCGACCGTCTCGCCCGCGCTGCGCGCCCTGCTCGACCAGCTGGAACCCGTCCCGGCCGCCGTCCAGAACAGCCGCTACGACTTCCTCGCCCACAACCGCACCTTCGGGCGGCTCTTCTGCGACCTCGACGCGCTGCCCCGCGAGGACCGCAACAGCCTCTGGCTGGCCTTCACCAACAACGACTTCCGGGCCGCCGTCCCCGACCTGCCCGAGGTGCTGCGCTCGCTCGCCGGCAAACTGCGCGCCGCCATGGCCGAGCACCTCGCCGAACCCGCCTGGAAGGCCCTGCTCCACCGGCTCCAGACCGCCTCGCCCGAATTCCGCGAGATCTGGGCGCGGCACGAGGTCGTCGACCAGGCCAGCCGTACGAAGCTCATCCGCAACGCCCACGTCGGGCTGCTCCGCCTCGAACACACCAACCTCTGGCTCGGCCCGGCCGCCGGGCCGCGGCTCGTCACCTACGTCCCCGTGGACGAGGCCAGCCGGGCCGGCGTCGAACGCCTCCAGGAGCTCGTGCTCGCCGAGGAGGAGGCCGCCCGGCTCGGGTCCCGGCCCGCTCAGGCCGACGAGGCCCTGGCCGTCGCCTGAGGCCCGGCGTCCTCACCGAGCCGCCGCGCCGTCCGCTCCGCCGTGCCCCGCGCCCACCCGCCGCTGGTCAGCGCGCCGACGACCAGCACGCACAGACCGCAGCCGGTGATGATCCAGTAGACCGGCCTGCTCGCCGCGGCGAAGCCCGCCGTGCCGTGCGCGTACGGGACGGCCGCCATGCCCGCCGTCAGGACCGCGCCCGCCACCGCGACGCCCAGCGTCTGGCCGATCTGGCGACTGGTGGAGGCCACCGCCGCGGCCACGCCGGCCTGCGCGCGCGGCATCCCCGACACCGCCGTGTTCGTGATCGGCGCGTTCACCAGACCGAAGCCGATGCCGAACACCACGTACCCGGTGAACAGCAACGCCGTACTCGCCTCGGCGTCGAAGGCGGCGAAGAGCAGCGAACCGGCCGCCATCGCCGCGCCCGCGAGCAGCAGCGACGGCCGCGGGCCGCGGGCGCCGACCAGACGGCCCGAGAGCGGCGCGAAGACGAGGGTCATCGCGGCCATCGGCAGCATGTAGAGCCCGGCGCGCAGGGCCGACAGACCCCGGACGTCCTGCAGATAGAGCGTGTTGAGGAAGAGGAAGCCGCCGAGCGCCGCGAACGCGCTCACCGCTATGACCGTCGCCCCGCTGAACGGCGCGCTGCGGAAGAACCGCAGGTCGATCAGCGGCTCACGGCGCCGCGGCTCGTAAAGGAGGATCCCGAGCAGCGCCACACCCGCGACACCCGCGAACAGCCCGCTGGTCTCGATGATCGCGTACGTGAGCGTGCCCAGCAGCAGCGTCACCAGGACCTGGCCCACCGGGTCGAAGCGGCGCGGCCGGGGCGCCCGGGACTCGGGGACGTAACGCAGGGTGAGGAGCAGCGCCGTCAGACCCACCGGCAGGTTCAGCCAGAAGATCGCCCGCCAGCCGACCGACTCCACCAGCAGCCCGCCCACCAGCGGCCCCGCCGCCATGGAGACGCCCACCACACCGCCCCACACGCCGATGGCCCGCGCCCGGGCCGCCGGTTCCGTGAAGGTGTTGGTGATGATCGACATGGCGACCGGGTTCAGCATGGAGCCGCCCACGGCCTGCACCATCCGGAACGCGACCAGGGCCTCCAGGCTCGGCGCGAGGGAACACAGCAGCGAGCCCAGCACGAAGACCACGAGACCGGTCGCGAAGACCTTGCGGCGGCCGATCCGGTCGGCGGTCGACCCGGCCGCCATCAGCAGCGAGGCCAGCACCAGCGTGTAGGCGTCGATGGTCCACTGCAGGCCGGAGACGGAGGCGCCCAGGTCCCGCCGGAGCGCGGGCAGCGCCACGTTGAGCGCGGTGTTGTCCAGGCTCACGATCAGCAGGCTCATGCAGCAGATGGCGAGGACGACCCTCTGCCGGGCGCGGGAGAGCCCCGGCCTCGGCTCAAGGCCGGACTCCTGCGGACGCGCGGACGGGGCCATGTGCGGATCGTACGGCTGTCTAAAGACTCGCGCAGTGCGCGACAATGGGCGAATGACCGCGTTCTCCCCCCTCGCCATCGGGCCGCACATCGTGCAGCCGCCGGTGGTGCTCGCGCCGATGGCCGGCATCACCAACGCCCCCTTCCGCACCCTCTGCCGTGAGTACTCCGGAGGGAAGGGCCTGTTCGTCAGCGAGATGATCACCACGAGGGCGCTGGTCGAGCGCAACGAGAAGACCATGCAGCTCATCCGCTTCGACGAGACGGAGAAGCCGCGGTCGATCCAGCTCTACGGAGTGGACCCGGTCACCGTCGGCAAGGCGGTGCGCATGATCGTCGACGAGGACCTGGCCGACCACATCGACCTGAACTTCGGCTGCCCCGTGCCCAAGGTGACCCGCAAGGGCGGCGGCTCCGCGCTGCCCTACAAGCGGCCGCTGCTGCGCGCCATCCTCAACGAGGCCGTGGGCAACGCGGGCGACCTGCCGGTCACCATGAAGATGCGCAAGGGCATCGACGACGACCACATCACCTACCTCGACGCCGGCCGGATCGCCGTCGAGGAGGGCGTCACCGCCATCGCCCTGCACGGCCGCACGGCCGCCCAGCACTACGGCGGCACGGCCGACTGGGACGCCATCGCGCGCCTCAAGGAGCACGTGCCGGAGATCCCGGTGCTCGGCAACGGCGACATCTGGTCCGCGGACGACGCGCTGCGGATGATGCGCGAGACCGGCTGCGACGGCGTGGTCGTGGGCCGCGGCTGCCTGGGCCGCCCGTGGCTCTTCGCCGACCTCGTGGCGGGCTTCGAGGGCACCGCCGCCTACGCCGAGCCCGGCCTGCGCCAGGTCGCCGACGCGATGGTGCGCCACGCCCGGCTGCTCGGCGAGTGGCTCGGCGACGAGGCACGCGGTGTCATCGACTTCCGCAAGCACGTCGCCTGGTACCTCAAGGGCTTCTCGGTCGGCTCCGAGATGCGCAAGAAGCTCGCCGTCACCTCGTCCCTGGACGACCTGCGCGCCCAGCTCGACGAGCTCGACCTGGACCAGCCCTGGCCGGTGGGCGCCGACGGCCCGCGCGGCCGCACCTCCGGCAACAACCGGGTCGTCCTGCCGGACGGCTGGCTGAAGGACCCGTACGACTGCGCCGGCGTCAGCGAGGACGCGGAGCTGGACACGTCCGGCGGCTGACGGCCGGACGCAC
Organism: Streptomyces sp. NPDC053493; assembly: GCF_044544825.1. NCBI lineage: Bacteria > Bacillati > Actinomycetota > Actinomycetes > Kitasatosporales > Streptomycetaceae > Streptomyces > Streptomyces sp. NPDC053493. The sequence continues at coordinate 14,295 of NZ_JBITXS010000008.1, forward strand.
CACACCGCTGGCCGGTTCTCGACGGTGCCCGCCGGAAGCGGGCACCCGACGGCCGCCGCCGCCCTAGGATGGGCCGCTCGGGACACAGGGGTGGGGGGCCGCGTGGTCAACGTCGTCTTCGTTCACGGCACGGGCGTGCGACAGGAGTCGTACCGGAAGTCCTGGCGGCGGGTCTCCCGCGGTCTCGCCCGGGTGCGGCCCGACGCCCGCCTCGTGCCCTGCTTCTGGGGCGACGCCCTCGGCGCCCGGCTCGCCCTCGGCGGCGCGTCGATCCCCCGTCCCGACCAGAACCGCTCGGTGCCGCTCGGCGACGACGACGCGCTCGGACCGTGGGCGGCGCTGGACGCCGAACCGCTCGCCGAGATCCTCGCCCTCGCGGCCCTGCGCCGTGGCTCCGCCCGCCGCGGATACCTGCCCGGGCGCCGGGGCCCGTGGGACGACCTGGCCGACAAGGTGCGCTCGCTCGACGCGGCCGGGCTGCCGGACGACGTGGAACTGAGCGAGGACCTCGCCCCGCACCTCGGCGCGGCGGCGCGGACCGTCGCCGCCGAGATCGCCCGCCGCCTCGTCGGCACCGACGCCCCGGTCGACGGCGCGTCCCTGGCCGCCCGCGCCGTCGTCGCGGTCGCGATCCGGCTCGCGGACGGAGACGTGGACGGAGGCACGGACGAGGACACGGGCGGGGACACGGGCGGGCGTGTGGTCGGGGGCACGGGCTCCTGGGGCCCGGCCTCGTTGGGCCCGGACGCGACCGCAGGCCTCTGGGGCGCGGACGGGAGCGCGGACTCCGGGAGCGCGGACGCGAGCGCGGACTTCGGGACCGCGGACTCCTGGGGCGCGGCTGCCGACGAGCCGCTGCCCGTGGACGGCGCCGACCGGGACCGGCTGGTCGACACGCTCACCGACCGGCTCGGCGGCAAGGACCGGGGCGTCCTGGGACGCGCCGCCGACCCGCTGCTGTGGGCCGGCGCCGGATACGTACGCGTCCGCGGCCGCGAGACGACCACCGAGGGTGTCGTGCCCGCCGGCGGCGACATCCTGCGCTACCAGGTCCGCGGCGAGGCGTTACGCGAGCGCATCGCCGAGACCGTCGCCCTCACCCGCGAGCAGGAGCCCGACCGCCCCGTCGTCCTCCTCGCCCACAGCCTCGGCGGCATCGCCTGCTTCGACCTGCTCGCCGCCCGCGCCGTTCCCGGCGTCGAACTGCTGGTCACCGTCGGCTCCCAGGCACCCTTCCTCTACGAGATCGACGCGCTGCAGGGACTCCGGCGCGGCGACGGCCTGCCCGAGCACTTCCCCCGCTGGCTCAACGCCTACGACCAGCGCGACCTGCTCGGCTACGTCGGCGCGAAGGTCTTCCCCGGCCGCGTCACCGACGTCCGGGTCAACCTGCGCCAGCCCTTCCCGCGCTCCCACACCGGCTACTTCGCCCACGCCCCGCTCTACCAGCGGCTGGCGGCGGAGCTGCCGTGACGTCGTACCCTCCCCGCGCCACCCCGCACGATCCCGTCCACGGGCCCACCGACCTGTCCGACGCCCACGCCGTCCTCGTCGCCGTCGAGGAGTACGCCGAGGGCGGCGACTGGAACCTGAACGGGCCCGCCGAGGACGCGCTCAGCATGATGCGCTGGCTGATCGGCCGCGGCATGCCGCAGGACCGCATCACCCTGCTCGCCTCGCCGCTCGCCCGGAACGAGGTGCGGTTCGCCGAGTTCCCCGGCGTGACGCGCCGGCCCGCCGACCGGCCCACCGTCAAACGGGTCTTCCGGGAGGAACTCTGCGACCTGCGCGGCGACTGGCTCTGGGTCTACTGGGCCGGCCACGGCGTGCAGATGCGCGGCAACCGCTGGGGCCTGCTCTACCCGGAGAGCAGCTCCAACGACCTCAGCGGCGTCGACGTGGACAACCTGGTGTCCCTGCTCGGCACCGTGCACCTGCCCGCCCAGCGCGTCCGCCGGGCCACCGTCGTCATCGACGCCTGCCGCAGCGCCCTGTCGCCCGCCGAGGCCGCCTTCGTACGGGAACCCGAGCCGCTCACCGAGGAGCCGCAGACCAACCGGGAACGCAAGATCTTCCTGATGCGGGCCAGCCAGTCCGGCGCCGCGGCCAAGAACACCGACGGCCAGGGCCTGTTCACGTCCACGCTGGTCGGGCTGCTGCACGAGCGGAACCCGGTCGGTGCGCCCATCGACCTCGACACCACCTGGGCCCACCTCGAAGCGAAGTTCGAGGCGCTGCGCGCGGCGGGCGAGACCGTCCAGGTGCCCACCCTCCACGTCCGCAACTGGGCCGAGTCGGCGTACGACAACGAACCGCCGCCGGCGGCGGACGAGGAGTCGCGCGAGGTCCGCCAGCAGCTGACCTGGGCCGCCCAGGCGGTCCTGGACACACCCGGCACCTCGCTCGCCCGGATCGCCCAGGGCCTGTCCCGCGAGCTCGCCACCCACCCGGCCGGCGAGGTCAACGGGCCCGCCGACCTGGCGGCCTGGGCCCTGACCCGCCCGCACGGACCGGCCACCCTCCTCCACCTCCTGAACGAAGCCGCGCCCGAGGCGACGGGCGACGCCGTCGAAAGACGCCGGCTCGCCCTGCGGGTCTCGCCCGACCGCTGGCTGCTGTGCGGCGAGTACGACGCGCTCGTCCGGCTCCTCGACGCCGAGGAGCAGCCCGCCCACGCGGTCCTCGCCGACACCGCCGGGGACGTGGTCGGCCTCGTCCTGGACAGCGGCCATCCCGTCCGCGTCGTCGACCAGCTGGAGGCCGTACGGGGAGAGCTGGGCCTGCCTCCGCTGCTGCGCACCGTGGAGCACACCGCCGCCGCCCTCATGCCGTCCCGCTTCGCGGAGGGCCTGCGGGACTGGTCGCTGTGCTGCGCCAAGCGCCTCGGCCTCGAAGCGGCCCTGCTGGAGCGGCGCGAGGTCGCCGAGAAGGCCGCCGGCCGGGCCGGGGGCGGCGCGCCGCCCGGAAGTGCCGCCGCGGTCGACTGCGTACAGATCCGGCTGTCCGGCCCCGACGGCGACGGGCGCCGCACCTACCAGGTCTGGACGTACGGCGCGGGCGGCGCCGAGACGCGCGTCGTGGACGACACGCCCAAGGAACTCGCCGCGCTGCAACGGGACCTGGACGACGTCCTCGCGCGCTACGCCCGCCCCGGGCGGACCCGGGTCGAGTTCTTCCTCGCCGAACGGGACCTCGGGCTGCCCGTGCACCGCTTCCGGATCGGCGCCAACCAGCCGGTCCAGCGCTCGCTGGGCACCGACTTCGACGTCGTGGTGCGCTGCGCCGAGCAGCGCGCGTTCAACGAGGCCATCTGGCGCTCCCGCTGGGCGAAGGCGGCCGCGTCCGGCGTCGAGGACCTGGACCGGCTGCCCACCGCGGGCCTGACGCCGCAACAGATCTACGGCCGGCTCCAGACCCGTCAGCACAAGCCCGGCGTCGTGTTCACCGAGCCGGCCGCGCGCCGCCCGGAGGCGCTGGCCGAGGCGCTCACCATCTGCGTGTTCGCCGGCGTGCCGATCGTGGCGTGGGACGGCACGCCCGAGGCCGACTGCACGGGCGCGGGGACGACCCCGCCGGGCCCGGAGGCGGCTCCGCCGCATCCGTACGCCGCCCCGGCGGCCCCGGCGGCCGCGCCGACCGGCCCGCAGGCCGCAGCATCGGACCCGTACGCCGCCCCGACCGGTCCGCAGGCCCCGGCGTGGGCCCCGCAAGCCGCGGCCACGGAAGCGTCGACGACCCCGCCGGGTCCGGAGGCCGCGGCGTTGGGCCCGGGCGCCGCACCGGCGGCTGCGTGGGCGACTCCTCCGGGTCGGGAGGTCGCTCCGGCCGGCCCGGGCGCCGCACCGGCGGCTGCGGAAGCCGCACCGGCCGGCCCGGGCACCGCGGTGTCGTGTCCGGACGCCACCGCTCCCGCGCCCGGCGCGGAGGAAGGCGGGCAGGCCGTGCTGCGGCAGCTCACCGCCTCCGGGCGGCTGACCGCGCTGCCCGCCGCCCTGCGCACGCTGCGCTCGCACTGCGACGCCCAGGACGACCATCCCGGCCGTCACCTCGCGCTGCTCTGGGACGACCCGGAACGGCCGCTGCCCGCGCCCCTGGCCCTGTCGGCACCGCGCCGGCATTCCTGAGGAGAGAACGGAAACATGACCGACGACTGGCGGCTCTTCCGAGGCGACGGCGTGCCCCACCCGGTCGAGCACTGGCCCGACGCCCCGCCGTGGCGCACCTTCGGCCGGACCGGCGACGAGGACGCGCGCCCGCTGCGCTACGTCATGGCGGACGAGGACCGCGACACCGTCAACGCGGCTCTCCACCTGCACCGGCCGCTGCTCGTCACGGGCCGGCCGGGCACCGGCAAGTCCACCCTCGCCCGTGCCGTCGCCCAGGAACTCGGGCTCGGCGAGGTCCTGCACTGGCCCGTCAACAGCCGCACCACCCTCACCGACGGCCTCTACCGCTACGACGCCGTCGGCCGGCTGCGCGACGCCTCCCTGGCCCGGCGCGACGAGCACGCGCCCGGCCGGGAGCCGGGCATCGGGGACTACCTCCGGCTCGGCCCGCTCGGCACCGCCCTGCTGCCCGCCGCCCGGCCCCGCGTCCTGCTCATCGACGAGCTCGACAAGGGCGACGTGGACCTGCCCAACGATCTGCTGACCGTGTTCGAGGAAGGCACCTTCGAGATTCCCGAACTCGCCAGGCTCGGCCGCGGCGAGGTCACCGTGCGCACCGCGGACGAGGCCCCGCCGCAGGGCGAGGCGGGCGGCGCGGCGGACCCGGCCGGCTCCGTCGTCGTCGTGGACGGCCGCGTCACCTGCCAGGTCTTCCCGGTGATCGTCATCACCAGCAACGGCGAACGGGACTTCCCGCCCGCGTTCCTCCGCCGCTGCGTCCGCCTGCACCTGAGGCCGCCCGGCGAGCAGCAGCTGCGCCAGATCGTCCGGATGCGGCTCGGCGACGGCGTCGACGACCGCGCCTCCGACCTGATCACCCGCTTCCTGCAGCTCAGGGACGGGCAGGAGCACGACCTCGCGACCGACCAGCTGCTGAACGCCGTCCACCTGCGGATCTCCGGCATCGACATCGCCTTCGACAGCCTGCGCGACAGCGTGCTGCGCTCCCTCGTCGAATCGGATCTGTGAGCCCGTCGTGACGATCCACCAGCTGCGCGGAATCCTGGAGGACGCCGGCGTCGACGTCTCCACCGAGGAGCTCCTGGACGTCCTCTGGCTCGCGGTCACGACCGGGCCCGCCGTGCCGGAGGCGGAAGGCGACGTCATGCCGGCGCCGGCCGGGACCGCCGAGCCCGGCCGGTACGGCGACGGCCGGGCCGGCACGGGTGACGTCCTGCCGCGGGAGCGGAACGACGCCCGTGGCGCGGCCGACGGCTCCGGCCGGAAGGCGCCTGCTCCCGCACAGGCGCTGTACGCGCCGGGCGGCGGCGCGGGCCGGCGCCGGGCCCGCCACGTCGACGTCCGCGGCGTCCGGGCGGTTCCGGGCGTCCGGAGCCTGTACCGGGCGCTCCGTCCGCTGCGCCGGCCCGTGCCCTCCCGCACCTCCTTCGTCCTGGACGAGACCGCGACCGCCGATCTGATCGCCGACACCGGACTGCCCGACCTGGTGCTGCGGCCCGCGGCCGAGCGCTGGCTCGACGCCGTCCTGATCGTGGACGACGGCCCCTCGATGGTCCTCTGGCGGCAGTACGCGGCCGAGACCCGCGCCCTGCTCGAACGGCAGGGACTCTTCCACCGGGTCCGCACCTACGGCCTGGACAGCTCGGAGGCCGGCCGGCCCGTGCTGCGCTCCCGGCCCTTCCACGCGTCCGCCGCCCGCGTGTCCGCCCGCCGCCTCACCCACGGCGTGCGTCCCACCGTGGTGCTGGTCCTGTCCGACGGCGTCGGACCGGCGTGGGCGAGCGGCGCGACACCCGAACTGCTGCGCCGCTGGGCGGTCCACTCGCCGGTCGCGGTCGTCCAGCCGCTGCCGCGGCGGCTCTGGCCGGCGGACGGCATGCCCGTCGAGGACCTGTGCGTCACGGCGCCCGGACCGGCCCTGCCCAGCGGGTCCCTCCAGGTGCGCCACCCCGTCCTGCCGGCCGACCTCGTCGCGTACGAAGGGCCCGCGATCCCCGTCCTGGAGCTGGAGGAGACCCTGCTCGGCTCCTGGACGCGGCTGCTGCTGGGCGGCGGCGCCACCGCGACGCTGCCGCTGCTGACCTGGACGGATCCCGAGTCGTACGGCTCCGGGCCGGCCGGCCCGGAGCGTGGCGAGGGTCGGTCCGCGCAGGAGCTGCTGCGCGGCTTCCGCCGGTCGGCGTCCCCGGAGAGCCGCAGACTGGCCGGGGCGCTGGCCGCGGTGCGGCCGTTGACGCTGCCGGTGATGCGGCTCGTCCACCGGGCCGAGCCACCCGGTCCCGGCCGCTATCACCCGTCGCAGCTCGCCGAGGTGTTCCTCGGCGGGCTGCTGCGGAAGGCCGAGGGACGCACGGGCGCGGCGGGGACGGACGGGGCGGAGTACGAGTTCCTGCCGGGCGTCACCGACCTGCTGCTCGACACCGTGCCCACCTCGCACGCGCTGGACACGGCCGCGCGGGTCAGCGACTACCTGATGCGGCGCGCCGGCGCGGGGCTGGAGTTCCGGGCCAAGCTGGGCGGGGACGGGGGCCCTTCGTCCGTCGGCGCCGCGGCGTCTCCCTTCGCCGCGGCCTCGCCGGAGCTGCTGCGGCGCCTCGGGCTCGTGGCGGAGCTCCCGGACCGGCAGGACCGACGCGGACAGGACGGGGACGACGGCGGGGACGACGGCGGGAACGACGACGGGAACGACGAGGCCGAGGACACCTCGGAGGAGACGGAGAGCGGCGCCGGCGAGGACGCCGACGCCGACGGCGAGCGCGTCTCGCTGGCGCACGTGTGGCCGCGGATGGCGAGCTTCGTCCGCAGGCTGCGGGACGACGAGCGGACGCCGGGCATCGTGCGGGACCAGGCCCGGAACCTCGGGACCTGGATCGACCAGGAGGACGCCGAAGGCGCGGTCCTCTTCTACATCGACGGGCTCGCCTCGGCGCTGGTCGCCTCCCGGCAGCACACGGCCGTCGCGGAACTGCGCGAGCTGCTGCGGGACTGCATGGCTCCCTTCCTCGACGACGAGCGGCTGCAAGCACGGAACATCCGCGGTCATTCCGCGATCGCGCTGAGCACCCTCGGTGAGACGGCCGAGGCGGCGGAGCACATGCGGGACATCATCGCGATCTCCTCCCGCGTGCACGGCGAGGAACACGGCTACACGCTGAACGCACGCTCGTTCCTTCACGACCTGTACTGGGACGCCGACCGGCTGGCCGAGGCCGAGGCGGAGGGCCGCGTGCTGATCGCCGTACTGGAGCGACTGCCGCGGACGGACCCGCTCCTGCCGGACTACGGGCGCGTCCAGCTCGTGCAGAGCTCCGTCCACGCGGCCCTGAACAGGCCGGCCGCGGCCCACGCGGCGGCCCGGGCGGCGTACGACGAGCGGGTGGCCCGGCTCGGCCCGGAGGCCGCGGAGACCCTGTACGCGCGGGCCCGTACGGCGAGCCGGCTGCTGGACCTCCGGCGGGCCGTCGAGGCCGAGCGGGAGGCGCGCGCCGTCCTGGCGGCGCTCGACCGGGTCGGGGCCGGCCCGCAGCCACCGGCCGCCCGGGCCTCCTACGACGGGGCGCGCCGGGAGGCGCTCGAGGCGCTGGCCAAGGCGCTCCGCGAGGCCGAGCGCTTCGCCGAGGTCGTCGCCGTACGCCGGGCCGCCCTGGAGGCGGCCCTGGAGCACGGCGGCCCGGCCGGCCTCCAGCAGGTCCTGGCGCGCCGGCTCCTCGCCTCCGCGCTGCGCAGGACGGGTGACCTGGACGCCGCCCAGGAGACGATCGAGGAGGCCGTCGCGCTGGCCCGGTCCGTTCTGGGAGAGGACCACCTCGAGACCCTGCTGTGCCGGGAGCTCGCCGCCATGGTGCTGGCGAGACGGGGCCGCTTCGAGGAGGCGGTGGAGCAGCACCGGGCGGTGCTCGAGCAGGGACGGCGGATCCTGGGCGAGGACGACGCCTTCACCCTGGACTTCCGTCACAACCTGGGCGTGACGCTGCTCGACGCCCGCCGCCACGACGAGGCGGAGGGCGTGCTGAGGTCGGCGCTCGAGGACCACGTGCGGATCCTCGGCTACGAGCACGGCAACACCCGGATGCTGCACCGGTGGCACGCCCGTGCGCTGCAGCGGATGGGGCGCGCGGAAGAGGCCGAGCGCCGGCTGCGGGCGCTGATCGAGAGCGAGGAGGCGCTGCCCGAGGGAGGCGGGATCGCCGCCGGGGTGACGCGCACCGACCTGGGGAAGGTGCTGCTCGACGGCCGGCGTTTCGAGGAGGCGGTGGAGCAGTACACCCGTGCGTGGGAGCTGTGGCGGGAGGCGCTCGGCGCGGAGGCGCCGGCGACGCTCGCCGCGGCGCACGGCCGGGGACGCGCGCTGACCGGCGTCAGGCGGTGGCAGGAGGCGGCGGACGTGCTGCGCGGTGTGGCGGAGGCCCGCGCCCTGGTCCTGGGTCCCGAGCACCCGGACACCTTGTGGTCGAGGCAGTGGCAGGGCCTCGCGCTGGCCCGGCTGGGCCGTCGTGCCGAGGCCGAGGAGCTCTGGCGGGGCGTTCAGGAAGTGGCCGTACGGCGCTGGGGCGAGGACCATGGACTCGCGGTCGCGGCACGCACGTCGTTGTCGGAGCCGCCGGAGCCGGGCGAGGCAGCTGAGTAGTCCGGATCGTGGGAAAACTGTGGTCGCCGCGGAGTGATTCTCGCCACCCCTGATAGGGGTCCCGCTCAGATGAGCAGTTTACAAACCCCTGTGGCGGTTGAAGGGTGGCACGGAGTGCCAGGGCTTTTGCGTTCAAGAGTTGAACGCAATTGCTCGATTGGGCGCTCATGTGAGCGGTGTAGCCCCGCTTTGAGTCAAGGGGGCTTCGGGCCCTGAAAGCGGAAGCTACCCGTCAGTTACTTTCGATGTGCTGGCGGACGGGTGGTTAAGACCGGATGACCGCTAGGCGTACCTCCCCAGACGCCTTCGATCTGGGTATGTTCCTCGCCGTCAGGGCAGCCAACCGAGTCGTCGAGGAGTCGAGACCCGTGTCGGAAAACAATGATCAGAAGTTCGTGTACGACTTCACCGAGGGCAACAAGGACCTGAAGGACCTGCTCGGTGGCAAGGGCGCGAACCTGGCCGAGATGACCAACCTCGGTCTCCCGGTTCCTCCCGGCTTCACGATCACGACCGAGGCGTGCAAGACCTACCTCGACAGCGGCTCCGAGCCGGTGGAGCTCCGCGACGAGGTCAGCGCGCACCTCGACGCCCTCGAGCGGAAGATGGGCAAGAAGCTCGGCCAGGCCGACAACCCGCTGCTCGTCTCCGTCCGCTCCGGCGCGAAGTTCTCGATGCCCGGCATGATGGACACGGTCCTCAACATCGGCCTCTCCGACGTCTCCGTCGCGGGCCTCGCCGCCCAGGCCGACAACGAGCGCTTCGCCTGGGACTCGTACCGCCGCCTCATCCAGATGTTCGGCAAGACCGTGCTCGGCGTCGACGGCGAGCTCTTCGAGGACGCCCTCGACGAGGCCAAGGCCGCCAAGAAGGTCACCAGCGACACCGACCTCGACGCCGCCGACCTGAAGAAGCTCGTCGAGCACTTCAAGAAGATCGTCAAGACCGCGACCGGCCGCGACTTCCCGCAGGACCCGCGCGAGCAGATGGACCTGGCCATCAAGGCCGTCTTCGACTCCTGGAACGGCGACCGCGCCAAGCTGTACCGCCGCCAGGAGCGCATCCCGCACGACCTCGGCACCGCCGTCAACGTGTGCTCCATGGTCTTCGGCAACCTCGGCCCGGACTCCGGCACCGGCGTCGCCTTCACCCGCGACCCCGCCTCCGGCCATCAGGGCGTCTACGGCGACTACCTGCAGAACGCGCAGGGCGAGGACGTCGTCGCCGGCATCCGCAACACCGTGCCGCTCGCCGAGCTCGAGTCGATCGACAAGAAGTCGTACGACCAGCTCATGCAGATCATGGAGACGCTGGAGACCCACTACAAGGATCTCTGCGACATCGAGTTCACGATCGAGCGCGGCCAGCTCTGGATGCTGCAGACCCGCGTCGGCAAGCGCACCGCCGGTGCCGCCTTCCGCATCGCGACCCAGCTCGTCGACCAGGGCCTCATCGACGAGGCCGAGGCGCTCCAGCGCGTCAACGGCGCGCAGCTCGCCCAGCTGATGTTCCCGAAGTTCGACGAGAACGCCAAGGTCGAGCAGGTCGGCCGCGGCATCGCCGCCTCCCCGGGCGCGGCCGTCGGCAAGGCCGTCTTCGACTCGTACACGGCCGTCAAGTGGTCCCGCTCCGGCGAGAAGGTCATCCTGATCCGCCGCGAGACCAACCCGGACGACCTGGACGGCATGATCGCCGCCGAGGGCATCCTGACCTCGCGCGGCGGCAAGACCTCGCACGCCGCCGTCGTCGCCCGCGGCATGGGCAAGACCTGTGTCTGCGGCGCCGAGGAGCTCGAGGTCGACACCAAGCGCCGCCGGATGACCACCGCCTCCGGCGTGGTCGTCGAGGAGGGCGACGTCGTCTCCATCGACGGCTCCACCGGCAAGGTCTACATCGGTGAGGTACCCGTCGTACCGTCCCCGGTCGTCGAGTACTTCGAGGGCCGCATGCACGCCGGCGCCGACGACGCCGACGAGCTGGTCCAGGCCGTGCACCGGATCATGGCCTACGCCGACCGCGTGCGCCGCCTGCGGGTCCGCGCCAACGCCGACAACGCCGAGGACGCCGCCCGCGCCCGCCGCTTCGGCGCCCAGGGCATCGGCCTGTGCCGCACCGAGCACATGTTCCTCGGCGAGCGCCGCCAGTACGTCGAGCGCCTGATCCTCGCCGACACCGACGAGGAGCGCGAGGAGTCGCTGAAGGCCCTGCTCCCGCTGCAGAAGCAGGACTTCGTCGAGCTCTTCGAGGCCATGGACGGCCTGCCCGTCACGGTCCGCCTGCTCGACCCGCCGCTGCACGAGTTCCTGCCCGACATCACCGAGCTGTCGGTGCGCGTCGCCCTCGCCGAGGCCCGCAAGGAGCCGCACGAGAACGACCTGCGCCTGCTCCAGGCCGTGCACCGGCTGCACGAGCAGAACCCGATGCTGGGTCTGCGCGGAGTCAGGCTCGGACTGGTCATCCCCGGCCTGTTCACCATGCAGGTCCGTGCCATCGCCGAGGCCGCCGCCCAGCGCATCGACGCCAAGGGCGACCCGCGCGCCGAGATCATGATCCCGCTCGTGGGCACCGTCCAGGAGCTGGAGCTGGTCCGCGAGGAGGCCGAGCAGGTCATCGCCGAGGTCCAGGCGCAGACCGGCGTCGAGCTGAAGCTCGCGCTCGGCACCATGATCGAGCTGCCGCGCGCCGCCGTGACCGCCGGTCAGATCGCCGAGGCCGCCGAGTTCTTCTCCTTCGGCACCAACGACCTCACGCAGACGGTCTGGGGCTTCTCCCGCGACGACGTGGAGGCCAGCTTCTTCACCGCGTACCTGGAGAAGGGCATCTTCGGCGTCAGCCCCTTCGAGACCATCGACAAGGACGGCGTGGGCTCCCTGGTCCGCAGCGCCGTCGAGGCCGGCCGCGCCACCCGCCCCGACATCAAGCTCGGTGTCTGCGGTGAGCACGGCGGCGACCCGGAGTCGGTGCACTTCTTCCACGAGGTGGGCCTCGACTACGTCTCCTGCTCGCCGTTCCGGATCCCGGTGGCGCGTCTGGAGGCCGGCCGCGCGGCGGCCGAGTCGAAGGGCAGCGACAGCCGCTGACCCACCGCGCGGGCCCGTCAGGGCCCGCCGGGCAGGCCCGTCAGGGCCATGAGCCCCGGAGCCGCCGTTCGTCCCCGACCCTCAGAACCGATGGGCGGCGGCTCCGGTTTCCAAGAGAGACAGGGCGGACACCTTGTGCGGAGGTGTCCGCCCCGTCGTGTTTCGTCCCGGTGCGGCCCCGCCGACCGTTGCATGATCGTTGGGGAAATGTGAGTTCTTGTTCAACTCGCCATGCATCGAAATATTGGGTGTTGAACTTTCGCAAAGAATGAGACGGGCGCGGCCCCCGGATCCCCACCCGGAGGCCGCGCCCATTACCTTCGTCGGGCGGGTGAGCCGCAACCCTCGCCGACCGCCGCCGGACACGGCAAAGCCCCCCACGGTCTTCGCCATGTCACCTCGGTCCTGAAGGTTTCCCGTCCGACACGCACAGCTTTTCGGTTCCCGGCCGTTCGCCGCGATGCGTTTCAAGTGTGGCTGAAACACCCTGGTAACGTGCAGTGATGCTGTGCATACTCGTCGTCGGGGGTGGTTGCGAGTGCACAGGTGGGGGTTTCATGCTCCGGATTCATTTCACCGGAAACGACTTGGCGGGCGTGCGGATGGCCGCCCAGCCGGATGTTCTGTGGGAAACGATTCTCAGTTTTCACCGTTTACGGGACCGGCGCGGCTCCGTCGTCTACGGGGAATGGCGGTCGGAAGCACGTATACGCCTGGGCGCTGAGACCCGCCTGCTCGCCGCGCTCGTCCCGGGTCGCGGCTATTTCCCCGATTTCCTGACGCCGCCCCAGGGCATCCTCGGGCTCGACGAGGGACTCGACGCGGTCCGGGCCACCCCGCCCGGCCGGCTGCACACCGAACTGGCCCTGATCGGCGCCGCCCGCTCCGGCCGGCCCGCCGTCCCGTCCGCGCTGCGCGCCCTCGCCGACGGCGGCACCGAACCGCTGGGACGGCTCCTCGCGGCCCTGCGCAGCTACCACCGGGCCGCCGTCGAACCGTACTGGAGCCACATCCAGGCCCGGGTCGAGGCCGACCGGGCCATGCGCGGCCGGGCCCTGCTCGACGGCGGAGCGGACGAACTCCTCGCCTCCCTGCCGCCGATGCTCCGCTGGCGCAGCCCCGTCCTGGAGGCCGACTACCCGGTCGACCGGGACGTCCACCTCGACGGGCGCGGGCTGCTGCTCCAGCCCTCGTACTTCTGCCGCGGCACGCCGGTCGTGCTGCGCGATCCCGGCCTGCCGCCGGTGCTCGTCTATCCGATCACCCACTGCGAGGCGCCGACCGTGCGCCCGCCGGGCGGCCTGCCCTCGCTCGCCAAGCTCGTCGGGCACACCCGCTCGGCGGTGCTCAGCGCGATCGGCGAGGGCGGCACGACCAGCGAACTGGCCCGCCGGGCGGGCGTGTCGCTCGCCTCCGCGAGCCAGCACGCCGGAGTGCTGCGCGAGGCCGGCCTGGTCGCCACGCTGCGCAACGGCAACGCGGTGCTGCACACCCTGACGCCGCTGGGCGCCGCCCTGCTCGGCGGCGCCCAGCGGCGGGCGGCCGCGGCCGGTCCCGCGGAGCCCCGGTGCTACGCCCGGAACGGGCCGGTCACCTCGTAGGTGATGCCGCCCGAGGAACTGCCGCTGGTGCCGCGCTGGCTGGAGAAGTACAGCCGCCGGCCGTCGGGGGAGAAGGCCGGTCCGGTGATCTCGGAGCCGGTCTGGCCGTTGATCCGCAGGAACGGGGCGACGACGTCGTCCGGCGTGATGAGGCAGATCTCCATGGTGCCGCCGTCCTCCGCGACGAACAGGTCGCCGGAGGAGGAGCCGGTGACGTTGTCGACGCCGGTGAGCGGCGCGGCGCCGCCGGGCACCAGCGAGTCGTCGTAGGCGAGTTCGTAGGTGCCGGAGAGCAGGTTGACCTGCCACACCCGGTTGTCGCCCTTGGTGGTGAACCAGACGGTGTCGTCGGCGTAGTGGCAGCCCTCGCCGCCGTTGAAGCGCTTGGCGCCGGAGACCTGGTTGCGGGTGGTGGTCGGCGAGCCGTCCGGGTCCGGCACGGTCTGCCAGGTGAAGGAGCCGGAGGTGGCGGTGCCGGCCTTGAGGACCTGGAGCGTGCCGGAGGACAGGTCGCCCCAGGTGGTGGGCAGGAAGCGGTAGAAGCAGCCGTCGGTCTCGTCCTCGGTGAGGTAGACCGCCCGGCGCACCGGGTCGGCGGCCGCCGCCTCGTGCTTGAACTTGCCGAGCGCGTCGCGGCGCACGGCGGCGTTCACGCCGTACGGGTCGGTCTCGTAGACGTAGCCGAGGCTGACCTCCTCGCAGGACAGCCAGGTGTTCCACGGCGTCTTGCCGCCGGCGCAGTTCTGCCGGGTGCCCGAGAGGATCCGGTAGGCGCCGGTGACCGTGCCCGAGGAGTTGAACCGCACCGCGCTCGCGCCGCCGCTCGGGTTGATCTCCGAGTTGGAGACGTAGATCCAGCCCGTGCCGTCGGCGAAGCAGGCGCCGCCGTCGGGTGCGTCGTGCCAGACGTACGAGGTGCCCGCCACGGCCTGGCCGGACCGGGCGATCACCCGGCTGGTGAATCCGGCGGGCAACTGGATGCCGTTCGCGTCCGCCGCGCCGAGCGCCCCGTAGGGGCCGGCGCCGGGCTGCGCGGGAGCGGCGAACGCCGCCCCGCTCCACAGGCTGCCGCCGAAGGCGGCGGCCGACGTGCCGATGACCGCTCCACGCAGGAAACTGCGTCGCTCCACGTCTCACTCCGTCAGGGTGTGATCCGCCCCGCCGCGCCGGTCGGCGACGGGGTCGCGCGGAACCGGAACCTAGGCCCGCGGGGTTGCCTGCCCGGCAACGCCCGGTGACGCCCGGACGGCGCCCGCGGGGCGGGCGGGACTTCACGGACACGGCCCGGCGGCCGGCCGCCGGAGTGCGGAGTGCGGAGGGCGGAGGGCAGGGGGCAGAGGGCGGCGGCCGGACGGCGGAAAAAATCTCCGAAGAGATCCTCCGCGGGGCGATGAGTTCCGGGCGGGCCGCCGGTCTTCCCTCTCGAAAGCGCCGACACGGCTCCGACGGAAGAGAGAGTGACACCATGGCTCCCCAGATGATCTTCGTGAACCTGCCGGTCAAGGACCTCGGCGCCGGCAAGGCCTTCTACGAGAAGCTCGGCTGGACGATCAACCCGCAGTTCTCCGACGAGAGCTCCGCGTGTGTCGTCGTCAGCGACACGATCTTCGTGATGCTGCTGACGGAGGAGAAGTTCCGGAGCTTCACCGCGCCGGGCAAGGACCTCACCGACGCGACCAAGAGCACCGAGGTGCTGATCACGCTGAGCGCCGAGAGCCGCGAGAAGGCCGACGAGCTGGCGGACCGGGCCCTGGCGGCCGGCGGCAGCCCGGCCAAGGAGCCCATGGACATGGGCTTCATGTACGGCCGGTCGTTCGCCGACCCGGACGGCCACCACTGGGAGGTCTTCTGGATGGACCCGGCCGCCGTCCAGGGCGACGCCGCGCAGGGCTGATCCCACGGCTCCCGCGGGAACGGTTCAGGCCGAGACGCCGCCGTCGATCACCAGGTCGGTGCCGACGGCGGAGCCGGCCGCGTCCGACGCCAGGTACAGCACCGCCGCCGCGACCTCCGCCGCCGAGGAGATCCGCCCGAGCGGCGACTGCTCCTTCATCCGCACCTCCCGCTCGGCCTCCGTCTCGCCGGGCAGCAGCGACATCGTGGACTCCGCGGCGCCCGGGCTCACCGCGTTGATCCGGATCCCGTCGGCGATGTGGTCGAGGGCCGCGGCCCGAGTGACGGCGGAGACGGCCGCCTTGGAGACCTGGTAGCCGAAGAGGCCCGGCACGCGGACATGGGCGCCCAGATTGGACCCGATGTTGACGATCGCCCCGCCGCCGTGGCCGCGCATGTGGGCGATCTCCGCCTGGAGCGCGTGCAGGACGCCGGTGACGTTGATGTCGAGGAGCGTCTGCCAGTCCTCCAGCGGGAAGTCGGCGGCGCTGTGGCCGCCGAGGAAGACACCGGCGTTGTTGACGGCGACGTCGAGCCCGCCGAAGGCCGTGACCGTGTCCCGTACGAGCAGCCGCATGTCCTCGGCGCGGGCCACGTCGGCGGTGAACGCGCGGGCCGTGCCGCCCGCCGCCTCGATCAGGGCCACCGTCTCGTCGAGGGCGGCGGCGCGACGGCCGGCGACGGCCACCCGGGCGCCCTCGGCGGCGAAGGCGAGCGCGACGGCCCGGCCGAGGCCGCTGCCGGCGCCGGTGACGAGGGCGGTGCGACCGGTGAAACGGGCGAACGACGACATGGCGAGTACACTCCTGATATTTTTGACCGTACGGTCCAGAATGAAGGTCGAAGAAAAGGGCGCCCGAAGGCGCCCGTGGCCGGCGTCAGCCCAGCAGGGCCAGCGCCTGCTCCGCCGCGTCCCGCACCCGGGCCGGGTCGCTGGACGCCTTGCCCACCACCCGCAGGCCCTGCAGCAGGACGAGCAGCATCCGGGCCAGCGCCCGCGGATCGCGCTCCTCGGCCAGCTCGCCCTGCGCCCGGGCCCGGCTCAGCGCGCTGTGCAGCAGGGTCTCCACCTGCTCCCAGCTGAGCTCCACCCGGCGGGCCACAGCCGCGTCGCGCGGCGCCAGCTCGGCCGCCGAGTTGGTGACGAAACAGCCGTTCAGGCGCGACTCCTCGGCGCCCGCCTCGGCCGCGAACCGGCGGACCAGCGCGCGGACGGCCGGCAGCGCCGGCCCGGGCGCCGACAGCTCGGACACGATCAGCGGGTCGCGGGTCTCCAGATAACGCTCGAGCGCCCGCATGTAGAGCTCGTGCTTGCTGCCGAAGGTCGCGTAGACGCTGGCTCGGCCGATGCCGAGGTGCTCGACGAGGTCCGCCATCGTCGTCGCCTCGTAGCCGCGCGACCAGAACAGCTCGAGAGCGCCCTGGAGCGCGGCGTCCGGATCGAATTCCTTGGTCCTGGCCACGAGGAGAACCTACGTCTTTCTGGAACGATCAGTCAAGTTGCGGTGACGTCCTGTCCGACCGTGCGCACCGGGTAGACCGCCACCGCCACCTCGTCGTCGTCCAGGCACCGGCCCGTCTCCAGGTCGAAGCGCTGCTTCAGCAGCGGCGAGGCCACGAACGGCCGCCCGCCCGCCGAGCCGAGGAGCCCGCGCGACAGCACCTGCGCGCCCGTGAACGGATCACGGTTGTCGATCGCGTACGTCCGGCCCGCCCGGTCCCTGAAGACCGCGGCCTGCCGCCCGTCCGGCAGCAGCGCCGCCATGCCCCGGCCCGGAGTGAGCCGGGACTCCTCGCAGACCGTCATCCACGAGTCGCCGGCGGGGGAGAGTTCGAGCGTGGTCATCGGGAGGTGGCTCCTTCCAGGGTGCCGATGGTGAGGATCTCCAGGTCCGGCTTGATCTGGTCCCGCTCCGGCACGAACCGCACCGACGGGTCCGGCGTCTCCGGCGCGTTGACGAAGGACACGAACCGCCGCAGCCGGTCCGGGTCGTCCAGCGTCTCGGCCCACTCGTCCTTGTAGTCCGCGACGTGCGCCGCCATCAGCGCCTCCAGCTCCTCGCACAGCCCCAGCGAGTCGTGCACGACCACGTCCCGCAGGTGGTCGAGTCCGCCCTCCAGGCGCTCCAGCCAGGTCGAGGTGCGCTCCAGGCGGTCCGCGGTGCGGATGTAGAACATCAGGAACCGGTCGATCAGCCGCACCAGTTCGGCGTCCGACAGGTCCTGGGCCAGCAGGTCGGCGTGGCGCGGCGTCGCGCCGCCGTTGCCGCCCACGTACAGGTTCCAGCCGCTCGCCGTCGCGATGACGCCGAAGTCCTTCGACTGGGCCTCCGCGCACTCGCGCGCACAGCCCGAGACCGCCGACTTCAGCTTGTGCGGGGCGCGCAGGCCGCGGTAGCGCAGCTCCAGCTGGATCGCCATCCTGACCGAGTCCTGCACGCCGTAGCGGCACCAGGTCTGCCCCACGCAGGACTTCACCGTGCGCAGCGCCTTGCCGTACGCGTGCCCGGACTCGAAGCCGGCGTCCACCAGCCGCGTCCAGATCGAGGGCAGCTGGTCGACCCGCGCGCCGAAGAGGTCGATCCGCTGACCGCCGGTGATCTTCGTGTAGAGGCCGAAGTCGCGGGCCACCTCGCCGATCACGATCAGCTTCTCCGGCGTGATCTCACCGCCCGGGATGCGGGGCACCACCGAATACGAGCCGTTGCGCTGCAGGTTGGCGAGGAAGTGGTCGTTGGTGTCCTGGAGGGCCGCCTGCTCGCCGTCCAGGATGTAACCGCCCACGCCGAGCGTCGGGGCGAGGGAGGCGAGGATCGAGCCCACCGTCGGCTTGCAGACCTCACAGCCCTCACCGCCCTTCGCCTCCTCCCGGCCGTGCGAGTCGAGCAGCGCGGCGAAGGACGTCACGCGCAGCGTGCGGGCGATCTCGTAGAGCTCGCTGCGGGTGTAGGAGAAGCAGCCGCAGAGTCCTTTGCCGGCGGCCGCCGGCAGCAGCTTCTCGATCACCTTCACGCAACTGCCGCAGCCGGTGCCGGCCTTGGTGCACTTCTTCACCTCGGACAGCGTCGCGCACTGGCCGATGGTGTGCTTGGTGACGTTGTGGCAGGAGCAGATGACGGCGTCGTCCGGCAGCGCGGACGGGCCGAGCGCGGCCGGCGCGCCCACGCCCGCCGGCAGCACCAGCTGCTCGGGCGGGACCGGCGGCCTGCTGCCGGTGAGCGGACGCAGCATGCCGTACGAGTCGGCGTCGCCGACCAGGACGCCGCCGAGCAGCACGCCCTCGCCGTCCACCACGAGCTTCTTGTAGATCCCGGAGCGCGAGTCGGAGTAGACGACGTCGAGGGAGCCCTCGGCGGCGCCGTGCGCGTCGCCGAAGGAGGCCACGTCCACGCCGAGCAGCTTCAGCTTGGTCGACAGGTCCGCGCCGGTGAAGCCGTCCACGGCCTCCTCGGCGATCGCCGCGGCGGCCGTCTGCGCCATCTCGTAACCCGGCGCCACCAGACCGTAGACCCGGCCGTCCGAGGCCAGCGCGCACTCGCCGATCGCGAACACCGCCGGGTCGGACGTCCGGCACAGCTCGTCCACCGCGATGCCGCCGCGCTCGCCCACGTCCAGGCCGCAGTCGCGGGCCAGCTGGTCGCGGGGCCGGACGCCCGCCGAGAACACCACCATCTCGGTGGCCAGTTCGGAGCCGTCCGACAGCCGCATCGCGCGGACCGCGCCGTCCTCGGTGAGGATCTCCTGGGTGCCGGTGCCGGTGTGGACGGTCAGGCCCATCTGCTCGATCGTGCGCAGCAGGGCCGCGCCGCCGCCCTCGTCGACCTGCACCGGCATCAGGCGGGGCGCGAACTCCACGATGTGCGTGTCGAGCCCGAGGCCCTTCAGCGCGCCGGCCGCCTCCAGGCCCAGCAGACCGCCGCCGACGACCGCGCCGGTCGTCCGGCCCTTCGCGTACTCCTCGATCGCCAGCAGGTCCTCGATCGTCCGGTAGACGAAACAGCCGTGGGCGTCCTTGCCGGGCACGGGCGGCACGAAGGGATACGAGCCGGTGGCGAGGACGAGCGTGTCGTAGCCGAAGACCCGCCCGGAGCGGGCGGTGACCGTGCGGGCCGCGCGGTCGACCGCGACCGCCGGGTCGTCGGTGTGCAGCTCGATGCCGTGCTTGTGGAGGAAGCCGTCCTGGACCAGGGACAGGTCGTCGGGCGTCCTGCCGGAGAAGTACGAGGTGAGCTGGACGCGGTCGTAGGCCGGCCGGGGCTCCTCGCAGAGCACCACGACGCGGGCCCGCGCGGTGACGCCCCGGTCCGCGAGCGCCTCCAGGAACCGCTGGCCGACCATGCCGTGGCCGACCAGGACGATGGTGGGGGTGTACGGGGTCGTCATCTCAGGAGCCTCCGTCGTGGGTGAGCAGATGGAGCAGAGGGGCGTCGGGCAGGGCCTCGTCGCCCTCCCAGGCCCGGGCGAGCGTGCCGACCGCGGCCAGATCGCCGAGCAGGACGCCGCCGACGAGCCGGTCGCCGCGGACGACGACCTTGCGGTAGGCCCGCCGGGTCGCGTCCGTGAGCTGCACGACGTCGTCGCCGGGCGCGGCGGTGGTCTCGCCGAACACGGCGAGGTCGAGCGCCTCCCCGGCGCCGGCGAGGGTGAGCCGGGTCAGGGCGCGGGTGCCGGTGTAGCGGGCGCCCGCGGCGCCCTCCGCCCGCAGCACCTCCGCCAGGACGTCGGCCTGGTCGAGGGCCGGGCCCGCGAGGCCGTAGACGCGGCCCGCGTGTTCCGCGCAGTCGCCGATCGCGTGGATGTACGGGTCGGAGGTGCGCAGCTCGTCGTCGACCAGCACGCCGGTGCGGACGTCGAGGCCCGCCGCGCGGGCGAGGGCCGCCCGCGGCCGGACGCCGCACGCGAGGACCACGACCTGGGCGTCGAGGACGAAGCCGTCGGCGAGCTCGACCGCGGTGACCGCGCCGTCCGCCTGCCGCAGGCCGCTCACCCGGCACTCGGTGTGCACCTCGACGCCGAGCTCGGTCATGTGGGCGTGCAGCAGGGCGGAGGAGTGCTCGTCCAGCTGGCGTTCCATCAGGCGCTCGCCCTGCTGGGTGAGCACCACCTCCGCGCCGGTGGCCGCGAGGGCCCGGGCCGCCGAGACGCCGAGCAGACCGCCGCCGACGACGACCGCCCGTACGCCGGGCCGGACCAGCCGGCGCAGCGCGAGGCAGTCGTCCAGCGTCCGGAAGGGGTGGACGCCGGCCGGGAGTTCCGCGCCGCGCAGGCCGCGCAGCGGCGGCAGCACGGGCGCGGAACCGGTGGCCAGGACCAGGCGGTCGTAGCCGACCAGGGAGCCGTCCGCGCACTCCACCGTGCGGGCCGCGCGGTCGATCCGCACCGCGCGGACGCCGAGCCGGGCCGGCTCGCGCGCCTCGGGCAGGGCGATGACCTCGGGGCCGTACCGCCCGGCGAGGACGTCCGCGAGCAGCAGCCGGTTGTACGGCGCGTGCGGCTCCTCGCCGAGGAGGGTGACCGGCAGGCGCTGGGCGAGCCGGGCGCCCGCCGTTCCGCCTCCGACCACCACGATCCGTGTACTCATACCGGGAAGCGTGCGGGGCCGGTGTTACCCGACGGGATCCCGGCTGTTTCCCGTACGGAACGCTGATCTCACGCCGGAGGCCGCGCGCTGTGAGGCCCGGCGGGGCGTATACGGCCGCGGTGCGGTGCGAGCGTACGCTCGGCGCGGCGCACAGGCCTGGCGCGGCGCATGCGGCCGGCGCGGCGGATGCGGGCCGGCCGAAGCTCAGACGTAGCTCAAGCTTTCCCGGACCGATGGATGGCCCATGCATCCGGACCTTAGGCTCACGGCCATGCCTGACATCACCCTGACCACGCTCGCGCTGCTCTGTCTCGCGGCGCTCGCCGCCGGCTGGATCGACGCGGTGGTCGGGGGCGGCGGGCTGCTCCTGCTGCCCGCGCTGCTGCTCGGCCTGCCGCACCTGCCCGCCGCCCAGGTCCTCGGCACCAACAAGGCCGTGGCGATCGTCGGCACCTCCGGCGCGGCCGTCACCTACGTCCGCAAGGCGCCCGTCCAGGTCGGTACGGCGGTACGGATCGGGCTCGCCGCCCTCGCCGGGTCCATGGGCGGCGCCTTCTTCGCGGCCGGCATCAGCAGCGCGGTGCTGCGGCCGGTGATCATGGTGGTGCTGCTCGGCGTGGCCGCCTTCGTGATGTTCCGGCCGTCCTTCGGCACCCGCGCCGAGGGCGCGGAGCGGCCGCCGCTCACCCGGGCCCGGATCGTGACCGCGATCGTCATGGTCGGCGGCGGCATCGGTTTCTACGACGGCCTGTTCGGGCCCGGCACGGGCACCTTCCTCGTACTCGCGCTGACCGCCGTGCTGCACCTGGACCTGGTGACGGCCTCCGCCACCGCGAAGATCGTCAACGTCTGCACCAACGCCGGCGCGCTCGCCATGTTCGCCTACCAGGGCCATGTGATATGGCAGCTCGCGGCCGTGATGGCCGTCTTCAACCTGGTGGGCGGGATGCTCGGCGCCCGGATGGCGCTGCGCAAGGGCGCGGAGTTCGTCCGCGGCGTGCTGCTCGTGGTCGTCTTCTCGCTGGTCGCGAAGCTCGCCTTCGACCAGTGGGCCTGAACCGGGCCCGCGAACGAGGCCCGGCGCCCCCGGGCTCGCGCCCGAGGACGGCGCACGCGGGGCCGGGCGCGGGCTCGGGCCCGCGAGACGTTTTTCAGCGCACGCCGATGAGGTGGCCGAAGGCGACCACGTTGCCCTGGTAGCCGCCGGACCCGCGGGAGAAGCCGCCGCCGCAGGTGATCACCCGGATCTCGGCCCGGTCCGCCTCGCCGTACACCTTGCCGTCGGGGAAGTGCTCCTTGGCGTAGACCTCGACCGCGTCGATCGTGAACACGGCCGTGCGGCCGTCCTGCCGGTCCACCTCGATCCGGTGGCCCTTCTTCAGCGAACCCAGCGCGTAGAAGACGGCCGGGCCCTGGGCGTTGTCGACATGGCCGGCGACGATCGCGGTGCCCTTGGCGCCGGGCCGGGTGCCGTCCCGCCACCAGCCGGCGAGGTTGCGGTCGGCGGCCGGCGGCACCTCGAGGGCCCCGTCCGCGCCGAGGCCGAGGCCCGTCAGCGGTGCGTCGACGTCGATCTCGGGGATCCGCAGCCGGAGCGGTGCGGACGGCGGGAGCGGGTCGGCGGCGGCCTCGGTGTGGACGCTCGGGCCGGCGGCGAAGGCCTGCGCCGCCGTGGGCACGGGCGGAGTGACCTCGGCCGAGCCGTTGTGGATCATCCACAGGCCCACACAGGCGGCGACGGCTATGACCCAGCCCTTGCCGCCACCCTTGCCGCCGGCGTTGCTGTTGCTCACGCGGGTGCCTCCACGGGTGTGGCCCTGCCCCCGCCGGGCCGTCAGCGGGCGCGCGGCGGGGGCAGGACGATGGCGGTACGGTCAGCCCTCCTGCGCGCCGCTCGCCCGGCGGCGCAGGAGCCACGTACCGCCGACGGCGGCCGCGGCCAGCACCGCCGCTCCCGCCGTGATCTGGGCGGTGTCGGGGCCCACACTGCCGCCGACACCGGTCTGCACGTGGCCGCTCGGGCTCTTGTGCTTGACGACGAGATCGCCGCGGGCCGTCTTGCCGTTGTCGCAGGCGACGCTGATGCCGTAGGTCCCGGCCTTGGCGTGGTGCGGCACGGTGAACTGGCCGACCACGACCTCCTTGTGCGTGCTGGGTCGGAGCTGGAAGTCGCCCGCGCCGAGCGAGTTCGCGTCACCGACGCCGTGGCCGTGGGAGCCGCAGGCGAGGGTGTTGACGGTGACGAGCGTTCCCGGGTCGGCGCTGGACGGGTAGAGCTCCAGGGCCTCCGAGCCGTGGCCCTCGTGGGTGCCGTGGCTCTCGCGGCCGTCGTTCCCGTCGCCGGCGTACGCCGTGGGAGCGGCGAGGGCGCCGAGGGCGACGAGCGTGAGCGCGGTACCGGTGAGGAGGGGGACAGGGGAGCGGCGCATGAGGCCTCCGTGGCGCGCGAACGGTCTTCCGGAAAGGGGCTTCCGTAGCACCGAGATAAGCGGCCGGCCGCCGTCGTCGCCTGCTGATGTCCCATCAGAATTGCTCCGTCCGATGCGGCGTGTCGCCTGGATCGCGGACGTTTACGCAGGTCGGAGCGGGTGTCGCGGGGTCAGCTGACGGAGCGTGCCGAACGGGTGATCACATCCGGCCCGCCCGGTGCGCCCGGGCCCTCGCCGCGCGGGTCCGTCCGGTGCGCCGATTCGCCTGGCCCCTCACCGCGCGGCCCGCCCCGGTGCGCCAAGGCCCCCGGCATCCGCGGGCCGCGGCTGCTCACAGCGCGTCCCAGGGCGCCGCCTCGTACGCCGCGTACACCCGTCCCATCAGGTCCTCGTCGACCGTCAGTAGCGTGTCGTCGATCCGGGAGACGGGCGCGATGCCGCGCGCGCTCGTCACGAAGGCCGCGCGGAAGCCGGGCACGTCGGCGAGGGTCACCCGGCGGGTCACGGACGGCAGGCGCGGGGCGAGCAGCGACATGGTGACGCCGACGAGGTGCGGCGCCGCCGGCCATATCACCGAAGTGCCGTCCCAGAAGGCGATGTTGGTGACCGCGCCCTCGGCGATCTCGGCGTCCGGGCCGCCGGTGAGCAGGGCCTCGTCGAAGCCGGCCCGGCGGGCCGCCTCGCCGTGGAAGGCCTGCCCGAAGCCGCCCAGGTGCTTGAGGTGCGCGGCGGGCCGCCAGTACGCGACGGACTTCAGCGCCCGCGGTGCGCGGTCCTCCGGGAACGGCGCCCGCACGGTCACGACCGGGCACCCGCCCTCGTACACGTACACCCGCGCCGAGGCGTCCCGCCGCCCGGCCGCCGCGAGGGCGCCGGTGAGCAGCGAGCGGACCCGGCCGCCGTCGAGGCCCCGGCCGAACAGCTCGCGGGTGGACCGGTCGAGCCGTTCCAGGTGCAGGCCGAGGCCCTGGACCCGGCCGTCGCGGACCTGCATCGCGGTGAAGTGGCCGTAGCCGCTCATGAGGGTCGCGAGGAGCTCCGGGTCGCCGGCGGGGACGCCGTCGACCTCGATGTGCAGGGGCCGGCCGGCGGGCGTCGCGTCGGAGGTCGTCATGAGGTCCACCGTATGCCCACCGGAGCACGCTTGACCTCAACCAAAGTTGAGGTACCACGATCCCCGGCATGGACATCACGAGCCCGCTGCACCTCGCCGTCGTCGTCGCCAGCAACCGCGAAGGCCGCTTCGGCCCGGTCGTCGCCGACTGGTTCGCCGCCCGCACCGCCGAACGCGACGACTTCACCACCCGGGTCGTCGACCTCGCCGACGTCGACCTGCCCACCGCCCTCTCCCACCGCCCCGGACCCGCCGTCCAGGCCGAACTCGCCAAGGTGAGCCCGGTCCTCGCCGCCGCCGACGCCTTCGTCGTCCTCACGCCCGAGTACAACCACTCCTTCCCCGCCTCCCTGAAGGCCCTGATCGACTGGCACTTCACCGAATGGCAGGCCAAGCCCGTCGGCTTCGTCTCCTACGGCGGCATCTCCGGCGGCCTGCGGGCCGTCGAGCAACTCCGCCAGGTCTACGCCGAGACGCACGCCGTCACCGTCCGCGACACCGTCTCCTTCCCGCTGGCCCACGCCCTCTTCGACGAGGACGGCGTGCTCAAGGAGCCCAGCGGCCCCGACACCGCCGCCAAGACCATGCTCGACCAGCTCGCCTGGTGGGCCCGCACGCTCAAGGACGCCAAGGCCGTGCGTCCCTACGCCGGCTGACCGGGAGTCCTCCTCATGCTGCTCCGGCTCGTCGCGACCAGGCTCGGGCCCCACCGGCCGCTGCTCGCGCTCCTCGTCGCCCTCCAACTCGTCCAGACCCTCGCCTCCCTCACCCTGCCCACCCTCAACGCCGGCGTCATCGACCAGGGCGTGCTGCGCGGCGACACCGGCCGCGTCCTGTCCGGCGGCGGCCTCATGCTCGCCGTCACCCTCCTCCAGGCCGCCGCCGCGGCCGCCGCCGGCTACACCGGCGCCCGCATCGCCATGGCCGTCGCCCGCGACCTGCGCTCCGAGGCCTTCCGCCGCGTCCAGGACTTCTCCGCCCGCGAGACCGGCCGCTTCGGCACCGCGTCCCTCATCACCCGCACCACCAACGACGTCCAGCAGATCCAGACCTTCACCGTCCTGGTCCTGACCATGCTGGTCGCCGCGCCCCTGCTGTGCGTCGGCGGACTCGTCATGGCCCTGCGCCAGGACCGGCCGCTCTCCCTCGTCCTGCTGCTCTTCGTGCCCGTCATGACCTGCTCCGTCGGCGCCGTCGTGATCCGCATGCGGCCGCTCTTCCGCGGCATGCAGCGGCGCGTCGACCGGGTCAACCGGCTCCTGCGCGAGCAGATCACCGGCATCCGGGTGGTCCGCGCCTTCGTCCGCGACCGCCACGAACAGCGCCGCTTCGGCGCCGCCAACGACGAACTGCTCGACGTCGGGCTGCGCGCCGGGCGCCTGCAGGCCGTCATGTTCCCGGTGGTCCTGATCGTCTGGCAGCTCGCCACCATCGGCATCGTGCTCGTCGGCGCCCACCGCATCGACGCGGGCGCGCTCCAGCCGGGCGGACTCATCGCCTTCCTCGGCTACCTGCTCCAGATCTCCATGTCCGTGATGATGGTGACCTTCCTCTTCCTGCACCTGCCGCGCGCCGAGGTCAGCGCCGAACGCGTCCGCGAACTCCTCGACACCACACCCTCGGTCGTCCCGCCCGCCACGCCCCTGCCGCCCGCGACCGACCCCGGCCGGCTCGCCCTCGCCGGCGTCGGCTTCCGCTACCCGGGCGCCCAGGAGCCCGTCCTCACCGACGTCGCCCTCACCGCCCGCCCCGGCCGCACCACCGCGATCATCGGCTCCACCGGCAGCGGCAAGTCCACGCTCCTCGGTCTCGTGCCCCGCCTCTACGACACGACGGGCGGGCGCGTCACGGTCGGCGGCACCGACGTCCGCGACCTCGACCCCGTCCTGCTCGCCCGCACCGTCGGCCTCGTCCCGCAGAAGCCGTACCTCTTCTCCGGCACGGTCGCGAGCAACCTGCGTTACGGCAAGCCCGACGCGACCGACGAGGAGCTCTGGCACGCGCTCGCGGTCGCCCAGGCCGACGACTTCGTGCGCGCCCTGCCCGAGGGCCTCGACGCGCCGGTCACCCAGGGCGGCGGCAACCTCTCCGGCGGACAGCGCCAACGCCTCGCCATCGCCCGGGTGATCGTCGCCCGGCCCCGGATCTATCTCTTCGACGACTCCTTCTCCGCGCTCGACAACGCCACCGACGCCCGGCTGCGGGCCGCGCTCGCCGAGGAGACCGCCGACGCCACCGTCGTCATCGTCGCCCAGCGCGTCTCCACCATCCGCGACGCCGACCGGATCGTCGTCCTCGACCGCGGCCGGGTGGTCGCCACCGGCCGCCACGAGGAACTGCTCGCGGCCGACCCGACCTACCGGGAGATCGTCCGCTCCCAGCTCACCGAGGAGGCCGTCGCATGACCACCGCCGCTCCCACCCAGCCGCCCGCCGCCGGGCCCGAGCCGGCCGACCCCACGCCCACCGGACAGTCGTCCGCCGGGTCCGCCGGGTCCGCCGGGTCCGCCGGGTCCGCCGGGTCCGCCGGGTCGCCCTCCGGGTCCGCCGGGTCGCCCTCCGGGGCCGGCTCGTCCGTCGCGTCCGCCGCCCGGTCCGAGGACCGCACGCCCGCCCGCATCGGTCCCGCCGGGGCGCAGCGCGGGCCCGGCGGTCCCGGTCTCACCGGTCCGGCACTCGAACGTTCCCTGCACTTCCGCGCCTCCGGCCTGCGCCTCCTGCGCACCCTCGCGCCCGACCGCCCGCTGCTCCTCGCCGTGCTCGTCGCCGCCGCGCTCGCCGTCGCCCTCTCCGTCACCTCGCCGAAGATCCTCGGCCACGCCACCGACCTCGTCGTCACCGGCGCCCGCACGCCCGCCGGCGTCGACTTCCCGGCCGTCGGCCGGGCCCTCGCCGCCTCCGCCGCCGTGGTCGCCGCCGCGGCCCTCCTCACCTGGCTCCAGCAGCGGCTCGCCACCACCGTCGTCCAGCGGGCCGGCCACCGGCTGCGCGCCCGCGCCCAGGCCAAACTGGCCCGGCTGCCCCTCGCGTACGTCGACCGCCAGTCGCGCGGCGAACTCCTCTCCCGTACCACCAACGACATCGACAACGTCGTCCAGACCCTCCAGCAGGCCTTCAGCCAGATGATCCGGGCCCTGCTCACGCTGGCCGGAGTGCTCGCGATGATGTTCTGGATCTCGCCCGTGCTCGCGCTGGTCGTCCTCGCCACCGTGCCCGTCTCGGTCGGCGTCGCCGCGCTCGTCGGCCGCCGGGCCCAGCCGCAGTTCGTCACCCAGTGGTCGGTCACCGGCCGGCTCAACGGACACGTCGAGGAGATGATCACCGGCCATGCCGAGGTCGTCGCCTTCGGCCGCCGCGAGGAGGCCGTCCGCCGCTTCGACGAGCTAGGCGAGGAGCTGTACCGGGCGAGCTTCCGCGCCCAGTTCGTGTCCGGCTTCATCCAGCCCGCCCTGACCCTCGTCGGCAACCTCACCTATGTGGCGGTCGCGGTCGCGGGCGGTCTGCGGGTGGCGAGCGGCAGCCTGTCCATCGGTGACGTGCAGGCCTTCATCCAGTACTCCTACGAGTTCAACGGCCCCGTCACCCAGGTGGCCGCCATGGCCAACCTCCTCCAGTCCGGTGTCGCCTCCGCCGAACGGGTCTTCGCGCTCCTCGACGCCGAGGAGGAGACCCCGGACCCGGCCCCGCCCAAGGCCCCCGCCCCGGCCCCGCGCCAGGACCAGGACCGGGACGGGGACCAGGCCCAGGCCCAGGACCGGACCGGCCCGCGGCGCGCGCCGCACGCGGCCGGCCGGGTCTCCTTCGAGCAGGTGGCTTTCCGTTACGAGGCGGACAAGCCGCTGATCGAGGACCTGTCGCTGGCGGTGGAGCCGGGCCAGACGGTCGCCATCGTCGGCCCGACCGGCGCGGGCAAGACCACCCTGGTCAATCTGCTCATGCGGTTCTACGAGGTCACCGGCGGCCGGATCACCCTGGACGGCGTCGACATCGCCCGCATGTCACGCGAGGAACTGCGCTCCGGCATCGGCATGGTCCTCCAGGACACCTGGCTCTTCGGCGGCACCATCGCCGAGAACATCGCCTACGGCGCGACCCGCGAGGTCAGCCGCGCCGAGATCGAGGAAGCCGCCAAGGCCGCCCACGCCGACCGCTTCATCCGCACCCTCCCCGACGGCTACGACACCGTCCTGGACGAGGAGGGCGGCGGCCTCAGCGCCGGCGAGCGCCAACTCCTCACCCTGGCCCGCGCCTTCCTCGCCGAACCGGCCGTGCTCGTCCTCGACGAGGCGACCAGCTCCGTCGACACCCGCACCGAGGTGCTCATCCAGAAGGCGATGGCCCGCCTCGCCCACGGCCGTACGTCCTTCGTGATCGCCCACCGGCTCTCCACCATCCGCGACGCCGACCTCATCCTGGTCATGGAGAACGGGTCGATCGCCGAACAGGGCACCCACGAGGAGCTGCTCGCCTCCGGCGGGGTGTACGCCGGGCTGCACGCGGCCCAGTTCGATACGGTGCAGACGTGATCGTCACCGTCCTCACCACCACCGACGCGCGCGCCAAGGCCGAGGCCCTGGCGCGCGGCGCCGTCGAGGCGCGGGTCGCCGCGTGCGCGCAGATCTCCGGGCCCGTCACCTCCGTCTACCACTGGCAGGGCGCGATGGAGACCGCCGAGGAGTGGCAGGTGGTGTTCAAGACCACCGAGGCCCGCTACCCGGCCCTGGAGGAGCACCTCCTGGCCGCCCACGACTACGAGACGCCCGAGATCGTGGCGACCCGGGTGACCCGGGTCAGCGCCGGCTACGCCCGCTGGGTCGAGCAGGAGACCACGGCGGCGCCCGGGACCGAGGCCGCCGTCTCGCACGAGGAGCGGCCGTTCTTCATGTACGGGACGCTGCGCCCGGGCGCGTACAACCACGACCGGTTCCTCGCCGGCCGCGTCGGCGCCGAGGACGACGCCGTGCTGCACGGCGCGGTCCTGCACGACGGGCCCGGCTATCCGTACGCCGTCCCGGCGGAGGAGGGCCAGGTGGTCGGCACGCTGCTGACGCCCGCGCCCGGCGCGTACGGAGAGCTGTTCGGCCTGCTCGACCGCCTGGAGCTGCCGGTCGGCTACGAACGGACGGTGCGGGACGTCGTCCGGGTACGGGACGGGGCGGTGGTGTCGGCCTGGGTGTTCCTGGCGGCGCCCGACGCGCCCCTCGGCCCGGTCATCGCCGGCGGCGACTGGTTCAACCGGACGTAGCCGCGGGCCCGGTCCCCTCCTCGCCGGCCGGCTCCAGGCGGACCGCGCACACCTTGAACTCGGGCATCTTCGAGACCGGGTCGAGCACCGCACTCGTGAGCGTGTTGGCCCGGCCCTCGCCCGGCCAGTGGAAGGGCATGAAGACCGTGTCCGGCCGGATGGCGGCCGTGATCCGGGCGGGCGCCACGGCCCGGCCGCGCCGTGAGACCACCGCGACCGGCCGGCCCTCGGTGACGCCGATCCGCTCGGCGAGGCGCGGGTGGAGCTCCACGAAGGCGCCGGGCGCGGCGGCGTTCAGCTCGGCGACCCGCCGGGTCTGGGCGCCCGACTGGTACTGCGCGACGACCCGCCCGGTGGTCAGCACCACCGGGTACTCGGCGTCCGTCTCCTCCGCCGCCGCCCGGTGCACCACCGGCACGAAGCGGGCCCGCCCGTCGGGCGTCGCGAACCGGTCGAGGAAGAGCCGGGGCGTGCCGGCGTCGCTCTCGTCGGCGCAGGGCCAGAACACGCCCTGCTCCTGCTCGATCCGGCGGTAGCTGATGCCGGCGTAGTCCGCCGGGCCGCCCGCCGAGGCGCGCCGCAGCTCCTCGAAGACCTCCTCCGGGTCGGTCGGAAAGCCCTTCTCCCAGCCGAGCAGCTCCGCGAGCCCGTGCAGCACCTCCAGGTCGCTGCGGACGCCCGGCGGCGGGGTGAGGGCCCGGCGGCGCAGCAGCACCCTGCCCTCCAGGTTGGTGGTGGTGCCGGTCTCCTCGGCCCACTGCGTCACGGGCAGCACGACGTCGGCGAGCGCGGCCGTCTCGGACAGCACGACGTCGGCGACGGCCAGGAAGTCCAGCGACCGCAGCCGCTCCTCCACATGGGCGGCGTTCGGGGCGGAGACGACCGGGTTGGAGCCCATGAGCAGCAGCGCGCGCACCTCGCCGCCGAGCGCGTCGAGGAGTTCGTACGCGCTGCGCCCGGGCCCGGGCAGCGTCGCCGGGTCGACGCCCCACACACCGGCGACGTGTTCCCGGGCGGCCGGGTCGTCGAGCTTGCGGTAGCCGGGCAGCTGGTCGGCCTTCTGGCCGTGCTCGCGCCCGCCCTGCCCGTTGCCCTGGCCGGTGAGGCAGCCGTAGCCGCTGAGCGGCCGGCCGGCCCTGCCGGTGGCCAGGCACAGGTTGATCCAGGCGCCGACCGTGTCGGTGCCCTTGGACTGCTGCTCGGGGCCGCGGGCGGTGAGCACCATGCCGCTGCCCGCGTCGCAGAACATCCGTACGGCCGCGCGCAGGTGCGGCACGGCGACGCCGGTGATCCGCTCGACCTGCTCGGGCCAGTGGGACATCGCCCCGGCCCGGGCGGCCTCCCAGCCGGCGGTGCGGGCCGCGACGAACTCCTCGTC
Source organism: Streptomyces sp. NPDC053493 (assembly GCF_044544825.1). Taxonomy (NCBI): domain Bacteria; kingdom Bacillati; phylum Actinomycetota; class Actinomycetes; order Kitasatosporales; family Streptomycetaceae; genus Streptomyces; species Streptomyces sp. NPDC053493. The sequence continues at coordinate 45,369 of NZ_JBITXS010000008.1, forward strand.
CACCCGGCCCTCGGCGACGACCAGGTGCAGCATGCCGAGGGCGAGCGCCAGGTCGGTGCCGGGCCGCGGCGCGAGGTGCAGGTCGGCCTGCTCGGCGGTGCGGGTGCGGCGCGGGTCGACGACGATCAGCTTGCCGCCGTTCTCCTTCAGCTCGGTGAGGTAGCGCAGCGCGGGCGGCATGGTCTCGGCGAGGTTGGAGCCGACGAGGATCACGCAGCCGGTGCGCGGGATGTCCTCCAGCGGGAAGGGCAGTCCGCGGTCGAGGCCGAAGGCCCGCTGGTGGGCGGCCGCGGCCGAGGACATGCAGAAGCGGCCGTTGTAGTCGATCTGCGAGGTGGCGAGGACGAGCCGGGCGAACTTGCCGAGCGTGTAGGCCTTCTCGTTGGTGAGGCCGCCGCCGCCGAAGACCCCCACGGCGTCGGCTCCGTGGCCGGCGCGGGTCCGGCGCAGCCCGTCGGCGACGGCGGCGAGTGCCTCCTCCCAGGTGGCGGGCACCAGGGCCCCCGTGTCAGGGCAGCGGACCAGGGGCTCGGTGAGCCTGACCCGGGAGGAGAGCACGGCCGGGGCGGTGCGGCCCTTGCCGCACAGCGCGCCCCGGTTGACGGGGAAGTCGGGACGGTCGACCACCTCGACGGGCAGGTCGCCGGCGGCCCCCGGGCGCAGGTTCATGCCGCACTGGAGGGCGCAGTAGGGACAGTGCGTGGGGACGGTGGTGACCTCTGGCATGAGCCGAGGATGCGACGGCCGTGTTACGGGCGGGGTCGCGCCGCATTACGGGCGCGCTGCCCTGCCCTCCCGGTCCGGGTGGCCGCCGGGTGAGGCCAGCGCCTTGGTCACGCCGTCCTCGCGGGCGCCGAGGAAGTACGGGTCGGGGCGCAGGGCCGCGTCGAGGGCGGCCTTGCCGGCGGCGGCGAGTTCGCGGGTGGTGCCGTAGTACCAGGTGGCGTCGTGCGGTTCGCCGACGCCGACGCCGTACGACTCGACGCCCGCCGCCCCGCACAGGGCGACGGCCCGCTTGATGTGGAAGTCCTGCGTGACGAGCACCGCCCGGTCCACGCCGAAGATCTTCTTGGCGCGGACGCAGGAGTCCCAGGTGTCGAAGCCGGCGTAGTCGCTGACGACCTTGCCGTCCGGGACGCCGCGGGCGGCGAGGTACGTCCGCATGGCGCTGGGCTCGTCGTACTCGGTGCGGCTGTTGTCGCCGGTGACGAGGAGGACCTTGACCTTGCCGGTGCGGTAGAGCTCGGCGGCGGCGTCGAGGCGGTGCGCGAGGTACGGGGTGGGGCGGCCCTTCCACAGGCCGGCGCCGAAGACGACGGCGACGTCCTGGGCGGGCACGTCGGCGGTGGTGCGCAGCCGGTCCTGGGTGGTGACGTGCATCCAGGTGGCCGGGGCCAGGGCGAGCACGGCGCCGAGCACGAGGGCCTGGACGGCGCGGCGGCGGCCCCGGGTGGTGCGGGGGAGGCGGGGCAGGCGGACGCCGCGCATGCGGGGAACCTCCGGGGTGCGGGAAGACGGGTCGGGCGGTCTGTCACACCGTCCGACGCGATTCGGCCGGGTTCGGTTCGCCGGTGGCGCGCGGTGTGCCGTACAGCGCACTCGCCAGGCCCATGCCGAGCAGCATCCCGAGGAGCTGGGCGGCGGCGAAGGCGGGCACCGAGCCGGGCGCGATGCCGGTGAAGGAGTCGGAGAAGGCCCGGCCGACGGTGGCCGCCGGATTGGCGAAGGAGCCGGAGGAGGTGAACCAGATGGCCGCGCCGATGTAGCCGGCCACGGCGACCGGGGCGAGGGAGGGCCGGCCGATGCGGCGCAGGCCCTGGACGACGAGGACGAGCCCGGCGGTGGCGACGGCCTCGCCGAGGAGCAGATGGAGTTCGGCGCGCTGCTCGGTGGCGAGGACGGCGCCGGGGGACCGGCCGAACATCGCCTCGGCGAGCAGGGCGCCGGTGACGGCGCCGCCGAGCTGGGCGGCGATGTAGACGACGGTGTCGCGGCCGGCGCTCCTGGCGCGCTCGGTCCACCACTCGGAGAGGGTGACGACGGGGTTGAAGTGGGCGCCGGACAGCGGGCCGATGAGGGCGATGAGCAGGCCGAGGCCGACGGCGGAGGCGGCGGCGTTGGCGAGCAGCCGGACGCCGATGTCCTCGCTGAGGGAGTCGGCGCGGAGGCCGGATCCGACGATGACGGCGACGAGGGCGGCGGTGCCGGTGAACTCGGCGAGCGCGCGCCGGGGCAGGGACGCGGGGGACATTCTCATAGTGGAAAAGATATTCCGTGATTCGGAACGAAAAAAGAGGGGAGGAGAGGGGCGAGACCCCCGTACGATCCCTCGGTGATCACCGACACCGCCCTCCTCGCGGCCGCCGTCCGCAACAACGCCGACTGGTGCGACACCATGGGCCGCGCCCACGGCCTGACCGGCTCCTTCGGCGCCCGCGCCTGGACCAGCCCGCGCCGCGCCCCGCGCTACTACCCGGACGCCGTGACGCTGACCGCCGACGCCCGCGCCGAGGACTTCCTCGACCTCGTCGACCGCACGGCACCCGGCGCCTGCGTCAAGGACAGCTACGCCCGCTGCGACCTCTCCGCCGCGGGCCTCGCACCGCTCTTCGACGCCCGGTGGATCCACCGCCCCGCCGGCCTGCCCCGCCCCGCGCCCGACGACACCTGGCGCCCGGTCACCACACCCGCCGGGCTCGCCGCCTGGGCCCTCGCCTGGAGCGGCGGCGACACCGAGGACGCCGAGCTCTTCCGCCCCGCCCTCCTCGCCGACCCGGCCACCACGATCCTCGCCGGACACGACGCCGACGGCCGGATCCTCGGCGGCGCCGTCCTCACCGCCTCCGCCGGCGTCACCGGCGTCTCCAACCTCTTCACGGCCGCCGGCGTCCCCGTCTCCTCCGCCTGGACCGCCGCCCTCGCCGCCGCCGCACCCGGCCTGCCCGTCGTCGGCTACGAGTCGGGCGACGACCTGGACGCGGCCCTGGCCGAGGGCTTCCGCACCCTGGGCGAACTCCGGGTCTGGCTCGACGCCTGACCGCGACGGCCCGGCCCGCGTGAGGCCGCGGCAACCACCCGTGACCCGCGCGAAACGGCCAGGCAACCTGGCCCCGCAAGGATCGGCGCATGACGACGCCCGAGCCGGACCTCCTGTGCGACAGCAGCGCCGCCGAACTGCTCGGCCGGATCGGCAGCCGGGCCGGCGAACGGCTCGGCCGGGTCCGGCCCTACGGGCGCGGCGGCCCCGCGCCCACCCTCGTCGCCGTCGGGCACGGCAGCCGCGACCCGCGGGCCGCCGCCGCCCTGCGGCTGCTCCTCGACCGCGTCCGCGAACTGCGGCCCGGCCTCGACGCCCGGCTCGCCCACATCGAGATCGACGCGCCGCTGCTCACCTACACCCTCGCCGGCCTCACCGGCGACGTCGTCCTCGTCCCGCTGCTCTTCGCCCGCGGCCACCACGTCACCCGCGACCTGCCCGCCGCCGCGGCCGCCGCCGCACCCGCCGTCCACGCCCGCGTCGCCGAACCGCTCGGCCCGCACCCGCTGCTCGTCGAGGCCCTCGCCGACCGGCTCGCCGAAGCCGGCTGGACCGCCGAGGACAGCGCCTCGCCCGCCACCGGTGTGGTCCTCGCCGCCGCCGGCTCCCGCCACCCCGAGTCCGCCGCCGACATCCGCACCCTCGCCGCCCGGCTCGCCGAACGGCTCGGCGGAGTCCCGGTCGTCCCCGCCTACGCCTCCGCCGCCGCGCCCACCGTCCCCGAGGCCGTCCGCGCCCTCGCCGCCCGCGGCCGCCACCGCGTCGCCGTCGCCTCCTGCTTCACCGCCCCCGGCCTCTTCGCCACCCGCGCCGCCGTCCACGCGCCCTGGCTCGCCTCCGCCCCGCTCGGCCCCCACCCGGCCCTCGCCCGCCTGGTCCTCCACCGCTACGACCAGGCCCGAGCAAGGAACCGCGCGCCCCGGCCGGAACTCGCCACCACGCGGTGACACCGGCCACGTCCGGCCCCTTCGTCCCTCCCGGACCGCAACGCTGGCTAAGGTCAGGGCAGTTGGGAAGGGAGGTGGCTCGTGCGCGGTGCTGTCAAGGGCGCGTCGCTCGCCGGAATCGCGGCGGCTGTCGCCGTACTGGCCTCGCTCGCGGCCAACGCGGCCACGTCGGAGGACCGCTGGCCCGGAGCGCTCGACCGGATCCGGCAGCAGCCGTGGTGGTGGGTCGCCGGCCTCGCCGCCGCCGGCGTGCTCGCGGCCGTCGTCACGGCCTGGCGCCAGGAACGGCCCGCCGTCGTCGCCGGCGACCCTCCACCGCCGCCCCGGCAGGCCGTCCCCGACTGGGTGGTGGACCGCACCGAACGGGCCCGCACGGTCAAAGCCGTCTGCCGCGCCCGCCGCCGCACCGTCGCCCTCACCACCTCGCTCGAAGGCGCGGGCGGCTTCGGCAAGACGGTGCTCGCCCGGTCCGTCGCCGCCAGCCGCCGCGTACGACGCCACTTCCGCGGCCGCATCTACACCGTCACCATCGGCCGCGACGTCCGCGGCCGGGCCGCCGTCGCCGCGAAGGTCGCCGAGGTCACCCGCTTCGTCACCGGCGACACCACCTCCTTCGACGACCCGGGCCTGGCCGGCGACCACCTCGGACGGCTCCTCGACCGCCGGCCCAGGACCTTGCTCCTGCTCGACGACGTCTGGGACGCCGAACAGCTCGACCCGTTCCTGCGCGGCGGCGCCCGCTGCGTCCGCCTGGTCACCACCCGCGTCCCCGGCGCCCTGCCCCGCGGCACCGAACGCGTACGGGTCGACGAGATGTCACCCGCCCAGGCCCGCGCGGTCCTCACCTGGGAGCTGCCCGAACTCCCCGCGACCCTCGTACGCGACCTCCTCGAGGCCACCGGGCGCTGGGCGCTGCTGCTGCGCCTCACCAACCGTCTGATCTCCCGCCGGATCGCGACCGGCGCCGACCCGGAGGACGCCGCGGCTCAGACCCTGCGTGGACTGCGAGCGCACGGCCCGGCCGCCGTGGACACCGAGAGCGTCCCGCTCGACCTGGACGACCCGGCGCGCCGCGCCCAGGCCGTCCGGGCCACCGTCGAGGCGGCCCGGACGCTGCTGCCGGCCGGCGGCGACCGGCGCCTCGCCGAACTGGCCGTCTTCGCGGAGGACGAGTCGATCCCCGTCCGGCTGATCGCCCGCCTGTGGGCGGCCACCGGCGGTCTCACCGAGGACGAGACGCGCGCCCTGTGCGCCGAACTCGACCGGCTGTCCCTGGTCTCGCTCACCGCCGGCCACGGCGGCCGCATCACGCTCCACGACGTGCTGCGCGACTACCTGCACAAGGAGCTGGGCGAGCCGGCCGCGACCACACTGCACGGCACGCTCGCCGACGGCTTCGGCCTCATGCCCTGGGAGTCGGCCGAGGGCTACGTCCTCGACCACGCGGTCGAGCATCTGCTCGCCGCCGGCCGGATCGCCGCCGCCGAGCGCGTCGCGAGCGACGTGCGCTGGATCGAGACCCGCCTGCATCAGCGCGGACCCCTGGCGGCCTGGTCCGATCTCGCCGCCGTGCCCCGCGACATGGCCGCCCGCCTGGCCGACGACCTCACCCGTACCGCCCACCTCCTCACTCCCACCGACCCGCCCGAGCTCCTGACGAACGTCCTGTACAGCCGCCTGGAGTCGCTGCCCCTGTGGACCGACCGGATCCGGCACCGACAGGACGCTCCCGACATCGCGGCCCGCCCGCTGCTGCGCAACCGCCGCATCCCGCCGGACCTCCCCGAACCGGCGCTTCTGCGCACCTTCCTGGGCCACACGGGACCCGTCTGGTCCGTGGCGGTCGCGCGCGACGGCTCCCTCGTCACCGTCGGCGCCGACGGCATGGCCCGCGGGCTCGACCCGAGCAGCGGCGGACGGCTCCACCTGGACGTCCGCGGTCCCGACCGGTTCCGGGTCCTCGCGACCGCCGGGTACGGCGTCCGGCTCGTCACGGCCGGCCCCGGCCGTACCGTTCATCTCTGGTCGACGGACCGGGCCACCCCGCCGGCGCTCGGCCTCGGGCCGGTCGGCGGCCGCGGGGCATCGGTCCGCGCCCTCGCGGCCTACGGACTGCTGATCGCGGCCGTCGCCACGGACGGCGCCCTGGAGGTCTGGAACGGCACGAGCCGGGAGCACGTCGCCGGGATCCTCCCGCAGCGGGGCGACGAGCCCACCTGCGTGGCGTTCGGCCCGAACGGCCGGTGGCTGGCCGTCGGCGGCCGACGCAGCGTCAAGGTGATGTCCGCCGACCTCGCCCGCGCGGAGACCCGCGGACCCACCGCCGGTGCCCCGGTGAATGCCGTCGCCGTGGCGCCGGACGGCAGCTGGATGGCCACCGCCGAGGCGAACGGCGTGCTGCAGATCTGGTGGGAGACCCCGCCGTACGAGCGGTCCTCGATCCCCGCGCACAGCGGACCCGCCACCGCCGTCGCCATCGCACCGGACGGCACCTGGCTGGTGAGCGGCGGCCAGGACGGCACCGTCGCGGTCTGGGACCGGCGGACCCGCACCTGCCGCGCCCGCTACACCGCCCATGGCGGCGCGGTCCACGCCGTCACCGTCACGCCGGACGGCAGCCGGCTGATCAGCACCGGAGAGGACGGCACGGTACGGGTCTGGGACAGCGAGGGACCCGAGCGGATCCGCTCCGGCGACGGCGAGGGCATGCGGACCGTCGCCGTCGTCGGCAATGGCGAACGGCTGGCCGTCGCCTACCGCGACGGAAGGACACGGCTGTGCGACCCGGCCGGTGACACCTGGAGCAGCCCTCTGTCGTCCCCTCACGAGGAATACCGCGGGCCGGTCGCCTTCGCCGCCCGCGGCGACTGGTACGCCGTGGGCCACCGGCACGGCGTCGAGATCAGGAACACAGGGCGGGGCGAGGCGGCCAGCCCGTCCGTCCTCCGGCTCGGGCCCTCCACCGCCGCGCAGGCCCTCGCCGTCGCACCCGACGACAGGTGGCTCGCCGTCGCCGACTCCGACGGCGCGCTTCAGCTATGGCACCGGTCTTCGGGGCGGCGGGCCGCCACCCTGCCCGGCCCGAGGGGCGCCTCCGGGCGGGCGCACCGCGTCGTCGTCGCGCCCGACGCGACCTGGGTGGCCGTGCTCCGCACCCGGCCGCGGACCGGGCCGGCCGGCGCCGAGGCGTCGGTGCGGGTGCACCCGATCGCCCCGGGCGTCCGTGCGGCCGGCCGCCCCGTCGACCTTCCGCACGGCGGTCGGGTCACCGCCCTCGCCGTCACTCCCGACGGCGCCCGCCTCCTCACCGCCTCCGCCGCCGGCGAGGTGCGCCACTGGGATCCCCGCACCGGCGCCCTCCTCGACGCCTTCACCGACCCCGACGGCCCGGTGAACGGCCTCTCCGTCTCCCCGGACGGCAAGTGGATCGCCACCGCCGGCGCCATGCTCCGGGTCCGCGACGCCGTCACCGGCCGCACCGTCGCCGGAGTGCGTGCCGAGACGCCGCTGACCTCCTGCGCCTGGCTGCCGGACGGCCGCGAGCTCGTCGCCGTCGGCGAACGCGGCCTGTACACCTACGAGTTCCGCACCTGATCCGTTCCGCGCCCGCGTCCCGGTCCCGATTGTCCGTCCCGCCCGATACCGTCGGTGCATGGAAGGCTTCACGGAACCCAAGGGCAACAACACCGACACCCCCGGATACGACGAGACCGCCACCGAACGCTGGGCCGCCGAGCCCGACAAACGGCCCGGGCGGACCGCCTTCCAGCGCGACCGGGCCCGCGTGCTGCACTCCGCCGCGCTGCGCAGGCTCGCCGGCAAGACCCAGGTCGTCACGCCCGGCACCCGCAGCCACGCCTGGGACGCCAGCCCGCGCACCCGGCTCACCCACTCCCTCGAGTGCGCCCAGGTCGGCCGCGAGCTCGGCGCCGCGCTCGGCTGCGACCCCGACCTCGTCGAGGCCGCCTGCCTCGCCCACGACATGGGCCACCCGCCCTTCGGGCACAACGGCGAGCAGGCCCTCAACGACGTCGCCAAGGACTGCGGCGGCTTCGAGGGCAACGCCCAGTCGCTGCGCCTGCTCACCCGCATCGAGCCCAAGCGGTTCATCGCCGACCCCGCCACCGGCGAGCCGCTCAGCGTCGGCCTCAACCTCACCCGTGCCGCCCTCGACGCCGCCACCAAGTACCCGTGGCCCCGCGGCGGCCATCCCACCGACCCCGGCTCGAACAAGTTCGGCGTGTACGAGGACGACCTGCCCGTCTTCGCGTGGATCCGGTCCGGCGCGCCCGCCCACCGCAAGTGCTTCGAGGCCCAGGTCATGGACTGGTCCGACGACGTGGCCTATTCCGTGCACGACTTCGAGGACGGCCTGCACGCCGGCCACATCGACCCCAACCTGCTGCTCGCCGAGCCCGAGCGCGCCGACATCTGGTCCGTCGCGCTGGGCCGCTACGTACCGGAGGACACCGACCCGCAGGAGCTCGCCGACGCCCTCGACCGGCTCCTCGAACAGGAGTGGTGGCCGCACGGCTACGACGGCTCCGCCGTCGCCCAGGCCCGTCTGAAGGACGCCACCAGCCAGCTCATCGGCCGCTTCTGCCTCGCCGCCGAGGGCGCCACCCGCCAGGCGCACGGCTCCGGCCGCCTCACCCGCTACGCGGCCGAGCTCGTCGTCCCGCGCGAGACCCGCAACGAGTGCGCCGTGCTCAAGGCCGTCGCCGACCGCTACGTGATGCAGCGCGCCGAGCAGGAGGCGCTGCGCGCCGACCAGCGCATCGTGCTCGCCGAACTCGCCGAGGCGCTCGCCGCCCGCGCTCCCGAGGGCCTCGAACCGCAGTTCCGCGCCCTGTTCGTCAGCGCTCCCGACGACCGTTCCCGCAAGCGGGTGATCGTCGACCAGATCGCCTCCCTCACCGACGCCTCCGCCCGCGCCCTGCACGCCCGCCTCCGCCCGCCGCGCGGCTGAGCGGCCCCGCCGTCCACGCCCCGGCTCGTTCGCCCCCTTTCGTCATCCCGGCCGGTGCGGGACCCTCGCATGCACGTCCCGAGGCGGTGCGGCCCGGGCCGGGCCAGGGGGCGTAGCGTAGAGAACCGGTCGCAACGAGGAGGAATCAACGTGGTCGACGCAGATCAGACCTTTGTCATCGTCGGCGGGGGCCTGGCCGGTGCCAAGGCGGCGGAGACGCTGCGCGCCGAGGGCTTCAACGGCCGGGTGATCCTCATCGGCGACGAACGCGACCACCCCTACGAGCGCCCACCCCTCTCCAAGGGCTACCTCCTTGGCAAGGACGAGCGGGACTCCGTCTTCGTCCACGAGCCCGCCTGGTACGCGCAGCACGACGTCGAGCTGCACCTCGGCCAGCCCGTCACCGCCGTCGACCGGGAGGACCGCACCGTCCGCCTCGGCGACGGCACCGTCATCCGCTACGACAAGCTGCTCCTCGCCACCGGCGCCGAGCCGCGCCGCCTCGACATCCCCGGCACCGACCTCGCCGGCGTCCACCAACTGCGCCGCCTCGCCCACTCCGAGCGGCTGCGCGACGAGCTCAAGGCCCTCGGCCGCGACAACGGCCACCTGCTGATCGCCGGCGCCGGCTGGATCGGTCTGGAGGTGGCCGCCGCCGCCCGCACGTACGGCGCCGAGGTCACCGTCGTCGAATACGCGCCCAGCCCGCTGCACCAGGTGCTCGGGCCCGAACTCGGCCAGCTCTTCGCCGACCTGCACACCGAGCACGGCGTCCGCTTCCACTTCGGCGTGCGGCTCACCGAGATCACCGGCCAGGACGGCATCGTGCTCGCCGCCCGCACCGACGACGGCGAGGAGCACCCCGCCCACGCCGTGCTCATCGCCATCGGCGCGGCGCCGCGCACCACCCTCGCCGAGAACGCGGGCCTCGCCCTCGTCGACCGCGCCGACGGCGGCGGCATCGCCGTCGACGAGTCGCTGCGCACCTCCGACCCCGACATCTTCGCCGCCGGCGACGTCGCCGCCGCCCACCACCCGCTCCTGCACCACCGCATCCGCGTCGAGCACTGGGCCAACGCCCTGAACGGCGGGCCCGCCGCCGCCCGCGCGATGCTCGGCACACACGTCTCCTACGACCGCGTCCCGTACTTCTTCTCCGACCAGTACGACCTCGGCATGGAGTACTCCGGCTGGGCGCCGCCCGGCTCCTACGACCAGGTCGTGATCCGCGGCGACGCCGGCAAGCGCGAGTTCATCGCCTTCTGGCTCAAGGACCGCCGCGTCCTCGCCGGCATGAACGTGAATGTGTGGGACGTCACAGACGCCGTCCAGAACCTCATCCGCTCCCGGGTCCAGGTCGACCCGGACGCCCTCGCCGACCCGTCCGTGGCCCTGGAGACACTCCTGTGAGCCCGTAGAATTCCTGCGTGGCAGGCAGGATCAACGATGACGACGTGAAGGCGGTACGGGACGCGGTCCCGATCGACGCCGTCGTGTCCGAGTACCTCCAGCTCCGCAACGCCGGCGGCGGGAACCTCAAGGGACTCTGCCCCTTCCACGACGAGAAGTCGCCCTCCTTCCAGGTCAGCCCCAGCAAGGGCCTGTTCCACTGCTTCGGCTGCCAGGAGGGCGGCGACACCATCGCCTTCGTGATGAAGATCGACCACCTCTCCTTCTCGGAGACGGTCGAGCGCCTCGCCGCCAAGGCCGGCATCACCCTGCGCTACGAAGAGGGCGGCTACAACCCCGGCCACCAGCGCGGCGAGCGCACCCGCCTGGTCGAGGCCCACACGATCGCCGCCCGGTACTACGCCGAGCAACTCGGCTCCGCCGAGGCCGAGATCGGCCGGAAGTTCCTCGCCGAACGCGGCTTCGACCAAGCCGCCGCCGAACACTTCGGCGTCGGCTACTCCCCGGCCGGCTGGGACCACCTCACCCGCTTCCTGCGCGGCAAGGGCTTCACCGACCGCGAGCTGATCCTCTCCGGCCTCTCCCAGGACGGCCGCCGCGGCCCCATCGACCGCTTCCGCGGCCGGCTCATGTGGCCGATCAAGGACGTCGGCGGCGACGTCGTCGGCTTCGGCGCCCGCAAGCTCCGCGAGGACGACAACGGGCCCAAGTACCTCAACACGCCCGAGACGCCGATCTACAAGAAGTCCCAGGTGCTCTACGGCATCGACCTGGCCAAGAAGGACATCGCCAAGGTCAGCCGCGCCGTCGTCGTCGAGGGCTACACCGACGTCATGGCCTGCCACCTGGCCGGCGTCACCACCGCCATCGCCACCTGCGGCACCGCCTTCGGCGGCGAGCACATCAAGATCCTGCGCCGGCTCCTCATGGACAACGGCTCGGCCCGGGTGATCTTCACCTTCGACGGCGACGCCGCCGGCCAGAAGGCCGCCCTGCGCGCCTTCGAGGACGACCAGAAGTTCGCCGCCGAGACCTACATCGCCATCGCGCCCGACGGCATGGACCCGTGCGAACTGCGCCTGGCCAAGGGCGACGAGGCCGTCGCCGACCTCGTCCAGCCGCGCACCCCGCTCTTCGAGTTCGCGCTGCGCCAGATCGTGAACCGCTACGACCTGGAGATCCCCTCCGGCCGCGCCGCCGCCCTCGACGAGGCCGCGCCGATCGTCGCCCGGATCAAGAACGTCGCCTCGCAGCACGAGGTCGCCGTCCAGCTCGCGGGCATGCTCGGCATCCTCGACACCCAGTTCGTGGTCCGCCGGGTCGCCCAGATCGCCCGCTGGCAGCGCGACCGCGGCGGCAAGGAGCAGGCCCCGCGCTCCTCGCGGGGCCCGCAGCGCACCGCGTACGACATCCAGGCGCCCGCCGCGCAAGCCGGGCCCGCGCTCAACCTCCGCAGCCCCGCCCACCGCACCGAGCGCGAACTGCTCAAGCTCGCCCTCCAGCGGCCCGAACTCGTCTCGCCGGCCTTCGACGCCTACGGCATCGACGAGTTCACCGCACCGCCCTACGCGGCCGTCCGCCAGTGCATCCAGGACGCCGGCGGCGCCACCGGCGCGCCCGCCGACTATCTGGACGCGGTCCGCGAGGCCGCGCCCGACGACACCGTCCGCGCGCTCGTCACCGAACTCGCCGTCGAGACGATCTTCGCCAAGACCGTCGACGAGGCCTACGCGGGCGACCAGCTCGTCACCGTACGGCTGCGCGCCGTCGACCGGCGCATCCGCGACGTCCAGGGCACCCTGGCCCGGCTCGGCGCCCACGGCGACCCGGCGCAGCTGGCGGCCGTGCAGAACGAGCTGTGGGTGCTCACCCAGTACGGCCAGTCGCTGCGCAACCACGGGGCCGCGGCGCTCTGACACACGTTCGGTAGTGCACCGGACTCAAAAAGTCACCGCATGCCCCTCGTAGCGGCGATGTGTCGTACCCCACACTGGGTGGACGGTGCCGTCCCGCCCTGGAGGTCGCCCCCCGTGCAGACCCAGACCCCGACCGTACCCGTGTCCCAGGAACCCTCCCCGGTGGCGCCGTCGCCGGTGGGGCCGTCGCCGGCGGACCTCGCCGCCGACGGGGAACCGGAGGTGCCCGACATCCCGCCCCAGCGCCGGCGCGTCGCGGACGCCGGCGGCAACGGGCCCTCCTCCGACCTGTTCCGCCAGTACCTGCGCGAGATAGGCCGCGTCCCGCTGCTCACCGCCGAGGAGGAGGTCGAGCTCGCGCGGCGCGTCGAGGCCGGGCTCTTCGCCGAGGAGAAGCTCGCCAACACCCCTGATCTGGACAGCCGGTTGGCGCTCGATCTGGACCGGCTCGTGGTCCTCGGCCGGATCGCCAAGCGCAGGCTCATCGAGGCGAACCTGCGGCTCGTCGTCTCCGTCGCCAAACGCTACGTGGGCCGCGGACTGACCATGCTCGACCTGGTCCAGGAGGGCAATCTCGGCCTCATCAGGGCCGTGGAGAAGTTCGACTACGCGCGCGGCTACAAGTTCTCGACGTACGCGACCTGGTGGATCCGCCAGGCGATGTCCCGGGCCCTCGCCGACCAGGCCCGGACCATCCGCGTGCCCGTGCACGTCGTCGAGCTCATCAACCGCGTCGTCCGGGTCCAGCGCCGGATGCTCCAGGAACGCGGCTACGAACCCACCGCCGAGGAGGTCGCCGCCCACCTCGACCTCGCACCCGAACGGGTCGGCGAGGTGCTGCGGCTCGCCCAGGAACCGGTGTCCCTGCACGCGCCCGTCGGCGAGGAGGAGGACGTCGCCCTCGGCGACCTCATCGAGGACGGCGACGCCGCCTCGCCCGTCGAGTCCGCCGCCTTCCTGCTGCTGCGCGAACACCTGGAGGCCGTGCTCTCCACCCTCGGCGAGCGCGAACGCAAGGTGGTCCAGCTGCGCTACGGCCTCGACGACGGCAGGCCCCGCACCCTGGAGGAGATCGGACAGCTCTTCGGCGTGACGCGCGAACGCATCCGCCAGATCGAGTCCAAGACCCTCAGCAAGCTGCGGGACCATGCCTACGCCGACCAGCTCAGGGGCTACCTGGACTGACCGGCCGCCGCCTCAGTCGACCTCGACGACCGCCTGCGCGAACTGCGCCGCGTACAGCCGCGCATAGGCGCCGCCCGCCGCCAGCAGCTCCTCGTGCGTGCCCTGCTCGACGATCGACCCGTTCTCCATCACCAGGATCACGTCCGCGTCCCGGATGGTGGAGAGCCGGTGGGCGATCACGAAGGACGTACGGCCGTGGGCGAGGCGGGCCATCGCCTTCTGGATGAGCACCTCGGTGCGGGTGTCGACCGAGCTGGTCGCCTCGTCGAGGACCAGGATCACCGGATCGGACAGGAACGCCCGGGCGATGGTGATCAGCTGCTTCTCGCCGGCGCTGACGCCCGCGCCCTCGTCGTCGATCACCGTGTCGTAGCCGTCGGGGAGGGTGCGGATGAAGCGGTCGGCGTGGGCGGCCTTGGCGGCTTCCTCGATCTCGGCGCGGCTGACCTCGCGGGTCGCGCCGTAGGCGATGTTCTCGGCGATGGTGCCGCCGAAGAGCCAGGTGTCCTGGAGGACCATGCCGATGCCGGAGCGCAGTTCCTCGCGTGACATGCGGGCGATGTCGACGCCGTCGAGGGTGATCCGGCCGCCGGTGACCTCGTAGAACCGCATGAGCAGATTGACCAGGGTGGTCTTGCCCGCGCCGGTCGGGCCGACGATGGCGACCGTCTGGCCCGGCTCCACCGCCAGCGACAGGTCCTCGATCAGCGGCTTGTCCGCCTCGTAACGGAAAGCCACCTTCTCCAGCGCCACCTTGCCCTTCAGGTCGAGGGGCTTCTCGCTCACCGGCGCGTCCGGCGCCTGCTCCTCCGCGTCCAGCAGCTCGAAGATCCGCTCGGCGGAGGCGACACCGGACTGCACCAGGTTCGCCATCGAGGCGACCTGCGTCAGCGGCATCGAGAACTGCCGGGAGTACTGGATGAAGGCCTGCACGTCACCGATGGACAGGCTGCCGCTCGCCACCCGCAGACCGCCGACGACGGCCACCAGCACGTAGTTCAGGTTCGAGACGAAGAACATCACCGGCTGCATGACGCCGCTGTTGAACTGGGCCTTGAAACCGGCCTCGTACAGCGCCTCGTTCTGCTCGTGGAAGTCCTTCGCGGACTCCTCCTGCCGGCCGAACACCTTCACCAGCGTGTGGCCGGTGTACATCTCCTCCACGTGCGCGTTGAGCCGGCCCGTGGTCTTCCACTGCTGCACGAAGTGCGGCTGCGAACGCTTGCCGATCCGCGTCGCCACGAACACCGACAGCGGCACCGTGATCAGCGCCACCAGCGCCAGCAGCGGCGAGATCCAGAACATCATCGCCAGCACGCCGACGATCGTCAGCAGCGAGTTGATCAGCTGGCCCATCGACTGCTGGAGCGTCTGCGAGATGTTGTCGATGTCGTTGGTCGCCCGCGACAGCACCTCGCCGCGCTTGGCCTTGTCGAAGTACGACAGCGGCAGCCGCGCCAGCTTCGCCTGGACGTCCTCGCGCATCCGGAACACCGTCCGGTTGATCACCCGGATCGACATCCGGGTGGACACCAGCATCAGCAGGCCCGCGAGCACGTACACGGCGAGCGCGAGACCGAGGACCTCGCCGACCGCCGAGAAGTCGATGCCCTGGCCCGGGGTGAAGTCCACCCCGGCCAGCATGTCCGCCATCCCGGTGTCGCCCTTGGCGCGCAGCGCGTCCAGCGCCTGCGCCTTCGTCGTGCCCGCGGGCATCTGCCGCCCGACCACACCCGCGAAGACCAGGTCGGTCGCCCGGCCGAGGATCTTCGGGCCGACCACGGAGGCCGCCACCGACAGCACACCGGCGACCAGCATCACCCACAGCGTGCCGCGCTCCGGCGCCAGCTGCTTCAGCAGCCGCTTGCCCGAGCCCTTGAAGTCCATCGACCTCGAGTCGGGGCCGCCGCCGGCCATCATTCGTCCGCCAGGACCGGCCATCAGGCTGCCTCCGCCTCGGTCAGCTGGGAGAGCACGATCTCCCGGTACGTCTCGTTCTCCGCCATCAGCTCGTGGTGCCGTCCGGTGCCCACGACCCGGCCCTCGTCGAGGACCACGATCCGGTCGGCGTCCCGGATGGTCGACACCCGCTGGGCGACGATCACCACCGTCGAGTCGGCCGTCTCCTCGGAGAGCGCCGCCCGCAGCAGGGCGTCCGTCTCGTAGTCGAGGGCGGAGAAGGAGTCGTCGAAGAGATAGATCTCCGGCTTCTGCACCAGCGTGCGGGCGATCGCCAGCCGCTGCCGCTGACCGCCCGACACGTTCGTGCCGCCCTGCGCGATGGGCGCGTTCAGGCCGCCCTCCAGCTTCGTGACGAAGTCCTTCGCCTGGGCCACCTCCAGGGCGTGCCACAGCTCCTCGTCGGTCGCGTCCGGCTTGCCGTAGCGCAGGTTCGTCGCCACCGTCCCGGAGAAGAGGTACGGCTTCTGCGGCACGAGGCCGACCGTCCGCGCCATCAGCGCCGGCTCCAGCGTCCGTACGTCCACGCCGTCGACCAGGACCTCGCCGCCGGTCACGTCGAACAGCCGCGGCACGAGGCCGAGCAGCGTCGACTTGCCGCTGCCGGTCGAGCCGATGATCGCGGTGGTCTCGCCCGGCCGGGCCACCAGAGCGACCTCCTTGAGGACCGACTCCTCCGCGCCCGGGTACCGGAAGTCCGCGCTCCTGACCTCCAGATGCCCGCGCCGGTCGAGGGTGCTCACCGCGGCGGCCGGCGGGACCACGCTGGACTCGGTCGCGAGGACCTCCTCGATGCGCTCGGCGCACACCTCGGCCCGCGGCACCATCATGAACATGAAGGTGGCCATCATCACGGCCATCACGATCTGCATCAGATAGGCGAGGAAGGCGGTCAGCGCGCCGATCTGCATCCCGCCGCTGTCGATGCGGTGCGCGCCGAACCAGACGACGGCGATCGACGACACGTTCACGACCGTCATCACGGTCGGGAACATCAGCGCCATCAGCCGGCCGGTGGCCAGCGACACGTCCGTGAGCTCGGTGTTCGAGCCCTTGAACCGCTCGCGCTCGTAGCCGTCCCGGACGAAGGCGCGGATGACGCGGTTGCCGGTGATCTGCTCGCGCAGCACCCGGTTCACCGTGTCGAGCCGCTCCTGCATCGTCCGGAACAGCGGCCTCATCCGCCGCACGATCAGCGACACGGCGACGCCGAGCACCGGCACCACCGCGATCAGCACCGCCGACAGCGGCACGTCCAGGCTCAGCGCCATGACGATGCCGCCGACGCACATGATCGGCGCCGACACCATCAGCGTGAACGCCATCAGGACCAGCATCTGGACCTGCTGCACGTCGTTGGTCGTCCGGGTGATCAGCGACGGCGCGCCGAACTGCCCGACCTCCCGCGCGGAGAAGGACTGCACCCGCTCGAAGACCGCGGCGCGGACGTCCCGCCCGAGCGCGGAGGCGGTCCGTGCCCCGAAGTACACGGCCCCGATGTTGCAGACGACCTGGATCAGGGACACGCCGATCATCAGCGCGCCGAACCGCAGGATGTAGCCGGTGTCCCCGTTCACGACACCGTTGTCGATGATGTCCGCGTTCAGGGTGGGCAGGTAGAGGGTGGCGCTGGTCTGCAGCAGCTGCAGCAGCACCAGCAGGGCGATGGGTTTTCTGTACGGCCGGAGGTGGGTTCGGAGAAGTCTTATGAGCACGGGTTCTACTATCGCCCGCGCCGCCGGGGCGTTACGACTCGTTTAGCGGGTCGCGAGAAGCCCTGGCCAAGCCTTTACGCAACGGGCCTGCCCGGCCTCAGGCGCTGAACGCCCCGGGGTGGATCTGCTCACGCGTCGCCGTGTACTGCTGCCGCACGGCCTGACCGACAGCCAGCTCCTCGCCCGCCTCGAAGACCTGCGCCGCGGCGCCCTGCCAGGCCGGCGGAACGGCCGGCGAGAGGGTGCCCCGGGAGACCCCGAGCGTCCAGGCGGCCTGCCGGGCGGCGCCGAGCGCCGCGTAGTCCGCCGGCTGCGGTACGACGGCCTGGGCGCCGAACAGCGCGGGCGCCATGGCCTGGACGGCGGGCAGCCCGGCGGCCGCGCCGAGCAGGAACACCCGGCGCACCTCCACGCCCCGCCCGCGCAGCACGTCCATGGCGTCGGCGAGCGAGCACAGCATGCCCTCGAACGCCGCCCGGGCCAGGTGCTCGGGCTTCATCGACTCGCGCCGCAGCCCGCTGAGCGTGCCGGCGGTGTGCGGCAGGCGCGGCGTCCGCTCGCCCTCCAGATAAGGCAGCAGCACGAGCCCGGAGGCACCGGGCGTGGACTTCAGCGCGAGCGCGGACAGCTCGTCCAGCGACTCCACGCCCAGCATCTCGGCGGTGCCGCGCAGCGCCCGTACGGCGTTGGAGGTGTGGACGACCGGCAGGTGCGTGCCGGCGGCGTCGGCGAACGAGGTGATCGCGCCGTCCGGGTCGGCCAGGGCCTCGTGGTGAACGGCCATGACGGAACCGGAGGCGCCGAGCGAGACGACCGCGTCGCCCGCGCCGAGGCCGAGACCGAGGGCGGCGGCCATGGTCTCGCCCGTACCGGCGGAGATCAGCAGTCCCTCGGGAGTGGTGCCGGCGGCCTCGGCGGGCCCGAGCACCTCCGGCAGCACGGCCTGGTGCCCGAGCGCCAGCTCGACCAGGTCGGGCCGGTAGGAGCCGGTGCGGGCGGACCAGTAGCCGGTGGCGGAGGCGGCGCCGCGGTCGGTGGTGCGGCGCGCGGGCCGGCCCAGCAGCTGCCAGACCAGCCAGTCGTGCGGCTGGAGGATCATCGCGACGCGCTGGGCGTGCTCGGGCTCGGTACGGGCCAGCCAGCGCAGCTTGGCGACGGGCAGCGCGGCCTGCGGCACGGTGCCCACCGCCTCGGCCCACGCCTGCCGCCCGCCGAGCGCCTCGACGAGATCGGCGGCGGCGACCTGCGCCCGCTTGTCGTTGCCGACCAGCGCGGGCCGCACGAGACCGCCCTGCGCGTCCAGCGGCACCAGCCCGTGGCCCTGCGCCGACACGCCGATCGCCTGCACACCCTCGAGCAGCCCGCCGCCGGCCGCCTCGCCGAGCGAGAGCAGCCAGGCCTGCGGGTCGACGTCGGTGGCCTTGGGGTCCACGGGATGCGGGGCATGCCCCTGCCGCAGCACGGCACCCGTCTCGGCGTCACAGACGACGATGCGCGTGGAGTCCGAAGAGCTGTCCAGACCGGCGACTATCCCCATGGCACATGATTCTGCCGTACGTCAGGTGTTGGTCGTCCCCCAGTCGTCCTCCTCGTACAGGGTGGTCTGCCCGTACTGCCCGTCGTGACTGCGCCGCGACCGGACCTTCTGCGCCTGGTCCCCGACCACGTGCCACGCCTTCCCGGCCGCCTGCCGCCCGCCCTGGGCGGCGGTCTCGGCCGCGTTGCGCACCGCGGGGTTCTCGGCGAACTTCCTCGTGGACGTCTTCATCCGCTCGTACACCTCACGCCCGGCTCGCGTTCCGATCACGAAACCGAGGCCCAGTCCGGCGACGAAGACCAGCTTGTACCGCACGCTGCGATCCTTCCCTGGAGCGCCCTGGGGATACCGATTGGCGGAGCACCCCCCTGCTTGCGCTAATCTATGTCTCGCAGCGAGCGCCCGCCCCTCGGCAAGGCCGGAGGTGGGACCGTTCGTCGCAACGCAGCAATCCCCTGTAGCTCAATTGGCAGAGCAGCCGGCTGTTAACCGGCAGGTTACTGGTTCGAGTCCAGTCGGGGGAGCGCGATCCCCTGTAGCTCAATTGGCAGAGCATTCGGCTGTTAACCGGAGGGTTGCTGGTTCGAGTCCAGCCGGGGGAGCCAAGCGGAAGAGGACCCTTCGGGGTCCTTTTTCGTTTCCGGCGGAACCGTGCGCCCGCTCCCGCGGTCTTGATGATCGAGCATCGCCGACCATCCGGAGCAGGAGATCGTATGAGCGGCTATGCTGCGGCAGACGGCGCGCACACTTGTACGCGCCGTGGTGCTCGGGGCGGTAGCTCAGCCGGTTAGAGCAGCGGACTCATAATCCGTCGGCCGTGGGTTCGAGTCCCACCCGCCCCACCACGAAAGATCGTTCTGACCAGGCACGCAGCCGGCCAGGGATGAGCGTGAAGGGTCTTGGCGGCCCGCCTCAGGCAGGAAAACACACCTGGTTGGACAAAGGTTGGACGCAGGTCACGCGGCGCGCTCGAACCCCTCGTTCGGAGCATCCGTGACCGCGTCCCGTGTCACTCCCGGCGCTCTCTCGTTGGCCTTGCCCTCCGACGTCGAGGCCTGATCGGCTCCGGACTTCCCGGCGCTGCACCGGCTGCGGGCGCTCTTCTCAGGGGTCGGCGCGGCCGACAGGTGCCGGGTGTCGTGCGCCGACCGCCCGCGCAGTGGGCTTACCTGCTCTCCAG
Organism: Streptomyces sp. NPDC053493; assembly: GCF_044544825.1. Taxonomy (NCBI): domain Bacteria; kingdom Bacillati; phylum Actinomycetota; class Actinomycetes; order Kitasatosporales; family Streptomycetaceae; genus Streptomyces; species Streptomyces sp. NPDC053493. Next base: position 65,224 of record NZ_JBITXS010000008.1, read on the forward strand.
AGCCTTGATCACGCGGTCCAGTTCCTCCGGCATGACCGCGATGAGGACCTCGCCCTCGGATGATTCGCATTCCACGACGTGGGATCTCGGGTTGAAGGCCATCGCCTCGCGTAGTGAGGGCGACCGCAAGTCCGCCTGACGCAGATCGGCCGGCAGAACGGCTTCCTGCCTGCCAAAGGAAGACTTCCAGGTCAGGGGGTCAGCACCGATCAGCAGACGTCCCGCCCTCCAGCGAGATCCCTGAGCAGACCACTTGAGCATGCAGGGCACCCCTGCCGTTTCCCCGGCGGCTGTCACGTTCGACCTCTGCTGCCGCTTCCGGCGCATCAGCCATCCAACGAGGGCCACAGCGACGACACCAACCACTAGTTCGATCACGCTCGCATTCAAGCAGGCAGAGAACGCGAGCCGGGCAAGAGCCGTACTACGGAGAGGCGCGCACCCGGGACCTCGGGGCGGTCCGTTCGAGAGGCCGGTCCGCCGGTGGCGAGTCAAGGCGACACGCCGTGCGTTGCTCCGGGTCTTTTCGTCCGGCCCCCGGATGCACCCTCCCAAGTGGCAGGCCTCGGAGCCGCGGCTGACGGTGAGCCATGTCGCCGCGTATCGGGAGCCGACAGTGGGTCAGCTGACGCGGCGTACGGAAGGAAGTTCACCGATGCGCTCTGCCCGCATTCTCTTCGCCGCGGCCGCCGCCGCCGGCACCCTGGCGCTCGCCGCACCCGGCGCCTACGCGATCACCGCAGGGGACTGGGACGGTTCCTCCCACAGCCAGGAGCGTGACCACGACGAGCCGAAGGGTGGCATGCACACCGGTTCCGGTGCCCTGTCCCTCGTCAGCGGCGACGAGTGGTCGAAGGAGCAGAAGGAGCACGACACGGGCGGGAAGACCGAGAAGGAGCACGACAAGGGCGGCTACGAGAAGGAGCACGAGAAGGGCGGCTACGAGAAGGAGCACGAGAAGCCGAAGGGTGGCGTGCACACCGGCTCCGGCGCCCTCTCCCTCGTCAACGCCGACGACTGGACCAAGGACACCGAGAAGGACAAGCAGAAGGACTGGACGAAGGACACCGAGAAGGACAAGTCCAAGGAGGACGGCGGCTACAAGTCGGAGAAGCCGAAGGGCGGCATGCACACCGGCGGAGGCGGCCTCGCGGGCGACAGCACGAACGTGGCGGGCGCGGTCCTGGTCGCGGGCGGGCTCGCCGCGTTCGTCCTGCACCGCCGCAGGAAGGCCGCCGGCGCGGCTGCGTGAGTGCGCGGGCGCAGGGGCCGTCTCCCGGACGGCGGCCCCTGCGCCCGGCCGGTCACCCCCGCCGTACCCAGCTGACGGATCTTTCTCCGCCCGAGTCCGAAGGAGTCCCTGGTGACGACCCGACCGGATCCCGCAGACGCGGGAGCCACCCGGCGTATCGCGCGGTGGGTGGTCCCCGCCGTGTTCTGGACCCTGGTCCTCGCTGTCGTGCTGCTCTTCCTCCGCCCCTGGGCGTCCGGCCAGGACACGGAGGCGCCCGCCCGGCCCGCGGCCGCCGCGGAATCCGGCCGCGCCTCGGGCCCCGACGCGTCGTCCCGTCCCGGCGCCTCGCGCCACGGAGTGCGCAGTGCTGTCCCGGCGGACGGTCCGGCGATGCCGAGGTCGGCTCCGGTCCGGCTGCGGATCCCCAGGATCGGCGTGGACGCGCCCTTCGTCGGCCTGAGGATCGGCCCCTCCGGCGCGCTCGACCCGCCTCCGGCCGACAACACCAACCTGGTGGGCTGGCAGGAGTCCGGAGTCTCGCCGGGCGAACGGGGCACCGCGATCATCGCGGGCCATCTGGACACGGCCACCGCCCCCGCCGTCTTCGCCCGGCTCGAGGAACTCAAGGCCGCGGACACCTTCGAGGTGGACCGCGACGACGGCACCACCGCCGTCTTCCGCATCGATTCCGTCGAGGACTTCGACAAGGACGAGTTCCCGGACCGGCTCGTCTACGAGGACACGCCCAACGCGCTCGTCCGCCTCATCACCTGCGCGGGCTCCTACGACCGCAAGGCGAAGGACTATACGGAGAACCTCGTCGTCTTCGCCCACCTGGAGTCCACCGCCTGACCGTGGGCTCACACCGCCCTGGCCGCCCGGTCGTTCAGGCGCGGCCGCCCACCGCGGTCAGGTGGTAGGTGGCCAGTCGACGAGACTCGCGAAGAGCAGCCAGGAGGCGATGACGGCGACCGGGGCCGCGACGGCGAAGACGGGGCGGCGGGGGAGGGCCCAGGCGGTGATCAGAAGGGCCACGGCCACGACCAGGCCGACGGTGAAGGTCGAGAAGGCGGGCGTGAAGCTGTCGGTGAAGCGGCGGTTCTCCTCCTGGTCGCAGGCGTCGCAGGCCATCGGCGAGAGCATCGCGTAGACCAGGGCGAGGAAGCCCAGGGGCAGGGTGACCACGGTCGCGAGGAGCGGAGGCACCCAGGGGCGGGGAGAGTCGTTCGTCGGCATGGGGACAGCCAAGCCCCGCGGGAGGCCCGGGCGCATGAGTGGGCGTACTCATGTGCCCGGGCCGGATGCTCAGTGCGGGGCGCCGGTGCGCGGCGCCCGTACGTAGCTCAGTGCGGGGCGCCGGTGCGCGGCGCTCGTTGGTCGGTGCGCCCGTACGTCAGTACGTCAGTACGTCAGTACGTAAGGATGCCCGGGTCCGACACGCCCGCCGTGCCCGTTTCCACGTGGCCCGCCAGGCGGCGGAGGTAGTCCGTGTTCGACGAGGTCGTGAGCGTGACGTCGTACCAGCGCGAGGACGCCGACAGGTCGACGGTGTGGGTGGTCGTCGCGCCCTTCGGGACCGTGATCGTCTGCGGGGTGCCCGCGTAGGCGTTGGTCACGGTGACCTGGGCGGTCGGGCCGGCGTTCGTGAAGGTCAGCGTGAGGTTGCCGGTCGTCGCGTCGTGGCGGGCCTGGACCTCCGGGACCGCCGTCTTGCCGGGCGAGCGGAAGCGGCGCAGGAAACCGTTCGGGCCGTGCACGGAGAGGTCGGTGAGGCCCCGGGAGTACTTGGTGTTCCAGGTGTCCGAGAGGGACTTGCCGGCCTCGGCGGTGTAGGTCCAGGGCACGTCCGTGCGGTTGGCCGAGGTCACGTAGAACTGGGCGCCCGCGGCCGGGCCGCCGCTGAAGGTGAGGCGGAAGGTGCCGGCGGTCGTGTCGGCGGCGCCGTCGACGTAGGGGGCGTAGGCCAGCGGCCGGGTGGGCTTGGCGCCGCGCTCCTGGCGGGGCATGGTGCCGACGGCCGGCGCGGTGGCGAGGAAGTCGGGGTGGCGGTTGCGGTCCGGCGGGTAGTAGCCGTCGGTCGCGGGCAGCGCGGCGGGCTGGGTGGTGGCGCGGCCGAAGTCGAAGGCGGAGGTCAGGTCGCCGCAGACCGCCCGGCGCCAGGGCGAGATGTTGGGCTCGCGGACACCGAAGCGGCGCTCCATGAAGCGGAGGATGGAGGTGTGGTCGAAGGTCTCCGAGCAGGTGTAGCCGCCGGTCGACCAGGGCGACACGACGATCATGGGCACGCGCGGGCCGAGACCGTAGGGGCCGGCCACGTAACCCGTCTTGCCGGGGAAGTAGTCCAGTGCGGTGGGGACCGTGGACAGGCCCTCCGACGCCGAGCCGGGCGCGTAGGGCGGGACGACGTGGTCGAAGAAGCCGTCGTTCTCGTCGTACGTGATGAACAGGGCGGTACGGGCCCACACGTCCGGGTTGGAGGTCAGCGCGTCGAGGACCTGCGCGATGTACCAGGCGCCGTAGTTCGCGGGCCAGTTGGCGTGTTCGGAGAAGGCCTCGGGCGCGGCGATCCAGGAGATCTGCGGCAGCCGGCCGGCCTGCACGTCGGCGCGCAGCCGGTCGAAGTAGCCGTCGCCGGCCTTGGCGTCGGTGCCGGTGCGGGCCTTGTCGTAGAGCGGGTTGCCGGGCTGGGCGTTGCGGTAGGTGTTGAAGTAGAGCAGCGAGTTGTCGCCGTAGTTGCCGCGGTACGCGTCGTTGATCCAGCCCCAGGAGCCGGCGGCGTTCAGGCCGTCGCCGATGTCCTGGTAGATCTTCCAGGAGACGCCGGCCGCCTCCAGGCGCTCGGGATAGGTGGTCCAGCCGTAGCCCGCCTCGGCGTTGTTGAGGACGGGGCCGCCGCCGGTGCCGTCGTTGCCGACGTAGCCCGTCCACATGTAGTAGCGGTTGGGGTCGGTGGCTCCGATGAAGGAGCAGTGGTACGCGTCGCAGATGGTGAAGGCGTCGGCGAGCGCGTAGTGGAACGGGATGTCCTCGCGGGTGAGATAGGCCATCGTGGCCTTGGTCTTCGCGGGCACCCACTGGTCGTAGCGGCCCTTGTTGTACGCCTTCTGGCCGCCGGCCCAGTCGTGGTTGAGGCCCTGCAGGAACTCCATGCCGAGCTTGTCGCTGGACGGCCGGAAGGGCAGGGTCTCGGTCTTGCCGTCCGACTGGTTCCAGACGGGCTTGCCGCTGGGCAGCGTCACCGGGCGCGGGTCGCCGAAGCCCCGTACGCCCTTCATCGCACCGAAATAGTGGTCGAAGGAACGATTCTCCTGCATCAGCACCACGATGTGCTCGATGTCCTGGATCGTGCCGGTGGTGCCCTGTGCGGGTATGGACGCGGCGCGGGCGATGCTGTCGGAGAGCATCGTGAACGCGGCGGTGCCGCCCGCCAGTTGCAGGAACCGGCGGCGATTGAGTTCGGCCATGGGGGACTTGTCCTCCGGGAGGGGAGCGGACGGTGGGCGCGGGTGCGGTGGCCGGCCGGGGCCGGCGACGAGCGCCCCTAGGAGAGCGTCCGTGAACCACCGCCCGGCGGCCGTCCCATGACTGCCCGTCGTACGCCAGGCGAATCCCCTGTGCCCGGACGTGAAAATCCACCGAGCCCGAACGTGAATACTCACAAGCGAACGCCCCTGGCGCGCCGAACGGCGCCAGGGGCGGACGATTGTCAACAGAAGTCCACTGGAGGACGGCGGGTCACTCGACGACGAGCTCGACCTGGATGTTGCCGCGGGTCGCCTTCGAGTACGGGCAGAAGGCGTGGGTCTTCTCCAGGAGTGCCTGGCCCGCCTCGCCCTGCAGGTGGTCCGGGAACTCGGCGCGCATCACGACCGCCAGGCCGAAGCCGCCGTCCGCCGCGTCCTTGCCGATGGAGACCTCGGCGGTGACGGAGGCCTCGGAGATGTCGATCTTCTCCTGGCGGGCCACCACGCCCATGGCGCTGGCGAAGCAGGCCGCGTAACCGGCGGCGAAGAGCTGCTCCGGGTTGGTGCCCTGGCCGTTGCCGCCGAGGGCGGTCGGGTGGGCGAGCGGGAGGTCGATGTGGCCGTCGGAGCTGACGGCGCGGCCCTCGCGGCCGTTGGCGGTGGCGACTGCGGTGTAGATCGCGTCCATGGGTTCTTCCGTTCCTGTCCGAGGTGCTGGAGGGCGGTGCGGGCGGCGCGGTGCCGCCCTTCATTTGTAGCGCGCCATTAAGTTGTGCACAACTTAATCGGGTGTGATGCGCCTCTCCCGTACGCTGGAGGGCATGGACGAGGACTTCCTCCGGCTCGACAACCAGATCTGCTTCTCCCTGCACGCCGCCACCCGCGCCTTCAACGGCGTCTACCGCGGCGCGCTCAAGGATCTCGGCCTCACCTATCCGCAGTACCTGGTGATGCTCGTGCTCTGGGAGCACGGCGAGCTGCCCGTCAAGGGCATCGGCGAGCGGCTCAAGCTCGACTCCGGCACCCTGTCGCCGCTGCTCAAGCGCCTCGAGGCGGCCGGATACGTCGAGCGAAGGCGCAGCCCCGAGGACGAGCGCTCCGTCACCGTGCGGGTCACGGAGCAGGGCGCCGCGCTGCGAGGGAAGGCGCTCGGCGTGCCGCGCGCGATCGCCACCGCGACCGGGCTCGACCTGGGAGAGATCCAGGACCTGCGCGACCGGCTGCACGCCCTCGCCGCCCGCCTGGACGCGGTCGACCCGGGCGCGCTGGAGTGCGGCTGAGGGACCGAGGTCGGCCGGCGTGTGCCGGAGGCGGCCGGCGCCGGCCGGTGACGGAAGGGCTGGAAGGGCTGGAAGGGGCCGGGAGGGGCCGGGAGGGCCGGACTCGGCCCTCCCTCCGTCAGCGACCTCGCCCGGCCGTCCAGGTCCTAGCGGGCGGCCAGGGCCTCCAGGGCCGGGACCGTCTCCGCCGGGGTCGGCAGGGCGGCGTTCTCCGACCGCAGGCGGGCGGCGGCCTCGGCCAGGGCCGGGTCGGTGACCAGGCGGGTCAGGAGCGCCGCGTCGACGCCCTCGGCGGTGGAGCGCAGCGCGGCACCGGTCGCGGTCAGGGCGTCGGCGTTGGTGAAGTGGTCGGCGCCCTGCGGCAGGACCAGCTGGGGCAGCCCCGCCTGGAGCGCGGTGAGCATCGTGCCCGAACCGCCGTGGTGTATCAGCGCGTCGGAGGCCGTGAGCAGCTCGGCGAGGGGAATCCACGGCAGCGGACGGACATTGTCCGGAAGCGTTCCCAGCGGGCTGAGATCCGCGTCACCCACGGCCAGCAGGAAGTCGGCGTCCACGGACGCCGCCGCCTCCGTCAGGCGCACGATCGCGTTGACGCCGTCCATCTCCGTGAGCACGGTGCCGAGGGTGACCACGATCCGCGGCCGGGTGCCCCGGCGCAGCAGCTCGGTGGGGACGGTGCCGCCGCCGTTGTACGGGAGGTAGCGCATGCGCAGGCTTCCCGCGTCGCCGCCGAGCGAGGCGGGGATGATGTCGAGCGCCGTGGCCGCGGCGGGACCGGCGACGCCGTAGGTCTCGTACGCCTCGGTGAAGTGGGACGCGATCCGGCGCACCATGTCGTGGCCGGAGGTGACGCCGAAGTTCTGGATCACCGAAGGGATCTTGAGCTTGGCCGCGACGAGCGGGGCGGCGGCCTGGAAGGAGTCGTGCACCAGCAGGTCGGCGCCCCATTGCTCGGCGGCCTCCAGGAGGCCGTCGACCGTCGGCCGGGACACGGCCGCGAAGGCGAACGCCGCCCGGTCGAGGATCTGCTCCGAGGTCATCTCCGGCGAGACGTAGCGCACCTCGCCGCCGGTGGCCTGCTCGAAGACCTCCCGGATGTCACGGCCGTCGCCGATCTCCACGACCGGGAAACCGGACTCGCGGAGCCGGTCCAGCGGCCGCGAGCTCGCGAAGAGCACCTCGTGGCCGGCGGCGCGCAGCGCCTGCGCGGTGGGGATCATCGGGAAGAGGTGGCCGGCCGAGGCCGGTCCGGTGAACAGTGCGCGCACGGGTGTCTCCTTGCGGTGGTCTGCGGGGCGGGGACGAGTCGTGCGAACCGCCCCTGCCACCCGAACTCGCGCGAGGGCGGCGGCTGTTCCGGCGGGGATCGATTATCGGACGTTCTCCCGAGCCCGCCCCGAGCCCCCCCGCGAGCCCACCCTGAGCCAGCCCCCAGCCCGCCCCGAGCCCCCCGCGAGCCCGCCCCCAGCCCGCCGCGAGGCCCCCGCGAGCCCGCCCCGAGACCCTCGAACGCCCCGCCCTCCGCACGTCACCGCCGCACCGGAGCGAAAAGGTAAGGAGCCATCCAGCCAGGCGCTCCTATACTCGGCTCATGCCCGACTTCACTCTCCGGCGCGCCACCGCCGACGACTCCAAGCGGCTCACCCGGCTCGTCCGGACCTCCTCCGCCTACGCCGGCGAGTACGCGTCCATGGTCGACGGCTATCAGGTCGGCGGCTCCTACATCGAGCACCACCCCGTCCACGTCGCCGTCGACGCCGGCGGCCGTGTGCTCGGCTTCTACGCCCTCCTCCTCGACGAGGCCGAGCTCGACCTCGCCTTCGTGGCCGATGACGCCCAGGGCCTCGGCATCGGGCGCCTGCTGATCGCGCACATGCTGGAGGAGGGCCGGGCCGCCGGCCTCGACTCGATACGGGTCGTCGCCCACCCGCCCGCCGAGGAGTTCTACGTACGCACCGGCGCCCGCCGCACCGGCACCGTCCAGCCCACCGGACGGATCCACTGGGCGCGCCCCGAGCTGCGCTACGACCTCACCGCCGACGCCGCGTGAGCGCCGCCCGGGAAGCCCGGCAGGGCCAGGAGACCCACGGGACCGAAGCCGCCCCGGACGACCAGGAGCCGCCGGCTCCGGCCGCCGCGCAGGAGGCGCCCCGCCGGGTCTTCGCCGATCTCACCCCGCTGCGCACCTCCGCCGACTACCGCCGCCTGTGGTTCGGCAACTCCGTCAGCTGGGTCGGCCAGGGCATGACGACCCTCGCCGTCTCGCTCCAGGTCTACGACATCACCCGCTCGCCGTTCTCCGTCGGGCTCGTCGGCCTGTTCTCCCTCGTGCCGCTCGTCGTCTTCGGCCTCTACGGCGGGGCCATCGCCGACACCGTCGACCGCCGCAAGCTCGGCCTGGCCAGCGCCGGCGGCTCCGCCGTGCTGTCCGCCGCCCTCGCCGCGGCCGCCTTCGCCGGCTTCCACCATGTCTGGTTCCTGTACGGGATCGTCGCCCTCCAGGCGGTGTGCGCCGCGCTCAACGCGCCCGCCCGCAGCTCGATGATCCCGCGGCTGCTGCCTCCCGAGCAGCTGCACGCCGCCAACGCCCTCAACTCGATGACCTCGACCTTCGGCACGCTCGTCGGGCCCAGCCTCGGCGGCGTCATCGTCGGCCTGGCCGGCTACCAGACCGCGTACCTCGTCGACGCGATCGCCTTCTCCGCCTCCCTCTACGCGATGTGGCGGCTGCCCTCGATGCTTCCGGAGCGCACCGGCGCCCGGCGGGCCTCCGTCCTCGACGGGCTGCGCTTCCTCGCCACCCGCCCCAACCTGCGCATGACGTTCTTCTCCGACTTCTGCGCCATGATCCTCGCGCACCCGCGGGCGCTGTTCCCGGCCGTGGCCGTCCTCTGGTACGGCGGGGACGCCAAGACCACCGGACTCCTCGTCGCCGCACCGGCGTTCGGCGCGCTGCTCGGCGGCGTGCTCTCCGGCTGGCAGGGCCGGATCCGCCACCACGGGCAGGCGATCTTCCTGGCGGTGGCCACCTGGGGCACCGCCATCGCGGTCTTCGGCCTCACCCGCGATCTCTGGCTCGGGCTGCTGCTGCTCGCCGTCGCCGGTTACTCCGACACCGTCTCGATGATCTTCCGCAACACGATGATGCAGGTCGCGGCCCCGGACGAGATGCGCGGCCGGCTCCAGGGCGTCTTCATCGTGGTCGTCGCCGGCGGCCCGAGGCTCGGCGACTTCCTCGCCGGCACCGTCGCCGACCTGACCTCGCCGACCGTGGCCGTCACGGGCGGCGGACTGGCCTGCGTCCTCGCGATCGGCCTCCTCGCCGCGTACGGAAAGGGCTTCCGCCGCTACGACGCGCACCACCCCACTGCGTGAGGCTCCGCGCCTGTGGGCGCCGGGCGGGCGTGGGCGCCGGGCGGGCGCGGGCGTGGGCGCGGGCGTGGGCGCCACCGTTGGGGTGGCCCGTTCCGCTCGAACGGGCCAGCCCGTGCCCCTATCAGCCGCCAGCGTTTGCCGCCGGCGTGCGCCCCGACGAGGCTCCGAAGTGAGCAACCCCGCTCGTCAGGAGGTTTTCATGCGCAAGATCATCGCTACGTTCGCCCTGGCCACCGCGGCCGTTCTGGCCGGCTCCGGCACGGCCCTCGCCCACGAGGGCCCGTCGTGGCTCGACGACAGCGACGTCACCGTCGTGGACCACACGGTCGTCGTCTGCGGCGACTTCAGCCTGTGCCAGGGCGACGACGACTGATCGTCCGCCGAGCCACGGCAGGAAGCCCCCTCACACCGAGGGGGCTTCCTGTTGCCCTTCGGCGGCGGTGTCGACGATGCCGCGGACGACGCCGAGGTCCACCAGGTCCTGCGGCCGCAGCCGGAGCTGGCAGGCGGTGTCCGGGACCTCCTCCGGGCCGCGCTTGAGGATCTGGGCGGCGAGCTCGGGCGCGATGACGGAGAAGTAACCGTCCGGCGTGACCCAGGTGTTGCCGGGCGCGGCCAGCGCGAGTGCGCCGCCGGAACCGCCCTCGCCGACGAGCAGGGAGGTGACCGGGACGCGGGCCTCCGCGATCGCCGCGAAGGCCTCCGCGATGGCCGGCCCCGCCCCGGCCCGTTCGGCCTCGGCGTCGTTGGCCGCGCCGGGCGTGTCGATCAGCGTCAGGACCGGGATCCCGAGCCGGTCGGCGAGCCGCACCAGCCGCGCCACCGTGCGGAATCCGGCCGGCCGGGTCGCCCCGCCGTCCTGCGCCGCGTAGGCCACGACCCGGCCGTCGTGCACACCGAAGCCGCACTCCACACCGGGGTCCACACCGCCGGCCCGGTCACCGTTGACCGCCGCCCGCTCCTCGAAGTAGGCGTCGAGATACGCCCGCGCCCGCGGCCGCCCGGCCGCCCGCGCGCCGCACACGGCGTCCCATCCGGTGGCGGGCAGCACGGGCCCGCCGAGCGCGTGGGGCGGCGGCGCGGCCGGCGGACGCGGCTCGGCGGGTCCGCCGGCCTCCGGCGCGAGCAGGCGCAGCCACCGGGCGACGGCCGCGCCGAGGCGGTCGGGCGGGACGATCGCGTCCACGTGGCCGTGGGCGTGCTGGTCCTCGGCCGTGTAGGCGGCGGGGTCGGCGTGCGGCGGGCGGACGCGCGAGCCGGCGAAGGCGACCTGGGCGGAGGGCAGGGCGAGGACGACGTCGGCGCCCGCGCCGACGGTGGCCCAGCCGCCGCCCGTCGACGGGTCCCGCAGCACCGTGACGTGCGGGACGCCGGCCGCGCGCAGCCTGACCGTCTCGGCGGCGACGCGCTGGAGCTGGGTGAGGGCGATCATGCCCTCCTGCATGCGGCTGCCGCCGGTCGCGACCAGCGACACCAGCGGCAGGCGCCGGTCGACGGCCGTGCGGTACGCGGCGACGAGGCGGTCGCCGGCCGCCCGCCCGAGCGAGCCGCCGAGGAAGCCGAACTCGAACACCACGAGCACGCACGGCCGTCCGCCGACCGTCGCCGTGCCGTACAGCACCGACTCCTCCTCGCCGGTCCGCTCGGCGGCCCGGGCGCGGGAGGCGTCGTAGCCGGCCCAGGCGAGGGGCCCGTCCGGCGGTCCTTCGGGCAGGGGAGTGTCCGCGGCGGCGAAGTCCGCCGTGAGCAGCGCGACCGCCTCCCGTGCGGAGAGCCGCTCAGCCATGGGAGGTCTCCTGGAGGGACTTCTTGAGGATCTTGCCCATGTCGTTGCGGGGCAGCGCCGGCAGGAAGCGGACCTCGCGGGGCCGCTTGTGCGGGGCGAGGAGCGCGGTCACATGGTCGGCGAGCGCCTCGGGCGCCGGCGGGCGCGCCGGGTCCGCCGGCACCACCCACGCCACGATCCGCTCGTCGAGGTCCGGGTCGGGCTCGCCGGTGACGGCGGCCTCGCGGACCTCCGGGTGGTCGAGGAGGGCGTTCTCGATCTCGCCGGCGCCGATCTTGTAGCCACCGCTCTTGATGAGGTCGGTCGCCTTGCGGCCCACGATCCGCACGTACCCGTCGGCCTCCCGCACCGCCATGTCGCCGGTCCGGAACCAGCCGCCGTCGGCGAAGGCGGCCGCCGTCGCGTCCGGGCGGTTCAGATAGGCGCTGAACAGGTTCGGGCCGCGCACCTGGATCTCGCCGACCGTCTCACCGTCGTACGCGGTGAGGACGGAGCCGTCCTCGTCCGTCAGGCGCAGCTCGACGCCCTGGAGCGGGAGGCCCACCGAGCCGGGCCGCGGGCCCGAGCCGACCGGGACCGAGGTGTTCATGAGCGTCTCGGTCATCCCGTACCGCTCGATCACCGTCCGTCCGGTGGCCGCCGTGATCCGCTCGTGGTCGTGCACGGGCAGCGCCGCCGACCCGGAGACCAGCAGCCGGGCTGCCGTCAGGGCCCGGACGAGCGCCGGTTCGTGGGGGAGGGCCTCCGCGAGCCGGTGGTACATGGTCGGCACGCCGAACAGCATCGTCCCGCCGCCGTCGCCGAGTTCCTTCGCGACGCCCTCGACCGAGAAGGCGCCCAGGTGCCGCACCTCACCGCCGCGCCGCAGCGGCCCGAGCACGCCGAGGACGAGGCCGTGGACGTGGAAGAGGGGCAGGCCGTGCACGAGCACGTCGTCGCCGGTCCACGCCCAGGCCTCGGCGAGCGCGTCGAGCGAGGCGGCGATCGCCCGCCGGGACAGCACGACGCCCTTGGGCGGGCCGGTGGTGCCGGAGGTGTAGACGATCAGGGCGGGCGCCTCGGGATCCTCGGACCCGACGGCCGAGGCGGCCCCGGCGGACACGCCTGCATCCGGCGCACCACCGGTGTCCGGCGCCCCGGCTGCGTCCGGCACAGCACCGGCGTCCGGCACAGCACCGGCGGCCGGCACAGCACCGGCGGCCGGCGCGGCACCGGCGTCCGGCACGTCGGGCCCGGGCGCCGTGGCCGCGCCGTCCTCCGCGAGGAGGCCCTCCGGCCGCGCGGTCACGTCGATCCTCGTCAGCCCCGCGAGCCCCGCCGGCAGTGCGTCCCCGGCGCCCGCGAGGACCGCGCCCGGTGCGCTGTCGCCGAGGATGTGCGCCAACTCCCGTTCCCCGATGCGCGGGTTGAGCGGGACGGCCGGCACGCCGGCCAGCAGCGCGGCCACCACGCCGACCGCCGTCGGCGCCGTCGGCGTGGCCCAGACGGCGACGCGTCCCGCGCCCCGAAGCCGTACCGCCACGGCACCGGCGGCCCGCGCCAGTTCCTCGTACGTCAGCGTGTCCTGACCGACGCGCAGCGCGGGCCGGTCGGAGCCGGCCGCAAGGGCCGGGAAGAGGGCGCTCATGGGGGCATTCTGCCCAGGTGTCAGGTGCGGCGCGCTGCGACCTTGCTCACCTCGGGAGCGGACGGCGCCGGGCCGCCCTCGGGCCGCACGGACCGCATCCGCCCGTACGCGTAGACGCAGCCGGCCAGCGCGAGGTCGGAGAGCAGCATGAAGCCGATGGAGTACGAGTCCTTGGCGCTGTAGATCGCGCCCATGACCAGTGGCGGCACGAAGCCGCCGAGCCCGCCCGTCGCGCCGACGATGCCGGTCACGCTGCCCACCTGCGGCTGCGGCGTGACCTGCGAGACGAGCGCGAAGACGGAGCCGCTCGCGGTGCCGAGGCCGGCGGCCATGATCAGCAGCGCGATCGTGCCGCCGGGGTTCAGCGCCGGGTCGAAGGCCTGCACGACGGCGAGGAGGGCGACGAGGGCGAGCGCGACGGCGGTGACCAGGGCCGGGTGGATCCGGTCCGAGAGCCAGCCGCCGATCGGCCGGAAGACGACCGTCACCAGGGCGAATCCGGCGGCCTTCGTGCCCGCGTCGGTCGGGTCGAGGCCGTACCAGCTCTTCAGGTACGTCGGCAGGTAGACGCCGAAGGCGACGATGCCGCCGAAGCCGATCGCGTAGAGGGCCGACAGCTCCCAGGTGACGCGCAGCCGGCCCGCGTCGCGGAGGCGGGTGGTGAGGGAGGCGGACGGCACCGGCCGGTCGGGGCGGTCGGTGACGAACAGCGCGGCGAGGACGGCGTACGCGGCGAGGGCGACGGCCACGACCACGAACGGCAGGTTCTCGCCGTGCTCGGCGATCCGCGGCGTGAAGTAGCCGGAGAGCGCCACACCGCCCATGCCCATGCCGAACACGCCGAGCGCGAAGCCGCGCTTGGCGGGCGGGAACCAGGAGTTGACCAGCGGGATGCCGATCGCGAACGTGGTGCCGCCGAGGCCGAGGAGGAACGCCACGACCAGCATCAGGCCGTAACTGTCCTTGGCGACGACGAGCAGCAGCACCGGCACGATCGTGAGCGCGGAGACCAGCGGGAACATCAGCTTGGCCCCGTAGCGGTCGGTGAGCGCGCCCGCCGGGATCCGGCCCACGGAGCCGACCAGGACGGGGATCGCGACGAGCAGCGACTGCTCGAAGGAGCTGAGCGAGAGCCGGTCGCCGTACCAGCTGCCGAGCGGGGCGATCAGGTCCCAGGCCCAGAAGGTGAGCGTGAAGCCGACGGTGGCCATGAGCAGGTTGCGGTAGGCGGCCGCGGGGACCTTCGCTTCGGTGTCCACGTCCCCAGTCAAGATCGTGCGCGGGGGCGAGGCGCGCCGGACTACGCCGTACGGGCGTGTGCGGGACGACGCCGTACGGGTGGGTGCGCGGCGGCTCGGAGCACCGCCTACGGCCACGTCACCACGGCCGGCGGGTCTCCGTCGTCCTCGACCCGCAGCCGCAGGCCCCTGTCGTCGGCCGTCACCTCGACCGTGACGGCCCCGACGCGCGGCTGGCGCCGGTGAGCCGCGGCGAGCGCCCCGCGCAGCGCGGCGAGCAGCCGGTCGCCGGTGGTGTCGTCGGCGAGGGCGTCGACGGCGCCGGCGAAGTGCACGGAGGGCTGGAAGCCGAGCAGCGCCGCGGCGCCGCCGGTCTCGCGCAGCACCCGGCCGCGGAAGGAGGCCGGGGCGTCGGCGGGCGGCTGCTGGAGCGCGAAGATCGCCGTACGGACCTCCTGGATCGTGGAGTCCAGCTCGTCGACCGCCCGCCCGATCAGCTCGTCCTCGCCGCGCCCGGCGGAGCTGCCGGCGGCCCTGCGCCGGGTCGACTCCAGCATCATCTCGGTGGCGAAGAGCCGCTGCACGACCAGGTCGTGCAGGTCGCGGGCGATCCGGTCGCGGTCCTCGTAGACGGCGAGCCGCTCGCGGTCGTGCTGGGCGTCGGCGAGGACCAGAGCGAGCGCCGCCTGGGAGGCGAACTGGGAGGCGAGCAGCCGGTCCACCGCCGAGTACGGGCGGTCGCCGCGGCGCCGGGGCAGCGCCAGGGTGCCGATGAGCTTTCCGCCGCTCTGCAGCGGCAGCATCATCGACGGTCCGAAGCGGCTGCGGACATGGGTGGTCATCCGGGGATCGGTGGCCGAGTCCTCGATGAACACCGGCTCGCCGCCGAGCAGTTGGACCAGGACGGGAGAGCCGGGCGCGATCGTGGTGCCGATCAGGTCGCCGGGGTCGTCGGAGGTGGAGGCGGCGACGATCTCCATGCCGCCCTCCCGGGTGGGCTGGAGGACGACGCCGGCCGAGGCGCCGGCGAGCAGCCTGGCCCGTTCGGCGACGGCCATCAGGGCGTCCTCGGCCGGTTCGCCGGCGAGCAGCGCGGTCGTGACGGCCGCGGCGCCCTCGATCCACCGTTCGCGCTGGCGGGCCGTCTCGTACAGGCGGGCGTTGCCGATGGCGATGCCGGCCTGGGAGGCGAGGACGCGCAGCAGGGCCAGGTCCTCGTCGGTGAAGGGGCCGGCGCGTTTGTCGGTGAGGTAGAGGTTGCCGAAGACCTCGGTGTGGACGCGGATCGGCACGCCGAGGAAAGAGCGCATCGGCGGATGGCCCTCGGGCACGCCGGACGAGCGCGGGTCGGCGGACAGGTCGTCGAGCCGGAGCGGCTGCGGGTCCTGGACCAGGACGCCGAGGAGTCCGGTGCGGCCGTCGGGGAGGCGGCCGATCCGCTGCCGCTCCTCGTCCGTCATGCCGCTGGTGAACAGCTCGGTGATGCGCCGGCGCTCGGGGTCGACGACGCCGAGCGCTCCGTAGCGGGCGGTGGTCAGCGCGGTGGCGGTGTCCACGATGTGCTGGAGGGTGGCGCGCAGTTCGAGCTCGCTGCCGACGCCGAGGACGGCTTCGAGGAGGGCGGGCAGGCGGGGCGGCGCCTGCCCGTCGTCGTCCATGTCCGCGGTCACGTCCATGTCCGCGGTCAGGCCCACGCCCGTGTGTGCGCCGGTGTCCGTGCCCGTGTCCGCGCCCGTGTCCTCGTCCGCGCCCGTGTCCTCGTCCGCGCCCGCGCCCGCATCCGCGTCCGTGTCCGTGTCCTCGTCCGCGTTCTTGTGCTCGCCCGTGTCCGTGGTCGGCATGGTGTCATGGTCGTACGAAGCGCCCGGCCGCGGACTATTCGCGCTCGCGGCTCTCGGCGGGCTCGCGGTCGTCGCCCCGGAGGCGCTCCCGGTCGCGCTCCCGCTCCAGATCCCGGCCCGGGCCCCGGTCGCGGTCCGTGCCCCTGTCCCCGCCCCCGTCCGCGTCCCGGTCGTCCTGCTCGGTCAGCGGGTCGAGGTCGAGGACCAGCGGCTGGACCCGGCCCTCCAGCATCGCGCCCAGGCCCAGGACGGCGCAGACGTCGGGCCGTTCGGCGATGTGCACCGGCATCCCGGTGGCCTCGCGCAGCATCTGGTCGAGGCCCGGCAGCAGGGCGCTGCCGCCGACCATCATGATGCCCCGGTCGGCGAGGTCGGCCACCAGGTCGGGCGGGCAGTCGCGGAGCACCTTGCCGATGCCGTCGAGGACCGCGGTGAGCGGCGTCTGGATGGCCGAGCGCACGGCGGCGGTGTCGACGGTGACCGAGCGGGCGAGGCCGGTGGCGACGTCGCGGCCGTGGATCTCGGTGAAGCTCGGGCCCTGGACGGTCAGGCCGTTGCCGTGCAGGGCGACCTGGAGCGGGCGGACCGACTGGCTCGGCAGCATCAGCTCGTGCTGGTGGCGCAGGTGCTGGATGACGGCGTGGTCGATGGCGTCGCCGCCGACCGGGATCCGCTCGGCGGTGACGATCGCGCCGAGGGAGAGCACGGCGACCTGGGTGGTGGCGGCCCCGCACACCATGATCATGGTCGCGGTCGGCTGCTCGACCGGGAGTCCGCAGCCCACGGCCGCCGCGATCAGGGTGTCGACGAGTTCCACCCGGCGGGCACCGAGGCCGACCAGGGTCTCCACGGCGGCGCGCTGGGCGAGCGGGTCGCTGTCGTGCGGGGTGCAGGCGGCGGCCCGCAGCCGGGGCTTGCGGCGCAGCTGGCGGCGGAGCTTGTCGCCGAGGAGGTGACGGAGCATCCGCTGGGCCATCTCGATGTCGACGACGGTGCCGCCGGAGACCGGGCGGACCACCCGGATGTAGTCCGGGGTGCGGCCGGTCATCTTCTCGGCGAGCGCGCCGACGGCGATGAGCGCGCCGGTGCGGGTGTTGACGGCGGCGACGGACGGCTCGTCCACGACGAGTCCGGCGCCCTTGACGAAGACCCGGGTGCGGGCGGCGCCCAGGTCGACGGCGACATGGCAGCGGCGCAGCTGCTCAAGGCTGACGGTCACGGCGGTCCTCCGGAGTGCGGTGCTGGCACAGGCGAGGTGGTCTGCGAGGGCCCGCTGAAGCGCGGTCCTGTTCGCATCGTCCTTCCGTGCCCGCCGGCGCGCGCGCTGGGCTGAGCCGCCCGGGGGTGCGGCTTCCCTGACGTAACGTCAGGCCGTGGTCAGGGCTTCACGCCCGGCAGTGGGGCACCAGGCGCTGGAGGAGGCCCCAGGCGAACTCGGCGGCGCCGCGGGTCCCGTCGGGAAGGGTGAAGTCGAGGCGGGTGAGGGCCGGGGCGACGCCTTCGCGCGGTGCCGGGTCGCGAAAGGCCCGCCAGACCTCGTCGGCCGTGACCCGCCACGGGCGCAGATCGGCCTCGGTGCGCAGCTCGGGCGGGGCGGCGCCGGGCGCGCGGGTCAGGGAGCGGGACCAGACGGTACGGCGGGGCGGGCCGGCCAGGACGGTGAAGCGCAGGTCCGGCCAGAGCGGCACCGGCCACGCCCAGGCCTCGCTCCCCGGAAAGCCGGGCGGCTCCTCGCGCGTCTCCGGTTCGCCGAGGACCTGGCGGTAGCGGTCGAACTCGCCGGGGCCGTGCCGGCCGTGCGCCCACGCCTGCCACCGCTTGTTCGCCTCCCGCATCTCGGCGCGGGTGGCGCCCAGTTCCCGCAGGGCGTCCTCGACGAGCCCGGCCTGGTGGTCGGCCATCCGGCGGAGCAGGACGAGCTGGAACTCGTACGGCCCAAAGGGGGCGGCAGGGGTCATGCGCCCATCCTGCCCGAACGGGGAGATACGCGACGACGCGCCGACGACCTGCACTTTCCTCACAGGATCCTCACGTCCGCGCCTATCAGCCAGGTCCGTGGGACGCATAGCCTGCGGGCGCCATGGACTACTGCCACCAGTGCCGACGGCATCTCAACGGCGCCCTGGCCTGTGCGGGCTGCGGGACGCCCGCCGAGGAGCTGCGGTACCTCGCCTCCCACCCGGCTCCGCAGACGCGCGCGGAGCCGGCGTCCGCGCTGCCGTCGGTCGCGCCGGAGTTCAGTTACGAGCTGGACCTGGTCGAGCCGCCCCGCCCGGCCGGGGGCCGCGCCGCCGCGCGCCGGGCGGGCCGGAGCGGCGGCGGCAGGGGCGGGAAGGGCGGCACGGGTGCCGGGAACGGCCGCGCGGGCGGCCGCCGGGCCCGCTCGCGCCGCGGGCGCACCGTGGTGCTCGGCACGCTGGGCTTCGTGCTCGCGGCCGGTTCGCTGAGCATGGCCAAGCTGGCCATGGAGCAGCCCGACGGCGGCGGCTCCGCCACCGCCGTGCAGGAAGAGGACGTGGTCGAGACGCTCGACCCGACGCCGCCGGACCCCACCGGCAGCACCGGCGCGCCGGACGGTCCCGGGCCTGTCGACTCGGCCGGCCCGCGCCCGACCACCACCCCGCACGCCGGACGCGGCACGGGACGCGCCGACGGCGCGGGAAGCGGCACCGGTACGGGAACGGGCACGGGCTCCGATACGGGCACGGGCCCGGGCGACGGGAGCGGTGACGGGTCCGGGCCGTCGCCGAGGGCCTCCACGAGCGGCACCGCCACGCCGTCCGCCACGCCCTCCGACGGCGCCACGCCCTCCGCGAGCGGCTCGGCGCCCGGACAGCCCGGCGGCGGCACACCGGCCACGACCGCACCGACGCCGAGCACCAGTCCGAGCCCGACGCCGACCTGTACCCGCTTCCTGTGGTGGTGCGTGTAGACCGGTCCCGCGGTACGACTTAGGTCGTGTCCTGGCGGGACGCCTCCTGGCGCCCGTCGCCGGGGGCCTCGCCCAGCATCCGCTTGAGCAGGTCGCGCAGCAGCGTGCGCTCGACCTCGGTCAGCTCGCCGAGCGGCTCGCGGGCGAAGCGCAGCGAGTCGCGCAGCCGGCGGGCGGTCTCGCGGCCCTCCTCGGTGGGTGCGGCGACCTTCACCCGGCGGTCGGCCGGGTCGGGGCGGCGTTCCACCAGGCCGCGGGACTCCAGGCGGTCGATGATCCCGGTGACGTTCGACGGCTCGCACTTGAGCTGTTCGGCGATCTTGCGCATGGGCGTGGGCTCCAGGGCGAGCAGCCCGAGGACCCGGGCCTGTGCGCCGGTGAGCGCGTGCGCGGCGGCGGCCTCCTCGTACTCCTCGTGGTAGCGCGCCACGACCGTGCCGATGAGTTCCACGACCTCGCGGGTCAGAGGGTCCGTGCGTGAGCTGGGCATGGGTTCATCCTACTCCGATACTTGACAACATGAAATATTGAGGCGCATGGTTGTTTCAGTTCATGAAGTATCCGAAGCTTCGTGTGAGTGAAGCGTTCCAGGAGGCACCGCCGATGTCCGTACTCCCCGCGTCCAGCCGTGAGTGGCACCTCGTCGCCCGCCCGCACGGCTGGCCCGTGCCCGCGGACTTCGCCCTGCGCGAGACGCCGGTCACCGAGCCCGCCGAGGGCCGCGTCCTCGTGCGCAACCTGCACTTCTCGGTCGACCCGTACATGCGCGGCCGGATGAACGACGTGAAGTCCTACATCCCGCCCTTCAAGCTCGACCGCCCGATGGACGGCGGCGCGGTCGGCGAGGTCGTCGCCTCCAACGCCGAGGGCTTCGCCGTCGGCGACCACGTCCTGCACGGCCTCGGCTGGCGCGAGTACGCCGAGGTGCCCGCCCAGCTCGCCACCAAGGTCGACCCGGAGCTGGCCCCGCTCTCCGCCTACCTCGGCGTGCTCGGCATGACCGGCCTCACCGCCTACGCCGGCCTCTTCGAGGTCGCCTCCTTCAAGGAGGGCGACGCCGTCTTCGTCTCCGGCGCGGCCGGCGCCGTCGGCAGCCAGGTCGGTCAGATGGCCCGCCTCAAGGGCGCCTCCCGCGTCATCGGCTCGGCCGGCTCCGACGAGAAGGTGAAGTGGCTGGTCGAGGAGCTCGGCTTCGACGCCGCCTTCAACTACAAGGCGGGCGCTGTGCGGGACCAGCTGCGCGAGGCCGCCCCGGACGGCATCGACGTCTACTTCGACAACGTCGGCGGCGACCACCTGGAGGCCGCGATCTCCTCGCTCAACGTGCACGGCCGCGCCACCATCTGCGGCATGATCGCGCAGTACAACGACACCGAGCCGGTGCCCGGCCCGCGCAACATGGCCATGATCATCGGCAAGCGGCTCCGCCTCCAGGGCGTCCTGGTCGGCGACCACTACGGGCTGCAGCAGCAGTTCGTCGAGGAGGTCGGCGGCTGGCTGCGCTCCGGCGAGCTGAAGTACGGCGAGACCTTCGTCGAGGGCATCGAGAACGGCGTGGACGCCTTCCTCGGCATGCTCCGCGGCGACAACACCGGAAAGATGATCGTCTCGGCGACCCGTTAGTCTTCCCTCAGCCGTCGCGATCGTGGGCGCGAGTCGCGGCGAACCGAAGTAAGGAAGACAGCAGCATGTCGATTCAGCAGTCCGACGTCCTGTACACCGCCGTCGCCACCGCCGAGAACGGCCGCGACGGCCGCGTCGCCACCGACGACGGCCAGCTCGACGTCGTCGTGAACCCGCCCAAGGCCATGGGCGGCTCCGGCGCGGGCACCAACCCGGAGCAGCTCTTCGCCGCCGGCTACAGCGCCTGCTTCCAGGGCGCCCTGGGCGTCGTGGCGCGCAACGAGAACGCGGACGTCTCCGGCTCGACGGTCACCGCCGAGGTCGGCATCGGCAAGAACGACGAGGGCTTCGGCATCATCGTGAAGATCTCGGCGACCATACCCAACGTGGACGCCGAGACCGCCAAGAGCCTGATCGAGAAGGCCCACCAGGTCTGCCCGTACTCCAAGGCGACCCGCGGCAACATCACGGTCGAGCTCGCCGTCTGACCCGTCGGGGCCGAGACTGGAGGAGGGCCGCACCCTGACCGACCAGGGTGCGGCTCTCCGCGTCTCAACTGGGAAACAAGAATCGGATCCTCCTGCGCGGCCCCACTAGGGTGATCGACATGCGTGATTTCGGGGCGGGATTCGGTTACCTCCTGCAAGGTCAGAAGTGGGTCGGCCGGCACGGACGGTGGTTCGGCTTCGGGCTGCTGCCCGGGCTCGTCACCTTCGTCCTCTACGCGGGAGCGCTCGTCGGCCTCTTCTACGGCGCCGACGACGCCACCGCCTGGGCGACGCCCTTCGCCGACGACTGGGGCTCGCCCTGGCAGGGCCTCTTCCGGGGCGCGCTGACCGCCCTGGTCCTCGCCCTCGGGATCTTCCTCGCCGTGATCACCTTCACGGCCGTGACCCTGCTCGTCGGGCAGCCCTTCTACGAGTCGCTGTCCGAGGCGGTCGACCGCACCGAGGGCGGCGAGGTCCCCGAGTCCGGACTCCCGCTCTGGCGCGAGCTGTGGATCTCCGGCCGTGACAGCCTCCGCGTCCTGCTGCGGGTCGCGTTCTACGGCATCCTGCTCTTCGCGGCCGGCTTCATCCCGGTGGCCGGCCAGACCGTCGTCCCGGCGATCGGCTTCTGCGTCTCCGGCTTCTTCCTCACCGAGGAGCTCACGGCGGTGGCGCTGCAGCGCCGCGGGGTCGAGTTCAAGCAGCGCCTCGGGCTGCTGCGCGGCCGCCGGGCGGCGGCGCTCGGCTTCGGCGTGCCGCTCACCCTCTCCTTCCTGGTGCCCTTCGTCGCCGTCCTGCTCATGCCGGGCGCCGTCGCCGGGGCCACCCTGATGGCCCGCGACCTGAACGGCGAGACGGCGGACCGCGACGACGAGGACGACCGGGGGCCGCGGCCGGCGGCGAACGGCGCCGGCTTCCCCGGCGGCCCGGGCGGCGCACCTGGCGCGGGCGGCCCGGGACGCCACGTCGGCTGAGCCGCGCGGGCGGCCCAGGACGCCACGGCGCCTGAGCCGCCGCGCGGGCGTCCGAGCCGCGGCGCGAGGCGTCAGGGCGAGAGCGGGTGATCCGGGGCGAGCGCCGCGGCGATCCGCTCGGCGACCACCTCCGCCGTGTTGCCGTCGGGCGTGTCCGCCTTCTTGGTCGTGGACACGGCGATGGCCAGACGCCTCGACGGCAGATACGCCTGGATCGCGGCGTAGCCCGAGAAGGACGGGTTCTGCAGCAGCCAGGTGTTGGCGACGATCACCCCGAGGCCGAAGTGCCTGGCCTCGGTCTGCCGCAGACAGACGTCGGCCGGGCACCTCGCGGTCGGGACACCGAGGCCCACCGTGCCCGGGTTCACCAGGGTCCGGTACGAGTCGGGCGAGATCAGCTCGCCGCTGCCGATGCCCCGCGCCGAGCGGGTCATGTCGCAGACGTCCGAGGTGATGACCGCGCCGGGACCCGTGGTCCACGACGGGTTCCAGTAGGTCGACTCCTCGTACGGACCGCGTTCGGACGTGAACGCGTGCAGCACCGGCCGGGGAATCTCCGGCGTGAAGGCGTTGCGGGTGTTGCGCAGGCCCAGCGGGCCGGTGACCTGCTCCTCCACCAGCTTGTCGATCCGCTGCCCGGTGATCCGCTCCAGGGCCCGTTCGAGCAGCAGGTAGTTGGCGTGCGAGTAGCTCCAGTTGGTGCCCGGGGTGTACCAGAAGTCGTGGGAGAACGGGTACGCGAGCAGCTCGTCCGGCGTCCAGGCGCGGAACGGGTGCGCCTCCAGCTCGGCGTCGAACTTCGGGTCGGTCACGTAGTCGTGCAGGCCCGAGGTGTTGTTCGCCAGCATCCGCAGCGTGATCTCCCGCGCGCGCGGGACGTTCGGAAGCCAGCGCTCCACCGTGTCGTCGAGACCGACCCGGCCCTGCTCGACCAGCCGGAGCAGGGTGGTGCCGATGTGGGCGAAGGCCACCGAGCCCGCGCGGAAGTGCATGTCCGGCTCGGCCGGCACACCCGTCATCGACTCGCCGAGCGCGTCCGTGACGACCTCGCGTCCGTCGACGGTGACCCGGAACAGCACCGCGTTCAGACGCAGGTCGGTCTTGGCCTTGCGGACGATGTCGACGACCGCGCGGGCCCGGTCGTCCAGCGGGTGCCGGGTCCGGACGCAGCCGCCACCGCCGTGGCCGCCGTGACCGTCGTGCCCCTTCCGGGCTTCGTGCGCCGGGGGCGCCTCGTGCCCGCCGGGCGGCGGCGCGGCGGCCCCGGCGGGAGCGGCGAGGGCCGTGATCTGGAGCGCCGCGGCGAACAGCGCGGCGACGCCGAGGACGCGCCGCGAGCGGCGGCTGCGGGAGGTGGTTCTCATGCCCGCACTATGGCTCCGCGCCGCGCCCGAGCCGTGCGAACACTCCGCGCCCGGCCCGGGACCGCCCGACCGGTGCAGACGGCCGCCTCCGAATGGGCTCGCCCGCCGGTCCCGGCGCCGGCCCGGCCACCCCGGCGGCCCGCCGGTCCCGGCGACCGGACGGCCCCGCCATCCCCGCCGGTCCCGAGGCCCGCGCCCCTGCCCCCGCCACCCTCAGTCCAGGTCCGGGTGGAGCTCCGGGCGGGACTCCCACCAGGTCCGGTGGAAGGAGTTGTTCGGCACGTTGTCCAGGTAGGCGAGGGCCGCCGCGCGGTAGAGGAGCCGGGCGTGGAGGACCGGGAGGGCGGCGGGACGCCAGGCCAGGCGGATGCGGCCGGTGATCGGGTCGCCGGTGAGCGGACGCAGGACGGTGCCCTCGGCGGGCGGCGCGGTGGGCTGGCTCATGGAGATCGCGCGCCCCGACGCGATCAGGTCGTAGTGCATCTTGCGGTCGGCGATGCGGTGCCGCAGCGTCGGGGTGAAGCCGGCCCGCCGGCAGGCGTCGACCAGCGCCTCCGGCCCGCCGTCGTCGTCCTCGACCAGCGTCATCCAGGTCTCGCCCGCGAGGTCCGCGAGATCGATCCGGTCCCGCCCGGCCAGCGGGTGCGCCGCCGACATCCGTACGCAGAACGGTTCCTTCGGTACGAGGGTGCGGGCGACCACGCCCTCGGGCAGCGGCACCTCGTGGTCGGCCACCTCCCCGTACACGATCGCGTCGTACTGCCCGGCCCCGAGCATGCGGCCGAGCGTGGTCACCGAGTGCTCGACGCTGACCGCGATCTCGGTCTCCTGGCCCGCCATCTCCCGCTCCAGGCGTCCGATCAGACCGTCCACCAGGACGAGCAGGATGCAGCCGAGCCGCAGCGTCGGATGCGGTGCGGCGGCGCGGGCGCCGGCCGCGAGGGCGTCCATCTCGCCGAGCACCCGACGGGCCCTGGACAGCACGAACTCGCCCAGCGGCGTCGGGTCGACGCCGTGCCGGCCGCGGACGAACAGCTCGCCGCCCGCGGCCCGTTCGATCCGCTTCAGCTGGGCGGACAGGGCCGGCTGGGAGACTCCGAGCCGCGCCGCCGCCCGCCCCAGACTGCCCGCTTCCGCTATCCGGCAGACGGCCTCGAGATGCCTCAACTCCAACTGCATCCGGCCAGCGTAGGCAGCGCCGGAGGGCGGACGTAAGGGTTCGGCATAACGCACGTCTTATGGCCGGTGGGATGTCCCCCGCTGGGCATGTTCACGCCCATACTCGGCGCGTCCCACCGTCTCCCCCCACCCGAAACGGAGCAGACGTGCACCCCACCAGACTCCCGGCGGCCCTGGCAGCGATCGCGCTGACGGCGAGCCTCGCGAGCACCCTCGCGGGCACCGCCACCGCCGCGACCGGCGCAGGACCGGCCCAGCCCGTACCGCCCGGGCACGGCAGGTCCCTCGCCCTCGCCGCCGCCGACAAGGCCGCCGACAGCGGGCTCGACGGACTGCGCCACGGCACGGACGAGGAACTCGTCCGCACCGCCGTCACCCCGTGGGCCGGCGGCCTCTACTACGCCGCCTACCAGCGCACCTACAAGGGCCTCCCGGTCGCCGGCGGCGACGCCGTCGTCGTCTCCGACAGCGCCGGCAAGGTCCGCGAGGTCGCCGCCGCGCCCGCCCCGGCCATCCGGCTCTCCACCCGGGCCGCGGTCTCCTCCGCCGCCGCCCTCGCCACCGCCAAGGCCCAGCTGGCGGGCGTCGAGAGCGCGAGCAGCCCCGAACTGACCGTGCTCCTCAAGGGCGCCAAGCCCGTCCTCACCTGGCACACCCTGGTCGTCGGCCGCACCGCCGAGGGCCTGCCCAGCTCGCTCGACACCTACGTCGACGCCCGCACCGGCAAGGTCGCCCGGGCCACCGACAAGATCCTGCACGCCGACGGCCGCGGCTACCACAACGGCAACGTCACCATCGACACCGCCGCGAGCTCCATGACCGACCCGAACCGCTCCGGCTTCCGCTGCGGCGGCCAGAACGGCAGCGCCTACACCGGCACGCCGCCGTGGGGCAACGGCACCGCCAACGACCTCGTGACCGCCTGCGTCGACATCATGTACGCCGCCCAGCGCGAGTCCGACATGCTCAAGCAGTGGTTCGGCTACAACGGCCAGAACGGACAGGGCGGCATGGTCCCGGCCCGGGCCGGCCTGAACGAGGTCAACGCCTACTACGACGGCACCAAGACCACCTACGGCCACAACCAGAACGGCACGATGCAGCTCACCGGCATCGACGTCGTCGCCCACGAGTACGGCCACGAGATCTTCGACAAGACCCCGGGCAGCTCCGGCTCCTCCAACGAGAACGGAGGAATGAACGAGTCCACCGGCGACATATTCGGCGCGCTCACCGAGCACTTCGCCAACAACCCCAACGACACCCCGGACTACACCGTCGGCGAGAAGCTCAACTTCCTCGGCGACAACAAGCCGATCCGCTACATGTACAACCCCTCGCTCGCCGGCGACCCCAACTGCTACCCGCAGCTGAACTCCGGTACCGAGGTGCACGCGGCGGCCGGCCCGCAGAACCACTGGTTCTACCTGCTCGCCGAGGGCTCCAACCCGGGCGGCGGCAAGCCCGCGAGCCCCATCTGTTCCGGCGGCCCGTCGTCCGTGACCGGCATCGGCATCCAGAAGGCCGGCAAGATCTTCATGGGCGCGCTGCTGATGAAGACCTCCTCCTGGAACCACCTGGCCGCCCGCAAGGCGACCCTGTCCAGCGCCAAGAACACCTACGGCAGCGCCGAGTGCAACGCGGTGAAGACCGCCTGGAACGCGGTCGGCGTCCCGGCCCAGTCCGGTGAGACCGACTGCGGCGGCACCACCACGCCGGACTTCTCGCTCGCGCTGAACCCGGCCTCCGGTTCGGTCCAGCCCGGCGCCTCGGTCACCTCGACCGTGAACACGACCACCACCGGCGGCAGCGCGCAGACCGTGCAGCTCTCCGCGAGCGGCGCGCCCAGCGGCGTCACCGTCTCCTTCAGCCCGTCCTCGGTGACCTCGGGCGGCTCCTCGACCATGACCGTCCAGGTCGCGGCCGGCACCGCCAACGGCACGTACCCGATCACCGTCACCGGCAAGGGCTCCGCCACGCACACCGTCACCTACCGGCTGGCGGTCGGCACGACCACGCCGCCGACCGGCTGCGCCGACACCGAGTACACCTACGAGGGCAGCCTCACCGACGGCCAGGCCGAGGCCCAGCCGGACGGCTCGTACTACTACTCGCCGGCCTCCGGCACCCACGTGGGCTGCCTGCGCGGTCCGGCCGGCGCCGACTTCGACCTGTACCTGCAGAAGTGGAACGGGTCCGGCTGGGCGGACGTGGCGGTCGGCGGCACCGAGAGCGCCGACGAGGACATCACGTACAACGGCACCGCGGGCTACTACCGCTACGTGGTCCACGCCTACAGCGGCTCCGGCGCGTACACGCTGGGCCTGACCGCCCCGTAAGGCGAGACCCGGGGCGCCCCGTCAGGGGACGGGCGCCGTCACGGGCAGGGGGTTGCGTGACGGCGTCCCGCGCCGGGCGGCCGGTTCCTCACCGGCCGTCCGGCGCCGCCGCGCGTACGTCCTCGGGCACGTCCACGAGCGCGTACCCCGGCTTGTCCGGGCCGGCGTCCGCGAGCCGCGACCCGTCCGGGCCCCAGCCGCCCGCCAGGCCGCCGCCCACGCCGTCCTCGTTCGTCCCGAGGACGTTGCCGAGGACCACGTACAGACCGAAGTCGCGGGCCCGCGCCGGATAGACCGTCTCGAACGAGTCGTTGTCCGCGCCGAGCACCGAACTGGCCAGATACACCCGGCAGTTGTCGGCGGCGGCCCGCTCGGCCAGCTCAGGGAAGCGGTTGTCGTAGCAGGTGGCGAGCGCGAAGCGGACGCCGTCCAGCTCGAAGCGCCCGTCCGCCCTGCCCGGCTCGAAGACCTCGGCCTCCACCCCGTACAGATGCCGCTTGTCGTAGCGGGTGAGCAGCGTGCCGTCCGGGCCGACGACCAGTGTCGTGACGGCGGGCCGCCCGGCGGCGGTGCGGCCCGGCCCGCCCACCACGGCCGCGGCCGAGACCTCCCGGCAGGCCTCCCGTACGGCTTCGAGCCGAGGGTCGTCGTCGGTGAGCACCAGCTCGGGCTCGTCCCGGATCAGCCGGGGCGCGTAACCGGTGAGGGAGAGCTCGGCGAAGACGACGACCCGGGCTCCCGCCGCGCCGGCGGCCCGGATCAGGTCGGCGGTGGCGCGGACGTTGGCGGCGATGTCCCCGGCGACCGGGGCGAACTGCGTGGCAGCGACGATCATGGCCTTCATCCTCCCACTCCCTCCTCCTCCAGCGAGCGGGCGGTCTCGTGCAGCAGTCCCAGGAACGCGGTCGCCGCCACGGTCGGCGAGGGCGGAACCGCCGCGCAGATCCTGCGGTACGGGACGTCGTCCGGGTGGATCGTCACCAGGGCCACGTCCGGCCGCACGGACGCCGCCGCGAGCGCCGGTACGAGGGTGACGCCGAGGCCCGCCGCGACCGCGCCCAGCTTGGCGATCCAGTCGTGCGCGATCAGGCCCGTACGAGGACGGAAGCCGGCGGCCACCGCGGGCCGGAACAAGGTGTCCTCCAGGCGCTCGTTGCCGACGATCCACTCCTCGTCGGCGAGCGCGGTGAGCCGCACGTCCCGCCGGCCCGCGTACGGATGCCCGCGCTCCAGCGCCACCAGCATCGGCTCGTCGAGGAGGTGATGGAGCGTCACGCCCTCCGGCGCGGGCCGGTCGGCCGCCGGGCTCACCACCGCCAGGTCCTCCTCGCCGGCCGCGACCAGGCCCAGGTGCTTCACCGAGGGCCCCTCCACCCGGGTCACCACGACGCCCGGGTGCCGTGCCCGGAAGGCGGCCTGCGCCCGCGGGACCAGCGCGGCGCTCGCGCTGGCGAAGGCGCCGAGCCGGAGCAGCCCGCCGTCGAGGGTGCGCAGCGCCGCCAACTCGGCGCGCGCGACGGCGAGTCGGGCCCGGACCGCCGCCGCGTGCGGCAGCAGCACCCGGCCCGCCTCGCTCAGCCGCACGCCGCGCGGCAGCCGTTCGAAGAGGGCCGCGCCGGTCTCGTCCTCCAGTGTCCGGATCTGGCGGGAGACCGCGGACTGGGTGTAGCCGAGGGTGCGGGCGGCGGCCGTGAAGGAGCCCTCGTGGGCGACGGCGAGGAACACCTCGTACAAACCATGCGCAGCGGACATGGCAGCCATGCTAGACATTCGCTTGTCGCATGCCGTGGCCGGACCTAGCGTCGAGGCCATGGACAAGAACCCGCAGAAGATCGCGTTCCTCGGCCTCGGCTCCATGGGACTCCCCATGGCCGCGCGCCTGCTCGACGCCGGCCACCCGCTCACCGTCTGGAACCGCACGCCCGGCAAGGCCGACCCGCTCGTCGCCGCCGGAGCCGTCCGGGCCGCGAGCCCGGCCGAGGCCGTCGCCGGCGCCGACGTCGTCGTCACCATGCTGGCCGACCCGGCCGCCGCGCTCGCCGTCGCCGAGTCCATGATCCCGGCGCTGCGCCCCGGCACCCACTGGATCGACACCTCGACCGTCGGCCCCGACACCGTCCGGGCCCTCGCCGCGCGGCTCCCCGAGGGCGTCACCCTGGTCGACGCGCCCGTCATGGGCAGCGTCGACCGGGCGGCGGCCGGTGAACTGACCGTCCTCGCCGGCGGCGACACCACGCCCGTCGCCGCCGTCCTCGACCGCTTCGGCACCGTCACCGCCTGCGGCGGTCCGGGCGCCGGCGCGGCCCTCAAGCTCGTCCTCATCAACGTCGTCATCGGCGGCGTCGCCCTGGTCGCCGAGGCCCTGGCCCTGGCCGAGGCGCTCGGCCTGCCCCGCGAGCTTGCCCTGCGCACCCTCTCCGCGGGCCCGCTCGCCGGCGCCGTCGCCCGCGCCACCGCGACCGGCTCCCACTTCCCGGTCGCCCTCGCCGCGAAGGACGTCCGCCTGGCGACGGGCCTGGCCGAACTGCCCGTCCTGGACGCCGTCCACCACGCCCTGACCCGCGACCCGGCCCTCGCGGCCGAGGACCTGGCCGCGGTCGCCGGCTGAAGTCAGGCGTCGGGCCTCGCCGGGTCCGGGCGCCCACCCGGCCTTCGGGCGGACGACGCTACGTTCCGGACGCGCCCGACGAGCCCGCGGCGACGGCCACGATCGCCCGGACCTGGGCGATGATGTCGAGCCGGTTGCGGACGAAGGCGTGGTCGGTGACCGAGCCCGTCGCCGGGTCGGTGTTGCCCGGGCCGAACTCCAGGACCGGCGTGTGGACATGACCGCCGGGCAGGCCCGTCAGGCCGAGGCGGTCGCGCAGCAGGGTAGCCCGGTAGGCGATCTCGTTGGAGAGGTAGTTCCCGCCGCCGCCCGCCCGGGCGCGGGATCCGGGCGTCGGCCCGTCGGGCCGGACCACGGCGGCGTCGGACCCGGCCGGCAGCTCGGTGACCGAGGTGTTGTCGTGGACGGGGAAGCGGCCGGTGGCCGCCGCCGTGATCGCCGCGTAGGGGAGGGTCGTCGAGGTCCACTGGGGCTGGGTGGCCGGATCGTCGACGGGCACGGTCCCGGTGCGCGAGGCGTTGTCGTTGTCGGGGAAGCCGCCGCGCCAGGCGCCGTTGGTCCGCTCGACGTCGAAGCGGCCGGGACGGCCCTGGCTCACTGTGGTGAACAGGTCCACCTCCGGCAGGTGCGGGGCCAGGGTCCGTTCCACCGTGCCGTCGGCGAAGTCCTGCCAGCGGACCGGGAAGACGGTGGTCTCGATCCGGGCGAGCGAACCGTCGGCGGTGCGCAGCCAGGTGCCGTCCAGGGCGAGGGCGGTGGCCCCGGAGGGATTGCTGATCCGGCTGTCCCGGTCGAGCGTGAAGGGGTCGAAACCGGTCAGGAGGATCCGCTTCACGCCCTTGCCGGCCGGGTAGCGCAGGGTGTCCTGGCCGCGCGAGGTCCGCTCCAGCCGGTCGAGGAGCCGGGCCCTGGCCTCGTCGGTGAGACCGAACTCCGGCTGCCAGGTGCGCAGTTCTCGGCTGAGGGACAGTCGCGCCCAGTACAGCGGCCGGTCGTCGTCCCGGCTGAGGTCGCCGCCCGCCGGTCCGCGGCCCTGGGCCCGGTCCACCGCCCGCTGCCAGAGCCGTGATCCGTACCGTACGACCGTCCGCTCGGCCTGCGCGGCGGAGCGGGCGTGCGCGAGGGCGGCCGTGAACTCCGGCGCGAGGGAGGCGAATCCGGAGCGCCGCAGGATCTCCTGGGGCGCGGCCCGGTCGAGTCTGGCCTCCTCGACGGTGACGGCGGGCGAGGGCGCCTGCACGGCGAGGGCCGGGGCGGCGGGCGCCAGGGCGGTCAGGGTCAGGGCGAGGGCGAGCGCGGTGCGGAGCGGGGGCACGGGAGTCCTTCCGTACGGCGAAGACGGGCCGCCCGGAAGTATTCCGCCCCGCCCGCCCCTGCGCCACGGCGCTGATCGCGCCAACGCGCCTGACGCTAGGGCGCCTTCACCCGGCCTTCCTTGTCCTCCTTCAGGAGCGCGAGGAAGTCCCGGAACGACGCCGGCATGTCCACGGCTTCCGGGTCGAGCAGCCACTGGTACTGCAGTCCGTCCATCACCGCCGTCAGCAGCGGCGCGGCCCGCTCCGGCGTGAGGCCGCCGGGCAGTTCGTCGCCGAACTCGGCGCGCAGGACCTCGGCCATGTTCTCCCGCACCTGGGTGTAGCGCTCGGTGAAGAAGGCGCGGGCCGGGTGGTCCTCCGTGACGCTCTCGCCGAGGAGGGCCGAGAAGGTCTGCACGATGCCGGGGCGCATCGCGTTGTACTCGACCAGCGACTCCATGAGGTCGAGCCGCCAGTGCTCGCGGTCGCGGGCGCCGCTGGTGTCCCAGCGGTCGCGCTCCTCCAGGACCGCGACGAGCAGCGCCTCCTTGGTCGGGAAGTAGTGCAGCAGGCCCTGCTGGGTCAGCCCGACCCGCTCGGCCACGGCGCCGAGCGAGGCGCCGCGGTAGCCGCGCTCGGCGATCACCTCGAGGGCGGCGCGGACGATCTCCGCCCGCCGCTCCTCGCTCCTGGCCCGTGCCATCGCCCGTCCCCCTTTCCGAAGGTCCCTGTCGAGAGGACCGTACGCCATGGACACCATAACGAAACAGTAACGTAACCTACCGATCTACAGGTAGTCGGGTCACCATGGCCGCACCAGGACCCAACGAGGAGGTACGGCCGTGGCAGACACCAGCGCGCAGACCGGCGCGGACACCGGCGCGGACACCGGCGCCGGCGGCGCGGACGGCGCGGACGCCGTACGCGAGCAGGCCGTCGAGGCGGCCCTCGCCAAGCTCGACCTCGACACCAAGACCCGGCTGCTCGCCGGCCAGGACATGTGGTCGCTCCCCGCGCTGCCCGAGATCGGCCTGCGCTCGCTCGTCATGTCCGACGGCCCCATCGGCGTCCGCGGCGTCCGCTGGACCGCCGACGACCCGTCCGTCGCCCTGCCCTCGCCGACCGCGCTCGCCGCCGCCTGGGACCCGGCCCTCGCCCGCCGGGCCGGCCGACTGCTCGCCCAGGAGGCCCGCCGCAAGGGCGTCCACGTCCTCCTCGCACCCACCGTCAACCTGCACCGCACACCGCTCGGCGGACGCCACTTCGAGGCCTACAGCGAGGACCCGTACCTCACCGGAGCCCTCGGCACCGGCTACGTCCAGGGCGTCCAGGACGGCGGCGTCGGCACCACCGTCAAGCACTTCGTCGGCAACGACGCCGAGACCGACCGCTTCACCGTCGACAACCGCATCGCCCCGCGGCCGCTGCGCGAGCTCTACCTCGCGCCCTTCGAGGCCATCGTCAAGAACGCCCACCCCTGGGGCATCATGACCGCGTACAACCAGGTCAACGGCACGACCATGACCGAGCACCGGTACCTCGTCAACGAGGTCCTGCGCGGCGAATGGGGCTTCGACGGCGCCAACGTCTCCGACTGGATGGCCGCCCGCTCGACCACCGGCGACATCGAGGGCGGCCTCGACGTCGCCATGCCCGGCCCGCAGACCGTGTACGGCCCGG
Organism: Streptomyces sp. NPDC053493; assembly: GCF_044544825.1. NCBI lineage: Bacteria > Bacillati > Actinomycetota > Actinomycetes > Kitasatosporales > Streptomycetaceae > Streptomyces > Streptomyces sp. NPDC053493. The sequence continues at coordinate 97,551 of NZ_JBITXS010000008.1, forward strand.
CCCTGGCCGCCGCCGTCCGGGCCGGCGAGGTCGAGGAGCAGGCCGTCGACGCGGCCGTACGGAACGTGCTGCGGCTCGCCGCCCGCGTCGGCGCCCTCGACGACGCCCCGCCCGTCGTCGCCGACGCCGCGGCCCTGGAGCGGATCGACGGCGACGCGCTCGCCCGCGAGATCGCCCGCCGCGGCTTCGTCCTCGTCCGCAACGAGAACGGCGCCCTGCCGCTCGCCGCCGGCACCTCCGTCGCGCTCTCCGGCGCCGCCGCCCGTGACGCCCGCGTCCTCGGCGGCGGCTCCGCCCAGGTCTTCCCCGACCACACCGTCTCCCCGCTCGACGGCCTCACCGCCGCGCTCCCCGACGGCCTGCTGACCTTCTCCGTCGGCGCCGACCCCAGCGACGAACTCGCCCCCGCCGACCAGGGCTTCACGCTCCGCGCCGTCTGCCGCGACGCCGCCGGCGCGATCCTCGGCGAGGGCAGCCTGCCCAACGGCCAGGTCCAGTGGATCGGCGACGACCTCCCGGCCGGCGTCACCCACGACACCCTCGCCTCCATCGAGGTCACCGGCACCTTCACCCCGCGCGAGAGCGGTGAGCACTCCTTCGGCACCCGCGGCCTCGGCGCCTACACCCTCACCGTCGACGGGCGCACCCTCTTCGACGGCGTGCAGGCCATGGGCCCCGAGACCGATCCCTTCGAGGCCTTCTTCGGCTCGCCCGTCGAGCGCGGCCGGGTCGCCCTCACCGCGGGCGAGACCGTCGAGGTCTCCCTCCGCCACACCCTCGACAAGGAGTTCGCGGCCCCGCTGCCGGCCGTCATGTTCTCCTTCGTCCACCTCGGTCCGCGCCGCGACCCCGACGAACTGATCGCCGAAGCCGTCGAGGCCGCCCGCGCCGCCGACACCGCCGTCGTGGTCGTCGCCACCACCGAGCGCGTCGAGTCCGAGGGCTTCGACCGCAAGGACCTCGCCCTGCCCGGCCGCCAGGACGACCTCGTACGCGCCGTCGCCGCCGCCAACCCGAACACGGTCGTGGTCGTCAACGCCGGCTCCCCGGTCGAGATGCCCTGGCGGGACGAGGTGGCCGCCATCCTCCTCACCTGGTTCCCGGGCCAGGAGGGCGGCGCCGCGCTCGCCGACGTCCTCACCGGCGCCGAGGAGCCCGGCGGACGGCTCCCCACCACCTGGCCCGTCGCCCTCGCCGACGTCCCGGTCACCGAGGTCACCCCGACCGACGGCGAACTCGACTACGCGGAGGGCGTGTTCATCGGCTACCGGGCCTGGGACAGGGCCGGCGCCGTCCCCGCGTACGCCTTCGGCCACGGCCTCGGCTACACCACCTGGTCCTACGACTCCCTCGTCGTCGGACCGGACGCCGCCACCGTCCGCCTCACCAACACCGGCGGACGCACCGGCCGCGAGGTCGTGCAGATCTACCTCGCGCCGGTCGCCGACGGCGTGGAGCGCCCGGCCCGCTGGCTGGCCGGCTTCGCGAGCGTCGAGGCCGCGGCGGGAGAGAGCGTCGAGGTCACCGTCGAACTGCCGCGCCGCGCCTTCGAGATCTGGGACGAGGCGGCGGGCGGCTGGACCTTCGTCTCCGGCGGCTACGAGGTCCTCGCCGCCCACTCCCTCGCGGACGCGCGCCTGACCGCGCGCCTGGACGTCTGACCGGCCCCGCGAAGACCGGCCCCGCCGACCGGCCCCGCGAAGACCGGCCCCGGAGCGGACCTGACACCTGCTCCGGGGCCCTTTCCGCGTCGGCGGCGGCGGGCCGGGCGTGCGCGGTCGCGTTCGGGGCTGGTCCCGGAGCTAGGTCGTGTCCGGGGCTAGCGGGGCGGCCCGCTCGCCGTGACCTGCCGGTACGCGATCTCCGCGAGCCGCGCCTGGCCGTCCCGGCCCGGGTGGAAGAAGTCCCACGGGCTCAGCTGGGCCGGGCCGAAGGCGAAGGCGAAGACCGCACCGCCGTCGTAGCGGCAGTGCGGGTCCTTCGCGCACACCTCGCGCAGCACGCCGTTGTACGCCACCACCCGGTCGCGCACCGTCCGCCGGCGCGCCTCGGCCGCCGGGCCCAGGTCCTCCGGGTCGGCCAGCATCGAGCCGCAGACGCCCAGTTTCCACACCTGACGGCCCATCGGGACGACCCGCCCGGTCTCCCACAGCCGCCTCAGGTCCGGCACGCTCGACACGTACACCTGCGCCTTCGGCGCGCCCGCCCGCAGCTTGCCGAGCGCCGCGGTGAACGAGGCGCGGAAGTCCGCGACCGGCGTCATGTCCTCCGCCCGGGCCCGGCACGCGTCGTTGGCGCCCATCATGACCGTCACCAACTCCGGCCGCCGGGCCGCCGCGGCGGCCATCTGCTCCGGCAGCTCCGCCATCCGCGCGCCGCTGCGCGCCAGGTTCCAGCTCCGCCCGGCGACCCCGCCCGGACCCAGCAGCCGCAGCGCGAGGCTGTTGACGGCCGCGTCCGTGCCCGTCGCCCACGAGACCTCGGGGCAGTCCGCCAGGACCGTACAGGCGTCGTACGCGCGGGTGATGGAGTCACCGACGGCGGCGACGGAACCGGGAGAGACGTTCCACACGGGCGCGGGCTTCGGCGTGGGCTTCGGCGCGGGTTTCGGCGTCGGCCTGGGCCCCGGCTTCGACGCGGCCGGTACGGACCTGGTCCCGTCGGCCGGTACGCTCGCCGAGCAGCCGCCGGCGAACGCCGCCGCGCACAGCAGCGCCACCGCCGCCGCACCGGTGCGGAAACGTTGTCGCGCGCGCATCCCCGGGCCCTTCCTCGGCGTCCTCGCGAGTGAAAGCTTGGTGTCCACCCGCCTCCGACCGACCGTACGTCACCCCGATGCGGGCGCGGCACGGTAGCTTTTCCCCCGTCGAACCAGAGGCGCCCGAAGCCGATCGGCTCCGGTAAATTACATCACGTCACATGCTGTCCCCATTTTGGGGGTTTGCGAAGCCGCTTCTTCGTGATGTTGTTTACTGAGGCCGCTGGGAAAGGCGAACCTCGTCCCACACTGGAGGTCCCGGTGACGACACGTGGAGTCCTGTACGTACACTCCGCACCGCGCGCGCTCTGCCCGCACGTCGAATGGGCGGTGGCGGGCGTCCTCGGTGCGAGGGTCCAGCTCGACTGGATCCGCCAGCCCGCGTCCCCAGGGACCTGGAGAGCCGAGTTCTCCTGGCAGGGCGAGACCGGCACCGCCTCCAAGCTCGCCTCCGCGCTGCGCGGCTGGCAGATGCTCCGCTTCGAGGTCACGGCCGAGCCGTGCCCGACCGCGGAGGGCGAGCGCTACAGCGCCACTCCCGAGCTCGGCATCTTCCACGCCGTCACCGGCATCCACGGCGACATCCTCGTCCCCGAGGACCGGCTCCGCGCCGCCCTCGCCCGCTCGGCGCAGGGCGAGACCGCCCTGGAGGCGGAGATCGCCAAGCTCCTCGGCAAGCCGTGGGACGACGAGCTCGAGCCCTTCCGCTACGCCGGCGAGGGCGCGCCGGTCCGGTGGCTCCACCAGGTCGTCTGACGCCTTTCCCTCCGCGCGCCTCCCAATCGCCTCCCAGCGCGGACACACCGAAGGCCCCCTGCCGGGACGTTTTGGCAGGGGGCCTTCGGTGTACGGTCACCGGCCTCGAGGGCGGCGACCGGCGGACTCAGACCGTACGGAAGGCGAGGACCACGTTGTGCCCGCCGAAGCCGAAGGAGTTGTTGATCGCCGCGATCGTGCCCTGCGGCAGCTCGCGCGGCTCGCCGCGGACGATGTCGGCGTCGACCTCCGGGTCCAGGTCGTCGACGTTGATGGTCGGCGGGGCCAGCCGGTGGTGCAGCGCCAGGACCGTCGCGACGGTCTCGATGCCGCCCGCGCCGCCGAGCAGGTGGCCGGTCATCGACTTGGTCGCGGAGACCGCGACGTGGTCCAGGTCGTCGCCCAGGACCTTGCGCAGCGCCTTGATCTCGGCGACGTCGCCCTGCGGCGTCGACGTGGCGTGGGCGTTGAGGTGGACGACCTCGGACGGCTTCAGGTCGGTGCCGTCGAGCAGGTGCTGCAGCGCCGCCGCGATGCCGCGGCCGGTCGGCTCGGGCTGCGCGATGTGGTGGCTGTCGGCCGACAGGCCCTGGCCGAGCACCTCGCAGTAGATCCGCGCGCCGCGCGCCTTCGCGTGCTCCTCGGACTCGATGACGATCACGCCCGCGCCCTCGCCGAGCACGAAGCCGTCGCGGCCCTTGTCGTACGGACGGGAGGCCTTCTCGGGCTCGTCGTTGCTCTTGGACATCGCCATCATGTTGGCGAAGGCCGCGATCGGCAGCGGGTGGATCGCCGCCTCGGTGCCGCCGGCGAGGACCACGTCGGCACGGCCGGTACGGATCATCTCGACGGCGTAGCCGATCGCCTCGGCACCCGACGCGCAGGCGGAGACCGGGGTGTGCACGCCCGCCCGGGCGTTCACCTCCAGACCCACGTTGGCGGAGGGGCTGTTGGGCATAAGCATCGGCACGGTGTGCGGGGAGACGCGGCGGACACCGGACTCCTTCAGCACGTCGTACTGGTCGAGCAGGGTGGTGACACCGCCGATGCCGGAGGCGATGACGGAACCGAGCCGCTCGGGCGCGATCGTGCCGTCCTCGCCGGCCGGGGCGGTGAAGCCCGCGTCGGCCCAGGCCTCACGGGCCGCGATCAGCGCGAACTGCGCCGAGCGGTCCAGCTTGCGGGCCAGCGGACGGGGAAGCACCTCGGAGGGCTCCACGGCGACGCGCGCCGCGATGCGTACGGGCAGCTCCTCGAAGCGCTCGCCCTCCAGGGCCTTGACGCCGGAGCGTCCCGCGATCAGACCTTCCCAGGTCGATGCGGAGTCGCCACCCAGCGGAGTGGTTGCGCCGATACCGGTGACGACCACGGTGCGATTGGTCGAGCTCACAGGAATTCTTTCTCCCATGTGTGTGATGGTCGGAAAACGGCGCCACCGCTGGGTGGCGGACCGGGTCAGCAAGGACCGAATCAGCCCTGGTGCTCCAGGATGTAGTTGGTCGCGTCACCGACCGTCTTGAGGTTCTTGACGTCCTCGTCCGGGATCTTGACGTCGAAGCGCTCTTCGGCGGCGACGACGACCTCGACCATGGACAGGGAGTCGACGTCCAGGTCGTCGGTGAAGGACTTGTCGATCTCGACGTCCTCGACCGGGATGCCGGCGATCTCGTTCACGATCTCCGCGAGACCGGCGACGATCTCTTCCTGGGTGGCGGCCATGCTGGCGCTCCTTCTTGTGTGTGCTGTGAAAAAGGCTTCCGGAAGATCCGGAGTGCCTAGGGGAGGGTAACGACCGTCGCGGCGAAGACGAGACCCGCCCCGAAGCCGATGATGAGCGCGGTGTCGCCGCTCTTGGCCTTCCCGGTCGCCAGGAGCCGCTCCATCGCGAGCGGGATCGAGGCGGCCGAGGTGTTGCCGGTGGTCTCCACGTCACGGGCGACCGTGACGTGCTCCGGCAGCTTGAGCGTCTTCACCATCGAGTCGATGATCCGCATGTTGGCCTGGTGCGGGATGAAGACGTCCAGGTCCTCCGCCGAGATGCCGGCGGCGTCCAGGGCCTGCTGGGCGACCTTCGCCATCTCGAAGACGGCCCAGCGGAACACCGCCTGGCCCTCCTGCGTGATGGCCGGGAACTTGACCTCGCCCTGCTCGTTGAGGGGCAGCTTCGACACGTCGCCGACCTGGAACTCGTTCCACGGCACGGTCTGCTTGATCGTCTCGGACTTGTCGCCCTCCGAACCCCACACCGTGGGGCCGATGTGCGGCTCGTCCGAAGGGCCGACGACCACGGCGCCCGCGCCGTCGCCGAACAGGAAGGCCGTCGCGCGGTCCTCCAGGTCCGTCAGGTCGCTCAGCCGCTCCACGCCGATCACGAGGACGTACTCGGCCGAACCCTCGACGATCATGCCCTTGGCGAGCGTGAGGCCGTAGCCGAAGCCCGCGCAGCCGGCGGAGATGTCGAACGCGGCCGGCTTGCCGGCGCCGATCTTGTCGGCGATCTCGGTCGCCACGGCCGGGGTCTGCTTGAAGTGCGACACCGTCGAGACGATGACCGCGCCGATCTGGTCCGGGTCGATCCCGGCGTCGGCGATGGCCTTGCCCGACGCCTCCACCGACATCGCGGTGACGGTCTCCTCGGGGGACGCCCAGTGGCGGGTCGCGATGCCGGAGCGCGAGCGGATCCACTCGTCGGACGAGTCGATCTTCTCGAGGATCACCTCGTTGGGCACCACACGGGTCGGGCGGTAGCCGCCGACACCGATGATGCGCGCGTACGGGGCGCCCTTACTGGGCTTGATCTTCGCCATGCTTCTCGACACTCCTTGTCAGGCCGTTGCCGTCGTCTCGGCGATCAGCGTGCGGGCCGCGTCGAGGTCGTCCGGGGTCTTGAGGGCCACGGTGCGGACACCGGGCAGGGCCCGCTTGGCGAGGCCGGTCAGGGTGCCGCCGGGGCACACCTCGACCAGGCCGGTCGCGCCGAGCTCCTGGAAGGTCTCCATGCACAGGTCCCAGCGGACCGGGTTGGCGACCTGGCCGACGAGACGGGCGATGACGTCCGCGCCGTCCGTCACGACCCGGCCGTCCTTGTTCGAGACGTACGCGACGGACGGGTCGGCCGGGGACAGCTCACGGGCCGCCTCCTCCAGCTTCGCCACCGCCGGGGCCATGTGGTGCGTGTGGAACGCGCCGGCGACCTTCAGCGGGACGACACGGCGCACACCCTCGGGCTTGTCCGCCTCCAGGGCGGCCAGCTGCTCCAGGGTGCCGGCGGCCACGATCTGGCCGGCGCCGTTGACGTTCGCCGGGGTCAGACCCAGCTTCTCCAGATGCGGGACGGTCACCTCGGGATCGCCGCCGAGCAGCGCGGACATGCCGGTCTGCGTGATGGCGGCGGCCTCGGCCATCGCCAGACCACGCGTGCGGACGAGACGCAGCGCGGCGGTGTCGTCGAGGACGCCCGCGAAGGCGGCCGCGGTGATCTCGCCGACGCTGTGACCGGCGACGGCGCCGGGCGCCACGTCACCGAGAGCGGCGGCCGAGAGGAGACCCGCGGCGACGAGCAGCGGCTGGGCCACGGCGGTGTCGCGGATCTCGTCCGCGTCCGCCTTCGTGCCGTAGTGGGCAAGGTCGAGCCCGATGGCGTCGGACCAGGCCGCGACGCGGTCGGCGGCACCGGGGAGTTCGAGCCAGGGAGTCAGGAAGCCGGGCGTCTGGGCGCCTTGGCCGGGAGCGACGAGTACGAGCACCCTCACACTCTCTCTTGGGGACGGTCCTGGGCGCCCGTGGGGACAAGGACGAAGAACCGTCGGGGGAATTGTTGGTGTTCGACAAAAGTCTAGGACTGCGTATCCGCGTCGGCCAAGCGCCCGAGAATCAGCGCGATCCGCAGGGTGAACGCCGAACGGACATCGGAGGGTGACCAGCCGGTGACATCGGTCACACGTCGGAGCCGGTAGCGCACGGTGTTGGGGTGCACGAACAGCATCCGGGCGGCGCCCTCCAGACTGCTCGCCTGCTCCAGGTAGACACTCAGCGTCTCCAGGAGCGCCGAGCCCGCCTCCTCCAGCGGTCTGTAGATCTCCTCCACCAGCTGCTCACGCGCCGACGGGTCGGAGGCGATCGCGCGCTCCGGCAGCAGATCGTCCGCGAGCACCGGACGCGGCGCGTCCTGCCAGGCCGAACACGCCTTCAGACCGGCCGCGGCGGCCTGCGCGGACCGGGTCGCGGCCAGCAGGTCCGGGACGACCGGACCCGCGACGACCGGACCGGCCGCGTACGGCCCGATCAGGGCCTTCGCGACGGCCAGCGGATTGTCGTTGCCGCCCGCGATGACGACCAGCCGGTCGCCGAGCACACCCGTCAGGACCTGCAGCTTGGCGTGCCGGGCCGCGCGGCGGATGGCCTCCACCGTCAGCTCGCTGTCGCCGTCCGGGGCGGTGCCGAGCACCACGCACACGTTCTCCGGCGAGTTCCAGCCGAGCGCGGCGGCCCGCGAGACCGCGCCCTCGTCCGCCTCGCCCGACAGCACCGCGTTGACGACCAGCGACTCCAGGCGGGCGTCCCACGCGCCGCGCGCCTCCGCGGCCTGCGCGTACACCTGGGCGGTGGCGAAGGCGATCTCCCGGGCGTAGACGAGGAGCGCCTCGCGCAGCACGCTCTCGTCGCCCGGCGCCGCGACCTCCTCGATCGCCGTCTCCATGACCTCGATCGTGGTCCGCACCATCTCCACGGTCTGGCGCAAAGTGATCGCCCGGGTCAGCTCGCGCGGCGCCGTGCCGAACACGTCGGTCGAGATCGCCTGCGGGGTCTCCGGGTGCCGGAACCACTCGGTGAACGCGGCGATACCGGCCTGCGCGACCAGACCGATCCACGACCGGTTCTCGGGCGGCATCGCCCGGTACCACGGCAGCGTCTCGTCCATGCGGGCAATGGCGTTGGCGGCGAGCCGCCCGGAGGACTGTTCGAGGCGCTTCAGGGTCGCGGCGTGCGGGTGAGCGGCGTTCACGGGTTCAGACACGGGGACAAGAGTGCCTTATCGGGACGGCCGCGTGCGGGGTCGGGGCGGTTCGGCGACGACCGCGAGGGCTACCGTGAGCCCGTGATACGCATCCAGCGCGCCGCCGAGCGGTACGCGGGCGGCGACCCCGAGGCCGGGATCGACACCCGCCACGCCTTCTCCTTCGGGCCGCACTACGACCCCGACAACCTCCGCTTCGGCGCGCTGCTCGCCTGCAACGAGGAGCGCCTCGCGCCGGGCGCGGGCTTCGACGAGCACCCGCACAGCCACACCGAGATCGTCACCTGGGTGGTCCGCGGCGAGCTGACCCACCGCGACACCACCGGCCGCGCGACGGTCGTGCGGCCCGGCGACGTCCAGCGGCTGTCCGCCGCGGCGGGCGTCCGCCACGTCGAACGCAACGACGGCACCGAACCGCTGGTCTTCGTCCAGATGTGGCTGGCCCCGCGCGAGGCCGGCGGCGAGCCGGAGTACGAGGTCGTCCGCGGCATCTCCGACGCCACGCCCTACGCCCTTCCGGCGGCCGGCGCCCTCCTCCACGTCCGCCGCCTGGAACTCGGCGAACGCACCGCCGTCCCGGACGCCGACTCCGTGTACGTCCACGTGGTGCGGGGCGCGGTACGGCTGGCGGGCGAGGAACTGACCGCGGGCGACGCGGCCCGGCTGACGGCCGCGAAGGACCTGGCACTGCTGGCGACGGCCGACGCGGAGGTCCTCCTCTGGGAGATGCGCGCGGCGGAGGTCTGACGACCGGGCCGGGGACAGAGGCCTGAGGCCGGACGCTTGGCGCCTGGTGCCGGTGAGGCCCGTTGCCCGAGGCCCGGCCGGCCCGGCCGGGCCTCGGGCAACGGGCCGTCAGCCGGTGCGGCGGAAGGCCGCGCGGTAGTCGCGTGGCCGGCGCCCGGTGTGCCGGGCGAAGAGGGCGGCGAACGTGCCGGGATCCCGGTAGCCGACCGTGGCCGCGATGCCGGACACGGTCCGGTCCGTCGTCTCCAGGAGGTGACGGGCGCGCCGGACCCGCGCGCCCTGCAGGTACTCCAGCGGGCTTCGGCCGGTCTCGGCCGCGAAGCGCCGCAGCAGCGTGCGCGTGCTGACCCCGAACGCGGCCGCCAGCGCGCCCAGGTCGTAGCGGGCGCCCAGGTCCTGGTCGAGCCGTCGCATGACCCGTTGGGAGAACCCGTCGCCGGCGCGCGGCAGCAGCCGCTCGTCGACGTAGGGCGCCTGCGAGGACCGCGCGTCGTCGAGCAGCGCCACCCGCGCGGTCGCCCGGGCCACGCCGGCGCCGTCGTGCCGGCGGATCAGGTCCAGCGCGAAGTCGTACATGGCGCTGAAGGCCGCCGTCGTCGTCACTCCCGTGTCCGTGACGACCAGACACTCCGGCCGGACGTCGGCCTGCGGGCAGTGCCGGGCCAGTTCGTCCGCGAGGAGCCAGGCCGTGGTGGCCCGGCGCCGGTCGAGGAGTCCCGCCTCGGCGAGCAGGAACGCGCCGACGCAGATCGACACGACTCCGGTGCCCGCCGCGGCGTACGAGCGGATCGCCGCGACCTCGGGCGCGAGCGGCCGCAGCCGCGCGGCCACGTCCGTGCCCGGCAGGAGCTCGAAACCCGGTACGACGAGGACGTCCACCTCGCGCAGCGGGGACACGTCCAGGGCCGTACCGCCCGACGCGGCGACGCGCCGGCGCGGCGAGACGATCGACACCTCGTATCCCGAGCCGTCCGGCCCTGCGACGTTCCGGGCCATCGTCAGGAGGTCGGGCACGCCGAACACCTCGGACGCGAAGCAGCCCGGATAGGCCAGGACCCCGACGCGCAGCGCGCTCACGCCCGTCCTTCCCACGCCGCCCCTCCCGAGTCCGCCGTCCGTCTTCCGCGGTCCGTCTTCCGCGGTCCGTCTTCCGCGGTCCGTCTCCCGCGGTCCGTCCTCCGCCGTCCGTCCTCCGCCGTCCGTCCTCTGCCGTCGGTACCGAGCCCCGCCGGCGGCGAGATTACCCGCACAGCTGGCGACCTCGCCCCTCACCTCACGCCGGGACGCCGGGCCACGCTGACACCATGAACACTTCCGGTGCACGACCCGACGACCCGATCACGGACTTCGCCCGCCGCAGCGTGGACGTGGCGGGCGTGGTGAAGACGGTGTACGTGGCGGGGCGCGGGCCCGCCGTCGTCCTGATGCCGGAGATGCCCGGCATCAGTCCCGACGTCCTGCGGCTGGCGCGGTGGCTGCGCGACGCCGGCTTCACCGTCCACGTTCCCTCGCTCTTCGGCACCGACGGCGCCTTTCCCACGGTCGAGGAGGGCATGGAGGTGGTCCGCCGGGCGTGTGTCAGCGCCGAGTTCCGTGCGTTCGCCGGAGGCGGGACGAGCCCCGTCACCGCCTGGCTGCGCGGGCTCGCACGCCAGGCGCACGCCGACTGCGGAGGCCCGGGCGTCGGCGCGATCGGCCTGTGCTTCACCGGCAACTTCGCCCTCACCATGGCGCTCGAACCGGCGGTCGTCGCGCCCGTGGTCAACCACCCGTCGTTGCCGCTGGACGACCCGGCCGGGCTCGAGATCGGCGACGAGGACGCGCGCGCGGTGGCGGACCGCGTCGCGCGCGACGGACTGAAGGTGCTCGCCTACCGCTTCGACGACGACCGCTGGTGCACCGGCCGGCGCTTCGCCGCCTACCGGGCCCTGCTCGGCGACGCGTTCGACGGCCGGGTGCTTCCGGGCGGTTCCGCGAACGCCGGCCCGCCGCCGTTCTTCGCCGACGTGGTCGGCACTCCGCACAGCGTCGTCACCGCCCACCTCGTCGACGAGGCCGGGCATCCCACCGTGCGGGCCAGGGACGAGATCATCGCCTTCCTGACCGCACGCCTGCGCCCGGCCGGCCGGGCCACGCCGCTGCCGGGGCGAAGCGGGTGAGACGGCTCGGCCCGGGGCCGGTCAGCCGTTCAGCGCGCTCTTCGCCTTCCACTGCTCCCAGCTCAGGTTCCACGCGCCGTAGCCGTTGCCCGGTGCGACGACGCCCTTGGTGTCGGCGCCCTTGATCTCGAACGGGTCGCCGACCCGGACCGAGGCGTAGAAGGAGGCGGCGTCCGCGTCGCTCATGCCGATGCAGCCGGAGCTCTTGTTCGCCCGGCCGAAGTAGGGGGCGTTCCAGGGAGCCGCGTGGGCGTACATGCCGGACCAGGTCAGGCGCATCGAGAAGTCGACGTCCTTGTCGTAGGCGTCGCCGAGGCCGACCGTCTCGGAGTTCATGTTGATCGTGCCCTCCTTCGCCATCAGCACCGCCGTCCCGCGCCAGGACCGCTTGTCGCCGCCCGGGGTGCCGCCGGAGACCGGGATCGTACGGACGGCGCGGCCGTCGCGCTCGACGGTGAGCCGGTGCCGGTCGAGGTCGACCTTGACGACCCGGGCGACGGAGTCCACGGTGAAGCCGGTGCGGTAGTCCCGTACGAACCAGCCGCCGCCGTCGCCCGAGTCCGTCCCGTTCAGCGTCGCCTCCAGCGTGACCTTGGTGCCCGGCTTCCAGTAGCTCTTCGGCCGCCAGTCGACCCGGTCCTTGCCCGAGTAGTCGGTGAGCCAGCCCCACGAGCCCTCGGTCGGGCTCGAGGTGGTGACCTTCAGCTGCTTCTCCACCTCGGCCTTGTTCCGCACCGGGTGGTCGAACACGATCGACAGCGGCTGGGCGACGCCCACGGTGGTGTTCTTGCCGGGCGCCAGGGTCAGCTTGTTGACCTTGCCGGCCGCCGGGATCGCGTACGTCGACCGGGACGTCGTCTCCTTGCCGCCCGCGCCGCGGGAGGTCACCTCCACCGTGTACGAGGCGCCCGGCGCCGCCTTGCGGTCGGAGGTCCACGAGCCGCCGCCCCCGGCGGTGCGGCCGGTGAGTTCGGCGCCGTCCGCGTCGACCACCTTCACCTTGGCCAGGGAGCCGCCGCTCGCCGTCACGGTCACCGGCCGGCCCGCCGCCGGCGGCGCCACGGTGACCTTCGCGGGCGTGCCCGACGCGGCGCCGGCGTCCGCGCCGCCGGCCCGGGAGGGTGCCTCGTCCGCCGACGCCGCCGAACAGGCGGTGAGCGACACGGCGGCGAGGAGGAAGAGGGGGATGCGTATGCGTGACCGCAGCACGGGACAGACCTCCGCGAGGGGAGTGGAAAAGGTGGAATGCACCGGACTCTAGGCCGGTCCGGGGCCCGGTCACCCGGCCCGGCGGCCATGTGACGACGGCTGCAGAGAAACGGTCATCGTCCGGTCACATTCCTCGCGCGGAGCGGTCAACACCGGCTGTGAGCCTGCTGTGCGCCCCACCACCGAACGGGGCGGAACAAGGAGGCTCCCGTTGTGTCAGCGCTGCTCGTGACGCCCGCGCCCGCCCGCCCGGCCCGCCCGGCGCCGCGGCTCGGCCCCGTCACTCCCGAGGCGTACCGCGCGTTCCTCACCGCCCGCTCCACCGGAGCCGACGGGCCGAGCTTCCTGCAACTGCCCGCCTGGGCCGAGGTGAAGGACGGCTGGAGCCACCAACTCCTCGGCTGGGGCGACGGGTCGGGCCGGCTGAGCGGCGTCGCGCTGGTGCTGCTGCGGGCCTTTCCCGGCACCCGGAAGTACTTCGCCTACCTGCCCGAGGGTCCCGTCGCCGACTGGGCCGACCCGGACCTCGACGGCTGGCTCGAACCGCTCCTCAAGCACCTGCGGGCCGCCGGCGTCTTCGCCGTACGCATGGGGCCCGGGCCCGCCTACCGCCGCTGGACCGCCGCCACCGTCAAGGCGCACACGGGTCCGGGCCGGCGGCTGTCCGACGTCCTCGCCAGCGAGGTCGACCCGCTCGGTTCGGCCGTCGCCGAGCGGCTGCGGGCCCGCGGCTGGCGCCGCTGCGGCGGCGACAGCGAGGACGGCGCCGACGCCCAGCCCCGGCACGTCTACCAGGTGCCGCTCACCGGCCGCAGCTCAGACGACCTGTGGAACGGCCTCAACCAGGAGTGGCGGCGCAACATCCGCAAGGCCCGCAAGAGCGGCGTCGAGGTCGTCGTCGGCTCGGCCGCCGACCTGCCCGAGTTCTACCGGCTGCTGCGCGTCACCGAGGAGCGCGACGGCTTCCGGCTCGGCCGCTCCCTCGCGTACTACGAGCGCCAGTACGCCGTCCTCAACGCCGAGCACCCGGGCCGGATGAAGCTCTACCTCGCCCGCCACGAGGGCGAGGTCCTCGCCGCCCACACGATGATCACGGTCGGCCGGCGGGTCTGGTACCAGACCGGCGCGTCGGCGGACCACCGCCGCGAGGTCCGGCCCTCCAACGCCCTGCAGTGGCGCATGATGCTCGACGCGCACGCGGTCGGAGCCGATGTCTACGACCTGCGCGGGGTACCCTCCACCCTCGACCCGGACGACCGTGCCCACGGGCTGCTGCGCTGGAAGCTCGGCACGGGCGGACAGGTCGTCGAGACCTTGGGGGAATGGGAGACTCCGTTGACCGGCACGACCAACCACACGCTGTACCGCGCCTTCCAGGCGTATCTGGCCCGTCGATGACGGCGACGCTCACCGAACGTCCGGCGGGCGGGAAGACGGCGTCCGTGCTGCGCAGCGGCGCGCTCATGGCCGCCGGATCGCTGGTCTCGCGCGCCACCGGCTTCGTACGGTCCGCGGTCGTCGCGGCCGCCATCGGCACCGGCCTCGTCGCCGACGGCTACGCCATGGGCAACTCCGTGCCCACCATCGTGTACATGCTGCTGCTCGGCGGCGCCCTCAACGCGGTCTTCGTGCCCGAACTGGTCAAGGCGGCAAAGGAGCACGCGGACGGCGGCGCCGCGTACACCGACCGGCTGCTCACGGTCTGCGTGCTCGCGCTGACCGCGCTGACCGCCGTCGCCGTCCTCGCGGCGCCCGCGATCGTCGACGGCTACACCGACTACACCGGCGCCCAGCGCGAGACGACGATCGCCTTCGCCCGCTCCTGCCTGCCGCAGATCTTCTTCCTGGGACTCTTCACGCTGCTCGGGCAGGTGCTCAACGCCCGCGGCCGGTTCGGCGCGATGACCTGGACGCCGGTCCTCAACAACGTCGTCGTGGTCGCCGTCTTCGGCCTGTTCATCGCCGTCTCCGACGGCGGCGGCCTCACGAGCGGCGAGACGGCGCTGCTCGGCTGGGGCACCACCGCGGGCATCGCCCTCCAGGCCCTCGCCCTGCTGCCCTCGCTGCGGGCGGCCGGCTTCCGCTGGCGGCCCCGCTTCGACTGGCGCGGCAGCGGACTCACCGCGCCGCTGCGGTCCGCCGGCTGGCTGGTGCTGCTCGTCCTCACCAACCAGGCCGCCTACTGGGTCACCACCAAGGTCGCCACGGCGGCCGGCCAGCTCGCCGAGGGCGCCGGGCTCAGCGCGTACAACAACGCCTACCAGCTGTGGATGGTCCCGCACGGCATCGTCACCGTCGCCCTCGTCACCGCCCTGATGCCGCGGATGAGCGGCGCGGCGGCGGAGGGCGACGTCGCGGGCGTCCGCAAGGACGTCGCCTACGCCCAGCGCACCAGCGCGGCCGCGATCGTCCCGGCCGCCTGCGCCCTGTTCGCGCTCGCGGTGCCGGTGATCGGCACGGTCTTCCAGTACGGCCGTACGGACGCGGGCGCGGTGCGGTCGATGGCCTGGATCCTGATGGCCCTCGCGCCGGGCCTGGTGGCGCTCTCCGGCCAGTACGTGTGCACGCGCGCCTTCTACGCCCTGCGCGACACCCGCACGCCGTTCTTCCTGAACCTCGTCATCGCCGGCCTCAACGCGCTCCTCGCCGTCTGCGCCTACGCCGTCCTGCCCGCCCGGTGGGCGGTCGCGGGCATGGCGGCCGGCTACTCGCTCGCGCTGTGGGCGGGCTGGGGCCTCACGGCGTACGTCCTCGGGCGCCGGCTCACGCGCACGGCCTGCGCCGACGGCCCGGCGCAGGCGTACGGGCAGGCATACGGGCGGGCGGACGCGGAGCCGTACGCGAAGGAGGCGGGAGGCGCGGCCGGGACGGGAGGCGCGGCCGGGGCGGGAGGCGTGCCCGGGTCGGGAGGCGCGGGAGACGCCCTGCTGCGGCTGCTGGTCGCCGCCGTGCCCGCCGCCGGCTTCGCCCTGGCCGTCGCCCAACTGACCGCCGCCGCCGGCCCGGTGCCCTCCGGCCTCGCCGGCGCCGCGGTGATCGCCGCCGTCTTCGCCCTGCTGGCCCGGCCCCTGCGCCTCACCGAGGTCCAGGCCCTGCTGACGGGCGTCACCGGCCGGCTCGCCCGGCGGCCCTGACCCGCCCGCGGCCCGTGCCGCGACCGTCGTCCCCGCCGGGCCCCCTCCCCGGCGGGAACACCTCCGACCTTGGGATACTCCACAGATGCCACGCGTGCTGCTGATCGAAGACGACCCCTCCGTCCGCGAGGGCGTGGAGCTCGGGCTCCGGCGCCGCGGGCACGAGGTGCGGACCGCCGCGACCGGGGAGTCGGGGCTGGCCGCGCTCGGCGAGTTCCGGCCCGACCTGCTGCTGCTCGACCTGATGCTGCCGGGCATGAACGGCGTCCAGGTCTGCCGCCGGGTCCGCGAGACCAGCCAGCTGCCGATCATCATGCTCACCGCCCGCGGCGACGACTTCGACGTGGTCGTCGGCCTGGAGGCCGGCGCCGACGACTACATCGTCAAGCCCGCCCGTACCGAGGTCATCGAGGCCCGCATACGCGCCGTGCTCCGCCGCATCGAGGAGCCCGGCGGCGGCGCCAGGCCCGCCGTCGAGTTCCACGGCGAGCTGGCCATCGACCGGGCCGGGCTCACCGTCGCCAAGAAGGGCGAGCGGCTCGCGCTCGCGCCCTCCGAGCTCAAGCTGCTGCTCCACCTCACCGCCGCGCCCGAGCAGGTCTTCAGCCGCCAGCAGCTCCTCGAACACGTCTGGGAGCACAGCTTCCACGGCGACGCGCGGCTCGTCGACGCCTGTGTGCGGCGCCTGCGCAACAAGATCGAGGACACGCCCGGCGAGCCGCGCTACATCCAGACCCTGCGCGGTTTCGGCTACCGCTTCGGGCCGCTCCAGTGAGGCGGCGGCGAGGTGCGGCGCCGGCCGTCGAGAGCCCGGCAAGATCCGGAAGGGACGACCCAGGGCAGCCGAGGGCGCCGAGACCGGCGACGCCCGCGCGGGCCGCCGCATGAAGGCCCACGTCCCCGGCGACGTCGACCGGCCCCCGAGAATGCGCCGGCCGCGTCCCTTCGGCCTGCGCACCCGGCTCGTCCTCGCCTTCCTCCTGGTCGCCGCCGTCGGCTGCGGCACCACCGCCGCCCTCACCTACCGGGCCGCCCGCAACGCGATCCTGGAACAGACCCAGGACACCGCCGTCACGGCCTTCCGGCAGCAGGTCGAGAGCCTGAACACCCGGCTTCCGGTCAGCCCCGAGGGACTGCGCCTGGAGCTGCAGCGCATCGCCCGGCTGGGCAAGCCGCGGCCCTGGCGGGTGTACGCGGAGTACGGCAACGTGCGCGTGTCGTCCACCGACCGGCCCGAGTCGACCGTCCTCACGCCCGAACTGCGCCGCCGGGCCACGGCCCTCGGCGTCACCCACGGCAGCTTCCAGCGCGTGGTCAAGGACGGCACCCCGTACCTCACCGTCGCCGTCCCCGTCGTCTTCAGCGGCCGCGGCGGCTATCCGGCGGGCCGTCCCACCGGCCTCGTCCTGTACGCGGTGATGGACCTCGGCGAGGAGGAGGCCAACATCGAGGCCATGGTCCTCGCCGCCCGCGACGGCGCCCTGCCCGCGCTGCTCGTCGCCCTGGTGCCCGCGCTGCTCGCGGCGCGCGGCGTGCTGCGCCCCGTACGCGAACTGCGGCGCGCTGCCCACAGCATGGGCCGGGGCCGCCTGGACACCCGTATCCACGCCAAGGGCAGCGACGAACTCGCCGACCTCGCCCGGACCTTCAACGAGTCGGCCGCCGAGCTGGAACGTTCCGTCGCCGAGCTGCGGCGGGCCGAGGCACGCGCCCGGCGCTTCGCCTCCGACGTCTCGCACGAACTGCGCACACCTCTCGCCGGCATGCTCGCGGTGACGGAGGTCCTCGACGAGGACGCCGCCGCGCTCGACTCCGACACCGCCCGCGCGGTCCGCCTGATCAGCGCCGAGACCGGCAAACTGGCCGTCCTCGTCGAGGACCTGATGGAGATCTCCCGCTTCGACGCGCGCGCCGCCGAACTCCACACGGACGAGGTCGACGCCGCCGAGACGGTCCGCAGGACGCTCCTCGGCCGCCACTGGACCGACCCCGGCCAGGTCGTCACCGAACTCACCGACGGCATACGGGCCCGGCTCGACCCGCGCCGCTTCGACGTCGTCGTCGCCAACCTGGTCGGCAACGCGCTGCGGCACGGCAGGCCGCCGGTGACGGTCCGGGTCTACGTCGAGGAGGCGGCCGACGGCTGGCTGGTCACGGAGGTCGCCGACCGGGGCCCGGGCATCCCGCAGGACGTGCTGCCGCACGTCTTCGACCGCTTCTACAAGGGCGACCCGGCCCGTACCCGCTCGGCGGGCAGCGGCCTCGGCCTCGCGATCACGCTGGAGAACGTGCGGCTGCACGGCGGTACGGTGGTGGCCGCCAACCGCCCCGACGGCGGTGCCGTCTTCACCGTCAGGATCCCGCTGTGACCCCTGCGCCCCGGACCCGGCGGACGCTCGCCGCCCTGTCGCCGCTGCTGCTCCTGTCGCCGCTGGCCGCCTGCGGCATCCAGAAGAGCGACGTCGTGGAGGCGGGCGGCGCGGCCACGGTCGCCGTGCAGCCGACCGGCGGCACGAAGCTGCTGCTGTTCCTCGTCGGCCCGAGCGGGCAGGTGATGCCGGTCACCCGCGACCTCGGCCTGGCCGTCGGCCCGAACGGCGAGACCAGCCTCATCGAGGGCCCGGGCGGCGTCGGCCGGGTCGTGCCGACCCACCCGACGGTCGACGGCGGCTACCGCGTCGCGCCGGACAAGGTGCTCGGCCTGCTCCTGGAGGGCCCGGACGAGCAGGAACGCGCCGCCGGGCTCACCAGCCGCCTCGCCCTCCACGGCGCCGGCGCTCCCCATATCGAGGCGCAGCGGGATCCGTCCGGCAGTCCGTTCCTCCACCTGCGCCTCAGCGCCCGCGTCCAGGACGTCGACCCGGTGGCCGTCCAGCAACTGGTCTGCACGGCCGTCTTCGCCGAGGAACTCGGCAGCGGGGTCCCGGTCGTCGTCGCGGGCACGGACGGGGCCCTGCCGCCGACCGACTGCGACTCGGACTAGCCGGAGCGGGGCGGGGGAGGGGCGGGGGCAAGGTCAGGGCCGGTCCGGGGCCGGGTCCGGGGCCGGGGCCAGGGCCCGTCCGGGTCCGGGGCCGGGGGCGGTTCAGGCCTTCGGGTCCTGCTTCCACTCCTCGGCGAGCAGCCCGAGCAGCACTTCGTCGAGGAACTCGCCCAGCACCCACGCCGAGGAGCGCAGAACGCCCTCGCGCACGAAGCCGTTGCGCTCGGCCGAGCGCAGCATCGCGTGGTTGTCCGCCAGCGTCTCGATCTGCAGCCGCCGCATGCCGCGCACCACGAAGCCGTAGTGGCACAGGACCGCGACCACGTCGGTGCCGTAGCCCTTGCCGCGGGCGGCGGGCAGCAGCCCGAGCCCGATGTGCGCGGACCGGTTGTGGTTGTCGATGCCCCACAGCGTCGCGGTGCCGACGAGCGTGCCGCCCTCCAGCTCCACCACGGAGAAGGGGACGCTTCCCTGCTGCGTCTCGTCCACCACGAGCCGCGGGTCCTTCGAGCCGGGCGTGATCGGCCGCCACGGACCGCCCTCCGCCCGCGAGCCGTTGACCACGTCGTCGTAGAGCTCGGTCCGCAGAACGGGGATGTCCTCGTCGTGGCGGGCCCTCAGCCCGACCTTGGCACCTTTCAGCATGCTGGCTTCCTATCCGACCGGCCTCGCCGACGGCAAACCCTTATCGCCGGCCGGCCGTGGCCGGTCAGCGGCCGGCGTCGGCGGCGCGCAGATCGGCGAGCACCGCGTCCGTGAACGGCGGCCACGCCTCGACGGCCCACGGCCCGAAGGGCCGGTCCGTGAGCGCCACGCACGCGGCGCGCGCGTCCGGGTCGATCCACAGGAAGGTGCCGGACTGGCCGAAGTGTCCGAAGGTGCGGGGCGAGGAGGTGGCACCGGTCCAGTGCGGCGACTTGGAGTCGCGGATCTCGAAGCCGAGGCCCCAGTCGTTGGGCCGCTGGTGCCCGTAGCCGGGCAGGATGCCGGTCAGGCCGGGATACGTCACGGTCATCGCGTCCAGGACGGTGCGCGCGTCGAGCAGCCGGGGCGCCTGCACCTCGGCGGCGAAGCGCACCAGGTCGTCGACGGTGGAGACGCCGTCCTTCGCGGGCGAGCCCTCCAGCGTGGTGGCCGTCATGCCGAGCGGCTCCAGGACGGCCTGGTGCAGGTAGTCGGCGAAGGGGATGTCGGTGGCCTTGGCGACGTGGTCGCCGAGCGCCTCGAAGCCGGTGTTGGAGTAGATCCGGCGGGTGCCCGGCGCGGCCGTCACCCGGTTCTCGTCGAAGGCGAGCCCGGAGGTGTGGGCGAGCAGATGCCGTACGGTCGCGCCCTCGGGCCCGGCCGGCTCGTCGAGGTCGATCGCCCCCTCCTCGTACGCGACGAGGACGGCGTACGCCGCGAGCGGCTTGGTCACGGACGCGAGCGGGAAACGCCGCCCGGTGGGGCCGTGGGTCCCGGCCACCGT
This sequence comes from Streptomyces sp. NPDC053493, assembly GCF_044544825.1. Lineage (NCBI taxonomy): Bacteria > Bacillati > Actinomycetota > Actinomycetes > Kitasatosporales > Streptomycetaceae > Streptomyces > Streptomyces sp. NPDC053493. Next base: position 117,782 of record NZ_JBITXS010000008.1, read on the forward strand.
GCCGTCCGCTCGGACGACGGCGGCGGCCGCGGTGGGGACGGGCCAGTTCTCGATGGACGCCAGGCTCGGCACGCTGCTCTGCATGCTGCCGAGCCTACTTGCTTAGAGTGCACTCCAACGTTTTAGCGTGGAGGTCATGAACGTGATCGAGAGCACGGGCACGAGCACGGCGGCGATGTCTGCGGGGACGTCCGCGGCGACGTCCGCGGCGACGGCGACGGCGGACGACTCCCGCGAGCGGTTCACCATCAGCGAGGTGGCGGCCCTGACCGGCCTCTCGGCGCACACCCTGCGCTGGTACGAGCGGATCGGCCTGATGCCGCACGTGGACCGCTCGCACACCGGCCAGCGCCGCTTCACCCGGCGCGACCTGGACTGGCTCGCCTTCGTCGGCAAGCTGCGGCTCACCGGCATGGCGGTCGCCGACATGGTGCGCTACGCGGAGCTCGTACGGGAGGGCCGGCACACCCACGGCGAGCGGCGCGCGATCCTGGAGGGCACCCGCAGCGACGTCGTCGCGCGGATCGCCGAACTCCAGGACGCCCTCTCCGTGCTCGACCTCAAGATCGATCACTACAACACCGTGTGCGGAGGCATCACTTCATGAGCGACTTCACGGGCGACTTCACGAGCGTCGGCGGCAGGATCGACACCGTACGCCTCGGCGGCCCCGACGGACCGGAGATCGGCGTCCAGGGCTTCGGTGCGATGGGCATCAGCGAGTTCTACGGCGCCACCGACGAGGCCGCCGCCCGCGACACCCTCGAGGCGGCCCTGGAGGCCGGCGTCACCCTGATCGACACCGCGGACGTCTACGGCGCCGGCACCAACGAGGAGTTCCTCGCGCCGTTCCTCGCCGCGCACCGCGACGAGGTCGTCCTCGCCACCAAGTTCGGCATCGAGCGGCGCGCCGACGACCCCGCCTACCGGGGCGTCCGGAACGACCCGGCCTACATCCGGCAAGCGGTCGAGGGCAGCCTGCGCCGCCTCGGCGTCGAGACCATCGACCTCTACTACATGCACCGCAGCGACCCGGCGGTCCCGTTCGCCGAGTCGGTCGGCGCGATGGCGGAACTGGTCAAGGAGGGCAAGGTCCGGCAGCTGGGCCTGAGCGAGGTGACCGGACCCGAGCTGCGCGAGGCGTACGCGGTGCACCCGATCGCCGCCCTGCAGTCGGAGTGGTCGCTGTTCTCGCGTGACGTCGAGCGCACCGCGGTCGGGGCCGCCGCCGAGCTCGGCGTGACCTTCGTGCCGTACTCGCCGCTCGGCCGCGGCTTCCTCACCGGCTCCTTCGCGGACGCCTCGAAGGAGCTGGCGGACGGCGACTTCCGCCGCAGCCAGCCCCGCTTCACCGGCGAGAACGCCGAGCACAACCGTGCCCTGCTCGAGCCGGTCCGCGCGATCGCGGCGGAGCACGGCGCGACGCCGGCCCAGATCGCCCTGGCCTGGGTCCACCACCGCGCCGCCGTCCACGGCCTGACCGTCGTCCCCATCCCCGGCACCCGCAAGCGCGCCCGCCTGACCGAGAACGCGGCCGCCACCCGCATCAAGCTGACCGACGCGCAACTCGCCGCACTCGAGCCGATCGCGGGCCTGGTGACGGGCGACCGCTACCCGGACATGCGCTTCACATCAGCGGCGCGAGACGCGTAGCCCCACGGGGGGCCGGACCCATCGGGGCCGGACCAGCCGGAGCGCGGCCGGGGCCGCCGGAGCGGGGCCGGTCGCGTCGGGGCAGGGCCGACCGGCCGGGGCAGGGCCGGTCGCCGGCTCCGCGGCGGCCTCCGCGGCGAGGCCCGGCCCGGCGGCGCCTCGGCCCCGCCGGGCCCCGCGCCACGCCAGACCCCGGGCCTCAGGGCCCCGGCCCACCGGTGCCTCCGCGAGGTCGCCCCGCTGCCCCGGCCCGTCACGCCAAGCCCAGGGCGAAGACCGCGAAGCCCGCCGCCAGGATGCCCGCCGCCGCGCGGCGGGCCTTGCCGGCGCGGGTCCAGGGGGACTCGAAGGACCGGGTGTGGCGGCCGACGAGGAGGAGCAGGCCGGCGAAGACCGGCATCCAGGCGAGCCGCGCCAGGATCCAGCCGGCCGAGTCGGGCGCGCCGACCAGGCCGGCGACCTCGCCCGCGTACGAGGCGGGGATCGCGGCGGCCAGCATCGCCGTCTGGTGCCAGCACAGGATCGTCATCGCCGACAGGTTGATCACGACGACCGGCGCCCACAGCGCGGGCCGCTTCAGCAGACGGCCGAGCCGCTCGCGCAGCAGGATCGCGGCGCCGCTCTGCGCGGCGGCGAGGGCCAGGACCAGCAGCGACGGTGGGTGGGAGTTCGTACGGGCCTCGCCGGGCACGCCGACCATCGAGGCCGGGTAGCCGAACCACAGCAGCAGCGCCGCGAACAGCGCCGCGCCGCCCACCAGCAGCCCCCAGGCGTGACGGCGGCCCACCCGGCCCTCGCCCCAGGACACGCCGAGCTGATACGCGAAGAGCCAGCCCGGCAGGATGTTGAGGACGCTCAGCCAGGAGGGCACGGCGTCGGCCCACGGCCCGTAGCGCAGCAGGTCGACGACGGCGACCGAGCCGAGCAGCGGCGCCGCCGCCCACACCCCGAGCCGGCGCGCGGCCCGCACGCACAGCGGCGTGAGCGCGGTGACGACCGTGTAGACGCCGACGAACCACAACGGCTGGATCACCAGCGTGGACGCGGTCCGCAGGGTGTCGGCGGGCACCGCGAAGCCGTAGTGCAGCAGCGGCAGCAGCGCCGCCCACACGGCCGTGACGCCGAGCACCGGCCGCCCGAGGCGGGCGAGCCGGCCCCGCAGCCACGCGCCGGCGGAGCCCTGGTGGCGCCGGTACGACAGCACGGAGGCGTAACCGCCCACCAGGAAGAAGATCCCCAGCATCTGGAGGATCCAGCTGACCGGCGCCAGACCGCCGAACGCCGACAGCGGGCTCGCGTTGTGGATCGCGCCGTCGGAGGACAGGGTGAAGCCGCCGAGCAGCCAGTGCCCGGTGGGCACGGCGAGCAGCGCGAGCGCGCGCAGACCGTCGATCGCCCGGTCGCGGTGGACGGGAGTGCCGGCCTCGATCTTCTCCACGAGCCGCTTCATCGGACGTCTCCCTCGGCGATCGCGGCGAAGGTCCGCAGCGTCCGGGTGCCGGGCGCGAAGTAGCCGTCGTGGCCCCGCGCGTCGTCGGCGGCGATACGGCGGGCGCCGAACTCCGGGTCCACGGGGTCCGTGCCGTGCCCGAGGCCGGCGAACTCGACGTGGGGGACCCGGTCGATCCAGTCGGTCGGGTCCTTGGCGGCCCACACCCGGGCCGCGGTGCCGAGCTCGTTCACGTCGTCGGCGCGCATGCCGGGCGAACCGAGCACCACCAGGTCCTTGGCCTTGATCTCGTGCGCCGCGAGCCCGCAGACGACGGAGCCGTAGCTGTGGCAGAAGAGCGAGGGCTCGGCGGCGCCGACGGCGCGCAGACCGTCGGTGAAGCGGGCGAGCCGCTCGGCACCGGCCTCGGCGAGGTCGCCGGTGGCGGCGTCGAGCCCGACGCCGACGGGCGTGGTGTAGCCGGCCCAGGCGACGACGGCGGTCCGGCCGCCGGTGGCCTCGCGCAGGGCGGTGGCCTTGCGGGTGAGCGGCGCGAGGTTGCCGGCGTCGACGTCGGAGCCGGGCACGATCACGGCCACGTGCGCGGCCTTCGCCAGGTCGCCGTAGACGAGGACGGCCTGGCCGCGGCCCCGCGGGTCGTACGCGAGGATCTGCTGCCCGGCGAAACGCCCGCCCGCCGTGCGGGAGTTGGCGGCGTAACGCAGGGCGGGCGGCACGCCGTCGAGGTTGCCGACGACGCCCGGGTGGGACCGTACGAGCTCCGCCTGCCGCGCGGGGCTCAACGCCCCGAAGAAGTCCCGGACCTGGTCAGCCGTCAGCTTCTCCAGGTCGGGCAGCCCGTCGGCCCGCCAGGCCGCCGTCCCGACCGGCGCGCCGGTGACCGCCTGCTGGCTGTTCCCGGACGCCCAGCCCGCCGTGCCCGCCACCACGGCGGCGGTGAGCGCGGCGGCGACCAGGGTCCTCGTGAACCGGCGCATGTGGGGCTCTCCTTCCGTTCCTGTCTCTCTCGTCGTCGGCGAGAGGAAGGTAGGAAGGGAATGGGTGACGGCACGTCACACCGGGGCGCCAACCCCGAACCGATACCGGGGTAGGGGGAGGAGGAGCAGCGAGCCGGAGGCCGGAGGTGGGGTTTTCCCCCGGGGGCCTCCCGGGGGTCCGGGCGGGGCCTCCCGGGGGCCTTCCGGAGGTCCGGGCGGGGCCCTACCGGCGTCCACCCGGTGTGACCAGGCCCGACTCGTAGGCGAAGATGACCGCCTGCGCCCGGTCGCGCAGGTCCAGCTTGGCGAGCACCCGCCCGATGTGGGTCTTCACGGTCTGCTCGGCGAGTACGAGATGCCCGGCGATCTCCTGGTTCGACAGGCCCCGGGCGATCAGCTCCAGGACCTCCGTCTCGCGCGGGGTGAGGCCGTTGAGGCGCAGCGCCGCCCGGTCGGCGCGCGGCGCGGGCCGGGAGGCGGCGAAGTCGGCGATCAGACGCCGGGTCACGGACGGCGCGAGCAGCGCCTCGCCGGCCGCGACCACCCGGACCGCCGCGATCAGGTCGGCCGGCGGCGCGTCCTTGAGGAGGAAGCCGGACGCGCCGGCGCGCAGCGCCTCGTACACGTAGTCGTCCACGTCGAAGGTGGTGAGCATCAGGACCTTGGGCCCGCGCACCGCCCCGGACGAGGGGTCCGGCCGCCGCGTGGCGGAGGAGGCGTCGAGGATCTCGCGCGCCGCGGCGAGCCCGTCCATCTCCGGCATCCGCACGTCCATGAGGACCACGTCCGGGTGCGTGGCGCGGGCCACCTCCACGCCCTGCCGCCCGTCCGGCGCCTCGCCCACGACGTCGATGTCGGGCTGCGCGGAGAGCAGGGCGGCGAAACCGGCCCGCACCATGGCCTGGTCGTCGACGATGATCACGCGGATGGTCACGGAGCGCCCTTCGGGTCGGCTCCGGGCCCGGAGCGGGGCCCGGTCAAGGAGACATCGGCAGCCGGGCGGCGACCCGGAAACCGCCGTCCGGCAGCGGCCCGGTGTCGAGCGAGCCGCCGGTCAACCGTACGCGCTCCCGCATGCCGACGAGCCCGTGACCGGTGCCGGAGCCGCCCTCCAGCGGCGAAGTGCGCTTCGGGGCAGGGCCGTTGACGACGAGGATGTTCAGCCAGCCGTCGCCGTCACCGCGGACGGACACCCGGGTCGGCGCGCCCGGCGCGTGCCGTACGACGTTGGCGAGGGCCTCCTGCACGATCCGGTACGCCGACAGGTCCACGGCCTGGGGCAGGTCGTCGAGGTCGGCGGCGAGCGACAGTTCGGCCGGCACGCCCGCCCGTACCGTCGCCTCCACCAACTGCTGCACCCGGTCCAGGCCCGGCTGCGGCGCCCGTTCGCCCTCCGTGCCGTCGCTGCGCAGCACGACGAGCAGCCGCCGCATCTCCGCCAGCGACTCGCGGGCGCCGGACGCGATGGAGGCGAACTCCTCGCGGGCCGCGTCCGGCAGACCGGGGATGCGGTACGGCGCCGAGTCGGCCTGCACGGTGATCACGGACATGTGGTGGGCGACGACGTCGTGCAGCTCACGGGCGATCCGGGTGCGCTCCTCCAGGAGGGTGCGGCGGGCCCGTTCGGCCTCGCTGATCGTCTCCTGCTCGACGAGCCGCCGCTCGGCCTCGCCGCGGCCGCGCAGCGTCGCGGACAGCAGCAGCACGATCCCGCTGAGCACGAAGAGGAGCACGACGACGCCGTCGCCCGGCCGGGCGGGCGCGACCAGCGAGAAGACGGCGCCCGCGGCGCCGGTCACCAGCCACACGCCGACCAGGGCGCGCCGGGACTCGCGCAGTCCGAGCGCGAGCGACAGGAAGAGATAGCCGACCACGACCATCGGCGTCCACGGCCAGGGCATCCCGTCGGGCAGGCCGGTGGCGAGCAGGGCGAAGCCGCCGGCCACGTCCGCGGCGAAGATCACCCACCAGGCCTGGAGCGGCCGGGTGACGGCGAGCAGCAACGGCGCGGTCTGCGCGGTGCCGAGCGCGCCGGCGAGGGCGCCGTTGACGTGGTAGTCCTGCACGAGCACGGTGATGGTGACCGGCAGCAGCGTCGCGACGAGCACGAGCCCCACCCCGTACGGCAGCAGGCGCACCCACCTCGACGCCGCCCGCCCGAGCAGCGCCTCGCCGGGCCCCGTGGGCGTCGCCATCGCCACCCCGACCCCGCGCAGCAGCTCCCGCGCCCCGGCCCCTGCTCGCGACATCCGCGGCCACCGCCGCTCTTCATCCCTCATGACCCGCCCAGCGTAGGCACCGCCGGCCCTCGGAAACGTCATACCGGGGTGGCGGTCGGGGCTGATACCGGGGTACGGGGTGGGGATGCAGCGGTGCGGGTCACGGGCGGCGCTGGTGGGAGGGGCGGCGCGGGTGGCACGGGCGGCTCCGGCAACGCCGGCACCGCCGGCGGCCAGGCACCGGCGGCACGCGCCTCCGGCCGGAGGCCCCGCCCACGCCCACGCGCGCGGGCCGTCGGGGCCGGCCCGGCTAGAGCTCCGCCAGGAGTTCCGCCTTCTTCGCGGAGAACTCCTCGTCCGTCACCAGGCCCGCCTGATGCAGCTCACCGAGGTGGCGGATCCTTTCTGCAATGGCGGCCGGGTCATGGGTCGGCTCGGCGCCGCTCCGTACGACGGCCGCCGCGACCGGGACGCGCGTCGAGGAGTGACGGATCGCGGACAGGACGGCCGCGGCGAACGGCAGCGACTCGTGGACCGGGCCGTGGCCGCGGCCGAAGACGACGGAGGCCGGGTCGTGGTCGGGCAGCAGTGGCCGCACCTCGTGGCCGTCCCGCACTCGCGGCACCAGCCGCAGACAGCCGTCCGGCGACTCCGGCGAGCGCCACTCGACCCCGCTCAGCTCCTGGACCCGGAAGGTCTGGTCGCCGGCCTTCCACTTCTCCGAGGCCGCGCCGGACCAGGACCAGCGGAACGCCACCTCGTCCTTCCCGTCGAAGCTCGCCTTCCCGTCGTACGCCTTGAAGGACTGCGGTCCTTCCGGCGCCGCCACCAGGAAGCGGTCCGCGGGCCGCTCCGCGTCGTACGGCGACAGGACGGAACGCAGCTCGTCGCGGAAGCGCGCGGCCGCCGCCTCCCGGTCGGCGGGCAGCACGAGGCGGTACGGATCGCACCCTTCCTTCAGCTGTCCCGCCGCCGCCTCCATCAGCGGATCGGCACCCGCCCGCGGCACGGCGTGCAGCACGACGGTGCCCCGCTTCCCCGGAGCGAGCGTCACCTCCGCCAGCGCCTCGTGCGGCACCCGCCGTTCGCGCAGCGCCTGGAACAGCCGCGGAGTGCGGTTCGTGGCGCGGATCCCCCGTTCGAAGCGGATGACGACGGCGTCGCTCTCGAACGCCCAGGTGGCATGAATTCCGGCCAGCACATCACCCATACGCCTCATCGTATGCGGCGTATGCCCCGACGTCGCCCCTCCGCAACCACCGTAAATTCGCCGTGATCTACGCGCGTGGGACCGTTCACGCGCCGGAGATTCCGCCGAGGCAAGCGCTCTCCACGGCGCCGGCGCCGCTTTCGGCCGCACTTCCGGCCGCGTCCTCGTCCGGCCGGCCCGAGCCGCCCGCACCGCCGTCCCGGCCACCGCTCCAGCGGGTCTCGAGGCCGCCCGTACCGTCCCCGCCGCCGTCCCCGCCGCCGTCCCCGCCGCCGTCCTCGCCGGCACCGTCCCGGCCGCTCCCGGCGCCCGCGCACGTCAGCCGGTCGTACGCCCCGGCCCCTATCGCCGCGAAGTTCTCCAGGCTGCGCGTGCCCGGTTCGAAGTAGCCGGCGTGCCCGACCGCGCCGTCCGCCGACAGCAGCCGCGCCCCGAACTCCGGCGCCACCGGGTCGGCGCCGTGCCCGACTCCGCCGAGTTCCATGTGGGGAACGTCCGCGATCCAGTCGTCGGCGTCCCGCATGGCCCAGACCCGGGCCCGGGTGCCGAGGTCGGCGGCGCTCTCGGCGCGCATGCCGGGGCTGCCCGCCACGACCACGTCCGTGACCCGGCCGGGCAGCCGGGAGGCCGCGACGCCGCACAGGACGGAGCCGTAACTGTGGCAGAAGAGGCTGACGCGCGAGTCGCCCGGCAGCGCGGCGGTCAGATCGACGAGCCGTACGGCGCCGGTCTCGGCGAGCCGCCCGATCGCGGCCTCGATGCCGACGCCGACGGGCGCGGTGTAGTCGGCCCAGGCGATGACGGCGGTCTTCGTACGGGGCTCCGCCCGCCGCTCGGCCGCGTAGAGCGCGTCGGCCATCCCGGCCGGCGCGGAGTAGCGGCGCGCGGTCTTCTGGAAGGTCAGCAGATTGGTGTCGACGCCGGGCACGATCACCGACACCCGCCGGGCCCGCTCCAGGTCGCCGAGGACCTCCGCCGTCCGTCCCGTACCGCTCGGGTCGAAGGCGAGGATCTGACGCCCGGGGCTCATCAGGCTGGCGAACCGGTGCACCCGGCGCAGTGCCTCGTGGCGGCCGTCGGCGGTGAGCCTCGGGTCGTCGACGCGGGGCCGCTCGGCGTCGAGGGCGCTCTTCAGGGACACCCGGTTGGCGCGGTAGCGCAGGGTGACGGGGGCGCCGTTGAGGTTGCCGACGACCAGCGGGTGGGTGTCGGCGAGCCGGGCGCCCTGCGCGGGGCCGATCGAGGCGAAGAACGCGGCGATCGTACGGGCCGGGGCCGCGGCGTCGGGCAGCGCCCGCTTCCCGACCCGGTCGTGCGCCCAGGCGGCCAGCGCCTCCTGCCGGGTCTGTCCTGGCGTGCGCTGATGCCGGATCGTGGTCCACCCGGTGGTCGCGAGGAGCACGAACACGACGGCGAGGGCGAGCAGCATCCGCCAGGCGGTGAGGGTGGGGGAGGTGTCGAAGGAAGGCATTGGGCGTCACCCTAGGGGGAGCCACGGGGTGCCCGGGTGGCGAGTGACGCGGATCACGCGCGGGGGTGGGTCGGGGTGACGGAGTGATGACGCTGCGTGCGCGCGGCGTACGCGGGAGTACTGCTCGCGTACTGCTCGCGTACCGCTCGCGTACCGCTCACGACCTCCAGTGCGGCTCCAGCGCCGGCGCCAGGTGGTCCAGATATCGCTCCGTGAGCGCGCGGATCGCCTCCAGGGTCGGGTCCTCGCTGCGGCCCCAGAGCTGACCCGTCACCCGCATCACTCCGCTGAAGGCCGCGACCGCGATCCGCGGCCGCGGGTCCGCGTCGACGTCGAGCCCCTCGCGTCCGGCGATCAGGCGGGCGATGGACTCCTCCATCTCCGTGGAGCGGCGCAGGTGGACGGCGAGGAGCGCGGGCGTCGACTCGATGACCTGGAAGGTGCGGATGTACAGCTCGACGGGCACGACCTCGGCGATCGCCTCGCCGATGGTGTCCCAGGCGGCCAGCACCGCGTTGCGCATCGCCTCCAACGGGCCCTCCTCGGGCGGCCGTTCGGCCAGTGCGCGGATGAACCGCTCCTCCACCATCTGCTGGACGGCGAAGGCGACGTCCTCCTTGGTGGCGAAGTAGCGGAAGAAGGTGCGCTGCGAGACCTCGACGGCGTCGGCGATCTCGTCGACCGTCGTCCTCTCGTATCCCTGGGTGGTGAAGAGCTCCAGGGCGACCCGGATCAGCGCGTCGCGGGTGCGCTGCTTCTTGCGCTCGCGCAGGCCGGGAACAACGGTCACGTCACAGGCCCCTCTCCGCGGTCCGCCCGCGGTGTTTTTCAGCCACTTCGTCCGGCTCAGCGTACCTGTGAGCTACGTGACAGTTACCCGCGCGTGAATTGCTTTGTCAATTGTCAGCGACTGACATTAGCCTCGCTCGTATGACTAGTCAGACCACCGTGGAAAAGGCCCCGCAGGGTCAGGGGGGTGACCGGGCGTCCGCCGCGGCCCCGGCGAAGGGACTGCGCGGTCACCCGTGGTTGACGCTCTTCGCGGTCGCCGTCGGCGTGATGATGGTCGCGCTCGACGGCACGATCGTCGCCATCGCCAATCCCGCCATCAAGGACGACCTCCAGGCCTCGCTCGCCGAGGTCCAGTGGATCACCAACGGCTATCTGCTCGCGCTCGCCGTCGCCCTGATCACCGCCGGCAAGCTCGGTGACCGTTTCGGCCACCGGCAGACCTTCCTCATCGGCATCGCCGGCTTCGCCGCCGCGTCCGGCGCGATCGGCCTGTCCGGCTCGATCGGGCTCGTGATCGCCTTCCGGGTCCTCCAGGGCCTGTTCGGCGCCCTGCTCATGCCGGCCGCGCTCGGCCTGCTGCGCGCCACCTTCCCGGCCGAGAAGCTCAACATGGCCATCGGCATCTGGGGCATGGTCATCGGCGCCTCGACGGCCGGCGGCCCGATCGTCGGCGGCCTGCTCGTGGAGAAGGTCAGCTGGCAGTCCGTCTTCTTCATCAACGTGCCGGTCGGCGTCCTCGCGCTCGTCCTGGGCCTGGTGATCCTCAAGGACCACCGCGCCGAGAACGCCCCGCGCTCCTTCGACGTCCTCGGCATCCTGCTGCTCTCCGCCGCGATGGCGTCCCTCATCTGGGGCATCATCAAGGCCGGCGAGTCGTGGGGCTGGGGCAGCGGCAAGACCTGGGGCTGCCTCGCTGGCGCCGTCGTGCTCTTCGCGGTCTTCGCCGTGTGGGAGACGAAGGTCAAGGAGCCGCTGATCCCGCTGAAGATGTTCCGCTCCGTGCCGCTGTCGGCCGGTGTGGTCCTGATGGTCCTCATGGCCTTCGCCTTCATGGGCGGCCTGTTCTTCGTCACCTTCTACCTCCAGGGCGTGAAGGGGCTCAGCCCGGTCGACAGCGGTCTCGCGCTGCTGCCGCTGACCGGCATGATGATCGTCTCCTCGCCGCTGGCGGGCGCGCTGATCACCAAGTTCGGCCCGCGGGTCCCGCTGGTCGGCGGCATGGTCTGCACGGCCGTCGCGATGTTCGGCATGATCACGCTCACCGCCGGGACCGGCACGCTCGCGATGTCCCTGTGGTTCGCGCTGCTCGGCCTCGGTCTCGCGCCGGTCATGGTCGGCGCCACCGAGGTCATCGTCGGCAACGCGCCGCTGGAGCTGTCCGGTGTGGCCGGCGGTCTGCAGCAGGCCGCGATGCAGGTCGGCGGCGCGCTCGGTACGGCGGTGCTCGGCGCGGTCATGTCGTCGAAGGTCTCCAGCGCCTTCGCCGAGCACTGGAAGGACGCCGGCATCCCGGTGCCCGCCGACCCGCGCCTGGAGCAGGCGGCCGAGTTCGGCATGGTGCCGCCCGGTCTGGCGCAGGCGCCGGGCATGACGCCCGACCTGGCCGCCACGATCGGCAAGGTCATCCAGGACACGTTCATGGACGGCATGGGCCTCGCCTTCACCGTCGCGGGTGTCGTCGCCGTCGTCGCGGCGTTCGTGGCCGTGCTGACCAAGCGCGGCGAGAACGCGGAGGCGGGTGCGGGCGCGGCCCACATCTGAGGCGCGTCGCCCCGGCTTCGTCAGGGTTCCCGTAGGGGGCCGTCACCCGTTCGCGTGAACGGGGGCGGCCCCTCTTCCTTTCGGGCGGTCGCTGCGCCATCCTCGTGATTACAGAGAGTGACGAAACGGGGGTTCACCTGCATGTATACGAAGATGACGCTGGCCGTCGGTACGGCGCTGACCGCCCTCCTCGCGATCCCGGCGCACGCGACGCCCGCACCGGCGTCCCTGCCCTTGTCCGCGCCAGGGGCGTCGGTGCCTCGGACGTCGGCGCCCCGGGCGACGACTCTCGGGGCCTGCGGGCCCGGCCAGCTCTGCCTGTGGCCCAAGGCCGACTTCAAGGGCCGGCCGCAGACGTACGAGCTGAGCTCGGTCGACATCGAGAGCTGTGTGGCCCTGCCGGGCGGGACGAGCGCCCAGGCCCTCGCCAACCGGACCGGCCGGCCGGTGACCGCCTATCAGTCCGCCGCATGCGCGGAGACCGGCGAGTTCGAGACCTATCCGGGGCGCGGGACGTGGGCGCCGCAGACGCCGTATCAGGTGCGGGCGTTCAAGATCTGGGAGAGATAGGGGAGGCGGGAGAGGGAGGAGAGGCGGGAGAGCGGGGCGAGTCCGGGCTGGGAGCCGGGGCCTCCGGGGTCTCCGGGGGCTCCTGCGGCCCCGGGCACTCGGGCGTCGCGGGCGGCGCGGGCGTCTTGGCCAGGGGTACGGGCAGGGGCGGAGGCGCGGGTGTCCCGAGCGGCGTCGGGGGCGCGGGTGCCTCGGCCGTCGGCCCGGACGAGGACGCCTCGGCCGTCGGTGCGGGCGGCGGCGAGAGGCGCGCGACCTCGGCCCGCAGGGCGCGCACCTCGGCGGTCAGCGCCTCCAGGAGCTCCGTCTGCCGGCGCTCGGCCTCGTCGTCCCGCTCGAAGCGGGAGATGAACCAGGCGGCGATGTTCGCCGTGACGACACCGAGCAGGGCGATCCCGGACAGCATCAGGCCCACCGCGAGCACCCGGCCCAGGCCCGTGGTCGGGGCGTGGTCGCCGTAGCCGACGGTGGTCATCGTGGTGAAGGACCACCAGACCGCGTCCCCGAGCGTCTTGATGTTGCCGTTGGGCGCGTCGCGCTCCACATGGAGCACGGCGAGCGAGCCGAACATCATCAGCCCGACCACCGCGCCCGCCACATACGTGGTGAGCGTTATCTGCGGGGCCATCCGGGCCCGCCGGCCCACGAGGAGGAGGGTGGAGACGACCCTGAGCAGCCGCAGCGGCTGCACCATCGGCAGTATCACCGCGAGCAGATCCAGCGCATGCCCGCGCACGAACGCCCAGCGGGACGGCGCGAGCGCCAGCCGTACGAGGTAGTCCAGGGCGAACGCGGCCCACACCGTCCACTCCACATGGGTGCACAGCCGGTGCACCCAGGGAGCGGCGTCGGGCGCCACGATGGGCACGGCGTAGGCGATGCCGAACGCCACGGCCAGCACCAGCAGCGGCGTCTGGGTGCGCTCTTCCCAGCGATCCTTCATGCCCGGCATCGTAGGGAACGCCGAAGGGCGGCAGGACCCACGGCCCCACCGCCCTCACCAGCGCATACGACCTAGCGGCCGTTGCCGTCCTACGCGTCGCCGCCGGCGGCGCCCGGGTCGGCGGCCGCCACGTCGAGCAGCTGGTAGCGGTCCACGGCCTGCTTCAGCGCCGAGCGGTCGACCTTGCCGTCGCGGGCCAGCTCCGTGAGGACCGCGAGCACGATCGACTGGGCGTCGATGTGGAAGAAGCGGCGGGCCGCGCCGCGGGTGTCCGCGAAGCCGAAGCCGTCCGCGCCCAGCGACGTGTAGGCGCCCGGCACCCAGCGCGAGATCTGGTCCGGCACCGAGCGCATCCAGTCGGAGACGGCCACGAACGGGCCCTGGGCACCCTGGAGCTTGCGGGTCACGTACGGGACGCGCTGCTCCTCGTCCGGGTGGAGCAGGTTGTGCTCCTCGACGGCCACGGCCTCGCGGCGCAGCTCGTTCCAGGACGTGGCGGACCAGACGTCGGCGCGCACGTTCCACTCCTCGGCGAGGATCCGCTGAGCCTCGATCGCCCACGGCACGGCGACGCCCGAGGCCATGATCTGCGCCGGGATCGCGCCGGACTCGCCCGCCCGGTAGCGGTGGATGCCCTTGAGGATGCCGTCGACGTCCACGTTCTCCGGCTCGGCCGGGTGCTGGATCGGCTCGTTGTAGACCGTCAGGTAGTAGAAGACGTCCTCGGCCTCGGGGCCGTACATGCGGCGCAGACCGTCCTGGACGATGTGCGCGATCTCGAAGCCGAAGGCCGGGTCGTAGGCGACGCAGGCCGGGTTGGTCGAGGCGAGCAGGTGCGAGTGGCCGTCCGCGTGCTGGAGGCCCTCGCCGGTCAGCGTCGTACGGCCGGCGGTGGCGCCCAGCACGAAGCCGCGGGCGAGCTGGTCGGCCATCTGCCAGAACTGGTCGCCGGTGCGCTGGAAACCGAACATCGAGTAGAAGACGTAGACCGGGATGAGCGGTTCGCCGTGCGTGGCGTAGGCCGAGCCGGCGGCGATCAGCGAGGCGGTGCAGCCCGCCTCGGAGATGCCGTCGTGCAGCATCTGGCCGGTCGGGGACTCCTTGTAGGCGAGGAGGAGTTCGCGGTCCACGGCCTCGTACTGCTGGCCGAGCGGGTTGTAGATCTTGGCGCTCGGGAAGAACGAGTCCATGCCGAAGGTGCGGTACTCGTCCGGCGCGATCAGCACGAAGCGCTTGCCGATCTCCTTGTCCCGCATCAGGTCCTTCAGCAGCCGGACGAAGGCCATCGTGGTGGCGATCGACTGCTGGCCGGAGCCCTTCTTGACCGCCGCGTAGGTCTTGTCCTCGGGCAGCACCAGCGGCTTGGCGCGGACCACGCGGGTGGGCACGTAACCGCCGAGCGCCTTGCGGCGGTCGTGCATGTACTGGATCTCCTCGGAGTCCCGGCCCGGGTGGTAGTACGGGGGCAGGCCCTCCTCCAGCTGCTTGTCCGTGACCGGGATGTGCAGCCGGTCGCGGAAGTGCTTGAGGTCGTCGACCGTCAGCTTCTTCATCTGGTGGGTGGCGTTGCGGCCCTCGAAGTTGGGGCCGAGGGTCCAGCCCTTGACGGTCTTGGCGAGGATCACCGTGGGCTGCCCCTTGTGCGCCTTGGCCGCCGAGAACGCCGCGAAGATCTTCCGGTGGTCGTGACCGCCGCGGCCCAGGTGCAGGATCTGGTCGTCGGTCATGTTCTCGACCATGGCCCGCAGCCGGTGGTCGTCGCCGAAGAAGTGGTCGCGGATGTAGGCGCCGGTCTCCGTCGCGTACGTCTGGAACTGGCCGTCGGGCGTGGTGTTCATCTTGTTGACGAGCACGCCGTCGCGGTCCTGGGCGAGCAGCGGGTCCCAGGAGCGGTCCCAGACCAGCTTGATGACGTTCCAGCCGGCGCCGCGGAAGACGGACTCCAGCTCCTGGATGACCTTGCCGTTGCCGCGCACCGGGCCGTCGAGGCGCTGGAGGTTGCAGTTGACGACGAAGGTGAGGTTGTCGAGGTTCTCCCGGGCGGCGAGCGTCAGCTGGCCGAGCGACTCCGGCTCGTCCATCTCGCCGTCGCCGAGGAAGGCCCACACGTGCGACGTGGAGGTGTCGGCGATGCCGCGGGCCTCCATGTAGCGGTTCATCCGGGCCTGGTAGATCGCGCCGAGCGGGCCGAGGCCCATCGACACCGTGGGGAACTCCCAGAAGTCCGGCATGAGCCGCGGATGCGGGTAGGAGGACAGGCCGTCGGGGAACTTCGACTTCTCCTGGCGGAAGGCGTCGAGCTGCTTCTCGTTCAGCCGGTCGAGCAGGAACGCGCGGGCGTAGATGCCGGGAGAGGCGTGGCCCTGGAAGAAGATCTGGTCGCCGCCGTCGCCCTCGTCCTTGCCGCGGAAGAAGTGGTTGAAGCCGACGTCGTACAGCGAGGCGGAGGAGGCGAAGGTCGCGATGTGGCCGCCGACCCCGATCCCGGGCCGCTGGGCGCGCGAGACCATCACGGCCGCGTTCCAGCGGGTGGCGTTGAGGATCCGGCGCTCGATCTCCTCGTTGCCGGGGAAGAAGGGCTCGTCCCGGGTGGCGATGGTGTTGACGTAGTCCGTGCTGCGCATCTCGGGCACGGCGACGCGCTTCTCACGGGCCCGCTCGATCAGCCGGAGCATGAGGTAGCGGGCCCGCTCCCGGCCCCGCTCGTCGACGGCTGCGTCCAGGGAGTCGAGCCATTCCCTGGTCTCCTCGGGATCAAAGTCCGGGACCTGGCTGGGAAGGCCGCCAATGATGATCGGGTTGCGATCGGATGCGGAAGCCACGCTGTTCCTTCGCTGGTCGGTGGAGCCCGTGCGGGAGGCGGGCTCCGCGGGGCCGGGATGTTCATCGTGTACCCCGGCGAGGGCGGACGTCATCTTTACCGAGGAGTAACCCCCGCGAGGTGCCTTGTCCGCCCAAATCGCAACCTTACGCCCATCCCGCGCATGCGTTCCGGCGGGACGTTCGGCAGACTGAAGCCTCAGAGGCCCACAATGCGGGGCGAAGAGTGCGTGACTTGTCACGGAGCGCGACGGGCGCTCGCCGGAAGTTGCGGCGAGACGGCCCCAAACGTCACCGTTTCGGCGGTCTCATCGGCCGGGTACTTGCGCGATCCGCCCCGGCCCGTGTGGACTACGGCCAGCGCCGCGCGCCCGCGCGCGGACGAAGCATTTTCCGATACATGATCAGGAGGCAAGCCGTGAGCGCGACCGCGGACCACGCGGAGGAGCGGACCAACCCGGCAGCGAGGCTGGGGTTCGAGCCCGGACAGGTGGTCCAGGAGATCGGCTACGACGAAGACGTCGACTTCGATCTCCGCGAAGGCATCGAGTCCACCATCGGTCAGGACCTCGTGGACGAGGACTACGACGACGTCGCCGACGTCGTGCTGCTGTGGTTCCGCGACGAGGACGGTGATCTCACCGACGCCCTGGTGGACGCCATCGGCCTTCTGGAAGATGGTGGCAACATCTGGCTGCTGACCCCGAAGACGGGCCGCGACGGCTACATCGAGCCGAGCGACATCAGCGATGCCGCGCAGACCGCCGGTCTCTCCCAGACCAAGAGCATCAGCGTCGCCAAGGACTGGACGGGCACCCGCCTGGCCGCCCCGAAGCGCTGATCCACCCATACGCTGCACGGAGCCCCCGCCGGTCGTCACCGGCGGGGGCTCCATGCGTGACGGACACCCGCCGCGGGTTGCGTAGGGTGGGTCCCACCGGGTCGGGTCCAACGGCTGGTCCGCCGGCGAAGGGATGCGTACGCGATGGCGATCGGGATCGGCGCCGAGGCCCCGGACTTCGAGCTGAAGGACAACCACGGCCGCGCCGTGCGGCTCTCCGCGTTCCGCGGCGAGCGCAACGTGGTGCTGTTCTTCTATCCCTTCGCCTTCACCGGCGTGTGCACCGGCGAGCTGCGCGCGCTGCGCGACCGCGTCGACGAGTTCGTCAACGACGACACCCAGCTGCTGGCCGTCTCCAACGACTCCATGCACACCCTGCGCGTCTTCGGCGAGCAGGAGGACCTCGACTTCCCGCTGCTGTCGGACTTCTGGCCGCACGGCGAGGTCTCCCGCGCCTACGGCGTCCTCGACGAGGACAAGGGCTGCGCCCTGCGCGGCACCTTCGTCGTCGACAAGACGGGCACGGTCCGCTGGTCGGTCGTCAACGCCCTGCCGGACGCCCGTGACCTCGACGACTGCGCCGCGGCACTCGCCCGGCTCTGACCCGATGCCCCGCGCGACCGCCCCACGCGGCTGTCCGGCGGGACTCACCGACGGCACTCGGGCGAAACGTCTGTTTCGGCGGGGAACCCGTCACTAGGATCCAGACGTTGATCCGATGCCAACGCACGACTGGGGGCGCTGCCCCTGGAAAACAATGGAGGGACTCGTGGGAGTCAGCCTCAGCAAGGGCGGCAACGTCTCGCTGACCAAGGAGGCCCCTGGCCTGACCGCCGTCACCGTCGGTCTGGGCTGGGACGTCCGCACCACCACCGGTACGGACTTCGACCTCGACGCCAGCGCCATCCTGGTGAACGCGGAGGGCAAGGTCCGGAACGACCAGGACTTCGTCTTCTTCAACAACCTCAAGAGCGCCGACGGCTCCGTCGAGCACACCGGCGACAACCTCACCGGCGAGGGCGAGGGCGACGACGAGCAGGTCAAGGTCAACCTGGCCGGCGTCCCCGCCGACGTCGCCAAGATCGTCTTCCCGGTGTCCATCTACGACGCCGACAACCGCCAGCAGTCCTTCGGCCAGGTCCGCAACGCGTTCATCCGCGTGGTGAACCAGGCCGGCGGCGCCGAGATCGCGCGGTACGACCTGTCCGAGGACGCCTCGACCGAGACCGCCATGGTCTTCGGCGAGCTGTACCGCAACGGCGCGGAGTGGAAGTTCCGCGCCGTCGGCCAGGGCTACGCCTCGGGCCTGCGCGGCATCGCGCAGGACTTCGGCGTCAACGTCTGAGCCGACGCACCGCATCCCGTCCGGCGCCGCACCCTCCGTGCGGCGCCGGACGCGCCTCGGGGGAGCGCGACGCCGCCGGCCCGGCCGGCCGGCCCGCCGGCGCCGTGCGTCCCCGGGCCCGCACCGTTACGAACCACCGGGGAGGAAACACCGTCATGGGCGTCACGCTCGCCAAGGGAGGCAACGTCTCCCTCTCCAAGGCCGCACCCAACCTCACCCAGGTGCTCGTGGGTCTCGGCTGGGACGCGCGCTCCACCACCGGAGCTCCCTTCGACCTCGACGCCAGCGCCCTGCTGTGCCAGTCGGGCCGGGTGCTCGGTGACGAGTACTTCGTCTTCTACAACAACCTCACGAGCCCCGAGGGCTCCGTCGAGCACACCGGTGACAACCTCACCGGCGAGGGCGAGGGTGACGACGAGTCGCTGATCGTGGACCTCACCAAGGTGCCGGCCCGATGCGACAAGATCATCTTCCCGGTCTCCATCCACGAGGCCGACAACCGCGGCCAGACCTTCGGCCAGGTCGGCAACGCCTTCATCCGTGTGGTGAACCAGGCCGACGGCCAGGAACTCGCCCGCTACGACCTCTCCGAGGACGCCTCCACCGAGACCGCGATGATCTTCGGCGAGCTCTACCGCTACAACGGCGAATGGAAGTTCCGGGCGGTCGGTCAGGGGTACGCGTCCGGTCTGAGGGGCATCGCTCTAGACTTCGGGGTCAACGTTTCGTAAAGCGCGTAAATATCACGATGGGGTAGACAGTGCTTCTGAAAACCTTCGGCTGGTCGTTCGCGATCACCGCGCTCGGCCTGGTCGCAGCGGTGCTCTACGGGGGGTGGGAAGCGTTCGGGGTCGTCGCGATCCTCTGCATCCTCGAGATCTCGCTCTCCTTCGACAACGCGGTGGTCAACGCCGGAATCCTGAAGAAGATGAATGCCTTCTGGCAGAAGATCTTCCTCACGGTCGGCGTTCTCATCGCCGTCTTCGGTATGCGACTGGTCTTCCCCGTCGTGATCGTCGCCATCAGCGCCAAGATCGGTCCCATCGAGGCCGTGAACCTCGCGCTCAACGATGCCGACCGGTATCAGCAGCTGGTCACCGACGCGCACCCGTCGATCGCCGCCTTCGGTGGCATGTTCCTGCTGATGATTTTCCTCGACTTCATCTTCGAGGACCGTGACATCCAGTGGCTGCGCTGGATCGAGCGCCCGCTCGCCAAGCTCGGCAAGGTCGACATGCTGTCGGTCTGCATCGCGCTGGTCGTCCTGCTCGTCACCTCCATGACCTTCGCGACCCAGGCCCACCAGCACGGCGGCGTCCACGTCGACAAGGCGCAGACGGTCCTGGTCTCCGGCATCGCCGGCCTCATCACGTACCTCGTCGTCGGCGGTCTCTCCGGCTACTTCGAGAACAAGCTGGAGGAGGAAGAGGAGCGCGAGCACGAGGCCGAGGAAGAGGCCAAGCGCACCGGCAAGAAGGTGTCGGCGGTCCAGCTCGCCGGCAAGGCCGCCTTCTTCATGTTCCTCTACCTGGAGGTCCTCGACGCCTCCTTCTCCTTCGACGGTGTCATCGGCGCCTTCGCCATCACCAACGACATCGTCCTGATGGCCCTCGGCCTCGGCGTCGGCGCCATGTACGTCCGTTCGCTGACCGTCTACCTCGTCCGCCAGGGCACCCTCGACGACTACGTCTACCTCGAGCACGGCGCCCACTACGCCATCGGCGCCCTCGCCGTCGTCCTCATGATCACGATCCAGTACGAGATCCCGGAGATCGTCACCGGCGGCATCGGCGTCGCCCTCATCGCCTGGTCCTTCTGGTCCTCCGTCCGCCGGAACAAGGCGCTCGCGGCGGCCGAGGGAAAAGCTGACTCCTCGGACAAGACCGAGGTGACGTCCGGGGTGTGACAGCCCCGACAATGAGGAACGCTTCCCTGCGGGGCGGCCGGAGCACCCGGCCGCCCCGCAGGCGTGTGACCGGGGTGGAAACGAGCGTGGGGGGTGCGGAGCCATGGGCTTCCTGGACAATCTCTTTCCCGGCAGGGGAGACCCGTTCGACTCCGGCAGCGCCGCGTCGAACTCGATCGACCTGACCCGCCGCCGCCCCGCCGTCTCGCTCACCAAGCAGGGCGCCGCCACCGGCAATCTCCGGGTCAACCTCTCCTGGCGGATGCGCACCTCCGACATCGAGGGCCCGCGCCGGTCCACCAGTCTGCTGCGCCACCCGCTGCGGCTGTTCAAGCCCGAGGAGGTCCAGGCCCACACCCAGGGCGTCGTCAACGTCGACCTGGACCTCGGCTGCCTCTACGAGCTGGCCGACGGCAGCAAGGGCGTCGTGCAGCCGCTCGGCGGCTTCTTCGGCGAGCTGAACGAGCCGCCGTACGTGAAGCTCAGCGGCGACGACCGCTTCGGGGCCCCGTCCGGCGAGACGATCTTCGTCAACCTCGACCAGCGGGACGCCATCAAGCGCCTGCTGTTCTTCGTCTACATCTACGACCAGACGCCGGCCTTCGACCGCACCCACGCCAAGGTCACGCTCTACCCGAGCAACGGCCCGCGGATCGAGATCGAGCTGGACGAACGCGCGCCGCAGGCCCGCTCCTGCGCCGTGTTCACCGTCGAGAACGTCAAGGACGAGCTCGTCGTCCGCCGCGAGGTCCGTTTCGTGTACGGCTTCCAGGCCGAGCTGGACCGGCTGTACGGCTGGGGCCTGCAGTGGGGCCGCGGCTACAAGACGAAGACCTGACGGTGACGGCCGCCGGTGCGGCCGTCACCGGCCGACCGGCACCGGCTTACCGGCCGACGAACTGCGGGCCCATCGGCGGCATCCGGAAGTCGGGAGCCGCGTGCGGATAGCCGTACGCCGGTGCGGGCGCCGGGGCCCCGGTCGGCTGCGGATAGCCGTACGAGGGCGGGGAGGCGGGCTGCGGCGGTACGGCGGGGACCGGCGGCGCGGGCGGCGGCGTCGTGGTCCCGGGCGCCGCGGGATGCGCCACGGTGGCGTCCGGGTCGTGCGGAGCCGGCGTCGAGGCGGAGGTCGGGCCGGAGGCCGAGGCGGAGGTGGAGGCGGAGGTGTCGGCATCCCGGCCGGCGCCGGCGCCGCCGCCGTCCACCGCGTCGTCGACGGACACGCCGAAGTCCGTGGCCAGACCGACCAGACCGGTCGGATAGCCCTGGCCCACCGCCCGGAACTTCCAGCCCTCGCCGCGCCGGTACAGCTCGCCGCAGATGATCGCGGTCTCCTCGCCGGTCTCCGCCGACACGTGGAACACCGCGAGCGGCTCGCCGCCCGCCGGCGCGCCCGCCGCGTCGTACAGCAGGATCCGCAGGTCGGAGACGGAACGGAAGGTGCCGCCGTCCGAGGAGGCCGCGATCACCACCTGGTCGACCGCGGTGTCGAGACGGCCGAGATCGGCCTCCACGGTGTCCGTCAGGCCCTCCGGACCGCGCGTCTTCGCCAGATGGCGCACCAGGCCGGAGGGATGCCGGGGCTGGTTGTAGAAGACGAAGTCCTCGTCCGACCGCACGCGCCGGTCCGGGCCGACCAACAGGGCCGAGGCGTCCACGTCGGGCACCCCGGGGCCCGGGGTCCAGCGGAGCACGGCCCGTACGGCCGCGGTGTCGAGAGGGACGTTGGAGCCCTTCAGCATCGCGTGCGTCATGACCGTCATCTTCCCTGCCCGGGCGGCTTCCGGACAACGCGGGGGGTCGGATGCGGACGAGTTACCTGAACTTCACGCACGCAGGGAACTATGGACACCCTCACCTACGTACTATTACCGGCCACATGTCATCAGCGGCCACCAGGCCGGTCGGGGGAGAAAGATGCGTCATTTCGGGCACATCCCGGCAGCCGTGCGGACCGCGATCTTCCACCGGGAGCCGGCCGAGTTCACGGCCGACTCGCCCGCGCCCACGCTCGCCGTGGCCCTCGGCGCCACGCTCTACAGCCCGGCCACCCGGCCCCGGCTCGCCGAGGACGTGCGCAAACAGGCCGCCCGCGGAGTCCGCTCGATGGTGCTGTGCCTGGAGGACTCCATCAGCGACGCCGACGTGGAGGCGGGCGAGGCCAACCTGGTCCGCCAGTTCGCCGCCCTGGCGGCGGGAAATGGCGCGAACGGTACGGGTGACGGCGCGGGCCGACCGGGCGACGGTGCGGAGCCGGCGGGTGCCGGGGAGGGCGGCGCCGACGACCTGCCGCTGCTCTTCATCCGGGTCCGCGATCCCCGCCAGATCACCGACCTGGTCGCGCGGCTCGGCGAGACCGTACGGCTGCTGTCCGGATTCGTACTGCCCAAGTTCACCGAGAACCGCGGCCGGCCCTTCCTCGAAGCCCTCGCCGTCGCCGAGCGGACCAGCGGCCGCCGGCTCTTCGCCATGCCCGTCCTGGAGTCACCCGAACTGCTCCATCTGGAGACCCGGGCCGAGACCCTGGCCGGCATCGCCTCCCTCACCGGCAAGCACCGCGAGCGGATCCTCGCCCTCCGCCTCGGCGTCACCGACTTCTGCTCCAACTACGGGCTGCGCCGCTCGCCCGACATGACCGCGTACGACGTCCAGATCGTCGCCCACGTCATCGGCGACGTCGTCAACGTCCTCGGCCGCTCCGACGGCACCGGCTTCACCATCACCGGACCCGTCTGGGAGTACTTCCGCCCCGGCGAGCGCATGTTCAAGCCACAGCTGCGCCGCAGCCCCTTCCTGGAGGGCCGCGCCGAGGACCTGCGCACCGCGCTCATCGAGCACGACATGGACGGGCTGCTGCGCGAGATCGAACTCGACCGCGCCAACGGCCTCCTCGGCAAGACCTGCATCCATCCGACGCACGTCCTGCCCGTGCACGCGCTGTCCGTGGTCACCCACGAGGAGTTCAGCGACGCCCAGGACATCCTGCGGCCGGAACAGGGCGGTGGCGGAGTGCTGCGTTCCGCGTATACGAACAAGATGAACGAAGTGAAGCCGCACCGCGCGTGGGCCGAGCGGACCCTGCGGCGCGCCGAGGTCTTCGGCGTGGCCCGCGAGGACGTCGGCTTCGTGGAGCTGCTCACCGCCGGACTCGCCGGCTGACGGCCGGCCGACGGCTGACGAAGGGACAACGACGACGTGGTGTGGACCGGAACCTGGGTCGCGGAGCGACTGGGCGTCGAACTGATCGGCGACGAGAAGCTGCCGGATCTGCTGGGCCTCGCACTGCGCCGCAACCCCAAGCGGGCCCATCTGCTGGTGTCCAACGTGCTCGGCAAACACGTGCCGCAGCGCCCTTCGGTGGTGTGGGAGGCGGGCTACGACCTGGGCGTACGGGTGCGGCGGCTGCTCGGCGACGAGGAGGCGGCGCGGGCCGTCGTCCTCGGCTACGCGGAGACCGCGACCGGCCTCGGCCACAGCGTCGCCGACGGCCTGGCCCTCGCCCCGTACCTCCACTCCACCCGGCGCCCGGTCCCCGGCGTCGCCACCGCCGGTGGCTTCGAGGAGTCCCACTCCCACGCCACCTCCCACCTCCTGCTCCCCGAGGACCCGAAGCTCCTCGCGGGCGACGGCCCGCTGGTCCTGGTGGACGACGAGTTCTCCACCGGCAACACGGTCCTCAACACCATCCGCGCCCTCCACGACCGCCACCCGCGCGACCGCTACGTCGTGGTCGCCCTCGTCGACATGCGCACGCCGGCCGACCACTCCCGCCTCGCCACCTTCGCCTCCGCCCTCGGCACCCACGTCGACCTGATCACCCTCGCCGGCGGGACGGTCACCCTCCCACCCGACGTCCTCACCAGGGGCCAGGCCTTGGTGGCACACCACGAGCCGGCGGAGGAGCCGGCGGCGCGGGTGACAGAGGCGCGGGCGGCCGAGGCGCGCGCGTCGGGCGCGCCGGCGGCCGAGGTGCCTGCGGCCGACGTGCGGGCGACCCAGGGCTTGGCGGCCGGCGTGCCTGGGCTCGAGGCGCCGGCGGCCGACACGACGCTGCCGGACGCGCCCCGGCCCGACGCGCCCGCGGTCACCGCCCCCACCCCCGCGGCCCCCGCCCCCGCTCCCGTACGGCGCGTCGAGCTCGACTGGCCGGTCGGTGTGCCCGACGGCGGGCGGCACGGTTTCACGCCCGAGCACCGTGAGCGCCTGGAGTCCGCGGTGCCGGCCATGGCGGCCCGGCTCGCCGAGGCACTCGGCCGACCCGAGACCGACGCCACCTCCGGCCCCACCTCCGGCCCCACCACCCGGCCCCGCGTCCTCGTGCTCGGCTTCGAGGAGCTCATGTACGCGCCGCTGCGGCTGGCCGTCGGGCTGGAGCAGACCGGCGTCGACGTGCGGTACTCCACCACCACGCGGTCGCCCGTGCTCGCCGTCGACGACCCGGGCTACGCCATAAGGACGCGGCTGGTCTTCCCGGCGCACGACCGCCCCGCCGACGGCCCCGGCGAACGGTACGCGTACAACGTCGCCGGCGGCGGCTTCGACGCGGTCGTGGTCGTCGTCGACTCCGTCGCCGACACGCCCGAACTCCACGCCCCGGACGGCCTCCTCGCCCAGCTCGCCGCGCACATCCCGCACGTGGTGCTGGCCGTCGTCCCCTCGTACGTCCCGTACGTGCCGTACGTCCCGCACGTCCCCGAAGCTCCCGAAAGGAGCTCCATGCTGCCCGGCTCCACCCTGCCCGGCTCCACGCTGCCCGAGCCGCTCCGCGGCCCCGCCTTCTCCTCCTACGCGCCCGAGGAGGTCGGCTGGCTGCTCCAGGACCTCTCGGACGTGGAGCTCGAGGCCCCGACCGAGGAGCGCGAGGAGGCCATCCAGAGCGGCGGCGCGCACTACGCCGAGTCGCTGCCCGTCGAGTACCAGCCGAGCGAGCGCTACCAGGAGCTGTTCCGTACCGCCCTGGAGGAGTCCGCCGACCGGATCGCCCGTGCCGTCGGCACCGTCACCGAGACCGTGCTGGCCGAACGCGGCGCCCGACCCGTCCTCGTCTCCCTCGCCCGCGCCGGCACGCCCGTCGGCGTCCTGATGCGCCGCTGGGCGCAGCACCGGCACGGCGTCGAGCTCCCGCACTACGCCGTCTCCATCGTCCGCGGCCGCGGCATCGACGCCAACGCCCTGCGCTGGCTCGCCGCCCACCACGACCCGGCCGACGTCGTCTTCGTCGACGGCTGGACCGGCAAGGGCGCCATCACCCGCGAACTCGCCGACGCGCTGCTCGACTTCCCCGGCTTCGTCCCGGACATCGCCGTCCTCGCCGACCCGGGCTCCTGCGTCCGCACCTACGGCACCCGCGAGGACTTCCTCATCCCCTCCGCCTGCCTCAACTCGACCGTCTCCGGCCTGATATCGCGCACCGTCCTGCGTTCCGACCTGGTCGGCCCGCACGACTTCCACGGCGCGAAGTTCTACCGCGAGCTGGCCGGCGCCGATGTCTCCGGCGCCTTCCTGGACGCCGTGTCCGCCCGCTTCGACGAGGTCGCGTCGACCGTCGACGCCGACGTCAAGGAGCTCCTCGCCGCTGACCGGGCCCCGACCTGGGCGGGCTGGGCGGCCGTGGAGCGGATCAGCGAGGAGTACGGCATCCACGACGTCAACCTGGTCAAGCCGGGCGTCGGCGAGACCACCCGGGTGCTGCTGCGCCGCGTGCCCTGGAAGATCCTGGCCAAGCGGGGCGCGGGCGCGGACCTGGCCCACGTACGGCTGCTCGCCGAGCAGCGCGGCGTACCGGTCGAGGAGGTCGACGAACTGCCCTACACCTGCGTCGGCCTGATCCACCCTCAGTACACGCGCGGAGCGACCGGCGCCGACGGCAAGGCGGTGGTGTCCCGATGACCGCCGCCCGTCCCGTCCTCGTCGCCAGCGACCTGGACCGCACGCTCATCTACTCCAGCGCGGCCCTCGCCCTCGGCATGCCCGACGCCCAGGCGCCCCGGCTGCTCTGCGTCGAGGTCCACGAGTCCAAGCCGCTCTCCTACCTCACCGAGGAGGCCGCCGCCCAACTGCGGGCGCTGACGGCGGAGACGGTCTTCGTGCCGACGACCACCCGCACCCGCAAGCAGTACCAGCGCATCAGCCTTCCCGGCGCCCCGCCCGCGTACGCGATCTGCGCCAACGGCGGTCATCTCCTCGTCGACGGCGTCTCCGATCCGGACTGGCAGACGGAGGTACGGCGCCGGCTCGCCGACGCGTCCGCGCCGCTCGCCGAGATCCGGGCCCGCTTCACCGCCACCACCGACCCGTCCTGGGTGCGCAAGCAGCGCGTCGCCGAGGACCTCTTCGCCTATCTCGTCGTCGAACGCGAACTGCTGCCGGCGGACTGGCTCGCGGCCTTCACCGCGTGGGCGGACGAACGCGGCTGGACGGTCTCGCTGCAGGGCCGCAAGGTGTACGCGGTGCCGAAGCCGCTCACGAAGAGCGCCGCCGTGCGCGAGGTCGCCCGCCGCACCGGCGCCGCCCTCACCCTGGCCGCCGGCGACTCGCTCCTGGACGCCGACCTGCTGCTCGCCGCCGACCGCGCCTGGCGCCCGGGCCACGGCGAACTCGCCGACACGAACTGGACCGCGCCGCACGTCGAGGCCCTGGCCGAGCGGGGCGTGGCGGCGGGCGAGGAGATCCTGCGCCGCTTCCGCGCGGCGGCGGCGCCGGACCACCCGGCGCCGCGGATCAACGGCGCGCCCGTGCCGCTGCCCGGCCACGTCCACGACTCCGGTCCCGTGCCCGGGCGGCCCGCGCCCGCCGCGCTCCCGGACCCGGCCTGACCGTCCGTACGACGCGTACGGCCACGAAGCACACCGCCGCGGCGAGTGCCGTGACGAGCACCGCCTTCGAGTAGACCGACACGTAGTCGGTGACCTGCTCCCAGTTCTCGCCGAGGACGTAACCGGCGAGAACGAAGGCGGTGTTCCACAGCGCGCTGCCGAGGGTGGTGAGGGCCAGGAAGACGGGCAGCGGCATCCGTTCGACGCCGGCCGGCACCGAGATCAGGCTGCGGAAGATCGGCACCATCCGGCCGAACAGCACCGCCTTCGTGCCGTGCCGGGCGAACCACGCCTCGGTCCGCTCGATGTCCGCGACCTTGACGAGCGGCAGCCGCGCGGCGACCGCGATCACCCGCTCCCGGCCGAAGAGCGCCCCGACGCCGTACAGCGCGAGCGCTCCGACCACCGAGCCGGCCGTGGTCCACAGCAGCGCGGCGAACAGGTTCATCCGCCCCGAGGCGGCCGCGAACCCGGCCAGCGGCAGGATCACCTCGCTGGGAATGGGCGGAAAGAGGTTCTCCAACGCGACGGCGAGTCCCGCGCCGGGCGCGCCGAGCGTTTCCATGAGGTCGTTGATCCAGGTCTCCATGCCGTCGACGCTAGAAACGCGCGAGGTGCGGCGGACTGCTGCGGGCCGCAGGGATCGGTGCGGTTTTCCGCAGGGTGCGGGGCGCCGGAGCGCGCTAGCGTTGCCGATCATGAAGAGGACCGGAGGACTGACGGGGGATCCGCCGGGAGGACCGGCCGAGGGGCCGCCCGGCGGGACCGCAGGAGAGGCGGCCGACCGGACGACGAGCATCGCCTCCGGAGGGCCGCCCGGCGGGACCGCAGGAGAGGCGGCCGACCGCACTGGCGGAGGCACCGTCGGGTGGACTGCCGGTGGGACCGTCGGAAGGGCCACTCGAGGCACCCTCCAAGGCCCCACCGGCCTGACGCCCGCCCGACCGCCCGGAGCACCGCCCCGCCGGCCGGCGCGCGCGAGCGCCATCACGCTCGCCCTCGCTCTCGCCCTGACCCTCGCTCTCGCCCTCGGCGCCCTCTCCGCGCTCCTGGAGGCCGTGGCCGGAATCGTCCTGTTCCCGCTCGCCGCCTGGCCGGGCGGCCGGCGGGCGGTGACGGCCGTGACCGCCCGGCTGGTCCGGGCCGAGCGGTGGCGCCTCGACCGCCTCCTCGGCGTCCGCGTCCCGCCGTACGGACAACCGCGCACCCTCGCGTATCTGGTCGCGCGCTGGCCGCTCGGCCTGCTCGGCGGAGTCGTCCTCGGCTGCGCCGTCGTCGGCCTCGGCTATGCGGCCTTCGCGCTCACCGGCTGGCTGTTCGTCGACCTGCGACAGCCGGTCATGGTGGTCCTGGGCGGCCTCGGCGGGCTGCTCCTCTTCTTCCTCGCCGTCCAGGGCCTCGCCCAAGTGGCGCGGATGGAGGGCGAATTGGCGCTGCGTATGCTCGGGCCGAACCAGGCGGACGCCCTGGAGGCGCGGATCGCCGAACTCGCCGCGAGCCGCGCCGAGATCATGGAGGTCGTCCACGACGAGCGCCGCCGGATCGAGCGCGACCTCCACGACGGCGTCCAGCAGCGGCTCGTCGCCCTCGGCATGCTGATCGGCCGGGCCCGCCGCGGCCAGGCGCAGGGCCAGGACCCCGAACGCGTCGCGGATCTGCTGCTGCAGGCCCATGAGGAGAGCCGCCGGGCCCTCGCCGAACTGCGCGAGGTGGCCTGGCGGGTGCACCCGGAGATCCTGGACCGGGCGGGACTGCGCGAGGCTCTCGAGGCGGTCGCCGAACGCAGCCCGCTGCCCGTGCGGCTGGATTTCGCCGTACCGCCGTCGCGGGCCGGGATGCTGCCGAAGCCGGTGGAGACGGCCGCGTACTTCGTCGTCTCGGAAGCCGTGACGAACGTGGTCAAGCACGCGGGGGCGAGAGCGGTGGACGTACACGTGAGGTGGGAGGACGGGATGTTGGACGTACGGGTACGGGACGACGGCGCGGGCGGCGCGGACGCGGCGGCCGGCAGCGGTCTCGCCGGTCTCGCGAGCCGGGTGGCGGCGCTCGACGGGCGGCTGCGCGTGGACAGCCCGGCCGGCGGGCCGACGACGATCGGGGCGGAGCTGCCGTGCGCGTGATGCTGGCCGAGGACTCGACCCTGCTGCGGGAGGGTCTCGTACGGCTCCTGGCGGAGGAGGGCCACGAGGTGCGGGCGGCCGTCGGCACGGCCGTCGAACTGCTCGCGGCCGTGGACGCCGACCCGCCGGACGTGGTCGTCGCCGACGTCCGCATGCCGCCGACCCACACCGACGAGGGCCTGCGCGCCGCCCTGGAGATCCGCGGCAGGCTGCCGCGGGTCGGGGTCCTGGTGCTCTCGCAGTACGTGGAGAAGCGGTACGCGACGGAGCTGCTCACGGACGGGACCGGGGGAGGCGTGGGCTACCTCCTGAAGGACCGGGTGGCGCAGGTCGACGACTTCCTGGACGCCCTGGAACGGGTCGGGCAGGGCCGTACCGCCTTCGACCCGGAGGTCGTCCGCCGCCTCCTGGCCCGCTCCTCCCACACCGACCCGCTGGCCCGGCTCACGGCGCGCGAGAGCGAGGTCCTGGCGGCGATGGCACAGGGCCACACGAACGCGTCGGTGGCGGCACGGCTGCACGTGTCGCAGAGCGCGGTCGAGAAACACATCAACGCGATCTTCGACAAGCTGGACCTGACGGGCCGGAGCGACGGCTACAGCAAGCGGGTGCTGGCGGTCCTGAGGTACCTCGACAGCTGAGGCGCGTCAAGCCTCGGGGAAGGTCCCGCCGACCATGCCCGTCCCGCGGCCCCGTCCCGCGGCGCTCGCCGAGGCGGCCGGCCTGGTCGACGGGGCCCTATCCGCAGCAGCCGCCGCCGCAGCACCCGCCTCCGCCACCGCCACCGGGCGCGGCCTGCGTCTTCGTGCCGCCCACGGCGACGGCGGAGAGCAGCTTGACGGTGTCGTCGTGCCCGGCCGGGCAGGCGGCGGGGTCGGAGGACTCGGCCATGGGACGGCTGAGCTCGAAGGTGTCGCCGCAGGTGCGGCAGCGGTACTCGTAACGAGGCATGGCCACAGGTTACGGCTTGCCGCGCTCCTCGCGGATCTGCTCGACGACATGCGCGGCGCTGGCCCGGATCGCCTCCAGCTCGGTGAGGAACGCCCAGTAGTCGGGGTGGCGTCCGCTGTCGAGCGTGCCGACCGCCCGCTCGATGCGGGCCACGGCCTCGTCGAGGGGGCGGGCGTGCCGGGGATCGGGGGTGTTCCGCCCGGCCATGGCGAGCCGCTGGGCGTCGCGTACGGCGAAACGGGCACGGTCGATCTCGGCGTGCGGGTCCTTGGCGACGGCGTCGAGGCGGCGCAGCCGCTCGCCGGCCGCCGAGACTCCCTCGTCGGCCGTGTTGAGCAGGGCGCGGGCGGTGGAGAGCAGCGAGGTGGCGTCGGGCCAGCGCTGCTCCGTCCGCGCCTTCGAGGCCTCGGCGAGCCGCTCCTCGGCCTGGCGGGCGGCGCCGGCGGCCTGCTCCGGCACATGCTGGAGGTCCTGCCAGCAGGCTGCGGAGAAACGCCGGCGCAGCTCGGAGAGGACGGGCTCGACTCCTTCGGCGCGGGTGGTGAGCGCCTGGGCGCGGGTCCGCAGCGAGACGAGCCGCTTGTCGATCTCGGCAGCCCGCTCGGGCACGCGCGCGGCCTCGGCCCGCACGCCCTCGGCCTCGCGCAGGACCAGGTCGGCCCGCTGCAGCGTCTCCGTGACGCCGTGCCGCCCGGCACCTTCGTTGAGCCGGGTGAGCTCGGGGCCGAGGCGGGCGAGCCGGGTCGCGAGATCGTCGGCGCGGAAACCCTGCTCGCTGACCGCGTCGAGAGCAGCGCTCGCGTTCCGGAGCGCCTGCCGCGCCCGCTCGACGGCGGGCGCGAGCCGGGCGAGCTGCGTCTCGGCCCGCCCGAGCAGCGGCGCGAGCCCCTGCTCGAAACGTTCCAGCTCGCCCTTGACCCGTACCAGCTCGTCCTTCGCCCGCTCCAACTCCACCCGCGCCCGCCCGGCGCTCGCCGCGTCCAGCTCGACGCGATCGAGATCATGGGCGTCCACGGCGGTGATGTACGCATGGCTGACCTCGTCGATCCGCCGCCCGAGCGCCGCGAAGCCCTCGACGGCCCGACGCGCGTCCGCCGAGTCGTCCACGGCCGTGATCGTCTCGATGGAGATCTCCAGCCCACGCTGCGCGCTGTCCAGCTCGTAGAACGCGGCCGCGGCGGCATCCTTCGCCGCCTGCGCCTCGGCCCGCCGGCTCTCGTCCCGCCCCCCGAACCACCGCCGGGTCCTCTCGGTCGCCACGTTCCCTCTCCCGTGCTGTGTCCACCGCCCTGCCGGGTCCGGTTCATTCTCCCACCTGCAGAGGACGACGACACGGCCCGATCAGTTCACCCCACCATCGGTTTGCCGCACCCACCGGTCGGCCATGTACGCTGTTGCTTCCTTCCACGGGTGCGTAGCTCAGGGGTAGAGCGCTGCTCTTACAAAGCAGATGTCGGCGGTTCGAAACCGTCCGCGCCCACCAGTACAAAGGCCCCCAGCCGATCATGGCTGGGGGCCTTTGACATCCACATCTGAGATCAACGCAGACGGTCAGGGACGGTCGGGCCGCCTCCTGAGCAGCCGATCCATGTGGCTGACAGCCTCGCGCTGCGTGTCTTGGACGACGTGCGTGTAGACGTTCATCGTGACGGCGATCTGGCTGTGCCCGAGGATCTCCATCACGACCCGAGACGGTACGCCGGCGGACGGCGGGCGTACGCTACAGCGCGGAAGCGTCGGCTGTGGCTACGGGCCCCGAAGGACGCCGGCCTCCGCGACGTCCACTTCCACGATCTGCACCACACCGGAAACACCCTCGCCGCGACCGGCGGCGCCACGACGCATGAGCTGGTAGTTGTTCCGGCGCATCTGTCCGCTGCGGGCTCCGGTTAAGACCAGCCCGGTCCTGCCCGGCGCGGCGTAGACGGCGAGATACGTGGCCAGGCTCTCCGCCAGCGAGGCCGGGAAGGCGACGGTGCGTACGCCAGTCGCGCTCTTGGGCGTCTTGATCAGAATGCCGTCGGTACGGGCCTCTAAAGGTGCTCGTCCCTGCCATGAAGCCATGCAGCCGTGTCGAGGATCCTCAGCACGCCGATGTCCTCACCGATGCCTGCCAGGTCGCGGACGTCTTCGAGGTGGGCCACCAGCATGCGGTCGTCAGCGCGAAGTGCGCGGCGCATGTCAGACCAAAAGATCAAGTCTGTTGATGGGCGTTCGAAGACCTTCTTGATCACCGAATCGTAGACGGGCAGCAAGCGAGGGCGCTTGCGAGCAAGTAGTTTCCCAGCGCCGACTGAGCCTATGCCGTTGACATCGCGCAAACTCTGCCACAAGTTCCACACCGGACTGTCTTTGGTGACGTGCCGCTCCTCCGCAGCGGCGAGCTCAAGGTCCACGGGAATCTGTGAGAGTAAACGACTGTAAGGGTTGCGCCCCGTCGGCTCTAGCACGTGGAGGACTGCTCGCACTGGCACGTCAACGCTCAACGTAGCAACGGCAATGAAGTCCGCTGGCGTGAAGTGGTTCGCCACCTCCGGCTGGTCTCCGCCGCCTGTCAACCGCTCGAACCGCGCACCGGTATAGGCAGGCGAACCGTCGGGGAGGAGCGCCCAATAACGACGAAGCAAGCCAGCAACGTATTGCCGATTCCACAGGACCGCCGGGATCTTCAACGTCATCGGGCCTCCCGGTGCTGTGCCGCTGCATTGGTACGCGGCCGCACCGCCTTCCCACTGAACAGGGTCACCAAGGCGGTGGCGGTTGTCAGCGTGGCCTCGGCCGCCTCCTGGGAAACGGGGACCTCCCGCGGACCGCCTGCGTGCCGGTCACTGTGCCCTTCCCACAGATCTGTGAGCATGGCGACCACCCCGCCAGTGTCGCCCCGCTTCCCGGATTTGTCCGTCAGTACGTATTCGTACTTGGCGTCCGCGTTCCGGAGGTGATCGCGGACCTTTCCGAGCGTAGGCAGCGGGTCACGCGGCAGGAACATCGGACAAGCAACAGCCTCAACCGCGCGGATCACGTCAACGTAGGCACCGCTTGGGTCGGTGTGCACCGCCATCAGCTTGTCGCGCGCCCGCTCCAGGTGCTGCCGAGCCGCAAGGTAGCCGCTGCTCTCAGCGGCAGAGGCTGCCACCTTCAGCGCCTCGCTGAGACCCGACTCCATCCTCCGCTGGAGGCCGCGCTGATCTGGTGTCACCTCGTATACCGACCGTGACTCAACCAGCAAGCGGTTCAGCGGTTCGATGATCCGCTTGGTCCGTCTGACACTGCCCCTGAGCCAGCTGGCAAACGGCGGCTTCTCCGGAGCCGGCGGTTCAGTGCACAGCAAGAAGAGCAAGTCGTCAACGACGTCCCACAGGACTTCCCGCTCCGTTCCCCAGGCCAGGAAGAGCACGTGTGGGTCAGGAGGTAGCGGCACAACCGGCGGTCGGCCGGCACGAGTGCCCTCCGTCCTCGTTGCCTGTTCCGCCTCCCAGCGTGCGTCGAGCCGTGCCTGCTCCCTTTCGAGCCTTCGCAGCTCGCGTTCGTATCTGTCCCAATCCACCTGCGGTAGGACGAGATCCAACCGCACCATCACATGCTGTGCTTCGGCGGGATCCAGTGCCGCCGTCTCCAGGATCCAAGCGCGGAGCGCAGGTTCCAGAGACGCTGGCATGCCCTCCATGAGAGCAGGCACAGGAGCCGTGCCCATGCGAACGGACAGGCGGTGACGGCTGGTTGACCTCATGTGCCGACGATAGCGCCCCGAAGGTACACGTCACCTTCTCAATTTCCACACGCAGGGCTATGGGCGCGAAGTGGGCCATAGGCCTATGGAAGAGGACGCCTCCGATCCGTCATCACCGCCTCTGCCGACGAGCACGCGTGACGACGTCCGGCCGTAGCCGTCGGCACCCGCGCACAGCTACTGCTCGATTGCTGTCGGCAGGTTGTGCCAGGCATGTCCGCAGGCGCCTTTGCAGTACGTCTCGCGGCGGCGGGTGTCAGCGACGGCGAACACGGAGACGAGGACGCGGAAGGCCTCGACGTGTTCGGCGGAGGGGAGACCCGCGAAGCCGTAG
Organism: Streptomyces sp. NPDC053493; assembly: GCF_044544825.1. Classification (NCBI taxonomy): domain Bacteria; kingdom Bacillati; phylum Actinomycetota; class Actinomycetes; order Kitasatosporales; family Streptomycetaceae; genus Streptomyces; species Streptomyces sp. NPDC053493. The sequence continues at coordinate 151,690 of NZ_JBITXS010000008.1, forward strand.
CGGGGTGGGTCCGTGCAGATCATCACCGACGGGTTGGCCGTCGGCTTCACACCGGACCTCGCCACCCCCGCACGGCCGTCCGCCGCTGTGATGTGTGCCTGCATCGCATAGCCGGCGACTTCCTGCAGAACCGTCTGCCGATGTGTCGGGGCGAGGCCCGAGAACCAGTGCGCGCCGGCGGCCAACGTGCGGAGCCCCTGAGCGATCTCGTTGACGACCCGCTCGATCTCGCGCCGGAAAGCGCGGCCGTCGTCGCTGCTCGGTTCAGTCATCGCTGGATGATTTCACGACGCCGGTTCCGGGCGAGGGCCAGCACCCGCACCCGAGACAGCACGGTCGGGGAACCGGGACAGCCCGCTCCTGGCGCGCGGCCAGCCGCCGGCAGGGCCTCGGAAGCCGACCGCGCGCAGGCGGACGTTCTCGCGAGGCACTGACAGACGGCGGCGGGGACGGTGAGCGTCCGTGGGTCGTGCTCGTCGGTGCGGTGGCCGGCGCCGTCGTGGCCGGCATTGATGTCGACACCATGAAGCGCGACGACGCCGCAACCGGCCGTCGCTGGGTGCTGCAGTGCGTCGTCAGTCGGGCGCGCTCGCGGTGCGTTACGCGCGGGTGGTGGGGCGATTGATCTAGATTGCGGCGATATGGGAGAAAGTAGCAGGCTGACGCGTCGGTCGGTGGTGAAGGCGATTCCCGCCGCGGCTCTGGTGGCGGTGTCCGGTGGGGTTCTCGGGCGGCGGGAGGCCGTTGCGGGGGCGGCGGGGTTTCCGCAGCCGCCGGTGGTGGGCGCGCGGGCGGGGGTGGTGGAGCAGACGCTGGACGTGCGGTTCACGGAGGTCGCCGTGCCGGGGTACGGGCCGATCACCACGCGGACGTACAACGGGACGATCCCGGGGCCGACGCTGCGCGTGCGCGGTGGGCAGACCCTGAGGCTGACGCACGTCAACGGCCTGCCGCCCAATCCGCCGAGTGCCGGCGGGCACAACACGCCGCACCATCCCAACAGCTTCAACCTGCACACGCACGGGATGCACGTGTCGCCGTCCGGGCTCGCCGACAACGTGATGCGCGAGTTCGCGCCGCGTACCCAGGAGGAGGTCGCGGCCGGTGTTCCCGAGCCGCGGTACGTGACGGTCATCGACGTGCCGGCCGGCCACCCCGCCGGCACGTACTGGTACCACCCGCATCTGCACGGTTCCATCGCCGAGCAGATCGTCGGCGGCATGACCGGGGTGATCGTCGTCGAGGGCGACGTCGACGAGGTGCCCGAGATCCGCGCCGCCGCCGATCTCGTCATGTGCGTCAACGAGCTGAAGGTCAAGGACGGCAGGATCCCCGCCTTCACCTCGGGCGGCTGGGTGAACGGCGTCCCCTCCGTCTTCACCGTCAACGGCGCGGTCGGCCCCACGCTCCGGCTGCGGCCCGGCGAGGTGCAGCGGTGGCGGCTGGTGGCCGCGACCGCGTTCACCGGGCTGCGGCTGCGGCTCGCCGGAAGCGGCGAGGACCTGCCGATGCATCAGATCGCGCAGGACGGCGTCACCTTCGCCCGGCCTGTCGCCCTGGACGTGCTGCAGCTGGCCATGGGCAACCGCGCCGACGTGCTGGTGCGGGGAGCGGAGCCGGGCACGTACGAACTGCGGGCCGCAGGCGTGCCGGATCCGCTGATGACGGTCGAGGTCGCCGGAGAGCCCGTCGAACCGCCGATGCGGCTGCCGGCCTCGCTGCCGCAGGGCAGGCCGTTCCTCGACGAGGCGGGCATCGCCAACCCCGACGCGGACCGTGAGGTGGTCTTCCACACCGACGGCGGCGTCTTCGCCGGGCCGTTCCCGAACGCCTTCCGCATCCTCGGTACCGGCGCCACCCCCGCCGCCGACCCCGACGGCGATCCGGCCCGGGACCCGTCCTACGGCCTGTTCGACCCCGACCGCACCAACCACACCCTGCGCGTCGGCACCGTCGAGCGCTGGACGGTCCGCACCGACGGATCCCTGCCGCCGCACCCCCACCCCTTCCACCTGCACACCAACCAGGTCCTGCTCACCCACCGCAACGGCGAACGGCTCGACCCGCCGGTCTGGCACGACACCGTCGGCCTGGCCGGCGGCAGATCCGGCGAGTCGGCCACCTTCCTCGTCGCGTACGAGGACTTCACCGGCCGCACCCTGGCCCACTGCCACCAGCTCCACCACGAGGACCTCGGGATGATGCAGACGGTCGAGTACGTGGACCAGGCATGACGCGGCTTGACGGGTGGGCGGCCGCGGGGTGTACTCCAGCGCATGGGAGACGTGGGGGACGCGCCCGAAGTCGAGGTGCTGAGTGGTGTGATGACGCCGCAGCGCTATCTGGACGAGCGGCTCGGGCAGTATCAGGAGTGGTACGACCGCAAGGCCACCAAGATGAAGGCGATGCACCTGCGGATGCGGACCGTGGCGGTGGTCGGCGGCGCGCTGGTGCCCGTGCTGGTGAATCTGGATCTGGGCTTCGCGCGGGTCACGGCGACCGTGCTCAGTCTGGTCGTGGTGGCCTCGGTGTCGCTGGAGAGCGTCTACCGCTATCGGGAGCAGTGGAAGAACTACCGGTCCACCGAGCAGCTCCTCGGGCACGAGCGGGTGTACTTCGCCGCGCGGGTCGGGCCCTATCACGGGCTCTCGGACCGGAACGCGTTCACGACGCTCGTCGCGCGCGTCGAGAAGGCCATCGCCAGTGAGAACTCCGCGACGCTCAACGTCATGACCCTCGGCGGTCAGGTCAGCGCGGAACTGCAGCAGTACGGGCTCCCCACGCAGCGCTCTTCCGAGCCGGGGAGCCCCGCCGTCTCCTCCTGAGCGGCGTCACGCTCCCGCGTCGAAGTCGTACTCCAGGACGTACGACCCCGAGTCCAGCGTCATCTCGTTGAGTTCGACGGTGACTCCCGCCTCCGTCAGGGCCGTTCGGCTGATCAGGATCACCGGTGTGCCGAAGCCGAGGGACAGGCGGTCGGACTCCTCGGACGTCGGCATGCGACAGCGGATCTCCTCACGGAAGTGGGCCGGACAATGGCCCAGTTCGGTGAGGCGGGCGTACGTGCCGCCGGGGCCGGTGTCGGGCTGGGTGATCGCGGTTCCCTCGGCGAGGGCGGCCGGCAGGTACGAGACCGAGAGCAGCACCGGTTTGTCGTCCAGGACGAAGCGGCGGCTGCGGACGCAGACCGGGTCGTCGGGCGAGCCGAGGCCCAGGGCCCGGGCCACCCGGGTCCCGGCCGGCGCGGCCGGCGTCACCTCGACCTGGTCCACGACCAGGGCACGGTCCTCGACGTCCGCCGACCAGACCGAGCGGCCGTTGGCCCAGTGGTCCCGGGCGAGCCGGGGAATGCTGCGGCGGCGCACCGGGCGGAAGGAGCGGACGAAGACACCGGCGCCCTTGCGCGCCTCCGCGAGGCCCTCGTTGCGGAGCACCGACAGGGCCTGGCGGGCCGTCATGCGCGCGACGTCGTACGTGCCCATGAGATCGTTCTCGCCGGGGAGCCGGTCGCCCGGCGCGAAGGTGCCCGACTGGATCGCGGTCCTCAACTCGTCTGCGATCCGCTGGTACTTGGGCCGATGGCCGCTTTCCTGGTCAGTCATGGATGGACCACTCCCTTCCGTCTGCGGGACACCATAAGGCCCACTTCTGGAGGCTGGAGGGCACATGAGCACGGTCCTGTGCGGCTGATCCATCCTTCGGGTGACATCTCTAGAGATGCGTTGACAGGGAGGGGTCGCAGGGCTTGTCTTGTGTACCCCTTCGAACCGGAGTGAACCGGCGTGAATCGGCGTGGACCGGCGTGAATGACCGTAAACGCGGGTGAAACCGGGCCGGCCCCGGTGCAGGGGAGCGGGTACGGCCGCAGCGGACCCGGCGGACCCTGCGGACCCGGCGGGCGCCGCGGCCGGGCGCCGTGGCCCGGCCGGGTGGGGCGGTGCGGTGCGGTGCGGTGCGGTGGGAGCGTAGTGAACGGAGACACACATGGAGCCGGTGCCCGAGGCGGGTGACCTCGTTCGCGACACCGCCACCGGGCGGGTCGGCTTCTACGTACGCGGCGTCGCCGGACGCTTCCTGATCCGGCCCGTCCGCGGCGGCCCCGAGTGGGAGGCCGAACCCGCCGACGTGCAGCTCGCCACGCCGCTGCGCGAGCTGCGCGCCCGCGCCGCCGAGATCAACGCGCGGAGCCGGCGGAGTCTGGGGAGCTGAGGCGCGCCGGGCGTTGCCGGTGGCCGCCTGCGTCTTGCCTGGGCGTTGTCAGTGGGGCGCGTCACACTGGAGGCATGTGCCGCAGCATCAAGACACTCCGACCGCCCGCCCTGCCCACAGAGGCCACCGAGGACGACATCCGCGCCGCCGCGTTGCAGTTCGTCCGCAAGGTCTCGGGCTTCCGCGCGCCCGCCGCGCACAACCGGGAGGTGTTCGACCGCGCCGTCGACGAGATAGCGGAGGCCACGGAGCGGCTGCTCGCCGGCCTGGAGGTACGCGGGGCGCACGCGAACGGCCAACCGCGCCCGCACACGCACGAGCCGCACGAGCACCCGCACCCGCACGAGCGCCCGCGCCCCGTCAGGACGCCGGAGCGGGAGCCGCAGCCGGACGCCGTATGACGTAGGCCGCGAGCGAGCCCGCCAGGAACAGCGCCACCACGGGGACGCAGGCGCCGAGCCAGGTCGCGCCCAGCCAGCGGCCGCCGAGCCAGCCGAGCCCGACGCCGTACGTCGCCCAGATCGCCGCCGCCAGCGCCGACCAGGGCAGGAAGTCGCGCAGCCGGCGGCCGGTCGCGCCCGCGCCGAGCGAGACGACCGAGCGGCCGGCCGGTGCGAAGCGGGCGAGGACGACGAGCAGGCCGCCGCCGCGTGCCAGCGTCTCGCCGAGACGTTCCTGCGCCACGGCGAGGCGGCGGGAGCGGGCGACGGCGCGGCCGAGGCGGGTCCCGCCGCGCCGGGCGAGCCGGTACGCGGCGAGGTCGCCCAGCACCGAGGCGGTGGCCGCGCAGAGCAGGAGGGGCACCAGGGAAGGGGCGTAGGCGGTGGCCGTGACGGTGGCCGTGGCCGACGCGGTCGCTGCCGTGACCACGAGGATGCCGCTCGGCAGCACCGGCAGGAAGACGTCGAGCAGGATCGACGTCACCACCGCCGCGTAGATCCACGGGCCCGCGGTCAGCGACTGCAGCGACCACCCCGTGCTGTCGAGCACGTTCACAGCGCCAGAGCCTACGCGGCCGCGTGCGGCCAGCCACCGACCGGGGCCGTCCAGGGGCGCCGGGGCCTTGACCCGCGGAGCCGCGGGGCGCGCGGCGGGCGGAGCCCCGTCGCGTCCTCGGCCGCCGTGCCCTCGGCCCGCCGGACTTCGGCCCCGCGCGCCCTCGGCCTGTCGCGCCTTCGGCCCCGCGCGCCCTCGGCCTGTCGTGCCTTCGGCCCGCCCGTGTCCGCGACTCGCCGTGTCTTCGGACCACCGGGCCCTTGACCTGCCGAGCCCTCGGCCGCGTCGCCCGCCGCCCCGCGTGCGTTCGCGTCAGGCCGTCACGGTCGACGGCTGCTCCTCGCGCTGCTCCGCCTCGGCGGACGGCGTGCGGGAGCCGAAGAGGCCGGAGAGGGCGAGGGCGCCCGGGCCCGTGAAGACGAGGAGCAGGAAGGCCCAGCAGAACATGGCCGCGGACTCGCCGCTGTTCTGGAGCGGGAAGAGGGCCTCGGGCTGGTGGACGTCGAAGTAGGCGTACGCCATGGAGCCGGAGGCGATGAGGGCCGCGCCGCGGGTGCCGAGGCCGAGGAGGACCAGGCCGCCCGCGACGAGCTGGATGACGGCGGCGTACCAGCCGGGCCAGGTGCCGCCCGGGATGGTGGCGCCGCTGCCTCCGGCGCCGCCGAGGACTCCGAAGAGCGAGGCGGCGCCGTGGCAGGCGAAGAGCAGGCCGACGACGATCCGGAAGAGGCCGAGCGCGTACGGCTGGGCCTGATTCAGGCGACTGGCAAGCGAGTTCATGGAGGGAAGGACTCCTTCGGTCTGGCCCGCGCCGGCAGGCGCGGCCGGGGGGACGGAACCGACGGGTCCTTAGGTTAGGCACTCCTCACTATTACTTGCAAGTTCAACATTCGAGACACCGGCGGCCTGCCGGAGCGCTGCGGCGGCCGGTTCAGCAGCCGTTGAGGACGGACTGCAGCGCGCTCTTCTCCGCCGAGTCGACGCTGAGGTTGTAGGAGTACTTCACGTGCACCCACATCCGGGCGTACGTGCAGCGGTACGACGTGCGCGACGGCAGCCACTCCGCCGGGTCCTGGTCGCCCTTCGCCTGGTTGACGTTGTCGGTGACGGCGATCAGCTGCGGGCGGGTCAGGTCGTTGGCGAAGGCCTGCCGCTGGCTGGTCGTCCAGGAGTTGGCGCCCGAGCGCCAGGCCTCGGCCAGCGGGACGACGTGGTCGATGTCGAGGTCGGAGGCGGCGGTCCAGGTGGCGCCGTCGTACTCGGAGTACCAACTGCCGCTCACGGACGCACAGCTGGAGTCGGTGACGACGTTCACGCCGTCCCGCTTGAGGACCACCTCGCGGGTGTTGCAGGTGCCGGACTGGGTGATCCAGTGCGGGAAGAGGTCCCGGCTGTATCCGGTGGAGGAACCTTCCGCCTTCACCGTGAGGGCGGCCAGGTACGTACGGGCGGTGGCGGCGCTCACCGGCGTGGGCGGGGACGCCTGTGCGGCCGGCGCGGAGGCGAGCAGACCGGTCACGGTCAGGGCGGCGGAGGTGGCGAGGACGGCTATTCGACGCGCGTAGACAGCGGCGACGGGCATGCGAACTCCCTTGAGGTGGGGGGACCTTGGCCGCCATCCTGGCGGCGCCAGGTTTCGGAGAGGGGTGTGTCAGGTGACAGCCTGCCGACATGAACACGTCACATCAAGGGGTGGGTTGTGAAGGTGTGAGCGGGTCTGGAGGAGCGCGTGCGCGCCCTGTTCGTGCCCGGACACGACCTAGGGTTGGCGCGTGCTACTGGACGTCAACGCGGCCTTCGGGGCCGTACTCGCCGTTCTCCTCGCCCTCGCCGCCGGAGTCGTCGCGCTCGCCCGGCTCGGCCGCGCCCGTGACACCCTCGTCGCCGGCGCCCGCGCCGCCGTCCAGCTCGTCGCCGTCTCGCTCCTGATCGGCTGGGTCGTCCGTTCGCTGCCGCTGCTGCTCTGCTTCCTGCTGCTGATGTACGCCGTGGCCGTCCGCACCGCGGGCCGGCGGGTCGTCCCCGCGCCCGGCCGGGCCTGGCGGTGGGCCGCCGTCCCGATCGCCGCGGCCGTCGTCCCGGTCGTCCTCGCGCTCCTGCTCACCGGACTCGTACCGCTCCGCGGCGTCGCCCTGATCCCGGTCACCGGCATCCTCATCGGCGGCGCGCTCACCGCGACCGTCCTCGGCGGGCGGCGCGCGCTCGACGAACTCGCGACCCGTAAGGGTGAGGTGGAGGCGGGGCTCGCGATCGGGCTCCTGGAACGGGACGCCCGTCTGGAGGTGGCCCGCGAGGCCGCCGCGGACGCCCTGCTGCCCGGCATGGACCAGACCCGTACGGTCGGGCTGGTCACCCTTCCGGGTGCCTTCGTCGGCATGCTCCTCGGCGGCTCCTCGCCGCTGCGCGCGGGCGCGGTCCAGCTCTTCGTGCTCGTCGCGCTGCTGCTCGTCCAGGCCGTGGCCGTCGCCGTCACCCTGGAGCTGGTCGCCCGCGGGCGGCTCGTACGGGCGCCGGCTACGCCCCGGAGAACGTCAGGGTGACGGTGCCGTCCGCACCCGGCTCGACCCGTACGGCGGTCAGGTCCTCGACATGGACGTCGGGGCCGAAGGTGGCGGCGCGCGGGCCCACGCCGATCACGCGCATGCCGGCCGCGCGGCCCGCCTGGATGCCGGCCTCCGAGTCCTCGAAGACGACGCAGTCGGCGGGTTCGAAGCCCAGCGCCGCCGCGCCCTTCAGGAAGCCCTCCGGGTCCGGCTTGCTCGCGCCCACGCCCTCGGCGGTCACCCGGGTCCGCGGCATCGGCAGCCCGGCCGCGCCCATCCGGGCCTGGGCGAGGGCCTCGTCGGCCGAGGTGACCAGGGCGTGCGGCAGCGCGTCGAGCGCGGCCATGAAGGCGGGCGCGCCCGGCACCGGCACGACGCCGTCGAGGTCGGCGGTCTCCTCGGCGAGCATGACCCGGTTGTCGGCGTGGTTCTGCTCCATCGGCCGGTCCGGCAGCAGGACGGCCATCGTGGCGTACCCCTGACGCCCGTGGACCACCTTGAGGACCTCGGCCGGGTCGAGGCCCTGCCGCCGGGCCCAGCGTCGCCAGCAGCGCTCCACGACGGCGTCGGAGTTGACGAGCGTGCCGTCCATGTCGAGCAGGAGGGCACGTGCGGTGAGCGACGCCGGGGTGCTGGCGGCCATCAGGGATCTCCAGGAGGGGTGGTCGGAGATGAGAGGTGGTCGGTACGAAGCGGTCCCGCCCGCCGGTCAGGGGGTGCGGGCGGGGCCACTTTGTTCCTCCACGATACAAAACGAGGCGGCGTCACCGCCACCCCGTCCGCATCGCGGGACCGCACGGCCGCCGACGGCGCGGCTCAGCCGGTCGTCTCGGCCTCCAGCGCGCGGCGCGTGGCCGGGCCGTAGACGCCCTGCGGGTCGTCCCAGATGTCGTTGTCCCACTGGTACTCCGCGACCGCGTTCTCGACCTTCCGCGAGTACGAGCCGTTGATCGGCCCGTTGTAGAGCCACAGCTCCCGCAGCCGCCGCTGGAGCTCGGCCACCTCGGGGCCGCTGGAGCCCGGCCCCAGGGTCGGGGCCTGCGGGCTCCGGGTCGGCGCCGGGCCGCCCGTACTGGTCGGTGCGGTGGCCGTGGGCCGGGTGGCCGGTGCCGACGGAACCGTGGCCGGCGCCGAGGAGGTGCGGGCGGCCGTCGGCGACGGCGACGCCGAGGCCGAGGTCCGGCCGGCGCTCGCCGTCGCCGTGCCCGACGCGGCCGGTTCCGCCGAGGCGGACGAGGACGTCGAAGGCGTGGTGGTCGGGGCCTCCGACACGGCCACGTTCTGCGAGGCGCTGGTGGTGACCTCGGGTACGGCAGCCCGGTCGACGGCGTCGTCGTCGCCGCCGATCATCGCGGTGGCCAGGACCGCCGTGCCGACGACCGCCGCCGCGACCAGGACCGCGATCAGCGCGCCCCGGCCCCGGCCGCGGTTCCGGCCCGGGTCGCCGTGGCCCTCGGGGTCGTACGCGAGCGTGTGCGCGACCTCGTGACCCTCGGCCTCGCCGTCACCGTCGCCCTTGCCCGCAGCCTCGGACGCGTACCCGTACCCGTACCCGTACGCCTCGTCGGTCCCCTGGCCCTGCCCGTACGCCGGCGTCGTCGCTGTCACCGGCGGCACCGATGTCGCCGTGGTCGCCGTGGGCAGCAGCAGCGGCATCGTCTCCGGCCCGCCGTCAGGCCCCACCGCCGACGGCTCGGACCCCGCCGACTGCGCACCCGCCTGCGCTCCCGCCTGCGCTCCCGCCGGCGCACCCGACTGTCCACCCGCCTGCGCACCCGCCGGCACCTCCGCCGGCAGCGGCCCCGGCCCGGCCGGACCAGGCCCCGACGCCGCCGACGGCCCCGGCCCCGGAGCCGCCGCCACCGCCGACGGCCCCGGCCCCGGAGCCGCCGCCACCGCCGACGGTCCCGGCCCCGCCGCCGCTGACGCGCCCGCCTCCACCGCCGGCAGCACCGCCGTCTGGTCCTCCGGTGCGCCCAGCGTCACGTACGGCCGGATGCGCAGGGGATCGAAGTCCTCCGCCGCCGCCAGTTCCGCGGCCGCCGCTGCCGCCCGCTCGCAGGCGCAGCCAGGTCTGTGTACACCGCATTCAGGACAGACGTGTCCGGACATCGCTGGGTCCCCTCCCCGGTCAACTTGCGAGCGATTATGCAGTCCGGTCCCTGCCGCAGGGTGAACGCCTGTGCCCTCCGCAGGCCATAACGGGACCAAAGCCCCAGGATGGACCCCAGGACGAGACGCCAGGAGAGACCGAAGAGGCCGGAGAGCCGGAGAGCAGCCGGAGCAGCCGGAGAGGCCGGAGAGCAGCCGGAGAGCCGCAGACGCCGAGGAGACGCCCATGGCCCAGGAAGTACGCGCGCCCCACACCGGAGGCGGCGGCCCCACGCCCGCGGAGGGACAGAGCCACCGCACCGTCGTCGTCGCGATCGGCGCGCTGCTGCTCGGCATGCTGCTCGCCGCGCTGGACCAGACGATCGTCTCCACCGCCCTGCCGACCATCGTCAGCGAACTCGGCGGCATGGAGCACCTCTCCTGGGTCGTCACCGCCTATCTGCTGGCCTCCACCGCCGCCACGCCGCTCTGGGGCAAGCTCGGCGACCAGTACGGGCGGAAGAAGCTCTTCCAGGGCGCCATCGTCCTCTTCCTGATCGGCTCGGCGCTCTGCGGCCTGGCCCAGAACATGCCCGAGCTCATCGCCTTCCGCGCCGTCCAGGGCCTCGGCGGCGGCGGGCTCATGGTGCTGTCCATGGCGATCGTCGGCGACCTCGTCTCGCCCCGCGAACGCGGCCGCTACCAAGGCCTCTTCGGCGCGGTCTTCGGCGCCACCAGCGTCCTCGGCCCGCTGCTCGGCGGTCTGTTCACCGAACACCTCAGCTGGCGCTGGGTCTTCTACATCAACCTGCCGATCGGCGTCGTCGCCCTCTTCGTCATCGCCGCCGTGCTGCACATCCGGGTCGGCACCACCCGCCACACCATCGACTACCTCGGCACCTTCCTCATCGCCGCGGTCGCCACCTGCCTCATCCTGGTGGCCTCGCTCGGCGGCACCACCTGGTCCTGGGGCTCGCCGCAGATCATCGGGCTCGCCGTCCTCGGAGTGGTCCTCCTCGCCTGGTTCGTCCGCGTCGAACGACGGGCCGCCGAGCCCGTCCTGCCGCTGAAGCTGTTCCGGATCAGGACCTTCACCCTCGTCTCCGTCATCAGCTTCATCGTCGGCTTCGCGATGTTCGGCGCGATGACCTATCTGCCGACCTTCCTCCAGGTCGTGCAGGGCGTCACTCCCACCATGTCCGGCGTGCACATGCTGCCCATGGTCGCCGGCATGCTCATCACCTCGACCGCCTCGGGCCAGATCGTCTCCCGCACGGGCCGCTGGAAGGTCTTCCCGCTCGCCGGAACGGCCCTCACCGCCCTCGGCCTGCTGCTCCTGCACCAGCTGACCGAGACCAGCTCCACCTGGGAGATGAGCGTCTACTTCTTCGTCTTCGGCGCCGGCCTCGGCCTCGTCATCCAGGTGCTCGTCCTCGTCGTGCAGAACGCCGTCTCGTACCAGGACCTCGGCGTCGCCACCTCCGGAGCCACCTTCTTCCGCTCGATCGGCGCGTCCTTCGGCGTGGCGATCTTCGGCACCGTCTTCACCAACCGCCTCACCGGCAAACTGGAGGACGCCCTCGCCGGCCAGGAGCTCCCGCCCGGCACCGGACCCGACCAGCTCGCCGCCGACCCGCGCGCCCTCGCCGACCTCCCGGCCGGCCTCCAGCCCTCGGTCCTGCACGCGTACGCCACGTCCATCACCGACGTGTTCCTGTACGCGGCGCCGGTCGTGCTGCTCGCCTTCGTCGTCGCCTGGTTCCTGAAGGAGGACCGGCTGCGCGGCTCCGTCACCGCGCCCGACACCAGCCAGACCCTCGCCTCGAACCCCGTCGAGCGCTCCTCCTACGACGAGTGCGCGCGGGCCCTGTCCGTGCTCGGCTCCCGCGAGGGCCGCAAGGCGGTCTACGAGAAGATCACCGCCCGCGCCGGCCTCGACCTGCTGCCCGCGTCGAGCTGGATGCTGCTGCGCGTGCGCCGGCACGGCATGGTCGAGCCCGCGCGACTGGCCGAGACCACACCGGTGCCGCTGCGGGCGATCACCGCGGCCGCCCGGCAGCTGGAGGAGCGGCGGCTCGTGGCACGCGAGGGCCTCCAGCTGGTCCTCACCGAGGAGGGCGCGCAGACGGCCGTACGGCTCGCCAAGGCGCGCGAGGAGTCGCTCGCCGAACTCCTCGGCGACTGGTGGGGCCCGGACCGGCCCACCGATCTCGTACACCTGGTGGAGGAGCTGACCGCCGAGCTGAGCGGCTCGGACGCGGAACGGCCCCGCTCGCCGGAGCCGCCGCGCGACCACCACGCGTGACGGTGTCCGTGCCGCGCGACCGCCACGCGCGAAGGCGGCCGTCACGCGCGAAGGTGACCGGGGCGTGCGACGGCGTCAGAGCTCCTTGCCGTACCAGACGTCCATGTACGGGCCGGTGCAGTACGCCGGTATCTCCGCGTACCCGTGGCGCGCGTACAGCGCCCGCGCCTCGACCAGGTCCAGGCGGGTGTTGAGCACCATCCGGCGGGCGCCGAGCTCGCGCGCCGCGTCCTCGAGGTGCCGCAGCAGCTCGCCGGCCCCGCCCTTGCCGCGGAAGCCGTGGCGCAGGAAGACCCGGGTCAGCTCCGCGCGGTCCTCGTCGAGCATGAGCACGCCGCCGCAGCCGGCCGCCTCGCCCTCCCAGCGCGCCACCAGGAACTGCCCGGTCGGCGGAGTCAGCAGCTCCACCCCGTCGCCGTCGAGGCCCTCGTCGATCTCGGCCTCGGTCGCCGGGCGCTTCCAGTAGCGGCCGGCGACGTCGCCGTAGTAGTCGCGGCGCAGGGCGGTGGCGTCCGGGGTGTCGACGCGCTCGGCGGAGAAGTTCCAGGTCATGCCCGCCATTGTGGTGCGCGCACGCCCCGGCCCGCCGCCGAATTTTCTCCGCCCGCCGCCCGCCGCCCGCGCCCCGGTCGCCTCCTGGCGTCAGGTCACTTGGGCGAGGCCTGCTGGACGACCTCGAACGACCACAGCGTGGAGCCGGTCGCGGCCGGCCTGGGGCGGTCCGCGCCACCTTCGTGGGCGGTCTTCATGGAGCCGTTCATCCAGTTCTGGAAGTCCTCCTCGCTGCGCCAGCGGGTGTAGACGAGGTACTGGTCGGTGCCCTCCAGCGGGCGGAGGAGCTCGAACCACTCGAAGCCGTCCGAGCCCTCGACGGCCCCCGCACGCGCCGCGAAACGCTGCTCCAGGACCTCGCGCTGCTCGGCCGGGACGGTCAGGACGTTGATCTTCACGATGCTCATGGAGGGCAGGATATGACCCGGCTAGCTCACCACGCGGGCGAGGAGCAGGCCGTCGTAGCCCTTCGTGCCGACCGTCTGCACGGCCGTGGCCTCCAGGCGCGGCTCGTTGGCGACCAGCTCGAACATCTCGCGGGTGCCGGTGATCGCCGGGTCGTCCGGGTGCGGCGTGGCGACCTTGCCGCCGCGCACGACGTTGTCGACGACGATGAGGGTGCCGGGCCGGGAGAGCTTCAGCGCCCAGGAGACGTAGTGCGGGTTGTTGACCTTGTCGGCGTCGACGAAGACGAAGTCGAACGGGCCCGCGCCCTCCTGCTCCAGGAGCGGAAGGGTGTCCAGGGCCGCGCCGGTGCGCACCTCGACGGTCTTGTCGAGTCCGGCGCGGGCGAGGTTGGCGCGGGCCACGTCGGCGTGCGCGGCGGAGTACTCGAGCGTGATCAGCCGGCCGTCGGCCGGCAGCGCGCGGGCCATCCAGATGGTGCTGTAGCCACCGAGGGTGCCGATCTCCAGGACGTTCTTCGCGCCCTGCGCGGCGACGAGCAGGTGGAGCAGCTTGCCCTGGTTGGGAGCGACGGCGATCTCGGGCAGTCCGGCGGCCGTGGAGTCGGCGAGCGCGGCCTCGAGCGCGTCGTCGGCCGGCGCCAGCAGATCGGTGAAGTAGCGGTCGACGGTGGTCCATTGGGCTTGGTCAGTGCTCATACGGGCGAAACTACACCTGCCCGTGAGCGACGCGCCCGGACCGCGGCCCGGACCTTCGTCCACCCGCCCGTGAGCGACGCGCCCGGACCGCCGCCCATGTGGCCGCCGCGGCCAGGACGAGGAGCACTCCGCCCACGGTGAGCAGCCAGACCGGGACGCCGCCGCCGACGGTCCACAGCCGGTCCTTCCAGATCACCTCGCGGTACGGGGTGTCGGCGGCGGCCCGGACGAGCTCGTGGTCGCCGTCGATCCGGGCGGGCTCGGGGAAGGACTGGTCGACGGCGGTGAGGAACACAGGTCCGGCGCCGGTCAGTTCGGCCAGCGCGCCGGCCGGCCGGTCGACCGCGCCGGCGAAGAGCACCTCGGGCCGGTCGCCGCCGAGGTCGCTCCTCGGCTCCATGCGGTGGCCGGCGAGCACGTACAGGCCGAGGGACTGCGGGGACGTGGCGAGCCGGGAGAGCCGCATCGGGTAGACCGGCGTGTCGTTCCTGAACGTGATCCGCAGCGGGTCGAGCGTGCCGTACAGCGCCTCGCCGGCCTTCTCGGGAGCGAGGCGGACGGCGACGTACTCCCACTTCCGTTCGACGTACGGGCGCAGTCCTTCGGTGAGCCGGTCGGAGAGCTCGAAGCCGTTGCGGTGCAGCCAGTCGCCGAGCGCGGCCGGGTCGGTGGCGGTCAGCCGGGCCACGTCGAAGGGGCCGAGCCGTTCGCGGCCGACGACGCCGACGCCCGGGCCGCCCGCCGCGCCGGGCGGGGCGGCGGCCGCGCCGTCCAGGTCGCCGGTGGAGAAGGGCCAGTCGCCGCCGCGCGGCCAGAAGTAGTCGCGGTCCTTGTGCTCGGGCGCGGTGAGCCGGGCGAGTTCGTCGAAGAGGGCCGGGTCGCCGAGGCGGACGTCGGCCCGGTGCGGCACCGGCATGATCCAGGCGGCGCGTTCGGCGTCGCCGTGGACGGTGAAGCGCATGACGATCTGCTCGGTGCCGGTGCGCTCGTCCCAGCGCACCGCCGAGGTCTCCCGGTCGACGCCGATCCGGGCCATCTTGTCGACGACCATGGCGCCGCAGCCGCAGGCGTAGGCCGGTGCGACGAGCGAGCCGAGCTGGAGCGCGAGCAGCGCGACGATCATCGTGAGAATTCGGTGTGTCCCCCGCATGCCTGCTCGGACGCGCGAACGGACCAGCCGGTTCCGCTCGCGCGCCCCAGCGCGGCACGCTCCTCCTCAGCCGGCCCTGACCTGGAGTTCCTTGATGCCGTTGAGCCAGGCCGCGCGCAGGCGGCGGGGCTCGCCCGCCAGCGACAGGGTGGGGAGTTCGTCGGCGAGGGCCTCGAAGATCAGCTCGATCTCCTTGACGGCGAGGGACTTGCCGAGGCAGAAGTGCGGTCCGCCGCCGCCGAAGCCGAGGTGCGGGTTCGGGTCGCGGGTGATGTCGAAGGTCTCGGGGTCGTCGAAGACCTCCGGGTCGTTGTTGGCGGAGGAGTAGAAGAGCCCGATCCGGTCGCCCTTCCTGATCTTCTGGCCGCCGATCTCGGTGTCCTGGGTGGCGGTGCGCTGGAAGGAGACCACGGGTGTCGCCCAGCGCACGATCTCCTCCGCGGCGGTGGCCGGCCGCTCCCGCTTGTAGAGCTCCCACTGGTCGGGATGGGTGAGGAAGGCGTGCATGCCGTGGCTGATGGCGTTGCGGGTGGTCTCGTTGCCGGCGACGGCGAGGAGCAGCACGAAGAAGCCGAACTCGTCGGAGGACAGGTTGCCCTGGCCCTCGGCGGCGACGAGCTGGGACACGATGTCCTGGGCGGGGCACTCCTTGCGGGCGGCGGCGAGGTTCATGGCGTAGCCGATGAGTTCCATGGCGGCCTCGGCGCCGATCTCCTCGGTGATGGCGTACTCGGGATCGTCGTACGCGACCATCTTGTTCGACCAGTCGAAGATCCGGGCCCGGTCCTCCTGGGGTACGCCGATGAGTTCGGCGATGGCCTGGAGCGGCAGCTCGACGGCGACCTTGGTGACGAAGTCGAAGGCGCCGTCCGGTCCGGCCGCGGCCCTGGCCTCCTCGACGATGGCGCGGGCGCGTGCGCGCAGCGCGGTCTCGAGGCTGCGGATGGCGCGCGGGGTGAAGCCGCGCTGCACGATCTGGCGGACCCGGGTGTGCTCGGGCGGGTCCATGTTGAGCATGATCAGCTTCTGGACCTCGATCTGGTCCCGGGTGATGTGCTCGTTGAAGCGGATGACGGCGGTGTTCTCGTGGGAGGAGAACAACTCCGGGTGGGTGGAGACGTACTTGACGTCGGCGTGCCGGGTCACGGCCCAGTAGCCCTCGTCGGCGAAGCCGGTGACGCCGGCGGGCTGGGCGCACCACCAGACCGGGGCGGTCTGCCGGAGCTGCGCGAACTCCGGGTGGGGGACGCGGCTCTGGAGCAGATCGGGATCGGTGGCGTCGAACCCTTCGGAGAGATGGGGGCAGCGCATCGGCAACACACTCCATGTATCTGATGGACCATCAGAAGTTGCCCGGAAAGGTAATAACGAGTTCTACAAGTAGCAAGGCGCGCGGCGGGAAGTCTTGCCTTCCGGACCCTTGCGTACCGGCGGTAGCAGTCATAAGACTGCAAGCAGAACTAGAACGCGTACTAGTTCTTTGGTCCCTGTCCCACGTGACGTCGACCGGCCGGGGTGCCGGGACACCCCGCCGGGCGAGGAGAGGACGAGCTCATGGCCGCGGAACCCGTCATCGTCGAAGCCGTACGCACACCCATCGGCAAGCGCGGAGGCGCGCTCGCCAACCTCCATCCCGCCTACCTCCTCGGCGAGACCTACCGCGAACTCCTCGGACGCACCGGCATCCACGCCGACTGCGTCGAGCAGATCGTCGGCGGTACGGTCACCCACGCGGGCGAGCAGTCCATGAACCCCGCCCGCACCGCCTGGCTCACCATGGGTCTTCCCTACGAGACGGCCGCCACCACCGTCGACTGCCAGTGCGGCTCCTCCCAGCAGGCCAGCCACATGGTCGCCAACATGGTCGCCGCCGGCGTCATCGACATCGGGATCTCCTGCGGCGTCGAGGCGATGTCCCGCGTCCCGCTGGGCTCCGGATCCAAGCACGGCCCCGGAAAGCCCTGGCCGGACGAGTGGAACGTCGACCTGCCCAACCAGTTCGAGGCCGCCGAGCGCATCGCCCGCCGCCGCGGCCTCACCCGCGAGCGCGTCGACTCCCTCGGACTGCTCTCCCAGGAGCGCGCCGCCGTCGCCTGGTCGGAGGAACGCTTCAAGCGCGAGACCTTCGCCGTGCAGGTCCCGACGACCGAGGAGGAGCAGCACGCCGGGCAGGGCATGTGGCGGCTCGTCGACCGCGACGAGGGACTGCGCGACACCAGCATGGAGGCCCTGGCCCGGCTCAAGCCGGTCATGCCGACCGCCGTCCACACCGCCGGCAACTCCTCCCAGATCTCCGACGGCGCCTCCGCGATCATGTGGGCCTCCAAGCGGATGGCCCGCGCCCTGAAGCTCAGGCCGAGGGCCCGGATCGTCGCCCAGGCCCTGGTCGGCGCCGACCCGCACTACCACCTCGACGGCCCGGTCGACGCGACCCGGGCGGTGCTCGGCAAGGCCGGGATGTCGCTCAAGGACATCGACCTCGTCGAGATCAACGAGGCCTTCGCGTCGGTGGTGCTGAGCTGGGCGCAGGTCTTCGACCAGGACCTGGAGAAGGTCAACGTCAACGGCGGCGCCATCGCGCTCGGCCACCCGGTGGGCGCGACCGGGGCGCGGCTGATCACCACGGCCCTGCACGAGCTGGAGCGCACCGACAAGGAGTTCGCGCTGATCACGATGTGCGCGGGCGGCGCGCTGGCGACCGGCACGATCATCCAGCGGCTCTAGGCCGTCTCTGGGCCGGCTCTGGGCCGCCTCTAGACCGGCTCTAGACCGGCTCTAGGCCGTCTCTTCCGGATCTTGCCGGGTTCGGGGCGGGCCGGTCCGTCAGGCGGCGGCCGGGGCCCCGGCGGCGGTCGCGGCCTCGGCGGCGGCCCTGGCGTCGATCTTGGCCTGGAGGCGGGACAGCAGCTCCTGGAGCAGTTCGACGGTGGTCTCGTCCGTCAGGTTGCCGTCCTCGTCGAAGCGCTCGTGCGAGCGGAACACGTGCACCTCGGGCTTCACCACGACGTCGCTCTCGGTCCAGACGAAGACCTGGCGCAGCGCCAGCTGGGCCCGCACGGTGCCGAAGTTGGTCGGGGCCGCGCCCATGGCGGCGACGGGCTTGCGGTGCAGCGGCAGGCCCTCGCTCTTGGTCCAGTCGGTGCTCAGCCAGTCGAGGGCGTTCTTGAGGACGCCGGGGATCGAGTAGTTGTACTCGGGCGTGGCGATGAGCAGGCCGTCCGCCTCCTGCACCCGCCGGCGCAGGTCGGCCACGACGGCGGGGCGGCGTTCGGGAGTGTCGAGGTCGCGGTCGTACGGCGGGATGTCGCGCAGGCCCTCGTAGATCTCGATCTCTGCTGTGCCCGGGTTGAACTTCCGGGCGGCGTGCAGCAGCCGGGTGTTGTGGGAGGCGGCGCGCAGCGAGCCGGAGAGGGCGAGGATCCGGGACGGGCGGGAAGCGTTCATCGGCGGGACTCCTGGGATCGGGCTGCCCGTGGCAGCGGAGGGTGGTGGCGTGGTGGCCGTCCGCTTCGGGAGGCGGTCGGTCTGAACTGTACCGACTGGTTCATATGAACTCAACAGGTCAGTTCATCTCAGCTGCTAGGCTGGCCCCCGGGAACGAGGGAGAGGGGAGCGGACGTGAAAGAGACCCCGCGCGTGCCGACCGGCGACCGGGCCGCCCGCAAGCGGCTGGCCATCGTCCGGGCCGCCCGGACGGCCTTCGTCCGCGACGGCTTCAAGGTCGGCATGGATACCATCGCCCACGAGGCCGGCGTCTCCAAGGTGACCGTCTACAACCACTTCGGCAGCAAGGACACGCTGTTCCTGGCCGTCGTCGGGGACGCTCTCGAAGAGGCGCTCGGCGAGGCCGTCGCGGGCACCGCCGCCCGCCTCGAAGGCACCGACGACCTGCGCACCGCCCTGCTCTGGACGGCGGACGCCTGGGTGAAGGGCATGATCAGGCCCGAGATGATGGCCCTGCGCCATCTCGTGGTCAACGAGGCCCGCCGCTTCCCCGAACTCGGCCTCGCGTGGAAGCAGCACGGCCCCGACCGGGCGCGGCCCGCGCTGCTCGACACCTTCCGCGGGCTCATCGCCGAAGGGCGCCTCGAGATGCCCGACGTCGAGGTCGCCATCATCCAGTTCTACTCACTGGTGCTGTACCCGCACCTGATCCACAGCGCCTACGGCGAGGCCCTGTCGCCGGAGACCACCGCGGCGCTCAGCGAGACCGGCGTCGACATGTTCCTCGCCTACTACCAGTACCGTCCGGCATAGCCGCAGATCAGCCTGGGCTTCCTGTCACGGGGCCGTCGAGTGCGGGGCCGGCGAGGCGTGCGGGTCGGCGACCGTGCTCGGAGGGGTGCTCCCGGCCGGTATGCGCTTCCCGAGCGTGACGAAGAGCAGCACCAGGCCCGCTGTCAGCAGGAGGTGACCGAGCCCGGAGACCAGGCCGAGGGCCTCGTGCAGGGTGCGCCCCAGCACGGTCAGCGTGCCGCGGACGGCCATCATGGCCACGGTCACCGCCAGCCCGGCGTTTTACGTCCAGAAGAACCAGCCGAAGAGGCGGCTGGACGTCAGCCCGAACAGCTTCTCCAGTACGAGGACGACGAGGAAGAACAGCATCCCCAGCGCGATGACATGGGTGTGCACGACCGCGAGCTGCGTGTCACCGGTGAAGCTCTTCGCCTTGGTCAGTTCGCGGTAGTACAGGCCGCTGACCAGGCCGACGATCATGTAGACATGGGCGGTGTTGAGGATCTTCCGCACGGGTAACCTCTCCCGAATGCAGGTGAGTTGATGACTCCCGGCACGCTTGCACCGCCCCACGGTGGTGATCAAGAATGGGCTCGGCATGGATCCATAACCGGTGGCTAATGATCGGCGGCAGGGCGTGGAACTGCGGGATATCGGGATCTTCCTCACCCTCGCCGAGGAACTGCACTTCACCCGCACCGCCGAGCGCCTGCGCATCACCCAGGCCCGCGTCAGCCAGTCGGTCAGGCAGCTGGAGCGCCGGATCGGCGCACAGCTCTTCCACCGCACCAGCCGCAGTGTCCGGCTGACACCCATCGGCGCGCAGCTGCACCGGGAGTGGGAGGCCGGTTACCGCCAGATCATGCACGGCGTCGACGCCGCCACCGCGGCCGCGCGCGGTCACACCGGCGTTCTCGCGATCGGCACGACGGGACCGCACTTCTGCGTGGTCAAGGGCGCCATCAGGCTGCTCCAGGCCCGCCACCCGGCGGTCCAGGTGCAGCACCGTGAGATCCAGCAGCCTGCCCCGCTCGACCTGCTGGACTCCGGCGAGGTCGACCTGGCGCTGCTCTGGCTGCCGGTCGACGACCCACGCCTCACCGTCGGCCCGGTCGTGCACACCTCGCCGGTACGGCTCATGGTCGGGGCCACGCATCCGCTCGCCCGCCGGGAGTCGGTCCGGCTGGAGGACCTCGCGGACTGCACCTTCGTGGCCGGCCGGGGCCTGCCCGCGGCCATGGCGGACGGACTGGTTCCCTTCCACCCGCCTTCCGGCCGTCCCGTTCACCGCGGCCCGAAGGTCTCCACCTGGAACGAGGCCCTGAACGTGGTGGCCTCCGGACAGGCCGTCGCCACCGCCACCGCCGAGGCGGGCGACTTCTACAACTGGCCCAACCTCGTCTTCCTCCCCGTCGTCGACGCGCCGCCGAGCCGCTGGGCCCTCGTCTGGCCGAGCGAAAGGGAGACCCCTCTCGTCCAGGCCTTCGCCCAGGCCGCGGCGGACTCGGCACCCCGCTGAGCGGAACCGCGCCCGGAAAAGCCGCAGGCCCCGCCCCTCCGGAAGCGGAGGGCGGGGCCTTGCGGTGGCGCTGTGCGGCGTGGTGACTCTTAGTACCAGCCGTGGGTCTGCCAGAAGTTCCAGGCAGCGTTCGGGGAGCCGTAGCGCTCGTTCATGTAGTTGAGACCCCACTTGATCTGGGTGGCGGGGTTCGTCTTCCAGTCGGCACCGGCCGAGGCCATCTTCGAGCCGGGCAGGGCCTGGACCAGGCCGTAGGCGCCGCTGGAGGAGTTGGTGGCGGTGAAGTTCCAGCCGGACTCGTGCTCGACGATCTTGCTGAAGGACGCGAACTGCGCCGGCGGCACGATCTTGCGGGCGATCTCCTGCGCGGGGGCCGGAGCGGCCGAGGCGGTACCCGTCGTGCCCAGCACCGCGCCGGAGGCGCCCAGCAGGACGGCGGCGGAGACGGCGAAGGTCTTCTTGCGGTCGGAGACACGAGTGGCGATGGAGCGGAACAAAACGTCATACCTCACGTCGGGAACATGGTCGCGCCGGGCGATTTCGGCATGCCGGAACCAGAGCCCGGAAGCCCGGGAACTGGTGGGGAACCGGCCGGCCGTGGTGCTGCGCTGAGCACCGGCTGCCTGGCGACGTCCACCAGACAAGCAAACCCGGCGGGGGCGTGCAACGACCCCCTGTACGAGGAGGATTCGGACCCGGGCGAGGCGCCACCGTGCCGCACCGGCCACCCGATTCGGAGTGTTTCCGCAGGTCAAGGGAAGCTATGGGGTGATTTGACCGGCTCGTCCGGTCTCCTATTTCAGGTCGTACGTGACGTGGGTCCTATGAGGGGCCTCACCCTCCGAGGCCCTCTCAGAGGCCTCGAATGTGACCTGGGCCTCGAAGTTCGCCCGCCGGGTGGCCCGCCGCAGCGCCTTCAGGAGCGCGCCGCCGACGGTCAGCGTGAGGACGACCGTGAGCAGCGCGCGGCCCAGGTCCCAGCCGAGCGAGGTGGCGGCGACGTACGCGAGGAAGCGGACCAGGTTGTCCGCCACCGGCTCCCCGGGCCGGAACGAGATCGCCTGCCCGAAGCCGCCGACGGTCACCCACCCGTAGAGGTTGGTGACCGTGCCGTACGCGAAGGCAGCCACGAAGCCGTACGCGGCCAGCATCAGCCGCTCGCCCCGGCCCCGCGGACGCTCCGACAGCAGGCCCGCGCCCATCGTGAACCAGCCCATCGCCAGCATCTGCGTCGGCATCCACGGGCCCACACCGCCGGTGAGCAGCGCCGACGCGAACATCGTGACCGCGCCCAGGACGAAACCGAACCCGGGCCCCAGCACCCGCCCGCTCAGCACCATCAGGAAGAACATCGGCTCCAGACCGGCCGTGCCTGCCCCGAGCGGCCGCAGCGCCGCCCCGACGGCGGCGAGCACGCCCAGCATCGCCACCGCCTTCGCGTCCATGCCGCGGTCCGCGATGGTCGCCACGACGACCGCGATGAGGAGCGGAAGGAGCAGGGCGAAGAACCAGGGCGCGTCGGCGGCGTGGTCGGTGAGGGCGGAGCGGGCGTCGGCGAAGAGCGGCCAGCCGACCGCGATCAGACCGACGAGGGAGACGAGGACGAGCGCGGCGACGGACCGCGGGCCGAGCCGGACCGGACGGGCGGGGCGGGCCGCAGGGCCGGGACGGCCCGAGGGAGCGGGACCGGTACGGGCGGGACGGGCCGGGGGAGCGGGACGGTCCGGGCGGGCGGGCGTGCTCACAGGGCTGCCTCCACCTGCTCGACCGTGAGCCACGGCTCCGGCGCGAGGATCTTCGCGACCTGTGGCGAGAAGGCCGGCGAGGACACCACGACCTCGGCCGTCGGGCCGTCCGCGACCACCTCGCCGCCCGCGACGATCACGACACGGTCCGCGAGCTCCGCCGCCAGCTCGACGTCGTGCGTGGCAAGCACGACGGCGTGCCCGTCGGCGGCGAGCGCGCGCAGCCGCGCGACCAGGCGGGCCTTCGCCGCGTAGTCCAGGCCACGGGTCGGCTCGTCGAGCAGCAGCAGCGGCGGGCGCGCCGTCAGCACGACGGCCAGCGCGAGCGCCAGCCGCTGACCCTCCGAGAGGTCCCGCGGATGCGTGCCGTCCGCGACGCCCGGCAGCAGCTCCGACACCAGCGCCCGACAGCTTCCCGGAGCGGCCCCGGCGTCCGCGTCAGCGGCCGCGCACTCCGCCGCCACGGTGTCCGCGTACAGCAGGTCCCGCGGCTCCTGCGGCACGAGGCCCACCTGCCGGATCAGCGTCCGGGGCTCGGTGGTGTGCGGGGTCAGGCCCGCGACCCGCACGCTCCCGGCCGTCGGCGCGACCATCCCGACGAGCGTCCCGAGCAGCGTCGACTTCCCGGCGCCGTTGCGCCCCATCAGCGCCACGGTCTCGCCGGCCGCCACCCGCAGGTCCACCCGCCGCAGCGCCTCGACCCGGCCCCGCCGGACGCCGAGCCCGGCGACCTCCACGAGCGCCCCGCCGCCCGACGCGTCCACGGCACGCGCGCGCCGCCAACCGAACAGCGGCCGTCGACCGGTGGCCGCGGGCCGGGGCGGCGGGACCGGCGCGACGGCGGCGGGCCGGCCCGGCCGCGTCTCCGCCTCCGCCGCCGCGGGCGAGACCGAGGCCGAGGCCGAGGGCGCGGGCGCGGGCCGGGAGGCCAGGCGGGCCTTCAGATTGGGTGCCGCGCGGCGGGCGTCGCGGACGGTCAGAGGAAGCGGATCCCAGCCGGCCAGACGGCCGAGGGCGACGACCGGAGGATGGACCGGGGAGACGGCCATGATCTCGGCGGGCGGGCCGAGGACCGCCTCGGGAAGGAGCAGGACCTGGTCGGCGTACTGCACGACGCGCTCCAGGCGGTGCTCCGCCATCAGCACGGTCGTGCCCAGGTCGTGCACCAGCCGCTGGAGGACGGCCAGCACGTCCTCGGCGGCCGACGGGTCGAGCGCCGAGGTCGGCTCGTCGAGGACGAGGACCCGGGGATGCGGGGTGAGGACGGAGCCGATCGCGACGCGCTGCTGCTGGCCGCCGGACAGCGTGGCGATCGGGCGGTCGCGCAGCTCGGCGAGCCCCAGCAGGTCGAGGGTCTCCTCGACGCGCCGCCGCATCACCGCCGGCGCGAGGCCCAGCGACTCCATGCCGTACGCCAGCTCGTCCTCGACGGTGTCGGTGACGAAGTGCGCGAGCGGATCCTGCCCGACCGTGCCGACGACGTCGGCCAGCTCGCGCGGCGGATGCGTCCGCGTGTCCCGGCCCGCGACCGTGACCCGGCCCCGCAGCGTCCCGCCCGTGAAGTGCGGGACCAGGCCGGACACCGCGCCGAGCAGCGTCGACTTGCCGACCCCGGACGGGCCCACGAGCAGCACCAGCTCGCCCTCCGGCACCGTCAGGTCGAGGCCGTCGAGGGTGGGTGCGGCCTGATCGTCGTACGTCACCGAGACGTTCTCGAAGCGGATCACCGGACGGACTCCTTCGCCTGCTTCGGCTTCTTCGCCTGCTTCGGCCTCTTCGGCTCCCGGGACTGCCTCGGCTCCACGGACTGCCTCGGCTCCGCGGACTGCCTCGGCTCCGTGGACCGCCGCGGCTGCCGCGGCGGTACGGGAGCCACGACCGCGGGCAGCAGCCCCACCAGCACGGACACCGCGGGCCACACCGGCAGCCGCGGCGCCTCCAGCGGTACGACTCCGGGGTGCATCGCCTCCGGCACGGCCGAGCCGGTCCGGACGACGAGGACGGCCACCGCGATCCCGGACCCGGCCACCAGCCAGGCCCGCGCGCCCCACCGGTCGGGCCGGTAGCGGGTGCGCAGCGTCCGCCGGCCGCCGAGCCGCAGCCCGCCGACCGCCGCGCCGAGCCCGGCGACCAGCAGCGGAAGCCCGTAGCCGGCGCCCTGCGCGGCCAGTAGCCCGTACGAGCCGGCGCACACGCCGAGCAGCCCGCCGAGCGTGAGGACGTTGGTGGTGCGCCGTACCGCCGGCGGGACCTGGGCCGTACGGCCGTAACCGCGCGCGTCCATCGACGCCGCCACCGCCACCGAGCGTTCCAGCGCGCCCTCCAGGACCGGCAGGCCGATCTGGACCAGCGCCCGCACGCCGCCCGTCGGGCGGCCGCGCAGCCGGCGCGCGGTGCGCAGGCGCACCACGTCGGCGACGAGGTTCGGCGCGAAGGTCATCGCGACGACGACGGCGACGCCCGCCTCGTACAGCGCGCCCGGCAGCGACTTCAGCAGCCGCGCCGGGTTGGCGAGCGCGTTCGCGGCGCCCACGCAGATCAGCAGGGCCGCCAGCTTCAGCCCGTCGTACAGCGCGAACACCAGCTGCTCGGCCGTGACCCGGCCGCCGATCCGCACGCCCTGCGCCCAGTCGGGAAGCGGCACCTCGGGCAGCGTGAACAGCACCGCGGAGCCGGGGATCGGCGAGCCGAGGACGAGCGAGAAGGCGATCCGCAGGCCGACGACGAACAGCCCGAGCTTGACGAACGCGCCGTACGAGCGGGCCCACGGCGCGTCCGTACGGCGGGCCGCGACGACAAAGCCGGCGACGCCGACGACCAGGCCGAGCAGCAGCGGGTTGGTGGTGCGGGAGGCGGCCACGGCCAGGCCGAGCGCCCAGAGCCACCAGGCTCCGGGATGCAGGGCGTTGGACCGGCTCGCCTCGGGGGCGCGCAGCCGGTTCATCGGCGGCGGCGGGCCTGCCAGACGCCCGCGGCGCCCAGGAGGAGCACGGCGGCTCCGCCCGCGACGAGCCCGAGGGACGGCCCGCCGGACGAGGAGCCGGAGCTGGAGCTGGAGCTGGAGCTGGAGCCGGAGGCCGTGGCCGGCGCGGTGGGCTTCGTCGTCGACGGGGCCGGGTCCTGCTCCGTCACCTGCTCGCCGCAGCCCTTCGCCGGATAGCCCGCGATCCCGCACAGCAGCGCGTTCGTGTCGTACCGCAGCGGCTTGGCGACCGCCGCCAGCGCCTCCGCGGCCGTGGCGTCCTCGCCCACCTGCGGGCAGCCGACCCGGAGCAGCGGGCGCGGCGGCGTCTCGCCGGGCGGGGCGTCCTCGGGGCCGCCGAAGTCGATGACGACCGCGACCCGCTTGCTGCCCGGCTTCGCCGCGACGCCGGCACAGATGCCCGCGAAGTCGGGCCTGGCGGAGGGCTGCGAGGCGTCGGCGGAGTCCTTGCTGATCGCGAAGCGGAAGCCGAGGACGTCGCCGTCGGCGGGCCGCGCGGTCGCCGGGCCCTGCGTGGCGTAGCCCCACTCCGGGCCCTGGTTCTCCCAGAAGGACCAGTAGCGGTAGCCGGCCGCCTCGGCGGGCGCGGCGAAGGCGCCCACGCTCATGCCCACGGCCAGGAGCGCGGCCCCGGCACCGCCGGCGAGCCGCGCCCTCACTTCTTGCGGCCGCTCAGGAGGAAGCCGATGCCGACGCCGACGACCATGCCGATGCCGATGATCCACCACACGTCGAAGCCGCCCTCGTCCTCGTCGGCGCCCGCGGAGGCCTGGGAGTTGTCGGGCACCTTGGGCTCGGGGCCGGTGGCGTTCAGCTGCTCGAGCAGGTCGACGGTGCCGAAGCTGCGCGGGTCGGTGTCCATGGCGTGCGCGGCGAACACCAGCTGGGCGTAGGCGGCCGGGCCGCTGGTCCTCGCCCAGTTCGCGGAGTTCTTCTCGAGCCAGGCCAGGGCGCCGGTGGCCTCCTTGCGCGCGCCGGTGGCGGCGAGCGCGACGACCGCGTCGGCGGTGTTGCCGTAGTCGGGCAGCTCGGCGCTCCGGGCGGCGCCGGGCATCGGCGGCGTGGTGAGGTGGCCGGTCCTGGCGAGCTGGGCGGCGAGGTAGGACGCGCCGTTGAGCGCGGCCCGCTCGGCCGTCGGCTTGGGCAGGTCGGTGCAGGTGGGCGGCTGCTCGGGCTGCGCGCCGCGCGCGGTGAGGGTCTTGCCGAGTCCGGCGAGGGTGGCGGCGGCGGTGGCGTCGGCGTTCGCGAGGAGCTTGCCGGTCTTGTCGGGCTGGTAGGCGAAGGCGCCCGCGCCGCCGTCCTTGACCGCCGGTCCGGCGCAGGGCAGGGCGAAGGTGAGCAGGGCGTCGTACGGGTTCTTGCCGGCGGCGGAGGTGACGGCGGTGGGCCGGACGCCCGAGGCGGCGAAGGAGCCGATGACGATCGAGGTGGAGTTGGCGTCGCTGGGGCCGCCGGGCGTGTAGCTCCAGCCGCCGTCCTTGTTCTGGACGCTCCGGAGCCAGTCGGTGCCCGCCTTGGCGGCCTTCTCGGCCTTCGCCGGGTCGGCGGACTGGCGCTTGACGGCGGCGAGGGCCTGGACGGCGACGGCGGTGGCGTTGCTGTCGAGCATCGTCTTGGCGTCGCAGGGCGTGGCAGGGTCGGGGCGGTAGGCGGCGAAGGCGCCGTTCGCGCACTGCTGGCCGAGCAGCCAGTCCACGGCCTTGTCGGCGGGCTGGATGCCGGAGGTGCGCTGGGCGAGGAAGGCGAGCGACTGGCGCCAGACGCCGTCGTAGGTCGGGTCCGTGGTGCCGTAGAGACCGGCCGGGATCGTGACGGCGGCCGGGGTCGGGGTCGGCGAGGGTGCGGCGGCGGCCACTCCGGCGGCGGTGGTGCTGAGCACGGCACCTGCCGCGAGTGCGGCGGCGGCGCGGCGAACGCTGATCATGGGTCCCTCTCCTGCGGGCACCGGACACCGGCACCCGGGGAGCCAGCCTCCGGCGCCGTGTTCCTCGACGGTGCCGGCGCTCACGTCCCGTACCGGGCATTCCGACTCGCCGCCCACGGGACGGCTCACGGTTGCGGGACAGTGCCGGACTTGCACCGGCTTCCCCCTGTACGGGCATGACGACGACCGCCCACTCTACCGGCCGGTCACCCGCGCCCGGCGGCGCCGTACGTCACACCCGCACCGCCCGCCACACGCCTCACCGACACCGCCCGTCACGCGCGCGGGCGCCGCCCGTCATACACGCGTCACCGCCCGCCGCACGCCCTTGCCGGCACCTTCGGTCGCACCCGCGCCGCCCGGCCCACCAGCACCTTCGGTCACACCCGCACCGCCCGCCACACGCCCCGCCGACAGCGCCCGTCACACGCGCGGGCGCCGCCCGTCACACCGCCACGTACTCCACCGGATCCGTCCCGGCCACCGGCTCCGCCCGGCCCAGCTTCACCAGACGCCGGACGTGGGCCTCGGCCTCGCTGACGGCGATGTTGCGGGAGCCGTGCGGGATGCGGTCCCAGGGCCGGTTCCACTCCATCCGTTCGGCGAGCTGCCAGGGAGTGAGCGGAGTGGCGAGCAGGGCGAGCAGTCCGGTGAGGCGTTCCTCGTGGTGGGCGAGCAGCTCGCGGACCCGGCCGGCGGCGTCGGGAAAGGCGTGCTGGTGGGCGGGGAGCACCTCGGCGACGCCGAGGCGGCCGATGCGTTCGAGCGAGTCGAGGTAGTCGCCGAGCGGGTCGGTGGCGGTGGCGTCGTCGGGATCCTCGTAGAGGCCGATGTGCGGGCTGATGCCGGGCAGCAGGTGGTCGCCGGAGAACAGCCGGCCGTGGCCGGGCAGGCCGGCCGGGTGCGCCTCCTCCAGATGGAGGCAGACGTGGCCGGGCGTGTGTCCGGGCGTCCAGACGGCGCGCAGCCGCCGGCCGGCCAGGTCGAGCAGTTCGCCGGGGACGATCTCGCGGTCGGGCAGGGCGGAGCGCAGTCCGGGCAGGGTGCGCATGCGTCCGCCGACGGCGCGGGCGGCGAGCAGCGGCGCGGTGTGCTCCTCGGGAGCGCCGACGGCGGCGAGTTTGCGGGCCAGGTAGTCGAGCCAGCTGCCGGGATCGGACGTGCGGGTGCGGCGTACGACGGCGATGTCGGCGGCGTGCATGGCGATCCAGGCGCCGGACTCCTCCCGGACCCGGCCGGACAGGCCGTGGTGGTCGGGGTGGTGGTGGGTGACGACGACTCCGTGCACGTCGCGCGCGGCGAGGCCCAGCGCGCCGAGTCCGGCGGTCAGTTCGGCCCAGGAGGCGGGATCGTCCCAGCCGGTGTCGACGAGGACGGGGCCGCGGCCGGTGTCGAGGACGTGGACCAGGGTGTGGCCGAGCGGATTGTCAGGGATGGGCACCCGCAGGGACCAGACGCCTCCGCCGTGTTCGGTCACCTGCGTCATGAGCGTCCTCATCTCTGCGTCCCGGTGCGGCCATTGGCAACTATAACTAGAAACTGGTATCAGTTCTGAAACACAGTCAGAAAGTCGGCGACCTACGGGTTCCGGGAGGCAGTCGGTCATGACCGAGCTTGTGGAGCACGGAAAACTGTTCATCGGCGGCGCGTTCGCCGATCCGCTCGGCAGCGAGGTCATTGAGGTGATCTCCCCGCACACGGAGGAGGTCATCGGCCGCGTCCCGCACGCCTCCGAGGCCGATGTCGACCGGGCCGTCGCCGCCGCGCGGCGGGCCTTCGACGAGGGGCCGTGGCCGCGGGCGACGCTGGAGGAGCGGATCGAGGTCGTCGGACGGATCAAGGACGCGATCGCCGTACGGCACGAGGAGATCGCCCGCTCGATCAGCGCGCAGAACGGCTCGCCGTACTCCTGGTCCGTCCTCGCCCAGGCGCTCGGCGCCATGATGGTGTGGGACGCGGCGATCACGGTGGCGCGGGAGTACGCGTACGAGGAGCGGCGCTCCGGCGTGCTCGGACCGCTGCTCGTGCGGCGCGAGCCGGTCGGGGTGGTCGCGGCCGTCGTGCCGTGGAACGTGCCGCAGTTCACCGCCGCGGCCAAGCTCGGGCCCGCGCTCCTCGCCGGCTGCACCGTGATCCTCAAGCCCTCGCCGGAATCGCCGCTCGACTCGTACCTCCTCGCCGAGATCGCGGCCGAGGCCGGGCTGCCGGAGGGCGTCCTGAGCGTCCTGCCGGCCGACCGCGAGGTCAGCGAGTACCTCGTCGGCCACCCGGGAGTCGACAAGGTCTCCTTCACCGGCTCGGTCGCCGCCGGCAAGCGCGTGATGGAGGTCGCCTCCCGCAACCTCACCCGCGTCACCCTCGAACTCGGCGGCAAGTCCGCCGCCGTCGTCCTGCCCGACGCCGACCTCGACGCCGCCGTCGCCGGGATCGTGCCCGCCGCCTGGATGAACAACGGCCAGGCCTGCGTCGCCCAGACCCGCATCCTCGCGCCCCGCTCCCGCTACGAGGAGATCGCCGAGGCCCTCGCGGCCGCCGCCGGTGCGCTCGTGGTCGGCGACCCGCTCGACCCGGCCACCCAGGTCGGCCCGCTCGTCGCCCGCCGCCAGCAGCAGCGCTCCCTCGACTACATCGGCATCGGCCAGGCCGAGGGCGCCAAGGTCCTCACCGGCGGCGGCCGCCCGGCCGGCCTGGAGCGCGGCTGGTACGTCGAGCCGACCCTCTTCGGCGGCGTCGACAACTCCATGCGGATCGCCCGCGAGGAGATCTTCGGCCCGGTCATCTGCCTCCTGCCGTACGGCGACGAGGCCGAGGCCCTGCGGATCGCGAACGACTCGGACTACGGCCTCAGCGGCAGCGTGTGGACCGGCGACGTCGAGCACGGCCTCGACTTCGCCCGCAAGGTCCGCACCGGCACCTTCAACGTCAACACCTTCAGCCTCGACATGCTCGGCCCCTTCGGCGGCTACAAGAGCTCCGGCCTCGGCCGCGAGTTCGGCCCCGAGGGCCTGTCCGAATACCTGGAGCACAAGATGATCCACCTGCCCGCCGGCTACGAGGGGCCGGGTGGGGCGTGATGGGCGACCGCTGGCACGTGGAGGTCGACCGCGGCGTCTGCATCGGCTCCGGCATGTGCGTCAACCACGCCCCGGACGGCTTCCGTCTCGACACCGCCCGCCAGTCGCACCCGCGCGACCCGGAGCGGGACGCCGACGAACGCGTCCTGGCGGCGGCCGAGGGCTGCCCGGTGGAGGCGATCACGATCACGCTCGCGGAGGACGGCGAGCCGGTCTTCCCGCCCGAGGAGTAGCGCCGCCGTGCCGCCCGTCCCGCGCCGTCCCGCAGTGCCGTGGCGTCCCCGCTCGCCGCGACCCCGGTGATTTCCGTATGCAAAACTACTGCCTTGATCACGGGGGCAAGAGGCCTTCGTGCGCACGGATTTGGGAGTGTTGTGCGCAAGGCGAAGTGGGTGGCCGCGGCCGCCGGTGTGGTGCTGCTGGTCGCGGGCTGCGGGAGCGGCGGCGGCTCGGACAAGGGCGGTTCGTCGTCGGCTTCGGGCGGCTCGACGGCGGGCGGCTCGGCGTCGGCCGGGTCGACCGGCGGCTCGGAGGCCGGCGGCGAGCTGACGGCGGAGGCCGTGAAGAAGGAGATCGAGACCGCCGCCACCGGTGCCGGCTTCGTCCAGGACGCCACCGGCGACGCGGTGCCGGCCGGCCTGGAGAAGTGCATGGTCTCCTGGAGCGCCGACGCCAAGAAGGCGGCCGACCCGAAGAAGTCCTACGCGGACACGGTCGCGGGTCTGGGCAAGGTCGACTGGAAGACGGACAAGACCTTCGAGCAGAGCGGCTCGACGATCAAGACCCTGTCCAAGGGCGACTGGCAGCTCAAGGCCAGCGACCACAGCGTCGGCGTGCTGAAGATGGTGATGTTCATCGCCAGCAACAACACGCCCGAGTGCCAGGCCGCGTTCGCCGCCGACCTGGCGAAGAACAAGAAGTCCTGAACCCAGGCCTGAACCACGGCCTGAACGACCGCGGCTCAGCCGCGCCCGGCCTCCTGACGGGGCCCGGGCGCGGTCAGGTCGATCAGCCGGCAGACCGTCTCGATGTCGATCTTCACCTGTGCGATCGAGGCCCGGCCCGACAGCCAGGTGATCAGCGCCGAGTGCCAGGTGTGCTCGATCACCCGCACCGCCGACAGCTGCTCGGGCGTCGGGTGCTCCGTGCCCATCGCGTCCAGGATGATCGCGGTCGTCAGCCGCGAGACCGTGTCCACCTCGGCACTCACGCTGCGGTCCGCGAAGGTCAGCGCCCGCACCATCGCGTCGGCGAGCTGCGGCTCGCGCTGCAGTGCGCGGAAGGCCCGCATCAGCGTCTCGGCCACCCGGCGGCCCGGGTCGTCACCGGCCGGCGGGCGCTTGCGCAGCGTGGTGTGCATGTGCTGGAGCTGGTCCTGCATGGTGGCGACCAGCAGATGGATCTTCGACGGGAAGTAGCGGTAGAGCGTGCCGAGCGCCACGCCGGCCGCCTCGGCGACCTCCCGCATCTGTACGGCGTCGAAACCGCCCCGCCCGGCGAGCTGCGCACTGGCGTGCAGGATGCGGCGGCGGCGTGCCTCCTGGCGCTCTGTCAGGGGCGGCGACGCAGGTCTGTCTTCCGCGGTCATGGGTCCCGTTCCGTGCGGTGAGGGAGCGACAGTATGGCGGGTCGGCCGCCGTGGCGCGAATCACCTGGCGCGCCTCTTACGGCGGAGCTACCTGCCGGTAGATTCAGTGCTCCTCGAAGGATCAAGAACGATCAAGTCTGTAACTTGTTCTACATTAGCGCGGGCGGTTACGCTCCCGCGAAAAGCACGCTCGAAGGGGGTCCCAGTTGACCGCGGAGGCCATAGAGGCAAGCCCCCGACAGGGTGCCGGCCCGGGCGGTGACCGTCCGTTGCGGATCGCTCTCCTCACGTACAAGGGGAACCCGTTCTGCGGTGGTCAGGGCGTCTATGTCCGCCACCTCTCCCGCGAGCTCGCCCGCCTCGGGCACAGCGTCGAGGTCATCGGCTCCCAGCCGTACCCGACCCTCGACGAAGGCGTGCCGCTCACCGAGATCGCCAGCCTCGACCTCTACCGCCAGCCCGATCCCTTCCGCACGCCCGCGCGCGAGGAGTACCGGGACTGGATCGACGCCCTCGAGGTCGCCACCATGTGGACCGGCGGCTTCCCCGAGCCGCTCACCTTCTCCCTGCGGGCCCGGCGCATGCTCGCCGCCCGCCGCGGCGACTTCGACGTCGTCCACGACAACCAGACCCTCGGATACGGCCTCCTCGGCGGCCCGCGCGCCCTCGGCGCGCCCCTGGTCACCACGATCCACCACCCCATCACCGTCGACCGGCAGCTCGAACTCGACGCCGCCGCCGACTGGAAGCGCCGCGCCTCCGTCCGCCGCTGGTACGCCTTCACCCGCATGCAGAAGCGGGTGGCACGCCGGCTGACCGACGTCCTCACCGTCTCCGGCACCTCCCGGCAGGAGATCGTCGACCACCTCGGCGTCCGCCCGGACCGCATCCGCGTCGTCCACATCGGCGCCGACACCGACCTGTGGTCCCCGGACCCGTCCGTCGCCGAGGTCCCCGGCCGGATCGTCACCACCTCCAGCGCCGACGTGCCGCTCAAGGGCCTGATCCATCTGATCGAGGCGCTCGCCAAGCTCCGCACCGAGAACCCCGACGCCCACCTCGTCGTCGTCGGCAAGCGCGCCGAGGACGGGCCGGTCGCCCAGGCCATCGAGCGGTACGGGCTCGAGGCCGCCGTGCGCTTCGTCAAGGGCGTCACCGACGCCGAGCTCGTCGACCTCTACCGCTCCGCCCAGGTCGCCTGCGTGCCCTCCCTCTACGAGGGCTTCTCGCTGCCCGCCGCCGAGGGCATGGCCACCGGCACCCCGCTGGTCGCCACCACCGGAGGCGCCATCCCCGAGGTCGCCGGCGCCGACGGCGAGACCTGCCTGGCCGTGCCGCCGGGCGACGCGGGCGCCCTCGCCGTGGCCCTCGGCCGCGTCCTGGGCGACGCCGGACTGCGCGCCCGCCTCGGCGCCGCGGGCCGCGCCCGGGTCCTGGACCGCTTCACCTGGGCGCGCGCCGCCCAGGGCACCGCCGAGCTCTACCGCGAGGCGATCGCCGCGCAGGGCGCCGGAGTCCGCCGGTGACGCTCAGCTCCGTGCGCCGGGCGCGGCCCGGCGGCCGGTTCGTGCCCGTGCCCGTGTCCGTGTCCGTGGCCGTGCCCGTCCCCGTGTCCGTGCCCATGGCCGCCTGCTCTGCCCTGCGGAACGACAGCCCGCAACCCTCCGTCAACCCCGAAAGGCAGACCTCGTGCTGACCGTCGACTTCACCCGCTTCCCGCTCGCCCCCGGCGACCGCGTGCTCGACCTGGGCTGCGGCGGAGGTCGGCACGCCTTCGAGTGCTACCGGCGCGGCGCGCAGGTCGTCGCCCTGGACCAGAACGGCGAGGAGATCCGCGAGGTCGCCAAGTGGTTCGCGGCCATGAAGGAGGCCGGTGAGGCGCCGGCCGGCGCCAGCGCCACCGCCATGGAGGGCGACGCGCTCAACCTGCCCTTCCCCGACGAGTCCTTCGACGTCGTCATCATCTCCGAGGTCATGGAGCACATCCCCGACGACAAGGGCGTGCTCGCCGAGATGGTCCGGGTCCTCAAGCCCGGCGGCCGGATCGCCGTCACCGTCCCGCGCTACGGCCCGGAGAAGATCTGCTGGGCGCTGTCCGACGAGTACCACGAGGTCGAGGGCGGCCACATCCGCATCTACAAGGCGGACGAACTGCTCGCCAAGATGCGCCAGGCCGGCCTCAAGCCGTACGGCACCCACCACGCCCACGCGCTGCACGCGCCGTACTGGTGGCTCAAGTGCGCGTTCGGCGTCGACAACGACAAGGCGCTGCCGGTCCGCGCGTACCACAAGCTCCTGGTCTGGGACATCATGAAGAAGCCCGCCCTGACCCGGGTCGCCGAGCAGCTGCTCAACCCGGTCGTCGGCAAGAGCTTCGTGGCGTACGCGACCAAGCCGCACCTGCCGAAGGCCGACGCGAACGTCGACACGAAGGCCGGGACTACGGCCGACGCGAAGCCCGAGTCGGACGTCGACGCGAAGGCCGACGCCCGGTGACGAGCTCCGAGCGGATGGCGGAACACCTCGTCCTGCCCGGCGTCCTGACCGCCGAGCAGGCCGCCGAGACCGTCGCCGGCATCCTCGCCGTCCAGCGGGAGGACGGCGCCATACCGTGGTTCCGCGGGCACCACCTCGACCCGTGGGACCACATCGAGGCCGCCATGGCCCTCGACACCGCCGGCGAGCACGAGGCCGCCGCCCGCGCGTACGCGTGGCTGGCGCGGCACCAGAACACCGACGGCTCCTGGTACGCGGCCTACCACGACGGCGATCCCGAGGACGTCACCGACCACGGCCGCGAGTCCAACTTCGTCGCCTACGTCGCCGTCGGCGTCTGGCACCACTACCTCTCCACCGGTGACGACGCCTTCCTCGACCGCATGTGGCCCGTCGTCTACGCGGCCGTCGAGTTCGTCCTCGGCCTGCAGCGGCCCGGCGGCCAGATCGGCTGGAAGCGCGAGGCCGACGGCACGGCCGTGGAGGACGCCCTGCTGACCGGCAGCTCCTCCATCCACCAGGCGCTGCGCTGCGCGCTCGCCCTCGCCGAGGAGCGCGAGGAGCCGCAGCCCGACTGGGAGCTGGCGGCGGGCGCGCTCGGCCATGCGATACGCCGCCACCCCGAGCGTTTCCTCGACAAGTCCCGCTACTCGATGGACTGGTACTACCCGGTCCTCGGCGGCGCGGTCACCGGAGCCGAGGCCACCGCCCGGATCGACGCCCACTGGGACGACTTCGTCGTGCCGGGCCTCGGGGTGCGCTGTGTGCTGCCCAACCCTTGGGTCACCGGCGGCGAGAGCTGCGAACTCGCCCTCACGCTGTGGGCGATGGGCGAGTCGGACCGGGCCCTGGAGATCCTCAAGTCGATCCGGCACCTGCGCGCCGAGAACGGCAACTACTGGACGGGTTACGTCTTCGAGGGCAACCAGGCCGTCTGGCCCGAGGAGCAGACCACCTGGACCGCCGGCTCGCTGCTGCTCGCGGTGGCGGCGCTCGGCGGCGACGAGGCCACGGTCGCGGTCTTCGGCGGCGAGCGGCTGCCGCGCGGCCTGGAGCCCGACTGCTGCGGCTGACCGTGCGGTTGGGGGCTCACCCAGCGTGCGTCCGAGGTGCGTCCGAGGTGGGTCCGAGGTGCGTCCGAGGTGCGTTCGAGGCGCGCCGGGAGTGCCGCTGATCGGTGCCTGGTGCACGTAAAACCGGCTGCTCTGCCCGCTTTAGGATGTGCACGTTCATGGCTGGCATGAACATGCATGACAGGGAGTAGCGGTCACGATGGACCGTGCGGGGTCGGTCAGAGACCTGGCGGGCGAACTTCTCGCCCTGAAGAAGTCGTCGGGCGCGAGCTTCGCCCGGCTCAGTGAACAGACCCACTACGCCAAGTCGTCGTGGGAGCGGTGGGTCAACGGAAAGCAGTTCCCGCCGCGGGACGCCGTCGAGAGCCTCGCGAAACTCTGCGCGGCCGACCCGGCGCCCCTCCTCGCCCTCTGGGACGAGGAGGACGCCCGGCGCACGGCACCGGAGCCGAGCGGCCAGGACGGCCAGGAGGGTCCGAGCGGCCAGGACGGCCACGAGGGTCCGGACGGTCCGGACGGTCCGGACGGGCAGCAGACCGACGCCCGGCCGGCCGGGTCGGAAGCCGGCCCGGAGGCGCCTCAGGACGGGCCCACGGGCCCCACGGGCGGCCGCCGCCGGGCCCTGTGGGCCTGGATCGTCCTCGCCGCCCTCCTGGTCGCCGGCGCCGTCTCGTACGCCGTCGTCGCCCTCACCGGCTCCGACGAGCCGCCGGCCGCGCCGAAGCCGAAGCCCGCCGTGAAGGTCGCGGGCCCGGCGACCGGCTGCACCCTCACCCACTGCGAGGGCCGCGATCCCAAGAAGATGAACTGCGGCGCCGACGCGGTCACCGTCCGCACCGGCTCCATCCCCAAGGACCTCGTCATCGAGCTCCGCTACAGCCGTGCCTGCCAGGCCGCCTGGGGCCGGATCTCCTTCGCCCAGGTCGGCGCGACCGTCGTCGTCAACAACTCCGACGGCGCCGCCCAGGCCGACGTGGTCCACTTCGACCGCGACGTCTACACGCCGCTGATCGCGGCTCCCGACGACGGCTCGGTCTGGGTCTGCGCGGCCCTGCCGAAGACCGGGGCGAAGGACGGCCCGCGCAGCTGCACCGGCCGCTTCATCCCGAGCGAGGACAGGGCTCAGCAGCCGTAGCCGGAACCGGAGCCGTAGCCGTAGCCGGAGCCTCGGTAGCGGTAGCGGCGGTGACGGACCATCCGGGGGCGGCGGGCCTTCCGGCGGAGCGGGGCGGGGCCCGGCGCACCCCTGTAGCGCCGGGCCCCGCCCCGCACCGCTTCCCCGGGCGCGGACGGGCCTCGCGTGCGCAAGCCTCGCGCCCGCCGCGCCGCCGCGTCTTGGACGAATGCGCCACGCGCGCTCAGCCCGTGATCCAGGCGGCGTCGGCCGTGCCGGCCGCCGCCAGGAAACGGCCCGGCGGCATGCCCGTGAGGGCGTTGAACTCCCGGCTCAGGTGCGGCTGGTCGAAGAAGCCGCACACGGCGGCCGTCTCCGCCGTCCCGCGTCCCGCCGTCAGTTCCCCGACGGCGCGGCGCAGCCGCAGCACCCGCGCGAGCCGCTTGGGCGACAGTCCGATCTGCTCCCGGAAGCGGTGCTCCAGGTGCCGCCGGCTCCAGCCCGTCCGCTCCGCGAGCTCCCGGATCCGCAGCTGCCCGTGGGCCCGCTCCAGCAGCCGCCAGGCCTCCAGCACCACCGGCGACACCTCCAGCCCGGCCGCCGCGCCCGCCGTCCAGCGCAGCAGCGTCTCGTCGAGCAGCGCGAACCGCTCGGGCCAGCCCGGGGCCGCCGCCAGGGCCTCGCCCAGGGCGTGGACGCGGCCGCCCAGGACGTCGCCGGGATCGGTCAGGACGTCCGCGAGCTCCGCCAGCGAGGCGCCGCCGAAGAGCCGGTACGCCGCCCAGGGCGCGAGCGCCAGCTCCACGCCGTGGAAGTCACCGCCGTGCCCGAGGACCCGCGCCCGGGTGTGCAGCCCGGACACCACCGACGTGTGCCGCGCCGGTGCGCCGCCCCCGCCCCGCACCCGTAGCTCGCCGCCGAAGCCGATGAGCAGCGACACCCGCCCGCTCGGCACCACGAGCCGCTCCCGCGGCACGCCCGCCCTCGTGCGGAACCCGCGATACGCGCCCACGCCCGGCCGCAGCCGCGCGTCCGGCCTCCCGATGAACCACTCGCACCGACTGCCCCCCGTGCACACACGGTGTCTGACCATCGAACTCTCGAACCTCCCGCGCCCGGAACCGTCCCGGGCCGGTGATCCACTGTCGGACGCCGGACGGGCCCGGAGAAGAGCCGCCGGTGTCCCAGGGACGCCGTGGGACGTCCCAGGCCTCTGACCTGCGAAGACGCGCGGAGCGCCGGGAATCGGGGACGCCGGAGGTGCCGATCCGCCTCTCGGCCCGCCCTCGCGACCCGTACGGGCTCACTCCGCTGGCGGACCGCCGGGCGCCGGGCGAGGCTGGCGCCACAGTCCCCGGCCCGGTCCCCGGGGCCCCAGGGAGGTTCCGCCGTGCCCAGCCTCGTCCGCGCCCGCCGCGCCGTCGCCGCCGTCTTCCTGTCCGCCGCGCTCCTCGCCTCGACCGCCGCCTGCGGCGGCGACAGCTCGCAGTCCATGAGCGCGAGCGCGCAGGCGTCGCCGACGACGTCGGCCGGCTTCGAGCGGCAGCGGCTGGCCAAGACCCGGTTCGTCGCCAACGCGGGCCTGGCGGCGGGCGCGACGTACCAGTGGATCGTCAAGCCGTACCGGGCCGGCACGTTCAAGAAGGGCGCGGACGGGCGGACCTTCGCGCTCGTCAAGGCGGGCCTCGCGGGCGCCTTCACCTACAACCGGCTCAAGGCGGCCGTGAACAACGCCAAGGGCGATCCGCTGCTGTCGAAGGCGGTGGCGCCGCTGACTGCCGGGATCGAGTCGCTCAAGGGCCTCGGGACGAAGCTGCGCAAGGGCGAGGTGTCGGAGGCGGACGTGGGCAGCTTCGAGAGCGTCATCAACAACGTGAAGGACGCGGGCAGGAGCGCGGGCGCGCCGGTCGTCGACAAGGTGCCGAGCGCGTCGGAGCTGAACGGCGGCTGACGGACGGACGTCGGGCGTCGGGCGTCGGACGCCGGAAGCCGGGCGCCGGGCGCCGGGCGCCGGGCGCCGGAAGCCGGACGTCGGGCGTCAGGCGTTCAGCTCCGCGAGCGTGCGCAGCGTGACCGGGTCCGGGGCCGTGACGAGGAGGTCGGTGACCGGGCCCTTGCGCCAGGCGTCGAGCCGTTCGGCGATCCGTTCGCGCGGGCCGACCAGAGAGATCTCGTCGGCGAAGGCGTCCGGCACGGCCAGCACGGCCTCCTCGCGCCGCCCGGCCGCGAACAGCTCCTGTATGTGCCGGGCCTCGGCCTCGTAGCCCATGCGCGCCATGAGGTCGGCGTGGAAGTTGCGGGCCGCGTGCCCCATGCCGCCGATGTAGAAGCCGAGCATCGCCTTGACGGGCAGCAGGCCCTCGGTGACGTCGGCGCAGACCTGGGCGCGGACCATCGGCGCGACGAGGAAGCCGTCGGGGAGCTGGTCGGGCAGGGCGTAGACCTCGGCCCAGCGGGTGGGCGACCAGTACAGCGGCAGCCAGCCGTCGGCGATGCGCAGGGTCTGGGCGATGTTCTTCGGGCCCTCGGCGCCGAGGAGGACCGGCAGACCGGCCCGCAGCGGGTGGGTGATGGACCTGAGCGGCTTGCCGAGCCCGGTGCCGTCGGCGCCGGTGTACGGGTGCGGGTGGTAGCGCCCGTCGAGCGCGACGGGCCCTTCGCGCCGCAGCACCTGCCGGACCACCTCCACGTACTCGCGGGTCGCGGTGAGCGGCGAGCGCGGGAACGGCCGCCCGTACCAGCCCTCGACGACCTGTGGCCCGGAGAGCCCGAGTCCCAGCATCACGCGGCCGCCGGAAAGGTGGTCGAGCGTGAGCGCGTGCATGGCGGTGGCGGTGGGCGTGCGCGCCGCCATCTGCGCGACGGCGGTGCCGAGCCGTACGCGGGAGGTGTGGGCGGCGATCCAGGTGAGCGCGGTGAAGGCGTCGGAGCCCCAGGCCTCGGCGGTCCACACGGAGTCGTAGCCGAGCCGCTCGGCCTCGCGGGCGAGCTCGAGGTGGGCGGGTGAGGGGCCACGGCCCCAGTAGCCGAGGGCGAGTCCGAGTCGCATGCCGCGCAACCTTTCTGACGAAGCGTCAGTTCAGCTCGGCTCGGACTGTACGGCAACGGCCCCTCGCCCGGAAGGGATCCGGACGAGGGGCCGTGGAGCGGGGTCGCGGCAAAGCCCTCGGGAGGAGGGTCAGCCGCGCTGGATGCCGGTGGTGTCCTGCAGGACGCCGCGGCGGCCGTCCTGCGTCTGGGCGACCAGCGCCTGGCCGCGCTGCTCGACCGCCAGGTACCAGGTGCCCGGGGCGAGTTCGGCGATCGGGGCGGCGGAGCCGTCCTCGCCGTACAGCGGACGGGCGACCGGGACCGCGAACCAGAACGGCGCGAAGTCCGACGCCGGGGCCTGACCCTGGCCCTGGGCGGGCTGGGCGTCCTGCGGGCCCGGGCCCGGCGCGGGCGCCGCGGCGGCCTGGGTCTGCGGCTGGACGGCCTGCGGCTGCGCGCCGTAGGGCTGGCCGCCGTAGGACGGGTCGGCCGGCTGGGCGCCGTACGGCTGCGGCTGCTGGGCGCCGGGGTAGCCGTAACCGCCGGGCTGGCCCGGCTGCGCGCCGTACGGCTGCGGGGTCTGCGGCTTCGGCGCACCGAGGAGCGGGGCCTGCAGGGCCGGCACGAGCGGACCGGCGATCGCGCCGGCGGCGAGCACGAGCGCGGCGATGACGCCGAGGATCAGGCCGGCGCCCGCGTTGTTCGACTCGAACACCCACATCAGCATGGTCCAGGCGGAGGCCACGGCGAACGCCGCGCCCACCTGGCCGAGCTCCAGACCGGCGACCTTCCGCGGCTGCGGCAGGGCGCGCGAGACGACCACCAGGGCGGCGCCGGCGATGCCCAGGAAGAAGGCGCCCCAGCCGAGCGGCGACACCTCCCAGGAGAAGGTCGTGCCGACCTGGTCGCAGTAGTTGTCCGGCGCGTCACAGCCGGAGATGCCGAGGAACGAGGCGATGAACAGCACCACCGCTGCGCCGATCAGCACGCCATCGCCTCGGGTGAGGGAGCGGATATTCACGTAAGAAGTCCTTCGTCGGGTCGTCTCGTCAGGGTGGCGCGAAGCACGGGGGGCGCCCCATCGTACGGAGGGAATCTATCGCCCGCCGGTTCTACCCCTGGAGGTAGGCCCGGATGCCGTCCGCGATCCCCTGCGCCGCCCGCTGGCGCCACGCGGCGTCGGTCAGGAGCGCGGCGTCCTTCGGGTCACGCATATTGCCGCATTCGAGGAACACCTTCGGCACGGTTGAGAGATTGAGTCCCCCGAGATCGTCGCGGACGTCCAATCCGGTGCCGGATCCGATGTAGTTGGCGGGCTGTGTTCCGGTCGTACGGGCGAACCGCGTGACGATGTGCTCGCCGAGCTTACGGGACGGGGCCACGATCTTCGCGGTGTCCGCGGCACCGCCGCTCACCCGGGCGGGCAGGATCACGTGGAAGCCGCGGTTGCCGGCCGCCGAGCCGTCCGCGTGGACGGAGACGACGGCGTCGGCCTTCGCGGCGTTGCCGATCCGGGCGCGCTCGTCGATGCAGGGCCCGTAGGGCCGCTCGGCGTCGTGGACGAGGACGACGGTGGCGCCCTGCTTCTTGAGGAGATCGCGAAGACGGTGTGAAACATCGAGGGTGAAGGCCGCCTCGGTGTAGCCCGCGTTCGTGGAGGTGCCGGTGGTGTCGCACTCCTTGCGGTTCGTCCCGATGTTCACCTTCTTGTTGATTTCCGCCGAATGGAGGAAGTTGCCCGGGTTGTGCCCGGGGTCGACGACGATCGTCCTGCCCGCCAGCGGCGACGCCGCCGCGGTGCCGTCCGCGGTGGGCGCCGGTGCGGCCGTGACGTCGGCTTTCGCGTCGGCCGAGGTGCCCGGGGCACGGGTCGGCGGCGCGGTCGATTCGACGGCACCGCCGCAGGCGGTCAGGGCCAGCGGCAGCGCGAGGGCGAGGAGCATCCGGTGGTGGTGGGGCACCCCGCGACTGTAGGCGCTCCGGCCCGGGAACGCGCGGACCGGAACCGCGTGTGTGAGGAGACCGTGAAGGGTAAGGGGCAGGAATCGTCGCGACGACCGCAGAGGGGGACCGGTGTCGGGGGACGCACACGACCACGGCAACACCGAGAAGACTCCAGCACCTTGGGAACGCCCACGCCCGGAGGACGGGGGTGCGGGGGACCCAGCCCGGCGCCCGGCGCCGACGTCGGCGCCCACCGAGCCACCGCTTCCGCCGTCCGAGCCGCCGACGGGGCAGCAGGCCGGACCGACGGCCGGAGCGCCGGTGGGGCAGCCGGCTGAAGCGGCGCCCGGGCCGCCGGCCGAGACGCCCGCCGCGCCGCCGGCCGGGCCGCCCGCCGGGCCGCCGCCACCGCCCGTGCATCCGCCCGTGTACGACGCCGTACCGGCACCGCCACCGCCGCCGCCCGGGCCCGCCGACCCGGTGCAAGGCGTCGGTGTCGGGCTGCTCAATCTCTCCGGGCTCGGCCTCGGGTACGCCCTGCTCAAGCGGTGGAAGTCCGCCGCGCTGTGCTGGGCCGCCACCGCCGCGCTGCTCTTCGTCGCGCTGCCCGCCGATCCCGACGGCGTCCCGGCCGCCGCGCTCGTCGCGTACGGGATCTTCCAGCTGGCCGTCGCCGCCGACGGCGCCCGGCGCGGGCTGCGCGCCCGGCCGGAGAGCCTCGCGCTGCCCGGCCCCCGCCGCGGCCTCGTGCTGCCCGCCGCGCTCGCGCTGCTCCTCGTCGTTCCCGGCGGCGGCACCTTCGCCTACGGCGCGGCACGCGACGAGGCCGTCGAGCGGTCGCTCCTGGACCGGCTCGCCGCCGCCGACGCGGTGGTGAAGCAGAACGAGGGCCAGACCTTCACCAGCGTCGAGACGAGCTACCGCCAGGCCCTCGCCACCTACCAGGACCTCGGCACGCGGCACGCCGGCTCGCGCGCCGCCCAGCAGGTCCCCGACCGCCTCGCCACCTACTACAAGACCGTCGCCGCCCCGTACGACAAGAAGGACTACTGCGGCGCCGTCGCCCCGCTCCAGCACCTGCGCGCCCTGCCCGAGACCGTCGACCGCACACTGCTCGGCAGCCTCGCCGGCAAGGCCGACGAGCCGCTCGCCGAGTCCTGGTTCGAGTGCGGGACCCGCACGATCGGCTCCTCCGGCCAGGAGACCTCGGCCGGCGACCACCTCAACGCCCTGCTCACCACCTTCCCGCAGTCGCCGTACGCGCAGAAGGTCGAGCCGACCCTGCGCGAGGGCCTGCGCACCCGCGACAAGGCCATGGGGATCTCGCCCTGCGACACCGCCGCCGAACTGCGCCGCTTCGACA
This sequence comes from Streptomyces sp. NPDC053493, assembly GCF_044544825.1. Lineage (NCBI taxonomy): Bacteria > Bacillati > Actinomycetota > Actinomycetes > Kitasatosporales > Streptomycetaceae > Streptomyces > Streptomyces sp. NPDC053493. The sequence continues at coordinate 194,728 of NZ_JBITXS010000008.1, forward strand.
CCACCGTCGGACTGCTGCCCAGCGCGGCCTTCGCCTCGCTCGGCGCCGACGCCAAGCGGTCGATCCAGCGCGGCGACTTCGCGTGCGGGATCGACCACTTCAAGAAGAAGGAGTTCGCCGAGGCCCGCACGGCGATGGACGACTACGTCAAGGCGTATCCGTCCAGCCCGCAGACCGGCCAGGCCCGCAACATCGCCATCGCCGCCGAGATCGCCGACGAGTCCCCGGACGCCGGCACCAAGGTCCCGACGGCCGCCACCCCGGACGGCTCCGGCATGGTCATGGTCGTCAGCAACGACGGCCCGGGCGAGGTCGAACTCCTCTACACCGGCCCCGTCACGGGACGCGTCACGATCCCCGCCTGCGGCACCTGCAAGACCTACCCGGGCATCCTCCCGGTGGGCGGCAAGGTCAAGGCCTGCTCGGGCCCGTCCTCGAAGTACCCGAAGCGCACCCTGACCCTGCCGCCGGGCTCGTACCAGATGCTGCAGAAGCGGTCCGGCACGGGCACGTCGACGGGCCAGAAGAAGGTCAGCACGGCCAAGATCGAGTCGGGCTACAGCTACACGAACTGCCTGTACGTGACCTCGATGTTCTGACCCGGGCCCGTCATCCCCGGGCCCGTCATCCCCGGGCCCGCCGACCCGGCCCCGGGCCCGTCATCCCGTCCCCAGGCCCGTCGTCCGGCCGTCCGCTCCCGCGGGCGGCCGGAGGCGGGTCGCGGTGCGGACGAGGTCGGCGACGGCCTTGGACCGGCTGTGCGGCGGCCAGGCGATGACGGTCGTGACCGCCGGTGCGTCCCGCACCGGCACCGTCGCGTGATCGTCGCCCAGCTGCGCCCGAAGGGACTCGGGCACGACCGCGCAGGCCCGCCCGAGCGCGATCAGCTGGAACAGCTGGGTGTGGTCACGCACCTGCGGTCCCGGTCCGTCCGGATAGCCTCCGCCCCGCCGGGGCCAACGCGGCAGCGGCAGGTCCGTCAGGGCGGTGACCTCGGCCGTCGACACATGAGACCGGTCGGCCAGCGGATGCCCCGCGGGCAGGACCAGCACCTGCCGTTCGGTGCGCAGATCCTCGGTGTCGAGCCCGGCCGTCGTGTCGAAGGGCCGCTGGAGCAGCGCGACATCGGCCCGCCCGTCGCGCAGCATCCCTTCCTGCTCGCCGGGCCCGCACAGCACCACCTCGACGGCGACCGCGCCGGGTTCGGCGGCGTAGGCGTCCAGCAGCTTCGCCAGCAGTCCGCGGGCCGCTCCGGCCTTCGTGGCCAGCACCACGCCGGGCGACGCGGCGGCCGCGCGGCGGGTGCGGCGCTCGGCGGCCTCGACCGCGTCGAGCGCGGCCCGGGCCTCCCGCAGCAGCACCGACCCGGCCTCGGTCAAAGCGACCGCGCGCGCGGTGCGGTGCAGCAGATCCGCGCCGAGCCGTCGCTCGAGCTGCCGGATCGCCCGCGACAGCGGCGGTTGCGCCATGCCGAGCCGCTGCGCCGCCCGCCCGAAGTGCAACTCCTCGGCGACCGCGACGAAATAGCGCAGCTCCCGGGTCTCCACCGCGTCATCGTATCCGCCGCTCACCAGCACCGATATCCGTGCGGTATCGCCGCCCACCCAGTCGGTCTTGGACGTCCCGCCCGCGTCCGCACCACGCTTGACGGCATGAGTGCACAGACGATCGCGCTGGTGACCGGTGCGAACAAAGGAATCGGCTACGAGATCGCGGCGGGGCTCGGCTCGCTCGGCTGGCGAGTCGGCGTGGGCGCGCGGGACCGGCAGCGCCGCGACACCGCGGTGGAGAAGCTGCGCGCCGCCGGATGCGACGCGTTCGGCGTCCCGCTCGACGTGGCGGACGACGCGAGTGCGGCCGCCGCGGCCGAGCTGATCGCCGACCGCGCCGGAGGGCTCGACGTCCTGGTCAACAACGCCGCGATCACCGGCCCTGTGCCGCAGACGCCCACCACGGTCGATCCCGCGACCGTACGAAGCGTCGTGGAAACCAACGTGATCGGCGTCCTCCGCGTCACCAACGCGATGCTGCCCCTGCTGCGCGGCTCGTCGTCGCCGCGGATCGTGAACATGTCCAGCAGCGTCGGCTCGCTCACCCTGCAGACCACACCCGGCGTCGACATGGGCCCGGTTCCCGCCGCCTACCTTGCGTCCAAGACCTTCCTCAACGCCGTCACCGTTCAGTACGCCAAGGAGCTGAGCGACACGAACATCCTGGTCAACTCGGCATGCCCCGGCTACACCGCCACCGACCTCAACGGCTTCCAGGGCGTCCGCACCCCACAGCAGGGCGCGGCGATCGCGATACGCCTCGCCACCCTGCCCGACGACGGACCGACCGGCGGATTCTTCGACGACGGCGGAACAGTGCCCTGGTGACGGTCACCGGCCTCCGGAGGCCGGAAGGCGGCGCAGCACCCGCAGCGAGTCGGTGACCGAGACCTCCTCGAAGTCGCCGGACTCCAGCGCGCGCAGATAGATGCGGTACGGAGCCTGGCCGCCGTCCTCCGGGTCCGGGAAGACGTCGTGGATGGCGAGGAGGCCGCCCGGCGCCACCTTCGGGGCCCAGCCCTCGTAGTCGGCGCCGGCGTGCTCGTCGGTGTGGCCGCCGTCGATGAACACGAAGCCGAGCGCGCCGGCCCACACCCGGGCGACCTGCGGGGACCGGCCGACGACCGCGATCACATGGTCTTCCAGGCCGGCCTTGCGGAGCGTACGGCGGAACGTCGGCAGCGTGTCCATGACGCCGACCTCCGGGTCGACCACGGTCGGGTCGTGGTACTCCCAGCCCGGCTGCTGCTCCTCGCTGCCCCGGTGGTGGTCCACGGTCACCGCGACCGTCCCGGCCGCCCGCGCCACGTCCGCGAGCAGGATCGTCGAGCGCCCGCAGTACGTGCCGACCTCCAGCAGCGGCAGGCCCAGCTTCGCCGCCTCGGCGGCCGCCTCGTACAGCGCGAGCCCTTCCTTGACCGGCATGAAGCCCTTCGCGGCCTCGAAGGCGGCGAGGATCTCTGAGGTGGGCTCGACGGACATGGGCGGATCTCCTACTGGCGGGTACGGGTGTACGGGCGCCCATCGTGCCCTACGCGTCGCACTCGAACCACACCGTCTTCCCCACGGCCGCCTCCGCGCAGCCCCACCGGTCCGTCACCGCCTCCACCAGCGCCAGCCCGCGCCCGCCCTCCGCCAGCGGCCCGGCCGCCTTCGCCGCGAGCGTCCCCGCCACCTCGTCCGCGACCTCCACCCGCAGCCCGTACGGCTCCCGCAGGATCAGCACGCTGCAACGGCGCCCGGGCACGTGCCGCACGACGTTCGCGACGAGCTCGGTCAGCGCGAGCGCGGAGGCGTCGGACAGGTGAGCGAGTCCCCACCGCGTGAGGAACATGCGGAGGATGCGACGCATGTGACCGGCGGAGTGCTCACCCACGGTGAAGCCCATCCGGTAGCTGGCGCCAAGTTCCGTGGGAAAGAGGTCGGTTACGTCATTCATGCCGCCAGACTGGAGCCGCGTCGTTACGCTCGGCTACGGACTGGACGCAACGCTTGAACGCGTGAGCTTGGGGGTGACCTCGCCGTGGCCAACATCCGAAACCTCGACCCCAGCGCCTCGCCGCTGGACTACTACGGCTCCGAACTACGGAGGTTGAGGGAGGAAGCAGGGCTCAGCCAGCAGCAGTTGGGCGACATCCTCTACTGCACGGCCTCCCTGGTGGGCCAGATAGAGACGGCGAAGAAGGTCCCGACCCGCCAGTTCTCGGAACGGCTGGACGCGGCACTGATGACGGGCGGTCTGTTCACCCGCCTGATCGGGCTCGTCCTGAAGAGCCAGCTCCCGACGTGGTTCCAGCCGTACGCGGAGATGGAGGCGCGGGCCGCCTACATCTCGACGTACCAGGCGCAGCTCGTCTACGGCCTGCTCCAGACGGTGGAGTACGCCCGCGCGGTGCTGAGCGTCGAGAACCCGGGGCGGCTCGACGAGATGGTGGCGGCCCGGATGGAACGCCAGCGCATCCTGCAGCGCGATCATCCGCCCGTGTTGTGCGTTGTCCTCGACGAGGCCGTGCTCTACCGGGAGATCGGCAGTGCCGAGGTGATGCGAAACCAACTCGCTCACCTGTTGAGCTTCCGCGACCATCCCTGGATCCAGGTGCAAGTGCTCCCGTTCGCGGCAGGCCAGCACTCGGCGATGATGGGTTCGTTCAATCTCCTCCGCTTCGACGACGACCCGGATCTCTTCTACGCAGAGAGCTACGACTCGGGCCACATGACCGCCAATCCGCAAGTGATCAGGGAACGTTCGGTCGGCTACGCTCGGCTGCAAGCCGCGGCCCTCTCGCGGGAGGACTCGGCGGCGCTGATCGCACGTGTGATGGAGGAACGTTATGGGCACCAGCCAGGACCTGCGGTGGCGTAAGTCGTCGTACAGCGGCTCCAATGGTGGCGACTGCATCGAGTGCGCACCGCTCGGCACCGCTGCCTGGCGCAAGTCTTCGTTCAGTGGCGACACGGGCGGGCAGTGCATCGAGGTCGCCGAACTCGACGCTCACGTCGCCGTGCGCGACTCCAAGAACCCCGCCGGCCCCGTCTTCCTCGCCAGCCCCGCCGCCTTCACGGCGTTCGTGGTGGCCGCCGTCGAGGGGCGCATCGGGCGCTGAGCGGCATGGCGACTGTCATAGGAATGGTGATCCTCGCCGGGGCCCTGGCGGCCTGGGCGGGGATCGCCGGCGCCGGGTGGGCGCGGCGGCGGCGGGGCGACGGGCCGAGGACGGGGCCGTCGCGGGCGAAGGTCGCGGCGTGGGCCGCGGTGCTCGCGTACGTCGCGGGCGGGGCCGTCCACGCGTACGGCCTGTCGTATCTTCCGTTCCTCTTCCCCGAGGACGCGTGCTGGTTCAACGCGGGGACGAAGGTCACGCCCGACTCGTCCAGCGGACTGCCGGTCAGTCTGGTCTGCGAGGGCATGGAGGTCGTCCCGGGCTGGATCAATCCGACGCTCGTCGTGCTCGCGGTCACGGCGGTCGGGGCGACCGTCACGGCCGTGGTGCTCACGATCCACGGATGGAGGTCGCGACGGGCGGCCGTCTGAGCGGGTCGGTGTGGGCCTGCCGGAGGGCCCTCCGCGCGTCGCGAGGGCCGGAGGACGGCGGGCGCCGCTAGCTTCGGTGCCATGGCGGAACCGATTTTCTACGTCGACCACTCGGACATCCGTGAGGGCAGGATCGCCGAGGTCAGGGCCGGTATGCGCGAGCTGGCCGCGTTCGTGGAGGAGCGCGAGCCGCAGCTGATCGCCTACCACTTCTACCTCGACGGGGCCGAGTCGACGATGACCGTCGTCGCCGTGCATCCCGACGCGGCGTCGCTGGAGCGGCACCTGGAGCTGGGCGGCCCGAAGTTCCGGGAGTTCGCCGCCCTGATCCGGATGCGGTCCATCGACGTCTACGGCCAGCCGAGCCCGGCGGTCCTGGACCGGCTTCGGCAGAAGGCCGAGATGCTCGGTGACGCCGGCGGCGCCGGTGTCACCGTCCATACCCTCCAGGCGGGCTTCAGCCGGCGCTTCGGCGAGGCAGCCCTCTAGGCGTCGGCGCTCGCGAGCACCGCGCGCAGGGCCTCCGTGCCCGCCTTCCAAGCCGCGCCGTCCGACTCCTCCCACAGCTCCAGGAGTTCCGAGTCCTTGCCGAGCACCCGGTCGAGGGCGGCGACGGCGGCCGGACGCAGGGCCGCCGGGAGCGGCGGTATGGGCTGCTTCGGGCCGTACGAGGTGGTGACGGGCGCTCCGCCGGGGCACTGGGCGGCGACGAGCGCCGCCGCGGCCACGGCCTCGACCGCGAGGTCGGAGTCCAGATAGTCCTCACCGGTCTCGGTCACGTCCCGGAAGGCCGCCAGCAGCACCGCGGCCTTCCGCTCCGCCGGTGCCTCGTCGATCCGGTACGAGAAGTCGGCGGCGGTGTCGTTGTCGAAGGGGCCGATGTCCCAGGTACCCATGGTGTGCTCGCTCTCCGTGCTGCCCGCTGTCTGCCTTCGTATCGTGACAGCCACCACTGACAACGCCCCGGTGCCGTCGTGTGCCGCCGAAGGTCACCCCGAGACGCCGACCGGCGAAGTGAGGAGTCTCGCTGCACAGCGGACCGGCGGCGTCGCGCAGATCTCCCTTGCGTTTCCGGCAGCGAGTGAGGCTGACTTCGAGAGCGGTGGCGCGTTGGAGATTCCTGTGCGGAGGGGCAGCTGCTCGCAGTGCGGACCGCCTGCGCCGCGGAGCTGGGGCACCCCGTCGACTGGGACGACCCCGCCTCCTACCGGGACGGCCTGGAGGAGGAGAACGAGACGCCCGCCGAGCCGTGGACGATCGGTGGTGTGCTGGCGGGCGTCGGTTGCCTGGTGGGCGTCCTTGCGTTCCTCGCGGTCTGGGTGAACGGAGTCCTTGCCCTCTTCGACTGACCTAGTGCTGCATCAGCCAACGTTTGCCCTGCACGTACGTCGGGACATGGATGCCAGCAGCCACCCGACGCTTGGCTGGCCGCCGGAGACGATCGAGGAGTACCGGGCGCAGCAGCTTCAGGAGTAGGCGTCAGAGGCTTGACCAGCCGAGGAGAAACAGAACCCCGCGGACGCGATGCCCACGGGGTTCTGCCCTGCTCGGCCGGCCGAGTGGGAGGTCGGCGTCACTTCCCGCACTTGACCTTGAAGCCGTCCAGCAGAGCCTTGCCGGCATCGGAGTTGTCACGTACATACACGCTATCGCTGATGCTGATCGAGGTGTCACTGGTCGAGATGGGCTCGCTGCCGGTCCGCTCGTTGCGGGGGTCCTCTCCAGCGACCGTCCAGATGATCTGGGACTGATCCTTGTTGAACTCGCCGGTGCTGGTCACGTCCGGCTCCTCATAGACACCATCGCATTCGTACTCATGATGCGAGACGCTGTTGCCCTTGACAACCAACTGGCCGAGGTCGGACGTGCCGTTGACGTCCTTGATGTAGTAGGTACCGTCGCGCTTGCTGCCGCTGGCGCTGTCGCTGCTTCCGCTGCAGGCGGTGAGTATGAGTGAGCCCGCGGCCAGGGCCCCGATGGACACGGCGATCTTGGCCTGCGTCCTACGAGTGGTCCTGGTGATGCCCATGGCGTTCCCCGTTCGTTCGTTCTGGATAGTCGGTTTGAGATAGAAGGCGAGTCAAAATATCCTATGGATAGCTGGCTTTGACGGACCCGGACCGCCTGTCAGGCGCCTTCTCGGAGGTTGTCGAGCCGATGCTCAGTCAGCGCGAGCGCGACCTCGGCCTGATGGAGCGCGTGTTCGCCGTCCTGGATGCGCCAGTGCAGCCGCTGCACGGGCGGGGCGTCTGCTCCTTTGACAGCCAGGTCGCCGAGTTCACGCAGCTCCGCCTACGTTCCCTGCATCTGTTCCTCGTGGTGCAGCCACGAGGGCCTTCGGGTCCTGCTCCATCTGGAGGAACAAGAACGCTGCCGATGAACGGCTACGCGATCTCGTCAAGGGCGAACGTTGCCTGATGTGGCACTAGGTCACCGCGGCCGGCGAGAAGCGCCGCTCAGGGTCCGGGAGTCATCAAGATGACCTTGCAGGGTCCAGAGCTACAGGACAGCCCCGGTGCGACGAGCGCGCCGCTCGGAACATCGACGCGCATCTGACCTTCCGTCAGATTGGAACGTGTTCTAGTCTGCCGTGCCATGGGCATCGCCATCACGCACGAACAGCGGGAGCTCGCCCGATCCGTCCGCGGCTGGCTCACCCGCGCCGTAACGCCCGAGGACGTCCGCAAGCACCTCGACCTGCCCGCTCTCGCCATCGCCCGCCCCGCCCACTGGGACGCGGCCGCCGCGCAGGGACTGCTCGGGATCCATCTGCCCGAGGAGTACGGCGGCGCGGGCGGCGACCTGGCCGACCTCGCCGTGGTCCTGGAGGAGGCCGCGCGGGCGCTGCTGCCCGGGCCGTACCTGCCGAGCGTCCTCGCCGCCGAGCTGCTGCTCCGTAACGGCGAGGAGGCGGAAGCAGCCGGCGTCCTCGCCGCCGGTCTCGCCGCCGGCGAACGGATCGGGGCCGTGGCGTTCGGCGCCGGAACGATGACCGCCGTCCGTACCGACGACGGCTACGCCCTCGACGGCACCGCCCCGCCCGTCCTCGGCGCGGCCGCCGCCGACCTCCTCGTCCTCGCCGCCGCCACCGCCGACGGCGCGGTGTGGCTCGCCGTGGACGCCGGCACCCTCGCCGTACGGCCGCACGACAGCGCCGATCCCACCCGCCCCACCGCCGAGGTGACCGCCGCCGGCGTCCACGTGCCCGCGCCGCGCGTCCTCACCGCCGTCGACTCCGCCCTCGTCCGCGACCTCGCCGCCGTACTCCTCGCCGCCGACGCCTGCGGCACCGCGGCCCGCGCCCTCGACACCGCCGCCGAACACGCCCGCACCCGCGTGCAGTTCGGCCGGCCCATCGGCCAGTTCCAGGGCGTCAAGCACCTGTGCGCCGAGATGCTCGTCCGGCTCGAACAGGCCCGGGCGCTCACCTGGGACGCGGCCCGCGCCGCCGGCGAGACGGACCCGGGCGCACGGTCGCTCACCGCCGCCCTCGCCGCCGCCACCGCGCTCGACGCCGCCTACGACTGCGCCAAGGACTGCATCCAGATCCTCGGCGGCATCGGCTTCACCTGGGAGCACGACGCCCACCTCGCCCTGCGCCGCGCGCTCGTCGCCCGCCAGCTCCTCGGCTCCGGCGACACCCACCGCCTCACCGCCGTACGCCACGCCGCCGCCGGCGCCCGACGCGAACTGCGCCTCGAACTCCCGCCGGAGGCCGACGACTTCAGGGCAGCGGCGCGTACCGCGCTCGCGCCCGCCGTCGGGCTCGACCCGCCGGCCGCCCGCCGCGCCCTCGCCGACACCGGCTACGCGGCCCCGCACCTCCCGCCGCCCTACGGACTCGGCGCGGGACCCGTCCAGCAGCTCGCCGTGCAGCGGGAAACGGAGGCGCTCGGCATCAGGCTCAGCCCCCTGTCCATCGCCACCTGGGTCGTGCCCTCACTCCTCGCGTACGGGACCCAGGAGCAGCGCGACCGCCACCTCCTGCCCACCCTGCGCGGCGAACAGCAGTGGTGCCAGCTCTTCTCCGAACCCGAGGCCGGCTCCGACCTCGCCTCCCTCCGTACCCGGGCCGAGCGGACGGACGACGGCACCGGCTGGCGGATCAACGGGCAGAAGGTGTGGACGAGCTCCGCCAAGGAGGCCGACTTCGGCATCCTGCTCGCCCGCACCGACCCGGAGGCGCCCAAGCACCGCGGCCTCACCTACTTCGTCGTCGACATGCGCAACACACCCGGCATCGACATCCGCCCGCTGAAGGAGATCACCGGCGAGTCCCTCTTCAACGAGGTGTGGTTCGACGACGCCGTCCTGCCCGCCGACGCGGTCGTCGGCGAGGTCCACGACGGCTGGCGGGTCGCCCGCAACACCCTCGGCAACGAACGCGTCCACATGGCCGACCAGGTCGCCTTCGACACCGGCCTCGAAGCGCTCATCGCCGCCTCCGCGACCGCCGACAGCCGCGTACGGGCCGAGGTCGGCGCCCTCCTCGCCGAGGCGCACGCCCTCGCCTGCATCGGGCTGCGCACCACGCTCCTGCAGGTCTCCGGCCTCGAACCGGGCCCGGGCGCCAGCGTCCGCAAACTCGTCCAGACCCGGCACCAGCAGAAGGTCGCCGAACTCGCCCTCGAACTCCTCGGCCCGGCGGGCGCGGTGGCCGAGGGCGCCGGAGCGCGGGCGGTGCACGGGCTGCTGATGTCGCGCTGCCTGACGATCGCGGGCGGGACCACGCACGTGCAGCTCAATGTCGTCGCCGAGCGGCTGCTCGGCCTGCCGAGAGACTGAGGGGGCCCCGGAGATGGGGAAGACGTACATCGTGGGCGTCGGCATGACGAAGTTCGAGAAGCCGGAGACCCGGGACTGGCAGTACTGGGACATGGCGAAGGAGGCCGGCACCGCCGCCCTGGCCGACGCCGGCATCCCGTACGACCGCGTCCAGCAGGTCCCGGTCGGCTACTGCTTCCAGGCCTCGACGGCCGGCCAGCGCGCCGCGTACGAACTCGGGCTCACCGGCGTGCCCGTCTACAACGTCAACAACAACTGCGCCACGGCGTCGACGGCGCTGATGATGGCCCGGCAGTTCGTGGCGGGCGGGGCGGCGGACTGCGTCCTCGCGCTCGGCTTCGAGAAGATGGCGCGCGGCGCGCTGGGCGGCGGGTCGGACGGCGGCGACTTCAAGACTTCGCCGGTCGCCCGGCACTACGGGATCATGGCCGCTGGACACGGTTTCGAGATGTCCCCGCCGACCGCCCAGATCTTCGGCAACGCGGCCCGCGAGCACATGGACCGGTACGGGACGACCGAGGTCCAGCTCGCGGCCGTCGCCGCCAAGAACCACCGGCACTCGTCCCGTAACCCCAACGCCCAGTTCCAGGACGTCTACACGGTCGAGGAGATCCTCGCCGCGAAGACCATCCACCGGCCGCTGACCAAGCTCCAGTGCTCGCCGACCTCGGACGGCGCGGCGGCGGCCGTCGTCGTCTCCGAACGCTTCGTCGCCGAACACGGCCTCGCCGACCGGGCGGTGGAGATCGTCGCCCAGGCCATGACCACCGACACCGAGGAGTCCTTCGCCTCCGGCTCCTGCATCGACGTCGTCGGCCGGCCCATGTCGCGGGCGGCGGCACGGCAGGTGTACGAGGCGTCCGGGCTCGGCATCGAGGACGTGGACGTGATCGAACTGCACGACTGCTTCTCGGTCAACGAGCTGCTGACCTACGAGGCGCTGGGCATGTGCGAGGAGGGCGCCTCCGGCAAACTCGTGGAGTCGGGCGCCACGACGTACGGCGGCCGCTGGGTCGTGAACCCGTCGGGCGGCCTCATCTCCAAGGGCCACCCCCTCGGCGCGACGGGCCTCGCCCAGGCCGCCGAACTCGTCTGGCAACTCCGAGGCGAGGCGGCCGCCCGCCAGGTGCCGGGCGCGCGGGTGGGCCTGGCGCACAACATCGGCCTGGGCGGGGCGGCGGTGGTGACGATGCTGCGGAGGGAGTAGGGCGGCGGCGGGCGGGCCGCAGGGCGGGCGGAGGCTCGGGCCGTAGGGGGCGGGGCAGGCCGGCGGGGGGCGGAGGCTCGGGGTCGTAGGGCGGGCGTCGGTCGGTGGGCGGGGTCATGGGCGAGCGGGTCGTAGGCCGTTGTTCCGATGTACGGAGCGGGGCCGGTCTGGGACCATGACAGCCATGCCGCGATCCGAGCCGCCGACGTCCCCGTCCGCCGACCCCTCCATACCTCCCACGCCCTCCACACCCTCCGCATCCTCCCCGCCAGCCACGCCCTCCGCGCCTTCCTCGGGGCGCCTCTGGGCGGTGGTCCTGGTGGCCTGCGCGGGCCAGTTCCTCGTCGTCCTCGACGTGTCGGTGGTGAACGTCGCGCTGCCGTCGATGCGGACGGACCTGGGACTCACGGCCTCCGGGCTGCAGTGGGTGGTCAACGCGTACTCGATCGCGTTCGCGGGCTTCATGCTGCTCGGCGGCCGGGCCGGTGATCTCTTCGGCCGCAAGCGCATGTTCGTCCTCGGCCTCGCGCTCTTCACCGCGGCCTCGGTCGCGGGCGGCGTGGCCCAGGAGGGCTGGCAGCTCCTCGCCGCCCGCGCCGTGCAGGGCCTCGGCGCCGCCGTCCTGTCGCCGTCCACCCTCACGCTGCTCACCGCCGCCGTACCCGAGGGCCCCGCCCGCACCCGGGCCGTCGGCACCTGGACGGCGGTCGGCGCGGCCGGCGGCGCGGCGGGCGGCTTCGTCGGCGGCGTCCTCGTCGACCTGCTGTCCTGGCGGTGGGTCCTCCTCATCAACGTGCCCATCGGCGTCCTGGTCCTGGCCGGGGCCCTGTTCTGGCTCGGCGAGACCCAGGGCCGTGCCGGTGGCGGCCGGCGGCTCGACCTGCCGGGCGCGGTCCTCGTCACGGCGGGCCTGGCGACCCTCGCGTACGGCATCGGGCAGACCGAGGAGTCCGGCTGGACGTCGGCCGCGACGCTGCTGCCGCTGACGGCCGGCGTGCTGCTGCTCCTCGCGTTCGTCCTGGTCGAGGCCCGCTCGCCGGCCCCGCTGATGCCGCTGCGGATCTTCCGTACGCGCGCGGTGTCGGCGGCCAACGCGACGATGGCGCTGTGCGCGTCGACGACGTTCGGCTCGTGGTTCTTCATGACGGTCTACGCCCAGAACGTCCTCGGCTACACCCCGCTCCAGGCCGGCCTCGCCCTCGTCCCCAGCTCCGTCAGCGTCATCGCCGGCTCCAAGCTGGCCCCGCGCCTGCTGCCCCGCTTCGGCCCGCGCACGGTCGCCGTGACGGGCACCCTGGTCGCGGCCGGCGGCTTCGCCTGGCAGTCCACGATGACGGCCGACGGCACGTACCTGACGTCGATCCTCGTCCCGGGCGTCCTGATGATGTTCGGCATCGGCGTCGCCTCCACGCCGCTCGCCATCCTGGCCACCACCCAGGCACCCGCCTCCGAAGCCGGCCTCGCCTCCGGCCTCATCAACACCTCCCGCACCATGGGCGGCGCCCTCGGCCTCGCCGTCCTCTCCACCGTCGCCGCCTCCACCCTCTCCGGCGCCACCACCCCGCCCGCCCTGACCGCGGGCTACGCGGCGGCCTTCCGCGTGGCGATGTGCGTCCTGCTCGCGACGGCGGCACTGATGACGCTCTGGCTGCCGGCCCGGCGGGCGCGGTCGGCGTGTTGATCGGCTGGGACGTCTACCGGTACATCGTGGCCTTCTGCAGTGCCTGGGCCCTGTTTCTCGGCGTCCTCTTCGGGCTGCAAGGCGGTCCTGTCGAGGATTATGCGGCGACCTTTCAGGGATTTCTCGGCCTCACGGGAGCTCCCTCCTTGGTGCTGATCGTCGTGGCTCGCCTCCTGGTGAACAGGCGAGCGCCCGACGCCTTCCCGGCGGTGTGCGGAGCGCTACTGCTCCTTCCCGCGCTGCTTCCCCTCCTGGTGGGGGCGCCTGAGGTGTTCCTCGTGCAGCTGTTCATAGGAGGCGCGTTCCTGGCGTGGGACAAGTGGAGCCGACGGAGCGCCCGCACTCGTTAGAGCCAGCCCTGCTGGCGGGCCGCGCGGACCGCCTCCATGCGGTTGCGGGTGCCCGTCTTGCCGATGGCGGAGGAGAGGTAGTTGCGGACGGTGGACTCCGAGAGGTGGAGCTTCGCCGCGATGTCGGAGATCGTCGCGCCGTCCACCGAGGCGCCCAGGGCGTCGCGTTCGCGGGCCGTGAGCGGGTTCGGGCCGGCGCTGAGGGCGGCGGCCGCGAGGGCCGGGTCGATGACCGTCTCGCCGCGGAGCGCCTTGCGGATGGCCTCCGCCAGGTCCTCCACCGGCCCGTCCTTGACCAGGAACCCGGCCGCGCCCGCCTCCATCGCACGGCGCAGATAGCCGGGCCGGCCGAAGGTCGTGAGGATCAGCACCCGGCAGTCGGGCACCTCGTCCCGCAACTCCGCCGCCGCGTCCAGCCCCGACCGCCCCGGCAGCTCGATGTCCAACAGCGCCACGTCGGGCCGCACGGTCAGAGCCGTGGCCACGATCTCGTCGCCCCGTCCGACCTGCGCGACGACCTCGATGTCCGGCTCCATCCCGAGCAGCAGCGCGAGTGCGCCGCGCATCATCCCCTGGTCCTCGGCGAGCAGAACGCGGACGGACTTCGACGGACGGTGGTCCTGCGGCATCTCGTTCACGAGGAACAGGGTAGGCGCGGTCGCCTGTTGGGGCGCGCGGGGAAGGGCGCGGACATGGGACGTCTCCCCGGGACCAAGATTTTCCTGGTCACGCGAGCGTGAAGTGGGAGGGAAAGCTCCTGATCAGAGGCGATGCTCAAGAAAGCATCAGGAGGTCAGCCATGCCCGCGAAGCCCACAGCTCCGCCCGTACTCGAACTGCGCATCGGCGGGATGCACTTGACCGTTCAGCGCGTCCCCGGATGGCTCGTCGCCCTGGCGACGACCGCCGGCGGGGCGGCGCTCACGTGGTGGACGCAGCGCTGAGGCAGGTGTCCCCGTCAGCCGGGCGGTCCACCACGGGCGGTCAGGAGGTCACCTCCAGCGCTCTTCGCGGCCCGGGCATCGCGGGCAGCCCGGCGCTCCCCGGCCTCGGCGAGCACCGCGGCTCTGGCTTTCTCTCCGGCATCGAACGCCGCCGGAGAGAACCGGTCGCTGGCTTTGACGTGCCGTTCCCAGCCGTCCTGCCAGAACTTCACCGTCCAGCCCGGCCACAACTCGGGCGTCCGGTAGGCCTGCGGTGAGGAGGAGAGGGACCACCAGCCCAGACGGCGGCGTTCCGGGTCGATGTGGATGCCGGAGTTGACGTGCAGGCGGCAGACTCCGTGCTCAGGGGCGTCTGCCAGGCGGTCGAGCAGGGCGGCGCCCTCGCGGACAGGGTGGTCGAAGGCGTCAGAGGCGACGTGGCAGCGGCCGGTGCCGATCGTCATCACCACACCGCCTGGGTCGGGGCCGGCCAGGTCCTCGTCGTCGGCGGCGAGGAGCGGGGCCAAGGAGAGGGCCGAATCGCGGCAGCGGACGTACTCCGGGTCGAGCCCGACGTACTCCCGCAGTTCGGCCGGGCCGTCGTACAGCCAGCGGGCCTCCCAGCCCGGCCACGCAGCTCGGATCAGTTCGAACGTGGCCGCGCGGTGGCGGAGCTCAGTGCTCGGCCCCTCCCAGGCGAAGAACAGGAGCACCTTGCGGCCGAGGTCGAGCAGTATCCCGCCCTGGGCCATGGTGTCGTCCAACCACCAGCCGTCCTGGCGGAGTCCCGGAAGCATGGCGAGAAGCGCCGTCGGCCCTTCCAGCAGGTCGAGGTCGAGTCCGACCGCCCAGCCGGTCCGGTACAGCTCATGCGTGCCGTTCTCTCGGACCACGATGACGTTGGCTCTGTTTCCCACGGGGTCAGGATGACGGGCCGGGAGGCTGCCGGGCCATCCGATTCCGACGGCTGCGAGGCTCCGATGTCCAGGAGTAGGAGCGATGGTGCGCCGACACGGCGGGGCCGGGGATCTTCAGGTCAGGGGTAGCCTGCGGGGACGGCTTCTTGCCATGATCGGCTGGTGGAAGATGACCAGCGCATACACCCCTCGAAGGTGGCCGGCGACCGTGCGTCGCTCACCTCGTTTCTCGACTATCAGCGGGCCACCCTGGCCATGAAGTGCGCGGGTCTGACCGGTGAGCAGCTGAAGCGGAGGGCGGTTCCGACGTCAGGGCTCACGCTCCTGGGTCTGGTGCGTCATGCGGCCTCCGTCGAGCGGAGTTGGTTCCGCGTCGTCGTGAACGCGGAGGACGTCAAGGTGCCTTGGCCCGGCGAGGTCGACGGCACGTTCGGCGAGTTCCATGTCGAGGACGCCGACGTCGACGAGGCGTTCGGCGTCTGGCGGGAGGAGTGCGACCGAGCGCGCGCCGTCGTTGCTTCCTTCGGTTCGCTCGACGACACCGTCGACTTCCGCGGCGAGACCATCTCGCTCCGCTACGTCCTCACCCACATGATCGAGGAGTACGCGCGCCACAACGGCCACGCCGACCTGCTGCGCGAGGCCATCGACGGAGCGGTCGGCGAGTAGGGGTGGGACGTGGGGGCGTGGAGTGGCCGCCTGCTCCGAGGCGGACCGGGCGGCTGGTGCTGCGCGAGTCCGAGGGGCGGGACCGGGCCGGGTTCGTCGAGTTGTTCGGGTCGGCGGAGGTGGGTGCCTACATCGGCGGGGCCCGGCCGCGCGAGGAGCTCGAGCGGGAGATGCCCGAGGTGCCCGGGCGGCGGCCGGGGCTCTTCGTGGTCGAGGCCGAGGGCACGATGATCGGCATGGTCACGCTCGACCGGCGCGACGCGGAGCGGCCGGAGGCGGCAGGACAGGTCGAGCTCGGCTACCTGTTCCTGCCGGAGGCGTGGGGACGCGGCTACGCGGCCGAGGCGTGCGCGGCGGTGCTCGACTGGTTCGCCGACGCGCGCCCCGGTGAGCCGGTGGCGCTCCGCACGCAGACCGCCAACGACCGCGCGTTGCGCCTCGCGACGAAGCTGGGCTTCACCGAGGTGGAGCGGTACGAGGAGTACGGCGCCGAGCAGTGGCTCGGCGTGCGGTCCCCGGCCGCACCGCCCCGCTGAGGATCAGGCGGCCGTGTCGAAGGTGTAGTGGCGGGTGTGGTCGAGCATGTCCGCCGGGCTCACGTCGTTCCAGGGACGCATGGTGTCGCGGAGGTCGACGACGTTCGGCGTGCCGGCCGCCGGAAGGTACGGGGACTTCGGGTGGCGGGCCTGCCAGTCCGCCCACAGCTTGTCGATGAAGGCGTGGTGCAGCCAGAAGACCGGGTCGTTCGGGGAGACACCGGTGGCCATCTGGCCGCCGACCCACACATGGACGCGGTTGTGGAGGTTCACGCCCCGCCAGCCCTCCAGGTGGTTGCGGAAGCCGTCCGAGGCGCTGTTCCACGGGGCCATGTCGTACGTCTCCATGGCGAGGACGGAGTCCACCTCGGCGCGCGTGGGCAGTTGGCGGCCGCCCGCGCCCAGCTCCCGGCGGAGGAAGTCGCGGCCGTCGACGCGGACGTTGATCGTCCAGCGGTTCCCGGTGCGGGCGAACGGGCCGTCGGTGACCTGACCGTCGCGGGCGCGGCCGGTGCCGCCGAGGAAGTCGGGCGCCCAGAGGGAGGAACGGGCCGTGCGGTCGGCCGTCCAGTCCCAGTACGGCAGGGCGACGGTCGCGTCGACGGACTGGAGTGCCCGCTCGAACTCGAGCAGGAAGCGACGGTGCCAGGGCAGGAAGGACGGCGACCGGTGACCCATGCGGTCGCCGTTGTCGGTGTCGCTCATGATGAAGGCGTTGTGCGTGGTGACGAAGGTGTCGTAGCGCCCGGTGCGCTTGAGTTCGAGCAGGGCCTCGATGAAGCGGCGCTTCTCGTCGGCGGTCAGGGCGGCCTGGTTCTTGCGTATGGTCATGGCGGCGTACGGCTCCTGGAGCGAAGAGGAAGGCGGGATCAGGCGAGGCGGAGGGGCACGAGCGGGGCGCCCTGGAGCTCGCGTACGGCGGCGCGGGCGGCCGCCTTGGGCGTGGTGACGGGCTCGTAGTGGCTGATCACGCTGATCCAGGTGCCGTCGGCGTTCTGCATGACGTGCAGTTCCTCGCCGTCGATCGTGACGCTGTAACCCCCGCCGTGCTGACCGCCGTGACCGGTGTGACCCGCGTGGCCGGTGCCGTCGTGTCCGCCGCCGTTCGTGGGGCCGCCCTTGATGCGGCGGCCGAGGTAGACCTCGTCGAAGGAGGACGAGGAGTCGGCCGGGCCGGATGCGGCCGAGCCCGACGCCGGAGCCGCGGCGGCCGGACCCGCGAGCGCGAGGCCCGCGGCGGCGCCCGCCGCGCCCGCGGCGACGCCCAGGGCCTTGCGGCGCGTGATGGTGGTGGACATGGAAACCCCCTGATGGTCTGTGCGACCGGGGGTTTGGTCATATGCCCCCGGCGGATTCCATCGGTACCTGGGGTCGTCGGCGCGGCGGAAATCGCCGCGGGTCGGTTGGGTGCGATGCGGACAACCTCGTACGAAAAGTGCAGACTTGAACGAAGATGATCTTGCTGACCGGAGTCGTCACCGTGGTGCGGAGGGAAATGTTCCGCGGTGAACCGGGCCGTTTCGCGAAAGATCTTCCGGGATGTGTCCGTGATGTGGTGGAGGCCACCCCGTCAGGCTGTCCGGATAACGACCGCACCCCGATCCCGTCCCGCTCGTTGGCAGGGCATGAACACCACCCAGCGCACCTTCGCCACCCTCCTCCTCGCCGGCGCCGCCCTCGGCCTGTCCGGCGCCCCGCAGGCCCTCGCCGCCGACGACGCCGGCGCGCCCGGCGCCGGGCTCGTCGGCCTCCTCAAGCTCGACGAGGTCGGCCACAAGAGCGAGCCCCAGGGATCCGTCAGCGGGAACACGTCCGTCGCGAACATCGGCGGCCAGACGACCGACCTGAACACCTGACGTCGGACTGCCGGATCGCCGGACGTCTGCCCCTTTGACCGAGTGACCGCCTGAGCCGGCCGTTTTCCCGCTGCCCCCGCGCCCGGTCGCCTCACCGTCCGGCCGGCTCCGCTCGTACGGCGGTCAGCACGCCGATCTTGTCGATGCGGTGCTCCGGATTGCCTTGCGCGTCGCGCCAGAGGTTGCCCGCCGCGTTGTCCTCCGGCGTGGCGCAGGTCGAGAGCGTGATCATCGGCCGGGTCGGCTTGCGGTCGGGCGCGCCGGGCACGGCGGCCCGCTGCTCGGCGAGCGACCGGGTGGAGCGGAAGGAGGTCGTCCGGGTCTCGGTGACGGTGTACTCGTAGACCGTGCCGTCCGCCGTCACCAGCACCTTGGCGCCCACCTCGAGCGCGGGCAGGTCGTGCAGCGGCCCGCCGGCCGAGAGCCGGTGCGCGGTCACCAGGTAGTTGCCGACGTCTCCCGGGCCCACGCCGCCCCGCGGTCCGTACGGGCTGGCGGCGAGGCCCCGGTCCTGGATCCGGGTGCCGGCCCGATCGTCGGTCGTTCCCTTGTACGGAAGGACGCGCAGGTCCCTCACGCCGATCGACGGTATGTCCAGGTCGGCGGGCCGGGGCCCGGAGGCGGGCGTGGGCGAGGGAGGCGGCGGAGGAGTCGTCGGCGCCCCGGAGGTCGGGGCGGCCGCCGAGGCCGGTGCTGCGGAGCCCGGCGCCGCGGAGGTCAGGGCCGCGGAGCCCGGAGCCGCGGAGCCCGGAGCCGCGGAAGCCGGCGACGTGACCGGTGACGCGGGAGCCCGGACCGACGCGGGCGGACCGGACGTCGTCCCGGCCGTCCCGGCGGCGGTCGCGCTTCCCGCCGGGGAGCGGCCCGCGAGGACAGCGACGACCGTCGCGACGACGGTCGCGAGTACGGCGAGCGCCCAGTGGGCTCGGCGGGAGCGGGTCATGGGTCTCCGGCGTCGGGCGTGACACCCGCCGACGGGATGCCGCCCGACCTCTCCACCGTACGCCGCTCGGCCCCACCCGACCCGGCCGAGGTACCGGCCGCTGCCCGTCCCCCGGCCCCCACCCGACCGGCCGAGGGACCGGCCGCTGTCCGTCCTACCCGTACGCCGAGCGCGAGCGGTCCGCCGCGAGCTCCGTCGACGGCTCCACCGGGAGTTCCACCGTGACCCGGAAGCCGCCGCCCGGCCGCGGGCCCGAGACCAGCGTCCCGCCGGCCGCCGCCACCCGTTCCCGCAGGCCCAGCAGACCGCTGCCGGGTGTGCCGGAGCCGGTGCCGCGGCCGTTGTCGGTCACCGTCAGGCGGACCCGCTCCGGGCCGCCGCCGAGCTCGATCTCGCAGCGGGTCGCGCCGCTGTGCCGTACGGCGTTGGTGGCCGACTCCCGTACCACCCAGCTCAGCAGCGCCTCCGTCCGCGCCCCCAGCGGCGGGCCCGACTGGCGGACGACGGGTTCGATGCCGGCCGAGGTCAGGGCGTCGCGGGCGCGGTCCAGCTCGCCGGTGAGGGAGGCCTCGCGGTAACCGGTGACCGCCTCCCGGATCTCGGTCAGGGCCTGCCGGCCGACCGTCTCGATGTCGCCGACCTGCGCGAGCGCCGCGTCCAGGTCGCGCGGCGCCAGCCGCCGGGCGGCCTCCGACTTCACCACGATCACCGACAGGGTGTGGCCGAGCAGGTCGTGCAGGTCCCGGGAGAACCGCAGCCGCTCCTTCTCGACCGCCGTACGGGCCAGCTCCTCGCGGGTCTCGCGCAGCTCGCGCACCGTCTCGCTCAGGGCGAGGATCGCGGACGTCACCATGACCGAGATGAACGTGCCGTACACGATGCCGAGCGAGCCCCAGCCGTCCCGCCACAGCGTCACCGTCCCGACCGCCGCCGTCAGCGCGAAGGCGACCACGGGCAGCAGCAGGCTGCCTCGGACGACAGCGCCGACCGCGAGGCCCAGGAGCGGGAAGAGGAGCAGCCACTCCCGCCCGTAGCCGATCGCGAGCGTGAAGGTCAGCACGCCGAGGGCGACGAGCAGGCCACGGGTGGCCCGCGTCTCGCGTACGCGCCGGTCGAAGGCGCGGAAGGCGATCGAGATGTAGAGGCTGTTGAAGGCCAGCAGGCCCAGGCCGCCCAGCCACGGGTTGGCGGCCTCGCCTCCGATGAGGTGGGACAGCGCGCCCAGTCCCATCAGGAGCCACGGGAGCAGGCTCAGCGCGCTCGGCCCCCGGTCTTCGCGGGCCTTCGCCTTCGCCGAGGCCTTCGCCGCCCGCCGTCGCCACGCGTCTCTCATCGGTCCATGCCCCTCATCGCTTCCCGCCCCCTCATTGCTCCGTGCCCCTCGCCGCTCCATGCCCCTGTGCCTCAGGCCGTCCGTGCGGAACGACGGTACGAGAACGCCGCGTACGTCCCGAACAGCGCCGCCCAGGCCGCCAGGACCGCCAGGGCCGAGGCGCTGGGCGCCGAGCGCTCCGTCACCGCGCGGGCGATCTCGGAGAAGCGGCTGGTCGGGGTGTAGGAGGAGAGCGTCGCCAGCCAGTGCGGGAAGAGCTGGACCGGGAACCAGAGTCCACCGACGACCGCGAGGCCCAGGTTGCACGCCACGTTGGCGACTCCGGTGGTCTGCGCGGTGAGGCGGTAGCCGTTGCCGAGGCCGAGCAGGGTGAAGGGGAGCGAGCCGGCCCACAGGGCGAGGGCCGTCGCGGCCCACTGCCAGGCGTCCAGCCGTACGCCGTTGGCCAGACCGCCGGCGAGCAGCACCGCGACGATGGCGGGCAGCACCACGACCGTGCCGGTCAGGGCGCGGCCGGTGACGACCTGGCGCGGGGACATCGGCGTGACCCGCAACTGGCGCAGCCAGCCGGAGGACTTGTCCTCCGCGACGCCGGTGCCGAGGGACATCGCGGCGCCCAGTGCGCCGTACGCCGCCATGCCGACCATCGCGGCCGTCTTGTACGCGGTGTCGTCGGCGCCGCCGAGGTTGGTGAAGAGGAGGTACATCATGACGGGCACGGCGATCGAGGAGATGGCGAAGCCGACGTCGCGCAGCGTGCGGCGGACTTCGAGGCGTACGTACGCGGTGATCATCGGGTCGTCTCCAGGGTGTCGCGGATGGTCGGGGCGGATGCCTGCGCCGGTGCCTCGGCGGAGGCGGTGCCAAGGGAGGCGGTGCCCCGGGCGCCGGCCTCGCGGGAGGCGGCGTCGCGCGTCAGGGCCAGGAAGGCGTCGTTGAGGGAGACCGGCGTGACCTCCAGGCCGCGGACGGCGCCCCTCGCGGCGAGGGCGAGGACGGTCGCGTCGGAGTCGTCGCTGCGCAGGTGGGCGCGGTCGCCGCGGATCTCCGTCGAGACGACGCCGGGCAGCGCGGCGAGGCCCTCCGTCGAGCCGCCGGCCAGGTCGAAGGAGACGCGGGTGCCGCCCGCGGCCCGCTTCAGCTCGTCCGCGGTGCCGTCGGCGAGGACGCGGCCGGAGTCGACGACGACGATCCGGTCGGCGTTGGCGTCGGCCTCCTCCAGGTAGTGCGTGGAGAACAGCACCGTGTTGCCACGCCGGGCGTAGCCGCGCATGGACTCCCAGAACGCCTCGCGGGCCTCGACGTCGAGCGCGGCGGTCGGCTCGTCCAGGACGACCAGCTCGGGGCTGCCGGCCAGCGCGACGGCGAAGCGGACCCGCTGCGCCTGGCCCCCGGAGAGTCGGTCGACGCGCCGGCCGGCGAGGTCGGTGAGGCCGGCGAGCCGCAGCGCCTCGTCGACCGGCAGCGGCCGCGGGTAGGCGCGGGCGACGAAGTCGACCAGTTCGCGGACGGTGACCCGGGTGACCGGGCGGGTGTCCTGGAGCATGGCGCCGATCCGGCCGGCCGCGACCGCGCGGGCCGGCGCCTCGCCGAAGAGCCGCACCCGGCCGCTGTCCGGCTCGTCGAGGCCGAGGAGCAGGTTGATGGTGGT
This sequence comes from Streptomyces sp. NPDC053493, assembly GCF_044544825.1. NCBI lineage: Bacteria > Bacillati > Actinomycetota > Actinomycetes > Kitasatosporales > Streptomycetaceae > Streptomyces > Streptomyces sp. NPDC053493. The sequence continues at coordinate 216,660 of NZ_JBITXS010000008.1, forward strand.
GGACTTGCCGGCACCGTTGCGGCCGAGGAGGGCGACGGTCTCGCCGCGCCGGATGGTGAGGTCCACGCCGTCGACGGCGCGAACGTTTCCGTACGACTTGGTGGCGGCCTCGAAGGCGACCGCGGGCTCGTTCTTCATGTCCACGACCGTACGGAGCGGGGGCACCGGCCCGGCAGGACCGTGCGTACGGACCTGGCCGTGACAAATGTCCCGGGTGTGCGCCCGCGGACCCGTCCGGCCCCTGCCGGGAACGGCTCCGGTCCTTGCCCCGAACGTCTCCGGCTCTCTGCCGACAACGGTTTCCCGCACACTTTCTGACATGCCGTCAGGAGGGTTCACAACGCCCGGGCCCTCGGCTATACATGGGGATCACCTTCTAGAACGCGTTCTAGAACGCGCTCCGGAACGGTCCCGCACGGCCTCGGCGCGGTCGACGGTGCGGACGGCCGCGCCGAGGTCTTCACCTGCCACAAGGAGCAGCAACGCGATGCCCATTGACGCCGCCAAGGCCGTCGCCGCCGAGCCCCGCAGCGCGGAGATCGGCTGGGACCACAAGGACGTCCAGCTCTACCACCTCGGCCTCGGCGCGGGCGTCCCCGCCACCGACCCCGACGAGCTGCGCTACACCCTCGAATCCCGGCTCCACGTCCTGCCCAGCTTCGCCACCGTCGCCGGCGCCGGCATGGGTGTCGTCGGCGGCCTCTCCGCCCCCGGCATCGACATCGACCTCGCCGCCGTCCTGCACGGCGGCCAGTCCATCACCCTGCACCGCCCGCTGCCCGTCTCCGGCCGGGCCGTCTCCACCTCCCGCGTCGCCGCCGTCTACGACAAGGGCAAGGCCGCCGTCCTCGTGCTGCGCTCCGAGGCGGCCGACGACGACGGGCCGCTGTGGACCAGCGACGCCCAGATCTTCGTACGCGGTGAGGGCGGCTGGGGCGGCGACCGCGGGCCCTCCGAACGCCTCGACGTGCCCGCCCGTGAGCCCGACGCCACCGTCGAGCGGCCCGTCCGCGAGGACCAGGCCCTGCTCTACCGGCTCTCCGGCGACTGGAACCCGCTGCACGCCGACCCCGAGTTCGCCAAGCTCGCGGGCTTCGACCGGCCGATCCTGCACGGCCTGTGCTCGTACGGCATGACGCTCAAGGCGGCCGTCGACACGCTCCTCGGCGGCGACGTCACCCGCGTCCGCGCCTATCGCACCCGCTTCGCCGGGATCGTCTTCCCGGGCGAGACGCTGCGGATCCGGATGTGGCGCCTGGCCGGCCCGGACGGCGGACCGGACGGCGGACCGGAGGGCCAGGTGGACGGCCGGAACGGCGCCCCGGACGGCCAGGCGGACGTCCCGGCGGGCGGCCGGATCCAGATCACGGTCACCGCCGTCGAGCGGGACGACGCGCCCGTACTCGCCGACACCGTCGTGGACCATTCCTGACACCCTGAGGGAGCCGCACCATGCGCGCAGCCGTACTGCACGAGATCGGCCAGGACAAACTCGAAGTCCTCGACGACGTCGAGGCGGTGGGCTTCGGCCCCGGCAAGGTGCGGATCCGGGTCCGGGCCACCGGACTGTGCCACTCCGACGTCTCCGCCATGAGCGGCGTGCTCCCGCAGCCCGCGCCGTTCGTCCCCGGACACGAGGGCGCCGGCGAGATCACCGACATCGGCGACGGCGTCACCGGGCTCACCGAGGGCCAGCGGGTGCTGCTGTGCTGGCTGCCCGCCTGCGGCAGCTGTCCGGCCTGCAGGCGCGGCCAGACCCAGCTGTGTCTGGCCGGCTTCCTGAACGCCGGCACGCCCAACTTCAAGCGCCCCGGCGGTGACGTCTTCGGCTTCGCCGGCACCGGCACCTTCGCCGAGGAGGTCGTCGTCGACGCCGGCTGCGCCGTGCCCATCCCCGACGACGTGCCCTTCGACGTCGCCGCGCTCATCGGCTGCGGCGTGACCACCGGGCTCGGCGCGGCGATCAACACGGCCAAGGTGGAGGCGGGTTCGTCGGTCGCGGTCATCGGCTGCGGCGGTGTCGGCATCTCCGCCATCCAGGGCGCCAAGCTCCAGGGCGCAGCCCAGATCGTCGCCGTCGACCCGGTCGGGTCCCGGCGCGAGGCCGCGCTCCGCTTCGGCGCCACGGAGGCCGTCGCGCCCGACGCGCTCGGCGACGCCAAGCAGCGGATCACCGGCGGTGAGGGCTTCGACTACGTCTTCGAGGTCGTCGGCAAGTCCGCCACCGCGCGCACGGCGTACGAGACGACCCGGCGCGGCGGCACGCTGTGCGTCGTCGGCGCGGGCGCCCTCGACGACCACCTCCAGCTCAACATGTTCGAGCTGTTCTTCGACGAGAAGCGGATCCTGCCGTCCATGTACGGAGGCGGGGACGTGCTGCGCTCGTACGAACGGGCCATCGCCCTCTGGCGGGCCGGCCGCATCGACCTGGAGTCGCTGATCACCCACCGGGTGCCGCTCGCGGGCATCAACGAGGCGATCGAGCAGATGCGCACCGGAGTCGCCCTGCGCACCTGCATCGAGATCTGAGAGGACCCGACCCATGTCACTCCCTCTTGAGGGTCTGAGCGCGATCGTCACCGGCGCCGGCCGCGGCCTCGGCCGGGCCGAGGCGCTGGAACTGGCCCGGCTCGGCGCCGCCGTGGTCGTCAACGACTACGGCCAGCCCGGGCGCGACGGCTCCGGCGAGGCCTCCGCGGCGCCGGCCGAGGAGGTCGCCGCCGAGATCCGCGCGGCGGGCGGCCGGGCCGTCGCCCACCTCGGCGACGTCGCCGACTTCGAGACCGCCCGCGGCCTGGTCGACCTGGCCGTGGCCGAGTTCGGGAAGCTGGACGTCCTGGTCAACAACGCGGGCATCCTGCGCGACCGGATGGTCTTCTCGATGAGCGAGGACGAGTGGGACGCGGTGATCCGGGTCCACCTCAAGGGCCACTTCAACACCACCCACTTCGCCGCCGTGCACTGGCGGGGCCGGGCCAAGGCGGGCGAGAGCGGCGTCTACGGCAGGATCGTCAACACCTCCTCCGAGGCCTTCCTCGCCGGCTCGGCGGGACAGCCCAACTACGCGGCGGCGAAGGGCGGGATCGTCGGTCTGACCACGTCCACCGCGCTGGCCCTCGCCAAGTACGGCGTCACCGCCAACGCCATCTGCCCGCGGGCCCGCACCCGGATGACGGAGGACGTCTTCGCCGGTTTCGCCGAGCCGACGGCCGAGGACGAGCTCGACCCGCTGTCGCCGGAGCACGTGGCACCGCTCGTCGGCTACCTCGCCTCACCGGCGGCCGCCGCCGTCAACGGACAGCTCCTCGTCGTCCACGGCGGCATGGTGGCGGTCGTGGACCGGCCCAAGGTGGCGGCCAAGTTCGACACGGCGAAGGACGTCTTCACGTACGAGGAGCTGGACGGGCTGCTCACGCCGTACTACGCGGCCCGCCCGGCCGGCGAGACCTTCGCGGCGGCCGAGGTGCTCGGTCTCAAGAAGGGCTGAAGGACTGAACGACTGACGGGCTGAAGGGCTGAGCCGGGACGGCGCGGACGGCGCGGACGGCGCGGACGGACCGGAGGACTGGAGGACCGGAGGACCGGAGGACCGGCCACATGGGGGTGTGGTGGGGGAAGGCGGACGGCCCCCGGACGTTTCTCGTCCGGGGGCCGTTCGGCTGTGGTGCGGTGGTGCGGTGGTGCGTCAGCGCGCCGTCGCCGAGGTCACTGCGCCTCGGGCTCGCGCCGGTGGCGGCCGTGCGGGGAGGACGAGGAGTCCTCCGCCGGCGCGGCCGGCCCGCGGTGCTTGCCCGAGCCGTTCGGCTCCTGCGCGTCGGTGTTGCTCATGGTGGAACTCACCCCGTTGTCGTCGCTCTTGCTGTGCGGCTCGGAGATTTTAGCCAGCGGGTTTACGGTCCGTCAGCGGAGCCTGCTGCAAGGGCACGGGACGGCACACCTTGGGTGCCTCCGGGACCGGTTCCGGTTCCGGTACGGGCTGGTCGGCGGGTTCCTCCAGGGCGGCGAGCCCGCACGGCGCCCCGGCCGTCGCGTACGGCAGCCGCAGCACGCCGTCGGCCGTCCACAGGCCGGATCCGGCCAGCCAGCCGGCGGGCGCGGCCAGGTGGTGCATCCGGCGCGAGGAGGGCCGCCACATGCCGACCCAGCTGCCCGCCGCCGCGTCGATGCGCAGCGCGACGCCGCAGCTCTCCGGCATGAGCACCTGCCCCGGCTGCACCGCGAACGGCGTCACCGCCGCGTCGTCGAGCCGCAGGCACTCCGGGAAGCGCACCGGCAGCAGGCTCCCGAGGACGCCCCAGCCGAGCCGGTCGTGGCCCGGTGAGGGCGCGTCGGAGCGGAGGAGCAGCAGCCCGCTGTCGGGGTCCGCGAGGAGCAGCCGGTCGTCGCTGTCCTCGGTGATCTGGAGCAGCGGGGTCACCTCGCCGCCGCGCTCCAGGTCGACGGCGACGGCCTTCACCGGCCCGTCGTCCAGCCGCCGGTCGAGGGCCAGCATCCGTCCCGTACGGTCCAGCCAGACGCCGCCCGTGCAGTGGCCCCTGATCTCGGCGACCGGCTCGGGGCCGAAGGCGCCGCCCGCCACCAGCCACAGCGTGGTCGAGTCCGGGCCGGCGCACATCGCGTACGCGCAGATGCCGTCCGGCGACGGCGGCAGCAGCACCAGGGCGCCCGGGGCGGGGGCCTCGACGGAGCCGAGGACCATCTCGCCGGTCTCCGGGCCGGTCGGATAGAGCAGCGAGAACGTGTGGCGGCGTCCGTCCACCGCGCGGCAGGCCAGGACCCGCCCGTCCGCCAGCGGCAGCAGCATGGTGCCGGGCTCCTCGGGCTGGGCGAGGGGGAGCGGGACGGCGTACGGCTCCGGGCCGTCCAGGGTCCACCGCTCCACGTACAGCGCGTCGCCCGAACCGGCGAGCCGCGCCGCGTAGGCGCCGTTCGCGGTGATCGTGAACGCCCCGTGTCCGGCGGGCGCGGGGCCCATCGGGCCGCCGTCTCCCGCCGCCGTCTCGATGGCACAGGCTGTCATCGACTCGTCACCTCCGGCCACGAAGCTAGTTTTCGCACTTCCAGCCGAACAACGCGAGCCACCTCACTTCACCCCAAAGGGTGGCGCTGTTCCGGTTCCGCTGAGCGGAGGGGGCGGGTTGTGCTGGTGGGGCGCAGGGTAGGTAAGGTAAGGCGACCCTAAGTGGAATCTGGTGCTCCGCTGTGCGGGTCGAGAGCCGTCCCCGTACGCGTACAGGAGATCCCTCATGGCCTTCCGCCGCCGCGGCACCGCCGCCGCCGTCCTCAGCCTCGCCGCCGCGCTCACGCTCGCGGCCTGCGGAGGCGGTGACGGCTCCTCGGGCAGCGCCGGGAAGGAGGACGGCGGCAAGAAGAAGGACGTCGCCGTCGGCGGCAAGGACTTCGGCGACGCGGCGGCCAGGACGGCCGCCCTCGGCACGGACGCGGCGCCGGGTCAGTTCCCGCGCACCCTCACCCACGCCCTCGGCAGGACCGAGATCCCGGCCGCGCCCAAGCGCGTCGTCGTCCTCGACGTCGGCGAGCTCGACAACGTCGTCTCGCTCGGCGTCAAGCCGGTCGGCTTCGCGCCCTCCGAGGGCGACGACGGCATCCCCGGCTATCTGAAGAAGGACGCCGGCGAGCCGAAGTCCGTGGGCACCATCAACAACCTCAACCTGGAGGCGATCGCCAACCTCCAGCCCGACCTCATCCTCGGCAGCCGGCTGCGCGCCGCCGACAAGTACGACGAGCTGTCGAAGATCGCGCCCACCGTGTTCTCCATCCGCCCGGGCTTCACCTGGAAGGAGAACTACCTCCTCAACGCCGCCGCCCTCGACAAGACCGCCGAGGCGAAGGCGAAGCTCGCCGCCTACGAGACCAAGGCGAAGCAGCTCGGCACGGACATCGGCCCCGACAAGCCGACCGTCTCCATGGTCCGCTACCTGCCGGGCAAGATCCGCCTCTACGCCAAGGCCTCCTTCATCGGCACCATCCTCGAGGACGTCGGCCTGCCCCGGCCGAAGAACCAGCAGGTCGACGACCTCGCCGTCGAGGTCAGCCCGGAGAAGATCGACCAGGCCGACGGCGACTGGATCTTCACCGGCGTCTACGGCGACCCGAAGGCCACCAAGCGCGACACCGCCCTGGCCAACCCGCTCTGGAAGAACCTCAAGGCCGTCAAGTCCGGCCAGGCCAAGGACGTGCCGGACGAGACCTGGTACCTCGGCCTCGGCGTCACGGCGGCGAACAGCGTCCTGGACGACCTGCGCGCCGACCTGGTGAAGAAGTAGGACCGGGGGCTTTTCCTCGGGTCTGCCGCTCCCGCGCGCTCCCGTGCCGCCGGGCTTGTCCACAGGCGGCGAGGGTGCGGGGACCGGGTTGTCCACAGGTCAGGACGGCGGGGCGCGCGGGACGGGTAGCCTTTCCTCCGTGCCCCGTCTGTCTGAAGTCATCGCCGAGCTCGACGCCCTCTGGCCGCCGGAGCGGGCCGAGCAGTGGGACGCCGTCGGTACGGTCTGCGGCGATCCCGACGCCGAGATCCGCCGCGTCCTCTTCGCCGTCGACCCCGTCCAGGAGATCGCCGACGAGGCGATCCGCCTCGGCGCCGACCTGGTCGTCACCCACCACCCGCTCTATCTGCGCGGCACCACCACCGTCGCCGCCTCCCACTTCAAGGGCCGCGTCGTCCACACGCTGATCAAGCACGACATCGCCCTGCACGTGGCGCACACCAACGCCGACACCGCCGAGCCCGGCGTCTCCGACGCCCTCGCCGGCGCCCTCGACCTGCGGGTCACCGGACCGCTCGTGCCCGAGAACGGCCTCGGCCGGATCTGCGAGCTGGACCATCCCGAGACCCTCGCCGAGTTCGCCGCCCGCGCCGCGAAGCGGCTGCCCGCCACGGCGCAGGGCATCCGGGTCGCCGGCGACCCCGGCATGACGGTCCGCCGGGTCGCCGTCAGCGGCGGCTCCGGCGACAGCCTCTTCGACGCCGTGCGGGCAGCCGGTGTGGACGCCTTCCTCACCGCCGACCTGCGCCACCACCCCGTCTCCGAGGCCACCCAGCACTCTCCGCTCGGGCTCGTCGACGCCGCCCACTGGGCCACCGAATGGCCCTGGTGCGAGCAGGCCGCCGCCCAGCTCGACACGATCTCCGACCGCCATGGCTGGGACCTTCGCGTCCACGTCTCGAAGACGGTCACCGACCCCTGGTCCTCCCACCACACCTCTTCTGGAGCCCCCAACTGAACGCCGCGCCCGCCGACCAGATCCGACTCCTCGACGTCCAGGGCCTGGACGTGCGCCTCCAGCAGCTCGCGCACAAGCGCCGTTCGCTGCCCGAGCACGCCGAGATCGAGTCGCTGAACAAGGACCTCACCCAGCTGCGCGACCTGCTCGTCGCCGCGCAGACCGAGGAGAGCGACTGCGCCCGCGAGCAGACCAAGGCGGAGCAGGACGTGGACCAGGTGCGCCAGCGCGCCGCCCGCGACCAGCAGCGCCTCGACTCCGGTGCCGTCTCCTCCCCGAAGGACCTGGAGAACCTCCAGCGCGAGATCACCTCGCTCGCCAAGCGCCAGGGTGACCTCGAGGAGGTCGTCCTGGAGATCATGGAGCGCCGCGAGTCCGCCCAGGAGCGGGTCGCCGAGCTGACCGAGCGGGTCTCCGCCGTCCAGGCCAAGGTCGACGACGCGACCGGCCGCCGGGACTCCGCCCAGGCCGAGCTGGACTCCGAGAGCGCCTCGGTCGCCAAGGAGCGCGAGCTGGTGGCGGGCTCGGTCCCGGCCGACCTGATGAAGCTGTACGAGAAGCTGCGCGAGCAGCAGGGCGGCGTCGGCGCGGCCCGGCTCTACCAGCGCAAGTGCGAGGGCTGCCACATCGAGCTCAACATCACCGAGCTCAACGAGGTGCGGGCGGCCGCGGCCGACGCGGTGGTGCGCTGCGAGAACTGCCGCCGGATCCTGGTCCGCACGTCCGAGTCCGGCCTGTAGGGCACGCGGGTCATGACGACGTCGAGGGAGCTGATCGTCGAGGCCGACGGCGGCTCCCGGGGCAACCCGGGACCCGCCGGATACGGCGCGGTCGTCCTCGACCCGGCGACGGGCGAGACCCTGGCGGAGCGGGCCGAGTACATCGGCGTGGCGACGAACAACGTCGCCGAGTACAAGGGCCTGGTGGCCGGCCTGCGGGCCGCGTACGAGCTCTTCCCGGACGCCGCGGTGCTCGTGCGGATGGACTCCAAGCTGGTCGTCGAGCAGATGTCCGGCCGCTGGAAGATCAAGCACCCCGACATGAAGCCGCTCGCCGCGGAAGCGGCGCGCGTCTTCCCGCCGGGCCGGGTCCGTTACGAGTGGATGCCGCGCGAGCGCAACAAGCACGCGGACCGGCTCGCCAACGAGGCGATGGACGCGGGGCGGCGCGGCGAGCAGTGGTCGCCGGCCGCGTCCGACGCCGCCGCGGCCCGTGCCGTCGCCGTCCTGCCGCCGGCCGGCCCGGCCGGCGACGCCACCGCGGGCGCGGCCAGGGCCCGGGCGGCCCTGGCGGGCGCGAGCCCGACGGGCGGCTCGCCCACGCCGGCCGACGACGGCCTCTTCGCCCCCGACGAGGCGCTCGCCGCCCAGGCCCGCGCCTCGCTCTCCGCGGCGGCGACGGCCGACCGCGAAGCGGCCTTGGGCGACTTCGAGGCCGAGGCGGGCCGCCTGGCCCGGACCGGTCCGGACGCCCGCGTCGCGCCGACGGCGACGGGTCCGGATGCCGGGACCGCCCACCGCCCGGCCGCCACGGAGGCGGGCTCGTCGCCCCAGCCCGCGACGGAGACCACCGCGCCGAGCACGCCCCGTGCCGGTGGGCCGACGGGCCTCGCCCCTGCCGGTAAGCCGGCCGGGGCTGAGACGGCCGGGCCGGGCACCGCTGCGGCGCTCGGCGCCCCTGGCGCCGGGCCCGCCGCCCCCGCGTCGGTCGGCGGCACCGCCGGCGCGCCGGGCCGGACGGCCGCCCCGCAGGGGTGGGCGGGGCCCGATATGGGGGCGCCGGCGACGTTTGTGTTGTTGCGGCACGGGGAGACGGCTCTGACGCCCGAGAAGCGGTTCTCGGGCAGCGGCGGTGCGGATCCCGAGCTGTCGGAGGCCGGGCGCCGGCAGGCCGAGGCCGTCGCCGCGGCGCTCGCCGCGCGCGGCACCATCCAGGAGATCGTCAGCTCGCCGCTCACCCGCTGCCGCCAGACCGCCGAGGCCGTCGCCTCCCGCCTCGGACTGGACGTGCGGATCGAGAACGGGCTGCGCGAGACGGACTTCGGCGCCTGGGAGGGCCTGACGTTCGCCGAGGTCCGCGAGCGGTACAAGGACGACCTGGACGCCTGGCTGGCCTCCCCGAAGGCCGCACCGACCGGCGGCGGCGAGAGCTTCGCGACCGTCTCCCGCCGCGTCGCCGCCACCCGCGACCGCCTGACCGCCGCCTACGCGGGCCGCACGGTCCTGCTCGTCACCCATGTGACGCCGATCAAGACCCTGGTCCGTCTCGCCCTCGGCGCCCCGCCGGAATCCCTGTTCCGGATGGAGCTGTCGGCGGCGTCCGTCTCGGCGGTCGCCTACTACGCGGACGGCAACGCCTCCGTCCGGCTCCTCAACGACACCTCCCACCTGCGGTAGCCGCCGGCACCGCGGGGCGCGGCCGGCGCGCCGGAAAACGGCTGGACCCGCGCCCCCGGGGCCGTACAGCATCACGGGCATGACCTGGCATGTCACCGAGGACCCGGACGTCTTCCGGCGCGCCGCGCTGCCCGCGCTGAGCGCCGAACCGGCCCGGAACACCGGCCTGCTCACCCTGCTCGACGGCGCCGGTGCCACCGGCGCTGCCACCGGCGGCGGGCTGCGCGGCTGGTGGGACGGGCCGGGAGGCGGGGCCTTCCTCCTGGCGCCGCGGGGCCTGCTGGTGCTCGGCGCGATGACCGACGGGCCCGCGCGGGCGCTGGGCGCCGCGCTGGCCGACGCCGGCGGGCGGGGGCTGACCTCCGTACGCGGGGAGTCGGGGCCCACCGAGGCGTTCGCCGCGGTGTTCGCCGAAGCCACCGGCCGCACCTGGACCACCGAGCGCCGGATGCGGCTGTTCCGGCTCGGCGAACCGACGCCGCCGCCCGCGCCGCCGGGCCGGGCACGTCCCGCCGGTACGGCCGCGGACCTCGCGCTCGCCGTCGCGTGGACGCGCGCCTACGCCCGCGACATCGGCGAGGACCCGGACGCCGACTACGCGCCGGGCGTGCGGGCGCGGCTCGCCGAAGGCCGGCTCCACTTCTGGCAGGACGCGGCCGGCCGCCCCGTCGCGACGGCCTCCGCCTCCCGGCTGATCGCCGGTCAGGTCCGCGTCTCGTTCGTCTACACCCCGCCCGCCCACCGCAGCCGTGGCTACGGCGGCGCGGTGACGGCCGCGGTCGGCGAGGCCGCCCTCGCGGCGGGCGCCGGACAGGTGCTGCTCTTCACCGACCTGGCGAACCCGACGAGCAACGCGCTGTACCAGCGCCTCGGTTACCGGCCGGTCGTCGACCACACCGCCGTGACCTTTGACGGCCGGCGCGGTGGTCAGCGGGCCGCCGGCCGGCCGGCCAGCGCCGCCGCCTCGCGGGCCAGCGACTCCACCCGCGCCCAGTCGCGGGCCGCGAGCGCGGCCGGCGGCAGCATCCACGTACCGCCCACGCAGGAGACGTTGGGCAGCGCCAGGTAGGACGGCGCCGAGGCGGGACGGACGCCGCCGGTCGGGCAGAAGCGGGCGCGGGGGAGCGGTCCGGCGAGGGACCTCAGATACGGGACGCCGCCCGCCGCCTCGGCCGGGAAGAACTTCATGTCCGTCACGCCGCGTTCGAGCAGTGCCACGACCTCCGAGGTCGTCGAGACGCCCGGCAGGAACGGCACGCCCGAGCCGCGCATCGCGTCGAGCAGCCCGTCCGTCCAGCCGGGGCTGACCAGGAACCGGACCCCGGCGCCGACCGCGTCCGCGACGTCCGCCGCCGACAGGACCGTGCCCGCGCCGACGACCGCCTCGGGAACGGCGTCCGCGACGGCCCGGATCGCGTCGAGGGCGGCCGGCGTACGGAGCGTGATCTCGATCGCGGGCAGGCCGCCGGCGACGAGGGCGCGGGCCAGCGGTACGGCATCGGCGGCGTCGTCGATCACGACGACGGGGACGACGGGGGCGGCGGAGGCAAGGTCGAGCACGCTCGTCATGGCCTCATCCTGCCGACGGCGGGCAGGCCGTGCAACGAGCGTTGCGCATGCTGCAATGCGCCCGCGGCGGGCTCAGTGGATCTCGTCCACCAGGACGTCGAGCACGCCCGGCTTGCCGCCCTCCTCCACGACATGGCCCAGGTCCCGCAGCGCCTCCACCAGCTCCGCCCGGCCCGCCGGCTCGGCGCCCGCCTCCAGCAGGCTGCGCACGATCCGGCCCTTCGTCGCCTTGTTGAAGTGACTGACCACCTTCCGCGTCGGCGCGTGCAGCACCCGTACCGTCGCCGTCCGCTCCGCGACCTCACCCTTCGGCTTCCACGCCGACGCGTACGCCGACGAGCGCAGGTCCAGGACGAGACCGTCGCCGGCGACCTCCGGCAGCACCGAGGCCATCGCCCCGCGCCAGTGCGCGACCAGGGCCCCGATCCGCGGCAGCTTCACTCCCATCGAGCAGCGGTACGAAGGGATCTCGTCGGTCACCCGCACGGCGCCCCACAACCCCGAGAAGACCAGCAGCGCGCGGCCGGCCCGCTCCCGGGCGGCCGCGTCGAGCGTGGCCAGGCCCAGCGCGTCGTACAGGACACCGGTGTAGATCTCCCCGGCGGGCCGCGCGCCGGCCGTGCGCAGCTCGGCGTTCTTGGCGACCTCGCCGCGCAGGCCCTCGCTCAGGCCGAGCACCTCGCGCGCCTTCTCCTCGTCGGCGACGCACAGCTCGACCAGCTCGTCGAGCACCGCCGCCCGCGCCTGCGCGAGCCCGGCCAGCGACAGCGCCTCCGCCTTGAGCGGCGCCCCGGCCCCCGAGGAGGCCTTTCCTTCGGAGGGCGGCAACAGGACGAGCACGGCGGTTCTCCTTCGTACGTACGGGGATGGGGGTGCGGCCCCAGGTAGCCAGCGTACGAGGTCGGGGCACAGGCCCCGGCCGGCCCGGGTCCCGCGCAGGCCGGGGGCGCGGGGCGTGGGGCCCGGGGCGCGGACCCCGGTTGGCCCCGGGTCCCGCGAAGGCCGGGGGCGCGGGGCGTGGACCCCGGCCGGCCCCGGGTGGCCGCCCGACGAGTCGCCCGACGGGCCGCCGCCGTCCGCCGAGGTCCGCCGCCGTCCCGCGTCCCGCGAAGGCCGGGGCGCGCGGACGGGGACGGCCCTTCGGCCCTTCCCGCGTCCCGGCATCCCGGCATCCCGGCATCCCGGCATCCCGGCATCCCGGCATCCTGGCATCCCGGCATCCCGGCATCCCGGCATCCCGGCATCCCGACATGCCGGGCTCCGTGCGGCGGCCTACGCTCGGGCCATGCCCCGCCGCCACATCCATGTGACCGCCGCAGCGGACGATCCGCTGCGGGCCGCCCTGCGTGCGCTCCGCGACGAGCTGGCGATTCCCGAGGCCTTCCCGCCCGCCGTCCTCGCCGAGGCCGACGAAGCCGCCACGACACCCGACCTCCCCGCGGACGACGCCACCGACATCCCCTTCTTCACCATCGACCCGCCGGCCTCCCGGGACCTCGACCAGGCCATGCACCTGGCCCGCCGGCCCGGCGGCGGATACCGCGTCCACTACGCCATCGCCGACGTCGCCGCCTTCGTCACGCCCGGCGGCGCGGTCGACACCGAGGCCCACCGGCGTGCCACGACCCTCTACCTCCCCGACGGCAAGGTGCCGCTGCACCCGGCCGTCCTCTCCGAGGGCGTCGCGAGCCTGCTGCCCGGCAGCACCGTGCCCGCCCTGCTGTGGCGCTTCGACCTCGACGCCGACGGCCGCCCCGTCGGCACCGACCTGCGCCGCGCCCTCGTCCGCAGCCGCGCCAAGCTGGACTACGCCGGCGCCCAGGCCCAGATCGACGCCGGCACCGCCGAGGAGCCGCTCGCCCTCCTCCCGTACGTGGGACGGCTCCGCGAGGCACTGGAGATCGAACGCGGCGGCGTCTCGCTCAACGTTCCCGAGCAGGAGGTCGTCGAGAGCGGCGGCAGCTACTCCCTCGCCTACCGGGCCCCGCTCCCCGTCGACGGCTGGAACGCGCAGCTCTCGCTGCTCACCGGCATGGTCGCGGCCGACCTGATGATCGCCGCCGGCACCGGCATCCTGCGCACCCTGCCGCCCGCCCCGGACGGCGCCGTCGCCCGGCTGCGGCGCTCCGCCAAGGCCCTCGGCATCGACTGGCCCCACCACGTCTCGTACGCGGCGCTCATCCGCACGCTCGACCCGCACAACAGCCGGCACGCCGCCTTCCTCCAGGACGCGACCACACTCCTGAAGGGCTCCGACTACACGCCCTTCACCGGCGGCCACGTGCCCACACCCGCCGTTCACGCCGCCGTCGCCGACGAGTACACCCACTGCACGGCGCCGCTGCGCCGCCTCGTCGACCGCTACACCGGCGCCCTGTGCCTCGCGGCCGTCGCCGGCACCGCGCCGCCCGAGTGGGTCCTGGCCGCGCTTGACGGACTGCCCGAGGACATGGCGAAGGGCACCAGGCTCGCCGGCAAGGCCGAGCGCGAGTGCGTCGACATCGTGGAGGAGGCGCTGATGAGCGGCCGGATCGGCGAGACCTTCGACTCGGTCGTCATCGACGTCAAGGACCACGAACCCGACGTCGGCACCGTCCACCTGGAGGACCCGGCGGTGATCGGCCGCGTCCTGGCCGACGGGGCCGCGCTGCCGCTCGGGGACCGGCTCCTGGTCAGGCTGACGCAGGCGGATCCGGGACGGGCGAAGGTGCAGTTCGCTCCCGCGTGACGGCCTGGGCCGCAGGCCTGTTGGGCGCCCGGTTCAGCGCCGTGCTCAGCGCCCGGTGCAGCGCCTTGGAGTCGTCGGCGTGCAGCCGTACGGTCCGTACGGGCCGGGGCGCGCCGAGCAGCCGGGGCGCGTCGACCGGCTCGGTGAGTTCGAGGGTGAGGGAGGTCTGCGAGCCGACGGCCAGGTTCAGCTCGCCGGCCTTCTCCTCGTGCGTGAAGAGCGACTCGTGGCGCACGGCGGCGATCCGGTCCAGCGGTATCCGCACGTCCACGTGGGCCGCCCGGCGCACCCGCAGCGCGTCGGCGGTCAGCACGTGCGGCCGGGTCACGGAGGCGGCGTGCAGACCGAGGACGAACAGCACGGTGTAGACGTCGAGGACGAGGACGACGGCGTGGGCCACCGGCCAGTCGGCGAGCAGGTACGACATGCCGACGGTCTCCACGCAGCACACGAAGGCGAAGCCGTACATCAGGGCCGCCTGGTCCCGGGCGTGCGCGAACGCCTCGGTGCCCGGCGCGTCCACACCGTGCGGCCGCCGCGCCACCCACCGCCCGAGCCCGGCCAGCAGCCGCAGCTCATGCCGTACGAGCCGCAGCGCGGGCTCCGGTACGAGCGCGCGCACGGCCTCCCGGCGGGACAGGCCGCGCCGCCGCAGCCTCAGACAGGCGACGCCGTGGGCGAGCAGCAGCAGGCTCACGGCCGCCTCCGCGCCGGCGAGGACGGCCGGGGGGATCCGCACACCGGCCACGAGACACACGGCGAGGACCAGCTCGGCGGTGACCAGCGCGCACGCAAGCCAGGTCGACAGCCGGGTCGACAGCCGCCTCACCGCGCACGCTCCGCCACGAGACGGACGGCCTGCCGTACGGCGGCGGCCTGGGCAGGCGCCAGATCGCCAAAGAACACGTCGGCGAGCCCGCCCTCGGGCATCTCCCCTCCCGCCTCGTCGGGCAGCACGGCGGCGAGCGCCGCGGCCGCCTCCGCCACCCGGGGATCGTCGGGCGCGGCCTCGGCCAGGTCGTCGAGCCGGGCGTAGATCTCGGAGGCGTGCCCGGAGGCCGCGCGCATCATCTCCATCAGCCTCGCCCGCTCCTCGGGCGGCACGACGGTGTCGAGCAGTGTCAGCAGCTCCCGGTCCTTCGCGGCCATCGGCGACGCGGCCGCGCCCCCTCCGGGCCTGCCTGCCGGACCAGACCCGCCGGGCCCGCCGAGGCCGCCGGGCCCACCTGCCGGACCAGACCCGCCTGCCGTGCCCGACCCGCCTGCCGTGCCCGACCCTCCGGGCCCGCCAGACCCGCCCAGCCCGCCGGGTGCGCCCAACTCGCCCAGGTCCGCGAGCAGCGCGGCCAGCTCCGGCGACACCGGTCCGTCGGCCGCGAGCCGCCCCTCCCGCGCCTGCGCGAGCAGCTCCGCGAGCCGCGCCCGCCGCTCCCGGATCACCCGCTCCTGCCGCACCAGGTCCTCGTCCAGCTCCTCGAGCACCTCCACCAGCTCCCTCCCCGCCTCGTCCGCGAGCACCGCCGCCACCTCGTCGAGGCCGAGCCCCAGCTCCGTGAGCCGCCTGATCCGCGCGAGCAGCACGGCGTCCCGGATCCCGTACTCCCGGTACCCGTTCGCCCGCCGCGCGGGCTCGGGCAGCAGCCCGAGCCGGTGGTAGTGCCGCACGGCCCGCGGCGTCACCCCGACGAGCCCGGCGAGCTCGCCGATCCGCATGCCCTTGCCGCCGTTGCCGATAGCCATGCCCTCAGTAGAAACGTTGACGCTGCGACAAGGTCAAGCGCGGTCCGTGGCCGCGTCCGGATCATGTGCCACGATCGAGGGAACGACCCCGATCACAGGGACGGCGGGTGCCTTGATGTCCGACGATCACGACATGACTGCCATGCCGCACGCGCCACTCACGCAGGAGGACGTCCTGCTGGAGGGCTTTCTGGCACTGGACACGCCAGAAGGTTTCCGGGCGGAGCTGATCGAAGGGGAGATCGTCGTGACGCCGCCGCCGGACGGGGACCACGAGGACTACATCGGACTGATCGTCGGCCAGGTCCTGCGCCGGTCCCGGGTCGCGATGCAGTTCTCCGGGAACAAGGGGCTGACCCTGAAGGAAGTCTCCGGTGCCCCGAGAGACCATGTCATCCCCGACGGAACCTTCGCAGCGGAGAAGCGCCGCCTCTTTCGCGGCGCCGACCCGTGGATGCCGTGCGAGGGAGTGGCGATGGTCCTCGACGTCACCTCCACCCGCGCGAACGCCGACCGCGACGTCAAGCGCCGCTGCTACGCCCGCGGCGCGATCCCTCTTTACCTGCTGGTCGACCGCGACGATTCCACGGTGTCGCTCTTCACCGACCCGGAGAACGGCGACTACCGCGAGCAGCACCGCGTGCCCTTCGGCAAGACCCTCTCGCTGCCCGAGCCCTTCGGCTTCGACCTCGAGACGGCCGACTTCCTCTGATCCGGCCCGGCCGGAACGCCAGGTAGCATGGTCGGCACGGCAGACGAGCCGGGCGGGCGGCCGCGTGAGGGTCTTCGGATCCTCCCGAGGAACGTCCGGGCTCCACAGGGCAAGGTGGTGGCTAACGGCCACCCGGGGTGACCCGCGGGACAGTGCCACAGAAAACAGACCGCCGGGGATCTCGGTCCTCGGTAAGGGTGAAACGGTGGTGTAAGAGACCACCAGCGCCTGAGGTGACTCAGGCGGCTCGGTAAACCCCACCCGGAGCAAGGTCAAAAGGGGACACCTCGGTGTCCCTGCGCGGATGATCGAGGGCTGCCCGCCCGAGTCCGCGGGTAGACCGCACGAGGCCGGCGGCAACGCCGGTCCTAGATGGATGGCCGTCACCCCGACGACCGCGAGGTCCCGGGGTACAGAACCCGGCGTACAGCCCGACTCGTCTGTCGGCAGTCGTGGAAGGGCCCCTGGTCAGGCGTTTTGCCTGGCCAGGGGCCCTCCTGTCGTCCCGGGGCCTACTTGTCCGGCCAGGCTGCGCGGTTGACCGCCTGGATGACCTGGGCCTGCGTGGCCTGCTGCTGGAACATCCGGGCCTGGACCTGCAGCGCGCTCATGTAGGCCGCGTAGGCCTGCGCGCTGCAGGGAGTCGTGCCGCCGCCGCTGCCCTGGGTGACGAGGTCGCCGGCGGGCGCGACCGGCAGGCCGTGGGCCTTGCACCAGGCGAGCGCCTTCTGGTAGCGGTCGTAGGCCGGATTGCCTGAGGCGGTGGCGCTGCCGGTGGTCCCCGCGACGCAGACGGCGGCCAGCACGGCGCTTCCCACCGCGAGACGTACCTTGCGCATGAAGCACTTCCCTCCGTTTTGGCGTCTGCCACGCCGTGAGCCCGGCCCGGCAGACAAGGTCGGCGCCACTCTCGCAAGCCTGGGCGAGCCCGTGCGGGTGTCGTCGGCGTTCGCGATCGGGTCTGGCTCGAAACATCGGTGAACTGTCCCGAATCGATGGCCTGTGCGACGAGAAGCCCTCCCGCGCGCCCCACCCGCCCCACCCGTCCCAGGAGCCTCACCTCGTCAGGGCGCGCTCACGACCCCGGCACCGGCCCCGGCCTCGGGCTCCGGCAGGGACCGCTCCGCGACCCTGCGGAGGTGGCGGGCGAAGACCTCCGCCGCGTCCGGCGTCAGCGTGCGCAGGGCGACCATCGCCGTGATGACGACGTCGCAGAGTTCGGCCTCCACGTCCTGCCAGGTGTGGCTGCGGCCCTTGCGCGGGTTCTGGCCGGTCGCGCCGATCACCGCCTGGGCGGTCTCGCCGACCTCCTCGGAGAGTTTGAGGACGCGGAGCAGGATCTCCTGGTCCGGCGGCAGTTGCTGATGCTCCGTGAGCCAGGCCTGGAGGCGGCCGACGGTGGTCCAGATGGGCTCGCTCGCGGTGCCGCTCGTGGTGTCGGTCATGAGGGAAGACTGCCCGACCGGGTACGGGTAGGGCATGACCATTCCAGTGGACCGGCTCAGCCAACCCGCGGTGCGGGCCTTCGTCACCGCCCTCAACGCCAACGACCGGCAGGCCTTCTTCGAGGCCCTCACCCCCGACGCCACGATGTCCGACGACGGGTCCGAGCGGGACCTGAAGGAGTGGACCGACCGGGAGATCTTCTCCGCGAACGGGCGGATGGAGGTCGAGGCCGAGACCGACGGCGGGCTGGCGCTCGTCGCCGCCTTCACCAACGACACCTGGGGCTCGATGCGCACCGCCTGGCGGTTCGCCGTCGACGGCGGCAAGGTCTCCCGCTTCGAGACCGGGCAGGCCGGCGACTAGGAGAGGGGGGAGGGGAGAGAGGGGAGAGAGGGAAGAGGGGGAGGGGGCAGAGGGCGGGCCCGAGCCGGGCCTCGCGGCCCGCCCCGCCGGCCCGGGCCCCCGCCGGCCCGCCCGCCCGCGGCCCCGAAGCCGCCCCGCCCGGCCGCGCCGCCCGCCCGCTCAGCCCCGCCCGATGTACGGCATCGTCGTCGCCATCACCGTCGCGAACTGCACGTTCGCCTCCAGCGGCAGGGCCGCCATGTGCACCACCGTCGCCGCCACGTCCGCCGCGTCCATGACCGGCTCCACCGCCAGCTCGCCGTTGGCCTGCAGGATGCCGGTCTGCATGCGGGCCGTCATGTCCGTCGCCGCGTTGCCGATGTCGAGCTGACCGCAGGCGATCCGGTACGGACGGCCGTCCAGGGACAAGGACTTCGTCAGGCCCGTCATCGCGTGCTTCGTGGCCGTGTACGCGATCGAGTGCGGGCGCGGTACATGCGCCGAGATCGAGCCGTTGTTGATGATCCGGCCGCCCTGCGGCGACTGTTCCTTCATCGCCCGGAAGGCGGCCTGCGCGCAGAGGAACGCGCCCGTCAGGTTGACGTCCACGACCGCCCGCCAGGTCTCCGGGTCCAGGTCCTCGACCGGGACGCCGCCGCCCGCGAACGTGCCCGCGTTGTTGAAGAGCAGGTCGACCCGGCCGAACCGGTCCCGTACGGCGGAGAAGAGGGCCGCGACCTGTTCCGCCGACGTCACGTCCGTCGGGACGCACAGGACGCGCTCGGCCGGCAGCGACGCCGCCGTCTCCTCCAGCGCCTCCGCCCGGCGGCCCGCGAGCGCCACCGACCAGCCGGCCTCCACCAGGGCCCGAGCCACGCTCCGGCCGATGCCCGATCCCGCTCCCGTCACCACTGCGATGCTCATGGGCGCGCAGCGTACGGCAGACGCGTGCCCCACGAACTCATCCGTCCGACACATGGATGTTCTGTACCCGACAACGTGAGGTCGTCCCGGCCCCCTGCACTGACGGAAGGACACCATCCGTCAGGGGAGGGGACCATGACCGCCGCACCCACGTATGTCGACGAACTCCACGCCGTCGCCCGCCACCTGGGCCGACGTCGCTTCCTCACCGGCACCGCCGCGGCCGCCGCGCTCGCGTTCGCCGTGAACCTCCCGGCCGCCGGAACGGCCGCCGCAGCCGAACTCGACGCCCGCCGCATCACCGACAACCCGTTCACCCTCGGCGTGGCGTCCGGCGACCCGCTGCCCGGCTCCGTCCTCCTGTGGACCCGGCTCGCGCCGCGCCCGTACGAGGCCTCCGGCGGGCTGCCCGCGAGCCGGGTCGCCGTCGGCTGGGAACTCGCCCACGACGAGCGCTTCACCAAGGTCGTCCGGCGCGGCACCGCCACCGCCCACCCCGAGTACGCCCACACCGTCCACGTCGAGGTCGAGGGCCTCGCCCCCGGCCGCGTCTACTTCTACCGCTTCCGCGCCGGCGCCTGGACCAGCCCCGTCGGCCGCACCCGCACCGCGCCCGCGCCGGGCGCCCTGCCCGCCGCCGTCAGACTGGCCGCCGTCTCCTGCCAGGCCTACCCGGACGGCTACTTCACGGCCCACCGGCACCTGGCGCAGGAGGACCTGGACGTCGTCTTCCACCTCGGCGACTACATCTACGAGTACCCGGTCGACTCCACCGCCGGCGACCGCGCCTACAAGGTGGGGACCCTTCCCGCCGTCTTCAACCACGAGACCACGACGCTGGAGGACTACCGGCTGCGCTACGCCCTCTACAAGTCGGACGCTGACCTGATGGCCGCCCACGCCGCCCATCCCTTCGTCGTCACCTGGGACGACCACGAGACCGAGGACAACTACGCCGACGACGTCCCGCAGAACGGCGTGCCGCGCGAGGAGTTCCTGATCCGCCGCGCCGCCGCGTACCGCGCCTACTGGGAGAACCAGCCGCTGCGCCGGCCCCAGCGGCCCACCGGCCCCGACATGAAGCTCTACCGGCGGCTGTCGTTCGGGCGGCTCGCCCAGTTCGACGTGCTCGACACCCGCCAGTACCGCTCCGACCAGGCGTACGGCGACGGCTGGCAGGTCCCGGGCCCGGAGTCGGAGGACCCGAGGCGCACGCTGACCGGCGCCACCCAGGAGCGCTGGCTGATCGACGGCTGGCGCGCCTCGCACGCGCGGTGGAACGTCCTGCCGCAGCAGGTGATGTTCGCCGAGCGCCGCAGCCTGCCGACCGCCGCGTACAAGCTGTCCATGGACGCCTGGGACGGCTACCCGGCCTCCCGGCAGCGCGTCCTGGCCGGCGCCGCCGCGGCCGGCGTCGAGAACCTGCTGGTGCTCACCGGAGACGTACACGTCTCCTTCGCCCTCGACATCAAGGCCGACTTCCGCGACCCGTCCTCGCGCACCGTCGGCACCGAGATCGTCACCACCTCCGTCTCCAGCGGCCGCAACGGCGCCGACCGGCCGGCCAACCACGCCACCCTGATGCAGGCCAACCCGCACATGCGCTTCTACAACGGGCGGCGCGGCTACGCGAAGGTCACGCTCGGCCGCGACAGCGCCCGCGCCGACTTCCGTACGGTGTCCGCCGTGACGACGCCCGGGGCGCCGGTCACGACGGCCGCGTCCTTCGTCACCGAGGCCGGAAGGCCCGGGCTCCACCCGGCCTGAGCCCCCTACCATCTGGGAGAGGATTCAACGAAACGGAGCAGTCGATGCCGGAGAGCGGCCGGACCACCAGAGCCGAGTCCGAGACCGAGACCGAGACCGAAGGTCACATAGCGAGCCCACCGGCCACCGCCTCCGTACCGAGGACCGGGCTGCTCATCACCCTGGTCCTCGGCGGGCTCACCGCCCTCGCGCCGCTCTCCATGGACATGTACCTGCCTGCCTTGCCGGAGGTCACCGGCGCGCTCCGCTCACCCGCCGCCACCATCCAGCTCACCCTGACCGCCTGCCTCGCCGGCATGGCCGTCGGCCAGCTCGTCGTCGGCCCCATGAGCGACAAATGGGGCCGGCGGCGGCCGCTGCTCGCCGGCATGACCGTGTACGTCCTCGCCACCGCCGTCTGCGCCCTCGCGCCGTCCGCCGCACTCCTCGTCGGCTTCCGGCTGCTCCAGGGCCTCGCGGGCGCGGCCGGCATCGTCATCGCCCGCGCCGTCGTCCGCGACCTCTACGACGGCGTCGCCATGGCCCGCTTCTTCTCCACCCTCATGCTCGTCTCCGGCGCCGCGCCGATCGTCGCGCCGCTCATCGGCGGCCAGATCCTGCGGATCACCGACTGGCGCGGCGTCTTCTACGTCCTCACGGGCGTCGGACTCGCCCTCACCCTGGTCGTCTGGCGCTTCCTGCACGAGACGCTGCCGCCCGAGCGGCGCCACGCCGGCGGCGTCGGCGCGGCCCTGCGCACGATGCGCGGACTGCTCGCGGACCGGGTCTTCACCGGCTACATGCTCACCGGCGGACTCGCCTTCGCCGCCCTCTTCGCCTACATCAGCGCGTCTCCCTTCGTCATCCAGGAGATCTACGGCGCCTCGCCGCAGACCTTCAGCCTGCTCTTCGGCCTCAACTCGGTCGGCCTCGTCGCCGTCGGCCAGATCAACGGCAAGCTGCTCGTCGGCCGGGTCAGCCTGGACAAGGTCCTCGGCTGGGGCCTCGGCGTCATCCTGCTCGCCGCCGCCGCGCTGCTCGTCATGACCAGCGGCGTCCTCGGCGACCCGGGCCTGCCGGCCGTGGCCGCCGGCCTCTTCGTCCTCATGTCGGCGATGGGCACCGCGATGCCCAACACCAACGCCCAGGCCCTGATGCGCACCCCGCACGCCGCGGGCTCCGCCTCCGCCCTCCTCGGCACCTCCTCCTTCCTGGTCGGCGCCGTCGCCTCGCCGCTCGTCGGCATCGCCGGCGAGAGGACCGCCGTCCCGATGGCCCTGGTCCAGCTGACCTGCGCCCTCGCCGCCCTCACCTGCTTCCTCCTGATGTGCCGCCCCTGGCGGACCTCGGCTCCCCAGGCGGACGCCTAAAATGTGCAGGTGAACGACTCCGTGCCCTCCGCCGACACTCTGCGGGCCGCTCTCGGCGCCGTCCTCGACGGGCTGCCGCCGCGGCAGGCCGCGCAGGCCGTCGAGCGGCTGATCGCCAACTACCGGGGCGCCACCCCGACCGACGCGCCCGTGCTGCGGGACCGGTCGGACGTCGCCGCCTACGCCGCGTACCGGATGCCCGCCACCTTCGAGGCGGTGCGCGCCGCCCTGGACGCGTTCGCGGCCGCCGTGCCCGGCTGGACGCCGCTCACGCACACGGACGTGGGCGGCGGCACCGGCGCGGCGAGCTGGGCGGTGGCGGAGGCCTGGGAGGGCGCGGCCCGCACCACCGTCGTGGACTGGGCCGAGCCGGCGCTGACGATCGGCGCGGAGCTCGCCCGCGGGGTCTTCGACGCCGAGTGGCGCCGGGAGCGGATCAGCGGGGCACTGAAGCTCGCCGACACCGACCTCGTCACCGTCTCGTACGTGCTCAACGAGCTCACCGAGGCCGACCGGACCGCGCTGGTCACCGAGGCCGCCCGCGCCGCGCAGGCCGTCGTGATCGTGGAGCCGGGCACGCCCGACGGCTACGAGCGGATCATCGCCGCCCGCACCCTGCTCGTCGAGGCGGGCTTCGCCGTCGCCGCGCCCTGCCCGCACAGCGGCGCCTGCCCGATCGTGCCGGGCACCGACTGGTGCCACTTCGCGGCCCGGGTCAGCCGCTCCTCGCTGCACCGGCGGGTGAAGGGCGGCTCGCTGCCGTACGAGGACGAGAAGTACGCGTACGTCGCCGCCACCCGCCTCCCCGTGGCCCCGGCGCCCTCCCGCATCACCCGCAAGCCGCAGATCCGCAAGGGCCAGGTGCTGCTCGACCTGTGCGGCCCGGACGGGCTGGCCCGGCAGACCGTCACCAAGCGGCACGGGCCCCTGTACAAGCAGGCCCGTGACGCCGACTGGGGCGATGCCTGGCCCACG
Source organism: Streptomyces sp. NPDC053493 (assembly GCF_044544825.1). Classification (NCBI taxonomy): domain Bacteria; kingdom Bacillati; phylum Actinomycetota; class Actinomycetes; order Kitasatosporales; family Streptomycetaceae; genus Streptomyces; species Streptomyces sp. NPDC053493. Next base: position 239,853 of record NZ_JBITXS010000008.1, read on the forward strand.
GCCGAGGAGGACTGAGGACCGGCCTAGGGCCGCAGCTCCTGCGTGCAGCACTTCACGCTGCCGCCGCCCTTGAGCAGCTCGCCCAGGTCCATCCCGACCGGTTCGAAGCCCCGCTCCCGCAGCGGCTCGAACAGGCCGACGGCCGCCTGCGGCAGCAGCACGTGCCGCCCGTCGCTCACCGCGTTCAGGCCGAGTACGGCGGCGTCCTCGGCCGAGACGGTCAGGGCGTCGGGGAAGAGCCGCTCGAGGACGGCCCGGCTGCCGGGCGAGAAGGCGCCCGGGAAGTACATGATCTCGTCGCGGGCGTCGTCCAGGACCGACAGCGCCGTGTCCAGGTGGTAATAGCGCGGGTCCACCAGCTCCAGGCCGATCACCGGCCGGCCGAAGAACTCCTGGGCCTCGTCGTGCGACAGCGGACTGGACCGGAAGCCGCGGCCGGCCAGGATCCAGGAGGCGGTGACGGCGAAGTCGCCCTCGCCCTCGTTGACGTGCTCGGGCGCCCGTACGTCCGCGTCCGCCCAACCGTGTTCGCGGAACCAGGCCAGATGCGCCGCCGCCTCCGCGGAGCGCTCCGGGTAGGCGAACCGCGCGCCCAGGACACGGCCGTCGACCACGGTCGCGCCGTTCGCGGCGAAGACCATGTCCGGCAGGCCGGGGAGCGGCTCGAGCAGTTCGACGGTGTGTCCGAACGCGAGATAGCGGTCGCGGAGGTCCTCCCACTGCGCGAGCGCGAGCGGCAGGTCGACCGGCTTCGTGGGGTCCATCCAGGGGTTGATGGAGTACGTCACCGTGAAGTGCGTGGGTGCGCACATCAGATAACGGCGGGGCGCGGCCTCGCGCGGGGTGTGGCGCAAAGAGGGCTCCTCTACGGTCGCTGGACGTTGAGCCCATGGTCCGCTTTCCGGGGGCCGCGCGCAGTGGACCGTTCGGGTGGTTCGGACGAAGAGCGGGCTACCGGACATGTGGAGGGAAGGACGGGTGGTGCGAGGGAGTCGCCAGGTGGCGAGACGTGGCGTCTCGTCACCTGGTAGCGTGGCCCCATGCCCGACACCAAGGCGCCCGACTCCTCCCGCCGCAGCGACCGTTCCCGCCGCGCCATCTACGCCGCCGCCCTCGACCTCGTCTCCGAGCAGGGCTACGCCCGGACCACCGTCGAGGGCATCGCCTCCCGCGCCGGCGTCGGCAAGCAGACCATCTACCGCTGGTGGCCCGCCAACTCCAAGGCCGCCGTCCTCATGGAGGCCTTCCTCGACCTCGCCGAGCAGGCGAACGAGGCCGCCGGCGGCACCTCCGGCAGTGAGATCCCCGACACCGGCGACCTCGCCGCCGACCTCAAGCTCGTGCTGCGCGCCACCGTCGACGAGCTCGACAACCCGGTCTTCGACCGGCCCACCCGCGCGCTCGCCGCCGAGGGCATGGTCGACCCGGCCCTCGGCGCCGAGTTCACCGCCAAGCTCCTCGAACCCCAGCTCCAGCACTTCGTACGCCGCATCGAGGCCGCTCAGGCCGCCGGCGACATCGATCCCGGCGTCGACCCGCGCACCGCCGTCGAGCTGCTCGTCGGCCCGCTCCACCACCGCTGGCTGCACCGCACCCTGCCGCTCACCCACGCCTACGCCGACACCCTCGTCGACCTCGCCCTGCGCGGCCTGTCCGCCAAGAGGTGAGACCCCGGTTCCCGAGTCCGGTCACCCGAGGCGCAGGATGGTGGGACCATGGAGAGCCCGTGGGACCGAACGGGCGAGCATGAGGTGTGAGGGGATAGATGGGCGACGGCATCGGCCGCTACCGCGGCACGGAGAGCAAACTCGCACAGTGGCTGCGCAGGCGCCCCAGGCGGACCGCGGCCGACATCGAGAACGACCGCGAGAAGGCGCTCCTGGCCGTCGCCGCCGCGGGGATGCCCCTCGCCCCCGCCGCGTACCCGGTCGGCTACCGGTGTTCCTGTGAGCGGATCGGCTGTCCCACGCCCGCCCGCCACCCCGTCTCCTTCGCCTGGCAGACCCAGTCGACCACCGACCGCGCCCAGATCGAGCGCTGGGCCAAGGGACAGCCCGAGGCGAACTTCGTCACCGCCACCGGCATGGTCCACGACGTCCTCGACGTGCCGCTCGCCGCCGGCCGCGCCGCCCTGGAGCGGCTGCTCGCCGAGGGCGTCGACGTCGGCCCCGTCGCCGTCTCCGGCGCCGCGGAGGACCGGGCCGACGAGGGCCGCATGCTGTTCTTCACCGCCACCCGCGGCACGCCCGAGGACGAGGACGAGTGGTGGCCCTGCGAGCTGGACTGCCACCCGGAGACCATGGACGAGCATCCGGGCCTGCGCTGGCACTGCCGCGGCTCCTACGTCCTCGTACCGCCGTCCCGGCTGCCCGGTGACGAGGGCGCCCAGCCGGTGCTCTCCTGGCTCCGCGGCCCCGAACACGCGCTGCCCGAGCCGCTGAACCTCCTCGAGGCCCTCACCGACGCCTGCGCCCGCCACGCGGCCGCCCAGACGGACCACGGCGAGCCCGCGAACCACGAGATCGCCTGGCGCTGAGTCCGGTCGGGCGGGCCGGTTACGTTCGCCGAGCCGGGCCCCTGCCGGGCCCGCAGCGCCGTCGCCCCGGCACGGCCCGGGCCCCCGGCCGGAGGGTTACGAGCCCTCCGCCGCCGTCACGCCCTGGAGGCGGCCCACGATCACCGCGCCGTCGGCCTTCGTGCCGGCCGGCTTCACCAGGGCCGCCTGGCTGGACACCCAGCGCTTGGTGACCGTGTTCGTCACGACGCCGGTCATCAGGGCCTTCACGTCCGCGCCCACCTTCGGGCGGTAGCCCGGGGCGGCCGTCTGGCGCTCGAAGTAGCGGGTGGCGAAGAAGACCAGCGCCCCGCCGTCCTCGGTCGCGAGGCCGACCGGCGCGAAGTCGCCCCGGTTGTCGACCTGGTCGACGTACTGGGTCGCGAGTCCGGGCCGGTTGGCCGCCTTCTGCCGCTCGGTCCGCCACTCGGTGGTGTGCGGCCCGGCCGCGAACGGCCCCTGCTGGCCGTCCTTCAGGAACGCCACGTACCGCTCGCCCAGGTCCTCCGGCGCGACCGCCAGGTCCTCGGTGTCGGCGGCGACCGGCACCGCGTATCCGGCCTCCGTCCTGAACGCCGGGACCTCGTCCGGGCTCAGGATCGACAGATGGGCCACCTGCCAGGGCCGGCCGGCGGCGTCACGCACGAAGACCAGGACCCAGCGGGTGTCGCCAGGGCCCTGGTCGGTGTCCCGGTTGGAGTCGGTGTCCGCGACGAAGAAGCGCGGCCAGCCGGCCTTGCGCGGTATGACGAACTTCGCGTCGGTCAGCTCCAGCGGCCGGTGGTTCTCGTTGCCGTCCGGGTCGGTCACCTGACGCGACTTCAGGCCCGCCTGGTTGATCTCGCCGAGCGGGCCGGTGACCCGGTCCCTGTCGAGGGCCGGGTCGTAGGCCTTGTCCGCCTTGTTGAAGGCGTCCGTGAACTCCTTGAGCGCCTGCGCGGCCTCGCCCGGCGTCGTCGCCGGGATCAGCTCACGCTCGCCGTGCACCGTCACGCAGCCGCTCGCGGTCAGCGCGAGGCCGGCCGCCGTCAGCGCCGCGAGCAGCGTCTCAGCCGGCCGCTTCCGCCCGGTTCGCCTCAGCCTTCTCATCGGTCTCGGTCGCCTTCTGCTTCTCCACCCGCTTGGACGGACCCGACCCTACCGGGGCCAGGAAGATCGCGAGCGTCGGGATCAGATAGAGCAGCCAGACCGTGAGCTGAACGACCGTCGGATCCGGCTGGAAGTTGAACACGCCCTTCAGGAGCGTGCCGTACCAGCTGTCCGGCGGGATCGTGGCGGAGATGTCGAAGGCCTTGTTCTCCAGGCCGCCCAGGAAGCGCGCCTCCTGCAGGTCGTGCACGCCGTACGCGAGCACGCCCGCGGCCACCACGACCAGCATGCCGCCGGTCCAGGTGAAGAACTTCGCCAGGTTGATCCTGAGCGCGCCCCGGTAGAACAGCCAGCCCAGGAGCACCGCCGTCAGCAGGCCGAGGACCACGCCGACCAGCGGCGCGTACGTGCCGTCCGAGGAGGCCCGCACCGACGCCCACACGAACAGCGCCGTCTCCAGGCCCTCCCGCCCGACCGCGAGGAACGCCGTCGCGACCAGCGCGCCGGTGCCCATCCGCAGGGCCGCGTCCAGCTTGCCGTGCAGCTCCGCCCTCAGATGGCGGGCGGTGCGCCGCATCCAGAAGACCATCCAGGTCACGAGCACGACGGCGAGGATCGACAGCGAGCCGCCGAGCAGCTCCTGCGCCTCGAAGGTCAGCTCCTGCGAGCCGAACTCCAGGCCGGCGCCGAAGGCGAGCGCGAGCCCGACCGCGACACCGATGCCGATCCAGATCGGCCGCAGGGCGTCCCGGCGCCCCGTCTTCACCAGGTAGGCGATGAGGATGCAGACGACGAGGCTGGCCTCCAGCCCCTCGCGCAGGCCGATCAGATAGTTCCCGAACACGTCGGTTCCCTTCCTGGGTTACGAAAAGTTCCGAGCTACGCGAACAGCGCCCGGCCCCACCAGTCGTCCTTGTCGCGGACGCCCGGCGGGATCGCGAAGATCGCCGAACCGACGTGCTGGGTGTACTCGTTGAGCGCGTCGTTGCGGGCCAGCGAGGTCTGCACCGGGATGAAGCCGGTACGGACGTCCCGCTGGTACGCGAGGAAGAACAGGCCCGCCTCCAGGCGGCCCAGACCGTCGGTGCCGTCGGTGAAGGAGTAGCCGCGGCGCAGGATCGTCGCTCCGCCGTTGGTGTCCGGGTGCGCGAGGCGCACGTGCGAGTCCGGCTTCATGGCCTTGAGGAACGGCTCGTCGTGCTCCTTGGCCTTGCCGACCGGAGCGCCTTCCTTCTTGTCGCGCCCGAAGATGTCCTCCTGCTCGGAGAGCGGGGTGCGGTCCCAGGTCTCGACGTTCATCCGGATGCGGCGGGCGACGAGGTAGGAGCCGCCGTCGATCCAGGCCGCCGGGCCCTCGGCGGCCTTGCCGGACACCCACACGTGCTTGTCGAGCCGCGCGGTGTCGGTGCCCGCGATGTTGCGGGTGCCGTCCTTGAAGCCGAACAGGTTGCGCGGGGTCTGGGCGTCGGGAGTCGTCGAGGACGTCTTGCCGAAGCCCAGCTGCGACCAGCGCACGGCGACCTTGCCGAAGCCGATCCGGGCGAGGTTGCGGATGGCGTGCACGGCGACCTGCGGGTCGTCCGCGCAGGCCTGGACGCACAGGTCGCCGCCGCTGCGGGCCGGGTCCAGGTTGTCGCCGGGGAACTTGGGCAGGTCCACCAGGGCGGCGGGCCGCTTGTCCGCGAGCCCGAAGCGCCCGTCGAAGAGCGAGGGGCCGAAGCCGATGGTGAGCGTGAGCCGGGACGGCTTGAGGCCGAGCGCCTCGCCGGTGTCGTCCGGCGGGGCCTCCGGCAGACCGCCGTACGCGCCCTCGCCGACCTCGTGACCGGCCGTCATACGCTCGGCGGCCCGGGTCCAGTCCTTGAGGAGCTGGATCAGCTCCGCCCGGTCCTTCGTCTTCACGTCGAAGGCGGCGAAGTGCAGCCGGTCCTGGACGGCGGTGGCGATGCCGGCCTGGTGGGCGCCGTGGAAGGGAACGGCCGCGCCGCTCTCGGCGACCGGCACGGTGGCGTCCTCGCGGCCCCGGGTCAGGGCGACGGCGCCGCCGGCCGCGGCGGCCCCGAGCGCGATCCCGGCGCCGCCCCAGCCGATGACGCTGCGGCGGGAGGGCGCGGAGCCCGCGGAGGGCGCGGAGTCCGCGGAGGTCTCCGTGCCCGGGCGCTCGGACGCGGTGGTCCCGGGCGTGGTGCTCTCGCCGGCGTTCTCGCTCATCTCGGCTTCCCCCTTTTCTTACTTCACGACCGCGGCGGCGAGCTTGGAGAGCGGCTCGGCCAGCGCGTTGACGCCGTCCGACAGCTCCTTGCGCTGCTCCTTGCCGACCTTGTCGTACGAGGTGAAGACGTAGCCGGACGTGTCGGCGCGGTACTTGTCGAGCAGCGCGTTCAGGGCGGCGAACTGCTTGTCGAGGTCGGCGACCAGCTTCGGGTCGTTCTTCTGCGCGACCGGCTTGAGCAGCTCGAAGGACTTCTGGGCGCCCTCGACGTTGGCCTTGAAGTCGACCAGGTCGGTGTGGGAGTAGCGCTCCTCCTCACCGGTGACCTTGCCGGTGGCGACCTCGTCCAGCAGCTCCTTGGCGCCGTTGGCCATGGAGGTCGGCGTGATGTCGGCCTTGCCGACCCGCTTCTGCCAGTCGGCGAGGTCCTTGTCGAGGAGGTCGGCGAGCTGCTTCTCGCGGTCGCCGATCTTCTTGTCCTGCCACAGCGCCTTCTCCAGGCGGTGCCAGCCGGTCCAGTCCTTCGCCGGGTCCTGGCCGGCCTCCAGGCCGTCCTCGCGGACGTCGACCTTCGGGTCGATGTCGCCGAAGGACTCGGCGACCGGCTCGGTGCGCTCCCAGCCGATGCGGGAGTCGGCGTACGCCTTCTTGGCGGCCTCGACGTCACCGGCGCGGACCGCGTCGGTGAACAGCTTCACCTTGGGGAGCGTCTCGTCGGCCTGGGCCTGCACGTACTGGCGGTAGGCGGCGACGGCGGCGTCCATCTCGGGCGAGCGCTTGGCGGCGGCCTTGCCGCCGGTGGCGGTGACCTTCTGGCGGATGCCGTCGCCCTTCATGCCGGGCTTGCAGGCGATCTCGTAGTCGCCGGCCTTGATCTCGGCGGTGACGGTGGCCTTGGTGCCGGGGCCGATGTTCTCGCGCTCGGTGACGATCCGGTCGTCCGGGTAGAGGACGTAGACCTCGGTGACCTTGCTGCCGCGGTTCTCGACGTTCAGCTTGAGGTGGCCGGCCGGGAACTCCTTCTTCGAGACCTCGCAGGAGTCGTCCTTCGCCACCACCTGGACGGCGCCGTCGTCGGCCTTGGCGTCGCTTTTCTGGGTGCAGCCCGTGACGGCGGCCAGGGTCGCCGCGGTCGCGGCGGCGGTGACGACGGAGAGACGGACTGCGGCTCGCATGAATGCTCCACTCGGGGACGGGCGGCGGGGACGGGGTGAGGCGGACCTAACTTAACCGAGGCTTACCTCAGCCATACCCACCCGTCCAGTGATTCAGCTCTCAGCTCCGGCACGCCGGACACGGCCGGATCACAGCCGACTCATGAGGATTTCATGGCTTGGTCAAGGACTGGTAAAGCAGGGTGAATTGCCCCGATTTCGATTACGTGTGAGTAGTGTGGGCGGCGTCTTCCGGCGGCCGCTCCGACGCGGCACGCCTACCCGGCCGATTCCCGGCGAACCCGCCGGGCGGGACGCCTGGATGGTTGAATTCCGCCATGAACACGACCGCCACTGACATCGACGTCCTGCGGGTCTTCTGCGCGGGCGACGGCCGGTACGGCAACGCCCTCGGCGTCGTGCGCGACGGGCGCGGGTATCCGGACGAGGCCTCCCGGCAGGCCCTCGCCAAGGAACTCGGCTTCAGCGAGACCGTGTTCGTGGACGACCCGGAGCGCGGTGACGTCGACATCTACACCCCCGGCCTGCGCCTGCCCTTCGCCGGGCATCCGCTCGTCGGCGCCGCCTGGCTGCTCGACCTCCAGGTGATCTGCCCGCCGGCCGGCGAGGTGTGGGTGCGCGGGGACGGCGAGTTCACCTGGATCGAGGCCCGCGCCGAGTGGGCCCCGCCGCGCACCCTGCGCCAGTACGGCTCCGCCGCCGAGGTCGAGGCCCTCGACGTGCCCGAGCCCGGTGAGTGGATCTACGCCTGGGCCTGGGAGGAGGAGGCCGCGGGCCGGATCCGGGCGCGGGCGTTCCCGGGCCGCGGCGACGGGATCGACGAGGACGAGGCGACGGGCGCGGCGGCGCTGCTGCTCACGGCGCAGCTGGACCGGGCGCTCAACATCACCCAGGGCCTGGGCTCACAGCTGCTCACCGCGCCCGGCCCCGACGGCATCGTGGAACTCGGCGGCCGGGTCCGCCTGGAACGGACGCTGACGGTCTGAGCCGCCGCGCGCCGGGCCCTCGGGGCGCGGGCGCCCGGCGCGGGCCCGGCGTCAGACGTCAGGCGTCAGGCGTCAGGCGTCAGATGTCAGGTGGCAGGCGTCAGGCGGCGGTGAGCGGGAACTCGCCCGCCAGCTCCCGGAACACCGCGCCGTTGAAGTCGAAGGCGCGCTTGCACTCGTCGACGATCCGCTGCTTCTCCAGGTCGTCGGCGTTCACGCCGTCGAGCAGCTCCCGATAGGCCCGCTTGAAGGCGGCCGGGTTGGCGATGTTCTCGAAGACGTAGAAGCGCACGCCGTCGCCCTTGCGCGCGAAGCCCCAGGCGCGCTCGGCCCGGTCGCGGATGATCTGGCCGCCCGACAGGTCGCCCAGATAGCGCGTGTAGTGGTGCGCGACGTACCCGGCGGGCCAGTCGCGGGCGCAGTCGGCGATCCGCGCCGCGTACGCCCGCGTCGCCGGGAGCGCGGAGAGCCCGGCGCGCCAGCCGGGCCCGCGCAGATGGGCGAGGTCCTGCTCCAGGGCGGCGGTGCGGAACAGCTCCGGCTGTATGAAGGGCCCGGCGACCGGGTCGGTCTTCAGCGCCTCGGCGCCGTCCTCCAGGGCGCGGTAGACGAACCAGAGCTGCTCCGTGTAGCGCGCGTAGGCGTCGACGTCGAGTCGTCCGCCGAGGAGGTCGCTCATGAACGTCGACGACTCCGCTTCCGTGTGCTGCTCGTGCGAGGCGGTGCGGATCAGCGTCGAGAAGGGCGTGGCCAAGGCGTGCCTCCGGGACCGTCGGGGACCGTAGGGGTCGGGAACCACGGTCGATCCTGCCCACTTAGGCTTACCTAAGTCAACCGGTTCCCGACGCCCTGTCGGTAAAGACGCTACCCGTCCGGGGCGTCAGGGCAACGTGAGAATCTCGGCCCCGTTCTCGGTCACCACCAGCGTGTGCTCGAACTGGGCCGTCCGCTTGCGGTCCTTGGTCACCACGGTCCAGCCGTCGTCCCACATGTCGTACTCGTGCGTGCCGAGCGTCAGCATCGGCTCGATCGTGAACGTCATGCCCGGCTGCATGACCGTGGTGTGGTGCGGCGAGTCGTAGTGCGGAATGATCAGCCCGGAATGGAAGGACGAGTTGATGCCGTGCCCCGTGAAGTCCCGGACGACGCCGTAGCCGAAGCGCTTGGCGTACGACTCGATGACCCGGCCGATGACGTTGACCTGGCGGCCCGGCTTGACCGCCTTGATCGCCCGGTTCAGCGACTCCCGCGTGCGCTCGACGAGCAGCCGGGACTCCTCGTCCACGTCGCCGCAGAGGTAGGTGGCGTTGTTGTCGCCGTGGACGCCGTTGATGTACGCGGTCACGTCCAGGTTCACGATGTCGCCGTCCTTCAGGACGGTCGAGTCGGGGATGCCGTGGCAGATGACCTCGTTGACCGACGAGCACAGCGACTTCGGGAAGCCGCGGTAGCCGAGCGTGGACGGGTAGGCGCCGTGGTCGCACATGAACTCGTGGGCGACCCGGTCCAGCTCGTCCGTGGTGACACCCGGCGCGATGTGCTTGGCGGCCTCCTCCATCGCCTGCGCGGCGATGCGGCCGGCGATCCGCATCCGCTCGATGGTGTCGGAGTCCTGCACCTCGGGGCCGGAGTAGGGAGTGGGGGCGGGCTTACCGACGTACTCGGGGCGACGGATGGACCCCGGAACGGAACGGTGGGGGGACAGCTCCCCCGGTACGAGAAGCGACTGGCCAGACATGTCAGCGAGTCTAACGACCGCGTCTGGGGCAGCATGGTGACGGAGGAAGGAGCCGAGGATGGCCCTGTTCAAGAAGCGTACGGTCGGCAAGCCGGGCGAGTGGTTCTACTGCCTGAAGCACCAGAAGGTCGAGGAGGGCCCCGACTGTCCGGCCAAGGACCGCTTCGGGCCCTACGGCAGCCGTGAGGAGGCCCTCCACGCCATGGAGACCGCCCAGGAGCGGAACCAGGAGTGGGACACCGACCCGCGCTGGCACGACCGGACGGCCGACGACGAGCGGGACGGGCGGGCGGACGACGACGAGGGCGAGAACGAGCGGACCGACTAGCCACGACCGGTGCGGGACGGGGCGGGCCGGGGCGGGACGAGGCGGTCAGCCCGGGAAGCGGGCCTCGGCCAGCACATGGCCGTCCTGGGCCACCAGACGGGCGCCGGTCACCGTCCCGGCCCCGGAACCCAGGTCCGCGACCGGCGCTCCCCAGTACCCGTAACCGTCCTTGAGCGGGAACGAGCCCACCGGGAACGCCGAACCGTCCGCCCGTACGAGCAGACAGCGCACCGGCCCGCCGCCCGCGCCGTCCAGGTCGACGGACATGTACACCCAGCCGCCCGCCCCGGTCCCGGTGCCGGGGTGGGCGTAGATCCGGCCCACCTCGTGGCCGCCGGCCAGCAGCGCCGCCTCCCTCAGCTCGGTACGCTGCGTGACCGCCGCCGGCGCGCTCCCGACCACCGTCGAGCCGACCGCCCAGCCGCCGAAACCGCAGGCCAGCGCCGCGGCCACGGCGGCCGCCGCGAGCCGCAGCCGGCCTGCCCGCCCACGGCGGCCGCGGGCGGCCGGCGCCGGCGCCATCGCCCGTACGACCCGGCTCTCGAAGCCGACCGGAGGCTCGGCGCCCGGCAGCAGCCCGAGCAGCCCGTCGCCGACCGCCGTCAGCCGCCGCACGTGCTCCCGGCAGTCCGGGCAGCGGTCCAGATGGGCGAGCGCCTCGGCCCGCTCCCGGGCGGGCAGGGCCCCGAGCGCCAGCTCGGCGCCGAGCTCCCGCAGCCGCCCGCAGTCCATGCCGCCCACCGTGCCGCTCACCGCTCCTCCTGGTCCTTGTCCGCCTGGTCCTCGGCCTCCTCCTCGGCGCCGAGGAGGACCCGCACCTTGGCCGTGCCCGCCCGGATCCGGGTCTTGGCCGTGCCCAGCGGAATGCCCTCGAAGCCGGCGATCTCCCGCGCCGTCATCCCGTAGATCCCCGCCATGACCAGCGCCCGCGCCTGCCCCGCCGGCAGCCGCGCCACGGCCCGCCGCACCCGCTCCGCGCTCTCGTCGGCCACCGCCCACCGCTCGGGCGTCTCGGTCACCAGGCCCAGCAGCGCGTCCAGGTCCTCCGGCGCGACCGGGCTCGCACGGCGCGCCCGCACCGCGTCGATCGCCAGGTTGTGGGCGATGGCCGTCAGCCAGGTCCGTACGGAACCGCGCCGCGAGTCGTAGACCTGGGCGTGCCGCCAGGCCCGCTCGAAGGTCTGCTGCGCGACGTCCTCGGCGAGCTGGGGATCGCCGACGACGGCTACGGCGACGCCGAAGACCGTGCGCTGGAAACGGCGCACGAACGCGACCGCGATCTCCGGATCGCCCGTCGTCAGCCCGGAGAGCAGTGCCTCGTCGGACGCCCGCCCGAGGGAAAGGCCCATGCGTCGCACAACCGTGGATACGTTCCGCAGTCCCGAAGGGATTGCCTCATGTCCATTCTCCGCGCCCGTCCGCCGCGCGCCGGGGCGCAATCCCATCCGGCGGCTGCGCCGTATCTCCTGCGGAGGACCGAACCATGACGTATCCACGACCACGACCACGCACGCGCAACCGCGTCGCCCTCGGTCTGTCGGCCGCCGCGCTGGCCGCCTTCCTGGCCGCCTGCGGCGGTGGCGACGACAACGGCGGAGGCACCGGGACCACGGCCCCGCCGCCGAGCGCCACCACGGCGGCGCACCAGGTCGACGCGGCGCTGTCCGACTTCCACATCACGCTCTCGCAGAAGACGTTCGAGCCCGGCGACTACACCTTCACCCTGAAGAACGACGGGCACCACGACCACGCCCTGGAGGTCGAGGGACCCGGCGGCGAGACCCGCAGCAACACGATCGGGCCCGGCGAGTCCACCACCTTCAAGGTGACCCTGAAGTCCGGCACGTACGAGGTCTACTGCCCGGTCGACGGCCACAAGGACCTGGGCATGAAGACCGAGATCACCGTGGGCGGTGGGGGCGGTGCGCCCACCAACGGCTACTAGCGGATCGGCCACCAGCCCGCCGGTGACGGCCGTCCTGCGCGTGACGTCCGCCGGCCTGACCGGGGCGATGGCCGGCATCCATCTGTACCTCTGGGCCACGGGCTATCAGGACCTGGCCACCGTCGGCGCGCTCTTCCTGCTCAACGGCATCGTCGGCGCCGTCCTGGCCGTGGCCCTGCTCGTCACGCCCGTGCGGTGGCTCGGGCCGGTGGCCGCCGTCACGGCGCTGTTCACGGCGGGCACGCTGGGCGCGCTGTTCCTGAGCCTGACGACGGGCCTGTTCGGCTTCGACGAGTCCCTGGACGCGGAGCTGGTGCGGCCCACGCTGGGTGTGGAGACGGCCGGAGTGATCGTCCTGACCACGCTGGCCGTGGCCGCGCTCAGCCACCGCTACCACCTCCCTCACCTGCACCACGGACACCACCGGCAGCGCGGGCGGCACGAGGACCACGGGCGCCCGGCGCGCCCCGGGGACGACGGCGCTCAGGGCTCGCGCCACCTCAGGAGGTGACCGGCTCGGCCCGGCCGGTCCCCTCCGCCCGGGCCGCCTTGCGGGCCAGCGCGTCCTCGTCCGTCTCGGCGTCGTACGCGAGCAGCTTCGGCAGCGCCAGGCACAGCAGGCCCACCGACGCCACGCACGCGACGCCGCCCGACCAGATCGCGGCCCGGGTGCCCGTCCAGCCGGCCGTCGTGCCCGCCCGGACCTGCCCGAGCTGCGGGCCGACGCTGTACGAGAGGACCTCGATGCCCGCGAGACGGCCGCGCAGCTCCTCGGGGATCGTCTGGTTCCAGATGGTGGCGCGGCCGAGGCCGCTCAGCATGTCGCCGGCGCCCGCGAAGGCCAGGCACAGCAGGACCGCCCACACGTTCCCGAACCAGCCCGCCGCCGCGATCGCGAGGCCCCAGCCGGTCGCCCCGGCCACCACGAGCAGTCCGTGCCGCCGCACCCGCGAGGTCCAGCCGCTGGTGAGCCCGAGCACGAGCGAGCCGACCGAACCGGCCGCGTACATCAGGCCCAGCGACCAGTCCGCGCCCAGGTCGTCCGCGAGGAACGGGAAGATCGTGTTCGGGAACGCGAAGAACATCGCGGCGAGGTCGATCGCGTACGTGCCGAGCAGCACCGGCCGCGACCACGCGTACCGCGCGCCCTGCGCGATGCCGCGGAGCGACGGCTTGTCGGCGTCGTGCGCGGGCGGCGCGGGCGAGAGCCGCCGGCACAGCGCGACGGACACCAGATAGCCGGCGAGCGTCACGCCGTACGCGGCCGCGTGCCCCGCGTACGCCACGACCAGGCCCGCGAGGGCGGGCCCGGCGATGGACCCGATCTGCCAGCGCAGCGCGTTCAGCGCGGCGGCGGCCGTCTGCTGCTCGTGCGGCACGATCCGGGCGAGGAGCGAGTCGAGCGCGGGCCGCTGGAGTCCGGCCAGGGCGGAGACGCCGGCGGCGACGACGTACAGCGGCCACAGCAGCGGGTGCGGCAGCGAGGCGTTGACCAGCAGCACCAGCGCGAGCAGCCCGAGCCCCGCCTCGGTGGCGAGGATCACCTTGCGCCGGTCGACGGCGTCGGCGAGCGCCCCGCCGTACAGGCCGAACACCACCAGCGGCACCAGCTCGACGGCCCCCATCACACCGACGGCGAACGGCGACCCGGTCAGCTCCTTGATCTGCAGCGGCAGCGCGACCAGCGCCATGAACGACGCGAAGACGGTGACGGCTCCCTGCACCCACAACAAGCGGAAGTCGAAGGACGCACGCCAGGGCGCGAGATCGGGCAGCAGCCGGGCGAGGGTTTTCACGAGGGGCCATGGTGGGCGGACCGCGTGCCCGGGGCAACCGAATTACCGGGCCGGCGGGGCGGACGCGCAGGCCGGAGGAGCGGGTCGCGCGGGCTGGCGGGGCGCTGGCGCGGGCCGGGTGGGGCGGATCGCGCTGGCCGGCGAGGCCGACCGCACAGGCCGGCGGGCCCGGTCGTGCCGGCCGGCGCGCTGGTCTCCGCGGTCGGTGGGCCCGCCCGCGCAGGTCGCCGAGCCCGATCGCGCGTCGCGGCCTCGCGTCACCAGCGCGGTGGCGGCGGTGCCGTCAGCTGGTCGGCGAGGCGCGAGAGCCGGTCGCGGAAGCGCAGGCGGCCGCGGGGTGCGGGCGGCAGGCAGTTCTCCCCGGTGGCCGCGCTCACCAGGTGCTGAACGGTGTCGAGGTCGACCTCGGCGTCCGGCGCCACCGTCAGCGACTCGTGCGCGAGGCCGAGCAGCTCGGCGTCGCCGCCGTCCAGGGACAGCACCGTGGCGCCCGCCCGCCGGGCGTCGTGGACCCGTTCGAGCAGCGCCTCCTCCGGCCGCGACGGCGCGACCAGCAGCAGCGTCGCCCCGCGCCCCGCCGACTCGATCCTGCCGAGCCCGACCGACAGGTGCGCCGCGTCGCCGGGCCGTACCCGGTGGCGCACCAGGGTCGGCGCCAGCTCGGGACGGCCCGACCAGGCCGACTCGTCGACGAGGTGCGCGGCCAGGTGCCACGGCTCGTACTCCTTCGTGCCGACGAGCAGCAGCCCGCCTCCGTGCGAGACGACCGAGGAGCGCAGCGAGCCCGCGAAACGGCGGGCGGCGCCCGGCCACTCGGTCCCGGCGAGCACCTCGCGCAGTGTGGCGACACGTACGGCGTCCATGGGTCCGCATGGTGCACCGGCGAGACGGCCGCCCGCGGCCGTTCGGCCCGGACTCACCCGGACGGGGTCCTCCGCACCGACCGGCCAGTAATGTCGGGGCCATGACTTCCTCTACCCCTGCACCCAAGGACCCCTGGGACCTGCCGGACGTCTCCGGCCTCGTCGTCGGCGTCCTCGGCGGCACCGGCGACCAGGGCCGCGGCCTCGCCTACCGCCTCGCCAAGGCCGGCCAGAAGGTGATCATCGGCTCGCGGGCCGCCGACCGCGCCCGGACCGCCGCCGCGGAGCTGGGCCTCGGCGTCGAGGGCGCGGACAACGCCGAGTGCGCCCGCCGCAGCGACATCGTGATCGTCGCCGTGCCGTGGGAGGGCCACGCCAAGACCCTGGAGTCGCTGCGCGGGGAACTCGCCGGCAAGCTCGTCGTGGACTGCGTGAACCCGCTCGGCTTCGACAAGAAGGGCGCCTACGCGCTCAAGCCGGAGGAAGGCTCCGCCGCCGAGCAGGCCGCCGCGCTGCTGCCCGACGCGCGCGTCACCGCCGCCTTCCACCACCTGTCGGCCGTCCTCCTCCAGGACGCCTCGATCGACGAGATCGACACCGACGTCATGGTCCTCGGCGAGGTCCGCGCCGACGTGGAGATCGTCCAGGCCCTGGCCGGCCGCATCCCCGGCATGCGCGGCGTCTTCGCCGGCCGGCTGCGCAACGCCCACCAGGTCGAGTCGCTCGTCGCCAACCTGATCTCGGTCAACCGCCGCTACAAGGCCCACGCGGGCCTGCGGGTCACCGACGTCTGAGCCGGTCCCGGCACGGACCGGGGCATGGGGGACACTGGACGGGCACGAAACGCCGTAACCGGACAGGAGCCGACCCCATGCCCCGCCTCGCCCTCTACGCCCTTGTCGTCTGCGCGCTCGCCGTCGCCGCGGCCGTCGTCTCCTTCGCCCAGGGCAGCTTCATCGGCATCGTGTGGGTGCTGCTCGCGGGCCTGTCGTCGAACATGGCCTGGTTCTACGTCAAGCGCGCCCGCCTGTCCGCCGCCCCGGCCGACTCCGAGTCCTAGACCGGCCGGACCGGATCGGGTCCGGTGGGTCAGATCTCGCAGATCTCCGGCGTGCCCCGCCAGAACCGGAACAGCTCCGAGCCGCAGTAGCGGGACAGCTCCGGCACGCCGAGCGCCCGCATGAGCGCGTCGATCGCGTCGAAGAAGGCCCCGTTGATCGCCGGGACGAAGAGCAGCGCGATCACGACGAAGAAGCCGTACGGCGCGTAGGGCTCGATCTGCCGCTTGACGTTGTACGACAGCCAGGGCTCGATCACGCCGTAACCGTCCAGGCCCGGCACCGGCAGCAGGTTCAGCAGGGCCGCCGTGACCTGGAGGAACGCCAGGAAGGCGAGCGCGTACTGGAAGGTGACCGGGACGCCGTCGAGGGCGCCGAGCCAGAACGGCGCGGTGCAGACGAGGGCGAACAGCACGTTCGCCAGCGGCCCCGCCGCCGAGATGAGGCTGTGCTTCCAGCGGCCCCGGACCCGGTCGCGCTCGATGAACACGGCGCCGCCCGGCAGACCGATACCGCCCATGATCACGAAGAGCACCGGCAGCACGATGCTGAGGACGGCGTGGGTGTACGCGAGCGGGTTGAGGGTCAGATAGCCCCGGGCGCCCACCGTGATGTCGCCGCCGTGCAGGGCGGTGCGGGCGTGCGCGTACTCGTGCAGACAGAGCGAGACGATCCAGGCCGAGGTCACGAAGAGGAACACGGCGAGCCCGGGCACGGTCGCGAAGTCCGTCCAGACGGCCCAGCCGGTGACGGCCATGACCGCGAGGATCGCCAGGAAGACGGGGCTGATCCGCCGGTCGTGGTGGCGGTGGGTGGTCGTGGACATGATGAGGCTCCCGGTGCGGTTCGGCGCGGACGTCTTCGGGCAACGTACCGACCCCCGCCCCCGGTTCCTCCTCCGGGTGGGCCACGGGACCCCGGAGGCCAACCCGGGGCCAACCCGGGGCCAACCCGGGGCCAACCCGGGGAGGTGGAAGGGCGGGTGGGCGATCGGCGATCGCGGAGAATGGGGGCGTGCGCTACTGCCTCCTCGGCCCGACCCGGGCCCACACGCCGCAAGGCCCCGTCGCCGTCGGCGGCCCCCGAGTGCGCGCGCTGCTCACCGTGCTCGCGCTGCGGGCCGGGCGGGCGGTGCCCGTGGGCGTCCTCGTCGACGAGGTGTGGGGCATGGAGCCCCCGGCCGACGCCGTCGCCGCGCTCCAGGCCCTGGTGGGCCGGCTGCGCCGGGCCCTCGGCCACGAGCGGGTGGAGTCCGTCGAGGGCGGCTACCGCCTCGCCGCCGCGCCCGACGACGTCGACGCCCACCGCTTCGTACGCCTCGCGGCCGAGGGCGTACGGGAGCTGGACGCGGGCCGTCCCGGGCCCGCCGCCGCGCTCCTCGACGAGGCCCTCGCCCTGTGGAAGGGACCCGCGCTCGCCGATCTGCCCGACCGCGAGGCCGAGGCCGCCCGTTGGGAGGCCCGCCGGCTCGACGCCCGCCGGGCCCGCCTGACCGCGGCGCTCGCGCTGGGCGAGGCGGCCGCGGCGCTGCCCGAACTCGACGCCCTGTGCGTCGCCCACCCGCTGGACGAGCCGCTCCAGGCGCTGCGCATCCGCGCCCTGCGCGACACGGGCCGGCCCTCCGAGGCGCTCGCGGCGTACGAGACCACGCGCCGCACCCTCGCCGACCGGCTCGGCGCCGATCCGTCGCCCGAACTGCGCTCCCTGCACGCCGAGTTGCTGCAGGCACCGGCAGCGCCGCCGGCCGGCGCGCAGGCCCCGGCCGCCGCCGTCGGCAACCTCCGCGCGCGCCTCACCAGCTTCGTCGGGCGCGAGGACGACATCTCCGCCGTCCAGGACGACCTGCGCACCGCGCGCCTGGTCACCCTGCTCGGGCCCGGCGGCGCCGGCAAGACCCGGCTGTCCCAGGAGGCCGCCGAGCGGGCCGGCTCCGCCGCCGACGGCGCGTACCGCGACGGCGTCTGGCTCGTCGAACTCGCTCCCGTCACCGACCCGGAGGCCGTCACCGAGGCCGTCCTCGCCGCGGTCGGCGCCCGCGAGACCGTGCTGCGCGGTGCGGGCGCCGAGGAACTCCGCCTCGGCGAGGACCCGACGGGCCGCCTCGTCGAGCACTGCGCCCGCCGGCGGATGCTGCTCCTGTTGGACAACTGTGAGCATGTGGTGGGTGCTGCGGCGGCTGTGGTGGCGGTGTTGCTGGAGCGGTGTCCGGGTGTGTCGGTGCTGGCGACGAGTCGTGAGCCGTTGGGTGTGCCGGGTGAGGTGGTGCGGCCGGTGGGTCCGTTGCCGCCGGAGACGGCGGTGCGGCTGTTCGGTGAGCGGGGTGCGGCGGTGCGGCCGGGTTTCCGGGTGGAGCGGGACGCGGAGGCGGCGGCGGAGATCGTGCGGCGTCTGGACGGTCTGCCGCTCGCGATCGAGCTGGCGGCGGCGCGGTTGCGGGTGTTGTCGCCGCGGCAGATCGCGGACCGGTTGGACGACCGTTTCCGTCTGTTGACCTCGGGTGCGCGGACGGTGTTGCCGCGGCAGCAGACGTTGCGGGCGGTGGTCGACTGGTCGTGGGACCTGTTGGACGAGGGCGAGCGGGCTGTGCTGCGCCGGTTGTCGGTGTTCACGGGTGGCTGTGACCTGGAGGCGGCGGAGGCGGTGTGCGGCGGGACCGATCCCGGTGCCGCGGGCGCGGGAGCCGTGGGCGCGGGTGCCGCGGGCGAGGGCCTGGGTGGGGGAGCGGTCTCGGGTGACGTCCTCGATCTGCTCGGTTCGCTCGTCGACAAGTCGCTCGTGGTGGCCGCGCCGGTGGAGACCGGCATGCGCTACCGCCTGTTGGAGACCGTCGCCGAGTACGCCGCCGAGCGGCTCGACGAGGCCGGTGAGCGTGCGGTCGTCGAACGGCGGCACCTCGTCCACTACCGCGAACTCGCCCGCCTCACCGACCCCGAACTGCGCACCGGCCGCCAGGTCGCCGCCGTCGCCCGCTTCGGCACCGAGTACGGGAACCTGCGCACCGCGCTCCGGCGGGCGGTGGACGCGCGCGACGAGCACGAGGCGCTGGTGCTCGTGCACGCCCTGCTCTGGTACTGGACCATGCGCGACCTGCGGGCCGACGCCCTGCACTGGGCCGAGAGCGTCGCCGCCCTCGGGCCCGACCCGTTCGGACCGGCCGCCGGCCCCGTCGTACCGCTCTACGAGCCGGTGACCGCCGCGCCTCCGCCGCTCGGCGAGGACCAGCTGTGGGAGGCCAGGCGCGGGGTGCGGCTGATCGAGCTGCTCAACATGGACCACGAGACCGGCCGGTGGACCACGCCCGAGGGCGTCGAGCGGCTGCGGCGCATCAACGACTGCTATCCGCCCGGCCTTCCGCAGACCTGCCGGTTGCCCGGCTCGTTCACCGTCTTCGCCGTGCTCCTCATCGCCGAACCCGGCCTCATGGGCAAGGCCCTGGACGCCCACGTGGAGGCCTGCCGCCACTACGGCTACGAGTGGGAGCTCGGCAACGCCCTCCAGCTGCGCGCCAACATGCTCGCCAACCGCGCCGACCTGGCCGGGCAGGCCGCCGCCGACGCCGAGGAGAGCCTGGAGATCTTCGTACGGCTCGACGACGCCTGGGGCGCGGCCGAGGCGCTGTCGTCCCGGGCCGAGGCCCGCGAGCGGCGGCTGGAGTTCCACGGCGCCGCCGAGGACTTCGAGGCCGCGATCGGCTTCGCGCGCCGGATCGGCGCCCAGTCCCAGATGGCGCTGCTGCGCGCCCGCTACGCCGACATGCTGATCGAGACCGGCCGCGGCGAGGAGGCCGAGCGGATCCTGCGCGAGGTCGTCGAGGGCGAGCACGGGCGCGGGCACGAGCCGATGCTCGCGGCCCGGATCTTCCTGGCGCTGCTGCTCGGCAGGACCGGCCGCACCGCCGAGGCGCGGACGCATCTGCGGCGGCTGCTCGAGGAGTTCAGCTCGGAGACGTTCTCCATCTTCGAGGGCTTCACGCTCGGCAGCCTGGGCTGGGTGGAGAACCTGGACGGGCGGTACGCCGAGGCCTTCGACCTCGCCCGGCGGGCCTTCGAGCGCTCGCTCGGCGGCCTGTCGATCATGGTCGCGCCGCAGATGCCGGCGGTCCATCTGATCACGGCCGCGTGGGCGCTGGCCGGCCTCGGCGGCCCGTCGGCCCGTACGGCGGCGGTCCTGCTCGGCGCGTACGAGGGGCTGCTGCCGCCTGGGCATCTGCCGCCGCCCATGGAGCGGGAGAACCGGGCGCGGGCGACCGAGCTCGCGCGCGCCGCGCTCGGCGACGAGAAGGAGTTCGAGGCCGCGTACGCCGAGGGCGGCGGCCTCTCCTTGGAGGAGGCCGCCGCCCTGCTCGCACGCGCCGCCGACGCGATCTGAGGCGCGCCGAGTACCGATTCCCCGGTCCGGTTCGGTCCGGTCCGGTCCGGTCCGTTCCGGTCCGGACCGGTCCCGGCCGGCTTTCGCCGGCGGGCCGTCAGGTCTTGTTGCGGAACTTGGCGACCGCGAGCGGCGCGGTGACCACGGTGATGCCGACCGCCCAGGCGAGCGTCATCCACACGGAGTGGGCGACGGGACCGCCGTTGATCAGGGCGCGGGCGGCGTCGGCGAGGTTGGACAGCGGGTTGTAGTCGGTGAAGGACTGCAGCCAGCCGGGCATCGTGGTCGGCTTGGCGAAGATCGAGGAGCCGAACTGCAGGGGCATCAGGACGAGCATCGCCATTCCCTGGACCGCCTGGGCCGTCTTCAGCGTGAGACCGAGCAGGATGAAGATCCACATCAGGGACGCGCCGAAGACCATGGACAGGCCGACGGCGGCGAACAGGTCGAGGACCGAGGTGTGGATCTCCAGGCCCAGCAGGAAGCCCATGCCCAGCAGGATCGCGGTGGCGATCAGCATCCGGCCGACCTCGACGACGATCTTCGCGATGAGGACCGAGGAACGGGCGATCGGCATGGTCCGGAACCGGTCCATGACGCCCTTCTTGAAGTCGTCGTTGATGCCGGTGCCGACGGCCATCGCGATGTTCATGCCCATCATGGCCATCAGGCCGGGCACCAGGTAGTTCACGTACTCCTGCTGATTGCCCTTGCCGGCCACGGCGCCGCCGAAGACGTACACGAACAGCAGGATGAAGATGATCGGCATCAGGACGGCGTCGAACATCGACTCCGGGTCCTGCTTGATCTGGAGCGCGTTGCGCCGGGCGAGGGCGCCGATGTGGCGGAGGTTGGCCCGCAGGCCGATCCGTCCGTCCGCGCCGCCGGCGGCGGGCCGCCGGGCGGGGCCGGAGCCCGGGGCGTCCACGGAGGACTGGGGAAGGGTGGTGGTGCTCATGCGGCGACCTCCTCGGTGATCGTGTCGGAGACGGTGGCCTTCTCGCCGGTGATGGCGAGGAACACCTCGTCGAGGCTGGGCAGATGGGTGCCGATGTGGGCGATGCCGAAACCGCGGGCGCCGAACACGCCGACGACGGCGGTCAGCTGCTCGTCGCTGAGGATCGGCACGTACAGCGCGCCCTCGTCGGGTACGACACTGGCGCCGCCGATCCCGTCGAGACCGGTCTCGCGGAGGACCGCCGCCATGGCGGGCAGCTCGGCCGGGTCGGCCGGGCGGACCTTGAGGGTGCGGCCGCCGACGCGGGCCTTGAGATCGTCGACACCGCCCTTGGCGATGACCCGGCCCCGGTCGATGACGGTCAGCTCGGAGGCGAGCTGCTCGGCCTCCTCCATGTACTGGGTGGTGAGCAGCACGGTCGCGCCCTCGGCGACCATCCGCTGCACCTCGTCCCACACCTCGTTGCGGGTGCGCGGGTCGAGACCGGTGGTCGGCTCGTCCAGATAGAGCACGGCGGGCCGGCCGATCATGGAGGCGGCCAGGTCGAGACGGCGCCGCATGCCGCCGGAGTAGTTCATCGCGGGGCGCCTGGCGGCCTCGGTGAGCGAGAAGCGCTCCAGGAGCTCGTCGGCGCGGGAGCGGGCCTCCTGGCGGGAGAGGTCGAGCAGCCGCCCGATCATGTAGAGGTTCTCCCGGCCGGACAGCTTCTCGTCGACCGAGGCGTACTGGCCGGTGAGGCCGATGGTGCGGCGCAGCTGGCGGGGCTGGCGCACCACGTCGTAGCCGGCGACGGTGGCGGTCCCGGCGTCCGGGACGATCAGGGTGGACAGGCAGCGGACGAGGGTGGTCTTGCCGGCGCCGTTGGGGCCGAGGACCCCGAGCACCGTGCCCTCCCGGACGTCCAGGTCGACCCCGTCGAGGGCCTTGGTGTCGCCGAAGTGCTTCACGAGGCCCCGGACCTCGACGGCGTTGGTGTGTGATCGCGTCATGTCCACCATGGAACAGGTGGCCACCGACAGCGCACCGACAGCCGACCGACAGCACCGCCTACAACCACCGACAGCCGCCTACAGTCACCGACGGTCGACAGCCCGCCGACGGTCACCGACGGCGGCGGGCGGACGCCGGGGCAGGGAGAGAGACGTCGCCGCGCATGTCGACAGCCCGCCGACGGGGGACGGTCGGCGGGCTGTCGTCTTACCGCTGTGGCTGGTGGGCGATCAGTGGAAGGTGTGCTCCTCGGCGGGGAACGCCCCGCCGCTGACGTCCTCCGCGAAGGCGCGCGCGGCGTCGCCGAGCGTCTCGCGCAGGTTGGCGTACTGCTTGGTGAAGCGCGGCACCTTGCCGCCGGTCAGACCGGCCATGTCGGTCCAGACGAGGACCTGCGCGTCCGTGCCGGGGCCGGCGCCGATGCCGATGGTGGGGATGTGCAGGGAGCGCGTGACCTCGGCGGCCAGCTCGGCCGGGACGAGCTCCAGGACGACGGCGAAGGCGCCCGCGTCCTGCGCCGCCTTGGCGTCGCTGAGCAGCCGGTGGGCGGCCTCGTCGCTGCGGCCCTGCACCCGGTAGCCCATGGTGTTGACGGACTGCGGGGTCAGGCCGAGGTGGGACATGACCGGGATGCCGGCCTGGACGAGGAGTTCGGTCTGCGGCAGCGACCGCTCACCGCCCTCCAGCTTGATCGCGCCGACGCCCGCGTCCTTGACCAGCCGGGTGGCGCTGCGCAGGGCCTGGACGGGCCCTTCCTGGTACGAGCCGAAGGGGAGGTCGCCGACGACGAGGGCGCGCTTGGTGCCCCGGACGACGGCGGCGGAGAGCAGCGTCATCTCGTCCATCGTGACGGGCACGGTGGTGTCGTAGCCGAGGTGACAGTTGCCCATGGAGTCGCCGACGAGGATCACCGGGATGCCGGCCTCGTCGAAGACGGAGGCGGTCATGGCGTCGTAGGCGGTGAGCATGGGCCACTTTTCGCCGCGGACCTTGGCGGCGGCGATGTCGTGGACGGTGATGCGGCGGGTGCCCTTCCCTCCGTACAGCGCCTTGCTGCTGTCGGCGGGCGGTTTCTGGGCAGCCTGAAGCGTCATGGTGAACGGCTCCTCTGTGTCATCTCGAGGCGCCCTGTGGCGTCCCCGGACCACATCCATGGTGGCACTTCCGCGGGCGGGCGGGGAAGCAGGCCGACGAGTGGGGCGAAGTGGCGCTGTTCACACCGGGCCGCGCACTTCGTAAAGAGATCGTCAGCTTTTTCAATACGAGACGGTCTCGTATCGAAATGGTCGTAGGGTGGAGGCATGTCTCAGCCGTCCCCTGTCTCCGCCGCCTCCGCAGCGCCCCGCACGCCGGGCGTTCCCGAGGCCGTGCACCGCCGCCGCTGGGCGATCCTCGGCGTGCTCATGCTCAGCCTGCTGATCGTCGTCCTCGACAACTCGATCCTGAACGTCGCGGTCAAGACGATCGCCAGCCCGGCGCCCACCGGCATCGGCGCCACCCAGAGCGAGCTGGAGTGGTCGATCAACTCCTACACGCTCGTCTTCGCCGGACTCCTCTTCACCTCCGGCCTGCTCGGGGACCGGCTCGGCCGCAAGAAGGTGCTGCTCTTCGGCATCACGGTCTTCGGCGTCGGCTCGGCGCTGGCCGCGTTCTCCGGCGGCCCCGGCGAGCTGATCGCGTACCGGGCCGTGATGGGCTTCGGCGCGGCGTTCGTCATGCCGGCCACCCTCGCCGTCCTCATGAACGTCTTCGAGCGCAACGAGCAGCCCAAGGCCATCGGCATCTGGGCCGGCGGCGTCGGCCTCGCCATCGCGGTCGGGCCCATCACCGGCGGCGTCCTCCTGGAGCACTTCTGGTGGGGCTCGATCTTCCTGGTGAACGTGCCGGTGGTGCTGCTCGCCTTCGCGCTCATGGCCTGGCTCGTGCCCGACTCCAAGGACCCCAAGCCGGGCCGCATCGACCTGCCCGGTGTGCTGCTGTCGGTCCTCGGGCTCGTCCTGCTCGTGTACGGCATCATCCGCGGCGGCGAGCTGGCCAGCTTCACCGACGTCAGCGTGCTGCTGCCGGCGCTCGCCGGGCTCGCGGTCCTGGTCGGTTTCGTGCTGTACGAGAAGCGCAGCGACCATCCGGCGCTGGACGTCTCCTCCTTCCGCAAGCCCGCCTTCTCCGCCGCCGTCGCCGCGATCGCGCTGGTCTTCTTCGCCCTCATGGGCGTGACCTTCTTCTCCGCGTTCTACCTGCAGAGCGTCCGCGGCTACAGCGCGCTGGACTCCGGGCTGCTCATCCTGCCGCTCGCCATCGCCCAGATGGTCTTCGCGCCGCGGGCCCGCTTCGTCGTGGAGCGCTTCGGCGCGCGCGCCGTGTGCACGGCGGGCATGCTGGCGGTGGCGCTGGGCCTGGGCGCGTTCGCCTTCTTCGAGGCGGACACGCCGGTGTGGGTCCTGGAGGTCGTCTTCTTCCTGCAGGGCGCGGGCATGGCGCACATCATGACGCCGGTCACCGTCTCCGTGATGCAGTCCCTGCCGCGCGAGCGGGCGGGCTCCGGCTCCGCCATCAACAACACCTTCCGGCAGGTCGGCGGCGCGCTCGGCGTGGCGGTGCTCGGCTCGGTCCTGTCCAGCACCTACCGCGGCGAGATCGAGGGGCACCTGGGCGCCGTCCCGGCCGGCCTGCGCGAGGCGGCGGGCGAGTCCGTCGAGGCGACCCTGGCCGTCGCGGAGAAGCTCGGCCCGTCGGGCCGCGGCCTCGTCGCCCCGGCCTACGACGCCTTCCTCGACGCGATGCACGTCACCGCCATCGGCTCCGCCGCCGTCGCCGTCCTCGGCGCCGTCGTCGTCGCCCTCTTCCTCCCGGGCCGCCCGCCGGCCGGCCCCGAGGGACCCACGGTCGAGGACGCCCCGGCCGAGGCGGGAGAATCGGTCGCGAAATAGGGGGTGTCCGGCCCCACGGAACGAAAGGCGGATCCCGTGTCGCACCACCCGGCCCCACCGCCCGATTCCGCCCTGCCCGCCCCCGCGGCGGCTGCCACGCCGTCGGCGCGGGCGGGCGAGGGGCCGTCGGGCCCGCAGCACGAGGAGCGGCCGCCCGCGCCGCCCGGGCCGCCCGCCCCGGCCGGCGGGCTCGGCCCGCTGCTGGCCGGATGCGCCGCGCCCGGCGTCGCCTTTCCTGCTGGTCGGGCCGCCGGCCCGCAGGCGGCGGCCTCGCCCGGCGCGGCCGCCGGCGGCACCGCTCCCGGCCCGGCCGGTTCCGCTCCGGCCGGTCCCGGCCCGGCCGGTTCCGCTCCGGCCGGTCCCGCCTCGGCCGGTCCTGGCCCGGCCGGGTCCACCTCGGCCGGTTCCGCTCCGGCCGGGGGCGCCCCGGCCGGGGGTGGCCCGCGGCGAGGGCGGCCGCGGGCGCAGGGCGTCGAGGAGGCGATCTTCGAGGCGGCCGTCGGGCTGCTGGAGAAGGGCGTGCCCCTGGCCGAGCTGTCGATCGAGAAGATCGCTCGGACGGCCGGCGTCGGGAAGGCGACGATCTACCGGCGGTGGGCCGGCAAGGAGGACCTCTTCGTCGACCTCCTCCGGTCGGTCGAGCCGCCGGACCCGGTGCTGCCCGGTGTGTCCGTGCGGGACGACCTCGTCGCACTCATGGAGTCGATCCGGCAGCGCGGGCTCGCCAAGCGCAATTCCGCCCTCCTGCACAACGTCTTCTCGCAGATGCAGCTCTATCCGAAGCTCTGGGACGCCTACCACCACACCGTCATCGAGCCCCGCCGCCGCCTCGGCATCGACGTCGTACGGCGCGGCATGGAGCTCGGCGAGATCCGTGACGACCTCGACGTCGAACTCGTCAACGACCTCTTCACCGGCCCGCTCCTCCTGCGCAGCATCATCCGCCCCGGTGCCACCCTCGAGCCCGGCCTCGCCGAACAGGTCGTGGACGCCGTCCTGGAGGGGCTGCGGCCGCGCGACTGACAGAACGTACGAATGTGCGCGTTCTGTCACAGCCGTCCGCCCCGCGCGACCTGCAGGAACCCGCCACGGGCGTGTGTCGTCCCTCGATGAGTACGACCGACCCGGAATCGCCTAGTGTCGAGACCGGGTCGCACAGCAAGGCAGTAAGGCAGTGAGGACGGCAGCGATGGCGCGGGTGGACATGACGGAGACCGAGAACGGCGGAACCTCCGGGCCCCGACCAGGGCTCGGCGCCCGCCTCGCCCGGCTCCGCCGCGACCCCGGCATCTGGCGGCGCGGCATCGTCCT
This sequence comes from Streptomyces sp. NPDC053493, assembly GCF_044544825.1. Lineage (NCBI taxonomy): Bacteria > Bacillati > Actinomycetota > Actinomycetes > Kitasatosporales > Streptomycetaceae > Streptomyces > Streptomyces sp. NPDC053493. The sequence continues at coordinate 266,154 of NZ_JBITXS010000008.1, forward strand.
CGCCCTGTGCGCCGTCGTACTGGCGCTCCTGATGGTGCTTCACGCCGACATCCCCAACCGCATCGGCAACCTCGGCAGCCTCACCGAAACCTTCCTCCCCTGGCTCGGCCTCTTCGTGCCGGTGCTCCTCGTCCTCGCCCTGCTGCGCCGCTCCGCGACCGCGCTCGTCGCGCTGCTCGTGCCGGTCGTGGTCTGGCTGAATCTGTTCGGCGGGCTGGTCGTCGACAAGTCCGAGGCCGGCGGCGACCTCACCGTGGTGACCCACAACGTCAACGCCGACAACCCCGATCCCGAGGGCACGGCCCGTCAGGTCGCCGCCTCCGGCGCCGACGTCGTCGCCCTGGAGGAGCTCAAGGGCGACATGGTCCCGGTCTACGAGCGGGTCCTCGCCGAGACGTACAAATACCACTCGGTCCAGGGCACGGTCGGCCTGTGGAGCACCTACCCGCTGCGCGACGCCCAGCCCGTCGACATCCGCCTCGGCTGGACCCGTGCGATGCGGGCCACCGTGGCCGCCCCGGCCGGCGAGGTGGCCGTCTACGTGGCCCACCTGCCCTCCGTACGCGTCAAGCTCAACGCCGGCTTCACCGCCAACCAGCGCGACGACAGCGCCAACGCCCTCGGCGAGGCCATCTCCCACGACCCGCACCAGCGGATCGTCCTGCTCGGAGACCTCAACGGCACCATGAACGACCGCTCCCTCAACGCCGTCACCTCCCAGCTCCGCTCCACGCAGGGCGCGGCGGGCGACGGCTTCGGCTTCAGCTGGCCGGCGTCGTTCCCGATGGCCCGCATCGACCAGATCATGGTGAAGGGCGTGGAACCGACCTCCTCCTGGTCGCTGCCGGAGACGAAGAGCGACCACCTTCCGGTGGCCGCCCGCGTCAAGCTCTAGCGCGAGCGCGTCGCAGGCCTCGACCGTCTCGCCGGTCTCGACGGTCTCGCCGGTCGCTCCCGCCGCTCCCGCGTCTTCGCGCTCAGGAGCGCGTCTCCCGCCACCGGTTGGTGATCGGCAGACGGCGGTCCTTGCCGAAGCCCTTCGCCGAGATCTTCGTGCCCGGCGGGTACTGGCGGCGCTTGTACTCGGCCGTGTCGACCATCCGCAGGGTCTGCGTCACCATCGCGTCGTCGTAACCCGCCGCCACGATCTCGTCCTTGCCGCGGTCGCCGTCCACGTACAGCGCCAGGATCCGGTCCAGGACGTCGTAGTCCGGCAGCGAGTCGGTGTCGACCTGGCCCGGCCGGAGTTCGGCGCTCGGCGGCTTGGTGAGGGTGTTCTCCGGGATCGGCGGGGCCTGGCCGCGCTCCTCGGCGGCGCGGTTGCGCCAGCGGGCGAGCCGGAAGACGTCCGACTTGTAGACGTCCTTGATGGGTCCGTACGCGCCGACGGAATCGCCGTACAGCGTCGAATAGCCCACCGCCAGCTCGGACTTGTTGCCGGGCGCGAGGACGATGTGGCCCTCCTGGTTGGACAGCGCCATCAGGAGCGTGCCGCGCAGCCGGGACTGGAGGTTCTCCTCGGCGAGGCCGGTGAGGCCGAGCGCGCCCATGTAGGCGTCGAACATCGGCTCGATCGACACCGTGCGGAAGTGGAGTCCGGTGCGGCGGGCCAGTTCGGCGGCGTCGTCGCGCGAGTGCCCGGAGCTGTACTTCGACGGCATCGACACGCCGTACACGTGCTCCGGCCCGAGCGCGTCGCAGGCGATCGCGGCGACCAGGGCCGAGTCGATGCCGCCGGACAGGCCGACCAGCACGGAACGGAAGCCGTTCTTCTTCACGTACGCCCGCAGGCCGACCACGAGCGCCGAGTAGACCTCCTCGTCGTCGTCGAGCCGCTCCGCCTGACCGCCGGTCACCTCCGGCTCGTACGCGGGCAGCGGCTCCTCCGACAGCACGACCCGGTCGATCCGCAGCCCGTCGTCGACGACGGTGCCGCTCGGGGGCGCCTGCGGGTCGGCGGCCGGCAGGTCGAGGTCGAGGACGACGCAGCCCTCGGTGAACTGCGGGGCGCGGGCGACGACCTCGCCGGCCGCGTCGACGACGATGGAGTCGCCGTCGAAGACCAGGTCGTCCTGACCGCCCGTCATCGCGAGATACGCGGTGGTGCAGCCGGCCTCCTGGGCCCGCTTGCGGACGAGTTCGAGCCGGGTGTCGTCCTTGTTCCGCTCGTACGGCGAGGCGTTGACCGACAGGAGCAGCCCGGCCCGGGCGCTGCGGGCCGCCGGGACCCGGCCGCCCTCCTGCCACAGGTCCTCGCAGATGGCGAGGGCCACGTCGACGCCGTGGACGCGGACGACGGGCATGGTGTCGCCCTGGACGAAGTAGCGGTACTCGTCGAAGACGCCGTAGTTGGGCAGGTGGTGCTTGGCGAAGCGCAGCACCACCTCGCCGCGGTACAGCACCGCCGCCGCGTTCTCCGGCGACCCGGCGGGCCGGCCGAGCCGCGGCTGGGCGCGCTCGGAGCGGTCGAGGTAGCCGACGATCACGGGAAGGTCGCCGAAACCCTCGTTGGCGAGCCGCCGCCCGAGCGCCCGCAGGGCGGCCCGGGAGGCCTCGACGAACGAGGGCCGCAGCGCCAGGTCCTCGACGGGATAGCCGGTCAGCGCCATCTCGGGGAACGCGACGAGGTGCGCGCCCTGCTCGGCGGCGTGCCGGGTCCAGGTGACGACGGCCTCGGCGTTGTGGGTGAGATCGCCGACGGTGGAGTCGATCTGATTCAGAGCGAGGCGTAGTTGAGGCACGCTCCCCAGTCTAATCGTCAATTCGACGCGATGTCCTGGGGAACGTGCCTCGGCCGGCTCGGTGGCGACTACTTCGTCGGGCCGGTCCAGATCTGCGCGTCGTGCTCGAGGATCGTCGGCGAGAGCTCGACCTGCAGCTCACCGGCCGCGGCCGGGGCCAGCGAGAAGGTGTACTGGGCCGTGGCCTGCTTGCCGGGCAGCACCTTGCCCTGGAACGGCTTGGAGGCGTAGCTGCCGTCGAAGACCATGTCGGCGGCGGCGCCCTGGGCGTCCTTGGCGTCCGGCAGCGCGCCGGCCACGTCGAGCGGCTTGTCGCTGCCGTTGACGATGGTGATCGTCACCTGGAAGGCCTTGTTGCCCTTGGTGTGGCCCGCGGCGAACCCGTCCGGGGTGTGCGCCTTCGGCTGGGAGACGGTGACCTTGATCCCGTCGTCGTACGTGAAGGTGTCGCCGAACTTCAGCGCCGCGGGAGCCTTCTCGCCGGTGTCCTTGGAGGGCGCGTCGGTGGCCTCGCCGCCCGGCGCGGCGGAGGCGCTCGGCGTGCCGTCCACCTTCACCTTGTCCAGCTCCTCGGCGACGTCCTTGACCGCCGTGGCGAGGACGATCACCCAGATGACCGCCACGACGACCGAGAGGCCGCCGAGGACGGTGCCGGTGATCGCCATGCCCTTGTTGGTCGCCAGGCCCTTGCTCGCCCGGGAGGCGCCGATGATGCCGAAGATCAGGGCGAGCACGCCCAGGATCGCGCCGAGCCAGAAGAAGATCGGGATGATCGCGAAGACCAGGCCGACGATGCCCAGGACCAGAGCCGTGACGCCGAGGCCGTTGCGGGGCTGCGGAAGCGGGGCCTGCGGCATGCCCGGCATCCCGGGCGGACCGTAGGGCTGGGCGGGCGAGGGGCTGGGCATGGTCATGCGGGTGTCCTTCGTGAGACGGCCGTGAGACGGCATGGGGTACCGGCACGTCGCCCCACCCCTGGAGATCATGACCGTAAAGCAGGCGTAAGGTCGCGGGCCAGGGAATTGTGGAGACGGCAGGTGTTTCGTGGGCGAAATGTGATCACCGCTGACGACCGGTCAGGAGTTTCCTCCGGCTACGTGCCGACATGGGAGACCTGTCCGCCCCGTCCGCCCTGCCTGCCCTGTCTGTCCTGCCTGCCCTGTCCGCCGGATGCCGTGTGCCGTGTGCCGTGTGCCGGGGAACCTCGCGCCGTGGCCCGACGTTCGACCCACTGTGTCCAGGGTGTCCAGAGTGTCCATGGTGTTCACGAGCGTCGGGCGGGCCGCAGCCGTGCTGCTGGCGCTCGGCGCGCTCGCGTACACCGCCTGGGTCCTCGAAGTCGTCCTGCGCACCGGTCTCGACCCGGTCCGCACCTACGTCTCCGAACTCGCCGCCGCCGACCAGCCCCTCGGCGGCCTCTTCCGCGCCACGGACCTGACGGCCGGTCTGCTGGTCCTGGCCGGCGCGACGGCCGGGCTCGCGGCGACGGCCCGCCGCGCGGACGCCCGCCCGGTGCCGCGCCGGCCCTGGCTGCGCGGCGGCCTGCTCGCCCTCGCCCTCTTCGGCGCCGCCACCGTCGCCGACTCGCGGCTGCCGCTCAGCTGCGCCCCGACCGTGGACCCCGAGTGCGCCGCCCGCGAGACCGCCGGGCTCGTGCCCGCCACCCACGCCGCGCACGCGGTCAGCTCCACCCTCGCCATGACCGGGGCCCTGGCCGCGATGCTCGCGCTGACCGTGGCCGCCCGGCGCTACGGGATCTGGGCGCCGCTCGCCCGGCTCGGACCCGCCCTCGTCGTCGCCGAGTTCGCGGCCACCGCCTGGACGCTCGCCGCCGTCGCCGCCTTCGAGGCGGGAGGCGGCACCTCCTCGCTGGGCGCCGGCCAGCGGCTGCAGGTCCTGGTGGTGGCGCTGTGGCTGGGGCTCCTGGCCCACTCCGTACGACAGGAGGAGACGGCGCGGCGGCGGTCCGTACGGGAGCGGCCGCGGTCGGAGGAGCAGGGCCGGGCCGGGGCGCGGGCCGGCGAACGGGAACGGGGTCAGCGGTGACGGGGACAGCGGTGACGGCGGCACGCTTCGTACGGCTCGGCGGCGTCGCCCATCACGTCGTCGTCGACGGCTCCGGGCCCGTCTGCGTCCTCGCCGCCGGGCTCGGCATGAGCTGGTTCGACTGGGACCCGGTCGTCCGGCTGCTCGCCCCGCACCGCACCGTCGTCCGCTTCGACCGGCCCGGCCACGGCCTCTCCGAGCCCGCCGCGGCCCCGCCCACCGCCGCCGGCGAGGGCGACCGGATCGCCGGTCTGCTCGACGCGCTCGGGCTGCCCGGGCCGGCCACCGTCGTCGGGCACTCGATCGCCGGCTTCCACGCCGAGGCCTTCGCGCGCCGCCACCCGTCCCGTACCGCCGGCCTCGTCCTCCTCGACTCCTCCGTGGAGGAAGTGGAGCGACGCCCTCGCGCCTCGCGCACCGCACCGGCGCTCGCCCGCGCGCTCGGCACGCTGCTGTGCGCCGCCGGGATCCCGGCCGCGCTGGGGCCGGCCGCCCGCCGCCTGGCCGTGCGGCGCGATCCGGCGCCGCCCGCGCTCGTCCGCCGGGTCTACCGCACCTCCCGCGTCCTGCGCGGCACCCTCGACGAGAACGCCCACTACGGCGCCGTCGCCGCCGGACTGCTCGCACTGCGCGAGCGCGCCCCGCTGCCGCCCGGCCTGCCCGTCACCGTGCTCGCTGCGCCGGACGGATCCGCCCGCTGGGAACGCCGCCAGCGCGCGCTGGCCCGGCGGCTCGGCGCCCGCTACGAGGCGGCCGAACCGTCGGGCCATCTGGTCATGCTGGACCGCCCGGAGCTGGTGGCCGGGGCGGTGCTGGAACAGCGCTGAGGCGGCGGCGTACCGCGCGAGGACCGGGAGCGGTCAGGACGCGGCGTAGACGCTCTCGCAGAACGACTTCAGCTGGTCGTCCGTGAGCTGCCGGGCCAGGTCGGCCTCGCTGATCATGCCGACCAGGCGCTTGTCCTCGTCGATGACGGGCAGCCGGCGGATCTGGTGGCTCTGCATCTCCTCCAGCACCGCGCTGACGTCCGCGCCGGCCTCGATCCAGCGCGGCGTGCCCTTGGCCATCTCGCCGCACGTGACCTTGGCGGGGTCGTGGCCCATGGCCACACAGCCGACGACGATGTCACGGTCCGTGAGGATGCCGCAGAGCCGTTCGTTCTCGTCGGCGATGGGCAGCGCGCCCACGTTGAGGTCGCGCATCAGCTGGGCGGCGCGGTCGAGCGTCTCGTGTGCCGGGATCCACTGGGCCCCCGGGTGCATGATGTCCTTCGCCGTGGTCATGGGGTGCGTACCTTTCGTAGAAGAACGTCGTCCGTACGTCCCCGAGCGCTCCCATTGTCCGTTCGCGGCGAGGCCCCCGCGACCGCAGGGTCACGGGGGCCGTCGCCTCGACGGCGTAGAGGACAGGCGTCAGGCGCCGCGCGCCTTGAGCATGTCCGCCATCAGCGTGATCTCGGACGCCTGGGCGTCGACCATGCCCTGCGCGAGGTTCCGCTCGACGCCGGGCGCGCACCGCTCCACACAGCCCTGGGCCATGTGGATGCCGCCCTTGTGGTGCTCGGTCATCAGCTTCAGGTAGAGCACCTCGGCCTCCCGGCCGGAGGCCCGGCGCAGCCGGTCGAGCTCGGCGCGCGTCGCCATGCCCGGCATCAGCTCGCCGTCCTCGCCGCCCAGGTCGACGCCCATGCCCATCCAGGTCATCGGCGCCACGCCGGACTGCACCTTCGGCAGGCCCCACAGGTCGAGCCAGCCCAGCATCATGCCGCGCTGGTTGGCCTGGGTGTTGGCGATGTCGTACGCGAGGCGGCGCACCTCCTCGTCCTTCGTCCGGTCCCGGACGATGAACGACATCTCGACGGCCTGCTGGTGGTGGACGGCCATGTCGCGCGCGAAGCCCGCGTCCGCCGACTCCGCGGCCGGCGTCCTCGGCGCCTCGGCCGCCGCGTCGTCGCGGTCGGCGGAGGCGACGGTGACCGCGCCGCCGGCGAACAGCAGCGCGAGGACCACGGCCGTGACCGAGGCCCACTGCGTCCGGTTCAGCGTCACTGGCCCATCCCGGCGCCGCCCTGGCCGTCGGCGCCGACGCCGCCGGTGCAGGCGGCGCCCGGCTCCGGCGTCTGCGGGCCGCCCACGTACTTCGTGAAGAAGGCGTCGACCCGCGGGTCGCTCGCGTTGTCCACGGTCACCTGCTTGCCCCAGGCGCTCAGCATGATCGGGCCGGCCTGGTCCTCGTACGGGCTCATGAGCGAGTACGGCGTCTTCTTGACCTTGGCGCTCAGCTTCTCGACGTCACCGGCGGCGGCCTTCTTGGTGTACGTCACCCACACGGCGCCGTGCTCGAGGGAGTGCACGGCGTTGGTGTCGTTGACCGGCTTGTCGTAGACGTCGCCGTTGCAGTTCTGCCAGACCGGGTTGTGGTCGCCGCCGACCGGCGGCTTCATGTCGTACTTCACCGGCGTGGTGACGTGGTTGCGGGTCAGCTTCTTGGCGTCCCAGGACTTCTCGCCCTGGATGGGGGCCTTGGCGGTGGCCTCCTGCTGCTCCTTCTTGTCGTTCTCCTTCGACAGCACCCAGCCGCCGAAGCCGACGAGGCCGAGCACGACGACGGTGGAGAGACCGATGGTCAGGAAGCGGTTGCGGCGCTCGCGGGCCTGCTCGGCGCGGCGCATCTCCTCTATGCGGGCGCGGCGGTCGGCGGTGGCGGAGCGGTTGGCGGCCATGGTGGTCGTCCTTCTGGTGTGGGTGAAGAGGTGCGAACGGAAACGAACGTGACGGAAGAGCCCGGCCGCTTACGTCCGCAGGACTTGAAGGACGTGGAGGTCCGGCGCACGGGGCCGGGCGCCGAGGAGGGACGTCCCGAGGCCGGCGGGCGACACCTCGGGCCGCGGGAGCCGGCCGGCCGCGTGCAGCGGCGGGTCCAGCGGCGGTGCGCTGAGCACGGCGGGGGAGAGGGACGGGAAGAGCGAGCAGTCGCCGCGGTCGAAGGGACAGACGTACCGGTCGGCGGCGTGGAGCACCTCGGCGGCCCGCAGCCCGCCGGAGCCGGCATCCGCCGAGGCGGCGCGGGCGCTCGCCCGCTCGTGGTGGGCCCGCTCGCCCGGGCCGGTGCCCGCGCCGGTGCCCAGACAGAGGAAGAGCGCGCCGAGGAGCGTCGCCACGGCACTCGCCAGTGCCACGGGACGCGGGTACCGGGACAGGCCCTCGGGCCGGGTGCCCCCCATGGCCCGAGATCGTAGTGGCAGAACGGGGCCGATGGGCCGTACGGGGTACCACTCGGTACCGGGAATGGCGCGGGAACGCTGCGGGAACGCTGCGGGAATCGGCCCTTCCCCCGTTACCCGCGTCACAGCGGAGCAGGCAGTATGGGTGTGCAACGTGCACGAAACCATGTGGTGGGATGCTCAGGTGCCCCCCGATGTGCCCGAGGCGGTGGGATCAGGCGGCCTGACCAGCGAGGATGGGTGTGGAAATGGACAAGCAGCAGGAATTTGTGCTCCGTACGCTCGAGGAGCGCGACATCCGCTTCGTGCGTCTGTGGTTCACCGACGTGCTCGGCTTCCTCAAGTCGGTCGCCGTGGCACCCGCCGAACTGGAGCAGGCCTTCGACGAGGGCATCGGCTTCGACGGCTCCGCGATCGAGGGCTTCGCCCGCGTCTACGAGTCCGACATGATCGCCAAGCCGGACCCGGGCACCTTCCAGATCCTGCCGTGGCGCGCCGAGGCACCGGGGACCGCCCGGATGTTCTGCGACATCCTCATGCCGGACGGCTCGCCGTCCTTCGCGGACCCGCGCTACGTCCTGAAGCGGGCCCTCGCCAAGACCTCGGACCTGGGCTTCACCTTCTACACCCACCCCGAGATCGAGTTCTTCCTGCTGAAGGACAAGCCGCTGGACGGCACCCGCCCGACGCCGGCCGACAACTCCGGCTACTTCGACCACACGCCGCAGAACGTGGGCATGGACTTCCGCCGCCAGGCCATCACCATGCTGGAGTCGATGGGCATCTCGGTGGAGTTCTCCCACCACGAGGGCGCGCCGGGCCAGCAGGAGATCGACCTGCGCTACGCGGACGCGCTGTCCACCGCCGACAACATCATGACCTTCCGTCTGGTCATGAAGCAGGTGGCGCTCGAGCAGGGCGTGCAGGCCACGTTCATGCCGAAGCCGTTCTCCGAGTACCCCGGCTCGGGCATGCACACCCACCTCTCCCTCTTCGAGGGCGACCGCAACGCCTTCTACGAGAGCGGCGCCGAGTACCAGCTGTCCAAGGTGGGCCGCTCCTTCATCGCGGGCCTGCTGCGCCACGCCGCGGAGACGGCGGCGGTCACCAACCAGTGGGTCAACTCCTACAAGCGCATCTGGGGCGGCTCCGGCCGCACCGCCGGCTCGGGCGGCGAGGCCCCCGCCTACATCTGCTGGGGCCACAACAACCGTTCCGCCCTGATCCGCGTCCCCATGTACAAGCCCGGCAAGATGGGCTCCTCCCGCGTCGAGGTCCGCTCCATCGACTCCGGCGCCAACCCGTACCTGACCTACGCGGTGCTGCTCGCCGCGGGCCTGAAGGGCATCGAGGAGGGCTACGAACTCCCGGCCGGCGCCGACGACGACGTCTGGGCCCTCAGCGACGCCGAACGCCGCGCCATGGGCATCGAGCCGCTCCCGCAGAACCTGGGCGAGGCCATCGCCCTGATGGAACGCAGCGAACTGGTCGCGGAGACCCTCGGCGAGCACGTCTTCGACTTCTTCCTCCGCAACAAGAAGCAGGAGTGGGAGGAATACCGCTCCGAGGTCACCGCCTTCGAGCTGCGCAAGAACCTGCCGGTGCTGTAGGCGCAGGTCAGAGCGGGTAGAGCCGGAAACCGGCGCTCGGGGCCGACGGTGGCGAACCGTCGGCCCTGAGCCGTCTCATGAGCCCTGGGCCGTCTCTGGGCCGTCCGGCGTCGACGACGTTCCGGCAGCTCCGGGCCGTGAATCAGAACAGCGCCACGATCACGCTCACCACTTGCATGACCCGGTACTTCAGCCGGTGCCAGTTGCTGCAAAAGCGCTTCGGCGTCCACCACCGGTGCTGTTCGAGCAGGTGCCCGCACCACTTGCACGGCAGCGGATCGACCTCGATCTCTATGACCCCCACGCCGCGACTCTAGCGGCAACTGAGCTGGGAGAACGACGAGAGCACATCTCTGCTAATTGTGATCGTGTGACATCGGCGGCGGGGCAGGTCACGGCCTTCGAGCTGCGCAAGAACCTGCCGGTGCTGTGACGGGGCGTCGCCGGGACGCTCGTTAGGACGCCACCGCCGCGCGGGGCCGGGGGCGGGGCCGGGTGGTGGGCTGGGCGCGGAAGGAGAAGGCCTCCATCAGGGGGCGGTGCCTGGTCTTCTGGACGGCGGCGATGCGCCAGGTGCTGGCCGGGGTGCGGACCAGGGTGTAGGTGGCGAGCTTGCCGAGGCGGCGGGGCCGGCGGCCCTTGTGGACCTCGCCGCGGGTGACGGCGACGGCCGTGGCCGGGCCGTGGAAGCGGAGGTCGAGGACCTCGAGCGTGAGCCGGGTGCCCTTGAGGAAGCTGTCGAAGAGGGCCTGGTGGGCGCGGCCGATCTCGTCGGCGCCGTGATAGACGGTGCCGACGAAGGTGACGTCGGTGGCGTCCTCGGTGAAGTGGGACCCGTACGCGGCGCCGTCGCCGCGGCCCCAGGCCTCGGCGCTCGACTCCAGCAGGGCGCGGATCGCGGTGCTCTCGGCGTTCTCGGAGGGCTCGGTCGTCTCGGTGGCGCTCATGGTGGTGCTCCCTTCCATGGTACCTTCCCCGGAGATGAGGATTCTCGAAGGAAGTATCTTCTCTGGAGAAGTCTCTTCCTTGAGGAAGAGAATAGGGAGTGAGGGAGAGCGGTGTCAACGTCGTCCTCGATGCCGTCCGACGCGAGCGAGATCTACCGCCGCTATCTCAGCGCCGTGATGCTGCACGGCCACGCCGGCGCCCGCGCCGTCGACCTCGGCGCCACCGACCTCTACGCGCTCAACATCCTCGATCTCGCGGGGCCCATGACGCCCGGTGAGCTCGGGGCGCGGGCCGGGCTGACCACCGGGCCGACGACACGGCTGATCGACCGTCTGGAGAAGGCGGGATACGTCCGCCGGGCGGCCGATCCCGACGACCGCCGCAAGGTGATCGTCCAGCCCGCGGGCCGCCCCGCCGACCTCGACCGGGCCCTCGCGCCCGCCCGCCGCCGCATCGCCGAGATCCTCGGCGGCTATCCGCCCGAGCAGCTCGCCGTGCTCTTCGACTACTTCACCCGCGCCGCCGAGGCCTACCGCGAGGCCGCCGAGGAGCTCTGACCTCCGGTCGCATATCCCGTTGCGCCGCACCGTTCGGCTGCCGAACACTGTCCGGCGTGAACGACCTGAACGACCTGAACGACGTAAGCGACGTGAGCGACGTGAAGACCATCGAGACGGACCGGCTGCTGCTGCACCCGCTCACCCGCGAGGAAGCCCGGCGGATCGTCGACGCCGAGCCCGCTCCCGGCGACCGGTGGGCCGAGGGGTATCCCGGGCCGGGTGACGCCCGCGGGGCGCAGAACTTCCTGCGCGGCGCGGCCGAGCGCGGCGACCCCGGGGACTTCCGCGCCTACGAGATACGGCTGCGCGACGGCGGCACCGCCGTCGGCGGCATCGGCTTCCACGGCCCGCCGGACGAGCACGGCATCGCGACCGTCGGATACGGCCTGGTGCCGGCCGTACGAGGCCGGGGCTACGCCTCGGAGGCGCTCCGCGGCCTCGTCGACCGGGCCCGCGCGGCCGGCGCCGCCGGAGTGAGAGGCGACGCCGACCTCGACAACACCGCCTCCCACCGGGTCATGGAGGCGGCCGGCCTGCTCTGCGACGGCGAGGACGAGCGGCTCCGCCACTACCGCCTGGTCTTCTAGCGGGCGGGGCCTCCGGGCGGGTGGGACCGGTCGTGTCGATCGCAGGGCTCTCGGCGGGTGCCCCGGCCGGCAGCTGACCGCTCGTCAGACCGCGTACCGCCCAGAGCGCTTGGGAATCACGCCCCGGGCGCGCCGCGCGTCCGCCCGGACGTCACCTCTCCGTCAGCTCCGACGGCGCCTCCTGCACCACCCACCCGTTGCCGTCCGGGTCGGTGAAGGCCATGAAGGAGTTCCAGACGCCGCCCTTGCCGTCCTCCCAGCCCGTCGCGCCCACGTGGCGGACGGGAGAGACGTCCACGCCCCGGGAGACCAACTGCTCGCGGGCCGCCTCGATGTCCGTGACGCACAGCTGGAGACCGTGCAGCGCGCCGGGCGCCGTGGTGGAGGCGCCCGGGAACGGCGGCATGCCCTTCAGCAGCGCGATCGAGCAGCGCGAGCCCGGCGGAGTGATCTGCACGATGCGGACGCCGGGCGCCACCTCCTGGTCCAGGTCGACCTTGAAGCCGCACTTGTCCGCGTAGAACTCCTTGGCCCGGTCCAGATCGGTGACGGGCACGGGCACCACTTCCAGCGTCCAGTTCATGCCGCCGATTGTGCCGCCGCGCCCCGCCGCGCGCTTCCCGGGAAGACCCGGGCCGTTGCGCCGGATAGGCTCGACCGGGGACCTGACGGAGCAGGACGTGACCGGTGGAGGAGCGGCTACATGACGGTGCCGGGGCGCAGGAGCAGCACGTTCACCCGGCTGCTGCGACACGGGTTCACCGACCCCTCGGCCGCCGAGCGGCTGCTCGACGTGCCCGAGCTCGCCGCGCTGCGCGACGACTCCGTCCTCCTGGACGCCCTCGGCGCCACCGCCGACCCCGATCTCGCGCTGCGCGGACTGGTCCGTCTCGTCGAGGCGCAGTCGGAGACCGAGCGGCCCGCCCTGACCACCACCCTGCTGTCGGCCAAGCCCTTCCGGGACCGGCTGCTCGGCGTGCTCGGCGCCTCCGAGGCGCTCGCCGACCACCTCGCCCGCCATCCGCACGACTGGCAGGCCCTCGTCACGTACGAGGCGGCCGACCTGCACCCGGGCGTCGCCGAGTTCGAACGCGGCCTCGCCGAGGCCGCCGACCCGGTGGCGCTGCGGGTCGCCTACCGCCGCTGCCTGCTCGCCATCGCGGCCCGCGACGTGTGCGGCACCATCGACGTCGCCCAGACCGCCGCCGAGCTCGCCGACCTCGCCACCGCCACCCTGCGCGCGGCGCTCGCCCTCGCCCGTACGGCGGCGCCCGACGACGCGGCCCAGTGCCGGCTCGCCGTGATCGCCATGGGCAAGTGCGGCGGCCACGAGCTCAACTACGTCTCCGACGTGGACGTGATCTTCGTCGGCGAGGCGGCCGACGGCGCCGACGAGGCCAAGGCCCTGCAGGCCGCGACCCGGCTCGCCTCGCACCTCATGCGGATCTGCTCCGAGACGACCGTCGAGGGCAGCATCTGGCCCGTCGACGCCAACCTCCGCCCCGAGGGACGCAACGGCCCGCTCGTCCGCACGCTCTCCTCCCACCTCGCCTACTACCAGCGCTGGGCCAAGACCTGGGAGTTCCAGGCCCTGTTGAAGGCCCGCGCGGTGGCCGGCGACCAGGAGCTCGGCGCCGCCTACATCGACGCCGTGTCCCCGCTCGTCTGGCAGGCGGCCGAACGCGAGAACTTCGTGCCCGACGTGCAGAAGATGCGCCGCCGGGTCGTCGACAACATCCCCGCCGGCCAGATCGACCGCGAACTGAAGCTCGGCCCCGGCGGCCTCAGGGACGTCGAATTCGCCGTCCAGCTGCTGCAGTTGGTGCACGGCCGCAGCGACCCGACGCTGCACAGCGGCACCACCCTCGACGCGCTCGCCGCGCTCGCCGCCGGCGGCTACGTCGGCCGCGCCGACGCCGCCCAGCTCGACGACGCCTACCGCTTCCTGCGCGCCATGGAGCACCGCATCCAGCTCTACCGGCTGCGCCGCACCCACCTCGTGCCGGAGGGCGAGGCCGACCTGCGCCGCCTCGGCCGCTCGCTCGGCCTGCGCACCGACCCGGTCGACGCACTCGGCCGCGAGTGGAAGCGGCACGCCGCCGTGGTGCGCCGGCTGCACGAGAAGCTGTTCTACCGGCCGCTCCTCGACGCCGTCGCCCAGCTCGCGCCCGGCGAGATCCGGCTCAGTCCCAAGGCCGCCGGGCAGCGGCTCGAAGCGCTCGGTTACGCCGATCCCGCCGCCGCGCTGCGCCACCTGGAGGCGCTGTCCTCCGGCGTCACCCGCAAGGCCGCGATCCAGCGGACGCTGCTGCCCGTGCTGCTCGGCTGGTTCGCCGACTCGGCCGACCCGGACGCCGGCCTGCTCGGCTTCCGCAAGGTGTCCGACGCGCTCGGCAAGACGCCCTGGTACCTGCGGCTGCTGCGCGACGAGGGCGCCGCCGCCGAGAACCTCGCCCGCGTCCTGTCCGCCGGCCGGCTCGCGCCCGACCTGCTGCTGCGCGCGCCCGAGGCGGTCGCCATCCTCGGCGACCCGGAAGGCCTGAAGTCCCGCGGCCGCGACCACCTGGAACAGGAGGTGCTCGCCGCGGTCGGGCGCGCCGACGGGCCCGAGCAGGCGGTGGCGGCGGCCCGCGGAGTACGGCGCCGCGAGCTGTTCCGTACCGCGGCGGCCGACCTCATCGGCTCGTACGGCACCGAGGACAGTCCCCGCGAATCCGACCCCGGCGCGCTCGTCGACCGGGTCGGGCGGGCCGTCACCGACATCAACGCGGCGACGATCGCGGGCGCGCTGCGGGCGGCCGTGCGCGCCGAGTGGGGCGAGGAGCTGCCGACCCGGTTCGCCGTCATCGGCATGGGCCGCTTCGGCGGGCACGAACTCGGTTACGGCTCCGACGCGGACGTCCTGTTCGTGCACGAGCCGCGCGAGGGCGTCGACGAGCAGGAGGCGGCGCGGGCCGCCGGCCAGGTCGTCACCGAGATGCGACGGCTCCTCCAACTGCCCACCTCAGACCCGCCGTTGCTCATCGACGCCGACCTGCGCCCGGAGGGCAAGAGCGGCCCGCTGGTGCGCACCCTGAAGTCGTACGAGGCCTACTACCGCCGCTGGTCGCTGGTCTGGGAGAGCCAGGCCCTGCTGCGGGCCGACATGATGGCCGGCGACAAGGACCTGGGCGAGCGTTTCCTCGCACTGATCGACCCGCTGCGCTATCCGGCGGAGGGCCTCGGCGAGGACTCGGTGCGCGAGATCCGCCGGCTCAAGGCCCGGATGGAGACCGAGCGCCTGCCGCGCGGCGCCGACCCGACGCTGCACGCCAAGCTGGGCCGGGGCGGGCTGAGCGACGTCGAGTGGACGGTGCAGCTGCTCCAGATGCGGCACGGCTGGGCGGAGCCGGGCCTGCGCACCACGCGTACGCGCGAGGCGCTGGCGGCGGCGCACGCGGCGGGCCTCATCGGCACGGACGACGCCCAGACGCTGGACGAGGCGTGGGTTCTCGCCACCCGCGTCCGCAACGCGGTGATGCTGGTGCGCGGCCGCTCCGGCGACACGTTTCCCTCGGAGCCGCGCGAGCTGGCGGCGGTGGGTCGCTACCTGGGCTACGGGCCGGGGCGGGTCGGCGAGATGGTCGACGACTACCGCCGCGTGACCCGCCGCGCCCGCGCGGTCGTCGAATCCCACTTCTACGCCACCTAGCCCCCGCCCCGGGCCTCGCGCGGCCCGCGCCCGCTGACGCGGCGCCTCGTCGCCCCCGCCTCGTGCGGGTGGCGCCCGCTTGCGCGGCGCCCCTCGCCACCTCCGCCCGGGCTCGCGCCCGCTTGCGCGGCGCGCCGTGTCACCTCCCGTGTGGGCATTCGTCCCGCTGGGGCGGGACGGGTGGGCACACGGGACGGCGCCCTTGCGGGCGCCTTCCGCACCTGCGCCTGGACCCGCACCCCAAGGGCGCCGCAGTCGTGGTGCGGGTCAGGGCCCGGGGAGCCTAGGCCCGGCAAGGGGCGCCGTCCGTTGTGCCCACCCGTTCCGCCCCAGCGGAACGAATGCCCACAACGAGGTGGCGACGGGCACCAGCCCGCGGGTGGGTGGGCACCGCCCCGGCGGAACGAAGGGCCACAACGCGGTGGCGGCGAGGGGCACCGCCCCCGCGGGGCGAAGGGTCGCGGCGGCCCGCGACGGGCGCCGCGGCGGCGGGAGGAAGGGGCGTACTCAGGGCGGGCTAGGTGTCGTCGGTTGGCCGGGAGGGGCGGGTGAGGTCGCCGGCCGGCAGCGTCGCCTTCGCCACGCCCCGCGCCCGCCCCGAGGGCGACGGCGGCGGGCTCAGGCGGACGCGTCGAGCAGGCGCCGCACATGGTCGAGATAGCCCGCAAGCGCCAGTTCGAACGCCGCGTCCGAGCGGCCGCCGGCCACCGCCGCCAGCGCGTCGGCGAGGCGCGGCGTGGCCGTCTCGTCGGCGAGTTCCCACATCATCTCCGGCGCGGCCATGTCGAGCGCCGAGCCGAGGACCAGGTTCTCCATGCCGATGATCACCGGCATGACGTCCGCGAGCGCGAACCCCGCGTCGAGGAGCCGGACGACGGCCTTCTCGTACTGGAGGAGGACCTTCGGCGCGCGGACCGGTGACGTGGTCAGGAGCGGGATCGCGCGGGCGTGGGCGGCGAAGGCGGCGCGGTAGGAGCGCGCCCACGCGCCCATCGCGGCGTCCCACGGTTCGAGGTCGAAGGCGCTGTCGTCGATCGCGTCGCAGACCCGCTCCCGCAGCAGCTCCACGATCCCGTCCCGGCCGTCCACATGGTGGTACACCGACGCCGTCTGCGCCCCGAGCCGCCGCGCGATCTGCGGGACGCTGAAGTCGCCCTGCTCG
The DNA here is from genome assembly GCF_044544825.1 of Streptomyces sp. NPDC053493. Lineage (NCBI taxonomy): Bacteria > Bacillati > Actinomycetota > Actinomycetes > Kitasatosporales > Streptomycetaceae > Streptomyces > Streptomyces sp. NPDC053493. The sequence continues at coordinate 282,722 of NZ_JBITXS010000008.1, forward strand.
TCGACGAGTTGGAGCGCCGTGGTGGTGATGCGCTCCCGGTCGAGGAGGGGCGTGCGCGGCCGGCCCATGAAGGTTCTCTCCCAGGTCAGGTCTTCCCGAATCGTCGGGGCCGAGGCTACATTGCGCCAACCGAAAGGCTTTAGGTTTACGTCCCCGCCCCCGGATGTCCTGCCAAGAAGGGCCCCCGTATGTCCTCCAGCGCCTCCGACACCACCTCCGACAGCACCTCCGACGAGCCACCCGGTCTGCGCACCGGCACCCTCGGCACCGCCGACATCTCCTTCTTCGTCGTCTCCGCCGCCGCACCGCTCACCGTCATGGCCGGCGTCGCCCCCATCGCCCTCGTCCTCGGCGGCATCGGCGCACCCGCCGGCTATCTCCTGGCCGGCATCACGCTCGCCGTCTTCGCCGTCGGCTTCACCACCATGAGCCGCCACGTCCGCAGCGGCGGCGCCTTCTACGCGTACATCACCCGCGGTCTCGGCAAGCCCGTCGGCATCGCCGCCGCCCTGGTCGCGATGGTCGGCTACAACGGCATGGAGATCGGCGTCTACGGCCTGCTCGGCACCGCCACCGCCGACACCGCCCACGCCCTGTGGGGCGTCGACCTGCCCTGGCTGCCCATCGCCCTCGCCGGACTGCTGCTCATCTGGTACGGCGGCTTCCGCTCCATCGACTTCGGCGCCAAACTCCTCGGCGTCCTCCTCGTCGCCGAGACCGGCATCCTCGTGCTCCTCGCCGCCGGCGTCCTGCTCAAGGGCGGCGCCCACGGCCTGTCCCTGGCCTCCTTCGCGCCCGGCAACGTCCTCGTGCCCGGCACCGCCGCCGTCCTCGCCTTCGCGTTCTCCGCCTTCACCGGCTTCGAGTCCACCGTGATCTACCGCCGCGAGGCCCGCGACCCGGCCCGCACCATCCCACGCGCCACCTACATCGCGGTCGGCTTCCTCGGCCTCTTCTACGCCTTCGTCGTCTGGACCGTCATCCAGGCCTTCGGCGACGACAAGGTCGTCGAGGCCGCCGCGGGCGACACCGGCGGACTCTTCTTCACCGCCATCACCACCTACGTGGGCGGCTGGGCCGCCGACCTGATGCACGTGTTCATCGTGACCAGCATCATCGCCTCGCTGCTGGCCTTCCACAACGCGATCAACCGCTACGGCCTGGCCCTCGCCGAGGAGGGCGTCCTGCCCGCCGCGCTCGGCCGGATCCACCACCGCCACCGCTCCCCGTACGTGGCCGGTGTCGCCCAGACCGTGCTCGGCGCCGTCATCGTCCTCGGCTTCGCGGCCGCCGGCGCCGACCCGTACACCCAGCTGCTGCTGTGGGTGAACACGCCCGGCATGCTCGGACTCATGGCGCTGATGCTGCTCGCCGCGCTCGCCGTCGTCCGCTACTTCCGGCGCGTCCCGCACCGGGAAGGCGCCCTGCGCACCCTCGTCGCGCCCGCACTCGCGGCGGTCCTGCTCACCGTCGCCCTCTGGCTCGTCGCCTCCAAGGTCGACCTCTTCACCGGTGCCTCCCGCACCGTCAACGCGGTCCTCGTCGCCGTCGTCCCCGCCGTCTTCGTCCTCGGCCTGCTGCTGGCGCTCCGCCTGCGCCGCACCCGCCCCGAGGTCTACGCCCACTTCGCCGCCGAGCCCGCCCAGCCCGCAGACCTCACCCAGGCCGCCGACCCCGTCCGGCCCGCAACCTCCGCCCAGCCCGCCGCGACCTCCACCGAAGGAGCCGATCCCGCGTGTCCGCCGCACCCGACCTCGTCCTCGTCGACGCCCGCGTCCGCACCCCGGACCTGACCGCCCACACCGCCGTCGCCGTCCGGGACGGACGGATCACCGCCCTCGGCGACGACACCGACGCCCGCGCCTGGCGCGGCCCCGGCACCGAGGTCGTCGACCTCGGCGGCGCCACCCTCACGCCCGGCCTCACCGACGCCCACAGCCATCCGGTCTGGGGCCTGGAGATGTCCGCCGGCACCGACCTGTCCGCCGTCACCGACCTCGACGGACTGCGGGCCGCGCTGCGCGACGCCGTACGCCAGGACGGCTGGGTGCTCGGTCACGCCCTGGACCACAACGTCTTCGCCGGCCGGAGCGTCCACCACGAACTGATCGAGGACGCCCTCGGCGGCGCACCCGCCTTCCTCCGGCTGTACGACGGCCACTCCGCGCTCGCCAGCGCCGCCGCCCTCAAGGCCGCCGGCATCGACGGGCCGCGCGCCTTCGCCCAGCGCTCCGAGATCGTCTGCGACGCCGACGGCCGCCCCACCGGGCACCTCAACGAGCACGCCGCCATGGACCTCATGACGTCCGTGCTGCCCGCCCGGCCCTACGCCGAGCGCCGCGACCGGCTCGTCGAGCTGCTCTCCGCCATGGCCGCCACCGGACTGACCGGCGCCCATGTCATGGACCTCGGCGGCCACGACGTACCGGGCCTGCTCACCGCGATCGAGGCCGACGGCGACCTTCCGCTACGGCTCCGCCTCGCGCCCTGGTGCATGCCCGGGGCCGGCCCCGAGGAGCTCGACGAGCTGGTCCGGCTCCAGGAGCGCGGCGGGCGGCTGTGGCGGGTCGGCGGCGTCAAGTTCTTCATGGACGGCACGGTCGAGGGCGGCACCGCCTGGCTGGAGCACGCCGACTGCCACGGCCAGGGCACCGACGCCTTCTGGCCCGACCCGGCCGCGTACTCCGCCGCCGTGCGCCGGCTGCACCACGCGGGCGTCGGCACCGCCACCCACGCCATCGGCGACGCGGCCGTCCGCCACGTCCTGGACACCGTCGCGGCCCTGGCCGGCGCGCCGGGCCCCCGGCACCGGATCGAGCACATCGAGACCGTGCCCGACGACCAGCTCGGCCGCTTCGCCGCGCTGGACGTCGCCGCCTCCATGCAGCCGCCGCACACCGCGTACACCCGCGCCGACCGCACCGACGAGTGGTCCCGGCGGCTCGGCGACGAGCGGGCCGCGCGGGCCTGGCGCTGCCGGGACCTGAGGGACGCGGGCGCCACCCTCGCGCTCGGCTCGGACTGGCCCATCGCCCATTACGACGCCCGCCAGGTCCTCGCCACCGCCCAGGTGCCGCGCGGCGCGGCCTCGGTCCGGCCGGGTCTCACGGGTCTGATGGCCCTGGAGGGCATGACCACGCACGCCGCGCTCGCGGCGGGCGAGGAGCGCATCGCGGGCCGGATCGCGCCGGGCTACCGGGCGGACCTCACCGCCTTCGCCGTCGACCCGGCCGAGGCCGGCGCCGACGAGACCGCGACGGCCCCGGTCCGTCTGACCGTGAGCGGCGGCCGGATCACCTTCCGGAGCTGACCCGCTCCTGGTCGTGCGTGCCGGCGCCATTGGTCTTCCCCGCCCCGTCGGTGCTTCCGGCGCCCGCCCGGTCGTGCCGGCCGGCGGCCCGGGAGCCCTCGGCGTCGGCTGCCTCGGCCGGGGCCGGGGCGTCATCCTTCGCGTCCACGCCCCGGGGCGTGGACGCCGCCGGCTCCACCAGGCGGGGCAGCTTGTGCGGGCGCGAGCCGTACCAGACGTACGAGACGGCGAAGCCGAAGCCCAGGCAGAGCACGCCGCCGACCGCGTCCATCCAGAAGTGGTTGGCGGTGGCGACGATGACGACCAGGGTCGCCATCGGATAGAGCAGGCCCAGGATCCGGGCCCAGGGCGCCTTCGCGAGCAGGAAGATCGTCAGTCCGCACCACAGCGACCAGCCGATGTGCATCGACGGCATCGCCGCGTACTGGTTGGACATGTGCTTGAGGTTGCCCGAGGCCATCGAGCCCCAGGTGTGGTGCACGAGCACGGTGTCGACGAAGTTCTGGCCGTTCATGAGCCGCGGCGGCGCCAGCGGGTAGAGGTAGTAGCCGACGAGCGCGACACCGGTGGTGGCGAACAGGACCGTGCGGAACGCGGCGTAACGGCCCGGCTGCCATCGGTACAGCCACACCAGCACACCGATCGTCACGACGAAGTGCAGGGTGGCGTAGTAGTAGTTCATCGACACGATCAGCCATGTCACCGAGTTCACGGCGTGGTTGACGGTGTGCTCGAAGGCGAGGCCGAGGGTGTGCTCCACCTGCCAGATCCAGTCGGCGTTCTCGAGGGCCTGGGCCTTCTGCTCCGGCACCGCGTTGCGGATGAGCGAGTACGTCCAGTAGCTGACCGCGATGAGCAGGATCTCGAACCAGATGCGCGGGCGCCGGGGCGCCCGGGCGCGCAGGCGCGGGAATCTTCCGCCGGCCACGGTGGGTGACGACGGGGTCGTCCGGTTTTCCAAACTCTTCACGGTCGTTTCACCCATAGGAGGAGAGTCTGCCAGATCCCTTTCCTCCGACCGATCATCCCTCGGTCGGGTCCGGGCCGCACCCTCTCCGTCTCAGGGACGACGCGGCGTCTCAGGGTCGAGGCCGGGTTTTCAGGTACGGGACGGGGCCGGGTTTCAGGGACGGGGCGGCGCCCCGCGGCGGGGCGGCGTCTTGGGTACGGGCCGGGTTTCAGGGGCGCGGCGGGGCCGAGGCCGTGGAACCGCGGACGACCAGCTCGGGCATGAAGACGAACTCGCTGTGCGGGGCCGGCGTGCCGCCGACCTCCTCCAGGAGCGCCCGGACCGCGGCCTGGCCCATGGCCTGCACGGGCTGCCGGATGGTGGTCAGCGGCGGGTCGGTGAAGGCTATGAGCGCCGAGTCGTCGAAACCGACCACCGACACGTCCTTCGGCACCTGCAGGCCCTGCTGCCGGGCCGCCCGGATCGCGCCCAGCGCCATCATGTCGCTCGCGCACACGATCGCCGTGCAGCCCTTGGCGATGAGCGCGGCGGCCGCGGCCTGGCCGCCCTCCAGCGTGTAGAGCGAGTGCTGGATCAGCTCCTCGGCCTCCTCCGGGGAGAGCCCGAGCCGCTCCTGCATGCCCTTGCGGAAACCCTCGATCTTGCGCAGCACCGGCACGAACCGCTTGGGGCCGACGGCGAGCCCGATCCGGGTGTGGCCGAGGGCCGCCAGGTGCGTCACCGCCAGGACCATCGCGGCCCGGTCGTCGGGAGAGACGAAGGGCGCCTGGACGTGCGGCGAGAAGCCGTTGATGAGGACGTACGGGACGCCCTTGCCGCGCAGCTGGTCGTAGCGGGTGGTGTCGGCCGTGGTGTCGGCGTGCAGCCCGGAGACGAAGATGATGCCGGAGACGCCGCGCTCGACGAGCATGTCGGTGAGCTCGTCCTCGGTGGAGCCGCCCGGCGTCTGGGTGGCGAGCACCGGCGTGTATCCCTGCCGGGTCAGGGCCTGCCCGATGACCTGCGCGAGCGCGGGGAAGATCGGGTTGTCCAGTTCGGGGGTTATGAGCCCGACGAGGCCCGCGCTGCGCCGGCGCAGCCGGACCGGGCGCTCGTAGCCGAGCACGTCGAGTGCGGCGAGCACGGATTCACGGGTGGCCGCGGCCACACCGGGCTTGCCGTTGAGCACGCGGCTGACTGTGGCTTCACTGACCCCCGCCTGGGCTGCGATGTCGGCGAGCCGCGCGGTCATGGCAGTGGACTGTACCGGTCGGGCGGCGTATTGCCCACCACGTGCGCTTTCCGGACCGCATCGGCCGACTTGCGCAAGTTCTTGCAAGACATGACACCAGCCTGGAGCTGTCAAGCGGCTCGTCGGCAACCTTAGGGACACATGGATGTAACGATCCCCGGGTCTTGCAGAAATTTCCCGCAAGGTCTTTCGGCTCGTTTTCATCCCTGTTACGTTCCTGCCAGCCCGGCGCGCCGCGAGGGAGCGGTCGCATGAGGAAGTTGTTCGAGACCCTCGTCCGATCCGGGACCATCGATAGGAGTTCACATGCGGCGTGGCATAGCGGCCACCGCGCTGGTCGCCGCCCTGGGCGTGACCCTGGCGGCGTGCGGAGGCGACAACGGCGGTTCCACCGGTGGCGGCGCGAAGAGCTCGGGCGAGCTCTCGGGCACCGTGACCTGGTGGGACACGTCCACGGTCGGCTCCGAGGACAAGGTCTTCAAGAAGATCGCCGAGGACTTCACCAAGCAGCACCCCAAGGTCACGGTCAAGTACGTCAACGTGCCCTTCGGTGAGGCCCAGAACAAGTTCAAGAACGCCGCGCAGTCCGGTTCCGGCGCACCCGACGTCATCCGCTCCGAGGTCGCCTGGACCCCGGACTTCGCGAACCTCGGCTACCTGGCCCCGCTGGACGGCACCACCGCCCTGAAGGACCAGGACGACTTCCTGAAGCAGGCCGCCGCGTCGACCAAGTACAACGGCAAGACCTACGCCGTGCCGCAGGTCATCGACTCCATGGGCATCTTCTACAACAAGAAGATCTTCAAGGACGCCGGCGTCGAGGTCCCCAAGACCGTCGACGAGCTCAAGTCCGTCTCCGCCAAGATCAAGCAGAAGACCGGCAAGACCGGCCTCTACCTGCGCGGCGACGACGCCTACTGGTTCCTCTCCTTCCTCTACGGCGAGGGCGGCGACCTGGTCAACGCCGACACCAAGACCGTCACGGTCGACAACGCCGCCGGCGTCAAGGCCTTCAAGACCGTCAAGGACCTGGTGGACTCCAAGGCCGCGATCACGGACGCGACCAACGGCTGGGACAACATGCAGGCCGCCTTCAAGGACGGCAAGGTCGCCATGATGATCAACGGCCCGTGGGCCGTCGCCGACACCTACACCGGCAAGGAGTTCGCCGACAAGGCCAACCTGGGCATCGCCCCGGTCCCGGCCGGCTCGGCCGGCCAGGGCGCCCCGCAGGGCGGTCACAACCTCGCCGTCTACGCGGGCTCCAAGAACCTGGACGCCTCCTACGCCTTCGTCGAGTACATGAGCTCCGCCGAGGTCCAGGCCAAGGTCGCCAAGGAGCTCAGCCTGCTCCCGACCCGTACCTCCGCGTACGGCAAGACCGACGTCGCCATGAACCCGATGATCACCTTCTTCAAGCCGGTCGTCGACAAGGCCGTCGAGCGCCCCTGGATCCCGGAGACCGGCAGCCTCTTCGCGCCGCTGGTCACCGAGTACACCAAGGTCCTCACCAACCAGACCAGCCCCGAGCAGGGAGCGAAGACGGCGGGCGACTCCTACCGCAAGCTCCTGAAGGACTGGAAGTAAAAGGAAGGCTGGCCGACTGATGGCTGTGGACACCACCGGCCGGTCGGTGGCGAAGGCCGCGGGCGACGACGTCGCCCGCGGCCGGAGCCGCGGCTCCGGCAAGCGGCAGGGAGCGGTGAAGCGGTCCCTCTCGACCCACTGGTACGCCTGGGCGATGGTCGCCCCGGTGGTGCTCGTGATCGGCGTGATCATCGGATATCCGCTGGTCCGCGGCATCTGGCTGTCGCTCACCGACGCCGACGAACGCAACGTCGAACGCTCCATCGGCGTCAACCACATCCCGGCGACGTACGAGTTCACGGGCCTGGACAACTACGCCGACGCGCTCACCGGTGGCCAGTTCCTCGGCACGCTGGGCTGGACGCTGGTGTGGACGGTGTCCTGCGTCTCGGTGACCTTCGCCCTCGGCCTCGGTCTCGCCAACATGCTCAACCGCCGGATCGCCGGCCGCTCCGTCTACCGGATGCTGCTGATCCTGCCCTGGGCCGTACCCGGCTTCGTCTCCGTCTTCGCCTGGCGCTTCCTCTACGACGAGCGCCGAGGCATCCTCAACCAGCTGCTGGCGGGCGGCGGCATCGACGCCGTGCCGTGGCTCAACGACCCGACCTGGGCGAAGTTCTCGGTCATCGCCGTCAACGTCTGGCTCGGCGTCCCGTTCATGATGGTCGCCCTGCTCGGCGGGCTGCAGTCCATCCCCGGCGAGCTGTACGAGGCCGCCGAGATGGACGGCGCCGGCGCCCTGCAGCGCTTCCGGCACATCACCCTGCCCGGGCTGCGGTCCGTCAGCACCACGGTGATCCTGCTGAGCACCATCTGGACCTTCAACATGTTCCCGGTGATCTTCCTGCTCACCCGCGGCGGACCCGGCGAGGCCACCCAGATCCTGGTGACCCAGGCGTACAAGTTCTCCTTCGAGATCAGCCCCCGCGACTACGCGCAGTCCTCCACCTGGGGCGTGCTGATCCTGATCCTCCTGATGGTCTTCGCCGCGGTCTACCGGCGCGTCCTCCGCAAGCAGGGAGAAGTCTGGTGACCACCGCCACCGCCCCCGCCCGGGCCTCCGTCAAGGCCCCCGTCAACGCTCCCCGCCGCGGCCGCCGCTCGCCGCTCGCGTCCCTCGCGCTGCACGCCACCCTGGTCGTCGCCGCCGTCATCGCGGTCTTCCCGGTGCTGTGGGTGCTGCTGACCTCGCTCAAGCCGGCGAAGTTCGCGACCACCACGGACTTCGTCAAGGAGCCGACGCTCGAGAACTACACGAACCTGCTGAACGACACCCCGTTCCTCACCTGGTTCGGCAACTCGCTGCTCGTCGCCGCCCTCACCACCGTGCTCGGCGTCTTCGTCTCCTCCACCACCGGCTACGCCGTCAGCCGCTTCCGCTTCCCCGGCAAGCGCGGGCTGATGTGGACGCTGCTCATCACCCAGATGTTCCCGGTCGCCGTCCTCATCGTGCCGATCTACAACATCATGGCGTCGATGGGCCTGCTCAACAGCCCGGCCGGCCTCGTCATCACCTATCTGACGATCGCCGTCCCGTTCTGCGCCTGGATGATGAAGGGCTTCTTCGACACCATCCCGCGCGAGATCGACGAGTCGGGCCAGGTCGACGGCCTCACCCCGTTCGGCACCTTCTGGCGGCTGATCCTGCCGCTCGCCAAGCCGGGCATCGCCGTGACCGCCTTCTACTCCTTCATCACCGCCTGGAGCGAGGTGGCGTACGCCTCCGCCTTCATGGTCGGCGACGAGAACATGACGCTCGCCGGCGGACTGCAGAAGTTCGTCAACCAGTACGGCGCCCAGTGGGGCCCGATGACCGCGGCCTCCGTGCTCATCGCCGTCCCGGCCGCCCTGGTGTTCCTCCTCGCCCAGCGCCACCTGGTGACCGGCATGTCCGCCGGTGCCGTCAAGGGCTGAGCCCGTACCCGTGTCCGCACGCTCCTTACGAAGCAAGGAAGACATGACCCAGCACCTCGCCGCCCCCGCCGACGCCGCACCCGCCACCGGCACGCAGTCGGGCTGGTGGAGAGACGCGGTGATCTACCAGGTCTATCCGCGCAGCTTCGCCGACGGCAACGGCGACGGCATGGGCGACCTCCAGGGCATCCGCAGCCGGCTGCCGTATCTGAAGGAGCTCGGCGTCGACGCCGTGTGGCTCTCTCCCTTCTACGCCTCGCCGCAGGCCGACGCCGGCTACGACGTCGCCGACTACCGGGCCATCGACCCCATGTTCGGCACCCTCCACGACGCCGACGCCGTCATCCGCGACGCCCACGAACTGGGCCTGCGGATCATCGTCGACCTCGTCCCCAACCACTCCTCCGACCAGCACGAGTGGTTCCAGCGCGCCCTGCGCGAGGGCCCCGGCTCGCCGCTGCGCGAGCGCTACCACTTCCGCCCCGGCAAGGGCGCGGCCGGCGAACTCCCGCCCAACGACTGGGAGTCCATCTTCGGCGGCCCCGCCTGGACCCGTACCGAGAACCCGGACGGCACGCCCGGCGAGTGGTACCTGCACCTCTTCGCGCCCGAGCAGCCCGACTTCAACTGGGACCACCCGGCCGTCCGCGACGAGTTCCGCTCGATCCTGCGCTTCTGGCTCGACATGGGCGTCGACGGCTTCCGCGTCGACGTCGCCCACGGCCTCGTCAAGGCCGCCGGCCTGCCCGACATCGGCGCCCACGACCAGCTGAAGCTGCTCGGCAACGACGTCATGCCGTTCTTCGACCAGGACGGCGTCCACGACATCTACCGCTCCTGGCGGCGGATCCTCGCCGAGTACGACGGCGAGCGCGTCCTCGTCGCCGAGGCCTGGACCCCGACCGTCGAGCGCACCGCGCTCTACGTGCGCCCCGACGAGATGCACCAGGCCTTCAACTTCCAGTACCTGGGCACCCACTGGGACGCGGCGGAGCTGCGCCGGGTCATCGACGCCTCGCTCGCCGCGATGCGCCCGGTCGGCGCGCCCACCACCTGGGTGCTGTCCAACCACGACGTCACCCGGCACGCCACCCGGTTCGCCAACCCCGCCGGCCTCGGCACCCAGCTGCGCACGGCCGGCGACCGCGCGCTCGGCCTGCGCCGGGCCCGCGCCGCGACCCTGCTGATGCTGGCGCTGCCCGGCTCCGCCTACGTCTACCAGGGCGAGGAGCTCGGCCTGCCCGACGTCACCGACCTGCCCGACGAGGTCCGCCAGGACCCGTCCTTCTGGCGGGCCTCCGGCCAGGACGGCTTCCGCGACGGCTGCCGGGTGCCGATCCCGTGGACCACCGAGGGCGGCTCGTACGGCTTCGGCGACGGCGGCTCCTGGCTGCCGCAGCCGGCCGGCTGGGGCGCGCTCAGCGTCGCGGCGCAGACCGGTGACCCCACCTCCACCCTGGAGCTGTACCGCAGCGCGCTCGCCGTGCGCCGCGCGCAGCCCGGGCTCGGCGCGGGCGAGGCGATCGAGTGGCTGGACGCGCCCGACGGCGTCCTGGCCTTCCGGCGCGACGGCTTCGTCTGCACCGCCAACACCACCGGCCGGGCCATCTCCGTCCCGCTGCCCGGCCGGTTCCTCCTCTCCAACGAGCCCGTCTCCCATGGTGAGGGCGTGGCGGAGCTGCCCGCCGACACCACCGTCTGGTGGGCGGTGTGACGATCCCCCTGCCGCGGGGCGCCGGTGCCGGTGCCCCGCGGCTCGCGGACATCGCGGCCCAGTCCGGGGTGAGCGAGGCCACCGTCAGCCGGGTCCTCAACGGCAAGGCGGGCGTGGCCGGCGCGACCCGGCACAAGGTCCTCGCCGCGCTCGACGTGCTGGGCTACGAACGTCCCGTACGGCTCAGGAGGCGTAGCGCCGGCCTGGTCGGCCTGGTGGTGCCCGAGCTGACCAATCCCATCTTCCCGGCCTTCGCCCAGGTCATCGAGCAGGTCCTGGCCGGGCACGGCTACACGCCGGTGCTGTGCACCCAGATGCCCGGCGGCGCGACCGAGGACGAGCTGGTCGAGCAGCTGGTGGAGCGCGGCGTGTCCGGCATCGTCTTCCTCTCCGGGCTGCACGCGGACGCCACCGCCGACCCGGCCCGCTACGGCGGGCTGGCCGCGCGCGGCGTGCCGTTCGTCCTCATCAACGGCTTCAACGAGCACATCGACGCCAACTTCGTCTCGCCCGACGACCGGGCGGCGGCCCGGATGGCCGTACGGCACCTGGTGGACCTCGGCCACGAGCGGATCGGGCTCGCCATCGGGCCGACCCGTTACGTTCCCTCGCGCCGCAAGGCGGAGGGCTTCGCCGCCGAACTGCGCGCCCGGCTCGGCATCGAGCGGGAGGAGGCCGAACGGTTCGTGCGGCCCACCCTGTTCGGCGTGGAGGGCGGCCACGCCGCCGCCGACCTGCTGCTCGCCGAGGGCTGCACGGGCATCGTGTGCGGCTCCGACCTGATGGCCCTCGGCGTCGTCCGGGCGGCCCGTGCCCGCGGCCTCGACGTGCCCCGTGACGTGTCCGTGGTCGGCTTCGACGACTCCCCGCTGATCGCCTTCACCGACCCGCCGCTGACCACCGTGCGCCAGCCGGTGCAGGCCATGGCGACGGCGGCGGTCGGCGCGCTCCTGGAGGAGATCGAGGGAAACCCGGTCCAGCGCACGGAGTTCGTGTTCCAGCCGGAGCTGGTCGTGCGCGGCTCCACGGCGCAGCCGCCGCAACTCCTTGCGTAATCCCTTTCCTTGACCTGTGCGAAGGGTTGACCGCACGCCTGTACGCCCCTACGGTCGCGGCTGAAAACAGTTGCTGTCTTTTTCGGCAACTTCTTGCGAACAGGCTCTCCCGAGCCGAGAGAGCCGCTCTTGCGACAGGGACGTCGTACAGGAGGAAGCATGGCAAGAAAGACCGTGGCCGCTGCACTCGCCCTGGTGGCGGGAGCCGCTGTGGCCGTCACGGGATCCCCCACCGCGCAGGCCTCGGCCCCCGGCGAGAAGGACGTCACCGCGGTGATGTTCGAGTGGAACTTCGCCTCGGTGGCCAAGGCCTGCACCGACCAGCTGGGCCCCGCCGGTTACGGTTACGTCCAGGTCTCACCGCCCCAGGAGCGCATCCAGGGATCCCCGTGGTGGACCGCCTACCAGCCCGTCAGCTACAAGATCGCCGGCCCGCTCGGCGACCGCGCCGCCTTCAAGAGCATGATCGACACCTGCCACGCGGCAGGAGTGAAGGTCGTCGCGGACTCGGTCGTCAACCACATGGCCGGCCCCGCGGACCCGAACGCCACCTACACCGGCACCGGCGGGTCCACGTACAGCAAGTACAACTACCCGGGCGTCTACTCCGGCGCCGACATGGACGACTGCCGCGCCACCATTTCCAACTACCAGGACAAGGCGAACGTCCAGAACTGCGAGCTGGTGCAGCTCGCCGACCTGGACACCGGCGAGGAGTACGTCCGCGGCCGGATAGCCGCCTACCTCAACGACCTGCTGTCGCTCGGCGTCGACGGCTTCCGGATCGACGCCGCCAAGCACATGCCGGCCGCCGACCTCGCCACCATCAAGTCCCGGCTGACGAATCCTTCCGTCTACTGGAAGCAGGAGGCCATCCACGGCGCCGGCGAGGCCGTCTCACCGAGCGAGTACCTCGGCAACGGCGACGTCCAGGAGTTCCGCTACGCCCGCGACCTCAAGCGCGTCCTGCAGAACGAGAAGCTCGCCTACCTCAAGAACTTCGGCGAGGCCTGGGGCTACATGCCGAGCGGGCAGTCCGCCGTCTTCGTCGACAACCACGACACCGAGCGCGGCGGCGACACCCTCAACTACAAGGTGGGTGCTCCGTACACCCTGGCCTCCGTCTTCATGCTCGCCTGGCCCTACGGCTCCCCGGACGTCCACTCCGGCTACGAGTGGACCGACAAGGACGCCGGCGCCCCGAACGGCCACCAGGTCACCGCCTGCTACCGCGACGGCTGGAAGTGCCAGCACGCCTGGCGCGAGATCTCCTCCATGGTGGCCTTCCGCAACACCGCCCGCGGCCAGGCCGTCACCGACTGGTGGGACAACGGCAACAACGCGATCGCGTTCGGCCGCGGCTCCAAGGCCTACGTGGCGATCAACCACGAGACCTCCGCCCTGACCCGCACCTTCCAGACCTCGCTGCCCGCCGGCACCTACTGCGACGTGCAGAGCAACACCCCGGTCACGGTCGACGCCGCCGGCCGGTTCACCGCCACGCTCGGCGCCGACACCGCCCTCGCCCTGCACGCGGGCGCCAGGAACTGCGGCACCCAGCCGGTCACCGCCGGCGCCACCTTCAGCGTCAACGCCACCACGACGCCCGGCCAGAACATCTACGTGACGGGCAACCGCCCCGAGCTCGGCAACTGGTCCCCGGCCGCCGCGCCGAAGCTCGACCCGGCGACGTACCCGGTCTGGAAGCTCGCCGTGACGCTGCCCGCCGGCACGGCCTTCGAGTACAAGTACGTCCGCAAGGACGCGGCCGGCAACGTCACCTGGGAGTCCGGCGCCAACCGCACCGCGACTGTCCCCGCCTCCGGCCAGATCACCCTGAACGACACCTTCCGCACCTGACGATCCTCACCGCCAAGGGCCGCCCCGCCGGGGCGGCCCTCTCTTCCCGTACCTCTGGGAGCACCCCGTGACACGCAAGAGAACGGCGGCCGCGCTCGCCGCCGCCCTGTGCGCCGCCCTCGTGCCCGCCCTCCCCGCGACCGCCGCCCCGCGGCCGCCCGCGCCGCCCTCCGACCGGGCGCTGGCCGCGACACCCGCCCGCCACGACCTGACCCGCGAGCAGTTCTACTTCGTGCTGCCCGACCGCTTCGCCAACGGCGACACCGGAAACGACCGCGGCGGCCTCACCGGCTCCCGCTCCGAGACCGGCTTCGACCCCACCGACAAGGGCTTCTACCAGGGCGGCGACCTCAAGGGCCTCACCGAACGGCTCGACTACGTCAAGGGCCTCGGCACCACCGCCATCTGGATGGCCCCGATCTTCAAGAACCGGCCCGTGCAGGGCACCGGCAAGGACGCCAGCGCCGGCTACCACGGCTACTGGATCACCGACTTCACCCAGGTCGACCCGCACTTCGGCACCAACGAGGACCTGCGGCGGCTGATCGACGCCGCCCACGCCAAGGGCATGAAGGTCTTCTTCGACGTCATCACCAACCACACCGCCGACACCGTCGACTACGCCGAGAAGACCTACGGCTACCGGCCCAAGGGCGCCTACCCGTACCTCGACGCCACCGGCCGGCCCTTCGACGACCGCGCCGCCGTGCCCGAGGTGAACGCCGGCTCCTTCCCGTACACACCGGTCGAGAAGACCGGCACCAAGGTCCCGGCCTGGCTCAACGACCCCACGATGTACCACAACCGGGGCGACTCCACCTGGGTCGGCGAGTCCGCCGAGTACGGCGACTTCGTCGGCCTCGACGACCTGTGGACCGAGCGCCCCGAGGTCGTCGAGGGCATGAAGAAGATCTACGAGAAGTGGGTCCACGACTTCAAGATCGACGGTTTCCGCATCGACACCGTCAAGCACGTGAACATGGACTTCTGGACCCAGTGGGCCACCGCCCTCGACGCCTACGCCAGGAAGCAGGGCCGGAAGGACTTCTTCATGTTCGGCGAGGTCTACTCCGCCGACACCTCCGTCACCGCGCCCTACGTCACCCGCGGCCGGCTCGACGCCACCCTCGACTTCCCCTTCCAGGACGCCGCCCGCGCCTACGCCTCCCAGGGCGCCGGCGCCGACAAGCTCGCCAAGGTCTTCGCCGACGACTACAAGTACGCTGCCGCCCACGCCAACGCCTACGAGCAGGTCACCTTCCTCGGCAACCACGACATGGGCCGCATCGGGACCTTCCTCAAGCAGGACCACCCGGACGCCGGCGACCCCGAACTCCTCCAGCGCGCCCGGCTCGCCAACGAGCTGATGTTCCTCACCCGCGGCAACCCGGTGGTCTACTACGGCGACGAGCAGGGCTTCACCGGCGCCGGCGGCGACAAGGACGCCCGCCAGACCCTCTTCGCCTCCAAGGCCGCCGACTACCTCGACGACGACCAGCTCGGCACCGACCGCACCCACGCCTCCGACGCCTACGACACCGGCCACCCGCTCTACCGGGCGATCGCCCGGCTGTCGAAGCTCACCCGCGAACACCCGGCCCTGCGCGACGGCGTCCAGCGGGAACGCTACGCCCAGGGCTCCGTCTACGCCTTCTCCCGTACGGACCCGGAGGCGGACACCGAGTACCTCGTCGCCACCAACAGCGCCACCACCGCGCGGACCGTGACCGTGCCCGTCGACTCGACGGCCTTCCACGTCCTCTACGGAGGGCAGGGCGCCGTCACCGCCCGGGACGGGGCCGTCACCGTCACCGTCCCGGCCCTGTCCTCGCTGGTCCTGAAGGCCGACACGGCCCTTCCCGCCCCGGCCACCGCGCCCGGCATCACCCTGAAGGCGCCGGCCGCCGGCGCCACCGGCACCGTCGAGATCAGCGCCGACGTCAGCGGCGACGGCCGGGGCCGGGTCGTCTTCGCCGCCCAGACCGGCGACGGCCCCTGGCAGACCCTCGGCACCGCCGACCACGCCCCGTACAAGATCACCCAGCAGGTGACCGCACCCGCCGGCACCGCCCTGCGCTACAAGGCCGTCGTCGTCGACGCCGCCGGACGCACCGCGAGCGCCCTCGCCGCCGGCACCGCCGGCCAGGCCCCCGCGCCCGAGAAGCCCGTCGCCGTCGAACGCACCCACGCCGTCGTGCACTACCGGCGCCCCGACGGGAACTACGACGGCTGGACACTGAAGGCCGCCGGCCAGGAGGCACCCTTCACCGGCCGCGACGCCCACGGCGCCTTCGCCTGGGTGCGCGTCCCCGAAGGCGCCTCGACCCTCCCGTACACCGTCGAGAAGGACGGCGCCGCCGACGGCCCGCAGCGCAGCATCGCCCTCGCCCGCACCGGCGAGGTCTGGATCACGCAGGGCGCCGAAGGCCAGTCCGACACCGACCCGGCCCCGGCCCCGCAGGACAGGACCAAGGCCGTCCTGCACTACCAGCGCGCCGACGGGAACTACGACGGCTGGGGCCTGCACCTGTGGACCGGCGCCGCCCGGCCCACCGACTGGTCCACGCCGCTGATGCCGGCCCGCTTCGACGCCTACGGCGCCGTCTACGAGGTGCCGCTCACCGAGGGCGCGACCTCCCTGTCGTACATCGTCCACAAGGGCGACCAGAAGGACCTGCCCACCGACCAGTCCCTCGACCTCGGCACCTACGGCCACGAGGTGTGGCTGCTCGGCGGACAGCAGCAGTACCTGCTCCCGCAGACCGGCGGCACGCCCGGCCTCGACCTCACCAAGGCCGAGGCCCAGTGGATCGACCGGAACACCGTCGTCTGGAAGGTGAAGGCCACCGGCTCCACCAGCCAGCAGCTGGTCTACGCCGAGAACGGCGGCATCACCGTCACCGACGGAGCCCTCAGCGACGAGGGCCGCTGGCTGCGGCTCGCTCCCACCGCCCTGACCGACGCCCAGAAGCGGAAGTTCCCGCACCTGAAGGACTACCCGGCCTTCACCGTCGACCCGCGCGACGCCGGCCGCGTCCGCGCCTCGCTGCGCGGCCAGCTGATCGCCACCCAGCGCGCCGCCAACGGCGCCCTGCTCGCCGCCACCGGCGTCCAGACCGCCGGCGTCCTCGACGACCTGTACGCCCGGCAGGCCACCGGCGCCGCCCTCGGCCCCGTCTTCCGCGCCGGCCGACCCACCCTGTCCGTGTGGGCGCCGACCGCCCAGTCCGTCGCCCTCGAACTCGACGGCAAGGCCGTGCCCATGCGGCGCGACGAGGCCAGCGGCGTCTGGTCCGTCACCGGACCGAGGACCTGGACCGGCAAGCCGTACCGGTACGTCGTGAAGGTCTGGGCACCCGGCGTCCAGAAGGTCGTCGAGAACCGGGTCACCGACCCGTACTCCACCGCCCTCACCACCGACTCCGCCCGCAGCCTCGTCGTCGACCTCGCCGACCCGCGCCTCGCACCGGCCGGCTGGAAGACCCTGAGGAAGCCCGCCGCCGTGCCGCTGCGCGACGCCCAGATCCAGGAACTGCACATCCGGGACTTCTCCGTCGCGGACACCACCGCGCCGGCCGGCCACCGGGGCACCTACCTCGCCTTCACCGACACCGGCAGCGCGGGCTCACGCCACCTGCGCGCACTCGCCGCCGCCGGCACCTCCTACGTCCACCTCCTGCCCGCCTTCGACATCGGCACCATCCCCGAGAAGAAGTCCGAGCAGACCGCACCCGCCTGCGACCTCAAGGTCTACGCACCCGACTCCGAGGAGCAGCAGGCCTGCGTCACCGCCGCCGCGGCCAAGGACGCCTACAACTGGGGCTACGACCCGCTGCACTACACCGTCCCGGAAGGCTCCTACGCCACCGACCCCGAAGGCACCCGCCGCACGGTCGAGTTCCGGCGGATGGTCCAGGCCCTCAACGGCGACGGACTGCGCACCGTCATGGACGTCGTCTACAACCACACCGTCGCCGCCGGACAGTCCGACAAGTCCGTCCTCGACCGGATCGTGCCCGGCTACTACCAGCGCCTCCAGGCCGACGGCAGCGTCGCCACCTCCACCTGCTGCGCCAACACCGCGCCCGAGAACGCCATGATGGGCAAGCTCGTCGTCGACTCGGTCGTCACCTGGGCCAAGCAGTACAAGGTCGACGGCTTCCGCTTCGACCTCATGGGCCACCACCCCAAGGAGAACATCCTCGCCGTCCGCACGGCGCTCGACGCCCTGACCGTCGAGAAGGACGGCGTCGACGGCAAGGCGATCGTCCTCTACGGCGAGGGCTGGAACTTCGGCGAGATCGCCGACGACGCCCGCTTCGTCCAGGCCACCCAGAAGAACATGGCCGGCACCGGCATCGCCACCTTCTCCGACCGGGCCCGCGACGCCGTCCGCGGCGGCGGCCCCTTCGACGAGGACCCCGGGATCCAGGGCTTCGCCTCCGGCCTGTTCACCGACCCCAACACCTCGGCCGCCAACGGCACCCCGGAGCAGCAGAAGGCACGGCTCCTGCACTACCAGGACCTGATCAAGGTCGGCCTCACCGGCAACCTCGCCTCGTACACCTTCACCGACACCTCCGGGCGCACGGTCAAGGGCTCCGAGGTCGACTACAACGGCGCCCCGGCCGGCTACGCCGCCGCTCCCGGCGACGCCCTCGCCTACGCCGACGCCCACGACAACGAGGCCCTGTACGACGCCCTCGCCTTCAAGCTCCCGGCCGGCACCCCGGCCGCCGACCGGGCCCGCATGCAGGTCCTCGCCATGGCCACGGCCACCCTCTCGCAGGGCCCGGCGCTGTCCCAGGCCGGCAGCGACCTGCTCCGCTCGAAGTCCCTCGACCGCAACTCGTACGACAGCGGCGACTGGTTCAACGCGATCCACTGGGACTGCCGCGACGGCAACGGCTTCGGCCGCGGACTGCCGCCGGCCGCCGACAACAAGGCCAAGTGGGCGTACGGCAAGCCGCTCCTGACCGGCGCCGGCCTGACGCCGGGCTGCGCCGAGATCGACGGCGCCTCCGCCGCCTACCGGGACCTGCTGAGGATCCGCGGCACCGAGCCGGCCTTCTCGCTCGACACGGCCGCCCGCGTCCAGGACGCCCTGTCCTTCCCGCTGTCCGGCCGCGACGAGACGCCCGGCGTGATCACCATGCGCCTCGGCGACCTGGTCGTCGTCTTCAACGCGAGCCCGCAGGCCCAGCGGCAGACGGTGGGCGCCCTGGCCGGCCAGGCCTACCGCCTCCACCCGGCCCAGGCGTCCGGCTCCGACCCGGTGGTGCGGACCGCCGCCTACGAGCCCGGCTCCGGCACCTTCACGGTCCCGGCCCGCACGGTGGCCGTCTTCACGGCCCGCTGACGCTCCCGCCGGACGCAAGGCCGTGCCCCGCAGTCGCCGGGGCACGGCCTTCGCGCGTGCCCGGGCCGACTCAGCCGACCGGCTGCTCCGTCACCGGGTGCTCTGCCACCGGGTGCGTCACCGGCTGCTCCGTCAGCGGCTTCTCCATCAGCGCGACCGCGTACCGGCGGCCGTCCGCCGCCGCCTTCTCCAGGCGTCCGACGACCGCGTACCCGGCGCCCTCGTAGTACGTCCGCAGCCGCGGGTCCGCGGCCTCGCAGTCCAGCCGGGCCAGGCCCCGGCCGGCGGCGGCCGTGCGCCGTTCCGCGTGGTCGAGCAGCAGCCGCCCGGTCCCGGCGGGCGCCGCCTCCCGGTCGGTCATCAGCCGGTGCACATAGCCCGCCACCGGCAGCTGCGGGCCCCACACGTCCTCGTCCCGCCACCACAGCTCGTACGCGCCGACCGGCCGCCCGCCGAGCAGCGCGAGCCACACCTCGCCCTCGGCGATCCGCCGGCGGAAGTGCTCGGGCCCGCGGGCGCCCGGCTTCCACTGCTCGATCCCGTGGTCGGTCATCCAGCGGGCCACGTCGTCGTGCAGCCGCACCAGAACGTCGAGGTCCCCGTCGTCCGCCTGCCGGAAGGTCACTTGTGCCGTCATGACGATCACCGTAAAGGTGTGGGCTGACATCCGTACCAGCAGGAGCGACTCCCATGCCCCACATCACCGTCGACTACTCGGCCCCGCTCGACCGCCGCGGCTTCGCGCTCGCGCTGCACCCGATCGTCGTGGAGACGGTCGACGCGCGCCTGGAGGCCTGTGTGACCAGCTTCCGCGAGGTCGAGGAGACCGTGGTGGGCGACGGCGCGGGCGAGGCCGGGCTCGTCCACGTCGACATCGCGCTGCTCGCCGGCCGTACGCCGGAGGCCAAGGCGCGGCTGTCGGCCGCGGTCCTGGAGCTGCTGCCCGGTTACGTGAAGGACGCGTCCGGCGTCACGCTGTCCGCCGAGGTCCGTGACCTCGACGCGTCCTACGCCAAGCGGCGCTGAACCGGCAGCTGGTCAGGCAGCTGATCGGGCTCCGGTGCCGGCGCCTGGCCGGGTGCCTGGTCCGGCGCCTGGCCCGGCAGCCGGGGCACGAGCGCCGCGAGCCGGGCCACCAGGTCGCCGAACGGCCCGTCGGCCGGCTCGTCGGCGACGATCCGCAGCAGAATCTCCGCCATCCCGGCGTCGTACGCGGCGCTCACCGCCGCCAGCGCCGCGAAGTCGTGCACGAGCTGGAGCTCCAGCTCCGCGCGCGGCACCCGGCGCCCGTCCAGCCACAGCAGCGCCGTCGACTCGGCCAGCGACACCCAGGAACGGACGACCAGTTCGAGCCGGGCGGAGGGCTCGTCGACGTCCAGATGGGCCAGGATCTGCTCGTACGCGGCCTGCCGCACCTCGTCGATCATCGCGTTGGTCGTCGACGAGCCGACCGCCGGGCCGCCGCGCATCAGCGCCGCGAAGCCGGGCCCGTGCCCGTCCACGAAGTCGAAGAACCGGCCCATCACGCGCAGCAGCCGCGCCCCGAGCGGGCCCTCCGGCGGTTCGAGGAAACGGGCGGCCAGCTCGTCGGCGGCGCGCCGCAGCGCGGCCTCGTAGAGGGACTGCTTGCCGGGGAAGTAGTGGTAGACCAGCGGGCGCGAGATGCCCGCGGCCGCGGCGATCTCGTCGATGGAGACGTCGTCGGGGGAGCGGTGGCTGAACAGCTCAAGGGCCACCCCGATCAGTTGCTGTTTACGCTCCTCGACGCCCATCCTTCGGCGTACCCCGGTCGTCATGCGAACAGCCTAACGGGAGTCCGTTACGCTCCCGGCACATGAGTGCTTCTGAGCAGGACACCCCGGACACCACGGCGGACCCGTCGGACGAGCCCGCCGGTCTCACGCCCAGGCAGGCCCGGCTCGCGCGGGTGGTCGCCGGATCGGTCCTGCTCGTCGTGACGGCCGCCGTCCTGGTGACGCGGCTGGCGAGCCACACGTCAGTCCTCGTCGTCGGCGTGTACGGACTGGCCATGATCCTCTGCGGCGTGGTGATCGAACTCTCCCGCAACGGCCGGACCCGGCTCGCCACCTGGCTCCTGGTGGGCGGGCTGCTCACCGCGTTCGCCCTGGACTGGCTGGTCCTTCCCTGATCCCTTCCGGGCCCCTTTCCAGGGGCCCGTCCCCGGTCCCTCGCCGGCGGCTCACAGGTCGAGGACGAGCCGCTCGCCGGCGCACCGCGAGACGCAGATCAGCATGGAGTCCGCGCGCTCGGCGTCCGTGAGCAGCTCGTCGCGGTGGTCGATCTCGCCCGCCACGACCCGCTGTTGGCACGTTCCGCAGAAGCCCTGCTGACAGGAGTAGAGCAGCCCCGGGACCGCCTCGCGGACCGCCGACAGCACCGTCTGGTCGGCGGCCACCGTCAACGTCCGCCCGGAGCGGCGCAGTTCGACCTCGAAGGGCCTGCCGCCCTCGGTGGGTCCGGCGGTGAAGCGCTCCAGGTGCGCGAGCCGTCCGTCGGGCAGGGCGGCGCCGACCGCGGCCATCAGGCCCTCCGGCCCGCAGCAGTAGACGGCCGTCTCGGCCGGGAGTTCGCCGAGGAAGCCGAGGTCGGGCCGCCCGTCCCGGTCCTCGGGCACGAGGGTGGTGCGGCCCCGGCCGAGCCGCTCGGCCTCCTCGGCGTACGGCATGGAGGCGAGGTCGCGCCCGCAGTACAGCAGCCGCCACTCGGCTCCGGCCGCCTCGGCGGCGCGCACCATCGGGAGGACGGGCGTGATGCCGATGCCGCCGGCGACGAAGACGTAGGAGGGCGCGTGTGCGAGCGGGAAGCGGTTGCGCGGCCCGCGGATCTCGATCTCCGTACCCACGTGGAGCTGCTCGTGGACCTCGCGCGAGCCGCCGCGGCCGTCCTCGACGAGGCGTACGGCCACGGTGTACGCGCCGGTGTCGGCCGGGTCGCCGCAGAGCGAGTACTGGCGCACGGTGCCGGAGGGCAGCACGAGGTCGAGGTGCGCGCCCGGCTGCCAGGCGGGCAGTTGCTCGCCCTCCAGGCGCAGCTGGACCACGCCGTCGGCGGGTTCGGTGCGGGCGGCGACGAGGACGCGGCGGGTGACGGTGGCGAGCCGGCCGCGGCCGGAGATCGGCTCGTCCAGGGCGGGCATCGGCCACAGCGGCGAGGCGTCGACGCGGCGCCGCAACGCCCGCTTGGCGAGGAGCGCGGCTCCCGCGACGAGAACGACGGTGCGCACACGCATCAGACACGGCCTCCGTTGGCGCCGGGAGAGCCGGCGAGATAGGCCGCGGCCTGGGCGGTGGAGCCCTCCTGGGTGGGGTGGTAACTCCGGCTGAGATAGCGGGGGATGGAGCGCAGCATGTCGGGTGTCGACGGCAGCACGCCTTCGCGGCCCTTGCGGACGAACTGGCCGACGGACGGTTTGGCGTCGAGGATCGTCGGGTCGTTCGCCATGAAGAAGCGGACACCGCGCTGCCAGAGGAACACGAGCGCGGAGAAGGCGAGCGCCCAGGTGCGGGCGCGTCGCCGGTAGCCGCCGTCGAGGTGCAGGAACAGCTCGAAGGCGACCGAGCGGTGCTCGACCTCCTCGGCGCCGTGCCAGCGCAGCAGGTCGAGCATGACCGGGTCGGCGCCGACGCGGTCGAGCTCCTCGGCGTTGAGCACCCAGTTGCCGAGGAAGGCGGTGTAGTGCTCGATGGCGGCGATCAGCGCGACCCGCTCCATCAGCCACCAGCGCCGCGGCCGGCCGGGCGGCAGGGTCCGGTCACCGAGCAGCTTCTCGAAGAACCAGTCGACCTGGGCGGTGTACGGCGTGGGGTCGAGGCCCAGCTTCTTGAGGTGCGGCAGCACGTCGTCGTGGGCCTGCGAGTGCACCGCCTCCTGGCCGATGAAGCCGATGACGTCCTCGCGCAGCCGGTCGTCCGTGATGTACGGCAGGGCCTGCTTGTAGACGTGCACGAACCAGCGTTCGCCGGCCGGGAGCAGCAGGTGCAGCACGTTGATGGTGTGCGTGGTGAACGGATCTCCTGGCACCCAGTGAAGCGGCGTCTTCTCCCAGTCGAAGGAGACCTTGCGAGCCTTGAGCTCGATGTGCTCCGCCGCCACCGGTGCGGGCTGCGTATTAGACATGGCGTCAATGTACTGACCGGTACGCGCTCCGGCCAGAGCCCTGCACGCGCTTTTTCGGGCGCGGGGACCCGGCCGGCCAAGTCAGCGCAGCGCGGTGAGGCGGGTGCCGTCCGCGAGCGTGCCCGTCAGCTCCGCCCGGTTCCCCGGCGCCGCCCGCACCGCCAGCACATGCCCTTCGCTCCGCGCTCGCACTCCGCCCGACAGCACCAGCGACGCGAAGTCCGGCGAGCCCGCCGCCACCACGTACCACTGGCCGGCCCTCGACTGCCACACCACGCCCGCCAGCACCCGCGCCTCCCGCGCGCCGCACGCCAGGGAGCCCTCGGAGCGGGCGGCGAGCGCCGGTGTGCCGGCGGGAGCGCCCGGGGCGTGGAAGAGGGCGAGGCTGCGGCTACCGGTGCCGCGCCAGGTCTCCGCCCGTACGCACGACCACTCGGCCCGCCCGCCGCCTTCCGGCAGCTGCTGCGCCGCGTACGCCCACGCGTTGACGGCCCGCACCCCGCGCGAGGCGAGCTCCGGCAGCCGGCACGCGGTCCGCGCCCACTCCGCCCGCCCCGCCGCGCCCGGAGCGTCGGCCACGTCCACGGGCCGCGCCGGCGCGCCCGCCGTCAGCCGGGCCGGAGCCAGTTCGCCCAGGTCGGCCAGCAGCCGCACGCCCGACCCGTCGCGCACCTGCAACGCGCTCCAGCTCGTGCACGTCCCGGCCCGCGCGGTCATCGGGCTCGGCATCGGCTCCGTCACGCCGTACGCGTCCCGCGCCAGCACCCGCGCCGCCTCGCCCGGCGCCAGCAGGTCCCGCACCGCCGCCTCCCGCACCCACGGCGCCGTCACGTACCGCACGTTGCCCGCCGCCCGCGACACCACGAGCGCCGCGGAGCCGACCGCGTCCGCCCCGTCCGTACGGGCGAAGTCGAGCGCCGCGCCGCTCGTGTCGTCCACCGGCTCGGCGTAGCGCACCACCCGCAGCCCGTCGTGGAACAGCACCACGCGCGCCGCGTCCACCCGGCCCGCGAACAGCAGCTGCGGCGAACCCATCGGCGGTCCCGGCGGCGTCCCGGGCGTCGCCGACGCCCGCACGCTCGGCCCGGGCCGCGCCCACACGGCCAGCGCCCGCCGCAGCAGCGCGCTGTCGCCGGTGAGTTCGCCGCGGGCCGGCCACACCGTGAAGTCCGTACGGGACGACACCCGCCAGTCCGTCGGCCCGACCCGCTTCAGGCCGGCCGGGTCGAGTGCCGCCTCCGCCGCCGGGTTACGGGCGTACGACGGGGCCGCAGCACCGTTTCTGCCCCAGCCGTCGCCCGGCAGCCCCAGCAGCGCCCCGCACACCACGGCCGCCGCGGCCGCCGCGAGCACCGCCTTGCCGTGCTGGCGCCGCCGCATCAGGTCGGTCGGCCGGGCCTGGAGCGAGCACGGGTCGAACTCCGGGGACTCCAGGAGCACGTACTGCGCCTCGACCCCGTCCGCCTCCGCGAGCGCCGCCTCCGGGTCCTCGACGCCGGCCGCCGCCAGCACCCGCAGCACCTCCGGGTCGCCCTGCCGTTCCAGGCCGCGCAGCACGTACGCCGCCCGGGCCGGTCCGGACAGCGCGGACAGCCGCTGGTCCAGGGCGAGTTCGTCGGCGCCGCCCGCGCGCGGGAACAGTCGCAGTCCCCACACCTGCGGCAGCAGCGGCGGGAACTGCGCCCGCCGCGGCAGCGCGCGGCGCCGCAGCGGCAGTCCGGCGGTCAGCGCCTGCCGCAGCACCTCGCCCCGCACGTACGCGTAGCCCGGGTCGACCGCGTCCTCCGCCCGCCGGCTCCTCGGCACCGTCGTCCCCGAGATGCGCCGGCGCGGCAGCGAGCGCTGCACCAGCGCGTGCGCGGTGAGCACCCGGCGGTTACGGCCGAGGGACGGCGGCAGGACGAGATAGGCGATCCGGACGAGCCGCGGATAGTGCTCGACGAGCGCGGCCTCGGCCTGCTCGACGTCGACGGGGCCGGGGGAGGGCTCGGGCGAGGGCTCGGCGGAGGAGGCGAGTTCCTGGGTGCTCACGTTCAGCAGAACGAGCGAATGATGGGATGGTCACCCCGGGCGGCCGGGCGGTGCGGGGCCGCGGCGGTCGCGGGCGGCTGCCGCGGGGCCGGCCGGCCGGCTCAGGCGGCGTACACCGTCAGGCGCTCGCGGATCAGGTCCGTCACCTCGTCCGGGACGCCGAGGCCCTCCCGTACGTACTTCTCCATCGACCCGTGCCGCACCGCCACCTCGTCCAGCGCCGCCTCCAGATACTCCGGCACCACCCCGATCAGCGCCAGCGCCAGGTCCGGGTCGCCGCCCTGCGCCGTGAAGCCCTCGATGAGCGGCGCGAACGCCTCCCGTACGCCCGGATTGACCGACAGGTACTCCGCCGTCACCGTCTCCTCGTCCGCGCCGAGCAGCGCGAGCACGATCGTCGCCGCCCAGCCGGTGCGGTCCTTGCCGGCCGTGCAGTGGAAGAGCAGCGGGCCGGAGGACGGGTCGGCCAGCTCGGTGAGGAAGGCCCGGTAGGAGGCGCGGGCCGAGTCGCTGGTCACGAAGGCCCGGTAGGTCCGGGTGAAGGCCGCCTGCGCCCGGCCTCCGCCCAGGTGCTCCTCGGCCAGCGCCGGGTCGGAGAGCAGCGTCTTCAGGCGCGCGGCGGGCGGCAGGCCGCTGGTCGCCAGATAGTCGGCGAGCACGTCCGCGACGATCACCCGGCCGCCCGGCGGCACGCGGTCGGGGCGCTCCGCCCGCTCGGCGGCGGTACGGAAGTCGACGACCGTACGGATGCCGAGCGCGGTCACCACGGACTCGGCCGGGTCGAGCCGGTCGAGCTGACCGGAGCGGAAGACCAGGCCCTCCCGCACGCTGCGGCCCTCGCCGAGCGGGAGCGTGCCCAGGTCACGGAGGTTGGCGACGGTCGTGGCGGGGATGGCGGGCATGCGTCGACTCCTCCGGAAACGGTACGAACCGTACTTCCTGTGCACCGTAACCGATGGTCGCGGGAGGCGGTCGCTCGTGCGCGGTGGGGGGATGACAGCATGTCCTCACCATGACCATGACGCACGCCCGCTCGCCGCTGCGCGCCCTGCGGGCCGCACTCTTCGCGGCGGTGTGCGTCACCCTGGCGGCGGTGGGCCACTCGTCCATGTCCGCCCACCGGATCCCCTTCGCCGCTCTGGCCGCCGCCTTCGCCGTGACGGCCGTCCTCGCCTGGTCGGCGGCGGGCCGGCGGCGTGGCCCGGTGGCCGTCGCCACCGGTCTGACGGCGGTGCAGGGAGTCCTGCACCTGCTGTTCGGGCTGACGGAGAAGGGCACGGGGGCGGCGGGTGCGCCCGGCAGGGCGTGGATGCCGGGTACGAACACCCTGAGCGGCCTGCCCGGCACGCATTCCATGGACGGCATGCCGGGCATGAGCGGCGTGAACGGCATGAGCGGCGTGAACGGCGCGCCGGAGGTGACGGGCGCGGTCGCCGAGGCCGCCTCCGGGCTGCCGTCCGCCGTGCTCGCCGACCCGTTCCTGACCCACGCGGCTCACGCGGCCCACGCGGCGCACGCCGGGCACATGGCCCACGCCGGCCACATGACGCACACCATGGGCGGCGGCTCCGGATCCGGGATGCTCGCCGCCCACCTGCTCGCCGCCCTCGCCTGCGGCCTCTGGCTCGCCCGGGGCGAGGCCGCGCTGTTCGCGCTCGCCCGGACCGTCGGCGCCCGCGCCGCGGCCCCGCTGCGCCTGCTGCTCGCCGCCGCCCGGGTCCTCGTACCCGCCCGGCCGCCCCGCCGCGCCGTACGCCCGCGCCCGCACACCCGCCGCCTGCACGGCGTCGTCCTCGCGCACACCGTCTCCCGGCGCGGCCCGCCCCGCCCGCCCGCATCCCGTGCCACGGCCCTCGGAGTCCCGTTCGTCTGACCTGGGGGCCGCTTCCCCCTGCCGGCCGTCGGCCGCCGTCGCGCATCGAGCGCGACCACCGACCACCGACCGCCGGCGGACGACACCGACCTCAAGGACCGTCATGACCATCGACGACCTCGCGCGCCCGGAAACGGCGCCGGTCTCCTCCGACGAGCGGCAGCGACCGCGCGGCTGGGCCGCCCTGCGCCCGCTCGTCCTGCGCCTCCACTTCTACGCAGGCGTCCTCGTCGCCCCGTTCCTCCTCGTGGCCGCCGTCAGCGGACTGCTCTACGCGCTCTCCTTCCCGGCCGAGAAGGTGGTGTACGCGCACGAGCTCGAAGTCCCGGTACCGGAGCACGCCACGACCCTGCCGCTCGCCCGCCAGGTCGAGGCCGCCCGCGCCGCCAACGGCGACGGCACCGTCACCGCCGTCTGGCCCGGCGCCGAACCCGGCGCCACCACCCGCGTCCTCATGGCCGACCCGGACGCGCCCGAGGGCACCTCGCTCGCCGTCTTCGTCGACCCGTACACCGGCGACGTCCGCGGACAGCTGCCCAGCTACGGCAGCTCCGGCGCGCTTCCGCTGCGCACCTGGCTGTCCACCTTCCACGTCGACCTGCACCTCGGCGAACTCGGCCGCAACTACAGCGAACTGGCCGCCAGCTGGCTGTGGGTGGTCGCGCTCGGCGGCCTGCTGCTCTGGGTCGGCCGGCGCCGGACGAACCGCCGCGCCCTGTTCCTGCCCGAGCGCGGCCCGAAGTCGCGCCGACGCACCCTCTCCTGGCACGGCACGGTCGGCCTGTGGGCCGTGGCCGGGCTCGTCGCCCTGTCCGCCACCGGTCTGACCTGGTCGCGTTACGCGGGCGAGAACATAGGCACCGTCCAGGACCGGCTCGGCGGCGCGACGCCGACGCTCTCGGCCGCCGTCACCGGCGGTGCGGGCGGCGCGGGCGGCGCGGGCGGCGCGGGCACGGGCGGTGAGCACGCGGGCCACGGCGCCGGCCACCACCCGGCACCGCCGGCCGCGAACGGCGCGGACATCGGCATCGACAAGGCGGTCGAGGCGGCCCGCGCGGCGGGCATCGACAGCCCGTCGATCTCCGTCGTCCTGCCCGCCGAGGGCTCGGGCTACGTGGTGAAGGAGACCGACAAGCAGTTCCCGGTCCAGCTGGACTCCGTCGCCCTGAACCCGGCCGACGGCGCCGTCCTCGACGAACTCCGCTTCGCCGACTACCCGCTGCTCGCCCAGCTGACCCGGATCGGCATCGACGCCCACATGGGCGTGTTCCTGGGCCTGTTCAACCAGCTGGCGCTCGCCGCGCTCGCTCTGGCCCTGATCCTGCTGATCGTCTGGGGCTACCGCATGTGGTGGCTGCGCCGCCCGGGCCGCCCGGTCGCGCGCGGCACCTGGCGCCGGATCCCGCCGGCGCAGCTCCTGCCGCTGCTCGCCGTGACGGTGCTGGTGGGCTGGTTCGTGCCGCTGCTCGGCCTCAGCCTCGCGGCGTTCCTGGCCGTCGACCTCGTCCTCGCGTTCGTCGCGCGGACGAGGTCGAGGACGAGGCGAACGGCCGCCTGACGGCTCAGGGGGCGTACTTGTAGCCGACCCGCCGCACGGTCTGGATCGTGCGGCGGTGCTCGGCGCCCAGCTTGCGGCGCAGCCGCGCCACGTGCACGTCCACGGTCCGGCCGTCGCCCACGTGCCCGTACCCCCACACCGTGGTGACCAGCTGGTCACGGGTGTGGACCCGGTGCGGGTGGGCGACGAGGTGGGCGAGCAGTTCGAACTCGAGATACGTCAGATCGAGCGCCCGCCCGTCGACGTGGGCGATCCGCTGCACGCTGTCGATCGCCACCGGGCCCTGCTCGACGACCGTCGGGGCGGCCGGCGGCTGCTGGTCGGCGGGCAGCAGCACGAGGTACCCGACCATCGGCGGACGCCCGGGCAGCGTCGGCAGCGCGTGCTGCGGGGCGGGCAGGAGCGTGGCACCGGGCGGCAGGAAGTCGGCGACCCGGCCGAGCCCGGCGACCTCGTCGGGATCGACGGCGCGCAGCCGGGGACGCAGGGCGGTGAGGGTGGCGGTGTGGGCGGCAGCCTGGGTGTGGGCCATGAAAGCTCAGCTCTTTCGCGCGAGTTACGGACGGACAGGGCGTCGTACGTCATGCGCGGCGGCCGAAGGCCGGACGACCGGAATCCGCCGGTCGCGGGCTTTAGAGGGCCGACGCGTTCCTCACGCGCCGACAGCACCGGTCGAAGTCGTGGTGCTGGCGGGAAGGCCAGAACGGCTCGAGGTCGGTGCGACCCTTCGCGGTGTCGTTCTGGATGCTGGCCATATCCCTATTAAACCAGGAGGGAAACCTCGTGGGCAGTCCCCGGTGCGCCAAAACCCGTGTCGTCCTTCCCACATGCCGGAAGGGGCGCCCACCGTACGAACGGTGGGCGCCCCTTCCGGAAGAGCGTGGGAAGCGCGCGGATCAGACCTGGCCGGCCTTCTCCAGGGCCTCGCAGCAGGTGTCCACCAGCAGGCGGGTCACCGTGTACGGGTCCACGTTCGCGTTCGGGCGGCGGTCCTCGATGTAGCCCTTCCGGTCCTGCTCGACCTGCCACGGGATGCGGACCGAGGCGCCGCGGTCGGAGACGCCGTAGGAGTACTGGTCCCACGGGGCGGTCTCGTGCAGGCCGGTCAGGCGGTCGTCGATGCCCGCGCCGTAGTTCTTGACGTGGTCGAGCGGCTTCGAGCCCTCGCCCAGCGCCTCACAGGCGGTGATGATCGCGTCGTAGCCCTCGCGCATCGCCTTGGTGGAGAAGTTGGTGTGCGCGCCCGCGCCGTTCCAGTCGCCCTTCACCGGCTTCGGGTCGAGCGTCGCGGAGACGTTGAAGTCCTCGGCCGTGCGGTAGAGCAGCCAGCGGGCCACCCACAGCTGGTCGGCGACCTCCAGCGGCGCCAGCGGGCCGACCTGGAACTCCCACTGGCCGGGCATGACCTCGGCGTTGATGCCGGAGATGCCGAGGCCCGCCTGGAGGCAGTTCTCCAGGTGCGCCTCGACGACGTCACGGCCGAAGATCTCGTCCGCGCCGACGCCGCAGTAGTAGCCGCCCTGCGGGGCCGGGAAGCCGCCGACCGGGAAGCCGAGCGGGCGCTCGCCGTCGAAGAAGGTGTACTCCTGCTCGATGCCGAAGATCGGCTCCTGCGCGGCGTACTTCGCGTACACCTCGGCCAGCGCGGCACGCGTGTTGGACTCGTGCGGCGTCATGTCCGTGTTGAGGACCTCGCACAGCACCAGGACGTCGTTGCCGCCGCGGATCGGGTCCGGGCAGGAGAAGACCGGCTTGAGGACGCGGTCCGAGGCGTGGCCCTTGGCCTGGTTGGTGCTGGAACCGTCGAAGCCCCAGATCGGCAGGTCCTCCAGGGCAAGGCCCTCGCCGGCGATGATCTTCGTCTTGGAGCGAAGCTTCGCGGTCGGCTCGGTGCCGTCGATCCAGATGTACTCAGCCTTGAAGGTCACGGGGCCTCATCCTTTGGGTGCTGCGGGTCCTCGGCGGCGGCTCGCGACGGTGCGAGGGCTGCGTGGCGGTGTCTGCGTCTGTGCGCAGCTTCGCAACACGGGATTTCCCGTCGGTTGCCCGATTGTGAACCCCGTGTTACTCGGCCTTCCCGCCGGTCACCCGCCCGCCGTGCGCCCTGTGGCGTGCGTCACGCGCCTCGCGCCGCGTCCCGGGTGCCCCGTCCCGCGCGTCAGCTTTCCTGGTCCCGCGCGCGGTGCCCGGTCCCGTGCGTCAGGTCTCCTCGCCCCGCGCGCGCCGCGCGACGACGTGCGCGTTCAGCAGCGAGCCGAGCCCCGCCCGCCCGATCCGCGCCACCAGTTCCGCGTACGAGGTGCCGAGCGCCTCGGCCGTACGGCCCAGGTGCCAGTCGGCGTCCGCGAGCCGGCGCAGCAGATGGCCCCGGCGGATCTGGCTCTCCGAGAGCCGGAACGTCTTCAGATACGCCGTCCGTCCCTTGCGGTCGCTGATCAGTTCGCCGATGTGCTGCTCCTGCCCGGAGCGCAGGAACGGCGGCAGGAAGCGGTAGAGCCGGAAGCCGCCCATGTCGTGGACGCGCTCGAAGGCGTACGGCGTCTCCAGCAGGTCCCGCGCCATCAGCCCGTCGTGCGCCCGCGCCCACGCCCGCTCCTGGGCCGACGCGGCCCGGCGCAGATCGGCGAGCGAACGGACGGCGCCGCTCTCCACGGCGGCCGTGAAATCGGCGACCGGCGCACCGTAGTGCGCGTACTGGTGGACCAGCTCCCCGAACAGGTCCTCCACCAGGGTGGCGTGCAGCAGCAGGTAGTCGTCGGGATGCGGGACGGCGAAGGCCGCGGCGAGCGCGTCCGCCACGTAGAGCAGCACTCCGCACTGCCCCGGGTGGATCTCGAACACCCGCAGCGCCTCCGCGAGCCCCGGTATCTCCCACCCGGCGTACGCCGCCTCCGCGCGCGGCGACAGGCCCCGGCGGACGGCCGCCCGTGACCACTCGTCCCAGACGACGGACGGCCCGCCGAAGTGCAGCGCCAGATAGCCCTCCAGGGCGAGGTGCAGCGGCAGGAAGCGCAGCCGCGGCTCGCCCTGGCGGCGCCGGGCCAGTCGCCGCACCGGCACCGTGGCCGGCCGGCCGGTCCCGAGCCGGGTCCCGTAGGAGGCGGCCTCCGCGCCCGTCCGCGACCAGTCGGCGACGAAGCCGTGCGGGACGTACGAGGTGTACGTGATGCCGCCGGCGAGCGCGACCGAGTCCGGGAAACAGCCGTGGCCCCGCTCGTAGACCTCCCGGTGCAGCCGCAGTCCGGCGACCGGCTCGTCCCGCACCAGCGGCACGAGCCGCACGCCGCCCCACACCTGCGCGGGCCGCACGGCGAGCCCCGTCAGATCGATCCGCGTCATGTCCCCGCCTCCTCGCCCGACGCGCTCAGGAACAGCTCCACCCGCCGGTCCAGATAAGCCCGCAGCGCGGCCAGGCCCTCCCGGCCCTCCGCGAACCGGGCGATCTCCACCAGAGCGGGCAGATCCTCCGCGTCCCGGATCCCGGCCGTCGGCACCCCGGGCGCCAGCCGGCGCACGTCGAAGACGTCCGCGTCGTATACGGGGTTCACGTGCACGACACCGGTCCGGCGCTCCGGATCCAGCCGCGTCCGCCACACCCGCAGCACCTCACCGGCCAGCCCGGGCGGCGCGTTGTCCCAGCCGTCCGACACGATCAGCAGCCGCTCGGGCGTGTGCTCCAGGGCGTCGAGGATCCGCGCGCCGAGCGGAGTGGCGCCGAAGGGCCGGACGAGCAGCGGGTCGCGGGCGCCGGAGGTCCAGTGCGCCGTGTACGCGCCGGGCGCGGCCAGCGCCTCCAGGAGGAAGTGGCAGCCGAGCGCGACGGCCAGCGGACGGCGCCGCTTCACCGCCGAACCCGACGACGACCAGCTGTCGTCCAGCACCGCCGCCACCCGGCCCCAGCTCCCGGCGTGCGGCCCGGCCACCCGCCGCGCGGCCGCGCGCAGCGCCCCGGTCAGCTCGGCACGCCGCTCCCTTCTCTCCCCGAAGGGGAGAGACAGCACGTACAGCGCGAGCCGGGTCAGCGGCATCCCGGAAAGCCCGGCCCCGCCAGGCCGGGCCCGCAGCCGCTCCAGGCGCGTCATCCGCGGCGCGATGCGCCGCAGGAACTCCTCGCGGTCCACTCCGTGCCGCGCGGCGAAGCCCTCGGCGACGGTGAACGGCAGCTCGTACAGCGCCGAGCCCTCGCCGTGCTCGTAGTGCGCCTTCCGGTACGCCTCGAGGGTGGGGTGCGCGTAGCGGGTGCGCCGCCCGGGCGCGAAGAGGAAGTCACCGGTCTCGGCCGCGGTCTCGGCCGTGGCCTCGGCTCCGGTCGCGGCTCCGGTCCCGGGGCCGCCGGGCAGCGGCAGATGGGTGTGGCGGAGGGCGGCCTTCAGACCGGGCCGGTACTTCACGGCGTCGTGGGCGAGATCGGGCCGGGCCGCGAGCCAGTCGCGCATCAGGGCCCGGGTGCGCCGGTTGTTGACTCCGGCGGCGCGCAGCCGGCGGAACAGCCGGTAGACGCGCTGCGGCGGCAGCTTCGCGAGCCGCGCGGCGATCAGCCGTCCCTCGCCCGGCCCGGCCTCGTGCGGGGTGCGCAGCAACTGCTCGGCGATCAGGGCGGCGTTGTGGTCGTTGATGTCGAGCGCGAGCGCGGCGGCGTAGAGCGGTCGGTAGTTGACGCGTACGTACTCGTGCACGAAGGCGAGGGACAGCCGCTGTTCCTCGGCGGAGGTACGGAACTCGCGCTGTCCGGTGGCCGTGACCGCGGCGTTGACGAAGAGCAGGACGTCCTCGGCGGCGACGAGATCGGACATCCTTCGCTCCTTCCCCACGGATGCCGGCCGGGGAATGGGGGCGCGAACAGCGAATACGTTGCTTCAGAGGCAGGTCCCGGAAGTCGCGCCGGAGTCCCGCGGCCGGCGGGGGAACGCTAACACCGGGGGAGGGGCGGCGGTCCACCGGGTTTTCCAGCGGCGAGCGGCGAGCGGCGAGCGGCGAGCGGCGAGCGGCGAGGGGGCGGCCGGGTGGCCGGGCGGCCGGGGGCCGTGAGCGGGGGCGCCGGACGGCCGGTGCCGTGTCGAGGTGGGGGCGGTCAGGCGGGTGCGGGGCGCGCCCCGGGCGTGCGCTCGGGGGCGGGCCAGGGGCGGGTCGGGGGGATCCCGGATTCGTCCGGTGGCCCGGCCCGGCAGACTGGAGGGCATGACGAAGCTCCCCGGCGCGAAGACCCGTATCGCTCTCCTCGGCACCGGCCCCTGGGCCGAGCGCACCCACGCGCCCGCGCTCGCGGCGCATCCGGGCGTGGAGTTCTGCGGGGTGTGGGGCAGACGCCCCGAGGCGGCGGCCGAGCTGGCCGAGGCCTTCGGCACGACCGCCTTCGACGACGTCGAGGACGTCTTCGAGGCGAGCGACGCCGTCGCCTTCGCCCTGCCTCCGGACGTCCAGGCCCCGCTCGCCGTCCGCGCCGCCGCCATGGGCTGCCATCTGCTTCTGGACAAGCCGGTGGCCACGACGGTCGAGGCGGCCCAGGAGGTGGCCGGCGCGGCCGAGCTGGCCGAGGTCTCCTCCGTCGTCTTCTGCACGCTCCGCTTCGCCGAGCCCACGGCCCGGTGGATCGACGAACAGGCGGCGGCCGGCGGCTGGTTCCTCGGCGAGGCCCACTGGCTGGGCTCCCTCTTCGCTCCCGGCTCGTCCAGTGCCTACGCGGCCTCGCCCTGGCGCCGCGAGAAGGGCGGCCTGTGGGACGTCGGCCCGCACGTCCTGTCCGTCCTCCTGCCGGTCCTCGGCGACGTCACCTCGGTCACCTGCGCCGCCGGCGCTGCGGACACCCGGCATCTGGTGCTGCGTCACACCTCGGGCGCGAGCAGCACGGCGACCCTCACCCTCAGCGCCCCGCCCGGGGCGTCGGAGGCCGCGCTCTCGCTGTACGGCGAGCACGGGCGGGTGACGATGCCCGGCTGGGAGGGCGCCCTGGACGCCTTCGGCGGTGCCGTGGACGCGCTCCTGGAGTCCATACGCACCGGCACGCCGCATCCGTGCGACGCCCGCTTCGGGGCGCGGCTCACCGAGATCCTCGCCCAGGCCGAGTCCGCCGCGCACGCGGCGGCGGAGACGCCCGCCTGACCACCCGCCGCCCGAAGCCCGAAGTGGCGGCGGTAGGTTGGCCGTTGAGTCCCGGCCCCGGCCGGGGGCAGAAGGCGGAGGGGGCGCGCATGACGCGGGAATCGTTCGACCTGGCCTACGACGCCGTGCTCGCGAAGTGGCCCCGGGCCACCTCCACCGCGCTGGTGCCCACGCCGTTCGGGGCGACCCATGTCATCAGCCACGGCCCGACCGACGCCCCGCCCGTCCTGCTGCTGCCGGGCGGCGGCGCCACCGCCACCAGCTGGTACGGCACGGCCGCCGCGCTCGGCGCCACCCACCGCGTCCACGCCGTGGACCTGGTCGGCGAGCCGGGCCGCAGCGTTCCGGAGCCGGGGCGCCCGATCCGTACCGCCGGTGACCTGGCCGGCTGGCTCGACGCGCTCCTCGACGGCCTCGGCGCCCCGGCCGGCGCCGGTCCGGTGGGCCTCGCCGGGCATTCGTACGGCGCCTGGATCGCCCTGCGGTACGCGCTGGCCGCGCCCGACCGGGTCGGCCGGCTGGCCCTCCTGGACCCGACGAACTGCTTCACCGGCTTCGCACCACGCTTCCTCCTGCGCGCCCTGCCGGTGCTGCTGCGCCCGACGCCGGCCCGGGCCACCGCGCTCCTCGACTGGGAGACGGGCGGTGACGGCGCCGTCGATCCCGACTGGCGGCGCCTGTACGCCCTCGGTGCCGGGCTGCGCACCGTCCGTCCCGTGAGCGGGCGCCCGCCCACGGCCGAGCGGCTCGCCGCCCTGAAGCCGCCGACGCTCGTGCTGATCGCCGGTCGCGCCCGCGTGCACGACCCGGCCGCGGTGGAGCGCCGGGCCCGGGCCGCCGCTGCCGGCACGCGGACGGCGGTGGTGCCCACGGCGACCCACTTCACGCTCCCGATGGCCGGCCCGGCGGACGTCCAGGCCCGCGTCGCCCGCCACTTCGCCGGCTGAAGCCCGGCCAATGGGCCGGCCCGGCGGGCGGGCCTCAGCGGGACAGCGCGTCCCGCACGGCCTCCTCGGTCCGCGCGACGACGGCCGTGCCGTCCTGCGCGGTGATGATGGGCCGCTGGATCAGCTTCGGATGCGCGGCCAGCGCCTCCACCCACCGGTCCCGGCTGCCCTCGTCGCGCGGCCAGTCCTTGAGCCCGAGCTCCTTCGCGGCCGCCTCCTGCGTCCGCGTGATGT
Organism: Streptomyces sp. NPDC053493; assembly: GCF_044544825.1. Taxonomy (NCBI): domain Bacteria; kingdom Bacillati; phylum Actinomycetota; class Actinomycetes; order Kitasatosporales; family Streptomycetaceae; genus Streptomyces; species Streptomyces sp. NPDC053493. Next base: position 318,601 of record NZ_JBITXS010000008.1, read on the forward strand.
CCCACGGCTCCAGTCCCAGCCGCTCGAGCACGGCCCGGATCTCGTCGGCCGAGGGCACGTCCTCCAGATAGCGGCGCACGGTGTAGTCGGCACCCTCCGCGTCGAGCAGGGTGAGGGCGCTGCGGCACTTGGAACAGGCGGGGTTGATCCAGATCTCCATGCCTCCAACGTACCGTCGCGCCCACCGCCGAGGACACCTCCCGCCACCCCGCCGGACGGACCGTCGAGCACCTCGCCAAAGCCGGTCTGGCCAGGGACGATTGTCAGTGGTCGGCACTAAAATCGAGGGTGAAGGCGAGGGCCCCGGGGAGGGCCCCCGCCCACCGTTCGCCAGGAGGTCGCCCATGGCTGTCGCCATGATCCGGACACCGTCCCTCGAACCCTGGAAGCCGCTCCAGAGGAAGCCGCTCCCCGCGGGCCGCCCCCGCGAGTGGTACGTCACCCACAACCGCCGGCTGAAGGCCATGCGCCTCGCGATCGCCCTGCTCGACGCGGGCGTCTACCTGCCCTCCCGGGCGACGAACGCGACGATACGCAGCACCGCCGCCCAGCTCGGCATCCACCCGCCCTCCGACACCACCTGCCACATGGTCCGCGCCCTGATCCGCTACGGCCGCTGACCCGGACGGGGGGGGGGGGGCCCGGGGGGGGGGGGGGCCCCCCCCCCCCCCCCGCCCCCCCCGCCCGCCCCCCCCCCCCCCCCCCCCCCCCGGGGGGGGGCGCGGGGGGGGGGGGCCCCCCCCCGCCCCTCCACGCCGTCGGCGCTACCAGGCGACGGGCAGCCGCTCCGGCAGCCGCTTCATGAAGTTGGTGCGCCACACCAGCTGTTCGACCGGCACCGCGAGCCGCAGCTCCGGCAGCCGGTCGAGCACCGTCTCCAGCGCGATCTCGGCATGCCGCTTGCCGAGCGCGGTCGCCGGGCAGAAGTGCCGGCCACCGCCGAAGGACAGGTGCTCGGCGGCGTTCTCCCGGTCCGGCCGGAAGGCATGCGGCTCCGGGAAGTGCTCCGGATCATGGTTGGCCGCCTCCACGAGCACGAGCACCAGCTCGCCCGCCCGCACCAGCGTGTCACCCAGCCGCACGTCCTCCAGGGCGAGCCGCGGCAGCCCGTCGCCGATCGACAGATTGACCCGCAGCAGCTCGTCCATCGCGCCCTCGACCCGGCCGCCCCCACCGGCCAGCGCCTCCCGCACGTCCCCCCGGGTCAGCACCGACACCAGGGCCATCGTCAGGAAGCCGGCCGTGGAGATCACCCCGGCGCCGAACAGCGTCACGCCCACCGTCGCCAGCATCTCGTCGGTCAGATGCGCGTACTCGGGATCGTCCCGCAGCGCCGCGAGCTCCGCCATCAGCCCGCCCGTCGCCGGATCGTCGAGCCGCGCGACCATGTAGGCGATGTCCCGGTCCCAGTGGAGCCGCGCCGCCTCGATCTCGCGCGGCGCGTTCATGAAGGCCACGTCCAGACTGCGCAGCAGCCGCGGCCCGTCCTCCTCCGGGATCCCGAGGATCCGGCAGTGCAGGCCCGCCGAGTACGGGTCGGTGAACGCGCTCCGCAGCTCGGCGGGCGCGCCGTCGGCGACCATCGCGTCCACCAGCGCCCCGGCCCGGGCCCGCAGCCACTCCTCCAGGCCGGGCGCCTTCGGGTTGATGGCCTTCATCACGGCCTTGCGCAGGCCCGCGCCGGTGATGTTGCCCATGTTGTTCACCACGTGCGGAGGAATCGTCAGCGCGTACTGCCGCGGAGCTCCCGGCGCGGAGGTGTCCTTCAGGCTGAACCGCGGGTCCTCCAGGACCTGCCGGCACAGCCCGTACGAGGAGACCAGCCAGGCCTCGGCGCCGGCGATCGTCCGCACCCGGCGCACCGGCTCGGCGCGCAGCGCCGCGACCTCGGCGGGCAGCCGGGTCCCGTCCCAGTCGAACGGAAACGCGGGAAGACCGGTCGTCGCGGTGGTCGAGGTGGCGGTGGTCGTCGCGGTCATCGCGCTTCTCCTTCGGTGGGCGTGAGGATGCCGTGGCCCTGGTTGCGCGAGGCCCGCAGCCCGGACCCCCGGGCGTACAGCAGATCGGCCAACGGCAGTGCCTGGTGGTAGCAGTTGAGCGAGGAGGGCACGCCGAGGATCGCGGGCGTGTCCAGGAACAGCGGCACCTCGGCGCAGATGTACGCCCGGCACACCTCCCGCTGCCGCTCGTTCACCTCCTGTCCCGGCGTCAGCTTCCCGGCCAGGAAGATCCCGGTCAGCGCGTCACAGGTCGCCCGCACCACCGGATCGCCGGCCACCGCGGCCACGACCTCCCGGTGCAGCGCGTCGTACGCCGCCACGCCCCGGAACTCGGACATGCCCCGGCCCCGCAGCCGCGTCCCGGCCGGATCGGCCTCGGCCACGGCCGCCCCGACCTTGGCGCGCACGCCGCGCAGGTTCTTCACGGCCTTCCGCCGCGCCTCGTCGACCCCGTATCCCAGCGCCTCGTACATGTCGGCGACATGCAGATCGGTGTAGACGAGATCGACCTGTTCGAAATGATCCAAGCCCCACCGCGCGAGATCGCGCAGTCGCTGGGCGGTGAAGTAACTGTTCCCCGGGGAGACGCCGATGACCACGTGCGCGCCCTCGTCGGCGATGACGCGGCAGTGGTCGGTGTACGGCTGGAGTCGGAGCGTCTCTGCAGGGGCGTAGGCCGCCTGAGTCACGTTCGGCAATCCTTCATCGCGCCACTAGTCCCAGCGGAGCCCAGTGCTCCGGGTGTGGCGGTCGCGACGACGACACGCTATCGATCAGTCGCGGAGAGTGAAGCCTCTACTCGAGGGTAGGGTCGAAAATTTGTCACCTGTTCGCATTCCTGTTGCACAGGAAGCGGCGAGGGCCGCCACCCGGGAGTCTTCCCGGCGTGACGGCCCTCGCTCGGCGGTCCGAATCTCGGCAGCCCGCGGCTTAGAGGTCGAAGTAGAGCTCGAACTCGTGCGGGTGCGGACGGAGCTGGATCGGGGCGATCTCGTGGGTCCGCTTGTAGTCGATCCAGGTCTCGATCAGGTCGGCGGTGAAGACGCCACCGGCCTGCAGGTACTCGTTGTCCTCCTCGAGGGCCTTGAGAACGGCCTCGAGGTTGGTCGGGACCTGGGCGACGCCCGCGTGCTCCTCGGGAGCGAGCTCGTAGAGGTCCTTGTCGATCGGCTCGGCCGGCTCGATCTTGTTCTTGATGCCGTCGAGGCCCGCGAGCAGCAGCGCCGAGAAGGCGAGGTACGGGTTCGAGGACGGGTCCGGGGCGCGGAACTCGACGCGCTTGGCCTTCGGGTTCGAGCCCGTGATCGGGATGCGCATCGCGGCGGAGCGGTTGCGCTGCGAGTAGACCAGGTTGACCGGGGCCTCGAAGCCGGGCACCAGGCGGTGGTAGGAGTTCACCGTCGGGTTGGTGAAGGCCAGCAGCGACGGGGCGTGCTTGAGGATGCCGCCGATGTAGTAGCGGGCGGTGTCGGAGAGACCGGCGTAGCCCTGCTCGTCGTAGAAGAGCGGCTCGCCGCCCTGCCACAGCGACTGGTGGACGTGCATGCCCGAGCCGTTGTCGCCGAAGATCGGCTTCGGCATGAAGGTCGCGGTCTTGCCGTTGCGCCAGGCGACGTTCTTCACGATGTACTTGAAGAGCATCAGGTCGTCGGCCGCGGCGAGCAGCGTGTTGAACTTGTAGTTGATCTCGGCCTGGCCGGCGGTGCCGACCTCGTGGTGCTGGCGCTCGACCTGGAGGCCGACGTTCTCCAGCTCCAGGGAGATCTCCGCGCGCAGGTCGGCGAAGTGGTCGACCGGCGGGGCCGGGAAGTAGCCGCCCTTGTAGCGGACCTTGTAGCCCCGGTTGTCCTCCTCCTTGCCGGTGTTCCAGGCGCCGGCCTCGGAGTCGATGTGGTAGAAGCCCTGGTTCGCCGAGGTCTCGAAGCGGACCGAGTCGAACACGTAGAACTCGGCCTCGGGACCGAAGAACGCGGTGTCGGCGATGCCGGTGGAGGCGAGGTACGCCTCCGCCTTCTTCGCGATGTTGCGCGGGTCACGGCTGTACTGCTCGCCCGTGATCGGGTCGTGGATGAAGAAGTTGATGTTCAGCGTCTTGTCACGGCGGAACGGGTCCAGACGGGCCGTCGACAGGTCGGCGCGCAGGGCCATGTCCGACTCGTGGATCGCCTGGAAGCCGCGGATCGACGAACCGTCGAAGGCGAGCTCCTCGGACGGGTCGAAGGCCGTCGCCGGGATCGTGAAGTGCTGCATCACGCCCGGAAGGTCGCAGAACCGGACGTCGACCATCTTGACGTCGTTGTCCTGAATGAACTTCTTGGCCTCGTCGGCGTTCTGGAACATCCAACTCCTCCTACTCCCGGCCCGGGGAGGGGCGGGGTTGCAGCTCGTTCGTGCGGCCAGTGCGGTGGCACCACGCTGGACCCGACCATAGGTAGACCGGATTTCTCAAGCATGACCCATTTGTTTCGTCGAAGTTAACCGCCCCGGGTGCCCCGCCCGCCGCGCCGCCGGTGCCGGATCCGGGCCGGCGTCCGGGGCCGGCCCGGGCGCCGACCCGGGCCGAAGTGATCAAAAACGGGCGCAGTACCGTGGTCGGGTGGACAACAGGCAAGCACTCGGATCATGGCTCTCCGGCCCCCGCGCCGCGGCCGAAGAAGCAGGCGTGGACTTCGGTTACCGGGGGCAGCAGCTCGGTCTGCCCGAGGAGGGCCCCGGCTCCATCGCCCGCCCCGGCCGCCGCCTCGGCGCCCTCGTCGTCGACTGGGCCCTCTGCGCGCTGATCGCATACGGTCTCATCACCCACCGCTACGACCAGGCCAACGCGAACTGGACCGTGCTGCTCCTCTTCGTGCTGAGCGTCCTCACCGTCGGCAGCATCGGCTTCACGCCCGGCAAGCGGCTCTTCGGTCTGCGGGTGGTCTCCGTGCGCGGCGGCCGGCTCGGCATCCTCCGCGTCGTCCTGCGCAGCCTGCTGGTCTGCCTCGCCATCCCGGCCCTGATCTGGGACCGCGACGGCCGCGGCCTGCACGACCGCTTCTCCGGCGCCGTCCAGGTCCGCGTCTGACACCGCGCGGCGAGCGCACCGCACACACGAGAAGGGCGCCCCGGACCTCGTCGGTCCGGGGCGCCCTTCCTCGTACGCGTCACGAAGACGTCGCGTACGTCAGCGCATCTTTCCGCCGCGTGGCATGCGCATGCCCTTAGGCATGGGGCCCTTCGGCAGCGGCATGTTGCTCATCAGGTCGCCCATCGCGCGCAGCCGGTCGTTGGCGGCCGTCACCTGCGGGCCGGACAGCAGCCGGGGCAGCTTCAGCATCGTGGTGCGGACCTTCTTCAGCGGCACCTGGCCCTGGTCCTCGTCGTTGCCGACGATGATGTCCGTGACCGGCACGTCCACCACGATCCGGGCCATCTTCTTCTTCTCGGCCGCGACCAGCGACTTCACCCGGTTCGGGTTGCCCTCGGCGACCAGCACGATGCCCTGGCGGCCGACCGCCCGGTGCACGACGTCCTGGCTGCGGTTCATCGCGACCGCCGGGGTCACGGTCCAGCCGCGCCCGATGTTCTGCAGCACCGCCGCGGCGGCGCCCGGCTGGCCCTCCATCTGACCGAAGGCCGCCTTCTCGGCGCGCCGGCCGAAGACGATCGCCATCGCGAGGAACGCGAGGACGAAACCGAGGATGCCCAGATAGACCGGGTGACCGATCAGGAAGCCGATCGCGAGGAGGACACCGAGTACGACGATGCCCACGCCCGCGACGACGAGACCGACCTTCGGGTCGGCCTTCCGGGTCATCTTGTACGTGAGGGCGATCTGCTTCAGTCGCCCGGGGTTCGCGGCCGCGTCAGTGCCGCCCGTGTTTGCCTTCCTCGCCATGTCCTGAAGTCTACGTGGCCCGCGAAGCGTGGCCCGCCACCGCCTCCATCACGTGCTGGGCCTCCACCCGGTCCTTGGCGCGGCGCCGGTCCTCGAGGACGGAGGTCCAGGCGTTGCGCCGGGCGGTGCGGTGCCCGCGGGCGAGGAGCAGGGTCTCGACGGCCCGCAGGGCGCCGGTGACGGTCGGGAACGCGGTGGCTCGGATGTGCGCGGCCTGCATGAGCGAGGGCCTCCGTGAACGCTCGATGGCGGTGAGTGAGTAGACCTTCACAGATCGGTGTTACCAGGGCGTGACCCGTCGGTCAAACACTGATGAAACGTCGATGCGGCCGTCCGTACGACAGACGGACGACCGCATCGGCACACTGCCGCCGAGGTCAGACGGCCTGGGCCGCGTCCACGGCCCCGGCGCCCCGTCGCTCGATCGCCTGCTGGTAGAGGCGTCCGGCCCGGTACGACGAACGGACCAGCGGGCCCGACATCACACCGGAGAAGCCGATCTCGTCGGCCTCCTCCTTCAGCTCCACGAACTCCTGCGGCTTCACCCAGCGCTCCACGGGGTGGTGCCGCACGGACGGGCGCAGGTACTGGGTGATGGTGATCAGCTCGCAGCCCGCGTCGTGCAGGTGCTGCAGGGCCTCGCTGATCTCCTCGCGGGTCTCGCCCATGCCGAGGATCAGGTTGGACTTCGTGACCAGACCGTAGTCCCGGGCCTTGGTGATGACCTCGAGCGAGCGCTCGTAGCGGAAGCCGGGACGGATCCGCTTGAAGATCCGCGGCACGGTCTCGACGTTGTGCGCGAAGACCTCGGGACGGGAGGCGAAGACCTCGTCCAGAAGCTCCGGCACGGCGTTGAAGTCGGGGGCGAGCAGCTCGACTTTGGTGCGGCCGTCGGCGCGGTCGGCGGTCTGCTGGTGGATCTGGCGCACGGTCTCCGCGTACAGCCAGGCGCCGCCGTCCTCCAGGTCGTCGCGCGCGACGCCGGTGATGGTGGCGTAGTTCAGGTCCATGGTGACGACGGACTCGCCGACGCGGCGCGGCTCGTCGCGGTCGAGGGCCTGCGGCTTGCCGGTGTCGATCTGGCAGAAGTCGCAGCGGCGGGTGCACTGGTCGCCGCCGATGAGGAAGGTCGCCTCGCGGTCCTCCCAGCACTCGAAGATGTTGGGACAGCCCGCCTCCTGGCAGACCGTGTGCAGCCCCTCGCTCTTCACGAGGCCCTGCATCTTCGTGTACTCGGGCCCCATCTTCGCCCGGGTCTTGATCCACTCGGGCTTGCGCTCGATGGGGGTCTGGCTGTTCCGGACCTCCAGGCGCAGCATCTTGCGTCCGTCGGGTGCGACTGCGGACACATCGGCTCCTGTAGCTTCGATTCTTCGGCGTACACCAGGGTACGCCCGTTGCTTCCCATGCCTTTACGGTCTGGCCAACCTCTGGCCAGAGCCCGGCATTCCTCAGGCGGTCGCCTTCTCCACAGCCCGCTCGGTTCCGCGCTCGGTGTCGCGGTGGCCGGTCTCGCGCTCGATCTCCCGCGGCTTCAGCTCCGCGTTCTCCAGCACGTCCTTGAGGTGCTTCTCGACGACCGGGAGCACCTCCTCGATCGTGACGTCCCGGCCGAGCTCGTTGGCCAGGGAGGCCACGCCGGCGTCCCGGATGCCGCACGGGATGATCTTGTCGAACCAGGTGTTGTCCGGGTTCACGTTGAACGAGAAGCCGTGCATCGTCACGCCCTTGGCGACGCGGATGCCGATCGCAGCGAGCTTGCGGTCCTCGCGGCGCTGGCCGGCGTTGGACGGGGCGTACTCCGGGCCGTTGAGCCGCGGGTCGAACTCGTCGTCGGTCAGCCGCGGGTCGAAGTCCAGCGAGAGACCGCCGAAGGCCGGCCGCTGCTCGACCGGGTCGCCCAGCACCCATACGCCGCTGCGGCCCTCGATCCGGGTGGTCTCCAGACCGAACTCGGCGGCGGTACGGATCAGCGCCTCCTCCAGGCGGCGGACGTGGGCGACCACGTCGACCGGCCGGGGCAGCTTCATGATCGGGTAGCCCACCAGCTGGCCGGGGCCGTGCCAGGTGATCTTGCCGCCGCGGTCCACGTCCACCACCGGCGTACCGTCCAGGGGCCGCTCGCTGTCCTCGGTGCGCCGGCCCGCGGTGTAGACCGGCGGGTGCTCGAGGAGCAGACAGGTGTCACCGATCTCGTCGGCGAACCGGGCGGCGTGCACCTCGCGCTGCTTGTCCCAGGCCACCTGGTAGTCGACGGCGTCCGCGCCGAAGCCCAGACGGACGAATCGCAGCTCACTCACGGCCATGCCTCCTCCTGGGTGCCGGAAGCCGGGTTCCGGGGATCGTCCCGGGGCGGGAGCCGGCTCGGCACCATGCGTCAATCGCGCCCATGCCACTGTACGGCGGTCGGCCGTACGGCCCTCCGGCAGGTGTACGAGGCTTCGCGCGGCCCGTGACGCACGGTGGCGACGGCCGGCCGATCCGGTACGGAACGTGACGGCGTGTCCCGGGCGAGAGAATCGGTTCTCCGCGCCGCGCCCTCCCTACCGTCCCCTCTTGTCGTCCCCGGACGCCGTCGTCCCCCGATGCACAGAGAGGCCATGAGGCCATGCGCGAGCCCTCCGTTCCCCGTGCCCGCAGATGGGTCACCTTCCTCGCCGCGGCCGCGCTGACCGCCGCCGCGAGCGCCGCGGCGTCCGCCGCTCCCGCCTCCGGCGTTCCCGGCGCACCCGAGCCCGCCGACAACGGCCGGCCGGCGGCGGTCGCGCTGAAGCCCGTCGTCGCCGTGAGCGGGTGGCGCAGTACGGGACCGAGCGGTGAGGTGTCGGCCCGGGCCCAGTGCCCCGCCGGCTACCACGCGACGGGCGGAGGCGCCGAGACCGACGGCGTCGGTCCGCACCTCAGCACCTCGATCGGCGTGCCGCTCGGCGACAACCCCGACGGCTGGTCCGTCACCGCCCGCAACTACAGCACCGACGGCGGCATGTCGCTGCGCGCCTACGTGATCTGCGACCAGGCCGCTCACGAGGTACGGCAGATCACCACCTTCGACGTGCCGTTCGGGCAGACGGGCGAGGCGACGGCGACCTGCCCGCCGGGCACCACGGCGAGCGGCGGCGGCTACATGGCGATCGGCATCGGCCCCGGCGACCAGTCGGTCTTCCTCGTGCACGACTCGGCCACCGGCAACGGCCGGGACTGGCGGGCCGAGGGAACCAACTTCGCCCTGGACCCGGGCTTCATCACCGCCCAGGTCATCTGCTCCACCCAGCCGCACGTCGTGCGCCTCGGCGACACCGTCCACCCGCCGCACCCCACCACCGGCAGGTCGAGCGCGGGCTGCCGGTCGGCCCTGAACGAGCTGCCCACCGGCGGCGGACAGATCGTCGGCACCCGGGTCTACATCCAGGACTCCTTTCCCACGCCCTGGGGCTGGGACGTCACCGCCCTCAACACCAGCGGCGAGACCCAGCCCGTCACCGCCCAGGTGATCTGCCGGCCGCTCGGCTGACCGTCCGCCCCGGCCACCGCCTCCCGTCGACGCCTCGGGTAAAGCGCTCCCTCGACTCCTCACACGATCGGATGAATGTGGAGCGAAGGCGGTGGTCAGAGCGGTTCCTACCGCTAAATTCACGCCGTTCCATGAGGGCCATGAGGGTCCACACGGGCTGCCACCCGGGCCCGGAAGGCAGGAGACCGCACAGCTGATGACGGAACGACCCCCGCAGCGCATCCCGAACCGCCAGCTCGCCGCGCTCATCGCCGAAGCGGGTTTCTCCAACGCGGGTCTCGCCAGACGGGTCGACCAGCTCGGCCTGGAGCACGGACTCGACCTGCGCTACGACAAGACCTCGGTGACCCGCTGGCTGCGCGGACAGCAGCCGCGCGGCACCACTCCCGCCCTCATCGCCGAGGTCTTCACCCGTCGTCTCGGCCGCCGGCTCTCCGCGCAGGACCTCGGCCTCGACGCCTGCGCGCCGGTCTACGCGGGCCTGGAGTTCGCCGCGACGCCCGAGGAGGCCGTCGACATCGTCAGCGGGCTGTGGCGCAAGGACTCCGGCAGCCACGCCGAACTGCGGAAGATCGCCTTCACCCCGGCCGGGCTCGTCGTGCCCAGCCGGGACTGGCTGATCGGCCGGGCCGACGAACGGGTGGCGCGCGGCGAGCCCGCCGGACCCGCGGTGCCGGGCGCCGGCCCGCGGCTGCCCGGCGGCGTCCCGCGCGATCCGCGCGATCCGCGCGTCCCGGCCCAGGGCCGCTTCTCCGTCCCGCGCCAGCGGGGCACCGACCGGGGCCCGGGGCAGCGGGTCTCCAGCGGGGACATCGCCGCCCTGCGCTCCGTCGGCGAACTCTTCCGCACCCTCGACCACGCCTACGGCGGCGGCCACGCCCGCCAGGCCCTCGTCCGCTACCTGGAGCACGAGGCCGAGCCGATGCTCCGCGGCGCCTACGGCGAGAACACCGGGCGCCGGCTCTTCTCCGCGGTCGCCGACCTGACCCGGCTGGCCGGCTGGACCTCGTACGACATCGCCGCGCACGGCCTCGCCCAGCGCTACTTCGTCCAGGCGCTGCGGCTCTCGCAGGCCGCCGGGGACCGCGCCTACGGCTCGTACGTCCTGGTCACCATGAGCCACCAGGCCGTCTACCTCGGCCACGGCCGCGAGGCCGTCCAGCTCGCCCGCGTCGCCCAGCAGGGCGTGGGCTCCGCCGCCCCGCCCGTCGTGCAGGCGCTGCTGCACGCGGTCGAGGCCCGCGGTCACGCCGTGCTCGGCGAGTCCCGCGCCTGCGGTGCCTCGCTCGCCCGCGCCGAACGGGCCCTGGAGGCCGCCCGGCCCGGCGACGAGGTGCCGTACTGGGCCACGTCCTTCGACGAGGCCCAGCTCGCCGACGAGTTCGGGCACTGCCACCGCGACCTCCAGCAGTACCGGGCCGCCGCCCAGCACGCCGAACGCTCGCTCCAGCTCCGCGCTCCCGGCTTCGCCCGCAGCCGCCTCTTCTGCCGGGTCGTGCTCGCCTCCGCCCGCCTGGCCCTCGGTGAACTCGACCAGGCCTGCGCGCTCGGCGCCGAGGCCGCCCAGCAGGCCTCCGAGATGCGCTCGGCGCGCGCCGTGGAGTACGTCCGCGACTTCGAACGGCGCCTCGAGCCCTACCGCGACGCGCCCGCCGCCCGCACCTACCGCGACCGCGTCGCCGCCCTCGGGTAGGGGCTGACCTGCCCTGCCCTGCCCCGGCCCGTCCGGGCCGGGGCGGTTCCTCGCCTCACGCCGCCCGTTCCGCTCCCGGCTCCGCGCTCGCGGTGCGCACGCCCAGGTCGGACAGCAGGGCCGTGGCCGCGCGGTGGGCGGAGGCGAGGGCGCCGACGGGCGTGCCGGTGGCGCGGTGGTCGCCGCAGACGTAGAGACCGGACAGGACCCGGACCGGGCGCTCCGGGTCGAAGGGCGGCCGCATCGCCGGGAAGGCGCGCGGCGTGTGGTGCAGCGCGAGCAGCTCCCACTCGTCCGTGGACACGCCGTACAGCGTCGCCAGGTGCTTGCGCGCCCGGCGTTCGGTGTCGTCGGGCGGGGTGCCGAGGATCATCGAGGTGATCAGGGTGCGGCCCGCCGGGGCCCGGGTCGGGTCCATGGCGCTCGTGACCGCCGTCCACGCCACCGGACCGCCCGGGTCGGACTCCACGAGCAGCACCGGGTCGGCGGCCGGCGCCGCCGGCGCCGTGTGGTGCAGCACCGTCGCCGCCCGGTACTCCGGCAGGCGCAGGCCCGGCAGCAGCTCCGCCGCCGTCCGACCGCCCGTCGCCACCACCACCGAGCGGCAGCTGAAGACCCCGTGCTCCGCGGTCGTCACCCGCGAGATCGACGCCTCGGTGACCTCGACGCCGGTACGCACCGTGCCCGGCGGCAGCGCCGCCGCCAGCCGCTCCGCGACCGTGCCCGAACCGCCCAGCGGCATCCCGAGCCGGCCCCGCGAGAAGGACCGCAGCGCCAGGTCCGCGCGCCGGCTGGAGGTCGTCAGGTCCGGGTCGCCGAGCAGCGCGGCGAGCAGCGGACGCAGCACGCCCTGGACGGTGCGGCCCGGCAGCCGGGCCGTCAGCGCCTCACGGGCGGTCCGCTCGGTGCGCGTGAGCAGCCGGGCGGTCGGCGTCGTCGCGAGGCGCACCAGCGAGGCGCCCAGCCGCGCCTGGTCGAGCGGGACGGCCGGACCGCGCGGGCCGCCGGCGAGCGCCCGCGCCATGCCCCGCGTCCCCGCCGGCGTCCATGCTCCCCCTGCGCCCCCCGTGCCCCGTGCACCCCGTGCGCCCCGCGCGCTCCACGGCGCGTGCGCGGCTCCCCACCGCCCGTACCGCCCGTCGCTGTGCACGAGCACGCCCGGCGCGAACGGCCGCACCGGCACGCCCGCGACCTCCGGCGTGGTGAACAGCGGCCCGAGCAGGTCGAGCCGGAAGCCGTCGACGGTCTCGGTCGCCATCCGGCCGCCGACGTGCGGCGCTGCCTCCAGGACCACGACCGAGAGCCCCGCCCCGGTCAGCTGATGAGCCGTCGCGAGACCCGCGATCCCGGCCCCTACGACGACGACGTCCGCGTTGTTGAGCACGTGCCCCTCCCCAGGTCGGCCCGGCTTGTGGGAGGCCTATGCCCCCAACACGCCCCCGGAATGCCCGGGTTCGCAAGAGACTAGGCAGCGCTGCCGCGCCGGGAGGCCGCGCGCGACGGGAGTGCGCGCAGCACGGGGGAGCACGGGGCGGAGCCGACGGGCCGTCAGCGGGCCGCGGCGCGCACCGAGTCGTCGATCGTCGGGAAGGCGAAGTCGAACCCGGTCTCCAACAGGCGTCCCGGCAGCACCCGCTGGCTGCCGAGCACGTCCTGCGCGAACTCGCCGAGCGCGACCCGCAGCGCGGGCGCCGGCACGTGCAGGAACGCCGGGCGGCGCAGCACCCGGCCCATCGCCGCCGTCACCTCGCGGTTGGTGACGGGCTCGGGCGCGGTCAGGTTCACGGGCCCGGCGAGGGCCGGGGTGTCGACCAGGTGCCGGAGCGCGGCGACCTCGTCGTGCAGCGAGATGAAGCTCCAGTACTGGCGGCCGTCGCCCATCCGCCCGCCGAGCCCGGCCCGGAAGAGCGGGAACAGCCGGCCCCAGGCGCCGCCCTCGCGGGCCACCACGAGGCCGGTACGGGCGTACGCCACGCGGATGCCGGCCGCCTCGGCGGGCGCCGCCGCGGACTCCCACTCCACGCACACCGACGGCAGGAAGCCCTCGCCCGCGGGCGCGCTCTCGTCGACGGCGCGGGTGCCGGTGTCGCCGTAGTAGCCGAGGGCCGTGCCGCAGACGAGGACCTCGGGCGGGTCGGCGAGGGAGGCCAGGGCCTGCGCGACCGCCCGCGTGCCGAGCACCCGGCTGTCGCGGATCTCCCGCTTGTACGCCTCGCTCCAGCGCCGCTCGCCGACGCCCGCGCCCGCCAGGTGCACGACCGCGTCGACTCCGACGAGCCCGGCGGCGTCCACGTACTCCCGGGCCGGGTCCCACTCCACCTCGTCAGCCTTCGCCGCGGGCCGCCGGACCAGCCGGAGCACCTGGTGCCCGTCGGCGCGCAGGGAGCGCACGAGGGCCGATCCGATGAGACCGGACGCACCGGTGACGGCCACCCGCTTGCGGGACGCGTGCCGCGAGGTCTGCTGCATGCGCCCATCCTGCCTCCTTCCGGCCCCGGCCGTGGCACAGTGACCCGCATGACCGTGCCGCAGACACCGAAAGACCCGGAGTCGGCCGGGGGCGCGGGTCGGGGCGCTCCGCGGATTCGGGAGGCCGTTGCCGGCGACGAGGGCGGCCTCGCCGAGCTGGACCGGAGCACGTGGTCGACGCTGCACGCCGTGCAGCCGGAGCCCGGGCCCGGGCAGCCGTTCTTCGACGAGCGGCACCTGCCCGAGCACTACCTGGTCGCGGAGGACGAGGACGTCGGCGTCGTCGCGTACCTCCGTCTCGTCCCGCCCACGCCGCTGGCCTGCCACGCGCACGTGCGCCAGATCCAGGGCCTCGCCGTCGCCGCCTCCGCGCGCGGCCGCGGGGTGGCCCGGGCGCTGCTGCGGGCCGCGGCGGACCGGGCCCGGGAGCAGGGCGCCACCCGCCTCACCCTGCGCGTCCTCGGCCACAACGCGCCGGCCCGCGCGCTCTACGCCGCCGAGGGCTTCGCGGTCGAGGGCGTCCTGCCCGGAGAGTTCCTGCTGGACGGGGTGTACGTGGACGACGTCCTCATGGGGCGGTCACTGTGACGGGGAGGTCACCGGCCGCCGGCTGACGCGGCCGGCGGGATCCTTACGCCGCCGGTCAGCTCGCGCAGGCAGCGCAGCGCCAGCTCGGCGGGCGCGCCCTCGCCCCGTACCGGCGCGTCCGTCACGGCCCAGGTCTCCAGGGCGATGCGGATCGCGGCCGTCGCCGCCGCGGCGAGCAGCCGCAGTTCCAGCGCTCCGGCGTCCGCCGGCGCGTCCGGCGCGGCGAGGGCCGCGAGGACCTCGCGCAGCTGCTCCTCGGACTCGTGGTTGACGCGGTACCAGACGGCCCTGAGCGCCGGGTCGTCCTGCGCGGCCCGCAGCAGCCCGCGGGTCCAGCGCAGGCCCTCCGCCGCCTCCTCGCCCTCCGCCGCCAGCGAGCCGGCGATCGACCGTTCCAGGGCGGCCGACAGGTCCGTGCCGGGCTCGGTGGCGGCCAGCTCGGCCCGCCAGCGGTCGGCGCCGCCCGCGAGGAGCGGGGCGACGGCGTCCTGCTTGGAGCGGAAGTAGCGGTAGAAGGTGCGCAGGGCGACGCCGGCCCGCTGGGCGATGTCCTCGGCGGTGGTGTCGTCCGGGCCGCGCTCGGTGAACAGTTCGGCGGCCGCGCGCGCGATGTCGAGCTGCGTGGCGGCCTTGCGGCGCTCGGTCAGCGTCAGCGGCCGGGGCGGTCGGGGCGGTCGGGGCTTCGTGCTCACGCACCCAGCCTACGCTCGTGCCTGCCAGGCGTGCATTTCATGCAGCTATGGCAAAACGTGCCACTTGGGCGTACGGTGGCAGCAGTCCAGAAAAGCTCGACACCGAGAGGTTGCCGCCATGAACCAGCTGACCCGCTACGAAGGACGCCGCGCACTCGTCACCGGCGGCGGCTCCGGCATCGGCCAGGCCACCGTGCTGCGCCTGCTGGCCGAGGGCGGCACCGTCGTCGCCGCCGACATCAGCGAGGCCGGCCTCAAGGACACCGTCGCCAAGGCCGGCGACACCGGCGGCCGGCTGAGCACCCTCGTCGTGGACATCGCCGACGAGACCTCCGTACGCGAGGGCGTCGCCGCCGCCGTCTCCGCACTCGGCGGCCTGGACGTGCTGGTCAACGCGGCCGGCATCCTGCGCTCCTCGCACACCCACGAGACCAGCCTCGACGCCTTCGAGCAGGTCGTCCGGATCAACCTCACCGGCACCTTCCTCGTGATCCGCGAGGCCATACCGGCGCTCCTGGAGGGCAACGGCTCCGCCGTCGTCAACTTCTCCTCCACCTCGGCGATGTTCGCCCACCCCTACATGGCGGCCTACGCGGCCAGCAAGGGCGGCATCCAGTCCATGACCCACGCGCTCGCCGCCGAGTACGCCAAGCAGGGCATCCGCTTCACCGCCGTCCAGCCCGGCTCCATCTCCTCCGGCATGACCGACGGCTCCGGCGCCAGCGGGCAGTCGGCCGGCCCCGGCCTGCCGGAGGACACCGACTGGTCGCTCTTCGCCAAGCTCGCGCCCGCCCTCGGCCAGGGCTTCGCCGGCCCCGAGACCGTCGCCGGTGTCGTCGCCATGCTCGCCTCCGAGGACGGCAGGTTCATCACCGGCACCGAGGTCCGCATCGACGGCGGCACCCACTTCTGACCCGGGCCGCCCCGTTGCCCGCCGCCCCGCAGGCCGCCGCGCCGCCCAACCGCAGGACGGATCCCGGGCGTACGACCCGTGCCCGGGGCGCACGACTCCCGGTTCGGCCCCTCCGTACCCCTACCCGGGGCCGAACCGGGCCCACAGCCGCGGGAAGCGGGCCGCGAGCACGCCGTCGTCCTCCAGGTCGAAGGGCGTGCCCGCCGGCTCCGCGCCCGGCGGCGGAATGCCCAGGTCCGGCGTCTCCGCGCCGGTCAGGTTCTCGTACGCCTCGTCCGCCGCGAAGCCCAGCTCCTCGCCGTCCCCGTCGATCTCCTCGTCGAAGTCGACGAGCAGCTCCGCCAGCGCGTCCGGATCGTGCACCGCGCCCTCGAAGACCTCCCGGCCCTGCCCGATCAGCCAGCACCGGAACCAGTCGAAGGCCTCGTCGCCCGCCCCGCCGAGCAGCACCGCCGCCGCGCCCCACACGTCCCAGGTGTAGGAGCGGTTGTAGCGGGCCTCGAAATGGCGGGCGAAGTCGACGACGGAGTCCGGATCGAGCTGCGTCAGTCGCTCGACGAGCAGGTCGGCATGCTCCTCCGGGTCGCCCTCGGCGCGCTCCCGGGCGGAGTCGATGATCTCCCAGAACTCCGTCTCGTCCATCACGGGACAAGCATCGTGGGTCACGCCGGGCGACGCACCCGGAAACGGCTGAAATCAATCCGGACAGAAGATGTCGCCTTTCCCTGCCAGGGTGAGGCCATGACCACCTCCACCACGCCCCTCGCCGGGCGCATCGCCCTCGTCGCCGGCGCCACCCGAGGCGCCGGCCGCGCCATCGCCGTCCAGCTCGGCGCCGCCGGAGCCACCGTCTACGTCACCGGCCGCACCACCCGTGAGCGGCTCAGCGAGGTCGGCCGGGCCACCGAGACCATCGAGGAGACCGCCGAGCTCGTGACGGCGGCCGGCGGCGAGGGCGTCGCCGTTCCCACCGACCACCTGGAGGCCGACCAGGTCCGCGCCCTGATCGCCCGGGTGGACCGCGAGCGGGGCCGGCTCGACGTCCTGGTCAACGACGTGTGGGGCGGCGAGCACCTGGTCGGCCCGTCCTTCGGCAGGAAGACCTGGGACATCGACCTCGCCGACGGCCTGAGGATGCTCGAACTCGGCGTGAAGACGCACCTCGTCACCTCCCACGCCGCCCTGCCGCTGCTCACCCGCCACCGCGGCGGCCTCGTCGTCGAGGTCACCGACGGCACCACCGCGTACAACGGCACCCGCTTCCGCGAGAACCTCTTCTACGACCTCGCCAAGAACGCCCCGATCCGGATGGCCTTCGGCCTCGCGAAGGAACTCGCCGACTCCGGCGGCACGGCCGTGTCCCTCAGCCCCGGCTGGCTCCGCTCCGAGCAGATGCTCGCCGCCTTCGGCGTCACCGAGGACACCTGGCGCGACGCGACCAAGGAGGTCCCCGACTTCGCCGTCTCCGAGTCCCCGGTCTACGTCGGCCGCGCCGTCGCCGCGCTCGCCGCCGACCCGGACCGGGCGCGCTGGACCGGCCGGTCGCTCGACAGCGGAGGGCTCGCCCGGGAGTACGGCTTCACCGACGCCGACGGGTCACGGCCCGACGCGTGGGGATTCCTGCTGGCCAAGGAGACCGACCCGGACACCCGCGCCGAGGACTACCGGTAGATCCCGGCCATCGCCCGGACGGCCTGCGCGAACCGCTCGCGCAGGCCGTCCGGAGCGACCACCTCCGCCTCCGGGCCCAGCGCGAACAGCTGCCCGAAGGCGACCTCCTCGTTCTCCACCGGCAGCGTCACCCGCAGCCGGCCCTCCTCCGTGACCCCCGCCGCCAGCGCCTCGAGCGCCGCCGCCCGGTCCGTCACCTGCGGCAGCCGCCGCGCTCCGGCCTCCGTGAGCCGCAGCACCACCTCCGCGCGCAGCAGCGAGCGCGCGAACTCGGCCGACCGCTCCGCCCAGAACGCGCCCAGGTCGAAGTCCGGGTCCCGCTCGAAACACTCCTCGGCCACCACCGTCACCTCGGTGAACCGGTCCACCCGGTACGTACGGTACGAGGCGGCGCCGCCGGCCGGACGCGCGCACACGTACCAGACGCCGGCCTTCAGGACGAGCCCGTACGGCTCGAGCTCCCGCGCCACCTCGCCGTCGCCGCGCCGGTACCGGGCCCGCACCGGCCGGTCGTCCCAGACCGCCTCCGCGAGCGGCGCGAGGAGCGCGGGGGTCTGCGGCTCCTGGTACCAGCCGGGCGCGTCCAGATGGAAGCGCCGGCCCACCGCCTCCGGAGCGTCCCGCAGCGACGGCAGCAGCGCCGCCGACACCTTCAGGCGCGCCGCCGAGGCGGCGTCCTCCAGTCCCAGGTCGCGCAGCGCGCCCGGCAGTCCGGACAGGAACAGCGCCTCCGCCTCGCCGCGCGCGAGGCCGGTCAGCCGGGTCCGGTACCCGCCCACCAGCCGGTAGCCACCGGCCCGGCCGCGGTCCGCGTAGACCGGCACACCGGCCTCGGAGAGGGCGAGCGCGTCCCGGGTGACGGTGCGCTCCGACACCTCCAGCTCGGCGGCGAGCTCGGCGGCGGTCATCGACGGCCGGGACTGGAGCAGGAGGACCAACTTGATGAGGCGGGCGGCACGCATGAACCCATCATCATGCGTGCCGCCCGCCTCACGGAACGGCGGAGCCCTTACAGGCCGTAGCGCTCGCGCGCCTCCTTCACGGCCGTCGCCTGGACCTCGCCGCGGCGGGCGAGCTGGGCGAGCGACGCCACGACGATCGACTGGGCGTCGACGCCGAAGTGGCGGCGGGCGGCCTCACGGGTGTCCGACAGACCGAAGCCGTCGGCGCCCAGCGAGGAGTAGTCCTGCTCGACCCACTGCGCGATCTGGTCCGGGACCTGGCGCATGTAGTCCGAGACGGCCAGGACCGGGGAGTCCACGCCCTCCAGGACCTGGCGGACGTACGGCACGCGCTCCTCGCCGCGCAGCAGGGCCGCGTCGGCCTCCAGCGCGTCGCGGCGCAGCTCGGTCCAGGACGTCGCGGACCACACGTCGGCGGCCACGCCCCACTCGGCGGCGAGCAGCTTCTGCGCCTCCAGGGCCCAGTGGATGGCCGTGCCGGAGGCGAGCAGCTGGATGCGCGCGGCGTTCGCGGGCAGCTCCAGGCCGGCCGACTCGGCCGTGTTGAAGCGGTAGAGGCCCTTGACGATGCCCTCGTCGACGCCGTCGTGGCCCGGCTTGGCCGGCTGCGGCATCGGCTCGTTGTAGACGGTGAGGTAGTAGAAGACGTTCTGGTCCTCGCCCTCGGCCGCCTCGCCGTACATGCGGCGCAGGCCCTCCTTGACGATGGCCGCGACCTCGTACGCGAACGCCGGGTCGTAGGTCAGCGCCGCCGGGTTGGTCGCCGCGATCATCGGCGAGTGGCCGTCGGCGTGCTGCAGGCCCTCACCGGTCAGGGTGGTGCGGCCGGCCGTCGCGCCGACGAGGAAGCCGCGGCCGAGCTGGTCGCCGAGCTGCCACATCTGGTCGGCGGTCCGCTGCCAGCCGAACATCGAGTAGAAGATGTAGAACGGGATCATCGCCTCGCCGTGCGTCGAGTAGGCGGTCGACGCGGCGATGAAGTCGGCCATGGAGCCGGCCTCGGTGATGCCCTCGTTCAGGATCTGGCCGTTGACGGCCTCCTTGTAGTACATCAGCTGGTCGCGGTCGACCGGCTCGTACGTCTGGCCCTTCGGCGAGTAGATGCCGAGCGACGGGAACAGCGACTCCATGCCGAAGGTGCGGGCCTCGTCGGGGACGATCGGGACCCAGCGCTTGCCGGTCTCCTTGTCCCGTACGAGGTCCTTGACCAGGCGGACGAAGGCCATCGTGGTGGCGACGGACTGCGCGCCGGAGCCCTTGTCGAAGGCGGTGAAGGTCTTGTCGGCCGGGGCCGGCAGCGGCGCCAGCGGGTGCACGCGGCGGGCCGGGGCGGGGCCGCCGAGGGCCGCGCGGCGCTCCTGGAGGTAGCGGACCTCGGCGGAGTCGGCGCCCGGGTGGCCGTAAGGCACCACGCCGTCGACGAACTGCGCGTCCGAGATCGGGAGCTCGAGGAGGTCCCGCATGTTCTTGAACTCGTCGGTGGTCAGCTTCTTCATCTGGTGGTTCGCGTTCTTCGACGCGAAGCCCTCACCCAGCGTGAAGCCCTTCACGGTCTGCGCGAGGATCACCGTCGGCGCGCCCTTGAACTCCAGGGCGGCCTTGTACGCGGCGTACACCTTGCGCGGCTCGTGACCACCGCGGGAGAGGTGGAAGCACTCGAGGATCTTGTCGTCGCTCAACAGCTTCGCCATCTCGACGAGCGCCGGCTCCTTGCCGAAGAAGTCCTCGCGGATGTAGGCGGCGTCGCGGGTCTGGTACGTCTGGACCTGCGCGTCCGGCACCTCGCGCAGGCGGCGGACCAGGGCGCCGGTGGTGTCGAGCGCGAACAGCTCGTCCCAGGCGTTGCCCCACAGCGTCTTGACGACGTTCCAGCCGGCGCCGCGGAACTGGGCCTCCAGCTCCTGCACGATCTTGAAGTTGGCGCGGACCGGGCCGTCGAGGCGCTGCAGGTTGCAGTTGATGACGAAGGTCAGGTTGTCCAGACCCTCGCGGGCGGCGAGCGCGAGGGCCGCCGTCGACTCGGGCTCGTCCATCTCGCCGTCGCCGAGGAACGCCCACACGTGCGAGGCGGAGACGTCCTTGATGCCGCGGTTGGTCAGGTAGCGGTTGAAGCGCGCCTGGTAGATCGCGGAGAGCGGGCCGAGGCCCATGGAGACGGTGGGGAACTCCCACAGCCAGGGCAGCCGGCGCGGGTGCGGGTAGGAGGGCAGGCCGTTGCCGCCGGACTCCTGCCGGAAGTGGTCGAGGTGCGACTCGTTCAGGCGGCCGTCGAGGAAGGCGCGGGCGTAGATGCCGGGGGAGGCGTGGCCCTGGATGTAGAGCTGGTCGCCGGAGCCGGCGGCGTCCCCGGACTCCTTGCCCTTGAAGAAGTGGTTGAAGCCGGTCTCGTAGAGCCAGGCGGCGGAGGCGAAGGTGGCGATGTGGCCGCCGACGCCGTGCTTGGAGCCGCGGGTGACCATGGCGGCCGCGTTCCAGCGGTTCCACGCGGTGATCCTGCGCTCCAGCTCCTCGTCGCCGTCGATGACGGGCTCGGCGGAGGTGGGGATGGTGTTGAGGTAGTCCGTCTCCAGGAGCTTGGGCAGGGCCAGGCCCGCGCCTTCGGCGTGCTGGAGGGTGCGGCGCATCAGGTAGGCGGCCCGGTGCGGGCCGGCGGCCTTGGTGACGGCGTCGAGGGAGGCCGCCCACTCGGCGGTCTCCTCGGTGTCACGGTCCGGGAGCTGGTCGAGCTCGCTCGGAATCTTGCCTACGGGATCGGTCATGATCGCCGCCTTCCGGACAGGTGGGGGTGGAGATAAAGGGGCCTTGTCTGGCAGGACAGGGCGAAGGGCCGGGGTGCGGCCCGCCGAAGACTGTAAGCCGCCGATCGATGATCGATCAAAGCTTCGGCGGGAAAAAGATGCCCGGAGCAGCAAAGTCGGCACAGGGTGCCGCGGAAATGGGCACCCGGTGCCTTGTTTTCCCAGGTCGCGGCTAGTCTGAGGCGCCCCTCGCACAAACGAGCGGGCCCGCCGCAGCGGACCCGCTCAGGACTGTACGTGGCCGGATCACGCCCTCGGCGCGCACCCCAGCACATGCGCCTTCACCAGCGCCCCGATGTTCGGATCCGCCCGGCGGAACGCCTCCACCAGCTCCTGGTGCTCCTCCGCGTACGACTTCTGCACGGTGCCCAGCCAGCGGATCGACAGCGCCGTGAACACCTCGATGCCCAGGCCCTCCCAGGTGTGCAGCAGCACGCCGTTGCCCGCCGCCTTCACCAGCTCCCGGTGGAAGGCCACCGTGTGCCGCACCTGCGCCGTGCCGTCCGAGGCCGCGTCGGCCTCGTACAGGGCCGCCACGTGCGGCTCCAGGGCCGAGCAGTCCGCCGCCAGCCGGCCCGCCGCCAGCTCCGCCGCGATCTGCTCCAGACCGGCCCGTACGGGATAGCTCTCCTCCAGGTCCGCCGCCGTCAGATTGCGCACCCGGACGCCCTTGTTGGGCGCCGACTCGATCAGCCGCAGCGACTCCAGCTCGCGCAGCGCCTCCCGGACCGGGGTCTGCGAGACCTCCAGCTCCGTCGCGATCCGCCGTTCCACGATGCGCTCGCCCGGCTTCCAGCGACCGCTGACGATGCCCTCCACGATGTGCTCGCGGATCTGCTCGCGCAGCGAATGGACGACGGGCATGGTCATGAAGGCCGCTCCTTCGGGAGTCACTAGACACTTAGACAATACGGCGGCGCCCCCGCCCGGAAACACATCCGGGCGGGGGCGCCGCAGGTGAGGCTCGTTACGTTGCCTTACAGGCCGAGGTCGACCTCGAACTCGCCGGCCTCCAGGATCGCCTTGACGGCCGTCAGGTAGCGGGCGGCGTCGGCGCCGTCCACCAGACGGTGGTCGTAGGACAGCGTCAGGTAGGTCATGTCGCGGACGCCGATGACGGTGCCCTCGGCGGTCTCGATGACGGCCGGACGCTTGACCGTGGCACCGATGCCCAGGATGGCGACCTGGTTCGGCGGCACGATGATCGTGTCGAACAGCGCACCGCGCGAACCGGTGTTGCTGATGGTGAAGGTCGCACCGGACAGCTCGTCCGGCGTGATCTTGCTGGCGCGGACCTTGCCGGCCAGCTCGGCCGTGGCCTTGGAGATGCCGGCGATGTTCAGGTCGCCCGCACCCTTGATGACCGGCGTCATCAGACCCTTCTCGGAGTCCACGGCGATGCCGATGTTCTCCGAGTCGAAGTACGTGATGGTGCCCTCGTCCTCGTTGATCCGGGCGTTGATGACCGGGTGGGCCTTCAGCGCCTGGGCCGCCGCCTTCACGAAGAACGGCATCGGGGACAGCTTGACGCCCTCACGGGCCGCGAACGCGTCCTTGGCGCGGGCGCGCAGCTTCATCAGCTTGGTGATGTCGACCTCGACGACCGAGGACAGCTGGGCCTGGCCGTGCAGCGCCTTCATCATGTTGTCGCCGATGACCTTGCGCATGCGGGTCATCTTGACGGTCTGACCGCGCAGCGGGGACACCTCGAGGGCCGGGGCCTTCGGCGCGGCGGCGGCCGGAGCGGCCGCGGCGGCCGGGACCGGGGCGGCCTTCTTCGCCTCGGCGGCGGCGAGGACGTCCTGCTTGCGGATGCGGCCGCCGACGCCCGTGCCCTTGACCGACGCCAGGTCGACACCGTTCTCGGTGGCGAGCTTGCGGACGAGCGGGGTCACGTAGGCGCCGTCCTCCGCCGGCTGTGCGGCGGCGGGGGCCGGGGCGGCCGCGGCCGGAGCCGGGGTCACCGGAGCGGGAGCGGCCACCGGGGCGGCCGGCGCGGGCGCCGGAGCGGCCGGAGCCGCCGGGGCGGGAGCCGGAGCCGGGGCGGGGGCCGGGGCCGGGGCCGGAGCGGCGGCGGGGGCCGGAGCGGCCGGGGCCGGGGCGGCGGCCGGAGCGGCACCCGCGGCACCGATGACGGCCAGCTTGGCGCCGACCTCGGCGGTCTCGTCCTCGCCGACGACGATCTCGAGCAGCACACCGGAGGCCGGGGCCGGGATCTCGGTGTCGACCTTGTCCGTGGAGACCTCGAGCAGCGGCTCGTCGGCCTCGACGGTCTCGCCGACCGACTTCAGCCAGCGGGTCACGGTGCCCTCGGTGACGGACTCGCCGAGCGCCGGCAGGACGACGTCGGTGCCCTCGGCGGAACCGCCGCCGGCGGCCGCCTCGGCCGTCGGGGCCGGAGCCGGCTCCTGGGCCTCGGTGGAGGGGGTGGCCTGCGGGGCCGGGGCCGGGGCGGCGGGCGCCTCGGCGGCGGGGGCCGGAGCGGCCTCGGCGGCCGGGGCCGGAGCGGCGGCCGGGGCGCCGGTGCCGTCGTCGATGACGGCGAGCTCGGCGCCGACCTCGACCGTCTCGTCCTCGGCGACCTTGATGGAGGCCAGGATGCCCGAGGCGGGAGCGGGGATCTCGGTGTCGACCTTGTCGGTCGAGACCTCGAGCAGCGGCTCGTCGGCCTCGACACGCTCGCCCTCGGCCTTGAGCCAGCGGGTGACGGTGCCCTCGGTGACGCTCTCGCCGAGCGCCGGCAGGGTTACGGAAACCGACATGGTTTCAGTTGCTCCTAACAGATTGCGGAAAGTGGTCGTCGCGCCCGTGGATGACGTGAGCGTCAGTCGTGGGAGTGCAGAGGCTTGCCGGCCAGGGCCAGGTGGGCCTCGCCGAGCGCCTCGTTCTGCGTCGGGTGGGCGTGGATGAGCTGCGCGACCTCGGCCGGCAGCGCCTCCCAGTTGTAGATCAGCTGCGCCTCGCCGACCTGCTCGCCCATGCGGTCACCGACCATGTGGACGCCGACCACGGCACCGTCCTTGACCTGGACGAGCTTGATCTCGCCCGAGGTCTTGAGGATCTTGCTCTTGCCGTTGCCCGCGAGGTTGTACTTCAGGGCGACGACCTTGTCCGCGCCGTAGATCTCCTTGGCCTTGGCCTCGGTGATGCCGACCGAGGCGACCTCCGGGTGGCAGTACGTCACCCGCGGCACACCGTCGTAGTCGACCGGGACCGGCTTCAGACCGGCCAGCCGCTCCGCCACCAGGATGCCCTCGGCGAAGCCGACGTGCGCGAGCTGGAGGGTCGGGACCAGGTCACCGACCGCGGAGATCGTCGGCACGTTCGTCCGCATGTACTCGTCGACCAGGACGTAGCCGCGGTCCATCGCGACGCCCTGCTCCTCGTAACCGAGACCGGCCGACACCGGGCCGCGGCCGATGGCGACGAGCAGCACCTCGGCCTCGAAGGTCTTGCCGTCGGCGAGGGTGACCTTGACGCCGTTCTCGGTGTACTCGGCCGACTGGAAGAAGGTGCCCAGGTTGAACTTGATGCCACGCTTGCGGAAGGCACGCTCCAGCAGCTTGGAGCTGTTCTCGTCCTCGACCGGCACGAGGTGCTTCAGGCCCTCGATGACGGTGACGTCGGTGCCGAAGGACTTCCACGCCGAGGCGAACTCGACGCCGATGACGCCGCCGCCGAGGATGATCGCGGACTCCGGGACCCGGTCCAGCGTCAGGGCGTGGTCCGAGGAGATGATCCGGTTGCCGTCGATCTCCAGGCCGGGCAGGGACTTCGGCACGGAACCGGTGGCGAGGAGGACGTGACGGCCCTCGACGCGGCGGCCGTCCACGTCGACGGAGGTCGGGGAGGACAGGTGGCCGGTGCCCTCGATGTACGTCACCTTGCGGGAGGCGACGAGACCCTGCAGACCCTTGTAGAGGCCCGAGATCACGTCGTCCTTGTACTTGTGCACGGCCTTGATGTCGATGCCCTCGAAGGAGGCCTTGACACCGAACTGCTCCGCCTCGCGCGCCTGGTCGGCGACCTCGCCGGCGTGGAGCAGGGCCTTCGTCGGGATGCAGCCGTTGTGCAGGCAGGTGCCGCCGAGCTTGTTCTTCTCGATCAGTGCGACGTCCAGGCCCAGCTGCGCTCCGCGCAGCGCCGCGGCGTAACCGCCGCTACCGCCGCCGAGGATCACTAGGTCGAAAACGGTGCTGGCGTCGTTCGCCACGTCACGTCCTCCATGCATGTGCGCTCGTCGCCCGTCTTCGGTGACGGGGCGGCGGCTGGTTCCGGCCGCATTTTCTTCGGCCCTGTGGTGGGGGCCCTGTCCTGCCGAGAACCCATCTTCGCACTTGTTGCCGGGCGGCGGGACGCGGGGCCGCGGTCTGAGACGGCCGATCGTCCGTACGGCCGGGTAACGCAGGCGTGCGAACCTACGGATTTCGTCGCAGGCGAACGGCCCCCGGGTCCAGGACCTGGGGGCCGTCCGCCCGCGAGCGGGCCGAGCCTCACGAAGGGAGGGCTCAGATCTCGCCGTCGGCCGTCAGCTCGGCCAGGCGCACCAGGGTCCGCACCGAGGAGCCGGTGCCGCCCTTGGGGGTGTAGCCGTACGGGGCGCCCTCGTGGAAGGCCGGGCCCGCGATGTCCAGGTGGGCCCAGGTGATGCCCTCGCCCACGAACTCCTGCAGGAACAGGCCGGCCACCAGGCCGCCGCCCATCCGCTCGCCCATGTTCGCGATGTCGGCGGTCGGGGAGTCCATGCCCTTGCGCAGGTCCGCCGGCAGCGGCATCGGCCAGGACTGCTCGCCGACCTCCTCGGCGATCTCGTGGATCGCGGTGCGGTAGTCGTCGTCGTTGGCCATGATGCCGAAGGTGCGGTTGCCGAGCGCCAGGACCATGGCACCGGTCAGGGTGGCCACGTCGACGATCGCGTCCGGGTTCTCCTCCGACGCCTTGGTGAGCGCGTCCGCGAGGACGAGCCGGCCCTCGGCGTCGGTGTTGAGGACCTCGACGGTCTTGCCGCTGTACATGCGCAGCACGTCGCCGGGGCGGGTGGCGGAGCCGGACGGCATGTTCTCGGCGAGCGCCAGCCAGCCGGTGACGTTGACGGCGAGGCCCAGGCGGGCGGCGGCCACGACGGTGGAGAACACGGCGGCCGCGCCGCTCATGTCGCACTTCATCGTCTCGTTGTGGCCGGCCGGCTTCAGGGAGATGCCGCCCGAGTCGTAGGTGATGCCCTTGCCGACCAGGGCGAGGGTCTTCTCCGCCTTCGGGTGGGTGTAGGCGATGCGGACCAGGCGCGGCGGGTTCACGGAACCGTTGCCGACGCCCAGGATGCCGCCGTAGCCGCCCTTGGCGAGCGCCTTCTCGTCGAGCACCTGGACCTTGAGGCCGTGCTCCTTGCCGGCGGCCTGGGCGGCGGCGGCGAACGCGGCCGGCGTCAGGTCGTTCGGCGGCTGGTTGATCAGGTCGCGGGCGCGGTTGATCTCCTCGGCGACGGCGATCGCGCGCTCCGCGGCGGCCTTGTGGGCCTTGTCGCGGGGCTTGGCGCCGAGCAGGGCGACCTCGGCCAGCGGCTTCTTCCCGCCCTGGCCGTTCTCCTGGTACGCGGTGTAGGCGTACGCGCCGAGCAGCGCGCCCTCGGCGACGGCGCCGGCGTCCTCGGGAGAGGCGATCGGCAGCGCGAAGGCGGCCTTCTTCGAGCCGGTCAGCGCGCGGGCGGCGGTGCCGGCGGCGCGGCGCAGCGCCTCGGTGCCGAACGCCTCGCCGTCCTCGGGGGCGGAGCCCAGGCCGACGGCCAGGACGACGGGAGCCTTGAGGCCGGCGGGGGAGGGCAGCTTGGTCGCCTCACCCTCGGCGCCGGAGGCGCCCAGCGTCTCCAGGACGGTGGCGAGCCGTCCGTCGAAGGCCTGGTCGACGGCTTCGGCACCCGGGGCGACGACGAGCGCCTTGCCGGACTTCGCGACGCCGACCACGACGACGTCGGCGCGCAGCGTCGCCGCGCCGGCGGTGCTGAGAGTGAGAGCAGTCACGGTGGTGAAATCTCGCTTCCATTGAGAGCTGTGGCGGTCGAGGGATGGGCCGACCGTGCCCGCCGCATCGTATTTCGGCCCGATGAGCGCCGGTAATGAGCCTACGCTCGCTCACCGCTATCGCTCACGGCGGCGTTGATTCACTCGTCCGTGGTGTCTCCTTCGGGTTTACGTCCCGGGCCGGGCGGCTCCGATTCACACTCGCCTCAATCGCGCGAGGACGGCCCGCCGTCCCTCGCCCCAGCTGCGACATCTCCACAGGTCCCGCCCGCCCGGCGGACCTGCCGAGGGGGGACACCCACCGATGGAATCCGGCCACCTCCGCACGCCCGGAACCACCCCGGCCGGCGCCGGCGCCCGCCCCGCGCGCGGCCACCACGCCGCCATGCGCGCGCCCCGGCTCGCCGCGCTCGCCGCCGCCGGGCTGCTCGCCACCGTCGTGCCGTCCGCGCAAGCGGGCGCCGCCGACCCGGCGCCACGGGTCGACCTGACCGTGCTCGTCGTCGACGACGGCGGCAGCGCGGTCGAGGCGATCACCGCCGAGCTGAAGGGCTCGGGCGTCCCGTACCGCACGCTCGACCTGAACGACGCGGGCCGCCCCGTCCTCACCGCCGCCTTCCTCAGCGACACGGCCGGCGGCCGGCCCCGCGCGAAGTACCAGGGCGTCGTGCTGCCGCACGAGGCCGTCTTCGGCCCGGACTCCGCCGAGCAGGCCGCCCTCGTCGCGTACGAGACGCGCTTCGGCATCCCGCAGGTCGACGCCTCCACCTGGGCCCACCCGGGCGTCGGCCTCGACTACACCTCCGACGGCGGCTGGTCGGGCGTCCTCGACGGCGCCCGCGCCTCCGTCACGCCCGCCGGGCAGGCCGGGCCCTTCCGCGACCTGCGCGGGCCGCTGACCTTCGAGGACAACGACCCGGACGTCTCCGAGAGCTACGGCTACGCGGGCCGGCCCCGGGCCGGCTACACCAGCTACCTCGACCTGCCCGCCGCCGACGGCGGCCGGATCAGCCTGATCGGCGAGTACGCCCACGACGGCCGGCGCGAACTCGTCGTCACCTTCGCCTACAACCCGTACCAGCGGCAGTTCCGCGCGCTCGCCCGCGGCATCGTCGAATGGCTCACCCAGGGCGTCCACCTCGGCCAGAGCCGCAACTACCTCTCCGTCCACGTCGACGACGTGTTCGCGCCCGACGCCCGCTGGGACACGGCGCGCAACTGCACGCCCGGCGACCTCGACTGCGCCGGCCCGGACGGCGACGCGACGGCCACGCCGCCCATCCGGATGACCGCCGCCGACGCCGCGTACGCCGCCGCCTGGCAGAAGTCCTCCGGCCTCCTCCTCGACCTGGTCTACAACGGCGGCCAGGGCGAGCAGTGGAAGACCGAACACGGCGGCACCGACCCGCTCGCCGCCCGGCTGATCGCCGACCGCGCCCAGTACCGGTGGATCAACCACACCTACACCCATCCCTTCCTCGGATGCGTCCAGGACACCGCGACCGTCCCCTGGAGCTGCGCCAAGGACGCCACCGGCGCGACGAGGTGGACCAGCCGCGCCGAGATCTCCGCCCAGATCCGCGACAACGTGGAGTGGGCCGCCGCCAAGGGCATCGCGGTCGACCGCGGCGAACTCGTCACCGGAGAGCACTCCGGCCTCAAGACCTTGCCCCAGCAGCCCGTCGACAACCCCAACCTGGCCGCCGCCCTCGCCGACAACGGCGTGAAATGGACCGCCAGCGACAACTCCCGGGAACCCGGCCAGCGTTCCGTCGGCACCGGCTACGATCCCGCGCGGACCGTGCCCCGCCACCCGATGAACGTGTACTACAACGTGGGCACCGCCGCCGAGATGACCGACGAGTACAACTGGATCTACACCTCCCGCGCCGACGGCGGCAGCGGCATCTGCGAGAACGACCCGGCCTCCACCTGCCTGCCCGCCCCGCTCGACACCGCCACCGGCTGGGCCGGCCACATCGTGCCCCGCGAGGCCCGCACCGCCCTGGCCCACGTGCTCGCCAACGACCCGCGCCCGCACTACGTCCACCAGTCCAACCTCGCCGAGGAACGCCTGCTCTATCCCGTCCTCGACGCCGTCCTCGCCGACTACCGCGCCCTCTACGCCGCCAACACCCCGCTGGTCAACCCGCGCCAGAAGGACGTCGGCACCGAGCTCGCCCGCCGCACCGCCTGGGAGCAGGCGCTCGCCGCCGGCCAGGTGACCGCCTACCGCGTCGGCTCCACCGTCACCGTCAAGGCACCCGCCGGCGTCAGCGTCCCGCTCACCGCCCCCGAGGGCACCCGCAAACAACTCCTCCTCGGCAGCGCGGCCTTCGGCACGCCGTACGCGGGCACCCGGTCCGCCTGGACCGCGCCCGAAGCGCTGCAGAGCGGCATCACGCTCACGCTGCCGACCGCTCCCACCACCTGACCCGCCGTCCGTTCCACGCGCTCCGGGGGGAACCGCACATGCCGAGCAGTGGCCGTCACGTCACCATGCTCACCGAAGGCACCTACCCGCACGTCCACGGCGGCGTCAGCACCTGGTGCGACCAGCTGATCCGCGGTATGCCCGAGGTCGACTTCCAGGTCCTCGCGCTCACCGGCAGCGGCCGCGAACCCGTCACCTGGGAACTGCCGCCGAACCTCACCGCCCACACCTCCTTCCCGCTCTGGGGCCCGGCCCCGGAGCGGGCCAGGGCGGCCCCGCGCGGCCGCGACGGCCGCCGCTTCCTCGACACCTGGGAACGTTTCCTGCTCGCGATCCTCGACCCCGCCGCGGGCTGCGACTTCGGCGAAGGCCTCCTCGCCCTCGCCGCGCTCGCCCGCGCCGGCCGGCTCACCGCCGCCCTGCGGACCGAGCGGGTGCTGCGCTCCCTCATGTGGATCTGGACCATGCCGCACCTGCCGACGGCCGCGGCCCGGCCCACCGTCCACGACGCCCTCACCGCCACCGACCTGCTCGAACACGCCCTGCGCCCGCTCGCCGCCCGGATACCCGACGGCCGCGTCGCGCACGCCGTCTCCAGCGGACTCGCCACGCTGCCGGCGCTCGCCGCCCAGCACTTCGAAGGGATGCCCTTCCTGCTCACCGAACACGGCATCTACCTGCGCGAGCGCTACCTCGGCTACCGCACCGAGCCCCAGCGCTTCCCCGTCAAGGCGCTCCTGCTCGCCTTCTACCGGGAGCTCAACTCCCTCGGCTACCGCAAGGCCGACCTCATCACGCCCTGCAACCACTACAACCGGCGCTGGGAGGAGCGCGGCGGCGCACCCGCCGAGCGCATCCGCACCGTCTACAACGGCGTCGACCCGGCCGCCTTCCCGTGGGCCGGACCCGAGCCGGAGACGCCCACCCTCAGCTGGGTCGGCCGCGTGGACCCGATCAAGGACCTGGAGACCCTCGTCCGCGCGTACGCCATCTGCCGCGCCGAACTCCCCGAACTGCGGCTGCGGTTGTTCGGCCCGGTCCCGGCCGGCAACGAGGACTACCGGACCCGGCTGGAGAAGCTCGCCGCCGAACTGGGCGTCGCCGACGGCGTCACCTTCGAGGGCCGCACCTCCGACGTCGCCGGGGCCTACGCCGCCGGCAACGTCGTGATGCTCTCCTCCATCAGCGAGGGCTTCCCCTTCTCCCTCATCGAGGCCATGTCCTGCGGCCGGGCCACCGTCTCCACCGACGTCGGCGGCGTCCGCGAGGCCGTCGGCGACACCGGCCTCGTCGTCCCGCCCCGCGAACCGGCCGTCATGGCCGCCGCCGTCACCGCACTCCTGCGCGACGACACCCGCCGCGCCGACCTCGCCCGCCGCGCCCGCGAGCGGGTCGTCGACCGCTTCACCCTCCACCGCTCGGTCGACGGCTTCCGCCGCATCTATCTGGAACTCGCCGGCCGCCACTGCCCGCCGGCCCCCGACGCCGCCGACTGGACGGCCCGCGTCACCGATCCCTGGCGCACCGATCCCTGGCGCACCGATCCCTGGCGCACGGACGCCTGGCGCACCGATCCCGGGGATGCCGCACTCGTCGGCGGAGGCGCCCCGTCATGAGCGCCTCCCTCTGGCTGAAACCGCCCACCACCCGCACCGACTCCCTCCCGCCGATTCCCCGCCAACGGGTCACCACGGCCCTTCCCGCCGACCCGGTCGACGACCTCGCCGGCCGGCTCGGCCCGCTCGTCGCCGTCGCCGTGCATCCCGACGAGATAGCGGCGATCCTCGAGTCGGACGGGATGACCGACGACCACATCCGGCTCACCTACGGCCGGGCCGACTCCTTCGCGCTCGCCGAGGACCTGTACGCCCGCACCGAGCGCCGGCATCCCGCGCCCGAGGCGCCGGCCGCGGAGCCCTGGCACAGCGGACTCGCCGGATGCCTGCTGCGCGGTCTCGTCTTCGCGCTGCCCGGGCTCGCGTACGTGCTCGGCGCGCCGCTGCTCGCCGCCGGCGCCGGACGCCACGGGCTGCCGCCCGGGAGCGTGCCGCTGCTCGCCGGGGCCGTCACCGGCTGGGTGTGGAACCAGGTCCTCGCCCACCGCGCGTACACCTGGCTCGGCCTCGGCGACCGCCGCGCCGCCGCCCGGGCCCTGCTCGCCGGCGCCCCGACGGGCGCCCTCGCCGGGGCCACCGTCGCGTTCGCCGCCGCCCGGCCGGAAGAAGCGCCCGCCGCCCTGTTCGGCGCCGGGCAGGCCCTCTACCTGGGCGCGGCCACCGTCCTGCTCGTCCTCGGCCGCGAACGCGCCCTGCTCGCCGCGCTGCTGCCGCTCGCCGGCGCCGTCCCCGCCTTCCGCCACGACCTGCCCGAGCCGCTCCGGAGCGCGCTGCTCCTGCTCGCGCTCACCGCCACCGGCGCCTGCGCCGCGCTCGCGCTGCGGCCCGGCCTCGGCGGCCTCGGCGGACCTGGCGGACCTGGCGGTCGCGGCGCACCCGGAAGCCCGCGTCGCCTCGGGTGGCGTCGGCGCCGCGGCGGACCGCCGTTCACGGCCTCGCTGCCGTACGGCCTGTTCGGCCTCGGCAGCGGCCTGCTCGTGCTGCGCGCCGGCCCCGACGCCGTCATCGCGCTGACCCTCTCCATGGGCCCCGCCGAATGGCTGCTCCACCGCTTCCGCGCCGCGGGACTGACCCGGCTGCGACTGCTCACCACGGCCTACGAGTTCCGGCGCGCCGTCACCGGCGCCCTCGCCCGCTGCCTCGGCGGCTACCTCGCCGCGCTGCTCGCGCTCACCGTCACGGCGGCGCTGCTGTGGCCCGGCGCCGCCGCCCTCACCGTCCCGCGGACCGGCACGCTGCTCCTCGTCGGTGCCGTGCTGTGGCTGGGGCTGCTGCTCCAGGCGTACGGCGCGGTGGCGGGCGCGGCCGTCGGCTGCCTGCTCGCCGCCCTCGCCCAGGCCCTCGCCGAGGCGTTCGCGCCCGCGGCGGCGCCGCTCGCGGCGGGCGCCGCGGCGGCCGTGCTCGCGGTGCTGACCCGTGTTCTGCTGGTACGACCGACCGCCCACCGCTTCTAGAGGCCGGACTGTGAACTCCTCCCTCCTGGTGCCGTTCTACGAGCATCCCGCCGACCGCCCCGAGGACTGGGCCGCCGTCGTCGCCGCGGCCCCCGCCCTCTACGGCGTCGTCCTCAACCCGGCGAGCGGCGCGGGCCCGGCGCCCGACCCGGCGTTCGCCGAGGTCGCCGCCCGGCTGCGGGCCGCGGGCGTGCGGGTCCTCGGCTACGCGGACACCGACTACGGCCGCCGTCCGCACGTCGAGGTCGTCGGCGATCTCGTACGCCACCGCGACTGGTACGCGGCCGACGGCGCGTTCCTCGACCAGGTGCCCACCGACCCGGCCGCGCTGCCGCACTATCGCCGGCTGACCGTCTCCGCGCGGGCCGCCGGGGCGCGGACCCTGGTCTTCAACCACGGCGCCCACCCGGCGCCCGGCTACGAGGCCCTCGCCGACCTCCTCGTCACCTTCGAGGGACCCTGGGACTCCTACCGCGGCCTCGACCTCCCGGTCGCCGACCACTACTGCCACCTGGTCTACGCGGCCCCGGCCGGCGTCCGCCCGGCGACGCCGGTCCACTGCGCGGTCCCGGGCACCGGCGCGCATCCGTGGGGCACGCTGCCGCACACCCTGGAGCCGTCCCGGTGAGACGACTCCTTCCCTTCACCGCCGTCCTCCTGCTGCTGCTCGCGGCCTGCACGACGACGGCGCCGCCGCCCGGCGACCGGGCTCCCGTGGACCGGGCTCCCGTGGACCGCTGGCGGCCGAAGCCCGGCGTGGCCTGGCAGTGGCAGCTCAGCGGCCGCCTCGACCCGACCGTGGACGTGCCCGTCTACGACATCGACGGCTTCGACCACCCGGCCGCCACCGTCGCCGACCTGCACCGTCGCGGCCGCAAGGTGATCTGCTACCTGTCCACCGGCGCCTGGGAGGAATTCCGCCCGGACGCCCGGAAGTTCCCGGCGGCCCTCCTCGGCAAGGGCAACGGCTGGCCCGGCGAACGCTGGCTCGACATCCGCCGCACCGACCTCCTCGCCCCGCTGATGGCCGCCCGCCTCGACATGTGCCGCGCCAAGGGCTTCGACGCCGTCGAGCCCGACAACATGGACGGCTACGCGAACGAGACGGGCTTCCCGCTCACCGCCGCCGACCAGCTCCGCTACAACCGCCTGGTCGCCCGCCTCGCCCACGAGCGCGGCCTGTCGGTGGGCCTGAAGAACGACCTGGACCAGATTCCCGAGCTGCTCCCGGACTTCGACTTCGCGGTCGACGAGCAGTGCGCGCAGTACGAGGAGTGCGAGCGGCTGACGCCGTTCGTGCGGGCGGGCAAGGCGGTCTTCCACGTCGAGTACGCGCCGGCGACGGACGCCTTCTGCCCCGAGGCACGTCGCCTCGGCCTCAGCTCCATGCTGAAGAAGGAGGACCTGGGCGCGTGGCGGAAGCCCTGCTAGGCACGCCGGCTGCCGCTGCCGATCCTGCGCCTGGGCCCGTTCCCGTTCGGGCTTCCGCTTCCTAGGCCTGGCCGCGGGCGGTGACGACGTAACAGGTGGCGCGGCCCTTGCGGTCCTGCTGCCAGTCGTACTCCGAGCTCCACATGTACCAGTAGGAGCGCTTCTCGTCCGACTCGGCGGTCCAGGCGCCCGGGACCCGGTCGAAGACACCCCGGCAGCTCTCGGTCGCCTGCGCCTTGGCGGCGGAGCGGCCGGGATAGGCGTGGCCGCCGAAGGTCGTCTGGGCGAAGACCCGGCCGTCGTGGGGCTTGGCGCACGGGATGTCCGCGACGAGTTCGATGTCGCGCTGGCCGGTGCTGAAGTCGACGCAGTGGCCCGGCTTCACCTGGTGGATCAGGCGCACCGTCCCGGCGGCGTCGAGGATCTGGCCGTCGGCGCGCGTGTCGGGCTTCGAGCGGCCGTATCCGCTCAGTTCGAGGTCGACCGTCAGGGAGGTGGCGCCGGCGAAGAAGCCGCCCTTCTTGGCGAGCATGCCGGACAGGTCGGCGCGCACCCGGGTGAAGCGGCCCTGGTCGTCGAGCGAGGCGGTCAGCGGCACCCTCTTGGTCCGCGAGACGCCGGGCGTGTACGACTCGCTGGTGAGCTGTTCGGAGAGCTCGCCGGGAAGCATGTTCCAGACGGGGTCGAGGGGCACGTTCGCCTGGTAGTTGCCGCCCTGGCGGCTCGTGGCCTCGGCGCCGCCGAGCGCCTCCAGGAGGGTGCCGCCGACGGCGGCCTCCGTGCCGCGCAGCTTGTCGAGCGTCCGCCGGCTCGCGTCGTAGTCGCCGCCCGCGTAGCGCAGCCAGTAGTCCGCCGAGCCGGCCCGGTAGGTGATGTGCTGCCCGTCGACCAGGAAGCGCCCGAGGGCGTCGGCGTTGCTCCGGCCCGGAGCCCGGCCGAGGAGCAGGTCCTTGGCGGCGTCGGAGTACTGCTCCGGCACCTTCCAGCGGACGGTCGCGTCGCCGGTGTTCCTCGCGAAGTCGAGGCGTCCCTGGAGTGTCTGGACGGCCTTGCCCTTCCGCGTCGTCAGGGTCAGCGTCTGGGTGAAGCTCGCGCTGCCCGCCTTCTGCGACTGACGCAGGGCCAGGAACATCTGGCGGTCGAGCTTCTGGTCGAAGACCGGGTGCCGGGTGGGCGCGGCCTTCGGCGCGGAATCGTTTCCGCCGCCGGAGCAGGCGGTGAGGAGCAGCGACGCGGCGGCGAGCACCGCGCCGGTACGGGCAAGGCGTCTGATCATGCCCACATGACCCGGCGGCGGACCGGAAGGTTGCCCTCCGAGCTGGTCACGGCTTGGTCACCGCTCCGGCCGACCGCTCGTCGGCCCACCCGCCGGCGCTCGTCGGCCCACCCGCCACGCGCCCGGCAGCCAGCTCGTCAGCCCAGGGGCGGCCCTCGTCAGCCCAGGGTCAGCGCCACCAGCGCCACCGTCGCGGCGGTCTCCTCCACCGCCCCGAACACATCGCCCGTCACCCCGCCGAAGCGCCGCACGCACCGCCGCAGCAGCAGCTCCGCCACGCCGAGCGCGGCGAGCGCGGCCAGCAGGTGGCGCAGGGCGTCGTACGCGGAGAAGAGCGCGCCGGCGGCGGCGGCGAGGACCAGGACCAGGCAGCAGGCCAGGGCGGCGGCGCGGACCGGGACCGTGGCGGCGACGACCGCGCCGAGGCCCTCGGGCCGGGCGGCCGGGACGCCGTGGCGGGAGGCGTGGGTGAGGGCGAGGCGGGCCACCGTCGCGGCGAGCGCCGCGGCGACCGTGCCGTGCGCCCAGCCCTCGCCGTACAGCTCGTACAACGCGGCGACCTGGGCGAACAGGACGAGCACCAGCGCGATCACGCCGAACGGCCCGATGTCGGACCGCTTCATGATGCGCAGCGCGTCCTCGGCCGGCTTCGCGCTGCCGAGGCCGTCGGCGGTGTCCGCGAGGCCGTCGAGGTGGAGGCCGCGGGTCAGCAGGGCCGGGACGGCGACGGTGAGGACGGCGGCGAGCAGCGGGCCCGAGCCGAGCAGCAGGAGCACTCCGCCGACCGCGGCCGCGAACAGGCCGACGACGAGGCCCGCGAGCGGGGCGCAGAGCATCCCGGCGCGGGCGGCGTCGCGGTCCCAGCGGGTGATGCGGGCGGGGAGCACGGTGAGGGTGCCGAAGGCGAAACGCAGGCCGTCCATCCGCGGAAGGGTAGTGCCCCGCCTCGGAGGCTAGATTGGCCATAAGGCCCATAGGGCGCAGAACTGACGAATCGACAGAGGGTGGCATGGGTCACTGGTTCTCGCGCAACATCGTCGAACCCGGGAAGCTCCCGCTGTTCCTCGCCCTCGCGTCGTTCGTGGTGACCTTCCTGGCCACCCGCACCGTCGTCCGGATGATCCGGGCCGGCAAGGGTCCCTTCCGTAACGTCTCCGCCGCCGGCGGTCTGCACATCCACCATGTGGTGCCGGGCGTCGTCCTCACGATCCTCGGCGGCTTCGGGGCGGTCAGCAGCGGCCGGCACGGCGTCGGGGCGGCCGTCTTCGCCGTCGTCTTCGGGGTCGGCGCCGGGCTCGTGCTCGACGAGTTCGCGCTGATCCTCCACCTCGACGACGTCTACTGGTCGGAGGACGGCCGCAAGAGCGTCGAGGTGGTCGTCCTCACCGCCGCCCTCGTCCTGCTCGCGCTGGCCGGCTTCTCGCCGCTGGGCGTCAACGACATGACGACCGAGGAGCGGACGGACCGGGTCGGCTTCATCCTGACCCTCGCCCTGAACTTCCTGCTCGTCCTCGTCACCTTGGTGAAGGGCAAGTTCCGGATGGCCGTCATCGGCACCCTGATCCCGTTCGTCGCGGTCGTCGGCGCCGTCCGCCTGGCCCGCCCCGGCTCCTGGTGGGCCCGGCACCTCTACGCCCGGCGCCACCGGGCCCGCGCCCGGGCCCGTATCCGCACCTACCGGCACGACCAGCGCTGGTCCCGGGTGCGCCGGAAGGCTCAGGACCTGATCGGCGGCTTCCAGGAACGCGTGCCCGGACGCGGCTCCTCCTCGCGCTGAGCCCGGCGGCGGCGCCGCTCGCGGCGCTCCTGCACGCAGAGGATCAGGAGCACGGCGGCGATCGCGGCCAGGTGCTCCTTGCCGGCCAGATTGTTCTTGATCATCACCTCGACGACCATCGCGACGACCACCAGGGCGCCGGTCCAGCGGGCCCGGTAGCGCCAGCACAGGTACACGGCGAGGCCGACCACCGCCGCCGACGGGCCGGTGTCCACGACCTGCGCGTCGGCGGCGGGCAGCCCGAGCGGGTTGTCGGGGCCGAGGGCGATGGCGACCCGGGCGTAGAGCGTGCCGGCGAGCGTCGCCACGTACGCGAGGACCAGCGTCCGCCACCGGCCCAGGCAGATCTCCGCGATCCCGAACACCAGAAGCACCTGCGCGAGCGCGCCCCACACCGGCAGGTCGAGCGCCGGGACGAAGAGGGAGAGCGGTGTACGGAGCAGGGCCAGGCCCAGCGGGTCCACGGCCCGCACCGAGCCGATGTCCTGCACCGGCTGATAGCCCCAGTCCTGGTTCTGCACGATCTGGAACACCGAGGTGAGGCAGACCGCCGCCAGCGTCATCGGGACCGCGCGCCACCGCCGGGTGACGAGCCCCGTGCGCACGGTGCCGTACAGCGGGCCCCACTCGCGGCGCGCGAACCCCTTCAGGGTCCCGCTCAACGCCGGCCCTCCAGATGCTTGCGGTGCAGCCACTTGGGCAGGCCCGGGGCCTCCAGGAAGCCCTCGGC
This sequence comes from Streptomyces sp. NPDC053493, assembly GCF_044544825.1. Classification (NCBI taxonomy): domain Bacteria; kingdom Bacillati; phylum Actinomycetota; class Actinomycetes; order Kitasatosporales; family Streptomycetaceae; genus Streptomyces; species Streptomyces sp. NPDC053493. The sequence continues at coordinate 356,510 of NZ_JBITXS010000008.1, forward strand.
GCGGCCGGCGGCCAGGCCGATGCGCAGCAGGTCGGCGCTCTTCTCGAAGAGCATGAATCGGGGCTCCCAGATCGGTCGGTACTTGGCGTTGGCGCGGTACAGCGACTCGATCTGCCACCAGCGGGAGAAGAAGCTGAGCAGCGAACGCCACATCCGCAGCACGGGTCCCGCCCCGAGCTTCGAGCCGCGTTCGAAGACGGACCGGAACATGGCGAAGTTGAGCGAGACCTGAGTGATCCCGATCTCCTTGGCGCGCTGGAGGAGTTCGATGACCATGAACTCCATCAGGCCGTTCTCGGCCTCCCGGTCCCGGCGCATCAGGTCCAGCGACAGCCCCTTCGGCCCCCACGGCACGAAGGAGAGCAGCGCCCGCAGCTCGCCCTTCTCGTCGGTGCACTCCAGCATCACGCACCTGCCGTCGCGCGGGTCGCCGAGCCGGCCGAGCGCCATCGAGAAGCCGCGCTCGGTGGCCCCGTCACGCCAGTCGTCGGCCTTGCGCAGCAGCTCGTCCATCTCGTCGGCCGGGATCTCCTCGTGGCGCCGGATGCGGACCTCGTAACCGGCCCGCTTGACCCGGTTGAAGGCCTGCCGGACCGTGCGCATGGCCCGCCCGTCCAGGGTGAACTCGTCGGTGTCCACGATCGCCTCGTCGCCCAGCTCCAGGGCGTCGAGCCCGTGCCGGGCGTAGATGGTGCCGGCCTCCTCGCTCGCGCCCATCACCGCCGGGATCCAGCCGTGCTCGCGGGCCTCGGCCAGCCACGGCTCGATCGCGCCGGGCCAGGCCTCCGGGTCGCCGATCGGGTCGCCGGAGGCGAGCGAGACACCGCCGACCACCCGGTAGGCGATGGCCGCCTTCTCGCTCGGCGACCAGATCACGCTCTTCTCGCGGCGCAGCGCGAAGTAGCCGAGCGAGTCCCGCTCGCCCTGCTTGTCGAGCAGTGCCCGCAGCCGGTCCTCGTCCTCCTCGGTGAGCGGGTCGACGGCCCGCCGCGCGCGGAAGGCGGCGAACAGCACGGCGAACAGCAGCAGCGTGGACATCACGTTGATGACGACGTCCACCCAGCCCGGGGTGGCGATCCCGGAGAAGCGCGCGTCGTCCGAGGCGAGCGTGATCAGCCGCATCACGCCGTACCTCCACCGCTCGAGGAAGGTGGAGTGGCCGGTCGCCTGGTTGGTGACCGTGACCAGGGCGGCCGCGAGCAGCGAGGTGACGAGCAGACCGCCGACCGCGACGACGGTCGCCGCCAGCGGGTTGGAGCGGTCACCCTTCGCGTAGAACTCCTTGCGGCCCAGCAGCAGCGCGACGAAGAACGCGGCCGTCAGCGTCAGCGAGACCCAGTTCTGGGCGTGCCGGCGGATCTCCGGGAAGATCATCACCAGCGCGAACAGCAGCAGGAAGAGGCCGCTGAGCACGACGTTCAGGATCCACGCCGCCCGCTTGCGCCGGCGCATGGTGATCGCCAGGAAGAGCGTGAAGACGCCCGACGCGAAGCCCGCCGTGAGCATGTACGGGGTGAAGTAGTCGTCCTCGTTGTGCCGGCGCAGGTCCTGCCCGAACGACACCCACACGGCGCTCAGGAAGTTGATGAACGTGACGACCCGCAGATACCAGACGGCGAACGCGGCACTGCGCCGCGACCGGGCCGAGCCCTGCGGCGCTCCTTCGGTGGACAAACGGACCTCTCCCATGAAAAGCGATCATATGGGGCACCACTCCGCATGACCGGGCGGCGGAAGCGACCGGGCCCGCGTGGCGGGCCGGCCGCGCCCGTCGCCGTGATCCGCCGGCTCAGCCCCGCGCGTCGTCCGCGGCGTCCGTCGCGGCGGCGTCCGGACCGGCCGCCTCCGGCACCGAAGCCGCCTCCGGCAGCTCCGCGGCCAGCGCCGCGGCGGCCCGGACGAGCGGAAGGGCGAGCAGCGCCCCGGTTCCCTCGCCCACAGTGACGCCGTGGTCGAGCAGAGGGTTGAGCGCCATCCGGTCCAGCGCCTTCGCCTGCGCCGGCTCCCCGCTCACCTGACCCGCCAGCCACCAGTCCGGCGCCCGGAACGCCGCCCGCTGCGCCACCAGCGCACAGGCCGCGCCCACCACACCGTCCAGCAGCACCGGCAGCCGCCGCACCGACGCCTGCAGCAGGAACCCGGTCATCGCCGCCAGATCCGCACCGCCGACCGCCCCGAGCAGCTCCAGCTGGTCACCGAGCACCGGCCGGGCCCGGCGCAGCGCGTCCCGGATCGCCGCGCACTTGCGCATCCACGCCAGATCGTCGATCCCGGCCCCGCCGCGCCCCGTCACCACCGAGGCGTCCGTCCCGCACAGCGCCGCGATCAGCGTCGACGCCGGAGTCGTACCGCCCACGCTCAGATCGCCGAGCACCACCAGGTCCGTGCCGGAATCGGCCTCCTCGTCGGCCACCGCGATGCCCAGCTCGAGCGCCGCCCGGGTCTCCTGCGCGCTCAGCGCGTCCTCGACGTCGATCCGGCCCGAGCCGCGCCGCACCCGGCGCCGCGTCACCTCCGCCGGCAGCAGCTCCGGATCGCAGTCCAGACCCGCGTCCACCACCCGCACCGGCACCTGCTGCGCCCGCGCGAGCACCGCCACCGGGCTGGCGCCCTCGAGCACCGCGCGCACCAGCTCGTACGCCGTGCCCGCGGCCCGCCCCGACACGTCCAGCGAGGCCACCCCGTGGTCGCCCGCGAACAGCACCACCTTCGGCTGCTCCACCGGCCGCACCGGCACCGAGCCCTGGGCCGCGGCCAGCCACTCGCCCAGCTCGTCGAGCCGGCCCAGCGCACCGGGCCGGACGTTCAGCCGCTGCCTGCGCTCCTCGGCGTCACGCCGTATCCCGCCGTCGGGGCGCTCGATCAGATCGGAGAAGTCGTCGAGGTTCAAGGTTCGTTCCGCCTAGGACGTCAATTCGGTCGTGGGTCACCCGCGTGGATCCGAGGATCGATCGCACCCTACCCGCGCAGCAGCAGCGCCTGGCCCGCGACCACGAGCAGCACCTGCTCGCACTCGTCCCCGAACCGCGCGTTCAGCCGGCCCAGCTCGTCCCGGAAGCGCCGGCCCGACGCCGTCGCCGGCACCACGCCCGCACCCACCTCGTTCGTCACCGCCACCAGCGTGCGCGGCGTCTCCCGCACCGCCGCCACCAGCTCCGCCACCCGTTCCGCCAGCGCCTCCCGGCCGTTCTTCGCCCACGTCTCGTCGTCCCACGCGCCGACCCGGTCCATCGCGTCCGTCAGCCACAGCGACAGACAGTCGATCAACAGCGCCGGCCCGTCCTCACGCAGCAGCGGTACGAGATCGGTCGTCTCCGCCGTACGCCAGGAACGCGGCCGGCGGTCCCGGTGCAGCGCCACCCGCGCGTCCCACTCCGGGTCGCCCTCGCGCGTGCCGCCCGTCGCCACGTACAGCACCTCGGGGAACGTCTCCAGACGCCGCTCCGCCTCCACCGACTTGCCCGACCTCGCCCCGCCCGTCACCAGCGTGCGGCGCGGCACCTCCGGCACCGCGTGGTACTCGCCCACGTACAGCGTCGTCCCGTCCGGCACCGCCCGCGCCCCGGCCGCCGCGAGCCGCCGGTCCAGCTCGGCGCCCGTCGGCACGTCGTGGTCCACGTGCACCGCCACCACGTCCGTGCCCGGGCCGATCGCACCCGTCGCCCGCAGCCGGGCGAGCCCGTCCGGGCGGCCCGTCACGTCCGCGACCACCATGTCGTACGGGGTGTGCCGGCGGTGCTCGTCCGTCAGCCCGGCCGGCGCGCCGCCCGGCGGCAGATACAGCAGCCGCGCGCCGTCGGCGGACGTCACCTCGTAGCCCGTGCCCGGCGAGTCCATCGACACCGCCCGTACCGTGTGCCCGCTGATCAGCGTCAGCTCCCGCCCGTCCGGCACCCGGCCCGCCGCCGGCAGCCCGGCCGGCACCTCCACCGCCGGCCCGTCGTGCGGATGCGTCAGCAGCACCTGCCGTACGCCCACCAGCGAATGCCCCGACCGGGCGGCCGCCAGCGCGGCGCCCGGCGTCAGATCGAGCAGCAGGGCCCCGTCCACGAGCAGCGACGTCGCCGCCCGCGCCCGCTCCCCACGGGACAACGCGCACACGGCGCAGGGGCAGCCGGGCCGAGGGAGTCCGAGAGGCGCGCCGGTGCCGAGCAGAGTCAGTTCCACCCCTAGATCCTCCCGCGTCACCGCGAGGGGTGCGCGCCCGGCTACGCTGCGGGCAGGAAACCGATCATCCGGTGAGCCCAGAAGCCTCAGGAGGCGGACATGGCATGGACGTGGCGGTTCGAGAAGTCCGACGGCACCGAGGTCACGCCCTCGGTGACGCCCGAGGAGTTCACCACCCAGGGCGACGCCGAGTCCTGGATCGGTGAGCACTGGAAGAGCCTGCTGGACGGCGGCGCGGAGCAGGTGACGCTGTCGGAGGACGGCACGAAGATCTACGGCCCGATGCCCCTCGACGCGGAGGGCTAAACCGCCCGGCCCTCGGGTGCCGCGCCCGCGCCCGGGGGGCCTTGCCCCCTGGGCCTGCGCGCGCTGCCCCCTCGTTGTGGGCATTCGTTCCGCTGGGGCGGAACGGGTGGGCACAACGGACGGCGCCCCTTGCCGGGCCTAGGCTCCCGCGCCTTGACCCGCA
>NZ_JBITXS010000009.1:0-357804 GCF_044544825.1 Streptomyces sp. NPDC053493
ACGCCCGGTTACATTCCGAACCCGGAAGCTAAGCCTTTCAGCGCCGATGGTACTGCAGGGGGGACCCTGTGGGAGAGTAGGACGCCGCCGAACAACCCGCCCTTTTAGCTCAGTCGGCAGAGCGTCTCCATGGTAAGGAGAAGGTCAACGGTTCGATTCCGTTAAAGGGCTCAGAGAAAAGGCCCCCGCCATCTGGCGGGGGCCTTTTTGCGTTTCCGGACCGGAAGAAGCCGGCACGGGGAAAGCCGGCCCCCGAAGGGGCCGGCCTCCTCACTGGTGGTGGGGCTCCGGGATGCGGAGGGCCAGGATGGCCATGTCGTCGGAGGCGGGCTCCTGGGCGAAGCGCTCGACGGCCCGCAGGACGCGGGCGGCGACCGCGCCGGCCGTCAGGCCCGTACAGGTCCTGAGGACCTCCGTGAGGCCGTCGTCGCCCAGCATGCGGGTGCCCTCGCGGCGTTCCGTGACGCCGTCCGTGACGCACAGCAGGACGTCGCCCGGGTCCAGGGTGACCGTCTGCTCGTACAGCTCCAGGTCGTCCATGACGCCGAGGAGCGGCTGCGGGTCGGCCGCCGGGCGGACGACGCCGTCCTGGCTCAGGCGCAGCGGCAGCGGGTGGCCGGCGCAGACGACCTTCAGGACGGCCGAGCCGTCCTCCTGCGGGCGCAGCTCGCCGTACAGCAGCGTCAGGAAGCGGCTGCGGGCGCCCTCGTCGAGGATGGCCGCGTTCAGGCGCTCCAGGACGGCCGGGCCGCCGAAGCCCTCGCGGGCCAGCAGGCGCAGGGCGTGACGGGCCAGGCCGGTGACGGCGGCGGCCTCGGGGCCCGTGCCGCAGACGTCGCCGATGGCGAAGCCGTAGGTACCGTCCCGGATGGGGAACAGGTCGTAGAAGTCGCCGCCGACCTCGTTGCCCTCGCCCGCGGCGCGGTAGATGACGTCGACCTCGACGCCGGGGATGTCGGGGAGGCCGGGCGGCAGGAGGCTGCGCTGGAGGGACTGGCTGATGGCCACGCGCTCGGAGTAGAGCCGGGCGTTGTCCAGGGCCAGGGCGGCCCGGCGGGACAGGTCCTCGGCGAGTTCGAGGATCTCCTGGCGGAAGTGGTCGTCGGTGGGCTTGCCCAGGGTGAGCATGCCGATGACGCGGTTGCGGGCGACGAGCGGCAGGACGACGGTCTCGCCGCCGACGGCGGCCGCCGTGGCGAGCGTCGTGTTGATGCCCGAGGACACCGGGCTGCCGGGGCCGCCGAGCTCGCGCATGGAGGCGCCGAGCGCGGCGCGGTGGGCTGCGTCGCCGGGAGCGGTCCAGACGCGGGCGCCGGGAGTGGGCACCGGGTCGGGCGGTGAGATGGACGAGAGCAGGGCCTTCAGGCCGTCGATGAGGTCCTCGTCCTCGTGCAGGACGTAGGAGAGGTACGGGTCGGAGGCCTGGTCGGCGATCGTGTAGACGGCGCACCAGGTGGCCAGGGTGGGGACCGTCATCTGGGCCATGAGGGCCAGGGTCTGGTCGCGGTCGAGGGTGCCGGCCAGCAGGTCGGAGGCCTCGACGAGGAAGCTGAGGGAGCCGCGGCGGAGGCGTTCGAGTTCGCCGAGGCGGGCGGACTCGACGGCCAGGGCGATGCGGTCGGCGGCGAACTGGAGGCGCAGGGCCTCCTCGTTGGAGTAGCGGTTGGGGCCTTCGGCGGCGACGCCGAGGGAGCCGGTGAGGCGGCCCTCGACCTTGAGCGGGACCGTGACGACCGAGCGCATGCCGGTGCCCTCGAGGAGCGGTACGGCGCCGGGGACGGCGGCCAGGTCCTCGTGGACGGCGGGCATGCGGGCGGAGCCGTAGCGGCTGGCGCCGGTCTCGACGGGGACGCGGGCGAAGCGCTGGCGGGCGGAGGGCAGGCCCGTGGTGGCCCGTACCTCGAGTTCGGTCTCGTCGTCGGTGGCGAGGAGCAGGAAGGCGGAGTCGCCGTCGAGCATGTCGCGGGCGCGTTCGACGGTGCGCTGGAGGAGGCCGTCGAGGTCGTCGGGGGCCGGGGAGCCGATGAAGACCTCGAAGGGGTCGGCGCTGGTGCGGCTGTCGGCGCCGGTGTCGGAGCCCGCGGAGCGCTGCGGCGTCTGGAGGACGGCGCGCTCGTGTTCGCGGACGAGGAGGCAGACGGTGGACGGCTCGCCCTGGGCGTCGCGGACGCGCAGGTGGGAGGCGTAGACGGGGATGACGCGGCCGTCGGCGCAGCGGATGCCGTAGCTGCCTTCCCAGCGGGAGAGGCGGAGGGCCTCGGCGAGGCCGGTGCCGATGCCGGGCGTGTGGGGCCAGGCGGCGAGGTCGCCCAGCGGCTTGCCGGTGACCTGCTCGGAGCTGTAACCGAACAGCTCCTCGGCGTCCTCGTTCCAGGCCGTGATGGCGCCGCTGCCGTCGATCTGGGCGACGGCGACGCGGACGCGGCTGTCGGCGAGCGGGAGGAGCGGGTCGGGCAGGACGGGGCCCGCGGAGCGGGTGCCGACGGGGCGCTCGGGCAGGTCGAGGTGGAACCAGACGTGTTTGCGGGTGGGGCTGTAGTCGACGCCCCAGCGGGAGGCGAGGGCGGCGCACAGCAGAAGGCCCCGGCCGTTCTCACGGTCGGGGCTGCCCATGGACCGTCCGTGCTGGACGGGGATCTCGCGCTCGGGGTAGCGGTCGGCGACTTCGATGCGGACGCCGTCGTCGCCGCGCAGGCACAGGACGTCGGCGGCGGTGCCGGCGTGGATGACGGCGTTGGTGACGAGTTCGCTGGTGAGGACGACGGCGTCGTCGACGACCTCGCCGTAGCCCCAGCCCTGGAGGGTGTCCCGGACGAAGGCGCGGGCGGTCGCGACGGACCGTCCGACGGGTTCGAAACTGGCAGCCGCCCGCGCGGTGATCACTGAACTCCTCGTACGCGTCTCGACGCCCGGCTCTGCCATGGTCGGTCTGCCCCTCCCGCTGTCCGTGCTCGTCTCGCGCTCGTTCGCGCCGTCCCGCCCCCGCCGGGCGACCGGGGCGCTGGACAGCCGGATGCCAGGTTACTTACCTTCGCTGTCCCAGCGGATGCCGGTTCCCGCTGTTTCCGTCTCTCGGACGTGGGGACGTTGTGCGAAGCTGCCGAACTGTTATGGCCTGGTTCGGCCCCGGTGAAACACTGGGCAGGCTGACTGGGCAGGCTGGTAGCGAGGACCGAACGGTACGGTCGACCCCTTCGGGAGGGACACGGTGGAGTCTGGCACGACGACGCGTCGCGGTGGCGGCGCGCGGACGAAGGGCGGCAGCCGGTCCCGGGGCGGCGGGGGCACGGTGCAGGTCGACGCCGCTGCCCTGCACCGGCTGCTGGCCGCTCTGGTGTCGATGCGGGACGGGAACTTCCGCAAGCGGTTGACGGTCTCGGGCGACGGGACGATGGCGGAGATCGCCGCCGTCTTCAACGAGGTCGCGGACCGGCAGACGCATCTGACCGGTGAGCTCTCGCGGGTGCGCCGGGTGGTGGGCCGCGAGGGCAAGCTGTCGGAGCGGCTGGAGACCGGGGCCGGTGAGGGCGCCTGGGCGGCGGCCGTCGAGGCGGCGAACGCGCTGGTGGACGAGCTGGCGCGGCCGGTGTCCGAGGTCGGGCGGGTGCTCTCGGCGGTGGCCGAGGGTGATCTGGGGCAGCGGATGGAGCTGCGCTCGGAGGGCGTCGACGGGTTGACGCGGCCGCTGCGGGGCGAGTTCCTGAAGGTCGCCCGTACGGTGAACAACCTGGTCGACCAGCTGTCGGTGTTCACGGACGAGGTGACCCGGGTCGCCCTGGAGGTGGGCACGGAGGGCATTCTGGGCGGTCAGGCCCAGGTGCGCGGCATGTCCGGTTCGTGGAAGGACCTCACGGACTCGGTCAACACCATGGCGAACCGGCTGACGGCGCAGGTGCGGGACATCGCACTGGTCACGACGGCGGTGGCGAACGGTGATCTGTCGCAGAAGGTCACGGCGAACGTGGCCGGCGAGATGCTGGAGCTGAAGAACACCGTCAACCGGATGGTGGACCAGCTGTCGTCGTTCTCGTCCGAGGTGACCCGGGTGGCCCGTGAGGTGGGCACGGAGGGCGAGCTGGGCGGTCAGGCCGAGGTGGCCGGTGTCGCCGGTGTGTGGAAGGACCTCACGGATTCCGTCAACACGATGGCGGGAAACCTGACCAATCAGGTGAGGGGTATCGCCGAGGTCACCACGGCGGTGGCCAACGGCGACCTGTCGCAGAAGGTGCGGGTGTCGGCGCGCGGTGAGATCGCGCAGCTCGCGGACACGATCAACCAGATGACGGAGACGCTGCGGACGTTCGCGGACGAGGTGACCCGTGTCTCGGGCGAGGTCGGCGCGCAGGGTCTGCTCGGCGGTCAGGCGCAGGTGCCGGGCGCGGCGGGCACGTGGAAGGACCTGACCGACTCGGTCAACACCGTCTTCCGGAACATCACCACGCAGGTGCGGGACATCGCGCAGGTGACCACGGCGGTGGCGAACGGTGATCTGTCGCAGAAGGTCACGGTGGACGTGGCCGGCGAGATGCTGGAGCTGAAGAACACCGTCAACACAATGGTCGACCAGCTGTCCGCGTTCGGTTCCGAGGTGACCCGGGTGGCGCGGGAGGTCGGCGTCGAGGGTCTGCTCGGCGGCCAGGCCGAGGTGCCGGGCGCGGCGGGCACGTGGAAGGACCTCACGGACTCCGTGAACACGGCGTTCCGCAACCTGACGGGTCAGGTGCGGGACATCGCGCAGGTGACCACGGCGGTGGCGAACGGTGATCTGTCGCAGAAGGTCACGGTGGACGTGGCCGGCGAGATGCTGGAGCTGAAGAACACCGTCAACACGATGGTGTCGCAGCTGTCGTCGTTCGCGGACCAGGTGACGCGGATGGCGCGGGACGTGGGCACCGAGGGCCGCCTCGGCGGTCAGGCGCGGGTGGACGGTGTGTCGGGCCGGTGGCGTGAGCTGACCGACTCGGTGAACTTCATGGCCGGCAACCTGACGTCGCAGGTACGGCAGATCGCCCAGGTGACGACGGCCGTGGCCCGGGGCGACCTGAGCCAGAAGATCGACGTGGACGCGCGCGGCGAGATCCTGGAGCTGAAGAACACCATCAACACGATGGTCGACCAGCTCTCGGCGTTCGCGGACCAGGTGACCCGGGTGGCCCGCGAGGTGGGCACCGACGGCCGGCTGGGCGGTCAGGCGCAGGTGCCGGGCGTCGCGGGTGTGTGGCGGGACCTGACGGACTCGGTGAACGGCATGGCCGGGAACCTGACGGCCCAGGTGCGCAACATCGCGCAGGTCGCCACCGCGGTGGCGCGCGGTGACCTGTCGCAGAAGATCGACGTGGACGCGCGCGGCGAGATCCTGGAGCTGAAGAACACCCTCAACACGATGGTGGACCAGCTGTCGAGCTTCGCCGAGCAGGTGACCCGGGTGGCCCGTGAGGTGGGCACGGAGGGCATCCTGGGCGGTCAGGCCGAGGTGCAGGGCGTCTCCGGCACCTGGAAGGACCTGACCCAGTCGGTGAACTTCATGGCGAACAACCTGACCTTCCAGGTCCGGAACATCGCCGAGGTCACCACCGCGGTCGCCCGCGGTGACCTGTCGAAGAAGATCACCGTCGACGCCAAGGGCGAGATCCTGGAGCTGGTGACGACCGTCAACACGATGGTCGACCAGCTGTCGAACTTCGCCGACGAGGTGACCCGGGTGGCCCGTGAGGTGGGCACCGAGGGCATCCTCGGCGGTCAGGCCCGGGTGCGCGGCGTGACCGGCATCTGGAAGGACCTGAGCGACAACGTCAACCTGATGGCCAACAACCTGACCAGTCAGGTGCGGAACATCTCCCGGGTCTCCGCGGCCGTCGCCAACGGCGACCTGACGAAGAAGGTCACGGTCGAGGCGCGGGGCGAGGTCGCCGAGCTCGCCGACACCGTCAACACGATGGTGACGACCCTGTCCTCGTTCGCCGACGAGGTGACCCGGGTGGCCCGGGAGGTGGGCACCGAGGGCATCCTCGGCGGCCAGGCCCGGGTGCCCGGTGTCTCGGGCACCTGGAAGGACCTGACCGAGTCGGTGAACTCGATGGCCGACAACCTGACCGGCCAGGTGCGTCAGATCGCGGCCGTCACCACCGCCATCGCCAAGGGCGACCTCACCAAGAAGATCGACATCGACGCGCGCGGCGAGATCCAGGAGCTGAAGAGCACCATCAACACGATGGTCGACCAGCTGTCGAACTTCGCCGAGGAGGTCACGCGCGTGGCCCGCGAGGTGGGCACGGACGGGCAGCTGGGCGGTCAGGCGCGGGTGCGGGACGTGGAGGGCACCTGGTGGGACCTGACGGAGTCGGTGAACGAGATGGCCGGGAACCTGACCCGTCAGGTGCGCGCCATCGCCGCCGTCGCCACCGCGGTGACCCGCGGCGACCTCAACGTCAAGATCGACGGTGTGGACGCGGCCGGTGAGATCCAGGCCCTGCAGGACAACATCAACACCATGATCGCGAACCTGCGCGACACCACGCTCGCCAACGACGAGCAGGACTGGCTGAAGGGCAACCTGGCCCGTATCTCCGGTCTGATGCAGGGCCGTCGTGACCTCGACGACGTCGCCTCGCTCATCATGAGCGAGCTGACACCGGTGGTCTCCGCGCAGCACGGCGCCTTCTTCGTGGCGATGCCGACCGGCTCCGCCAACAGCGACGCCGAACCGGTGGGCGAGGGCGAGGGCTCGTACGAGCTGCGGATGCGCGGCAGTTACGGCTACTCGGCCGGCTCCATGCCGACGTCGTTCCGGCCGGGCGAGACGCTCATCGGAACGGCCGCGGAGGAGAAGCGGACCATCCAGGTCAACGTGCCGCCGGGCTATCTGAAGATCTCCTCCGGTCTGGGCGAGGCCTCGCCGGCCCATGTGATCGTGCTGCCGGTGCTGTTCGAGGGCCGGGTCCTGGGTGTGATCGAGCTGGCGTCCTTCCAGCCGTTCACGCAGATCCAGCGGGACTTCCTCAACCAGATCGCCGAGCTCATCGCGACCACCGTCAACACCATCAGCGTCAACACCCGCACCGAGGTGCTGCTCCAGCAGTCGCAGGAGCTCACCGAGCAGCTGCGGGAGCGGTCGGCGGAGCTGGAGCACCGGCAGAAGGAGCTGCAGAACTCCAACGCGGAGCTGGAGGACAAGGCGGAGCTGCTCGCCCGTCAGAACCGGGACATCGAGGTGAAGAACACCGAGATCGAGGAGGCCCGGCAGGTCCTGGAGGAGCGTGCCGAGCAGCTCGCGGTCTCCATGCGCTACAAGTCCGAGTTCCTGGCGAACATGTCGCACGAGCTGCGCACGCCGCTCAACTCGCTGCTGATCCTGGCGAAGCTGCTCGCCGACAACGCCGACACGAACCTGACGCCCAAGCAGGTCGAGTTCGCCGAGACCATCCACGGGGCCGGCTCCGACCTGCTCCAGCTGATCAACGACATCCTCGACCTGTCGAAGGTGGAGGCGGGCAAGATGGACGTCTCGCCCACCCGGATCGCGCTGGTGCAGCTCGTCGACTACGTGGAGGCCACCTTCCGGCCGCTGACCGCGGAGAAGGGGCTGGACTTCTCGGTGCGGGTCTCGCCGGAGCTGCCGGCGACGCTGCACACCGACGAGCAGCGGCTGCTGCAGGTGCTGCGCAACCTGCTGTCGAACGCGGTGAAGTTCACCGACACCGGGGCCGTGGAGCTGGTGATCCGGCCGGCGGGCGCGGACGTGCCGCAGTCGATCCGGGAGCAGCTCCTGGAGGCCGGGGCGCTGCGCGACCCGGAGGCCGAGATGATCGCGTTCTCGGTGACGGACACCGGCATCGGCATCGCGGCCGGCAAGATGCGGGTGATCTTCGAGGCGTTCAAGCAGGCCGACGGCACCACCAGCCGCAAGTACGGCGGCACCGGCCTCGGTCTGTCGATCAGCCGGGAGATCGCCCGGCTGCTGGGCGGCGAGATCTACGCGGCGAGCGAGCCGGGCCGCGGCTCGACCTTCACGCTGTACCTGCCGCTGAACCCGACCGCGCCCGCGTACGGCGGCCAGGGCCAGGACCAGCAGGACCCGGAGGACCACTCCGGGACCGAGGCGGAGACGGGCGAGGGCCTGCTGCCCTTCGCGCCGGCCCCGGTGCGCACCGAGGCCAGGTCCGGTGCTGGTGCGCTGTTCCGGCACCGCCGCAAGAGCGTGGAGCAGCGGGCGCAGCTGCCCGGGCAGCCGGGCAAGGACGGCCAGTCCGCCGCCGGCGAGGAGCGACCGGAGCCCGATCCGCGTCCGGTCTTCTCCTTCGCGGGCGAGAAGGTGCTGATCGTCGACGACGACATCCGCAACGTGTTCGCGCTGACCAGCGTGCTGGAGCAGCACGGTCTGGCGGTGCTGTACGCGGAGAACGGGCGGGAGGGCATCGAGGTCCTGGAGCAGCACGACGACGTGTCGGTGGTGCTGATGGACATCATGATGCCGGAGATGGACGGTTACGCGACGACGACGGCGATCCGGCGGATGCCGCAGTTCGCCGGGCTGCCGATCATCGCGCTGACCGCCAAGGCGATGAAGGGCGACCGGGAGAAGGCGATCGAGTCGGGAGCGTCGGACTACGTGACGAAGCCCGTCGATCCCGATCACCTGCTGACGGTGATGGAGCAGTGGATGCGGGGCGAGGGCCGCTGAGACGCCGATGACGGGCCGTCGCCACACGGGTGTGAGAGCCCGCCGGACGGGGAACCTTCTGGTCTCCCACCGCGTTCGAAGGAGGGGCACGGATTGCGTGCTCCGTGACAATGCGGTGACAGGGTGTGGCGACGGGCGGGGTGCGGCTACGATGACCGGCACAAGGACGGACGGCGCATGGGAGTCGTCTTCTGGGGCGGCGCCCGGTGCTTCCCCCGGCTCGCGGAGCCGGCGGGAGACAGTGCCGGGGCGAGGAGGACGGGGCATGGTGCAGAAGGCCAAGATCCTCCTGGTCGATGACCGGCCGGAGAATCTGCTGGCGCTGGAGGCCATTCTCTCCGCGCTCGATCAGACACTGGTGCGGGCATCGTCCGGGGAGGAAGCGCTCAAGGCGCTGCTGACGGACGATTTCGCGGTCATCCTGCTGGACGTCCAGATGCCCGGCATGGACGGTTTCGAGACGGCGGCGCACATCAAGCGGCGGGAGCGGACCCGGGACATCCCGATCATCTTCCTCACCGCCATCAACCACGGGCCCCACCACACCTTCCGCGGTTACGCGGCGGGCGCGGTCGACTACATCTCGAAGCCCTTCGACCCGTGGGTGCTGCGCGCGAAGGTCTCGGTCTTCGTCGACCTGTACATGAAGAACTGTCAGCTGCGCGAACAGGCCGCGCTGCTCCGGCTCCAGCTGGAGGGCGGCGCCAACGGCGGCCAGGGCAGCCAGTCCGCCGGACTGCTCGCCGAGCTGTCCGCCCGGCTCGCGGCGGTCGAGGAGCAGGCCGAGGCGCTGTCCAAGCAGCTCGACGACGACTCCGCGGACGCGGCGGCCGTCGCCACCGCCGCGCATCTGGAGCGCAAGCTCACCGGACTGCGCCGGGCCCTCGACGCGCTGGAGCCGGGCACGGGCGGAGTGCCGCCGCTGCCCTCGCAGAACTGACGCCGGGTCACCGCGCCGGCGCCGGCCGTGAGCGGGCGTCAGTTTCCCGCCGTCGTGGGCACGACACGAACGGGTGAGCGCCGGTTGCGCTGTTTCACCGGCGGTGTACGCAGGTAACCTCAGCATCATGGCCTCACGTACGTCCGGCAAGGGTTCCCAGGGCACGGCGGGCACCGCGAAGCCGCGCGCCGGCCGTACGACCGGCACCGCGAAGAAAGCGGCGCCCGCCACGTCAGCCGCCAAGTCCCCCGCGAAGCCTCCCGCGAAGAAGGCGCCGGCCAGGAAGGCCGCGCCCGCCAAGCGCGCGCCCGCGCGCAAGACCGCGGCGAAGAGGCCCGCGCCGTCGCCCACCGGCGGGATCTACCGGCTGGTGCGCGGCCTCTGGCTCGGCCTCGCGCACGGCGTGGGCGCCATGTTCCGGGGCATAGGGCGGGGCGCCAAGGGCCTCGACCCGGCGCACCGCAAGGACGGACTCGCGCTGCTCCTGCTCGGCGTCGCCCTGGTCGTCGCCGCCGGCACCTGGTCGAATCTGCGCGGGCCCGTCGGCGACCTGGTGGAGATGCTCGTCACCGGCGCCTTCGGACGGCTCGACCTGCTCGTACCGCTGCTGGTCGGCGCGATCGGCGTGCGGCTGATCCTCTACCCGGAGAAGCCCGAGGCCAACGGCCGGATCGTCATCGGTCTGTCCGCGCTGGTCATCGGCGTGCTCGGGCAGGTCCACATCGCGTGCGGCTCGCCCGGCCGGGACGACGGCACCGAGGCCATGCAGGACGCGGGCGGGCTGATCGGCTGGGCCGCCTCGAAGCCGCTCGTCTTCATGACGGGCGAGGTCCTCGCCGTGCCGCTGCTCCTGCTGCTGACGATCTTCGGGCTGCTCGTCGTCACCGCCACGCCCGTCAACGCCATCCCGCAGCGGCTGCGCGCCCTCGGCGCCCGGCTCGGCCTCGTCGAACCGGCCTACGACCTCGAGGAGGAAGCGGCCCCGGACGGCTACGGCGACGACTGGCGCGACGAGAGCCCGAGGCCGGCCAGGCCGCGGCGCCGCGCGCCCGGCGCCGGTCCGGGCGCCGACGGATACGACCCGGACCGCGCCGAGGCCGCCGCCCTGGAGCGGCGCGGCCGGGTCCGTCGTACGCCGTCCGCGTCGTCCTTCGACACCGGCGGGCTCGATCCGGTCGACGTGGCCGCCGCCGCGGCCGCCGCGCTGGACGGCGCCGTCCTCAACGGCATGCCGCCGTCCCCGCTCGTCGCCGACCTGACCCGTGACGTCACCGCCGAGCGGGCCGCCGCCCTGGCCGCCGGCGAGGCGGAGACGGACCAGGACGCGGACCCGGCGGCCGACCCGACGGCCGACGGCGAGGCCCCGGAGGGCCGGGTGCCGACCGCCCGGGGCGCGGCCGGCGCCGTCAAGGAGCGGCCGGCCGGCGCGGTGCCCGACCTGACGAAGCCGGCGCCCCAGCCGACCGACCTGCCGCCGCGGGCCGAGCAGCTCCAGCTCGCCGGCGACATCACGTACGCCCTGCCCTCCATGGACCTCCTGGAGCGCGGCGGCCCCGGCAAGACCCGCAGCGCCGCCAACGACGCCGTCGTCGAGTCGCTCACCAACGTCTTCGCCGAGTTCAAGGTCGACGCGGCCGTCACCGGCTTCACCCGCGGCCCGACGGTCACCCGGTACGAGGTCGAGCTCGGCCCGGCCGTCAAGGTCGAGAAGATCATCGCGCTCACCAAGAACATCGCGTACGCCGTGGCCAGCCCCGACGTGCGGATCATCTCGCCGATCCCGGGCAAGTCCGCGGTCGGCATCGAGATCCCGAACACCGACCGCGAGATGGTCAAGCTCGGCGACGTGCTGCGCCTGGCCGAGGCGGCGGAGGACGACCACCCGATGCTGGTGGCGCTCGGCAAGGACGTCGAGGGCGGCTACGTGATGGCCAACCTGGCGAAGATGCCGCACATCCTGGTCGCCGGCGCCACCGGATCCGGCAAGTCCTCGTGCATCAACTGCCTGATCACCTCGGTGATGATAAGAGCGACCCCGGAGGACGTCCGGATGGTCCTCGTCGACCCCAAGCGGGTCGAGCTCACCGCGTACGAGGGCATCCCGCACCTGATCACGCCGATCATCACCAACCCGAAGCGGGCCGCCGAGGCCCTGCAGTGGGTGGTGCGCGAGATGGACCTGCGCTACGACGACCTGGCCGCCTTCGGCTTCCGGCACATCGACGACTTCAACCAGGCGATCCGGGACGGCAAGGTGCAGCTGCCGCCGGGCAGCGAGCGCGAGCTCAAGACCTACCCGTACCTCCTGGTGATCGTCGACGAGCTCGCCGACCTGATGATGGTCGCGCCCCGGGACGTCGAGGACGCGATCGTGCGCATCACCCAGCTGGCCCGCGCCGCCGGCATCCACCTGGTGCTCGCCACCCAGCGGCCCTCCGTGGACGTCGTCACCGGTCTGATCAAGGCGAACGTGCCCTCCAGGCTCGCCTTCGCCACCTCCTCGCTCGCCGACAGCCGGGTCATCCTCGACCAGCCCGGCGCCGAGAAACTGATCGGCAAGGGCGACGGGCTCTTCCTGCCGATGGGCGCCAACAAGCCCGTCCGCATGCAGGGCGCCTTCGTCACCGAGCACGAGGTCGCCGGCGTCGTCCAGCACTGCAAGGACCAGATGGCGCCCGTCTTCCGGGACGACGTCACCGTCGGCACCAAGCAGAAGAAGGAGATCGACGAGGAGATCGGCGACGACCTCGACCTGCTGTGCCAGGCCGCCGAGCTGGTCGTGTCGACCCAGTTCGGCTCCACCTCGATGCTCCAGCGCAAGCTGCGCGTCGGCTTCGCGAAGGCCGGCCGGCTCATGGACCTGATGGAGTCGCGCAACATCGTGGGCCCGAGCGAGGGTTCCAAGGCGCGGGACGTGCTGGTCAAGCCGGACGAGCTGGACGCGGTGCTCGACGTCATCCGGGGCGGGGACGGGGGAGCCTAGGCCGTCCGGCGGAGACGCGAGAGCCTGGGCCGAGTCCGGCGAGGGCGGGGGAGCGGTCGCCCGGCGGTGGGCGACCGCGGGCCTCCGGCGGCGGGTGGCTGCCGTAACGAGACCCGGCCGAGACTCACTCGTAAGGGAACCAGGGCAACCGTTTCCCTTGGCCGTACGTCAAGTTGGAGGGAGGGACAGCACCATGTCCCAGCCTCATGGCGTACAAACGACGCCCGCCCGGTTGCCCCACCCTTTCGTACCACCCATAGACTGAACGTCCAGCAGGTGGCTACACGCTCGAAAGGCGCTCTCGTGTCCATCGGCAACTCCCCCGAATCCCCCGAAGACGACCGGAACTTCCCGGCAGATGACCGGGATTCGATCGGTCGTGCCCTTCAGCAGGCCCGTGTCGCCGCCGGTCTCACCGTCGAAGAGGTCAGCGCCTCCACCCGGGTGCGCGTCCCGATCGTGCACGCGATCGAGGAGGGCGACTTCTCGCGCTGCGGCGGCGACGTCTACGCCCGCGGGCACATCCGCACGCTCGCGCGCGCCGTGGGGCTCGATCCGGCACCGCTGGTCGAGCAGTACGACGCCGAGCACGGCGGCCGCCCGTCGCCCACTCCCGCCGCACCGCTGTTCGAGGCGGAGCGCATCCGCCCCGAGCCCCGCCGGCCCAACTGGACCGCCGCCATGGTCGCGGCGATCGTGGCCGTCGTCGGCTTCGTCGGCTTCACGATGTTCAACGGGACCGACGGGCAGGCCGGCCCTGGCGCGGTCGCCGAGGGCCCGGCCCCGGCCACCAAGTCCGCCGCCGCCCCCGCCAAGCCCAAGCCGGCCAGGCCGAACCCCAAGCCCGCGCCGTCCGACAGCGCCATCGCGGCGGTCCCGCAGGACAAGGTCACCGTCAAGCTGACCGCGACCGACGACAAGAGCTGGATCTCGGCCAAGGCCCACGACGGCAAGCTGCTCTTCGACGGGCTCCTGAACGCGGGCGAGTCCAAGACCTTCCAGGACGACGAGCGGATCGACCTCATCCTCGGCAACGCCGGGCCGATCGAGCTCTACGTCAACGGCAAGAAGATCGAGGACTCGTTCGAGTCCGGCCAGGTCGAGCGCCTGTCCTACACCAAGGGCGACCCCCAGGCCGGCTGACCGCCGCGACCGTATGTGACGGCCGTCGCGCGGGTGAACCCTGCGCGACGGAGGTACGGCCGGGACGAAGTAGTCTTGAGTCCATGCCCGAACGCCGTACCGTCGCCCTTGTCACTCTCGGCTGCGCCCGTAACGAGGTGGACTCGGAGGAGCTCGCAGGCCGCTTGGCAGCGGACGGCTGGGAGCTCGTCGAGAACGCCGAGGACGCAGACGTCGCCGTCGTCAACACCTGTGGCTTCGTCGAAGCCGCCAAGAAGGACTCCGTCGACGCCCTCCTCGAAGCCAATGATCTGAAGGACCACGGCCGCACCCAGGCCGTCGTCGCCGTCGGCTGCATGGCCGAGCGCTACGGCAAGGAGCTCGCCGAAGCCCTTCCCGAGGCCGACGGCGTGCTCGGCTTCGACGACTACGCCGACATCTCCACCCGCCTCCAGACCATCCTCAGCGGTGGCAGCGTCGAGGCCCACACCCCGCGCGACCGGCGCAAGCTGCTGCCGCTGTCCCCGGTGGAGCGCCAGAAGGCGGCCGCGACCGTGGCCCTGCCCGGACACGGCGACGCCGCCACGGAGGCCGCCTCCGGCGCCGTGGCGCCCGCAGCGCCCGTGGCGCCCGAGGACGAGGCCGCCGACCTGACGGACCTCCCCGAGGGCCTCGCGCCCGCCTCCGGGCCGCGCGCGCCGCTGCGCCGCCGCCTGGACACCAGCCCCGTCGCCTCCGTGAAGCTGGCCTCCGGCTGCGACCGGCGCTGCTCCTTCTGCGCCATCCCGTCCTTCCGCGGCTCCTTCGTCTCGCGCCGCCCCTCGGACGTGCTCAACGAGACCCGCTGGCTCGCCGAGCAGGGCGTCAAGGAGGTCATGCTGGTCTCCGAGAACAACACCTCCTACGGCAAGGACCTCGGCGACATCCGCCTCCTGGAGAGCCTGCTGCCCGAGCTCGCGGCCGTCGACGGCATCGAGCGCGTCCGGGTCAGCTACCTCCAGCCCGCCGAAATGCGCCCCGGCCTGATCGACGTGCTCACCTCGACCGAGAAGGTCGTGCCCTACTTCGACCTGTCCTTCCAGCACAGCGCCCCGGACGTGCTGCGGGCGATGCGCCGCTTCGGCGACACCGACCGCTTCCTGGAGCTCCTGGAGACCATCCGCAGCAAGGCTCCGACCGCCGGCGCCCGCTCCAACTTCATCGTCGGCTTCCCCGGCGAGACGGAGGCGGACTTCGCCGAGCTGGAACGCTTCGTCACCCACGCCCGCCTCGACGCCATCGGCGTCTTCGGCTACTCCGACGAGGACGGCACCGAGGCCGCCGGCTACGAGCACAAGCTCGACCAGGACGTGGTCGACGCCCGCCTCGCCCACCTGTCCCGGCTCGCCGAGGAGCTGACCGCCCAGCGCGCGGAAGAGCGGATCGGCGAGACCCTGGAAGTACTGGTCGAGTCCTTCGACGAGGAGGAGGACGGCTGGATCGGCCGGGCCGCGCACCAGGCGCCCGAGACCGACGGCCAGGTGCTCCTGCCTGCGGACTCGGCCGAGGGCCTCGACCTGGCCCCGGGCCGTATGGTCAGGGCCAAGGTCGTCGACACCGAGGGCGTCGACCTGGTGGCCGAGTGTCTCTTCGAGGAGGCGGGCAGATGACCGGAGTCCCGGCATCCGCGACGGGCGGGACCGGTAGGCCGGCGCCCCGCGGCAAGCTGGGCACTGCGGCCGTCAACCAGGCCAGCCTGTGGAACATCGCAAACATCCTGACCATGATCCGGCTCGTGCTCGTGCCGGGCTTCGTGGTGCTGCTGCTCCAGGACGGCGGACACGACCCGGTGTGGCGCGCCTGGGCGTGGGCGGCGTTCGCGGTGGCCATGATCACGGACGTCTTCGACGGGCACCTGGCCCGGGCGTACAACCTGGTCACGGACTTCGGGAAGATCGCCGACCCGATCGCCGACAAGGCGATCATGGCGGCCGGTCTGATCTGTCTGTCCTCGCTCGGCGACCTGCCGTGGTGGGTGACGGGAGTGATCCTCGCGCGTGAGCTCGGGATCACGCTGATGCGGTTCTGGGTGATCCGGCACGGGGTCATTCCGGCCAGCCGCGGCGGCAAGATGAAGACGCTGGCGCAGGGCACGGCGGTGGGCATGTACGTGCTCGCGCTCACCGGTCCACTCGCCACCTTCCGCTTCTGGGTGATGGCGGTCGCCGTCGTGCTGACGGTCGTCACCGGTCTGGACTATGTGCGACAGGCCGTCGTGCTGCGCCGCCGGGGACTCGCGGCGGAGCGCGCGGAGGC
The DNA here is from genome assembly GCF_044544825.1 of Streptomyces sp. NPDC053493. Lineage (NCBI taxonomy): Bacteria > Bacillati > Actinomycetota > Actinomycetes > Kitasatosporales > Streptomycetaceae > Streptomyces > Streptomyces sp. NPDC053493. Next base: position 16,021 of record NZ_JBITXS010000009.1, read on the forward strand.
CGCCGGCGCCGCTCCGGCGCGGCCGGAGCCGCAGCCGGACGCCCTGGCCCAGGCGGAGGCCGCAGCGGCGCCGGCGGAGGCCGGGGCGCGGCCGGAGCGCACGGAGGCGACGGCCTCGGGAGCGACGGCCTCGGGGGCGCCGAGGCCGGGAGCGACGGGCTCGGGGGCCGACGCGCGATGAACGAGGCCGCCCGGGTGCTGGAGCTGCTCGCGGAGCGTGGTCACACGCTGGCCGTCGCGGAGTCCCTCACGGGCGGTCTGGTGGCCGCGGAGCTCACCGGAGTGCCCGGAGCCTCGGCGTCCTTCCGCGGCTCCGTCACGGCCTACGCCACGGCCCTCAAGGAGCGACTGCTCGGCGTCGACGGGGCCCTGCTCGCGGAGCGCGGGGCGGTCGACCCGGAGGTGGCGCTGCAGATGGCGGCCGGTGTACGCGACCGGCTCGGCGCCGACTGGGGCGTCTCGACCACCGGTGTGGCGGGGCCCGAGCCGCAGGACGGGCAGCCGGTGGGGACGGTGTACGTGGCCGTCGCCGGTCCGCCGGGGCCGGAGTCCGGAGCCGCCGGGGCGGGGAAGGTGGCCGCGTTGAGGTTGAACGGCGACCGAGCGGAAATCCGTAGAGAGAGTGTACGGAGCGTGCTCGAATTGCTGGGTGAACTGCTCGGCGACGAACACTCGGAAAATGCGCGGGCACAGGATACGGAACAGAACGGGGGAGATTGATGTTTGCAGCCATGAGTGAACACGACATCGCTCCCCGCACGGCCGCGGCGCGAGGCGGTACGGTGGGGCGTGAAGGATGCGGCTACGCGGTCCGAGGAGGGAGCCACCGATGATTCTGCTCCGTCGCCTGTTGGGTGACGTGCTGCGTCGGCAGCGCCAGCGCCAGGGCCGTACTCTGCGCGAAGTCTCCTCGTCCGCCCGAGTCTCACTCGGCTATCTCTCCGAGGTGGAGCGGGGGCAGAAGGAGGCTTCCTCCGAGCTGCTCTCCGCGATCTGCGACGCGCTGGACGTACGGATGTCCGAGCTCATGCGTGAAGTGAGCGACGAGCTGTCGCTGGCCGAACTGGCCGAGTCGGCAGCGGCGAGCGAACCGGTGCCGGCGCCGGTGCGACCGATGCTCAATTCGGTGTCGGTGACGTCGGTGGCCGGTGTGCCCACCGAGCGGGTGACCATCAAGGCGCCCGCCGAGGCCGTGGACGTCGTCGCCGCCTGAGAACCGAAACGGGGTCAAGCCCCGGTCGGTGCCCCGTCGTGGGCCCGGCCGGGGCTTTTCTCCTTTCCGCTCGGGACTTTGGTCCGGTAATCAGTTGATTGCGTTTGAGATGCCGGATTCCGGTCATGCGTGCCATGGTGGGGGAACCCCCGTACGACCGAACGGAGAGAGTGCGCATGTCTGTCGTGAAGAGCTCCCTGTCCGACGCCGACCTGAAGACGGTCGGCAACGCCTTGCAGGGTGCGCTGGTCGACCTGGTCGACCTCGCGCTGGTGGCCAAGCAGGTCCACTGGAACGTGGTCGGGCCCCGTTTCCGTTCCGTCCACCTCCAGCTCGACGAGGTCGTCACCACCGCCCGGACCCACTCCGACACGGTGGCCGAGCGCGCCTCGGCGATCGGCGTGAACCCGGACGGGCGCGCGGCGACGGTGGCCTCGGGCAGCGCGATCGGAGCCGTGCCGGAGGGCTGGATCAAGGACGACCAGGCGGTACGGATCCTCGTGGACGCGCTCGGCGCCGTGACGGCGCGGATGCGTGAGCGCATCGAGGCGACCGAGCAGCCGGACCCGGTGACCCAGGACATCCTCATCGGCCTCACTGCGGACCTCGAGAAGCACGCCTGGATGTTCCAGGCCGAGAGCGCCTGACCGTGGCGATACGCGTGGTGTGCGCCCGGTCTGCCTCCTGTGCGCCCTCCCGCCGAGTGATCCGGCGGGACTAGCGTCGACCGGAGGAGGCGGCCATGGTACGGCGACGGGTTCCGCTGGTGACGCTCATGCTGGGCGCGGCCGGACTGGTGGCCGGTGGGCTCTGGTGGTGGGCGGTCGTGCGCCTGCTGCTGGTGCCGGGGGACACGGGACCGGTCGAGGGGGCGGTGGCCGCGGGCGGCTGGGGGCTGAGCCTGTTGCCGGTGCACGTGGCCGCCTCGTCCCGCCCGCCGCGCGCGCCCGGGACCCTTGGCATCCCCGGGATCACCAGGGCATCGCGACGCCGCCGTTGGGGCGGAGGATCTGACCCGTCGTGAACGACGAGGCGTCACTGGCGAGATGAAGGACCGCGTGGGCGATGTCCTCCGGCTCGCCGACCCGGCCCAGGGGCGAGACGCGCACCATCGCCGCCTCGGCCTGCTCCTGGGCGGCCGGCTCGTGACGGTCGGTCATGGGCGTGCGGATCCAGCCCGGAGCGACCGCGTTGACCCGGATGCCGTGCCGGCCGACCTCGGCGGCCAGCGTCTTCGTCAGCTGTACCACGGCCGCCTTCGCGACGCTGTAGCAGAGCAGACCCGGACTCGCGGCGTCCATCGCGCCCGAGGCCATGGTGACGACGGAACCCCGCACGCCGTGCTCGATCATCGAGCGGGCGGCCTCCTGGCAGGCGTGCAGCACGCCCTTGAAGTTCACCGCGAGGACCCGGTCGAGGTCCTCGTCGCGGGTCTCCAGAACCGTGCTCGTGTGCATGATGCCGGCGACGGCCGCCATCACGTGCAGCGGGCCGGCGGCGCGTACGGCGGCGGCGAGGGCGGCGCGGTCGGTGACGTCCAGGGCGTGGGTGTGCGCGGTGCCGCCGCGTTCGCCGATCAGGGCCGCGGTCTCCTTCAGGCCGGGTGCGTCGCGGTCCGCGCAGTGGACGGTCGCCCCGGCCTTGGCGAGGAGGGCGGCGGTCGCGCGGCCGATGCCGCTGGCCGCGCCCGTGACGAAGGCGGTGCGGCCGGTGAGGTCGTACGCGGTGAGGGCCATGCCCGGACCGTACGACCGGATCTGACGGGTCGTCAATTGGCGTGCCCGGTTTTACGGCTCCCGCTGCGGGCCCTTCTGGCAGCCGGGGCACCAGTACGTCACGCGGTCGGCGAGCTCCGCCTTGCGGACGGGCGTGCCGCAGCGCGGGCAGGGGCGGCCCTCGCGGCCGTAGACGTGCAGGCGCTCGCCGCCGGGGCGGCGGGTGGCCGTCGTGCGCATCCCGGGCCGTTCCTTGTTCTCCTCCAGGAGCCGGTGCGCGGTGGCGACCAGCCGCTCAGGGACGCCCGGCGCGAGGTCGCCGACCGGCAGCCAGGGCGTGACGCCGGCGAGGAACGCCAGCTCGCACTTGTACACGTTGCCGATGCCGGCGAGGTTCCGCTGGTCGAGCAGGGCCTCGGCGAGCGTGCGGGCCGGGTCGGCGGACAGACGGCGCACGGCCTCGGCCGGGTCCCAGTCCGGGCCGAGCAGATCCGGGCCGAGGTGGCCGACCACCCGCTCCTCCTCGGCCGTACGGATCAGCTCCAGGACCGGCAGGCGGTAGCCGTACGCCGTGAACTCCACGTTCCCGAGGATCGCCCGGATCTGGTGGGCGGGGCCGCCGCGCGGGCGCTCTCCCGTGGCGTACACCCGCCAGGCCCCGTCCATCCGCAGGTGCGAGTGGAGGGTGAGCCCGCCCTCGACCCGGGCGAGCAGATGCTTGCCGCGCGGCGTGACGTCGAGGACCCGCCGCCCGGTCAGATCGGCGGTCGCGAAGCGGGGCACACGCAGGTCGGACCGCGTGAGCACCCGCCCGGCGAGCGCCGTGTCGAGCCGGTGCGCCTCGTACCAGACGGTGTCTCCTTCGGGCATGGGGCCATGATGCCGTGCGGGGCTGCCGGGGGCGCTGAGGGCCGGGGCGCCGGCGGTCGGCTCAGGCGCGGAGGCGCAGGCCGCGCGGGGTGGCGTGGAAGCCGGCGGACTCCAGCGGGCGGGAGAGCGGGGAGGTCAGGGCGGTCGCGCCGTTGATCCGCTCCACCGTGACCGTGCCGAGCGAGCCCGCCGACGCCGCCGCGGCCAGGGCCTCCGCCGCCGCCCGCAACGCCGGGGACTCCGGCTCGGCCTGCCAGGACAGCAGCGTCTTGCCGCCCCGCTCCATGTAGAGCGTCAGCTCTCCGTCCACCAGGACCACCATCGCGCCCGCCTTGCGGCCCGGCTTGTGACCGGCGCCGGACGGCGGCTCGGGCCAGGACAGCGCCGCCCCGTACGCGTTCGCCGGGTCGGCCGCCGCCAGGACCACCGCGCGCGGGCCCGCGCCCTCCTCGGCGCCCCGGTCCCGGGCGTTCGCCGCGGCGCGCAGCCGGTCCACGGCACCGTCCATGGCGAACTGGGCCGCGCCGAGACCCTCCACCACATAGCCGCGGCGAGCCTGCCCGCTGTCCTCGAACGCCGACAGGATCCGATACGTGGCGGAGAAGCCGCCCTCCACGCCCTCGGCGGCCACCGCACCGCGCGTCACCACGCCGTGCCGGTCAAGGAGCGTGCGGGCCAGGGCGTGCGCCCGGTGGGTGGGCTCCGGCTCGGGCGGCGGCAGCAGGGACCAGCGGCCGCTGACCGTGGGCGGGCCGGTGCGGGAGGCCGGTCGGGCGGCGGCGCTCAGCGTGCCGTACCGCCCGCGCGGGACCGTGCGCCGGGCACGGTGCGCCGTGGAGCCGGCCGTGCGGCCCGAGCCGAGCAGCGAGCGCAGCGGGGCCACGGTGTCGTTGGTGAGCCGTCCCGACCAGGCCAGGTCCCACAGCACGTCCGCGAGCTGCGGATCCGTGGCGTCCGGATGGGTGGTGGCCCGCACCTGGTCGGCGATCTGGCGGAAGAACAGCCCGTATCCGCCGGACAGGATCGTCAGGACGGACTCGTGGAGCCCGGTGAGCTCCAGCGGATGGGGCGGCGGCAGGAGCAGCGGCGCCGCGTCGGCCAGATACAGCGAGATCCAGCCGTCCTTGCCGGGCAGCGCGCCTGCGCCCGCCCAGACGACCTCGCCGGTGGTGGTCAGCTCGTCCAGGAGGCCGGGGGAGTAGTCCCGCACCCGGGACGGCAGGATCAGCTTCTCCAGCGCCGACGCCGGCACCGGCGCGCCCTGGAGCTGCTCGATCGCGCGGGCCAGGCCGTCGATGCCGCGCAGGCTGTTGCTGCCGAGGTGCTGCCACTGGGGCAGGAACGTGGCGAGCGCGGCCGGCGGCACCGGCTCCAGCTCGTGCCGCAGGGCGGCCAGCGAGCGGCGGCGCAGCCGGCGCAGGACCGCGGCGTCGCACCATTCCTGGCCGATGCCGGACGGGTGGAACTCGCCCTGGACCACCCGGCCGGCGGCGGCCAGGCGCTGCAGGGCGCCGTCGGTGACGGCGGAGCCCAGGCCGAAGCGGGCCGCGGCCTCGGAGGAGGTGAACGGGCCGTGGGTGCGGGCGTAGCGGGCGAGGAGGTCGCCCAGCGGGTCCTTCACCGGCTCCGTGAACGCCTCCGGCACGCCCACCGGGAGCGCGGTGCCCAGCGCGTCCCGCAGCCGGCCCGCGTCCTCGATCGCCGCCCAGTGGTCCGCGCCGGCGATCCGCACCCGGATCGCCCGCCGGGCCCGCGACAGCTGCTCGGCCCAGTCCGTCCCGGCGCCGCGCGCGGCCAGTTCCGCGTCCGTCAGCGGCCCGAGCACCCGCAGCAGGTCGGCGACGCCTTCCGCGTCCTTGATCCGCCGGTCCTCGGTCAGCCACTGGAGCTCCCGCTCCAGCTCGGTGAGCACGTCCGCGTCGAGCAGCTCGCGCAGCTCCGCCTGGCCCAGCAGCTCGGCGAGCAGCCGCGAGTCCAGCGAGAGGGCGGCCGCCCGCCGCTCCGCGAGCGGCGAGTCGCCCTCGTACAGGAACTGGGCCACGTACCCGAAGAGCAGGGAACGGGCGAACGGCGACGGCTCGGGAGTGGTGACCTCCACCAGACGCACCCGGCGGGACTCGATGTCACCCATCAGCTCGCGCAGGCCCGGGACGTCGAAGACGTCCTGGAGGCACTCGCGGACCGCCTCGAGCACGATCGGGAAGGAGCCGAACTCGCTCGCCACCTGGAGCAGCTGCGCCGCCCGCTGCCGCTGCTGCCACAGCGGAGTGCGCTTGCCCGGATTCCGCTTGGGCAGCAGCAGGGCGCGCGCCGCGCACTCCCGGAAGCGGGAGGCGAACAGCGCGGAGCCGCCCACCTGGTCGGTGACGATCTGCTCGATCTCGCCCTTGTCGAAGGCGACGTCCGCCGCGCCGACGGGCGCCTGCTCGCTGTCGAAGGCGGTGTCGGCGAACCGGCCCGGGTCCACCGGCTCGCTGTCCAGCAGGTCGAGACCCATCAGGTCCGCGTCGGGCAGGCGCAGCACGATGCCGTCGTCGGCGTGCATGACCTGCGCGTCCATCCCGTACCGCTCGGCGAGCCGGGCGCCCAGGGCCAGCGCCCACGGCGCGTGCACCTGCGCCCCGAACGGCGAGTGGATGACGACCCGCCAGTCGCCGAGCTCGTCGCGGAACCGCTCCACCAGGATCGTCCGGTCGTCGGGCACATGGCCGCAGGCCTCGCGCTGCTCGGCCAGATAGGCCACCACGTTCTCCGCCGCCCAGGCGTCGAGCCCGGCGGCGAGCAGTCGCAGCCGGGCGTCGTCGGGCGCCAGCGCGCCGACCTCGCGCAGGAACGCGCCCACCGCGCGGCCCAGCTCGAGCGGCCGGCCCAGCTGGTCGCCCTTCCAGAACGGCAGCCGACCCGGCACGCCCGGCGCGGGCGAGACCAGGACCCGGTCGCGGGTGATGTCCTCGATGCGCCAGGACGTGGTGCCCAGCGTGAAGACGTCGCCGACCCGCGACTCGTACACCATCTCCTCGTCCAGCTCACCGACCCGGCCGCCGCCCTTCTTCGGGTCGGCGCCGGCCAGGAACACGCCGAACAGGCCACGGTCCGGGATCGTGCCGCCCGAGGTGACGGCGAGCCGCTGGGCGCCGGGCCGGCCCGTGACCGTCCCCGTCACCCGGTCCCACACCACGCGCGGGCGCAGCTCGGCGAAGGCGTCCGAGGGATAGCGCCCGGCCAGCATGTCCAGGACCGCCGTGAACGCCGACTCCGGCAGCGCCGCGAACGGCGCCGCCCGGCGGACCGTCGCCAGCAGGTCGTCCACCTGCCAGCTGTCCAGGGCGACCATCGCCACCAGCTGCTGGGCCAGCACGTCCAGCGGATTCGCCGGGACCCGCAGCGACTCGATCGCGCCGCTCCGCATCCGCTCGGTCACCACCGCCGACTGCACCAGATCGCCCCGGTACTTCGGGAAGACCACGCCCGTCGAGACCGCGCCCACCTGGTGGCCGGCGCGGCCCACGCGCTGGAGACCGGAGGCGACCGACGGCGGCGACTCCACCTGGACGACCAGGTCCACCGCGCCCATGTCGATGCCCAGTTCCAGGCTGGACGTGGCCACCACGGCCGGCAGCCGGCCGGCCTTCAGGTCCTCCTCGACCAGCGCCCGCTGCTCCTTGGAGACCGAGCCGTGGTGCGCGCGGGCGAGCAGCGGCGGCGCGCCCTGGGCCGCGCCCGACTGGGCCATGATCTCGGCGGGCGGGGCGTCGTCGGGCAGGGCCTCGCCGGTCGCCCGCTCGTACGCGATCTCGTTCAGCCGGTTGCACAGCCGCTCGGCCAGGCGGCGGGAGTTCGCGAACACGATCGTCGAGCGGTGCGCCTGGACGAGGTCGGCGATCCGCTCCTCCACGTGCGGCCAGATGGAGGGCTTGTCGCCGCCGTCGGTGCCCTCCGAGGCGGGCGAGCCGCCCAGCTCGCCCATGTCCTCCACGGGCACGACCACGGAGAGGTCGAACTCCTTGCCGGACGGCGGCTGGACGATCTCCACCTTCCGCTGCGGCGAGAGATAGCGCGCCACCTCCTCCACCGGCCGCACCGTCGCCGACAGGCCGATCCGGCGGGCCGGCCGGGGCAGCAGCTCGTCGAGCCGCTCCAGGGAGAGCGCCAGGTGGGCGCCGCGCTTGGTGCCCGCGACCGCGTGCACCTCGTCCAGGATGACCGTCTCGACGCCCGCGAGCGCGTCACGCGTGGCCGAGGTCAGCATGAGGAACAGCGACTCGGGTGTGGTGATCAGGATGTCCGGCGGCCGGGTGGCCAGCGCCCGCCGCTCGGCGGCGGGAGTGTCACCGGAGCGGATGCCGACCTTCACGTCCGGCTCGGGCTGCCCGAGCCGGACCGACTCCTGGCGGATGCCGGTCAGCGGCGAGCGCAGGTTGCGCTCCACGTCGACGGCGAGGGCCTTCAGCGGCGACACGTACAGCACCCGGCAGCGCTTCTTGGCGTCGGCGGGCGGCGGCGTGGCCGCGAGCCGGTCGAGCGAGGCGAGGAACGCGGCCAGCGTCTTGCCGGAACCGGTCGGCGCGACGACGAGCACGTCCGAACCCGCGCCGATGGCCCGCCAGGCGCCCTCCTGCGCGGCGGTGGGCGCGGTGAAGGCCCCGGTGAACCAGCTGCGGGTCGCGGGGGAGAAGTCGTCGAGCGCGGACCTGACCATGCCCTCCATCGTGCACCCCACCACTGACAACCGCCCGGACCTGCGGAAACCGAGTCGTGGCGGCCCGGCGCCGTGACGCAGAATGGACGCATGGCGAGCGGCGACGCGCACACCGGCGACGCGCACACCGGTGAGGCTCACTCAGGCCAGGCGGCCCGGACTTCCGTGGCCCGGGCGGCCGCGGCGCGGGCGGCCTCGGCGCGCGGGCACGCCGTCGCCGAGGGCGACCGGAGCGGCGCGCCCGCCGGCGGACCGGCCGGCCCGGGCGTCGGCCGTGGCGAGCGGGCCCGCTACTGGCGTCCGGACGGACTGCCCCAGGTGGATCTGCTGCACGCCCACTACGTGCGCAAGTCCTTCTCCCGGCACACCCACGAGAGCTTCGTGTTCGCCGCCATCACCGAGGGCGTCGAGGCCTTCCACTACGGCGGCGACCTGGTCCGGGCCGGTCCGGGCCAGATCGCGCTGGTGAACCCGGACACCCCGCACACCGGCCAGGCCGGCGTGCCCGAGGGATGGACCTACCGCACGATCTACCCGGACGCCGGACTGATCCGGGAGATCGCGGCCGACACCATCGCGCTGCGCGGCGACGTCGGGTTCACCGATCCCGTCGTCGACGACCCGTACGCCGCCCAGCTGGTCGTCGGCGTCCACCGGGCCGCCGAGGAGGGCAACGCGCTCGCCGCCGACAGTCTGCTGCGACTGGTCACCGAGCGGATGCTGCGCAGTCACGGCGGCCGGGTCCGGCCGCTGGCGCCGCTCGCCGCCGGAGCCCGGGACGCGGCCCGCGCGCGTGCCGTCCTGGAGGAGCGGATGGCCGAGCCGCCGACCCTGGAACGCCTCGCGGCCGAGCTCGGCACCAGCCCGTTCGCCCTGCTGCGGGCCTTCCGCGCCGCGTACGGCATGCCGCCGCACACCTGGCTGACCGACGCCCGGGTCCGGCGGGCACGGCGCCTTCTGGACGCCGGGACGCCTCCGGCCGAGGCCGCCGTCGCCGTCGGCTTCACGGACCAGCCGCACCTCAACCGGCACTTCACCCGCAGCGTGGGCGTGCCTCCGGGCGCGTACCAGCGGGCCCGGGCGGCCGGGAAACGGGCCGGTTAGGCGCGTGCGGGGCGGGCGGGGTGGGGCGGTGAGGGGCTGGGCGGGGCGCAAGAACGTACAAGACCGGCCCGGCCCCGGCTCGTAGCGTCGGTGAGGTGGCAGAACGAACAGCACCTCCCGCGATACGTGCAGAACCAGTCTCCAAGCCCGACGCCGCCGTCGTCCGCGACGCGCTCGGCGTCGGCGTCGCCGTCGGACTCTCGGGCTTCGCCTTCGGCGTGACCTCGGCGGGAGCGGGCCTCAGCCTGCTCCAGACCTGTGCGCTGAGCCTCTTCGTGTTCACCGGCGCCTCGCAGTTCGCGCTGGTGGGCGCCCTCGCGGCGGGCGGGAACCCGTTCACGGCCGCCGCCGGGGCCTTCTTCGTCGGCACCCGCAACGCCTTCTACGGGCTGCGCCTGTCCCAGCTGCTCGCGCTGCGGCGGTCGGTCCGGCCGTTCGCCGCCCAGGCCGTCATCGACGAGACCACGGCCGTCGCCCTCGCCCAGCCGGACCGGCGGTCCGCGCGGCTCGGCTTCACCGTGACCGCGGTCTCGCTGTACGTGCTGTGGAACGTCACCACGCTGCTCGGCGCGCTGGGCGCCGAGGCCATCGGCGACACCGACGCCTGGGGCCTGGACGCGGCAGGGCCCGCCGTCTTCCTGGCGCTGCTCGCGCCGATGCTGCGGACCGGCACGGAGCGGGCCACCGCCGCCCTCGCCGTACTGCTCGGCCTCGGGCTGCTGCCCGTCCTGCCGGCCGGTGTCCCGGTCCTGGCCGCCGGCCTGGCCGCGCCCGCCGTGCTCTGGCTCCGGGGCCGCGGCGCCGCCGAGCCCCGCGCCGACGAGGCCCGTGGAGCCGAGGCCCGTGAAACCGGCGTCCGCGCCGACGAGACCCAGGAACCCGGCGGCCGCGCCGACGAGGCCCGTGAAACCGGCGGCCGCGCCGACAAGGTCCGTGAGGAGGACGCCCGATGAACGTCTGGATCGCCGTCGCGCTCACCGCGGCCGGTTGCTACCTGGTCAAGCTGCTCGGCCTGCTCGTCCCGGCCGGAGCCCTGGAGCGGCCGCTCGTCCGGCGCCTCGCCGGACTCGTCCCGGTCGCCCTGCTCGCCGCCCTGACCGCCCAGCAGACCTTCAGCGCCGAGGGCGCCCTCGTCCTCGACGCGCGCGCCGCCGGACTCGGCGCCGCGGCTCTCGCCCTGCTCCTGAGGGCGCCGTTCCTGGCGGTGGTCGGCGCGGCCGTGCTGGTCACGGCCGGTGTCCGGGCCCTGGGCGGCTGACAGGGCCCGGACGGCCGCCTCAGCCGATCGGGCGACCGTGGGCGCGCAGAGTACGCAGCGCCTCCACGGTCACCGTCGGCCGGGCCTCGAGGGCCGGCCCGGGCGCCCACTGGCGCCAGGTGACCGGCCAGCCGCCGTCCTCCTGCTGCGAGGCGGCGAGGTGGTCCAGGGAACGGGACATCTCCTCGTCCGTGAACCAGCGCCGCGCCAGGGAGTCCGGCACGCGCGCGTAGTCGTGCGGATAGTGGTGCTCTCCCGGCGCGTAGCCGTCGGCCACCGGGTAGTCCTCCGGCCGGTCCGGGTCGAGCACGGCGAGCCCCTGCTCACGCACCAGCCGCCCGAGCCGGTCGCTCGCCGCCTGGGCGCGGGCCCGGTCGGGAACGCCGTCCAGGAAGGCGACGGCGGCCTGGACCTCGTACGGATGGGACTTCTCCAGGGACTCCACCGCCGCCCAGCAGAACTCGGTGGCCCGGAACAGCCAGGCGTGCCAGACCTGGTTGCGGTGCAGCAGGCCGACCACGGGGCCGGTGGACAGCAGCTCGCCGGCCGGCGCGTCCTCGACCGGGACGAACGGGGCCGCCGGATAGCCGCGTTGCGAGGGATGGACGGCGGGCAGCGCGCCTTCGTGGGTCGACACCTCGGTGAGATAGCGGCAGATCCGCTCCACCCGCAGTCCGCCGCACCGGCCGATCGAGTCGAGCACGCGCAGCGCGTACGCGGTGTGCAGCGGCTGGCTGACCGGTCCGCGCAGGTCGGGCTCGAGGGCGTGGCCGTAACCGCCGTCCTCGTTGAGGTAGGCGGTGAGCGCGGCCTCGACGGGGTCCGCGCCGCCGCGCAGGAAGTGGTAGGCGAACCGGCGCTGTTCGAGCACGCGGGCAGTCAGCCAGACGAAGTGCTCGGCCCGCGCCAGAGGAGACGCGGACGGAGCGGAGGTTTCTGGAGGTTTTCCGGCCATGTTCCGACCGTAGGCGCGACAGCGCGGATGACAAGGTCTACGGCCCCGGCTGCACTCGTCAGGGCGGGATACTGGGTTCATGCGGTTGACGATTTTCTGGGAACGGATGACGGAGCACTTCGGCGCGTCCTACGCCGAGACCTTCGCCCGGGACCATGTGATGGCGGAACTCGGCGGGCGTACGGTGCACCAGGCGCTGGACGCGGGGTGGGAGGCCAAGGACGTGTGGCGGGCGGTCTGCACCGCCGTCGGCGTGCCGGCCGAGAAACGATGATGTGACGGGTCCTGGCCGGATTGTCCGCGCGGTGCGCGAGACTGGCGGGGTGGCCCCGATTGACGCGAACGACGAGACCGATGGCAGCGACGAGACCCATGGCGACGACGAGGCCGGCGCGACGCCGGCCTCGGGCCGCCCTGCCCCGACCGCCCCGAGCACACCGCCGGGGCGGGACGCCGGGCTGACCGGCGCCGCGCCGGGCGGAGCCGTGACGCCCGCCCAGGGCGGCGGCAGGGCCGTGGAAACCGGCCCCCAGGGCCCCGCAGCTCCCGAGAGCCCCGCAGCTCCCGAAGGCCCCGCCGGTGCGGAAGGTCCCACGGCCGCGGAAGGCCCCGCCGGTCCGCACGGCCCCGCCGATTCCGCCGCCACCGCCGCGGGCCCGGCCGGGCGGATGCCGCGCTGGCTGCCCCGCGCCCTGGTGCTCGCCCTCGCGCTCTACGCCTGCTTCCAGCTCGGCAGCTGGGCCTTCCACCAGCTCATCGGGCTGCTCGTCAACATCCTGCTCGCGTTCTTCCTGGCCCTCGCCATCGAACCGGCCGTCGGGCGGATGGCGGCGCGCGGCATGCGCCGGGGCCTCGCCACGTTCATCGTCTTCTTCGGCGTCCTGATCGTCGGCGTCGGCTTCGTCGTGCTCCTCGGCTCGATGCTCGCCGGCCAGATCGTCGACATGGTCGAGAACTTCCCCAAGTACCTCGACTCGCTGATCAACTGGGCCAACGAGCACTTCCACACCGAGCTGTCCCGGGTCGAGGTCCAGGACAGCGTGCTGCGCTCCGGCTGGCTCCAGAAGTACGTCCAGAACAGCGCGGCCGGCGTCCTGGACGTCTCCGCCACCCTCCTCGGCGGCCTCTTCAAGCTCCTGACGATCTTCCTCTTCGCGTTCTACTTCGCCGCCGACGGGCCACGGCTGCGCCGGGCCCTGTGCTCCGTGCTGCCGCCCGCGAAGCAGACCGAGGTGCTGCGGGCCTGGGAGATCGCCGTCGACAAGACCGGCGGCTATCTCTACTCGCGCGGTCTGATGGCGCTGATCTCGGGCGTCGCGCACTTCGTGCTCTTCGAGATCCTGGGCGTGCCGTACGCGCCCGCGCTGGGCGTCTGGGTCGGTCTGGTCTCGCAGTTCATCCCGACCATCGGCACCTATCTGGCGGGCGCCCTGCCGATGCTGATCGCCTTCACCGTGGACCCGTGGTACGCGCTGTGGGTGCTCGTCTTCGTCGTGGTCTACCAGCAGTTCGAGAACTACATGCTGCAGCCCAAGCTGACCTCGAAGACCGTGGACATCCATCCGGCCGTGGCCTTCGGCTCGGTCATCGCCGGCACCGCGCTGCTCGGCGCCGTCGGCGCCCTGATCGCGATCCCCGCCGTCGCCACCCTGCAGGCCTTCCTCGGCGCCTATGTGAAGCGGTACGACGTGACCGACGATCCGCGCGTCCACGGCCACCGGCGGTACGGCGAGGCCGTCGTGGCCCGCCTCCACAAGGCCCTGCACCACAAGAAGGAGCAGCAGGAACACCGGGACCGGCGCCCGGGAGGGCGTCAGAGGTAGGAGGGTCCGGTCACGCGGTGCCGGAAGGTGTGCCAGATCCACGCCTGCACGGCCACGAGCGGCACGGTGACCACGAGCAGCGCCGGGACCAGCAGTACGAGGGTGCCGGAATCGGCGGCCTGGGACCCGGGCGCGAGAGCGCTTCCGGTGACGAGCGGCAGCCCGCCCAGCAGGACGGCGGTGAGGGCGAAGGAGTGCCAGGGGCGCCGGGCCCTCCCGACGAGCCGGCGGGCACGCTCGTACGCGGGCCCGGTCAGGCGCAGGGTCGCGAAGCCGAGCCCGTGCGCGGCGAACAGCGCGGCCACCGCGACGGCGACGAGCACGGCTCCGGGCCCGGAGGCCGGCTCGTAGGGACGACCGGTCAGCAGTGCCGCGAGCAGCCAGCCGGTGGCCAGCGCCACGGCCCAGCTGCCCGCCGTCACGGCTCCGTCGCACAGCGCCCGCCAGCGGCGGCCCGGGCCGCGGCCGCGCGTCCAGAGCCCCAGGTCGCGCACGATCCAGCCGGCCAGGAGCGGGAGGAGCACCGGGAACTGGCCGGCCAGGAGGGCGCCTTCGAGCTCGGGGAAGCAGCCGGCGAGCACGCCGGCGGTGGCGATCAGCCAGACCTCGTTGCCGAGGAAGAACGGCGCGAAGGAGGTGATGACCAGCCGCCGCTCGTGGTCGGTGCGGCCGAGGTACGGCGTGAGCATCCCGGTGCCGATGTCCGCGCCGGCCAGGACGAACCAGCCGGCGGCGAAGAAGGCGAGCAGGGCGAGGGCGAGGGTGTCCACGGTCGGCTCCTCAGGACGATCGGTGGCGCGGGGACGGTCGGTGGCGCGGGAACGGCGGGTTCCGCGAGGAGAGGTCGGGGGAAGTTCCGGGGACGGTCAGTAGCGCAGGGCGGGCAGGGCGTCGACGGGATCCGGCGCGGCGTCGGTCGTGGGCCGGTCGTCGTGACCGAGCCCGGCGTCGACGGGGCCTCGGCGGGCGTGCCGGGCGAGCAGCCAGGCGTTGAGGACGGCGAGCAGCAGGAAGAGCCCGGCGAAGACGGTCAGCGACAGGCGCATGGTGCCGGCCGAGAGGTCCGAGACCGCGTCCTCGGTCTTCAGCAGCCCGTAGACCACCCAGGGCTGGCGGCCCGCCTCGCGGAAGACCCAGCCGCTGATCATGGCGATGTAGGGCAGCGGCACGGCCGCCATCAGGGTCAGGTGCCAGAGCCGGAAGCGCAGGACGACCTTCTTGAAGCAGGCGAGGATCACGCCCGCGAAGGTGAGGTACATCATCAGGCCGAAGCAGAGGAGCATGACCAGGCCGGCCCCGCGGGTCAGGCCGATCGACGGGATGTAGTCTCCCGGCCCGAAGCGGGCGGTCATGTCCGCCTGGATCTGCGCGATTTCGGCGGTCTTCTGACTGAACACGGCCGATTTCATGGGCTGGAAGGTACTCAGGGTCGCCAGCTGCAGACCGCCGAAGACGGCCGCCACCCACAGCGCGGGACACGCCACGAACACCCCGATCCGCAGGCTGCGCGTGAAGAACTCCGCCTCCGACGTGCGCCGGAAGAGGTGGTAGGCGCTCACTCCCGCCATGAAGAACCCGGCCGTCACCAGCGCCCCGGCGACCACGTGCCCGAAGGCGAGCAGCGCGGAGGGATTGGTGAGCAGGGCGACCGGATCGTCCAGGACCAGCACGCCGCCCTCGGCCCGGTGACCCACCGGGTGGTTGAGAAAGCCGTTGGAGACCAGGATCCAGTAGGCCGACAGATACGCGGTGATCATGACGATCCAGATCGCCGCCAGGTGGACCCAGCGGTTGAGCCGGTGCCAGCCGAAGATCCACAGGCCGAGGAAGGTCGACTCGACGAAGAAGGCCACGATCGTCTCGACGGCGAGCGAGGCCCCGAAGACGTTGCCCGCGTAGTGCGTCAGCCCGCTCCAGCTCATCCCGAACTGGAACTCCATCACGATGCCGGTGACGATACCGACCGCGTAGTTGATCACGTACAACTGGCCCCAGAACCGCACCATTCGGGCGTGCAGAGGCTTGCCGGAGAACGTCGCCCGGGTCTGGAGCAGGGCGACGACCGTCGCGAGTCCCAGGGTGAGGGCGACGAAGAGGAAGTGGCCGCCCGCCGTGAGGGCGAACTGCCAGCGCGCGAGATCGAGTACGTCCGGATTCACGCAGCAAGCGTCGGTGTACGGCCCGGGGCACCGCGTCGGCCGGCGGTGGACACCCGGCCTACCCCGGCGGTTGCGCCGCTCCCCGCGCGCGTACCCCAGGAGTTGCGCCGGCCGCCCCGTAGCCCCTAAGGGCAGGGTGATCCCCTAGGGGCTCTCTCCTCGACCAGGCCCGTCCAGCCCGTCCTGACCCGCCCAGGCCCGGGCCGGGTCAGGCCGGTCAGGCCAGCCAGCCCGGCGTGATCATCCCCGACTCGTACGCCAGGATCACCAACTGCGCCCGGTCCCGCACGTCCAGCTTCGTCATGATCCGGCTGACATGGGTCTTCGCCGTGGCGGGCGACAGCACGAGACGCCGGGCGATCTCGTCGTTGGACAGGCCCGCGCCCACCAGGCCCATCACCTCCCGCTCCCGCTCCGTCAGCGCGTTGAGCCGTGGACTCGGATCCGGCTGCCGCACCCGGCCCGCGAACTCGGCGATCAGCCGGCGGGTCACCGCCGGGGCGATCAGCGCGTCGCCGCGCGCCACCACCCGTACTCCGTGCAGCAGCTCCATCGGCTCGGTGTCCTTCACCAGGAAGCCGCTCGCGCCGGCGCGCAGCGCCCCGTACACGTAGTCGTCGACGTCGAAGGTGGTGAGGATGACCACCCGGACGCCCTCGAGCCCCGGGTCCCCGGTGATGCGGCGGGTGGCCTCCAGACCGTCGAGGACCGGCATCCGGACGTCCATCAGGACCACGTCAGGCCGCAGTTCGCGGGCGAGCGCGACCGCGCGCTCCCCGTCCGCCGCCTCGCCGACCACCTCGATGTCGTCCTCGTCGGCCAGGATCGAGCGGAAACCGGCCCGGACCAGGGTCTGGTCGTCGGCGAGCACGACGCGGATCATGCGGTCTCTCCCTTGTCGGCGGGGAAGGTGAACGGGAGCCGGGCGTCGACCCGGAAGCCGCCGGGAATGTTACGGGCCGTCAGCTCGCCGCCGAAGGCGCGGGCCCGCTCGGCCATGCCCCGGATGCCGCTGCCCGGCGCCGGCCGGTCCTCCGGCGCGCCCGCGCCGTCGTCCTCGATCCGCAGGCGCAGCCCGTCCGCGCCCCAGTCGAGCGCCACCAGCGCCGCACGCGCGCCCGCGTGCCGGGTCACGTTCGTCAGCGACTCCTGGACGATCCGGTACGCGGCCAGGTCGACCGGCGGCGGCAGCGCCACGGGCGTGCCCTCGGCCCGGATCCGGACGTCCAGACCGGTGCTCGCGGCCCGTTCCACCAGCTCGGGCAGCAGCGCGAGCCCGGACGCCGGCGCGGTCGGCGCCTCCTCGTCGGCCCGGCGCAGCACCCCGAGGGTCGCCCGCAGCTCGCGCAGCGCCTCCTTGCTGGTGTCCCGTACGGCCTGCAGCGCCTCCCGCGCGGTCGCGAGGCCCTGCTCGGGCGCCGGGTTCTTGCCGAGGCGGTGCAGCGCGGCGCCCGACTGGACGTTGATCAGCGAGACGCTGTGGCCGAGGATGTCGTGCAGCTCCCGGGCGATCCGCAGCCGCTCCTCGGTGGCGCTCTGCCGGGCCCTGGCCTCCTGCTCCCGCTCGGCGGCCAGCGCGCGCTGCTCCACCTCGCGCAGATAGGCGACCCGGTTGCGCTGGGCGCGGCCGACCGCGACCAGGCTGATCAGCCAGCCGGCCAGCATCGCCAGCGAGGTGTCGTCGATCTGCCGGTGCCCCGGCTGCTGGCGGATCTCGCCGAGGCCGACCGCGAGCAGCGTCACGGCCGCGAGCGCGACGGCGGCGGCGAACCGGCCCTCGGCGGCGGTGGTGTAGAGCGCGAGGGCGAAGGCGATGAGCAGCGGGCCGTCCTGCTCGGACAGCGGGTAGTACACGACGCTGGCGAGCAGTGTCACGACGGCGACCGCCACGGGCTGCCGGCGGCGGAAGTACAGGGCCCCGCAGCCGATCAGGATCAGCACCCAGCCGAGCGCGGTGCGGGAGGCCGGCTCGTCGCTGTAGTGGGCGGCGACGAGCGTCCAGACCGCCACGACGAGGAGGACCAGCAGCGTCACGCCGGCGTCGCGCGCGCGGAGGGGGAGGGGCATGCCAGGAAGGATAGGAGGCGGGCCCGGGGCCCAGGGCCGGATCGGAGCGGACGGGGCCTGATCGGTGCTGGTCTGGCCTGATCGGTCCTGGCCCGGCTGGGCGGGGCCTGACGGTCCAGGACTGGCCGGGCTGGACCTGGCCGGGCGGGACCTGGCCGGGCGGCGGCCGGGTGGCGCCTGCCGCGCGCGGCCTGATCGGTCCCGGCCTGGCTCGGCGACGGCGACGGCGAGGGCCTACAGCGGCGGATTGTCCTCGGCCGTGAACGGGCCGCCGTGGCCCGGCACGATCAGATCCGCCGCGGCCAGCACCCGGGCCCGTGAGGCGCGCAGGACCTCGCGGTCCGGCGCCACCGGGTCGTCCGCCGGGCCGTCGGCGTGCCACCACAGGTCGCCGGCGAAGGCCACCACGCCCTCGGCGGTGCCCGCGAGCAGCGTGATGTCCTCGGCGCTGTGGCCGGGCGTGCGGATCAGCCGCAACGAGGGCGTGAGCGCGTAGCCCTCCGCGTCCCGGTTCCGCCACTGGTCGCCCTGGTACTCCACCTTGTGGTCGTGCACCCGGGCACGGCCGAAGAGGCCCGCGTTCATGGTGTTGTCCGGGTGGTGGTGGCTGAGCACCACGTCGGTGATGTCCTCGGGGCCCAGGCCGAGTTCCGCGAGCGGGCCGAGGATGTCGTCGTGGCTCGCCACCATGCCCGGGTCGAAGATCACGTGCCGTCCCGCGTCGGACACGTACGAGACGGTGGCGGCGACTCCGGGGCCGGTGGAGCCCACGTAGCCGGTGGTCAGGACCTCGAATGCGGCGCTGCGGCCGAGCGGTGCGTCTGTCATGGCCTTGATCCTTCCGCGGGCGGCGCGGACGGACGAGTGGCACCACTGCCTACGATCGCAGGATTCGTGCCACCCGTGCGACACTGCGGCCCGTGCCTCCCTTCCGTACCGTCGCCGCGTACGCCCCGCCCGGCGTCGGCATCCTCGCCGTCGGCATCGTCACCGAGGTCTTCGGGCCGCACGGAGCGGCGGTGCCCGGCTTCGACTTCGCGCTGTGCGCCGACCGGCCCGGCGCGGTGCCCACGGACAGCGGCGTACCGCTCTCCGTCGCCCACGGCCTCGACCGGCTCGCCGGCGCCGACCTGGTCCTCGCCCTGCCTGGGGCCGGCTTCCGCTCGCCGCCCGGTCCCGCCGTCCTCGACGCGCTGAGGTCGGCGCACGGGCGCGGCGCCGTGGTCGCGGCCCACTGCGTCGGGACCTTCGCGCTCGCCGCCGCCGGACTGCTCGACGGCCGGCGGGCGACCACCCACTGGCGGTTCGCCGAACTCCTCGCCGGCCGCCACCCGCGGGTCACCGTCGAGCCCGACGCGCTCTACGTCGACGAGGGCGACGTCGTCACGGGCGCGGGAGCCGCCGCCGGCTTCGACCTGTGCCTCCACCTGCTGCGGCGGGAGCACGGCGCCGCGCTGGCCAACGCCGTCGCCCGGGACATGGTGCTGCCCTCCCACCGCGAGGGCGGACAGGCCCAGTACCTGGCCGCGCCCGTGCCCGGCGACGGGCAGGACGAGCGGCTCGCCGAGGTCCTCGCCTGGGCCCGCGCACACCTCCACGAGCCGCTGCCCGTCACGGAACTGGCCCGCCGCGCCATGATGAGCCGGCGCACCTTCGCCCGCCGCTTCACCGCGGCGACCGGCACCACTCCGCACGCCTGGCTGCGCGGACTGCGGCTGAGCAGGGCCGAGGAACTCCTGGAGACCACGGACCTGCCGGTCGAGGAGATCGCCCGCCTGGTCGGTTACGGCAGCGCGGCGGTGCTGCGCGAGCAGTTCGTACGGCGCCGGGGCGTGCCGCCGCGCTCCTACCGGCGCGCCTTCGGCCGCGCGCCGTAGCGTGGTATGCGTCACTCGAGCGTGCGCGCGGCCGGCGGGGCCGTGTCACGGCAAGGAGGTCCGGCATGGCGATCCGGCGGATGGACAACGTCCTCGTGGTGGTCGACGACCTCGACGCCGTCGTCGCGTTCTTCGTCGCACTCGGCATGGAGCTGGAAGGCACGATGCCCGTCGAGGGACGGTGGGTGGAGCGGGTGATCGGGCTCGACGGGGTCCGGCAGGACGTCGCGATGCTGCGGGTCCCGGGCGGTCACGGCCGGATCGAGCTGGCGAGGTTCCGCACGCCGAAGGCGGTCCGCGCCGAGCCCGAGGCCGCGCCGGCGAACACGCTGGGCCTGCGCCGGATCATGTTCGCCGTCGACGACGTGGACGAGACCGTCGCCCGCCTGCGCGGCCACGGAGGCGAGCTGGTCGGCGAGGTGGTGCGGTACGAGGACGTCTACCGGCTCTGCTACGTCCGGGGCCCCGAGGGCATCGTCGTCGGGCTCGCCGAGGAGCTCCGCTGAGCCCGCCGCGCCCCCGGCCCGCCGCGGCGTGGTGCGCTTGACACGAAAATCGAACATCCATTCTCATGGGGTGGCAGGCCTTGGAATCACGGGGTTGTCGCCGAGTTATCCACAGGTCGGGAGGGACGCCGGGGCCCGTTGTCAGTGGCAGGGGTTAGCGTCTTTCACATGAAGCGATCGACTCAAGCAAACCGGGTGGAACCCATGGCAGGAACCGACCGCGAGAAGGCGCTCGACGCCGCGCTCGCACAGATTGAACGGCAATTCGGCAAGGGTGCCGTCATGCGCATGGGCGAGCGCTCGAAGGAGCCGATCGAGGTCATCCCGACCGGGTCGACCGCCCTCGACGTCGCCCTGGGCGTCGGCGGCCTGCCGCGCGGCCGTGTCGTGGAGATCTACGGCCCGGAGTCCTCCGGCAAGACGACCCTGACCCTGCACGCCGTCGCCAACGCGCAGAAGGCCGGCGGCCAGGTCGCCTTCGTGGACGCCGAGCACGCCCTCGACCCGGAGTACGCCCGCAAGCTGGGCGTCGACATCGACAACCTCATCCTGTCCCAGCCGGACAACGGCGAGCAGGCCCTCGAGATCGTCGACATGCTGGTCCGCTCCGGCGCCCTCGACCTGATCGTCATCGACTCCGTCGCCGCGCTCGTCCCGCGCGCGGAGATCGAGGGCGAGATGGGCGACTCCCACGTCGGTCTCCAGGCCCGTCTGATGAGCCAGGCGCTGCGGAAGATCACCAGCGCGCTCAACCAGTCCAAGACCACCGCGATCTTCATCAACCAGCTCCGCGAGAAGATCGGCGTGATGTTCGGCTCGCCCGAGACCACGACCGGTGGCCGCGCCCTGAAGTTCTACGCCTCCGTGCGCATCGACATCCGCCGCATCGAGACCCTGAAGGACGGCACCGAGGCGGTCGGCAACCGCACCCGCTGCAAGGTCGTCAAGAACAAGGTCGCGCCGCCCTTCAAGCAGGCCGAGTTCGACATCCTCTACGGCCAGGGCATCAGCCGCGAGGGCGGCCTGATCGACATGGGCGTGGAGCACGGCTTCGTCCGCAAGGCCGGCGCCTGGTACACGTACGAGGGCGACCAGCTGGGCCAGGGCAAGGAGAACGCCCGCAACTTCCTCAAGGACAACCCCGACCTCGCCAACGAGATCGAGAAGAAGATCAAGGAGAAGCTGGGCGTCGGCGTCCGGCCCGAGGAGCCCTCGGCCGAGCCGGGCACGGACGCGGCGACCAGCACGGACACGGCGGCCACGGACGAGGCCGGCAAGTCCGTCCCGGCCCCGGCCAAGGCCGTCAAGGCGACCAAGGCCACCACGGCCAAGAGCTGACCCGGTGACCGGTCGCACCGAATGGCCGGACGACAGCCCCGACTCGTCGAGGGCCGAGAAGGAGCTGTCGTCCCAGGATCCGGCTGAGCGGGCGCGGGCGATCTGCCTGCGCCTGCTCACCGGAACCCCTCGCACCCGCAAGCAGCTCGCCGACGCCCTGCGCAAGCGGGAGGTCCCCGACGAGATCGCCGACGAGGTGCTGTCCCGGTTCGAGGACGTCGGGCTGATCGACGACGCCGCCTTCGCCGGGGCCTGGGTGGAGTCCCGCCACCACGGCCGGGGCCTGGCCCGCCGCGCGCTCGCCCGGGAGCTGCGGACCAAGGGCGTCGACCCCGGCCTGATCCAGGAGGCCGTCGACCGGCTGGACTCCGACCAGGAGGAGGCGCGCGCCCGCGAGCTCGTCGAGCGCAAGCTGCGCGCCACCCGCGGCCTCGACCGCGACCGGCGGCTGCGCAGACTCGCCGGCATGCTCGCCCGCAAGGGATACCCGGAGGGCATGGCGCTGCGGGTGGTGCGCCAGGCCCTGGAGAACGAGGGCGAGGACACCGAGGGCCTGGAGGAACCCTTCTAGCTCCCCGACCCCTCGGCACCTTCGAACCTCCGGCGACCGACGCCGCCTTCGGCCGTCGGCGCCGGCGCTCCCGGGCCCTCGGCCCTTGGCCCTCCCGGGGCTCAGGCCGTGCGGCCTGCCGCTGGGAGCAGGACCGGGAGGCCCGCTGCCTTCCAGGCCTGGAAGCCGCCGATCACGTCCGTCGCGCGGTGCAGGCCCAGCTGGTGCAGGGAGGCGGCCGCGAGGGAGGAGGCGTAGCCCTCGTTGCAGAGCACCACGACCCGCAGATCGTGGCTGTCGGCCTCGGGAGCGCGGTGGCTGCCCAGCGGGTCGAGCCGCCACTCCAGTTCGTTGCGCTCGACGACCAGCGCGCCCGGGATCAGGCCGTCCCGTTCGCGCAGGGCCGCGTAGCGGGTGTCGACCAGGAGCGCGTCACCCGCCTCGTACGCCTCGTACGCGGTGCGCGCGTCGATCCGGTCGAGACCGGCCCGCACGCGCTCCAACAGCTCGTCGATGCCCACTCGTTCAGTCACTCGTTCTCCCACCCGCTCAGCCACCCGTTCACCCACGCGTCCATCGACCCCGGCGCGCTCGTCGTCGCGTACGTCGCTCACTGCCAGTCCTCCGGGCGCTCGATCTGTTCCAGACGCAGCACCGCACCCGACCGGCTGAAGCGCCGGATCAGCGGGAGCGGCGGATAGTAGGCGTGCACCGAGACCGCGTGCTCGTCGCGGGACTCGTTGAGCACCTCGTGCACGTGGTGGCGGCCGAAGGCCCGGCCGCGGCCGGCCGGCAGCTCGCGGCCGCGGTCGACGCCGTCGGCCAGCTCCAGGGTCTTCCAGCCGCTCGCCGGGAGCCGCACCGCGAGGGAGTTCTCCCGCAGGGTGCCGCGCGCGGTGGCGAAGGCGCCGAGCGACTCGGCGTGGTCGTGCCAGCCGGTGCCGGTGCCGGGCGGCCAGCCGATGAGCCAGGCCTCGCTGCCGCCCGGCCCGTCGAGCCGCACCCAGGTACGGCCCTCGGGATCGAGGGGAAGCGAGGCGACGAGGTCGGTGTCGGCGGCCGTGCGCCGGACGAAGTCCAGCAGATCGGCCTCGGTCGGAGGGCGAGGTGAAGGAGGCGGGGAGACAGCGGTGGCATGCTGCTGGGGCACGGGTGACCGTCCTGAGGTTCGCGAAAGAGCGCACGACGAAACGGCGCGCGCTGGGAAGAGGGAAGGCGAATCAGCAGGACGGGCGACACACGCAGCCCGCGTAGCGGACGAGGTCCATATGGACCCTCCGCCACAGGCGCACATCGGTGTCGGTCACGCTCCGGAGTACACCACGGACACCTGCGGCGGTCAATCGACGGTCACCCGAGGGTCAGTTGACGTCCGCCGTACGGTCGCTGTCCGACGGCGCGTCCTCCGCGGCGACGGCCTCGGCCCCGCCCCGTACCGCGTCCGCCGCCGCGTGCAGCTCCTCCGGCCGCACACCGGCGAAGGCGGCGGCCAGATGGCCGTCCGGGCGGACCAGGAGCACGGCGTGGGCCGGCGCGCCCGGATACGCCTCCGTGACCAGCAGCTCGGCCGGTGCCGGCAGGGCCTCCACGGCCTCGGCGAGCCGGGGCATGACGCCCGCGCTCATCCAGTGCCGCCGGTCCCACACACCGGTGCCCGGGGCGACGAGCAGCACCAGCAGCCGCCCCTGCCCCAGCCGGTCCCGCAGCCGCACGGTCGTCCCGTCGGGAGCCGTCACCCGCACGTCCTCGACCGGCCCGCCGTCCGGCGTGCCCACCGGGATGCGGCCCTCCGACGGCTCCGGCGCCAGCGGCGAGTGCGGATACGCGGGCAGGGCGCCCAGCGGACCGCGCCCGAGGTGCCCGTCGGTGAGCAGGATGTCGTGGCCGCGTCCGCCGCCCGACAGATAGGTGCGCAGCCCTTTGCCGCCGCGCAGCCCGGGCAGCACCTGGTCGGCGGCGCGCAGCAGGCCGGCCACCGCCGCCCGCCGCTCGCTCTGGTAGCTGTCGAGCAGCGCCGGCGAGGCGTCCCTGTGGTGCCAGGCGTACGCCAGCTTCCAGGCCAGGTTGTCGACGTCCCGCAGCCCCTCGTCGAGCCCCTGGGTGCCGACCGCGCCCAGCAGATGCGCCGCGTCGCCGGCGAGGAAGACCCGGTCCACCCGCCAGCGCCGGGCCAGCCGGTGGTGCACGGTGTGGACGCCGGTGTCGATCAGCTCGTACGGCGGGGTCACGCCCTCGCACCAGCCGGCGAGCGTGTCGCGGATGCGGGTCACGAGCGCGTCGGGAGTGACCAGGTCGCCGCGCGGCGGCAGCAGCCAGTCGATCCGCCACACGCCGTCCGGCAGCGGCCGGGCCGCGATCTCGTCGCCGGAGCCGCGCCACGGCGGCTGACGGTGCAGCAGGGCCTCGCCCGCCCACGGGAGTTCGGTGCGCAGCGCGGCGACGGCGTGCCGTTCCACGGCCGTACGCCCCGGGAAGCGGACGCCGAGCAGTTTGCGCACCGTCGAACGGGCGCCGTCGCAGCCGATCAGATGGCTGCCGCGCCACCAGGTGCCGTCGGGGCCGCGGGTGTGCGCGCTGACGCCGTGCGGGTCCTGCTCGACGGTGTCGACGCGGGAGTCGGTGACCAGCGTGATCAGCGGGCGGCGGGCGATGGCGTCGCGCAGGCCGCGGGCCAGGGCGTGCTGGGGGATGTGCAGCGGGGCGGCCGGTCCGGCGTGTCCGTCCTCCGCGTCGGCGTCCCCGCCCGACCCCAGGTCGAGCGGCACGTGCCGGGTCTGCTGTCGGCGGCGCATCGCCCGCCAGCCGACCCAGCGGACTCCTTCGTCACGCAGCGTGGCGCAGCCGAGCCGCTCCACCAGGGCGGCCATGTCGGCGCGCAGCACGACCGTGCGGGCGGGCCTCGGCTCCTCCTTGCCCGGGCTCTCGTCGAGCACGACGCTGGGCACGTCCTGGGCGGCCAGGGCGAGGGAGAGCGCGAGGCCGACCGGCCCCGCGCCCACGATGATCACCGGGTCCACGGCGCGGCTCCTGAGGGCGTGCGAGGCCGTACGGTCATGCGGGAAGCACAGCGGAGTGCGGCGCGCGCCGGGTGCTTGATCACAGAACGTATGCAACCGACTGGGGGTGCATGCGTCAAGTGACGGGGGCAGCGGCGTCGCCACTGCCCCCGGATGATGTCACATACCGTCAGTTCTTCGTGATTCCGTGCCCGTCGGCGGGTCCGCCGTCGGCGGTTCCACCGGCGGTTCCACCGGCGGTGATCGTGGCCTGGGCGGCGTCGGCGCCCAGCACCACCGCCTTGGCGTCGGCGTCGGAGGCCAGGACACCCGTCTTGGCCCGGCGGCCCCGCTTCTCGATCCAGGTGGCGAGCGCGGACAGCGCCAGACACAGCGCGATGTAGATGGCGCCGAAGACGACGATCACGGAGACGTACGGGTACTGGCCGTTGACCAGCGTGTTGGAGGCGATCAGGCGGGCCGAGTAGAGCAGCTCGGGGTAGAGGATGACGAAGCCGAGCGAGGTGTCCTTGAGGGTGACCACCAGCTGGCTGATGATCGTCGGCAGCATGGCCCGGACCGCCTGCGGCAGCAGGACGCTGGTCATCACCTGGGTCTTGCTCATGCCGAGCGCGTACGCCGCCTCGCGCTGACCGCGCGGCACCGCGTTGACGCCGGCCCGCAGCACCTCGGCCTGGACGCAGCCGTTGTAGATCGACAGGCCGATCGCCAGCGCCCACATCGAGTAGTCGGTGAGGAAGGCGACCCACACCGCGTAGATGGTGATCAGCAGCGGCAGCGAGCGGAAGACCTCGATGAAGCCGGTGCACAGCCAGCTGACCGGCTTGTGGTCGGAGAGCCGGCCGACGGCGAGCAGCACACCGAGCACGAGGGAGCCGACGGCGGCGAGGGCGAACGCCTTCAGGGTGGCGAGCAGCGCGTCGGCGATGTTCTGCCGGATGCCCGCGTAGTTGAAGATGTCCCACATCTCGGGGGCGAGGTGCCCCTTGTCGCTCAGCCGCATCACGCTGACCGCGAGGAGGGCGAGGATGGCGAGGATGCCGACGACGGCGTAGATCCGGTTGCGGACCCGTGCCTTGGGGCCGGGGGCGTCGAAGAGAACGCTGGCGCTCATCGGGCGACCTCCAGGTTGCGCTCAAGGAGACGGAAGAGTCCGCTGATGGCGAAGGTGATGACGAGGTAGGCGACGGCGACCCAGAGGAAGACCGGGGCGATGGCGTAGCCCTGCTCGCTCATCAGCGTCTGCCAGCCGAAGAGTTCGGTGACGCTGAAGGCGCCGGCGATGGCCGAGTTCTTCGTCAGCGCGATGAGGATCGAGCTCAGCGGCGGCAGCACGGTCCGGGTGGCCTGCGGCAGCACGATCAGCCGCAGCGTCTGCGAGAAGGTCATGCCGAGCGAGCGGGCCGCCTCGGCCTGGCCGAGCGGCACGGTGCCGATGCCGGAGCGCACGGCCTCGCAGACGAAGGAGGAGGTGTAGAAGCCGAGCGCGAGCGAGCCGAGCACGAAGGGGCTCATGCCCGGGAAGAGGATCTCCGGGACGACGAAGAAGAAGACCAGGAAGAGCAGGGTCAGCGGGGTGTTGCGCAGCAGCGTCACCCACGCGGTGCCGAAGAAGCGCAGCGGCGGGACGGGCGAGACCCGGAAGCCGGCGATGACGATGCCGAGGACCACGGCGATGACCGAACTGACGGCGGTGATCGACACGGTTCCTATGAATCCGTCGCGGAACTCCGGGAAATGGTCGAGCAGTACGTTCATGAGGACTCCGCGTCGGCAGTCAGCGGCAGGCTTGGGGGCAAGCTCGTGGACGAGGTGGGGTGACCGGCCGGCCGCCGACCGTGCCGGGGAGGTGGCAGAGGGTCGGCGGCCGGCCGGTGGCGATCAGTAGCGGACGACCGCCGGCGGCTCGGTGTAGGACGAGCCGGAGAGGCCGAGGGTGGCCTCGTAGATCTTCTTGTAGGTGCCGTCCTTCTCGTACTTCTCGAGGATGTCGTTCACCTTGTCGCGAAGGACCTTGTCCTCCTTGTTCATGCCGACGCCGTAGGGCTCCTTGGTGAACGGCTTGCCGACGACCTTGAGCTTGCCGGCGTTGGCGGCCGCGTAGCCCTTGAGGATCGAGTCGTCGGTGGTGACGGCGTCGACCTGCTTGGTGAGCAGCTGCTGGACGCAGTCGGAGTACTTGCCGAGCTCGACGGTCTCGGCGCCGTACTCCGGCTTCTTGATCTCCTGGAGCGGGGTGGAGCCGGTGATCGAGCAGACCTTCTTGCCCTTGACGCCCTCGGGACCGGTGATGGCGGTCTCGTCCTTGCGGACCAGGAGGTCGGCGCCGGCCTGGTAGTACGGGCCTGCGAAGCCGACCTGCGCCTTGCGCTTGTCGTTGATCGTGTAGGTGCCGACGTAGTAGTCGACCTGGCCCGTGGAGATCGCGGTCTCACGCAGCTTGGAGTCGACCGTCTTCCACTCGATCTGGTCCTCGGAGAAGCCCAGGTCGGCGGCGATCATCTTGGCGATCTCGATGTCGAAGCCGGAGCGCTTCTTGGTGGCCTGGTCCTCGAAGCCGAGGTACGGCTGGTCGGCCTTGGAGCCGATGACCAGCTTGCCGCGCTCCTTGGCCTTCTTGAAGGTCGGCGAGTTCAGATCCACGCCGCTCGCGACGGTGTACGTGGGGAGCTTGGGGGCGCTGGCGTCGCCGGGCTTCGTGGCGGGCTTGTCGCCGGCCGAGCCCTCCTTGCCGCCACAGGCGGTCGCGGTCAGCGCGAGCACGGCAACGGCCACGGCCGCGGTCTTGCGGAGCTTCATCGTGAACATCCCTCAGGTCGTGGGTAGTTGATCGTCAGTGTGCAGCACGTCGCGGGCGGCGGCTAAGGACTTGTCGCCGCGTGGCGTCAGTGGTGCAGGATCTTCGACAGGAAGTCCTTGGCGCGGTCGCTGCGCGGGTTGCTGAAGAACTCGTCCGGGGCGGCCTGCTCCACGATCCGGCCGTCGGCCATGAACACCACCCGGTTGGCGGCCGAACGGGCGAAGCCCATCTCGTGGGTGACGACGACCATCGTCATGCCGTCCCGGGCCAGCTGCTGCATGACCTCGAGGACCTCGTTGATCATCTCCGGGTCGAGTGCCGAGGTCGGCTCGTCGAACAGGATGACCTTGGGGTCCATCGCCAGCGCGCGGGCGATCGCGACGCGCTGCTGCTGGCCGCCGGAGAGCTGCGCCGGGTACTTGTCGGCCTGCGTGCCCACGCCGACCCGGTCGAGCAGGGCGCGGGCCTTGGCCTCCGCCGCCTTCTTCTCCGCCTTCCGGACCTTGATCTGACCCAGCATCACGTTCTCGAGCACCGTCTTGTGCGCGAAGAGGTTGAAGGACTGGAAGACCATGCCGACGTCCGCCCGCAGTCGCGCCAGCTCCTTGCCCTCCTGGGGCAGCGGCTTCCCGTCGATGGTGATGCTGCCGGAGTCGATCGTCTCCAGACGGTTGATGGTGCGGCACAGCGTGGACTTGCCGGAACCGGACGGTCCGATGACCACCACGACCTCGCCGCGACGGATCGTCAGGTCGATGTCCTGCAGCACGTGCAGCGCGCCGAAGTGCTTGTTCACGTCGGACAGCAC
Source organism: Streptomyces sp. NPDC053493 (assembly GCF_044544825.1). Taxonomy (NCBI): domain Bacteria; kingdom Bacillati; phylum Actinomycetota; class Actinomycetes; order Kitasatosporales; family Streptomycetaceae; genus Streptomyces; species Streptomyces sp. NPDC053493. Next base: position 44,780 of record NZ_JBITXS010000009.1, read on the forward strand.
GACCAGGTCGTCCACGGCCGGCGCGGCGCCCTCCGAACCCTTGGTCACTGACACTCCGCTCATCGGCATCTCGCTCCGTCCTGCTCGGTTGGGGAGGACACTAGAGACCGGGTGTGCGGAGCGTCATCACATCTGAGCGAAGTTTGAGGATAACGATCCGGTCGCAACCGGACACTCTGCGTGAACGGGGCGGCCCTGGCCGTACCGGGTGGATAACAACACTTGACTGTGACCGTGACCATCGGCGTTGATGCCCTGGTAGACAGAAGGTCATCACCGACGGCGCGGACGGCACCCGCGGCGCGGACCGCGCCGAGAGATCACGGAGGAGGGCCATGAGACTGCTGCTCGTCGAGGACGACGACCACGTCGCCGCCGCGCTCTCCGCGATCCTCGCCCGGCACGGCTTCAGCGTCACCCACGCCCGCAACGGCGAGGAGGCGCTCCAGGCCGTGCTGCCCGCCGCGCACGGCGAGCGTCCCTCGTACGGCGTGATCCTGCTCGACCTCGGCCTGCCCGACCAGGACGGCTATCAGGTCTGCGGCCGCATCCGGAAGCTCACCAGCACCCCCGTGATCATGGTGACGGCACGCGCCGACGTGCGCTCCCGGATCCACGGCCTCAACCTCGGCGCCGACGACTACGTCGTCAAGCCCTACGACACCGGTGAGCTGCTCGCCCGCATCCACGCCGTCAGCCGGCGCAGCGGCGCCGGCGAGGACCCGACCGGTACCGGCGAGGACAGCACCCTGCGCCTCGGCGCCGTCACCATCGAGCTGCCCACCCGACGGGTCAGCGTCGACGGCGACGCCGTCCCCCTCACCCGCAAGGAGTTCGACCTGCTCGCCCTGCTCGCCCAGCGGCCCGGCGTGGTCTTCCGCCGCGAGCAGATCATCAGCGAGGTCTGGCGCACCAACTGGGAGGGCACCGGCCGCACCCTGGAGGTCCACGTCGCCTCCCTGCGCTCGAAGCTGCGCATGCCCGCCCTGATCGAGACCGTGCGGGGCGTCGGCTACCGCCTGGTCGCGCCTCCCGCCTGACCGCGGACCCGACCGCACGTGCGCACCCGGCTCCTTCCGCTCCTGATCGTCCTGATGGCGGGCGTCCTGCTCGCCCTCGGCTTCCCGCTGGCCGCCAGCACCGCCGCCTCCGAGCAGCAGCGCGTGGTCGTCGACCGGCTCGACGACGCGGCCCGCTTCGCCGCGCTCGCCCAGTTCGTCGGCGAGAGCAGGTTCGGCCCCGACGAACGCCGCAGCACCCTCGGCGCCGAACTCGCCAGCTACCACGAGGTGTACGGCATCCGGGCCGGCATCTTCTACCGCGACAACCGGTCCATGGCCGCCGCGCCCGAGGACTGGGTCGTCCCGTACGAGGGCGAGGGCAGGCGCGCCTTCAACGAGGCCCTGCTCGGCCGCCGCAGCCATGACCCGCCGCAGGTCTGGCCCTGGCAGGGCCACGCCCGGCTCACCATCGCCTCCCCGGTCGTACGCGACGGGGACGTCGTCGCCGTCGTCGTCACCGACTCGCCCACCGGCGAGCTGCGCTCCCGCATCCTGCGCGGCTGGCTGCTGATCTTCGCCGGCGAGGCCGCCGCGATGCTGCTCGCCGTCGGCGCCGCCTTCCGGCTCACCGGCTGGGTGCTCAAGCCCGTCCGGGTCCTCGACACCGTCACCCACGACATCGCCACCGGCCGGATGAACTCCCGGGTCGCCGCCGCCGGCGGACCGCCCGAACTGCGCCGGCTCGCCGACTCCTTCAACGAGATGGCCGACCACGTCGAGGACGTCCTCGAACAGCAGCGGGCCTTCGTCGCCGACGCCTCCCACCAGCTGCGCAACCCGCTCGCCGCGCTCCTGCTGCGGATCGAGCTGCTCGCCCTCGAACTGCCCGAGGGCAACGAGGAGATCGCCTCCGTGCGCACCGAGGGCAAGAGGCTCGCCCAGGTCCTCGACGACCTGCTCGACCTCGCGCTCGCCGAGCACACCGCCGCCGAGCTCAGGCTCACCGACATCGGCGCGCTCACCGCCGAGCGGGTCGCGTCCTGGCGGCCGGTCGCTGACGACAAGGGCGTCGCGATCAGCGCCGACACCGCCGCCGTGACCGCCTGGGCGGACCCGGTGACGCTCTCCAGCGCCCTCGACGCGGTGATCGACAACGCCCTGAAGTTCACTCCGACCGGGGCCGACGTCACCGTCGTCACCCGCCTCGCGGCGGGCGGCGAGACGGTCGAGATCGAGATCGCCGACCACGGCCCCGGCCTCACCGACGAGGAGCTGGAGCGGATCGGCGACCGCTTCTGGCGCTCCGGCCGCCACCAGAACGTCAACGGCTCGGGCCTCGGCCTGTCGATCTCGCGCGTGCTGCTCACGGCGGGCGGCGGCAGCATCGCGTACGCCCACAACCCGCCGCACGGCCTGAAGGTGACCGTGCGCGTCCCGAGGAACGACCCGAGGCCCGCCGAGGAGGGCCCGGCGAGGAGGGACCTCGGAGCGGGCGACGACCGGAAGCGGGGTCAGGGCTTTACGGAGCGGTAGTAGCGCCGGGCGCCCTCGTGCAGCGGGAGCGGGTCGGTGTAGATCGCCGTCCGCAGGTCCACCAGCTGCGCCGGATGGACCTGGCTGCCGATCCGGTCCCGGCTCGCGATCACCGTACGGGTGAGTCCCTCCACCAGGTCCGGGTCCGCCGCGTCCGTGGTGACCAGGATGTTCGCCACGGCCAGGGTGTCCACCGGGTTGCCGCTCTGGGCGAGGCTGTACGCGTCTCCCGGGATCGTCGCCGAACGGTAGTGGCGGGTCGACTCGCCCACGTCGTGCAGGCTCTGCACCAGCGCGTCGTCCAGCGGCACCAGCCGCACCGGCAGCCGCTCGGACAGCGACTGCACGCCCTGCGTGGGCAGACCGCCCGACCAGAAGAAGGCGTCGAGCCGCCGTCGCTCCATGAGGCCCGGCATGGTGTCGATGCCGGCCGAGACCGGGACGACGTCGACGTCCGGTGTCAGCCCGGCCGCCGCGAGCACCCGGTCGGCGATCAGCCGCACGCCCGAGCCCGGCTGGCCGACGCCGACCCGCAGGCCGCGCAGATCGGACACCGTCTCGACCGGGGAGCCCTTGGGGACGACCAGCTGGACGTAGTCGTCGTAGAGGCGGGCGCAGCCGCGCAGCCGCTCGAAGCCGGGCCGGCGGTCCCGCTGGTACTGGGCCACCGCGTCCGCCGTCGCCACCGTGAAATCGGCCTCGCCCGAGGCGAGCCGGGCCAGGTTCTGCTGGGAGCCCTCGCTGTTCCTCAGCGTTATCGACACGTCCGGAAGGTCGCGGGCGAGGGTCTGCTGGAGCAGCTCCCCGTAGCGCTGGTAGACGCCCGTGGGCACGCCGGTGCTGAAGGTGATGTGCCCGCTCGGCGCCTTCGCGCCGAAAGGAACCAGCCACCAGACGAGAAGGCCGGCCAGCACCAGGAGCGCCGCCGACACCTGGAGGAGGCGACGGCGGGCGGTACGGGAGAGCGCGGCGGGCATGGCGCGATCCTGCCAGCTCGCTCCCCGTCCTGGCCAGGGCCGACCCGGCCGGGACCGGGGCCGTCACGCCGAGCCACTGATCCACCCGGCTCGGTCGCGGACCGGCGCGGATCCGCCGGGACGCGCCTCAGCCGGACACCGCGTGCGGGACCAGCTCCTCGGGCGGCGTCAGGGCCGCCGTCTGCTCCCGCAGCCAGCCGAGCAGCGCGGCGATCCGCCCGTCCCGCTCTGGCGGGCGCGGGCTGAGCAGCCCGTAGTCCGTTCCGTCCGCCACGAACCCGTACGGGGCCGCCAGCTGGCCCCGTACGAGATCGTCGTGGACGAGCGCGTACGGGCCGACGGCGACGCCCACGCCGGCCACGGCCGCCTGGAGCGCCAGATAGAAGTGCTCGAAGGTCTGCTCCCGGCCGCCGCCCGGCGCGCCGAGGGCGGGGGCCGCGTTCCGGTCGCGGGCCGTGCTCCGGTCGCGGGCCGTGCTCCCGCCGACCGGGCCACGGGAGGCGGACAGCCGGTGCCAGTCGGCCCAGGCGGACGGCCGGGTGGCGGAGTGCAGCCGGGTCACCGGTCCACCGCCGGTGAGCCGGCCGGCGAGTTCGGGGCGGCAGACCGGGCCGATCCACTCCGCGAAGAGCGGCACCCGGCTCACTCCCTCCGGCACCGGGAAGTCGTCCCGGCGCAGCGCCACGTCCACCGTGTCCCGCGCGAACGCCGGCGGACCGCCGCCCGCCGACAGGTGCACGGTCAGTTCGGGGTGCCGCGCGGAGAGGTCCGGCAGGCGCGGGATGAGCCAGCGCATCAGCAGCGTGGGCTCGCAGGACAGCGCCAGCGGGCCGCCGCGCCGCCGGCCTGAGGCCTCCACGGCCGCGGCCTCGATCAGGTCGAGCGCCTCACGCACGGCCGCGGCGAGGCGCCGGGCCTGCGGCGTCGGGTGGAGGGAGCGCGGACGGCGCTCGAACAGGAGCGTTCCGAGGGCCTTCTCCAGATGCTGCACCTGGCGGCTGACGGCCCCGTGGGTGACGTGGAGTTCCCGGGCGGCGCGGGTCATGCTCGCGTGGCGCACGGTCGCCTCGAAGGGGAGCAGGGTGTTCAGCGGGGGCAGGTCGGGCCGGCTCATGGGTGCAACCTAGCGGCCGGGGCCGGTGAGGACGTGTGAAAAATCCTCACCGGTGGAGTGAGAAGGAATCGCTTGTCCTGCGGCTTCACGGGAAGACAGGGTTGATCCCGTCACATCGGGTGATCCGAGAGATGGGAATCCCAGCGATGCCGCCGTCCACCGTCGTCATCCTCGCCGACGACCTCACCAGCGCCGCCGACGGCGCCGCGCCCTTCCGGAGGTCCGGCCACCGAGCCCTGGTCCTCTTCGACGGCGGGGGCGGGAGCGCCGGGAGCGCGCGGGACGCCGGGAGCGCCGGGAGCGTCAGCAGCGCCGAGGACGCCGGGAGCGCCGAGGACGGCGCGGGCGCCTGGGGCGCCGAGGACGGGGCGGGCGCCGCGTACGAGGGCGGTGTCACCGCCGTCGACCTCGGCACCCGCGTCGTCGACGTGACCGAGGCCGACGCCCGGACCGAGCGCGCGGCCCGCGCGTACGCCGGCGCGGACCTGCTCCTCAAGACCGTCGACTCGACCCTGCGCGGCCATGTGGCCGCAGAACTCCGCGCCGCCCTCGCCGGTTCCGGCCGGCGCGCCGCGATCCTCGCTCCCGCCTTCCCCGGCGAGGGCCGTACGACGGTCCGCGGCGTGCAGTACGTCCGGGGCGTACGGGTCGACGCGAGCGAGTTCGCCCGCGACCCGGCCCACCCGGTGCGTACGGCCGACCTGGCCCGCCTCCTGCCGGAAGCCCTCGTCGTCGAACCCGACCGGCTCGCCGACCTGGCCGGACTGGTGGAGGGAGGCGTCGGCGGTCCGGGCCGGGTGCTCGCGTGCTCGGCCGCCACCGAGGCCGACCTCGACGCGGTCGTCGCCGCTGTGCCCCGCCCCGAGGACGTCCTCTGGGCCGGCTCCCCGGGCCTCGCCGGCGCGCTGGCCCGCCGTCACACCCGTCATCCCGCCGACCCGCTCCCTGAACTGCCCGCCGCGCGCCGTCCCTTGGCGGTCGTCGGCAGCGCCAACCCCGCGAGCCGCCGCCAACTCGCCGCCCTGCGGCACGCGACCTCCGGCCCGGCCGTCGCCGCCCTCCACACGCCTGAGGAACGCGACCACGATCCCGCCGTACCGCTGCGCCGCCTCGTCGAGGAGGTGACGCGGACGACCGCCGCCGGCCTCGCCGACGGGCTCGTCCTCACCGGCGGCGAGACCGCCGCCGCCGTCCTCGGCGCGCTCGGCGCCACCGGCATCGAACTCCACGACGAACCCGAGCCCGGCATCGCCCGCGGCACCCTCCACGGGCCCGCCGTGCCCCGCCTGCCCGTCCTCGTCAAGGCGGGCGGCTTCGGCGACGACGGCACCCTCGTCCGCCTCCACGCCCTCCTCACCCGCGGAGCGCACCGATGACCCGGCCCATCGCCGTCACCATGGGCGACCCGCACGGCATCGGCCCGGAGATCACCGTCCGCGCCTGCGCCGACCCGCGCCGCACCGCACCCGTCCTCGTCATCGGCGATCCCGGTACCCTCGCCCGCGCCTGCCGCACCACCGGCGTCCGGCTCCAGGTGCGCGAGCTCGACGCGACGGGCCCGGCGGCCGGCGCCGGCCGCACGCCCGGCGTCCTCGACGTCCTCGCCGAAGGACCCTGCCTGCCCGCGGACCTCGCCCTCGGCACCGTGGACGCCCGCGCCGGAGCCGCCTCCTACGCGTACGTCCGCCGCGGCGTCGCACTCGCGCTCGCCGGAGAGGTACGGGCGCTCACCACGGCCCCGATCAACAAGGAGGCGCTCCGGCTCGCCGGCGTGCCCCACCCCGGCCACACCGAGATCCTGGCCGAGCTCTCCGGCACCGAGCGCTACGCGATGATGATGGCCAACGACGAACTGCGGATCGTCCTCGTCACCGTCCACCAGTCACTGCGCACCGCGATCGACGCGCTCACCGTCGAGCGGGAACTGGACGTCATCCGGCTGACCGACCGGGCCCTGCGCGGCACGACGCCCTCCTCCGGGACGGCGGCCACGACCCGGACCGGAGGCGCGGCCGGGACCGTAAGCGCTGCCGAGGCCGGAGGCGCGGCCGGGCCTGGAATCCCGGCCGGGACCGTGAGCGCCGCCGGGGCCGGAGGCGCGGCCGGGACCGGGACCGGGACCCGTCCGAGGATCGCCGTCGCCGCCCTCAACCCGCACGCCGGTGAGAACGGCCTCTTCGGCCGCGAGGACCTCGACGTCATCGCCCCGGCCGTCGCCGCCGCCCGCGCCGAGGGCATCGACGCGAGCGGACCCTGGCCCGCCGACACCGTCTTCATGCGCGCCCGGGCCGGCGAGTTCGACGCCGTCGTCGCCCAGTACCACGACCAGGGCCTGATCCCCGTCAAGTACCTGGGTCTGGAGCACGGCGTCAACATCACCCTCGGCCTGCCGTTCGTGCGCACCAGCGTCGACCACGGCACCGCCTTCGACCTCGCGGGCACCGGCACCGCCGACCACACCAGCCTGCTCACCGCCCTGCGTCACGCCGACCAGCTGTCCGCACGTCCGTAAGGGAACCGATGGACTTCGTCTTCATGCTCACCCGCGACGACCGGACCGTCACCGACTGCCTCCATGTCCTCGACTCCGTCCGCGAGCTCGGCATCACCCACATCGGCTTCAAGGACGTCGGCGTCGACACCGCCACCCTGCGCCGCCTCCACGAGCAGATCCGGGCGCTCGGCGCGACCAGCCACCTGGAGGTCGTCTCGACCGGCCGCGCGCAGGCCCTCGACTCCGTACGCACCGCCGCCGACCTCGGCGTCGACTGGCTCCTCGGCGGCACCTGGATCGAGGAGACCCTCGACCTGCTCGCCGGCACCGCCGTCCGCTACCTGCCCTTCGCCGGCGAGCCCCACGGCCACCCGACCCGCCTGGCCGGCACCCCGGCCCGTATCGCCGAGGACTGCCGCCGCGCCGAGGCCGCCGGCTGCGCGGGCGTCGACCTGCTCGCCCACCGCGCCACCGAGGCCGACCCGCTCGACCTGGTGCGCGCGGCCCGCGCCGCCACCGCCGGCCGCCTCGTCGTCGCGGGCTCGCTCACCACCTCCGCCCAGATCCAGGCCCTCGCCGAGGCCGGCGCCGACGCGTTCACCGTCGGCTCGGCGGCCTTCGCCGGAGCCCTGCGCCCGGACGCCGGCTCGCTCGCCGCCCAGCTCACGGAGGCGCTCACGGCGGCGGCCTGAACCCGGCGGCCCGAGCCCGCAGGTCCGCCGTCGCGGCGGAGCCGGAGCCTCCGCCGGCACCGGACAGGGCAGCGCCCGGCACCGCATACCCTTGTTGCATGAGCAGCAGCGACCGGAGCCAGACAGTGGACGTCCAGCGAACCTACGAAGTGCGCACCTACGGGTGCCAGATGAACGTCCACGACTCCGAGCGGCTCTCCGGCCTCCTCGAGGAGGCCGGCTACGTCAAGGCTCCCGAGGGCGCCGACGGCGACGCCGACGTCGTCGTCTTCAACACCTGCGCGGTGCGTGAGAACGCCGACAACAAGCTGTACGGCAACCTCGGCCGGCTCGCCCCGCGCAAGGCCTCGCGCCCCGGCATGCAGATCGCCGTCGGCGGCTGCCTCGCGCAGAAGGACCGCGACACCATCGTCAAGAAGGCGCCCTGGGTCGACGTGGTCTTCGGCACGCACAACATCGGCAAGCTGCCGGTCCTGCTGGAGCGCGCCCGCGTCCAGGAGGAGGCGCAGGTCGAGATCGCGGAGTCCCTCGAGGCCTTCCCGTCGACGCTGCCCACCCGCCGCGAGTCCGCGTACGCCGCGTGGGTGTCCATCTCCGTCGGGTGCAACAACACCTGTACGTTCTGCATCGTCCCGGCGCTGCGCGGCAAGGAGAAGGACCGCCGGCCCGGCGACATCCTCGCCGAGATCGAGGCCCTGGTCGGCGAGGGCGTCTCCGAGATCACCCTGCTCGGCCAGAACGTCAACGCGTACGGCTCCGACATCGGCGACCGCGAGGCCTTCTCCAAGCTCCTGCGCGCCTGCGGCACCATCGAGGGCCTGGAGCGGGTGCGCTTCACCTCGCCGCACCCGCGCGACTTCACGGACGACGTCATCGCGGCCATGGCCGAGACGCCGAACGTGATGCCGCAGCTGCACATGCCGCTCCAGTCCGGCTCGGACACGGTCCTGAAGGCGATGCGCCGCTCGTACCGCCAGGAGCGTTTCCTCGGGATCATCGAGAAGGTGCGCGCCGCGATCCCGCACGCCGCCATCTCCACCGACATCATCGTGGGCTTCCCCGGAGAGACCGAGGAGGACTTCGAGCAGACCATGCACACGGTCCGCGAGGCCCGCTTCGCGAACGCCTTCACCTTCCAGTACTCCAAGCGCCCCGGCACGCCCGCGGCGACCATGGAGGGCCAGATCCCGAAGGAGGTCGTGCAGGCGCGCTACGAGCGTCTGGTCGCCCTCCAGGAGGAGATCTCCTGGGAGGAGAACAAGAAGCAGGTCGGCCGCACCCTGGAGGTCATGGTCGCGGAGGGCGAGGGCCGCAAGGACGGCGAGACCCACCGCCTGTCCGGCCGCGCGCCCGACAACCGGCTCGTCCACTTCACCAAGCCCGACGAGGACGTCCGCCCCGGCGACGTGGTGACCGTCGAGATCACCTACGCGGCCCCGCACCACCTCCTCGCCGAGGGCCCCGTCACCTCCGTCCGCCGCACCCGCGCCGGCGACGCCTGGGAGAAGCGCACCGCCGCCGCCCAGGCGAAGCCGTCCGGCGTCCTGCTCGGCCTCCCGAAGATCGGCGTCCCGGAGCCGCTCCCGGTCGCGGACGCGCCGGCCTGCGGAAGCCACTGACGGCAGGCGGCGAGCGGGCGCCGGTCCGCTCGCCGCTGACGCCGGCCCTGTTCGCCGGGCCCGCCGGGCGGGGCGGCTTCCGTGGCGGCTTCCGCGGGAGCCTTCATGGAGGCGCCGGTCTCCGGCTGCCCGTGCGTCCGGCGCAGTAGGCTGCGGATCATGCTTGTCGCCGCTGCCGTCTGTCCCTGCCCTCCGCTGCTCGTGCCCGCCGTCGCGGCCGGTGCCGCCTTCGAGCTCGCCGAGGCGCGTACGGCCTGTTCCGACGCGCTCGGGGTGCTCGCCGCCTCCCGTCCCGACCGGCTCGTCGTCGTCGGCCCCGCCGGCGAGGGCGCCCGGGGCACGTATCCGGCCGGTTCCGCCGGGTCCTTCGCCTCCTTCGGCGTGGAGCAGTCCGTACGGCTCGGCAGCGGGCCCGGCGGCGACCGCCCGCTGCCCGCGTCGCTCGCCGTGGCCGCCTGGCTCCTGGAGCACACCGACTGGGCCGCCGCGCCCGTCGAGGGCCTCGGCGTCGGCGAGCCCCTGGAGGCCGAGCGCTGCGCGGCCACCGGCCGGGAGATCGCCGCGTCGGCGGACCGGGTGGCGCTGCTCGTGATGGGCGACGGCAGCGCCTGCCGCACCCTGAAGGCACCTGGATACCTCGACGATCGAGCCGAGGCGTTCGACGCGGAGGCGGCCCGCGCCCTGGGCACGGCGGACCCGGCCGCGCTCCTGGCCCTGGACGCGGAACTCGCGTACGCACTGAAGGCGGCCGGCCGCGCCCCCTGGCAGGTCCTCGCGGGCGCCGCCGAGGGCGCGGGCCTCGCGGGCCGGCTGCTCTACGAGGACGCCCCGTACGGCGTGGGCTACTTCGTCGCCGCCTGGAGCTGAAACCCGCGGAGCGGCTGAAGCCGTGGAAGGGCTGAACCGTTAGAACGGACGACACCCGCCCCCACCCGTAGAACGGCGGACGGCCGTGGAGCGCGGTGCTCCACGGCCGTCCGCCGTTGCGGAGGGACTGTCAGGCAGTCGGCGGCGTCGGCGGCGGGGCCGACGGCGGGGGAGTGCCCCCGTCCTTGTGCGCCAGCCGCTCGATGGCCTCCTTGGCCTTGCCCGTACCGGATTCGATCTTGTCGCTGTACTTGCCCTTGGTCTTCTCGTCGACCTTCCTGGCGGCCTTCTCCAGGCCGTGCTCGACCTTTCCCCCGTGCTGCTGCGCGAGGTCGGAGACCTTGTCCTTCGCCGGGGCGAGCTTGGCCTTCAGTGAATCCAGGAGACCCATGGGGTCACCATCCCTCCGACGGACCCAGCGGGTCCGTGCCGTTCCGTTCGAGCCGTGCCTTCTGGGCTCGCCTACTGACGGGCGCCTTCGCCGGCCTCGTTGTCCGCGGCCTCCTCCGCCGACTGCTGCTTCGGGATCTCCACGCTCTCGGCGACCTCGGTAACCTCAGCGGCATCGGTGATCACGGAGGCCTCCGTGACGTCCACGGCCTCGGCCGGCCGCGCGGGCTCGGTGGCGGCCTCCGCGCCCTCCGGTGCGGCGGTCTCCGCGTCCTCCGTGACGGCCGTCGAGGCCGCCGTCCCGGCGGCCTCTTCGACGGAATCCTTGGAATCCTTACTCTTCCGGCGAAACAATGCGAAAACGCCCATATCTGCTCCCTAGCGTACTCAGGGTCGGATTTCCGCAACAGGCAACGAAGCCGGACGAGGGCCGTCACGTCGCTCATTCGGGGACGCGCCGTGAGGTTTGCGAGACTGGGGCGGTGAGAAGTGCAGCTCCCGCCCCGCGGGTCATCGCCGTCGTCGGCCCCACAGCGGCCGGAAAGTCCGATCTGGGCGTTTTCCTCGCCCAGCAGCTGGGCGGCGAGGTCGTCAACGCCGATTCGATGCAGCTCTACCGAGGGATGGACATCGGCACCGCCAAACTGACGCTGGAGGAGCGCGGCGGCGTCCCGCACCACCTCCTGGACATCTGGGACGTGACCGAGGCCGCCAGCGTCGCCGAGTACCAGCGGCTCGCCCGCGCCGAGATCGACCGGCTGCTCGCCGAGGGCCGCAGCCCGATCCTGGTGGGCGGTTCCGGGCTCTACGTGCGGGGCGCGATCGACGTCCTCGACTTCCCCGGCACCGACCCGGAGGTCCGGGCCCGCCTGGAGGCCGAGCTGGAGGAGCGCGGCTCCGGCGTCCTGCACGCTCGTCTCGCCGCCGCCGACCCCGAGGCCGCCCGCGCGATCCTGCCCAGCAACGGCCGGCGCATCGTCCGGGCCCTCGAGGTCATCGAGATCACCGGCAAGCCGTTCACGGCCAACCTTCCCGGCCACGACTCCGTCTACGACACCGTCCAGATCGGCGTCGACGTCGCCCGCCCGGAGCTCGACGAGCGGATCGCCACCCGGGTGGACCGCATGTGGGAGGCCGGACTGGTCGACGAGGTGCGCGCCCTGGAGGCCGTCGGGCTGCGCGAGGGGCGCACGGCCGCCCGCGCGCTCGGGTACCAGCAGGTGCTCGCCGCGCTCGCGGGGGAGTGCACCGAGGACGAGGCGCGCGCCGAGACCGTGCGCGCCACCAAGCGCTTCGCGCGCCGTCAGGACTCCTGGTTCCGGCGCGACCCGCGGGTGCACTGGCTCAGCGGCGCCGCCGCGGACCGCGGGGAACTCCCGCGACGGGCGCTGGCGTTGGTCGAACGAGCGGTCACAGCCTGATCACGTGATGGCATCGGGACGTCATGCCCGTCATTCAGGGGGTCGGCGGCGTGCCATCATCGAGCATCGATCGACCAAGTGGAGTCCGAGTTGGGAGGGCGCGTGGCGATGGAGGCCGGCCCTCGCGACACCGAGCAGCAGGGCGCCGTCCGGGGCGAAGTCCCCGGTGAGGCGCCCGGTCTGACGCCGGACGGCCCGGATCAGGCCGAAGGCAGCGCCGTCGAGGTGGACGCGGCGGAAGTCGAGGTGGAACTGCGCCCGCAGCGCCGCCTCAGGATCTGGCAGCTCGCTCCCATCGTGGCGCTCGCGGCCGTCGGCTCCCTGATGTTCGCCTTCCCGCTCGCCTTCGGCTCGGGCGACGGCGGCGCCGTCGTCGCCATGCTGGGCCTGCTGATCAGCTCCTGCGCGGCCGGCTGGGGCATGATGGCCGCCCGCCGCGTCGGCCACACCTGGCCCGGCCTTCCCGCCCGCGGCTCCGGCGCCCGCCCGAACTGGCGCGTCCTCGCCCTGTACGTCGCCTTCAGCGCCCTCCTGGTGGTCCTGGCGGTCTGGCGGGTGGCCCGCCTCCGCTGACGGCCCGGGCCCCGGGCAGGAGGCGTGCCCGGTCGGCCGGCCGGTCCGCCGCAGCCCGCGCCGGTTTGCGGCCGCCCCCGGCCCCGTACCGCCCCGGCCCCGCCCCGTACCGCCCCCGTCCCGCCCCGTACCGCTCCGTGGACCGTCGCGGCCCCTGTCGTAGCCGACCCGTACAGTTGATCCCGTGACCAGCACGCAGACCTCGCCCCTCGCCTTCCTCAAGGGCCACGGCACCGAGAACGACTTCGTGATCGTCCCCGACCCGGACAACGCCGTCGACCTGCCTCCGGCCGCCGTCGTCCGGCTCTGCGACCGGCGGGCCGGGATCGGCGGGGACGGCGTGCTGCACGTGGTGCGCAGTGCCGCGCATCCCGAGGCGCGGGAGATGGCCGACGAGGCCGAGTGGTTCATGGACTACCGCAACGCGGACGGCTCCGTGGCCGAGATGTGCGGAAACGGCGTACGGGTCTTCGCGCGCTATCTGCAGCACGCCGGCCACGTCACGGCCGGCGAGGTCGCCGTCGCCACCCGCGGCGGCGTCAAGCGCGTCCACCTCGACAAGGACGGCTCCGTGACCGTCCGCATGGGCAGGGCCCTGCTGCCCGAGGCCGGAGTCACCGTGACCGTCGACGGCCGCAGCTGGCCCGCCCGTAACGTGAACATGGGCAATCCGCACGCGGTCGCCTTCGTCGAGTCCCTCGACCACGCCGGCACCCTGTTCACCGAGCCGCCCTACGAGCCGGCCGCGGTCTACCCGGACGGCGTCAACATCGAGTTCGTCGCCGACCGCGGTCCCCGCCACGTCGCCATGCGCGTCCACGAGCGCGGCGCCTCCGAGACCCGTTCCTGCGGCACGGGCGCGTGCGCGGTCGCCGTCGCCACCGCCCGCCGCGACGGCGTCGACCCGGCCGAGACCGGCACCCCGGTCACGTACACGGTCGACGTCCTCGGCGGCACCCTCACCATCACCGAGCACCCCGACGGCGAGATCGAGATGACCGGCCCGGCCGTGATCGTCGCCGAGGGCACCGTCGACCCGGCCTGGCTCGGCGAAACCGCCGGATTCGAAACCGTCAACGACTGATTCGTCCCTCGAATGGGTGATCCGGTTCGCGCTCGGCGCGAGCGGGACTGCCCTGCGTGGTGGGGTCGGTAGCATCAAGCACCGGCCCGCCGGGCACGCCTGCCCGGCCACCGCCGGTCGACGCCGCCGGAGGTGCCCCCATGAGCGCAGAGGCCACCAATCCCGTGAGCGAGGCCGGGGCCACCGGCCCCGACGCTCCCGGCCGCAGACGAGCCCGCCCGAGGATCGACCTGCGCCGGCTGGGCCGGGCCGCGCTGCTCGGCGCCACCGCGGGGCCCGCCGTACGCGACCGGCTGCCCGACGCCATCGGGCACGTCGCCGAGGCCCACCGCGCCCATCATCCCGACGCCGACCTGGCCGTGCTGCGCCGGGCCTACGTCCTCGCCGAGTCCTCGCACCGCGGCCAGTTCCGCAAGAGCGGCGAGCCGTACATCACGCACCCGCTCGCGGTCACCCTGATCCTCGCCGAACTCGGCGCCGAGACCACGACCCTGACCGCCTCGCTGCTCCACGACACCGTCGAGGACACCGAGGTGACGCTCGACCAGGTCCGAGCGGAGTTCGGCGACGAGGTCGCCTATCTCGTCGACGGCGTGACCAAGCTGGAGAAGGTCGACTACGGCGCGGCGGCCGAGCCCGAGACCTTCCGCAAGATGCTCGTCGCCACCGGCAGCGACGTCCGGGTCATGTCGATCAAACTCGCCGACCGGCTGCACAACATGCGCACCCTCGGCGTGATGCGCCCCGAGAAACAGGCCCGCATCGCCAAGGTCACCCGCGACGTCCTCATCCCGCTCGCCGAGCGCCTCGGCGTCCAGGCGCTCAAGACCGAGCTGGAGGACCTGGTCTTCGCCATCCTCCATCCCGAGGAGTACGAGACGACCCGCGCCCTCATCGCCGCGAACCCGGACGCGCCCGACGCCCTCGCCGCCATCGCCGACCAGGTCTCCGGCGTGCTGCGCGAGGCCGGCATCGGAGCGGAAGTCCTCGTCCGGCCAAGGCACTTCGTGTCCGTCCACCGGGTCCGCCGCAAGCGCGGCGAACTGCGCGGCAGCGACTTCGGACGGATCCTCGTCCTGGTCGCCGAGGACGCCGACTGCTACGCCGTCCTCGGCGAGCTGCACACCTGCTTCACGCCGGTGATCTCCGAGTTCAAGGACTTCATCGCCGCGCCCAAGTTCAACCTCTACCAGTCGCTGCACACCGCCGTCGCCGCGCCCGACGGGGCCGTCGCGGAAGTCCTCATCCGCACCCACCGGATGCACCGGGTCGCCGAGGCCGGCGTCGTCGCCCTCGGCAACCCGTACGCGGCGGCGCCCGACGGTCCCGAGGCAGGCGAGGGCGGCGAGGGCGGCGAGCCCGGCGAAGGCACCGAGAGTGCGGGAGACGGCGAGCGCGTCGACCCGACCCGGCCCGGCTGGCTCTCCCGGCTCCTCGACTGGCAGCAGTCCACTCCCGACCCGGACACCTTCTGGAGCTCGCTGCGCGCCGACCTCGCCCAGGACCAGGAGATCACCGTCTTCCGCACGGACGGCGGCGCCACGACCGCGATCAGCCTGCCCGCCGGTGCCACCTGCGTCGACGCCGCGTACGCCCAGCACGGAGAGGCCGCCCACGGCTGTCTCGGGGCGCGGGTCAACGGCCGGCTCGCGCCGCTCAGCACCGTCCTCCACGACGGCGACACCGTCCAGCTGCTGCTCGCCCAGGACGCCGCCTCCGGGCCCTCGCCGGAGTGGCTCGACCACGCCCGTACTCCCGCCGCGCGGATCGCCATCACCGGCTGGCTCCAGGCGCATCCGGAGGCCGCCAAGGCGCCCGCCGCGGCTCCGCGCCCGCCGGCCAGCGTCACCGCCGACCGGCGCTCGGGCACCCGGCTGCGCGCCGAACTTCCCGACGGTCCGGAAGGCTCCGGAGGTGCCGGCGCCGGGGCGGGCACCGGGGCGGCGGCGGTCCGGCCGGCAGGGTGCTGCACTCCCGTACCGCCCGACGAGATCACCGGATTCGTCGTCCGCGGCGGTGCCGTCACCGTCCACCGCACCGGCTGCGCCACCGTCGACACCATGCGACGGCTCGGCCGCACACCGGTCACCGTGCACTGGGGCGACACCGCCGAATGCCGCGTCACGCTCGTCGCCGAGTCCTTCGGCCGGCCCGGGCTGCTCGCCGACCTCACCGAGGCCATCGCCGCCGAGGGCGCCGCCGTCGTCTCCGCCACCGTCGCGCCGCCCAGCGAGCAGCGGGTCCGCCACACGTACACCCTCCAACTCCCCGACGCGGCGGGCCTGCCCGCCCTGATGAAGGCCATGCGGGACGTGCCGGGCGTGTACGACGTGGGCCGGGCCCGGCACCCGGCGTCACCGGAGCTGTGATCCGGGATCCAATATCCGGTATCCCGGATTCCGACCCCGGATATTGGATCCAGGATCCGAAGGCGCGAGCCCGGGGCCGGGACCTCGGATCCGATATCCCGGATCCAAGGTCCAGGATCCAAGGTCTTGGATCCTGGATCCGAAGCCGCCCGTGACCCCTTCGAGTGGCGGGCGCGCGCGTCGCCCGGGGCGGCGGTTCGCGCCCTGGTAGCGGTAGCCCATGCCGCTCCCCTCCCACGCCAGCCGCACCCCGAATCCGTCGCCCCGCGCGCGCGGCGCCCGATCGCACAGGCTGCGCTCCGCCGTGCTCGTCGCCCTCTCCGCGGGCCTCGTCGCCGCCACGCTGCCCGCCTCCGCGCCCACGCCGCTGGGCATCGGCGACCCGCTCTTCCCGCAGCTCGGCAATCCCGGCTACGACGTCCTGACGTACGACATCGGCCTGACCTACCCCGGCCGCAACACCGCCCCGCTCGCCGGCGTCACCCGGATCGAGGCGCTGGCCACCGCCGACCTGGACCGGATCAACCTCGACTTCACCCACGGCACGGTGTCCGCCGTCACCGTCGACGGCGAGCCGGCCGAGTGGACCAGCAGCGGCGAGGACCTGGTGATCACCCCGGCCCGGCCGGTCGCCGAGGGCGAGGCGCTGGAGATCACCGTCGACCACACCAGCGACCCGAGCGGGCCGGAGGACTCCGGCGGCTGGGTCCGCACCAGCGACGGACTCGCCATGGCCAACCAAGCCGACGCGGCCCACCGGGTCTTCCCGTCCAACGAC
Organism: Streptomyces sp. NPDC053493; assembly: GCF_044544825.1. Taxonomy (NCBI): domain Bacteria; kingdom Bacillati; phylum Actinomycetota; class Actinomycetes; order Kitasatosporales; family Streptomycetaceae; genus Streptomyces; species Streptomyces sp. NPDC053493. Next base: position 61,692 of record NZ_JBITXS010000009.1, read on the forward strand.
CACCCGTCCGACAAGGCGTACTTCACCTTCCGGATCACCGCCCCCAGCACGCTGACCGCCGTCGCCAACGGTCTGCGCGAGAGCCGGGTCCGGGACGGCGACACCACGACCTGGACCTATCGCACCGTCCACCCGATGGCCACCGAGCTCGCCCAGGTCTCCATCGGCACGTCCACCGTCGTGCACCGCAAGGGCCCGCACGATCTGCCCGTACGGGACGTCGTGCGGACCGCCGACCGGGAGGTCCTGGAGCCGTGGCTGCGGCGCACTCCCGGTCACCTGGAGTGGCTGGAGAGCCGGCTCGGCCCGTACCCGTTCGAGAACTACGGCGTCCTGATCTCCGACGCCGACACCGGCTTCGAGCTGGAGACGCAGACGCTCTCGCTCTTCGAGCGCGGCTTGTTCACCGAGCCCGGTTACCCGGAGTGGTACGTCGACTCCGTCATGCTGCACGAACTGGCCCACCAGTGGTTCGGCGACAGCGTCTCGCCGCGCGCCTGGTCCGACCTGTGGCTCAACGAGGGGCACGCCACCTGGTACGAGACGCTCTACGCGGAGGAGAAGGGCGGCCCGACCCTGGAGCAGCGCATGAAGGCCGCCTACGGCGCCTCCGACCGGTGGCGGGCGGACGGCGGCCCGCCGGCCGCGCCGAAGCCGCCGGAGCCCGGACAGAAGATCAGCCTCTTCCGCCCCGTCGTCTACGACGGGGCCGCGCTGGTGCTGTACGCGCTCCGCCACGAGATCGGCGCCGAGGCCTTCGAGCGGCTGGAGCGCAGGTGGGTGAGCGAGCACCGGGACGGCACGGCCTCCACCGCGGACTTCACGGCCCTGGCGGCCGAGGTCTCCGGCCGCGACCTGACCCGCTTCTTCGCCGACTGGCTCTACGCCGAGAGGACGCCGCCCATGCCCGGGCACCCCGACTGGCGGTCGCCCGCCGCCGGGCGGACCGCGGCGGGCGCGGCGAAACCGGGGTGACGGGCCCGGCCCGGCCGTGACACCATCTTCTGGTCGGCGGCGCGGCCGGGCCCCGGGAATTACTTCCGGGCGTCACACGTTGTGATTGCCGTAACGGACTTTTCTTCGACGTAAGGATCAAATGACCTCCTCTTCATCTTCTTCCCAGGACAAGCAGCAGAGCTTCGCGGAGACGAGCCGCACCGAGAGCCTTCGGGCCGATGCCCTGATGGAAGAGGACGTCGCCTGGAGCTTCGAGATCGACGGAGAGCGGGACGGCGAGCAGTTCGATCGCTCCGAGCGTGCGGCTCTGCGCCGTGTCGCGGGCCTCTCCACCGAGCTCGAGGACGTCACCGAGGTCGAGTACCGGCAGCTGCGCCTCGAGCGCGTCGTGCTGGTCGGTGTGTGGACCTCGGGGACGGTGCAGGACGCGGAGAACTCCCTCGCGGAGCTCGCGGCCCTCGCCGAGACGGCGGGTGCCCTGGTGCTCGACGGCGTGATCCAGCGCCGCGACAAGCCGGACCCGGCCACCTTCATCGGCTCGGGCAAGGCGCAGGAGCTGCGGGACATCGTGCTCGAGACCGGCGCCGACACCGTCGTGTGCGACGGTGAGCTTAGCCCCGGCCAGCTGATCGCCCTCGAGGACGTCGTCAAGGTGAAGGTGGTCGACCGGACCGCCCTCATCCTCGACATCTTCGCCCAGCACGCCAAGTCCCGAGAGGGCAAGGCGCAGGTCGCCCTGGCGCAGATGCAGTACATGCTGCCGCGCCTGCGCGGCTGGGGTCAGTCGCTCTCCCGTCAGATGGGTGGCGGCGGCGGTGGCGGCATGGCCACCCGTGGTCCCGGTGAGACCAAGATCGAGACGGACCGGCGCCGGATCCGCGAGAAGATGGCGAAGATGCGCCGGGAGATCGCGGAGATGAAGACCGGCCGCGACATCAAGCGGCAGGAGCGGCGCCGCCACAAGGTGCCGTCGGTCGCCATCGCCGGATACACCAACGCCGGCAAGTCGTCCCTGCTCAACCGCCTCACGGGCGCGGGCGTGCTGGTGGAGAACGCGCTGTTCGCCACACTCGACCCGACCGTCCGGCGGGCCGAGACGCCGACCGGCCGGGTGTACACCCTGGCCGACACCGTCGGCTTCGTCCGCCATCTGCCGCACCACCTGGTCGAGGCGTTCCGCTCCACGATGGAGGAGGTCGGCGACGCCGATCTCATCCTGCACGTGGTCGACGGCTCGCACCCGGCTCCGGAGGAGCAGCTGGCGGCGGTGCGCGAGGTGTTCCGCGACGTCGGCGCGATGGACGTGCCGGAGATCGTGGTGATCAACAAGGCGGACGCGGCGGATCCGCTGGTGCTCCAGCGTCTGCTGCGGACGGAGAAGCACTCGCTCGCGGTCTCCGCCCGGTCGGGTGTGGGCATCGAGGAGCTGCTCGCGCTGATCGACGCCGAGCTGCCGCGGCCGCAGGTCGAGATCGAGGTCCTCGTGCCGTACACGCAGGGCGGCCTGGTCTCGCGGGTGCACGCCGAGGGCGAGGTGATCTCCGAGGAGCACACCCCGGAGGGCACGCTGCTCAAGGGCCGGGTGCACGAGGAACTGGCGGCGCTGCTCGCGCCGTTCGTCCCCGCCGCGCACTGACGCCCGCCCGGCTCGGCCCGGGCCGGAACGACGAAGGCGCCGGCCGCCTCCCGTGAGGGAGACGGCCGGCGCCTTTTCGTGTCACGGCCGGCGCCTTTGCGAGTCACCGCCGGTCGCCGGAGCGGTGGATCAGCGGGCGAACTTCTTGCTGATCATCTCGTGGGCCGCCTTGGCGCCCTTGCCCAGCTGAGGGCCGGCCAGCCAGCCGTTGCTGCCGGCCGGGCCGATCGAGGTGTTCGACACGAGCGCCGTGGTGCCGTTCGGCAGCACGCGGAACCAGCCGCCGCCCGAGGAACCGCCGGTCATGGTGCAGCCGATCCGGTACATCACCGGCGTGGCCGGGGCCGTGGTCAGGCGGGTGGGGCGGTCGAGGCACTTGTGCATGATCATGCCGTTGTACGGCGGCGCGGCCGGGTAGCCCCAGGCGCCGACGGTGCCGGCCTGGGCGGGCTGCGGCGCGGAGAAGTCGACCGGCAGGGCCACGCCCACCGTCTCCTCCAGGGACTTGCGGCCCTGCTGCGGCTGGACGTGCAGGATGGCGTAGTCGTACGGCCAGGCCTGGTTGGTGCCGCCGCTCTGGATCCAGTCACCGGAGGTCACGACCCAGTCGGCCCAGTACTGGCCGTAGGGGTAGACCTCGTGCGGCTGGGCGTTGCGCAGCGCGGCGGGCGACTTGCCCAGGTCGTTGAAGGCCGGCGCGAACATGATGTTGCGGTACCAGCCGCCCCGCTTGCCCGCGTGCACGCAGTGACCGGCGGTCCACACCAGGTTGGACTTCCCGGGGTGGCGCGGGTCCTTCACGATGGTGCCGGAGCAGACCATGTGGCCTTCCGGGGCGTCGAAGAAGATCTTGCCGACCGGGGCCGCGTAGCGGTGGTACGGCGTCTTCTCGCGCTGCGCGGTCACGGGCCGGGGCGTCGGGTCGGTGCCGCCGGTGCCGGCCTGCGCGGTGATGGTCTGGTCGGGACTCTTGGCGGACTGCATCCGCTCCGGGTTCCACAGGCCGTCGATCACCGGGTTGACGAAGTCCTCGGCCTCACGGAGCCAGGTGTCCTTGTCCCAGTTCTTCCAGTCGCCGTTCTTCCACTTGTCGATGTCGACGCCGTGCTTCTTCAGCTTGTCGGCGAGGTCCTTCGGCAGAGCCGAACCGGAGCCGGCGTCCGAGCCGGAGCCGGCGTCGGCGGGGCTCGCGTCGGCGGTCGTGCCGGCCGGCTTGTCGGCCGCCGGCGTCTCCGTCGGACCGCAGGCGGTGGCGGTCAGCGCGAGCGCGAGCGCCGCCGCCACGCCGGAGACGGCGGGCAGGAGTCGTATGGAACGCATGAAGTGATGTCCCCCTGGGATGTTTCGCGCGTCCGGCCGGCCGACAGGCCTCGTCAAGGATTGCCATGGACGCGTCACTAGCGGTTGCACAGTATGCCCGCACGGGCGCGGGCGGGACCGCTCGGGTCCCGCCCACGCCTGCCAAGGCCCTTACTGGTTCGCGTACTTCTTGCTCACGCCGTCGAAGAGCGCCTTCGCGTCGGCGCCGAGCCGCGGACCGGCCAGCCAGCCGGCCGACACCGGACCGATCGAGGTGTTCGACACCAGCGCCGGCTTGCCGTCCTTGCCCGTGGCCACCCAGCCGCCGCCTGACGAACCGCCGGTCATGGTGCAGCCGATCCGGTACATCGTCGGCTGGTCGGCCTTCACCGACAACCGGCCCGGCTTGTCCGCGCACTGGTACATCTTCTGGCCGTCGAACGGCTTGCCCGCCGGGAAACCGGTCGCCGTCATACTCGCGATCTTCGGGACCGCCGGGGCGTTGAAGTCCACCGGGAGCGCGGAACCGACCGTCTCCTCCAGGGACTTGCCGTTGCCGCCCTTCTCCGGCGTCACGTGCAGCACCGCGAAGTCGTACGGCGCGCCCTTGCCGCCGGTCTGGCCGCCCTGGTCGATCCACTGCTGGGAGGTCTGCGCCCAGTCGCTCCACCACACGCCGTACGGCGCGATCTCCTCGCGCGTCGCGTTCTCCAGCGCCGAGGTCGACCTGCCCGCGTCGTTGTACGACGGGACGAAGGCGATGTTGCGGTACCAGCCGCCCTTCTTGCCGGCGTGCACGCAGTGCCCGGCCGTCCAGACCATGTTGGACCGGCCCGGGTGCGCCGGGTCCCGCACGACCGTCGCCGAGCAGACCATCGAACCCTCGGGCCCGTCGAAGAAGACCTTGCCGGAGGCGGGCTCCGTCGAGTGGTACGGAGGCTCCACGGGCTTCGCCCTCACCGGCGACGGCGTCGGGTCGGTCACGCCCTTGTCACCCGAGATGTCCTCCTCCTCGACCGGCTTGTCGGGGCGCTCGGCGTCCCGCATCCGGTCCGGGTCCCAGAGGTCCTCGATGATCGGGTTGACGAAGTCCTTGGCCTCCCGCAGCCACTTGTCCCTGTCCCAGTTCTTCCACTCGCCGCCGCGCCACTTGTCCACGTCTATGCCGTGGTCCTTCAGACGCTTCTTCAGGTCCTCGGGAATCGTGATCTTGCCGCCCGTGGACGGGGTCACGGAGGCGCTGGGCTTGTCACCCCCCGCGTTGTCCTCGGTCGGACCGCAGGCGGTCGCCGTCAGCGTCAACGCCGCGACGGCGGACGCTGCGGCCAGCAGCGGACGAATCGATCGCATCTCGTGATCCCCCTGGGACTACGTCAACTTTTGTCTTGCATCAGTGAACAGCGGCGGCACGGAACCCCGCGCCGCGTGAAGCCCCCACTATGCCGGTGCCGGAGGGGACGGCAGGAGGCAGGGCCGCGGTTCCGGCACCGGCGGGCCGTTGCCGTGCCGTGATCCGGGACACGCCAAGGAACTTGGCCGCCGCCCGTGATCCCCGGCAAACCCCGTCGTTGGTACGTACGGGGGATTCACCGGCAACCTTCAGGACCGTCCGCGGGGCGGTCCTGCAACGTACCGATGTGCAACGCAACCGTTACAGCGGGAGGACACCGAGCGTGGCCGTGACCGAACCAGCTCCGGCCGTAGCGGCGGCCGCGCGGACCTGCGAGGACCATCGCACGACCGTCGAAGGGGGCGTCCAGGACGGCATCCTGCGCCGCCAGGCGCAACGCGAGTCCGCCGCCCGCACCTACGCGCGCTCGCTGCCGATCGTCCCCGTCCGGGCCCGGGGCCTCACGATCGAGGGCGCCGACGGCCGCCGCTATCTGGACTGCCTCTCCGGCGCCGGGACCCTGGCCCTCGGCCACAACCATCCCGTCGTCCTGGAGGCCGTCCGCAAGGTCCTCGACTCGGGCGCGCCCCTGCACGTCCTGGACCTGGCCACGCCGGTCAAGGACGCCTTCGTCACCGAGCTGTTCGCCACCCTGCCGGCCGAACTCGCCGCCGACGCCCGCATCCAGTTCTGCGGGCCCGCCGGCACCGACGCCGTGGAAGCCGCCCTCAAACTCGTCCGCACCGCCACCGGCCGGCGCGGCGTCCTCGCCTTCAGCGGCGCCTACCACGGCATGACGGCCGGCGCCCTCGACGTCTCCGGCGGCGCCGACGACGTCCGCGTCGCCCGCCTTCCCTACCCCAGGGACTACCGCTGCCCCTTCGGCATCGGCGGCGACCGGGGCGCCGAACTCGCCGCCCGCTGGACCGAGAACGCCCTCGACGACCCCAAGAGCGGCATCCCCGCGCCCGCCGGGATGATCCTCGAACCCGTCCAGGGCGAGGGCGGCGTCATCCCCGCCCCGGACGGCTGGATGCGCCGCATGCGGAAGATCACCGTCGACCGCTCCATCCCACTGATCGCCGACGAGGTCCAGACCGGCGTCGGCCGCACCGGCGCCTTCTGGGCCGTCGAACACAGCGGCGTCGTTCCCGATGTGATGGTCCTGTCCAAGGCCATCGGCGGCTCCCTCCCGCTCGCCGTCGTCGTCTACCGTTCTTCGCTCGACGCCTGGGAACCCGGCGCCCACGCCGGCACCTTCCGCGGCAACCAGCTCGCCATGGCCGCGGGCCGCGCCACCCTCGCCTACGTACGGGAGAACAAGCTCGCCGAACGGGCCGGCACCCTCGGCGCCCGCATGCTCGGACAGCTCCAGGGCCTCGCCGCCGCCGACCCGCGCATCGGCGACGTCCGCGGCCGCGGCCTGATGATCGGCATCGAACTCGTCGACCCCGAGGCCACCGGCCCGGACGACCTCGTCCCGCCGCCCGACCCCGACCTCGCCCGCGCCGTCCAGCGCCACTGCCTCGACCGCGGCCTCATCGTCGAACTGGGCGGCCGGCACAACGCGGTGGTCCGCCTGCTGCCCCCGCTCACCCTCACCGACGAGCAGGCGAACGCCGTCCTCGACCGCTTCGCCGACGCCCTGGCCGCCGCCGAACGGGACCCCACGCCCCGACCGTCCGAGCCGTCCCCCTGAACCCGGACAACCGACCCCGCCCGGCCCCTTCCCCCCTCCCAAGGAAGCCCCCGTGAACCCCACCCCCGCCCCTGCCCCCGAAAGCCCCGCCACCGGCCCCCTCACCGCCGAACCCACGGTGCCCCGCCAGTACCAGGCGTCCCACACCGGCCCCGCCGCCACGGCACTCGCCGAGGCCCCCGCGCCCGACCCGCTGGACGACCCCGACCCCGCCCGGGCCGCCGACAGCGCCGCCGTCGAGAACCTGCTGCGCTGCTGGGTACGGGAGAAGAACCTGCCCGCACCGGACGGCACCGGCCCCCTCCGCATCCCGCTCGACGCCAGCGGCACCGCCCTCCTCGTCCCCGTCCGCCACTGGTCGCCCACCGGCTGGCACCGCTTCGGCGCCCCCGCCCTCGAAGGCCTCCCGGCCACCGCCCCGTCCGTCGACGCCGTCACCGTCGCCGCCCTGCTCAGCCGCGAGACCGGCCGCCCCGAAGGCACCGAACTCGTCGGCCGCGTCGCCGACTCCGCCCGCCGCACCGCCGACTTCATCGCCGAGCGCCGCCGCGATCCCCGGCCCCGGCCCGAGGCCGACCTCTTCCTCACCGCCGAGCAGTCGCTGCTGCTCGGCCACCCGCTCCACCCCACGCCCAAGAGCCGCGAAGGACTCTCCGACGCCGAAGCCCGCCTCTACTCACCCGAGTTGCACGGCTCCTTCCCTCTCCATTGGATGGCCGTCGACCCCTCCGTCCTCGCCACCGACTCGGCCTGGACCGAACAAGGCCGCGCCGTCGCCGCCGCCCAGCTCACCGCCGGACTCGCCCAGGGCCTCGCACTCCCCGCCGGCACCACCGCCCTGCCCCTCCACCCCTGGCAGGCCCGCGAACTGCGCCACCGGCCCGCCGTCGCCGCGCTCCTCGACGCCGGCCTCCTCCACGACCTCGGCCCCCACGGCTCGCCCTGGCACCCCACCTCCTCCGTCCGCACCGTGCACCGCCCCGGCGCCCGGGCCATGCTCAAGCTCTCCCTCGGCGTACGGATCACCAACTCCCGCCGGGAGAACCTCCGCAAGGAACTCCACCGCGGCGTCGAGGTCCACCGCCTCCTGCGCACCGGCCTCGTCGACCAGTGGCAGGCCGCCCACCCGAGCTTCGACATCGTCCGCGACCCGGCCTGGATCGCCGTCGACACCGCCGACGGCCGGCCCGTCCCCGGACTCGACGTCATGATCCGGCACAACCCCTTCACCACCGGCGACGACGCCGTCTGCCTCGCCTCGCTCACCTCCCCGCGCCCCTGGCCCGGCTCTCCCCGGATGCGCTCACGCCTCGCCGAACTGATCCTCCGGCTCGCCGCCCGCACCGGCCGACCCACCACGGCCGTCGCCGCCGAGTGGTTCCTGCGCTACCTCGACCTCGTGGTCCGCCCCGTCCTCTGGCTCGACGGCCACGCCGGCGTCGCCCTGGAAGCCCACCAGCAGAACACCCTGGTCCTCCTCGACCCCGAGGGATGGCCCGCCGGCGGCCGCTACCGCGACAACCAGGGCTACTACTTCCGCGAATCCCGCCGCGACGAGCTGGAGGCCCGCCTCCCCGGCATCGGCGCGGTCAGCGACACCTTCGTCTCCGACCAGGTCACCGACGAACGCTTCGCCTACTACCTCGGCATCAACAACGTCCTCGGCCTCATCGGCGCCTTCGGCTCCCAGCACCTCGCCGACGAACGCGTCCTGCTCGCCGCCCTGCGCCGGTTCCTCACCACCGCGACGGGTCTCGGCTCCCCGCTGCCCCATCGGCTCCTGGAGGCCGCGACCCTGCGCTGCAAGGCCAACCTCCTCACCCGGCTGCACGGCCTCGACGAACTCGTCGGCCCGGTCGACACCCAGTCCGTCTACGTCACCATCACCAACCCCCTCCGCGCCTGACTCACCGCTGTCCCCGCACACCGCACACCGCCCACCACCGACCCGCCGAGAGGAGAGCACCTCCGTGCCTCCCACCGAAGCGCAGCCCGGCATCGCGAACCCACCCGGTGCCGACCCGGACGCCGACGACACCCTCGACCTCCACCTGCCCGAGGAACTCCTCGCCCTCCTCACCCCGGCCGAGCAGCGACCGGACACCGACGGCGACCTCCTCGACGACCTCCCCTCCTGGCAGCCGGCCACCACACCGGCCGGCCGCTTCCAACTCGTCCCCGTCCGCCTCGACCGCGACCTGCCGCTCGTCACCCGCTGGATGAACGACCCGGCCGTGGCCGCCTTCTGGGAGCTCCAGGGCCCCGAGAGCGTCACCGCCGACCACATCCGCGCCCAACTCGACGGCGACGGCCGCAGCGTGCCCTGCCTCGGCGTCCTCGACTCCACGCCCATGAGCTACTTCGAGATCTACCGCGCCGACCTCGACCCGCTCGCCCGTCACTACCCCGCGCGCCCGCACGACACCGGCATCCACCTCCTCATCGGAGGCGTCGCCGACCGCGGCCGCGGCCTCGGCACCACGCTCCTGCGGGCCGTCGCCGACCTCGTCCTCGACCACCGGCCCCGGTGCACCCGGGTCCTCGCCGAACCCGACCTGCGCAACACCCCTTCCGTATCCGCGTTCCTCGCCGCCGGCTTCCGCCTCTCCGCGGAAGTCGACCTGCCCGACAAACGAGCGGCGCTCATGGTCCGCGACCGGGCCCTGCGTCACGTTCTGTGAACACCCTCTGCCTTACATACACCGCTCGACCCACAGCGGTTCCCACCCCGAGGAGTCCTCGTGTCGACGTCCCCTGCACCCCACGACTCCGCACTGCCCGCAACGCCCACCACGTCCGCGTCCGCCACGCCCGCCCAGCCCGCCACGCCTGTCCCCGGCTGTCCTCCCGAACTCAACCCGACCGCCTGGAACCGGGCCGCCGCCCGGCTGCTCGCCAAGGCCGTCGCCGAGTTCGCCTACGAGGAGATCGTCGAGCCCCGCCCGGCCGACCCCGCCGCGACCGCGCCCGACCGCCCCGGCGGCTACACCCTCACCCTCGACGACGGCGGCACCCTCGCCTTCACCGCCCGCCGCGGCGCCTACGGCAGCTGGCGGATCGACCCCGGCTCGATCACCGTCGACGGCCGGCCCGCCACGGACCCGCTGGCCTTCCTCGTCCGCGCCCGCCGCCTCCTCGACCTCGACGGCGCGACCCTCGGCCACCTCATCCGCGAGCTCACCACCACCCTCGCCGCCGACGCCCGCCTCGACCACACCGCGCTGCCCGCCGCCCACCTCGCCGACCTCGGCTACGCGGAACTCGAAGGCCACCAGACCGGCCACCCGTGGCTCGTCCTCAACAAGGGCCGGATCGGCTTCTCCGCCGCCGACACCGCCCACTGGGCCCCCGAGGCCCGCCGGCCCGCCCGCCTCCCGTGGATCGCGGTCAGCAGCCGGATGGCCGCCTACCGCGGCGTCCCGGGCCTCGACACCCCCGACCTGCTCTACGCCCGCGAACTCGACCCGGAGACCCGCGACACCTTCCGCGACACGCTGCGCGCCCGCGGCCTCGACCCCGACGCCTACCTCCTGCTGCCCGTGCACCCCTGGCAGTGGGACGAGATCGTGCTGCCGCTCTACGCTCCCGCCATCGCCTCCGGAGCGGTCGTCCCGCTCCCCGCCGACACCGACCTCAGGCTGCCGCAGCAGTCCGTCCGTACCTTCCTCAACACCACACGGCCCGACCGGCACACCGTCAAACTGCCGCTGTCCGTCCTCAACACCCTGGTCTGGCGCGGACTGCCCACCGAGCGCACCCTCGCCGCCCCGGCCGTCACCGCCTGGGTCCACGGGCTGCGCGACGCCGACCCCTTCCTGCGCGACGAGTGCGGCGTGATCCTCCTCGGCGAGGTCGCCTCCGTGACCGTCGAGCACCCGCTCTACGACCAGCTGCCCGAGGTGCCCTACCAGTACAAGGAACTCCTCGGCGCCATCTGGCGCGAGCCCCTGCGCCTGCCGCCGGGCGAGCGCGCCCGCACCCTCGCCGCCCTGCTCCACACAGACCCGGACGGCCGGGCCTTCGTCGCCGAACTCGTCGAGCGCTCAGGACTCGCGCCGCGCGCCTGGCTCCAGCGGCTCTTCGCCGCCCTGCTGCCGCCGCTGCTGCACTTCCTCTACCAGTACGGCACCGTCTTCTCCCCGCACGGCGAGAACGCCATCGTCGTCTACGACGAGCAGGACGTGCCCGTACGCCTCGCGATCAAGGACTTCGTCGACGACGTCAACATCAGCGCCGTACCGCTCCCCGAGCACACCGGCATGCCCGACGACGTGCGGGCCGTGCTGCTCACGGAGGAACCCGACTTCCTCACGCAGTTCATCCATTCGGGTCTGTTCGTGGGCGTCTTCCGCTACCTGGCGCCGCTGTGCGAGGAGCAACTGGACGTGCCCGAGGAGGAGTTCTGGACGCTGGTACGCGCCGAGATCCTCCGCCACCAGGCGGGCTTCCCGGAGCTGAAGGAACGGTTCGAGCTGTTCGACCTGCTCGTGCCGCGGATCGAGCGGCTCTGCCTGAACCGGAACCGACTCCACCTCGACGGCTACCGCGACCGCCCCGAGCGGCCCCACGCGGCCGTCCACGGGACCGTTGCGAACCCGCTCGCGTGATCGCCGGGACGGCCCCGGCTGTCAGTGCCGCCCCGTAGGGTGGAGGGGCTATGACGAAGCCATCCCTCCCTGATCTCCTCCACGCCGCCGTCTCCGCCGTCGGCGGTGTGGAGCGCCCCGGCCAGGTCACCATGGCCGAGGCCGTGGCCGAGGCCATCGACGACGGTTCCCACCTCCTCGTCCAGGCCGGCACCGGCACCGGTAAGTCCCTCGGCTATCTCGTGCCGGCGCTGGCGCAGGGAGAGCGCGTGGTGGTCGCGACGGCGACGCTGGCGCTCCAGCGCCAGCTCGTCGAGCGCGACCTGCCGCGGACCGTCGACGCGCTGCACCCGCAGCTGCGCCGCCGTCCGGAGTTCGCCATGCTCAAGGGCCGGTCGAACTATCTGTGCCTGCACCGCCTCCACGAGGGCGTCCCGCAGGACGAGGAGGACGGCCTCTTCGACCCCTTCGAGGCGGCCGCGCCCACGAGCAAGCTCGGCCAGGACCTCCTGCGGCTGCGGGACTGGTCCGACGAGACCGAGACCGGAGACCGGGACGACCTCACGCCGGGCGTCTCCGACCGGGCCTGGGCCCAGGTCTCGGTCTCCTCGCGCGAGTGCCTGGGCGCGAGCAAGTGCGCGTACGGGGCGGAGTGCTTCGCCGAGGCGGCCCGTGAGCGGGCCAAGCTGGCCGAGGTCGTCGTCACCAACCACGCGCTGCTCGCCATCGACGCGATCGAGGGCGCTCCGGTGCTGCCGCAGCACGAGGTGCTGATCGTCGACGAGGCGCACGAGCTGGTCTCCCGGGTGACCGGCGTGGCCACCGGTGAGCTCACTCCCGGCCAGGTCAACCGCGCGGTGCGCCGGTCCGCGAAGCTGGTCGACGAGAAGGTCGCCGACCAGCTGCAGACCGCCGCCGAGGGCTTCGAGAGGCTGATGGAGCTGGCGCTGCCGGGCCGTCTGGAGAAGATCCCCGAGGACCTGGCCTACGCGCTGGCGGCGCTGCGCGACGCCTCCCGTGCGGTGATCACCGCCCTCGGTTCCACCCGCGACCGCTCGGTCCAGGACGAGGACGCCGTCCGCAAGCAGGCGCTCGCCTCGGTGGAGACCGTCCACGGCGTCGCCGAGCGGATCACCCAGGGCTCGGAGTATGACGTCGTCTGGTACGAGCGGCACGACCGCTTCGGGGCTTCGCTGCGGGTCGCGCCGCTGACCGTCTCCGGCCTGCTGCGCGAGAAGCTGTTCGCGGACCGCTCCGTGGTGCTGACCTCGGCCACGCTCAAGCTGGGCGGCGACTTCAACGGCGTGGGCGCCTCGCTGGGCCTGGCTCCCGAGGGCGTCCAGGGCGACGACCTGCCGGTCTGGAAGGGCATCGACGTCGGTTCGCCCTTCGACTATCCGAAGCAGGGCATCCTCTATGTCGCCAAGCATCTGAACCGGCCCGCGCGGGACGGCGAGCGCGGCGACATGCTCGACGAGCTGACCGAGCTGATGCAGGCCGCCGGCGGCCGGACGCTCGGCCTGTTCTCCTCGATGCGCGCCGCGCAGCAGGCGGCCGAGGAGCTGCGGACCCGGATTCCCGAGCTGCCCATCCTGCTCCAGGGCGAGGACACGCTCGGTGAGCTGATCAAGAACTTCGCCGCCGACCCGAAGACCTGTCTGTTCGGCACGCTGTCGCTCTGGCAGGGCGTGGACGTCCCCGGGCCGAGCTGTCAGCTGGTCGTCATGGACAAGATCCCCTTCCCGCGCCCGGACGACCCGCTGATGAGCGCCCGGCAGAAGTCGGTCGAGGACGCCGGCGGCAACGGGTTCATGGCGGTGGCGGCGACCCACGCGGCGCTGCTCATGGCGCAGGGCGCCGGCCGTCTCGTACGGGCATCGGGTGACCGCGGTGTGGTGGCGGTGCTGGATCCGCGGCTGGCGACGGCTCGGTACGGCAGCTATCTGAAGGCCTCGCTGCCGGACTTCTGGTACACGACGGACCGGAACCAGGTGCGCAGGTCGCTGGCGGCTATCGACGCGGCGGCCACGGCGGCGGAGTCGTAACCGGTCATCGCCCGTCGTCCGATTCGGCGCGGGGCCCTGGAGACACGACAGGGCCCCGGGACCGGCGCAGTGGGTCCCGGGGCCCGGCTCAGGGCCGACGAGGTGGAGTCACACCCGTCGCAGCACGGCGACGACCTTGCCGAGGATGGTGGCCTCGTCGCCCGGGATCGGCTGATACGCGGCGTTGTGCGGCAGCAGCCAGACGTGACCGTCCTCGCGCTTGAAGCGCTTGACCGTGGCCTCGCCGTCGAGCATGGCGGCCACGATGTCGCCGTTCTCGGCGACGGGCTGACGGCGGACGGTGACCCAGTCGCCGTCGCAGATGGCGGCCTCGATCATGGAGTCGCCGACGACCTTGAGGACGAACAGCTCGCCGTCACCGACCAGCTGCCGGGGGAGCGGAAAGACGTCCTCGACGGACTCCTCGGCCAGGATGGGGCCACCGGCCGCGATACGGCCGACCAGGGGGACGTAGGAGGCGGCGGGCTTGCCGGTGGTGTCCGTCGGCTGGGTGCTGGGCTGGTCGGAGCCGCGCACCTCGTACGCCCGGGGGCGGTGCGGGTCACGGCGCAGGAAGCCCTTGCGCTCCAGGGCCATGAGCTGGTGCGCCACCGAGGAGGTGCTGGAGAGGCCGACGGCCTGGCCGATCTCGCGCATCGACGGCGGGTACCCACGGCGCTGTACGGAGTCGCGGATGACCTCGATGACCCGGCGCTGCCGGTCGGTCAGGCCGGAGCTGTCGGCCCGGATCCCCGGAGGTCGCCCGGGAAGCGAGCGCGCGGGTCGGCCGGGCTCCCCTTCCCCGTTCATGGCTGCGTCGTTCATCGCGTGCACTCGCTCGAGTCGGCCCTGGGAGCGGTCCTGGGCGGTGATGGTGGCGCTGTCTGCGGTCGTGGTCACGTCGTCGGCCCCTCTCGAATGTCTCTCCCTGGCTGGCACAACGGTAGTGGCTTTCGAAAGGTTGCGCCAAACACACGTTCGAGTGAAAATTCGCAGTTCGCCTTACGTGCCTGCGTAGGTGGGTGTATATGCCGACCCGGGCCGCATTCCTAAATCGGTCATTACGGTAGTCTTCGGCGCCGGACCGGTGAGGAGCGAGGTGCCCTCCCAGTGTCGCACCGACGACCCCGCCGTCCGCGTCGCCGCGCCCTTCCCGTACCTTTGTGGCCGGCCGCGCACGCGACACGCGCAGGGGGCCGCAATCAAGCGCCAACCCAAGATCTAGTGGTTGGATTGCATCGGCCACCCAGAAGTAGTGGTCCCTGGTCTTTCGGGGGCCTCCGCATCGCCTATGCTGGTGGTCGCTTCGAGGGGCCTTGACGGCCCCGGCGGGGCTATTCAGTCGTGCCGTGAGGGAGGGTCTTTACCAATGCACTGCCCCTTCTGCAGGCACCCCGACAGCCGCGTCGTCGACAGTCGCACCACCGACGACGGGACGTCGATCCGCCGTCGCCGCCAGTGCCCGGACTGCTCCCGTCGTTTCACGACGGTGGAGACCTGTTCGCTCATGGTGGTCAAGC
Organism: Streptomyces sp. NPDC053493; assembly: GCF_044544825.1. Classification (NCBI taxonomy): domain Bacteria; kingdom Bacillati; phylum Actinomycetota; class Actinomycetes; order Kitasatosporales; family Streptomycetaceae; genus Streptomyces; species Streptomyces sp. NPDC053493. The sequence continues at coordinate 76,824 of NZ_JBITXS010000009.1, forward strand.
GGTCCGGGGTCACCGAACCCTTCAGTCGCACCAAGGTCATCTCCGGCGTGCGCAAGGCATGCCAGGGACGGCCCGTCACCGAGGACGCCCTCGCCAAGCTCGGCCAGCGGGTCGAGGAGGCGGTGCGCGCCACCGGGAGCGCCGAGCTGACCACCCACGACGTGGGTCTGGCCATCCTCGGCCCGCTGCAGGAGCTCGACCTCGTCGCGTACCTGCGTTTCGCGTCCGTTTACAAGGCTTTCGACAGCCTGGAAGACTTCGAGGCCGCCATCGCGGAGCTCCGCGAGCGGCCTCCCGCCGAGGGCGGCGGGACCGGACCGGCCCCCGGGGTCCCCGTTCCCGCCACCGCCGCCGACTGACCGGCGGGCCGGACCGGCGGCGGTCCGGCGACCGGCCGTCGCGCGGCCGAGGGAAAGACGTGCCCCGAGCCGTCCGTGAGGCGCTCGTGGCAACAGCAGTACAGACAGCAGTACAGAAAACGGAGCCCTGGAATTTTCTGGGTGCTCCAGGGTGTTTTGCCCGTATATGGGAGGCGGCATGACAGAGACGGCGAGCGGTCCGGCACGTGGTTCCCGCGCCAAGGGAGCCAAGGCGGCGAGCAAGGGCCTGCGTATCGAGCGCATCCACACCACCCCCGGCGTGCATCCGTACGACGAGGTGACCTGGGAGCGCCGTGACGTCGTCATGACCAACTGGCGCGACGGCTCGATCAACTTCGAGCAGCGCGGCGTCGAGTTCCCCGACTTCTGGTCGGTGAACGCGGTCAACATCGTCACCAGCAAGTACTTCCGCGGGGCCGTCGGCACCCCGCAGCGCGAGACCGGTCTCAAGCAGCTCATCGACCGGATCGTGAAGACCTACACCAAGGCCGGCGAGGACTACGGCTACTTCTCCTCGCCCGCCGACGCCGAGATCTTCGAGCACGAGCTGGCCTACGCCCTCCTGCACCAGATCTTCAGCTTCAACTCCCCGGTGTGGTTCAACGTCGGCACGCCGCAGCCCCAGCAGGTCTCCGCCTGCTTCATCCTGTCCGTCGACGACTCCATGGAGTCGATCCTCGACTGGTACAAGGAAGAAGGCATGATCTTCAAGGGCGGCTCCGGCGCCGGCCTGAACCTCTCCCGCATCCGCTCCTCCAAGGAGCTGCTCTCCTCCGGCGGCAACGCCTCCGGCCCGGTCTCCTTCATGCGCGGCGCCGACGCCTCCGCGGGAACGATCAAGTCGGGCGGCGCCACCCGCCGCGCCGCCAAGATGGTCATCCTCGACGTCGACCACCCGGACATCGAGGACTTCATCGAGACCAAGGTCAAGGAGGAGGAGAAGATCCGCGCCCTGCGCGACGCGGGCTTCGACATGGACCTGGGCGGCGACGACATCACGTCCGTCCAGTACCAGAACGCCAACAACTCCGTCCGCGTGAACGACGCGTTCATGAAGGCCGTCGAGACCGGCGGGAAGTTCGGTCTGCGCGCCCGCATGACCGGCGAGGTCATCGAGGAGGTCGACGCCAAGGCGCTCTTCCGCAAGATGGCCGAGGCCGCGTGGGCCTGCGCCGACCCGGGCATCCAGTACGACGACACGATCAACCACTGGCACACCTGCCCCGAGTCCGGCCGCATCAACGGCTCGAACCCGTGCAGCGAGTACATGCACCTGGACAACACGTCCTGCAACCTCGCCTCGCTGAACCTGATGAAGTTCCTCAAGGACGACGGCAAGGGCAACCAGTCCTTCGACGTCGAGCGCTTCGCCAAGGTCGTCGAGCTCGTCATCACCGCGATGGACATCTCCATCTGCTTCGCCGACTTCCCCACCCAGAAGATCGGCGAGAACACCCGCGCCTTCCGCCAGCTCGGCATCGGCTACGCCAACCTCGGCGCCCTGCTGATGGCGACCGGCCACGCGTACGACTCCGACGGCGGCCGCGCCCTGGCCGGTGCCATCACCTCCCTGATGACCGGCACCTCGTACAAGCGCTCCGCCGAGCTCGCCGCCGTCGTCGGCGCGTACGACGGCTACGCCCGCAACGCCGAGCCGCACCAGCGCGTCATGAAGCAGCACGCCGACGCCAACGCCAAGGCCGTCCGCATGGACGACCTGGACACCCCGATCTGGGCCGCCGCCACGGAGGCCTGGCAGGACGTGATCCGCCTCGGCGCCAAGAACGGCTTCCGCAACTCCCAGGCCTCGGTCATCGCCCCGACCGGCACCATCGGTCTCGCGATGTCCTGCGACACCACCGGCCTCGAGCCCGACCTCGCCCTGGTCAAGTTCAAGAAGCTGGTCGGCGGCGGCTCGATGCAGATCGTCAACGGCACCGTCCCGCAGGCCCTGCGCCGCCTGGGCTACCAGGAGGAGCAGATCGAGGCGATCGTCGCCCACATCGCCGAGCACGGCAACGTGATCGACGCTCCCGGCCTGAAGACCGAGCACTACGAGGTCTTCGACTGCGCCATGGGCGAGCGTTCCATCTCCGCGATGGGCCACGTCCGCATGATGGCCGCCATCCAGCCCTGGATCTCGGGCGCCCTGTCCAAGACGGTCAACATGCCGGAGACGGCGACCGTCGAGGAGGTCGAGGAGATCTACTTCGAGGCGTGGAAGATGGGCGTCAAGGCGCTCGCGATCTACCGCGACAACTGCAAGGTCGGCCAGCCGCTCTCCGCGAAGAAGAAGGAGGACGAGAAGGCCGAGGTGACCGCGAAGACCGAGGCGACGATCCGCGAGGCCGTCGAGAAGGTCGTCGAGTACCGCCCGGTCCGCAAGCGCCTCCCGAAGGGCCGCCCGGGGATCACCACCTCCTTCACCGTCGGTGGCGCCGAGGGCTACATGACCGCCAACTCCTACCCGGACGACGGTCTCGGCGAGGTCTTCCTGAAGATGTCCAAGCAGGGCTCGACGCTCGCCGGCATGATGGACGCCTTCTCCATCGCCGTCTCGGTCGGTCTGCAGTACGGCGTGCCGCTGGAGACCTACGTCTCGAAGTTCACCAACATGCGCTTCGAGCCGGCCGGCATGACGGACGACCCGGACGTGCGGATGGCGCAGTCGATCGTCGACTACATCTTCCGCCGCCTGGCGCTGGACTTCCTGCCCTTCGAGACCCGCTCCGCGCTCGGCATCCACTCCGCCGAGGAGCGCCAGCGTCACCTGGAGACCGGTTCCTACGAGCCGGCCGATGAGGACGTCGACGTCGAGGGTCTGGCCCAGTCCGCGCCGGTCGCCCAGGAGCTGAAGGCCGTGGCCGCCCCGGTGGCCAAGGCCGAGGTCCCGGCTCCGAAGCAGGCCCACACCTCCGCGGAGCTCGTCGAGATGCAGCTCGGCATCAGCGCGGACGCCCCGCTCTGCTTCTCCTGCGGTACGAAGATGCAGCGCGCCGGCTCCTGCTACATCTGCGAGGGCTGCGGCTCGACCAGCGGTTGCAGCTGACGGCGCGGGCGGGATCGCGCCGGGCGTGACGTCCGGCGCGGCCCGTACACGCGGCTGACCAGCAGCTGACGAAGGGGACCGGCCGTCGGCCGGTCCCCTTCGTCGTGCGGTCGTGCGCACGAGCGGTCGCGTGGTCGTGTGGTCGTACGTTCGCGCCCTGTGCTCAGGAGCGCTCTGCGCCCATCAGGGCGCCGAAGTCCCGCGGATCGGTGTCGAAGCCGTGCGAGAACGGCCGGAAGGCCCACTCGCCGGTGTCGTCGCGGACGAACTCGGCGACCGTGGCCGCCGTCGCGTCCGCCACCGACGCGAGGTCGTCGACCAGCAGGTCCGTGTAGCCCTCGCGCACCCGGACACCGGTCCGTGCCACCTGCCCGAAGGTCAGCCGTCCGCCGCCCTGCTGTATGGCCACGCCCACCACCACGCGCGCGTAGCGGGGCGCCATCCGGGTCAGTTCGAACGTCATCGCCTCGTCGTAGCCGAGGCCCTGGCCGGTGAGGCTGTCGCGGTGGAGGGTGATGGTGCCGTCGGGAGAACGGCTGTCGAAGTGCACGAGGTGGTCCGGAGGACCGTAGGGCGCGTCCGCCGTGTAGACCGCGGCGACGATGTCCAGGTCGTGCGCGGCGGCGCCGGCCGGACTGGGGTCCCACTTGAGCGACACCTCGACCTTGTCGACCCCTTTGTTGAGTCCGCTCACCGTGAATCCCCTCTCTCTGAACCGTTTTTGACGAGCTGTTCATGGTGTCATGTGATCAACATGTCATCGGATGAGGGGGAGTGCGGCATGTGGGGCGGGGAAGAGCTGGATCTGGACGCATATCTGGCGCGGATCGGACACGTCGGTGAGGTCGCTCCCGATCTCGTGACGCTGCGCGCGCTGCACCGGGCCCATGTGGAGGCCCTTCCGTTCGAGAACCTGGACGTGGCCCTCGGCCGCCCGGTCCGCCTCGACCTGGCGAGCCTGCAGGCCAAGCTCGTCGCCCGGCGGCGCGGCGGTTACTGCTACGAACAGAACACCCTGCTCGCCGCGGCCCTGGAGCGGATCGGCTTCCAGGTCGCCGGGCGCGGCGCCCGGAACCGTACCCGTGGAGACGCGCTGACGCCGATCACGCACGGACTGCTCGTCGTGGCGCTCGACGGCGAAGAGTGGCTCCTGGACGCGGGGTTCGGCTGGCAGGGACCGCTGGAGCCGGTGCCGCTGGCCGACGGGGCGCGCGTCGAGCAGGACGGCTGGGTCTTCGGCGTCGCCATCGGGCCGGAGGGCGTCCATGTCCTGCGGGCGCTTCGCCCGGAAGGATGGACCGACCTCTACGCCTTCGCCCCGCACACCCTCTACCCGGTGGACTTCGAGCTGATGAACCACTACAGCTCCAGCCACCCGCGGTCGCGCTTCCTCGGCCAGGTGGTGGCGCACCAGCCCGGTGCCGAGGTGCGGACGGCGCTGGTCCGCGACGGACTGCTCACGGTCCGGGCGGACGGGACGCGCGAGGAACGCCGGGTCGGACCGGAGGAGTTGATCGCGACGCTCTCCAAGGTGTTCGGAATCGAACTGGACGACGAGGAGGCCGCCGGTCTGGTCCGGGTCCACTCGGCCGAGGTCTGACGGCGCGTCGCTCCGCCCCGTACCATGGCGCGGTGCTGGTCAAGTGGATTCGCTGCACCGTGGTGGACCGTCGAGGGTTCGAGCGGGGGCAGCGGAAGTGGGCGGGTCTGCTCGGTGAGCCGGGATTCCGGGGGCAGGGCGGGGGATGGAGCCGGCGGCGGCCGGATGTCGCCCATGTCTTCGCGTTCTGGGAGAGCCGTGCCTTCTACGACTCGTTCATGGCGCGCTCGCACGACCGGCTCGCGGCCGCTCAGGTCGGCACCTTCCGGAACGCGCAGGTCAAGCTGTTCGACCACCGCTTCGACGTGAAGACGGGCTTCGAGCCGCGGTTCGCCGACGCCGACGTGGCGCGGGTCGCGCACTGCCGGGTCCACGAGGAGCGGGTGGAGCACTTCGCCCTGATGCAGGAGAAGGTCTGGAATCCGGCGATGGCCGGGTCTCCCGGCATGCTCAGGGGCCTTTTCGGTGAGGCGCCGGGGCACGAGTTCCTGGTGCTCTCGATGTGGAACTCCGCGGCGGAGCACGGCAAGTACCGGGTCGAGCGGGTGGAACGGCTCGGCCTGCGGGCGCAGACCGAGGCCGATGTGGCGGCAATGTCGGGCGACGTGGTGCGGCTCGAACCGACCTGGACGGTGTGAGGCCCGGGCGGTGCGAGGTCTGGGCGGTGCGAGGTCTGGGCGGTGAGAGGTCTGGGCGGTGTGAGGCCTGGGCGGTGTGAGGCCGAGGGCGCGCGCTGCGGCGCGTGGCCGGCTGGTACGTGTACGCCGGGGCGGGCGGCCGGCCGGTGAGCAGGTGATCGGGCGGCCGGCTCTGCCCTACGCGGGCCGGGCGTCCTGCCGGGTGAACGCGCCCGCTTCCACGGCGGCCAGGACCGTACGCGCCGCCTGGTCCGCCACATCGGTGTCGACCGGCTCGCGGGTGACGAAGAGGCGCAGGAAGAGGGGCGCGGAGACCGCTCGCACCACCGCGCCCGCGTCCGTGCCGGCCGGCGCCTCGCCGCGGGCCACGGCCCGGTCGACCACGCTCTCGCAGCGCCTGAACCGCTCCTCGTAGAAGGCCCGCAGGGAGTCGGCGGCCCGCGGCGACTGGAACGCGGCGGCGACGAACGCCGTCGGCGCGGCCGCCTGGCCCGGATCGGCGAAGGCGTCGACCACCTCGCGGGCGAGCGCCCGGAGGTCCTCGGCGAGGCTGCCGGTGTCCGGGGCGGTCCACTCGTCCTCGCCCGCCAGCTCCAATGCGTCGGCGACCATGCCCTCCACTCCGCCCCAGCGGCGGTACAGCGTCGTCTTGTGCACGCCCGAGTGCTCCGCCACGTATTCGACGGTGAGGGCGGGATAGCCGTGCTCGGCGAGTCCGGTCAGGACGGCGTCACGGACCGCGGCGCGGGTGCGGGCGGTGCGTCCGCCGGGCCGTCGGCTGCCCGGGGCGGCCGCGGTGGCCGAGGCGGTGGGTTCTTCCTCGTGCGCCGGCCTGCGCGATGCATTCAATTGCTACTCCCGTTGCGTTAGTCGGTACGAGTGTGCCACACTCGTCGTAACGCGACATCCGTTGCGTTAGCTGATTTCCTCGTGCCCCCGGAGGCGCCCTTGCCCACGCAGCTCTCTCTTCACGACGTGACCGTGACCCGTGGCGAACGACTGCTCCTCGACCAGGTCTCGCTGACCGTGCGCCCCGGCGAGCGGATCGGCGTCGTGGGGGAGAACGGCGCGGGCAAGTCCACCCTGCTGCGCCTGCTCGCCGGGCTCGACGCGCCCGACTTCGGTGAGGTCGTCACCGTCGCGGACGGCGGCGCACGGATGCTCGCCCAGACGCCGGAACTGCCCGCCCACGCCACCGTCGCCGACGCGATCGACGCCGCGCTCGCGGACCTGCGGACGACGGAGCGACAGCTCCACGAGCGGGAGGCCGAGCTCGGCACGGCCGGCGAGCGTGCCCTCCGCGAGTACGGGGAGCTGCTCACCGCCTTCGAGCTGCGCGGCGGGTACGAGGCGGACGCGCGCGTCGACAAGGCCCTGCACGGACTCGGCCTGGCCCACATAGGCCGAGAGCGCCGGCTCGGCAGCCTCTCCGGCGGCGAGCAGGCCCGCCTCGGGCTCGCCTGCGCCCTCGCCGCCGCGCCCGAGGTGCTCCTCCTCGACGAGCCCACCAACCACCTCGACGCCCAGGCGCTCGACTGGCTGGAGGACGCCCTTCGCGCCCACCGCGGCACGGTCGTGGCCGTCTCCCACGACCGGGTCCTGCTGGAGCGCGTCGCCACGGCCATCCTGGAGGTCGACGCCGACCGCCGCACCGTCGTGCGGTACGGCGACGGGTACGCGGGCTTCCGCGCCGAGCGGGCCGCCGCCCGCCGCCGCTGGGAGCAGGCGCACGCGGAGTGGTGCGCGCAGACCGCCCGCCTGGAGGAGTACACCCGCACGACCGCGCTCGGCGTCGCCGCCGGCCGGGCCGGCAAGGACAACAACAAGATGGCGTACGACCGCGCCGGCGGCCGGGTGCAGGCCTCGGTCTCCGGGCGCGTGCGCAACGCCCGGGAACGACTGCGGCGGCTCCGGGACGACCCGGTGCCCGAGCCTCCGAAGCCGCTCGCCTTCACCGCACGGCCCGTCGCGGGCCGGGCCGAGGGCGCACTTGTCACGCTCGACGGCATCCGGGTCGCCGACCGGCTCGCCGTCGACACCCTCACCGTCGCAGCGGGCGAGCGGCTGCTCGTCCAGGGTGCCAACGGCGCCGGCAAGTCCACCCTGCTGCGTCTCATGGCGGGCCTCGTCGAGCCGGACGCCGGGCGGATCAGGCGCAGCGGACGCATCGGATACCTGGCCCAGGAGATACCGGCGCACCGCCCGGCCGAGCGGGTCCGCGCCGCGTTCGGCCGCGGGCTGGCCCTCACCGAGGAGGAGCAGGCCGAACTGCTCCTCTCGTACGGACTGTTCCGCCCGGCCGACCTGGAGGTGCCGGTCGGCCGCCTCTCCGCGGGCCAGCGACGCCGCCTCGCGCTCGCCCGCCTGCTGGCCCGGCCCGCCGATCTGCTCCTCCTCGACGAGCCCGCCAACCACCTGGCCCTCGGCCTCGTCGAAGAACTCGAAGCGGCCCTGGAGCAGTGGCAGGGGGCCGTGGTGGTCGTCTCCCACGACCGGGAGCTGCGCCGCCGGTTCACCGGGCACATACGCCGGATGGACTCCGGACGTCTGCTCGACTGAGCCGTCCGGCGGAACGCCGTCTAGGGTCGTGACATGGCACGACCGCGGCGCATCGTCCTCGTACGGCACGGAGAGTCCGAAGGAAACATCGACGACACGGTGTACGAGCGGGAGCCCGACCACGCCCTCCGGCTCACCGGGACCGGGTGGCGGCAGGCGGAGGAGACGGGGGAGCGGCTGCGGGAGCTGTTCGGCGAGGAGCGGGTCAGTGTCTACGTGTCGCCCTACCGCCGCACGCACGAGACACTGCGCGCGTTCCAGCTCGATCCCCGTCGCGTCCGGGTCAGGGAGGAGCCGCGGCTGCGCGAGCAGGACTGGGGCAACTGGCAGGAGAGAGAGGACGTGCGCCTCCAGAAGGCGTACCGGGACGCGTACGGGCACTTCTTCTACCGCTTCGCGCAGGGCGAGTCGGGAGCCGACGTCTACGACCGGGTCGGGGCGTTCCTGGAGAGCCTCTACCGGAGCTTCGAGGCGCCCGACCACCCGCCCAACGTCCTGATCGTCACCCACGGGCTGACCATGCGCCTGTTCTGCATGCGCTGGTTCCACTGGACGGTCGCCGAGTTCGAGTCGCTGGCCAACCCGGGAAACGGCGAGACCAGGATGCTGCTGCTCGGCGAGGACGGGAAGTACCGCCTCGACCGGCCCTTCGAACGCTGGCGTACCCCGGAACCGTACGGACCCACCGGATAGAGTGGCAGGGCGATGACCGCTGACTCCACTCTCGACCGGCGCTTCGACCGCGCCCTGGCCAGCCTGCGCGGGCTGTCCGTGGGAGACGCCCTGGGCTCCCAGTACTTCGTTCCCGCCCACTATCCCCTCCTCAAGCGCCACGAGCCGCCGGCCGGTCCCTGGCAGTGGACCGACGACACGGAGATGGCCTGCTCGGTCCTCGCCGTGCTGGTCGGTCACGGACGGATCGACCAGGACGCGCTCGCCGAGTCGTTCGCCCGCAACCACGACTTCGACCGCGGCTACGGCCCCGCCGTCAACCGCATGCTCCGGCTCATCCGCGAGGGAGGCGACTGGCGGGAGCTCGCGGCCGCCCTCTTCAACGGGCAGGGATCGTGGGGCAACGGCGCCGCCATGCGGATCGCACCGCTCGGCGCCTGGTACGCCGACGACCCGGAACAGGCGACCCACCAGGCCGAGATCTCCGCGTACACCACCCACCAGCACCGTGAGGCCGTCGTCGGGGCGATGGCCGTCGCCGCCGCGGCCGCCCTCGCCGCCGACCCCGGCGGTCCGCCCACGCCCGAGGCGCTGCTCGACGGCGTCATCGCGCTCGTGCCGCGCAGCGCGGTGGGAGCCGGGTTGCGCCGGGCCCGCGACATGCTCGACTACGGCGACCCCGGCACCGTCGCGGCGGTCCTCGGCAGCGGCCGGCGCACCAGCGCGCACGACACCGTCCCGTTCGCGCTCTGGTCCGCCGCCCGGGCGCTCGGCGACTTCGAGCGGATGTTCTGGACGACGGCCAATGTCGGCGGTGACGTGGACACCACCTGCGCCATCGCCGCCGGCGTCGTCGCCGCCGGCCCCGGCGGCACTCCGCCCGCCGCGTGGCTGGAGCAGACCGAGGACCTGCCCGACTGGCTGCCCACCCGGCCGCGTCACCAGGGCTGACTGTCACGGTCCTGCCACAGGTGCGGGCGGGGCGGTTCAACGGGGCCCGGCGCCGTTAGAGTCGGCCACTCCGCAGCGCTGATCATGACAACAGCGTGCCGACGAGACACCCGGAACCGCCGATTCAGGCCACTTCAGGCCCCTGGCCGCGCGGACCGGGCCGGGAGGGGGTCCCGTGACCGACACACCGTCCGCCGAGCCGCCCAAGGACGCCGTACCACCGAAGGACGCCGCGCCCAAGGACGACGCCGCGCCGAAGGGCAACGACGCGCCCAAGGGCGACGCCGCCCAGAAACGCGACGGCGCGCAGAAGGCTGCCGACGCCGTGCCCGGTGCGGCCGCGCCCGAGGACGCCGTGCCCGGTGCGGCGCCCAAGGACGCCGCGCCGAAGGCGCAGCAGCCGGCTGCCGCGGCCACCCCGTCCGCGTCCGCCGCGCCGCGCGGCACCGTCGGGCCCGCCGCGGCGACCCCGTACGCGCCCGCGCGGGCCGGTTTCCCGGGCGGGCCGCCGCCCGGGATGTACGGGGCGCACCCGGCCTACCAGACCTGGGCGCCGCCGAGGAAGCCCGCGCCGAGCCGGCTGAGGCCGCCGGCACCGGCCCACCCGACCGCCGCCACGCTCTGGGCGGTCCTGGCCACCGCGCTGTTCGCGGCGCTCCTCCTCAGCGACGGCGCCGGCACGAACCTGCTCCTCGTGGCCGTGCCCGCCACCGTCGCCGGGGCCTTCGCCGCCCGCGCCGCCGGTCGCCGTCTCCGGCCCTGGACGCTGGTCTGGGCGATCGGCGGCGCGGCGCTGCTCGCCGTGCCCGCGCTCAGCGACGCCGGCTGGCCGGCCTTCCTCGCGATCGTCGCCGCCATCGGCCTCACCGGCTTTGCCCTGCACGGCGGCCGCGGCTGGCCCAGCATGCTGCTCGGACCGGTCGGACTCTTCGACTCCGTCGGCACCGGCATGATGTGGGGCTGGCGCGGCGCCCGTCAGCGCGCGGGCGGTTCGCAGGGCCGGTGGGGGCCCGTGCTCCGTACCGTACTGATCGCCGCCGGGCTTCTCGTCGTCTTCGGCGCGCTCTTCGCCGGTGCCGACGCCGCCTTCGCCGACCTGATCGGCTCGCTGGTCCCGGACGTCTCGCTCGACCAGGCGCCCTGGCGGCTGCTGTGCTTCCTGATCGGCCTGTTCGGCGCCCTCGCCGTGGCCCGCACCGCCGCGGCCCCGCTGCGCTGGGACAAGATGGCCTTCAAGCCGGGCCCGGCGCGCGGCCGCCTGGAGTGGGCGCTCCCGCTGATCGTCCTGAACCTCCTCTTCGCCGCCTTCAACGCCATCCAGCTCACCGTGCTCTTCGGCGGCTACGACAAGGTCCTCAGCGAGACCGGTCTGACCTACGCCGAGTACGCACGCCAGGGCTTCTGGCAGCTGCTCACGGCCACGCTGCTCACCCTGGCGGTGATCGGCCTGGCGCTGCGCTGGGCGCCCCGCGCCGGCGCCGGTGACCGCCGGCTCGTCCGGGCGGTGCTCGGCACCCTGTGCGTCCTCACCCTGGTCGTGGTCGCCTCGGCGCTGCGCCGGATGGACCTGTACGTGGACGCGTACGGACTGACGCGGCTGCGGATCTCCGTCACCACCATGGAGATCTGGCTCGGCGTGGCGATCCTCCTGATCATGGCGGCCGGGATCTGGGGCGCCCGGCTGCTGCCGCGTGCCCTCGCCGCCAGCGCCGCCGGTTTCGTCCTCGTCTTCGGCCTGATCCAGCCGGACGCCGTCATCGCCGCGCAGAACGTCGAGCGTCACGAACGGCTCGGCAAGATCGACGTGCACTACCTGGAGGGCCTGTCGGCCGACGCGGTGCCCGCGCTCGACCGGCTTCCCGAGCCGCTTCGCTCCTGCGCGCTCCGGGACATCGCCGACCGGCTGCGCGACGACGAGGACGAGAGCTGGTACGCGACCAGCCTGGCCGAGGCCCGGGCCCGGGACATCCTCGCCGAGCACGCGGTGACGCCGCCGGTGTCGTGCGGCCGGCCGAGCCGGGAAGAGCAGTACGACCCGGACGCGGACCCGGACCTGGACACCTACGACCCGTACGACCCGTACGCGCCCTGACCTCGGCGCGTACGGAACACTCGGCGTGCCCTCCTCCTGTGCGGGGAGAAGGGCACGCCGACCGCGTCAGGCGACCGGTCCGGCCGCCTCCGCCTTGCCGCTCAGGGCCTCCAGGTCGCTCTTGCGGACCCGGATCACGACCACCGCCGTGACGAGCGCGATCAGCACCATGACGACGGCGGCGGTGAACGCGGTCGAGATGCCGGCCGTCAGCACCTCGTGGGACCAAGGCGCCGGCAGCTGCTGCTCCTCGAAGAACCCGGCCTTCTGCTCCGGCGTCGCCCGCGCGAGGAAGTCCGGCAGCTGCTGCTTCGCCTCGTCCTTGCTGGCGTTCCCGAAGACCGTGACCAGGATCGACAGACCGAGCGAACCGCCCACCTGCTGCATGGCGTTGAGCAGGCCAGAGGCGGCGCCGGCCTCGTGCTGTCCGACCCCGGAGACGGCGGTCAGCGTCAGGGTCACGAAGTTGAGGCCCATGCCGAAGCCGAAGACGACCATCGGACCGAGGACTCCGGTGACGTAGGAGCTGTCCGGGGTGATGAAGGTCAGCCAGAACAGTCCGGCGCCGGTGAGCGCCGCGCCGGTCACCATGAACGGCTTGGGGCCGAGGACCGGCAGCAGCCGCTGGGCGAGCCCCGCGCCCACACCGATCGCGAGCGTGACGGGCAGGAAGGCCACACCGGCGCGGATCGGCGAGTAGCCGAGCACGTTCTGCACGAACAGGACGATGAAGAAGAACATGCCGAACATGGCGGCCGCCAGGCTGAGCATGATCACGTACGTGCCGGAGCGGTTGCGGTCGGCGAACATCCGCAGCGGCGTGATGGGCTCGCGCGCCCGCGACTCGACGACGGCGAAGGCGGCGAGCAGCACCACGGCGGAGACGAACGACCCGATCGTCAGGGAGTCGCTCCAGCCCTCCTCCGAGGTGCGGATGAAGCCGTAGACGAGGGCGGCCATGCCGAGCGTGGAGGACAGCGCGCCGGCCAGGTCGAAGCGGCCCGGGTGACGCTCGGACTCGTTGATGAAGCGTGGCGTCAGGTACGCGATGAGCAGGCCGATCGGGACGTTCACGAACAGCACCCAGCGCCAGTCGAGCCACGAGGTCAGCATGCCGCCGGCGAGCAGACCGATCGCGCCACCGCCGGCCGAGACGGCCGCGAAGACGCCGAACGCCCGGTTGCGCTCGGGGCCTTCCGGGAACGTCGTGGTGATGAGGGCGAGCGAGGTCGGCGAGGCGATCGCGCCGCCGACGCCCTGCAGGGCGCGGGCGGCGAGGAGTTGCCACGGCTCCTGCGCGAAGCCGCCGAGCAGGGAGGCGAGCGTGAAGACCAGGATGCCGGTCAGGAACACCCGGCGGCGGCCGAGGATGTCGCCGGCGCGACCGCCGAGCAGCAGCAGACCGCCGAAAGTGAGGGTGTACGCGCTCAGCACCCAGGACAGGTCGGTGGTCGAGAAGGAGAGCGCCTCCTGGATGTGCGGGAGCGCGATGTTCACGATCGTGGCGTCGAGCACGACCATCAACTGGCAGGCGGCGATGACGGCAAGGGCGATTCCCGGCCGATTCGGATAGCGGGCGGTGCCGGGATCGGTCCGGGTGGCCACCGGAGATGTTGTCACTATGAATCCCCCACGGAAGAATTTAGTGAACGCACTCGTTCACTGTCGCCCACGGTAGTGAGTCCCCCTCAAGGAACGCAACCGTTCACTGAGCACTGCCGGGCGTCCCGACGTGTCTCAACAGAGAGGTTTTGATGGGTACTTCGCACTCCGAGGCCGCCGCTCGGCCGCACGGAGCGACGCCGCGACGGCGCGGCCCGGTCCTGGAACGCGCCATTCTGGAAGCCGCCCTCGAGCAGCTCGGCACCGTCGGCTGGAACGGGCTGACGATGGAGGGGGTCGCGGTCGGCGCGCAGACCGGAAAGGCCGCGGTCTACCGCCGGTGGTCGTCCAAGGAGGACCTGGTCGCGGACGCGCTCATGACGGGGCTCCCCGACCTGCGGGAGGCCGCCGACCACGGCAGTGTGCGCGAGGACCTGCTCCAGCTGTGCCGCAGAGTGCGCGCCGCGATGTACTCGACGCCCGGTATCGCGCTGCGGGCGGTCCTTCACGAATGCGATCACGAGGCCGCCGAACGCTTCCACGAGCTGATCGTCACCGGAGTGATCGAACCGTCCCGGCGACTGCTGCGTGAGGTGGTGGAGCGCGGTATCGAGCGCGGCGACGTGCGCGAGGACGCGGCCGACGGGATGGTCTACGACGTGGTCCCGGCGATGATGATGTACCGCGCGAAGGTTGGCGGCAGCGAATGGACCGACGAGGAGATCGCCGGGATGATCGACCACGTGATGGTGCCGCTGCTGCGACGCCAGGCCGCGGCGCCGCAGGCGGGTGACGCGAGCGGGGGACTCGCGCCTCGCGGAGCGACGGGCCGGTAAGCAGCGGTTTTCGGTCTGCGGCGGGGCCGGATCCGGTCGATCGCGCGAGGCGTACGGGCCCGGCGCCGCGGTGGATCCGGGCCCGCGCGGACGGTCGTGGGGAATCCGGGTACCGGGGGAGGTGTCCCGCGGCGTAACCTGTCAGCGCCATGCCGTACGAACCACCCACCCACAGTGTCGAGCGCTCGATCCGAGCGACCACCGGCGCCAAGATCATTGCCGGTATCGACGAGGTCGGACGCGGGGCATGGGCCGGTCCCGTCACGGTGTGCGCAGCCGTCACCGGCCTGCGCCGCCCGCCCGCCGGGCTCACCGACTCCAAACTGCTCACCCCGAAGCGCCGCACCGCGCTCGCCGTGGAACTCGAGCAGTGGGTCACGGCGTACGCGCTGGGCGACGCCTCGCCCACGGAGATCGACGACCTGGGCATGACGGCGGCGCTCCGGCTGGCCGCGATCCGCGCCCTGGAGGGCCTGCCGGTCCGCCCCGACGCCGTGATCCTCGACGGCAAGCACGACTACCTGGGCAGCCCCTGGCAGGTCCGTACGGTGATCAAGGGCGACCAGTCCTGTGTCGCCGTCGCCGCCGCCTCCGTGATCGCCAAGGTGCGGCGCGACGCGCTGATGGCCCAGCTGGAGGCCGAGGCGGCGGACTGCCTCCCGTACGCCTTCGCGGCCAACGCGGGCTATCCCTCCCCGGTCCACAAGGCGGCGCTGGAGGAGCGTGGGCCCACGCCCTACCACCGGCTCTCCTGGGCCTACCTCGACGCGATGCCCCGCTGGCGGCATCTCAAGAAGGTCCGGCTCTCCGCCGAAGCGGCCGCTCTGGAAAGCGGGGGCCAACTCGGCTTCGACTTCTGACTTCCGGCTTCTGCAACCGGTTCCGGATTCTCCGGCGAGGCCCGTCAGGGACCTCTCCGGCAGAGCCGTTTCAGCAGCCGGGGCGCGACGGTGCGCCCACCCGCCGGAGCCACGCGCGACGGCGTTTGATAGACATCCACCCATGCCTCTCATCCCCGAGGAGCCTCAGATTCACGAGAGTGCCCAGGGTCCCGCGACCACGGCCGCCGGCCGACCCGTGCCGACCCCACGACCCGTACCCGGCCCGCGTTCCGCGGCCTCTCCGCGTCCCGGTCGTCCGGGCCCCGGTCCGGCCAGGCCCGCACCGCCGGCGCCGCCCGTACCGCGCCCGTCCGCTGCCGAGCCGGCCGCCGTGGCCCGTGCGGAGAATCGTTCCGACGAGCGGTCCCTGCCGCAGGTCCAGCTGATCCCCGCGCCCGCCGACGGGGCCGTCGACGCGGCCGAGGAGGCGGTGGACCTCCTCCTGGAGTCCGGCCGCGCCCCCGGCGACGTGCTGGTGCTCACCACCGGCGAGCAGCACCCGTGGGCGGCGCACGAGCTGTCCTTCGGGGAGGCCGCCTACTGGGCCCAGCAGGACGCCCGCGAGGACGTGTTCTTCGCGCACGCCGACTCCGTCGCCCGTGCCGCCGCCCGGCCCGTGGTCGTCGTGGCGGTCGACGGCGGCTCCGACGAGGACGTCGCCCGCCGGCTGCCCGAGGCGATGAAGCGGGCCACGGCCCTGCTGATCGTCTGCGGCGACCCGCAGCGCGTCAACGCCGCCCTCGGCGCCGGCGTCTGACCCCGCCCGTCCGCGTCCCGGCCGCCCCACGGGCGGCCGGGCGGACTCCCGGCGCCCAGCAGGCGGGTCGGGACGCTCGCGCGTGCGGGCCGTACGCCGTCGGCACAGGGCCGTACGGAGTGGAGTCGTACGGCGTCCTACGGCGTCCTGCAGAGCGTATGGGGTCGTACGGGTCGTCGTGCGGTCGTCGTGCGCCTACGGGTCCGCGGGCGGGATCGCTCAGCGGGCGGCCGCCCGGCGCAGGGGCTCGGGAGCGCCGCTCGCGATACGGGGCAGGAGCCGGTCCAGCGCCGAGTCCTCGCCCAGCGGAGTCGGACGCGAGTCGGAGCCGGGCCTGCGCCCGCCCCGGCCCTCGCCGAGCACCTGCCAGCCTCCCCGGGTCAGCGTGATGTACGCACCGCAGCGCAGCCCGTGGAGCGTGCAGGCGTCCCGCAGCCCCCACATCCAGGCCCCGTCCTCCTCGGTCCAGCGCTCGTCGCCGTCCCGGCAGTAGAGCAGCACCGCCGTGCGGACCGGAGCACGCCGGCGCAGGTCGTGCGGGATGACCCGGCGCAGATGGGCGAGGAGCGCGTTGCGGAACTCCCAGCCGTCCGCCGGAGCGGGCCTGCGGGTGAAGGAGGCGCTGGCGGCGAGCCGTTCCTCGTGGTCCAGAACGGCCACCACCGCCGTCGAAGGGGTGGGCATGTGACGGGAGTGCAGGCCGCTGACAACCTCACGAGGGTTGCGCAGCAACGGGATCCCGGCCGCGGCCCATTCCGCGGGTTCGAGCATCCGAGCGAGGCGGCTGGCCGACCCGGACGACGAGTTGACCGGAGCGGTTGAGGACGGAGCGAATCCGAGGGTCACGATCCTCCCTTCGGATACGCGCCCGCTCCGCGGGCAGGGTCGGGTGAGGGCGCACCACGGCACGGTCAACCAGACCGCGTTGGGGCCGTGCGGGGCGGATTCCCAATTCTTCCCGGCCCGCGCGCGGGCGGCAACGAGCAAATGAGGCCGCTGACGGGAATGAACCGGTATGACTCTCATATCCCTGCCCAGTTACCCATTATTCACTCGCCGTTTCATGCCTGGACGGCGAGCACCAGCGGGAACACTCCCTCCGCCCCCGCGCGACGCAGCAGCCTCGCCGCCACCGCCACCGTCCAGCCGCTGTCCGCGTAGTCGTCCACGAGCAGCACCGGGCCGCCCGCCGCGGCCAGCCGCTGCGCCAGCTCGTCCGGGACGACCAGGGCCCGCTGCAGACCGACGACCCGCTGCGCGCTGTTCGTCCGGGAGATCCGCAGCTCCTCCGCCTCCGGCGCGTACTCCACCGAACCGAGCAGCGGCATCCGCCCGATCTCGGCGATCCGCCGGCCGAGCGAACCCACGAGCCGCGGCTTGCGGTGCGAGGCGACCGTCACCACGCCGGCCGGCCGGGGCGCCGCGTCCGGCGCGCCCGAGGCCCAACCTCCGGGCCCCTTCGCCCAGTCGGCGAGCACCCGCACCACGGCCTGCACCACGTCGTCCGTCACCTCGGCGTCCGGCGCGGAGTCGGCGAGCATCGGGCGCAGACGGTTGCCCCAGCCGATGTCCGAGAGACGGCCGAGCGCCCGCCCCGCGTACGACTGCTCACCCGCCGGGATACGGCCCTTCAGATCCACGCCCACGGCGGCGAGTCCGGTCGGCCACATCTTGCGCGGCTCCACCTCCACGCCCGCCCGGCCCAGCTCGCCCCGCGCCGAGTCGAGCGCCGCGTCCGACACCTTCGCGTCGAACCTGACGCCCGCGCAGTTGTCGCAACGACCGCACGGCGCCGCGGCCTCGTCGTCCAGCTGACGGCGCAGGAACTCCATGCGACAGCCGTCCGTGGCCGCGTACTCCCGCATCGCCTGCTGCTCGGCCTGCCGCTGCCGGGCCACCCACGCGTACCGCTCCGTGTCGTAGACCCACGGGCGGCCGGTGCTCTCCCAGCCGCCCTTGACCCGCTTGACGGCCCCGTCCACGTCGAGCACCTTGAGCATGGTCTCCAGCCGTGTCCGGCGCAGCTCGACCAGCGGTTCGAGAGCGGGCAGGGACAGCGGACGGCCGGCCTGCGCCAGCACGTCCAGGGTGCGGCGCACCTGCTCCTCCGGAGGGAAGGCCACCGACGCGAAGTACTGCCAGATCGCCTCGTCCTCCTTGCCCGGCAGGAGCAGCACCTCCGCGTGCTCCACACCGCGCCCGGCCCGGCCCACCTGCTGGTAGTAGGCGATGGGCGAGGACGGCGAACCGAGGTGCACGACGAAACCGAGGTCCGGCTTGTCGAAGCCCATGCCCAGCGCCGAGGTCGCCACGAGCGCCTTGACCCGGTTGCCCAGCAGGTCGTCCTCGGCCTGCTGCCGGTCGGCGTTCTCCGTCCGGCCCGTGTACGAGGCGACCGCGTAACCGCACTGGCGCAGATGGGCGGTCACCTCCTCGGCCGCGGCCACCGTCAGTGTGTAGACGATGCCCGACCCGGGCAGCTCGCCGAGGTGCTCGGCCAGCCAGGCCAGGCGGTGCGCCGCGTCGGGCAGCCGCACCACGCCGAGGCTCAGGCTCTCGCGGTCCAGCGGCCCGCGCAGCACCAGCGCGTCGCCCTCGACGCCCGTCCCCAGCTGCTCGGCGACGTCCGCGGTCACCCGGGCATTGGCGGTGGCGGTCGTCGCGAGCACCGGCACGCCGGCCGGCAGGTCGGCGAGCATCGTGCGCAGCCGGCGATAGTCCGGCCGGAAGTCGTGTCCCCAGTCGGAGATGCAGTGTGCCTCGTCGACGACGAGCAGCCCCGTGGCCGCCGCGAGGCGGGGCAGCACCTGGTCGCGGAAGTCGGGATTGTTGAGCCGCTCGGGACTGACGAGCAGCACGTCGACCTCGCCCGCCGCCACCTCCTGCTGGACGGTCTCCCACTCCTCGGTGTTCGACGAGTTGATCGTGCGGGCGCGGATGCCCGCGCGGGCGGCCGCGTCCACCTGATTGCGCATCAGCGCCAGCAGCGGGGAGACGATCACGGTTGGGCCCGCGCCGCGCTCGCGCAGCAGCGAGGTCGCGACGAAGTACACCGCCGACTTGCCCCAGCCGGTCCGCTGCACGACCAGCGCCCGGCGTCTGTCCGCCACCAGCGCCTCGATGGCGCGCCACTGGTCCTCGCGGAGTCTCGCCGCACCCGTCGGGTCCGAGACGAGACGGGCGAGCACGGAGTCGGCGGCCGCGCGCAGGGCGGCGCGGTCCTCGGGGCGGTCTGCGTTGGTCATGCCTCCATGCAACCCGATCGCTCCGACATTGCGCGAACGAGCCGCCGAGGCTGTGGATAACTCCCGGACCCTCGGCGCGGGAGTTATCCACAGGGGTTTCGCGACCGGCGGTGGTCGCGGCACCGTCGTGACCATGAACACGAACCACCACGAATCCCACGGCCCGTCCACCACTCCGCAGATCACCCTGCGCGGCCCGGCCGAGCTGGCCGACGCGCTGCCGTTCATGCTCGGCTTCCACCCCAGCGACTCGGTCGTCCTCGTCGCGCTGCACGGCGAGCGCGGACGCTTCGGCGGCCGGGTCCGGGTCGGCATCCCGAGCTCGTCGTACGAATGGGCCGCCACCGCCGACCACCTGGCCGACACCCTCGTCGAGGGCTGCACCCGCCGCGCCGACCGCCCCGACGCCATCGTCGTCTTCCTCTGCCAGGAACCCGCGCCCGGCGAGACCGGGCGGCGGGTCATGGAGCGTCTGCGGCCCTTCGCCCAGCGCCTGCGCACCGCCTGCGGCGCGCTCGACATTCCCGTGCTCGAAGCCCTCTGCATCTCCGACGGTCTCTACTTCTCCTACTGCTGCCCCGACGCCCGCTGCTGCCCGCCCGACGGCACACCGCTGGCCCTGTCCGGCACGTCGGTGATGGCCGCCTCCGCCGCCTACGCGGGAATCCAGGTGCGCGGCACCCTCAAGGAGATGGAGGCACGGCTGAAGCCGCGCGGATCCGGCGGCGACGAAGCGGCGCAGCGCGCGGCGCTGAACGACGCCGCCGCGGTCGTCGTGCCGCGGATCCTCGACGGCCCGACGGGCGGCCTGGCACGGCAGGAGACCCGCGACACCACCCTCGCCCTCGTCCGCCGGCTCATCGACCGTTTCTCCGCACCGCCCGACTCCTTCGCCGCCGCGACGGCAAGCGGGACCGCGACCGGTGCGGGCACGGCCGGAGCCGATGCCAGGGACGACGGCCTGCTGACGCCCGAGGAGGCCGCCGCCGTGATCCTCGGACTCCAGGACCGCGACACCCGCGACCAGGCCGCCGAATGGATGGAAGGACCGCAGGCGCCTGCGGCGCTGCGGCTCTGGCGCGCCCTGTCCCGCCGCTGCGTGGCGCCGTACCAGGAGTACGCGGCGGCCCCGCTGACCCTCGCCGGCTGGGTCGCCTGGTCCACCGGAGACGAGCCCTCCGCCCGGGTGGCTCTCGGACTGGCCCTGGAGACCGATCCCGACTACCTCTTCGCCCGGCTGCTCCACCAGGCCTGCAACGAGGGCCTCGACCCGGAGTCCCTGCGCGAGTGCCTGCGCAAGGAGCGTGACGCGCGCGTCTCCGCCGCAGCCGCGTCCGACGGCACCGGAAGGAGCCAGAAAGCCGGCCCCGATGCGGCGACGGCCGATCCGACCGCCGGCCCGGACCACGCACCGGCCTCCGAGGGCACCCGGGAACGCCGGCGGCAGAGGGCCCGGCAGGCCGCGCGGCGGACCACCCGACAGGCGGGCATGCGCGCCGCCGGGGCCGGCCGGAGCCCCTCGCGTGCCCTCGCCACCGCCCGGCGGAGCGGCACCGGACCCAGGCCGCCGAGGGCCGCGGCGGTGCGGCGGACCGGACGACGCGGGGCGAGGAGCGGCGGATGAGGCGGACCGGAGCCCTGGTGGGCACCTCCTCCCGGCCGCGCCCGGCGCACGGCTCCTGGACGAGGAGCCTCTTCCGGCCGAGGACGGGCCGGGCCGTGACCCGTCGGCACACGAGGGCGTTCAGCTGGGTGGCGGTCCCGCAGGAGCCGTGCCGCCGCCCCACGGCCGACCTCGCGGACCGGAACGGGCCGAGCGCGCCCCGCCACGCTCGCCCCCGGGCGCGGCCGAGCCGACCGGACCGCACAGGAAGCGCCGCACACCCGCCATGGCCCCCAGCCCCGCCCAGGCCTCCGGACCCACCGCCGGACACCCGTCCCTCACCGGAGGCCCGCCACCGGGAACGGCAGCCGGTGCGGCCCGCCCCGGCGACCTGCCCCCCGTCCACGACACCCTCGTCGCCGTCGCTCTGCCCGCCCTCACCCTCAGCCCCCGGCACGGACAGCTCACCGGCAACGGCCTCGAAGGAGTCTTCGCCGCCGGGCGGCGGCTCCTCGCCCGCTGCGTCCTGCGGGTCAGCGGCCGTGAGCCCGTCACCCTCCAGGGCCGGTCGACCGCCGCGGACCGCGCCGAATTCCTGGGCGTCCTGCGCACGCCCGGCGACACCGGACCCGACCCCGGACTCGTCGTCGAGCGGAGCAGGGAGGCCGACGGGACCGAGCGGATCACCCTGCGCAGCTCCGCGGCCCGGCCGCTTCGGCTCCCCGTGGAGCTCGCTCTGGGCACGGATCTCGCGGACCTGGGCGCGGTGGCGGGCGGCCGGCCCGGACCCGAACTCTCCGCGAGCGTCCACGGCACCGGCCTGCGCTGGACGGCCCCCGACGGAGCCGCCGTCGCCGTCTCGGCCGACCCACCGCCCAGCGAAGCGCTGGCGGCGGCCGGACTGCTCCGATGGGACGCCGAGCTGGCCCCCGCAGGCCGCTTCGTCCTCACCGTGCGGATCCGCCCCGAGCGGACCGACCGCAGACAGCCCGCGGGCGCCGGCAGGCCCGGCGGGCACGTCGTCGCCGACGCCGTCGCCGAAGGCGACGACCCACGGCTCGGGCCCCTCCTGCGCAACTCCGTCGCCGACCTGCGCGCGCTGCTCCAGCGCGACGCCGCCCACCCCGCCGACGTCCACCTCGCGGCCGGAGTGCCCTGGCGTTGCGGGCCCGTCACCGCCGAGGCGCTCTGGGCCGCCCGGATGGCCCTGCCCCTCGGCACCCGGCTCGCCGTCACCACACTGCGCGCCCTCGCCCGCACCCAACTCCGCGGCCCGGGTCCCGATTCGGGGCGCATTCCCGGGCCGCTCAGAGACGCGGGCCCGCTGCTGCCGCCCCGCTGCACCGGGATCGAGGCGACCCTCGCCTTTCCCGCCGTCCTCGCCGAGGCCCACCGCTGGGGACTGCCGGAGCAGGACCTCGCGGAGCTGCTTCCCGTCGCGGAGCGGTGCCTCGACCGGCTGCGCGCCTGCGTGGACGACGGCGGCTTCGTGCCGGACCCGTGGCCCGCCGGGCCGTCGCGGGCCGAGACACAGGCGCACGCGCACCGCGCGGCCGTGCTCGGCGCGGATCTCCTCGACGCCTGCGGCCGGCCGGGCGGGGACGCGTGGCGGGAGTGGGCGGAGGCGCTGCGCGCACGCTTCCGGGCGCGGTTCTGGCTCGACGACCCCGCGGGCGGCCGGCCCGTGCTCGCCCTCCTGCCCGACGGCCGCCCGCTGCCCCACCCGGGCGGCTGGGCCGCACACCTCCTCGACACCGGGCTGACCGCCGCCGGGCGGCCCGCGCCGGGACTCCTGGACAAGGCGCGGACCGAGCGGCTGGCCCGGCTGCTCGCCGCTCCGGCGCTGGACTCCGGCTGGGGCCTGCGGGGCCTCGGCGAGAAGGAGCCGGGCTACAACCCCTTCGGGCACCGGTCCGGCGCGGTCCGCGTCCACGAGACGGCCGTCGCCGTCGCCGGGCTCGCCGCGGCCGGGTACGAGCGCGAGGCGACGGCGCTGCTGCGCGGGATCCTCGACGCCGCGGAGGCCTTCGGTCACCGGCTCCCGGAGATGTACGCGGGCGAGCGGCGGACCGCCGGAGCCGTGCCGACGCCGCACCCGGCGGCCTGCAGGCCCGCCGCGGTGGCCGCCGCGGCCGGCGTGCAGTTGCTGACCACGGTCGTCGGCGTCCGGCCGGACGCGCCCGGCCGCACGGTCGCCCTGCAGCCGCTGCGTTCCGCGCCGCTCGGCGAGGTGCGGCTGTCGGGTCTCCTGGTCGCGGGCGAACCGTTCGCGGCCCGCGTCGGACGGCTCGGGCTCGGCATGGTCGAGGAGGCCGCGCCCGGTCTCCAGCTGGGCGGCTGACCCTCCGGCGGGCGTTTCGACGGCGGGCGGCGAGCGCGAGCGGAAGAAGCGGGGCGGGGGAGGGGGCGGGGCCGGAGAAGAAGTGGCACCGATCCTTCCGCCGGGCGTGTTTATCGTCAGGAAGACGACTATGATCGCGGGCATGCCTCCCTACGACCCGTCGGCCTTTCCGCCCTTCGCCGTCACCGTCGATCTGGTCGTGCTCACCGTGCGGCGCCACGCCCTGTGCGCCCTCGTCGTGAAACGGGGCGAGGCGCCCTTCCAGGGCCGCTGGGCACTGCCGGGCGGTTTCGTCCGGGCCGACGAGGACCTCGACGCCGCCGCCGCGCGCGAACTGGTCGAGGAGACCGGGCTCTGCGTCCACGACCCCGGCGCCCCGCAGCCCGCCGGCGGGAACGGTGCGCACCTGGAGCAGCTGGCGACCTACGGGGCGCCCGACCGGGACCCGCGGATGCGGGTGGTCAGCGTGGCGCACCTGGCGCTCGCGCCGGACCTGCCGGCGCCGCGGGCGGGCGGCGACGCCAACAGCGCGCGCTGGGCGCCCGTCGAGGAGCTGCTCGGCCAGGACGGGAGCGGCGAGTCCGAGGCCCAACCGCCGGTGCCGCTCGCCTTCGACCACGCCCGGATCCTCGCCGACGGCGTGGAGCGGGCCCGCTCCAAGATCGAGTACTCCTCCCTGGCCACCGCCTTCTGCCCGCCGGAGTTCACGGTCGGCGAGCTCCGCCGGGTCTACGAGGCGGTGTGGGGAGTGGCCCTCGACCCGCGCAACTTCCACCGCAAGGTGACCGGCACGCCCGGCTTCCTCGTTCCGGCGGGCGGCACCACGACCCGTCAGGGCGGCCGTCCGGCCCAGCTGTTCCGCGCTGGTGGAGCCACGCTCCTCAACCCGCCGATGCTCCGGCCCGAGGTCTGACGGGCGGCCTTCCGGGCGTTCCGAGCTGCCAACCCTGCGCCAAAAGTCCGAAATGTGGCGTTATCTTGCTGGGACAGCCGCCCTGCCGCGGAGCGGTCTCACCTACCCGCGAGAGAAGCGATGCTTCAGGCCATCGGACTCACCAGCACCCCCCGCCGGGACCGCCCGCCCGCCGTGGACGATCTCACCTTCGAGGCCCGGCCCGGCACCGTCACCGCCCTGCTCGGACCTGCCGGAGCGGGCAAGACCACCGCGCTCCGCCTGATGCTGCAGCTCGAACCGGGCCGTGGCATCACCTACTTCCGGGGCCGGCAGCTGCACCAGGTCGCCCACCCCGCCCGCGAGGTCGGCGTCCTGCTCGGCGACGTCCCCGGCCACCCCTCCCGCACCCTGCGCAGCCAGCTGCGCATGCTGTGCGCCGCCGCCGGAGTCCCCGGCAGCCGCGCCGACGACATGCTCCGGGCCGTGGGCCTCACCGGCCTCCACGACCAGCGCATCGGCACCCTGCCCCTCGGTATGGACCGCCGACTCGGCCTGGCCTCCGCCCTGTTGGCCGACCCGCACGCGCTGCTCCTCGACGAGCCCGCCGCCGGACTCTCCGTGCGCGAGAGCGGCTGGCTGTACGAACTCCTGCGCGCCCACGCCGACGAGGGCGGCACCGTCCTCTACGCCACCGACGACCCCAAGGACGCCGCCCGCAACGCCGACCGGGTCGTCACCCTCGACGGCGGCCGGCTCGTCGCCGACCAGGACGCCGTCGAGTTCGCGCGCACCCGGCTGCGCCCGCGGGTCGCCGTGCGCACCCCGTACGCCGCCCGGCTCGCCGCCGTCCTCACCCAGGAGTCCCGCGCCGCCCGCCGCGCCGTGGAGGTGGTCGCGGAGGGCGGCAACCGCCTCTCCGTCTACGGCAGCGACTGCGCCACCGTCGGCGAGAGCGCCTTCCGCAACGGCGTGCTCCTCCACCGCCTCGCCGAGGAGACCGGCGACGCGGGACCCGCTGCCCCTGCGGGACCGGGACCCACCCGCGCCACCGCCGCCACCGTCGCCACCCACCCTTCCCCGCAGGCGCCGGCCCCCGCCCGTACCGCCGACGGGGAGACACCGGCCCCCGTCCGTACCGCAGCCGCGGAGAAGGCCGCACCCGCCCGCCGGTCGCACCGTGCCCCGTACCGCTCCCCGCTCCGTCCGCTGCGCTACGAGATCCGCCGCCTGCTCGGCGTGCCGTCCACGCCGCTCGTCGTCGCGGGCGTGCTGCTGGTGTCCGTGACCCTCGCCGTGCTGCTCGGGCGCGGCGGGCGGACGCCGCTGCCCGCGCTCCTCGCCGGCTGGCCTGGCATCTCGCCGCTGCCGCCCGCGGCCCTCGGGGCGGGCCTGCTCGGCGCCTTCTCGTTCGGCGAGGAGTACCGCTACCCGGCCCTGACCAGCGGGCGCGGCGCCGTCCCGCGCCGCCTCGGCCTGCTCCTCGCCAAGCTCGCGGTCGCGGCGGCCGTCGGGGCCGCCCTCGCGGCACTGGCCGTGGCTGCCGACCTGGGGACGCTGCGTCTCGTCTACGGCGCGGAGTTGATTCCGGTCCCCGGGAACTGGGCGGTCATGGCGGCCAATTGGTTCGGCCTGGTGATCGGCTGCGGCTGGGCCGGCGTGCTCGGTGCCGGGGTCTTCCGGGCCGCCGCCGCCGGCGTCGCCGCAGTGCTCTCCGTGCCGGTGGCCTTCGCCCCGCCGCTGCAGCGACTGCTCTCCGGTGTGCCCCGCCGCTCCGTCGCGGGACTTCCCGCGCGCCTGCGCGAGTTCGCGAGCCTCGAGTGGTCCTCGGACGCCGACCGGTGGCTGATGGGCGCCCTGAGGGTGGTCGGGCAGCCCGTGGGAGTGGCGCTGGCGCTCACGTTGACGGTCCTGCTCTGCGCCTATGTGCTCACCGGCCGTCACAGCCGGGCGCGTTGGTGATCACATCCGGATCGAAAGAATCCGATGAGAGGGCAACTCCCTTAAAAATTGCCGCTTATGTCCCATTAATCGTCAATTGTGTAGGGGGTGCCGATCACCCTTTCGTGTGCTTTTCACCAAAGACCTCAAGGGGCTCGGGGGCCACGCCGACAAAGGATGCGTGAGTACCCTTGCGCACACGATGATGACCCCCGCCCGCCCCGTCGAGTCCGGCCTCGGCGCCCCGGGCGACCTCGACCGCTACCCCTACGCGGAGGCGCCAGGAGCCGACCGTGTCGGCCCGCCCGCGTGGGAAGGGACCGAGGACCTCGGCCGGGTCGGCCGCAGGGCGGCCGGCAGCCGCGGCCGCGGACTGCACGGCCAGCTCGTCCAGCAGCTCGGCCAGATGATCGTCTCCGGCGACCTCGGCGCCGACCGACCGCTCGTGCCCGAGGAGATCGGCCAGCGCTTCGAGGTCTCGCGCACCGTGGTCCGCGAGTCGCTGCGCGTGCTCGAGGCCAAGGGCCTGGTCAGCGCCCGCCCGAACGTCGGCACCCGGGTCCGCCCGGTCAGCGACTGGAACCTGCTGGACCCCGACATCATCGAGTGGCGGGCCTTCGGCCCCCAGCGCGACGACCAGCGCCGCGAGCTCAACGAGCTGCGCTGGACCATCGAGCCCCTCGCCGCGCGGCTCGCCGCGGGCCACGGCCGCGAGGACGTCCAGCAGCGCCTCTCCGACATGGTCGAGATCATGGGCCACGCGTACGCGCAGGGCGACGGCATCACCTTCTCCCGCGCCGACGCCGAGTTCCACGCGCTGCTCATCCAGCTCGCGGGCAACCGCATGCTGGAGCACCTCTCCGGCATCGTCGGCGCCGCCCTCCAGGTCTCCGGCGCCGCCGCCACCGGCTGCGACCGCCCGAGCGAGAGCTGCCTCGGACACCACGCCCGCATCGTCGACGCGCTCGCCGCCGGCGACGCCCTCGGCGCCGAGACGGCCATGCGCCAGCTGCTGACCGTCCACCCCGAGGTGGAGCGCGTCGTGCCGGCTCCGCGCGAGCACTGATCCACGAGCCGTGGCCAGGAGCGCCGTGCCGCATGCATCGCGTGCCGCCGGACCCGGGCGGAGCCGGGGACGCAGCGCCGTCCCCGGATGCGCCGGGGTCTGCCGGCACGCGTCGGCGGGCGTCCGCGGGGCGTCGGTGAGGTGATCATGCGGCGGTCATGCGGCGACCACGTCGTGATCGCGCGGTGATCGGTTGGCGATCAGAAGGCGATCGAGCGGCGGTCAAGAGGTGACCGACCGGTGATCAAGCGGGTGATCAAGGGGCGTTCCGTATGGTTGATGACGGATTCGTCGCAAATGAGGTGTGACTCGGGCCACGCAGATTGGGCGTAACACTCCTCGAAGCCGCGCGATGACCTAAGAGGTGACAGCCGAGGAAGGAATACAGCCGCCGCTCTGGGCGCTGTGCAGTTCCCCGGTCCAGCCCGCGCCGTCGGCACATTCCCGGCCGACGGTCGTCGGCTCCGGCCCGATCCAGGGCGGGGCCGGAAGCCGTTTTCCATCGTTCCGAGAGGTTGTTCGTGTCGGCCAGCACATCCCGTACGCTCCCGCCGGAGATCGCCGAGTCCGAGTCTGTGATGGCGCTCATCGAGCGGGGAAAGGCTGATGGGCAGATCGCCGGCGATGACGTGCGTCGGGCCTTCGAGGCTGACCAGATTCCGCCAACCCAGTGGAAGAATGTTCTGCGCAGCCTCAATCAGATCCTCGAGGAAGAGGGTGTGACGCTGATGGTCAGTGCAGCGGAGTCGCCGAAGCGCGCCCGCAAGAGCGTCGCAGCGAAGAGCCCGGCCAAGCGCACCGCCACCAAGACCGTCACCGCCAGGACGACCGTGACGAAGACCGTCTCGGCCGCCACCGCGGCCCCGGCGGCCGAGAGCGCGGACCCGGCCGAGGAGGCCGGCGCGCCGGCCAAGAAGGCCGCCGCCAAGAAGACCGTCGCCAAGAAGACGGCGGCGAAGAAGACCGTGGCCAAGAAGACGGCCGCTAAGAAGACCACGGCCAAGAAGGACGACGAAGAGCTCCTCGAGGCCGAGGACCTGCTCGAGGACGTCGCGCCGGGCAAGGGTGACGAGGAGGAGGCCGAGGGCGAGAGCAAGGGCTTCGTCCTGTCCGACGAGGACGAGGACGACGCGCCGGCCCAGCAGGTCGCCGTCGCCGGCGCCACCGCCGACCCGGTCAAGGACTACCTCAAGCAGATCGGCAAGGTCCCGCTGCTCAACGCCGAGCAGGAGGTCGAGCTCGCCAAGCGCATCGAGGCCGGTCTGTTCGCCGAGGACAAGCTGGCGAACTCCGACAAGCTGGCCCCCAAGCTCAAGCGCGAGCTGGAGATCATCGCCGAGGACGGCCGCCGCGCCAAGAACCACCTGCTGGAGGCCAACCTCCGACTCGTGGTCTCGCTGGCCAAGCGCTACACCGGCCGCGGCATGCTCTTCCTGGACCTGATCCAGGAGGGCAACCTGGGTCTGATCCGCGCCGTCGAGAAGTTCGACTACACCAAGGGCTACAAGTTCTCCACGTACGCCACCTGGTGGATCCGTCAGGCGATCACCCGCGCCATGGCCGACCAGGCCCGCACCATCCGTATCCCGGTGCACATGGTCGAGGTCATCAACAAGCTCGCCCGTGTGCAGCGCCAGATGCTCCAGGACCTGGGCCGCGAGCCCACCCCGGAGGAGCTGGCCAAGGAGCTCGACATGACCCCGGAGAAGGTCATCGAGGTCCAGAAGTACGGCCGCGAGCCGATCTCGCTGCACACCCCGCTGGGCGAGGACGGCGACAGCGAGTTCGGTGACCTCATCGAGGACTCCGAGGCCGTCGTCCCGGCCGACGCGGTCAGCTTCACGCTGCTCCAGGAGCAGCTGCACTCGGTCCTCGACACGCTCTCCGAGCGTGAGGCGGGCGTCGTCTCCATGCGCTTCGGCCTCACCGACGGTCAGCCGAAGACCCTGGACGAGATCGGCAAGGTCTACGGCGTGACGCGTGAGCGCATCCGTCAGATCGAGTCGAAGACGATGTCCAAGCTGCGTCACCCGTCGCGTTCGCAGGTGCTGCGCGACTACCTCGACTGATCGAGAGCGGCGAACGACGAACGAAGGGCCCGGATTCCCCGTACGGGGGCCGGGCCCTTCGGCGTGTGAGCGGGTGCAGGCGGGGCCCGTCTGGACGACGCTGGGTGAACCGACATCACCGGAGAGTCAGGAGGCTCCATGCGTCGTCCCATCGCCCGTGCAGTGACCGGTGCCCTGGGCCTGATCGCCGTGGCGGCGGCACCGATGGCCGCCACGGCTCCCGCGGCCGCCGACAGCGTCGTGGTCGGCGGGCGGCCGGCCAAGATCACCGAGGCGCCGTGGGTCGTGGCGCTCGCCAGCCGTGACCGGTTCGGGGGTACGCGAGCGGGGCAGTTCTGCGGAGGAGTGGTGGTGGCCCCCACCAAGGTGCTCACCGCGGCCCACTGCCTGGGCCGTGAGGTGCTGGGCGGCGAGCCCTGGCAGCTGCCGGACTTCCATGTGATCGCGGGCCGCAGTTCGCTGCGCGGGCGCGGTGGTCAGGAGGTCCGGATCTCCGACACCTGGATCAACCCCGCGTACGACCCCGCGACCAACGCGGGCGATCTGGCGGTGCTGACGCTGGAGAAGGCCTTGCCGGCGTCGTACGTGATCGAGGTCGCCGCCCCGGGTGATCCGGCCGAGGCTCCGGGCGAGGCGGCCGACGTGTACGGCTGGGGCGACACGACCGGAAACGGCGCGTACGCGACGTCGCTGCGCTCGGCGCGCGTGCGGGTGCTGAGCGACGAGACCTGTGAGCGCGCCTACCCCGGTGGCGTCGGCGTCGCCTACCGCGGTCGG
The DNA here is from genome assembly GCF_044544825.1 of Streptomyces sp. NPDC053493. NCBI lineage: Bacteria > Bacillati > Actinomycetota > Actinomycetes > Kitasatosporales > Streptomycetaceae > Streptomyces > Streptomyces sp. NPDC053493. The sequence continues at coordinate 106,775 of NZ_JBITXS010000009.1, forward strand.
ACGATGCTCTGCGCCGGCGAGCCCGACGGAGGCCGGGACGCCTGCCAGGGAGACAGCGGAGGGCCGCTGGTGGCCCAAGGGCGGCTGATCGGCCTGGTGTCCTGGGGAAGCGGCTGCGGGCAGGCGAACAGCCCCGGCGTCTACACGCGGGTCTCGGCGGTGCTGCCCGAGCGTCTCTGACACGGTGCCGCGACGCGACGGTCGCCCGGTCGCTTCCGACCGTCCCGTGACGCGGCGTCATCTCCCGGTCACGGTAGGACAACGGGCGGCCACCCCCCTTGTGCTGCGGGGGCGGCCGCCCGTCGGCCGGTCCGTCAGAGGGCCGGTGCTGGCTCGTCGGGGATGTGAGGCGTCAGTGGTCGTCGCCCATGGTGCGGGCCGGCACGTCGGTGAGCCGGTCCGTCTCATCCTGTATCTCTGCGGCGATCTTCTTGAGTTCCGGCTCGAACTTGCGCCCGTGGTGGGCGCAGAAGAGCAAGTCACCGCCGCTGGTCAGGACGACACGCAGGTACGCCTGGGCGCCGCAGCGGTCGCAGCGGTCAGCGGCCGTCAGGGGGCTCGCGGGGGTCAGAACAGTAGTCACGTCGCCTCTTCTCTAGCTCGACGAGCTGTCGTACCAGGGTCAACATCCAACCAGGCCGAAAACGTTCCCGCTCGTGGCTTTTCCTCGAAACTTTTTCCCAAGGTGGCTGTCTGCTGCCGGTTGGCGGCGAATGAGCCGTATTGCGTCGCTCTACGGGTTTCGCATTGCTGTGTGTGGTCGCATCCTCCCGGCGGGTTGCCGGTTGTTCATGAGGACGTGCCCGGAGCCTAAATGGTTCATGCCTGGAAGGGAACGTGATGTTCACGTCACCCCATCGAGGGATCGAACATCCATGCGACTCTGGACTAGCATGAGGAATCAGGAGGGTGGCGTGACAACGGCTCTACCAGGCATCGGTACCCTCTGACCGGTAACCGAGGCCGGGCCTTACCCCACCGGGCCAGATTTCAAATTCAGCGAGGAGCGAACCGCGTGACCGCCGAGACGTCCGTGCCGTCCAGTGCGCTGCTGACCGCAGACCGTGACGGTTCCAACTACACCGCTCGGCACCTGCTCGTCCTCGAAGGGCTCGAAGCCGTCCGCAAGCGACCCGGCATGTACATCGGGTCCACCGACAGCCGTGGCCTGATGCACTGCCTCTGGGAGATCATCGACAACTCCGTCGACGAGGCCCTCGGCGGCTACTGCGACCACATCGACGTCATCCTCCACGAGGACGGCTCCGTCGAGGTCCGTGACAACGGCCGTGGCATCCCCGTGGACGTCGAGCCCAAGACCGGACTGTCGGGCGTCGAGGTCGTCATGACCAAGCTGCACGCCGGCGGAAAGTTCGGCGGCGGCTCCTACGCGGCCTCCGGCGGTCTGCACGGCGTCGGCGCCTCCGTGGTGAACGCGCTCTCCGCCCGCCTCGACGTCGAGGTCGACCGCAACGGCGCCACGCACGCGATCAGCTTCCGCCGCGGCGTCCCCGGCATGTTCACCGAGGCCGGCCCCGACAGCCCCTTCGACCCCTCCGGCGGTCTCCTCAAGGGCAAGCGCGTCCCCAAGACCCGCACCGGCACCCGGGTGCGGTACTGGGCCGACCGCCAGATCTTCCTCAAGGACGCCAAGCTCTCCCTGGAGACCCTGCACCAGCGCGCCCGCCAGACCGCCTTCCTCGTCCCCGGCCTCACCATCGTCGTCCGCGACGAGCGCGACCTCGACGGCGTGGGCAAGAGCGAGGAGACCTTCCGCTTCGACGGCGGCATCAGCGAGTTCTGCGAGTTCCTCGCCCAGGACAAGGCCGTCTGCGACGTGCTGCGCCTCACCGGCCAGGGCACCTTCAAGGAGACCGTCCCGGTCCTCGACGACCGCGGCCACATGACGCCCACCGAGGTCACCCGCGAGCTCGGCGTCGACGTCGCCCTTCGCTGGGGCACCGGCTACGACACCACCGTCAAGTCCTTCGTCAACATCATCGCCACGCCCAAGGGCGGCACCCACGTCTCGGGCTTCGAGCAGGCGATCACCAAGACGGTCAACGAGGTGCTGCGCGCCAGCAAGATGCTGCGCGTCGCCGAGGACGACATCGTCAAGGACGACGCCCTCGAGGGCCTCACCGCCGTCGTCACCGTGCGCCTCGCCGAGCCGCAGTTCGAAGGCCAGACCAAGGAGGTGCTCGGCACCTCCGCGGCCCGCCGGATCGTGGCCAACGTGGTGGCCAAGGAGCTCAAGGCGTTCCTGACCTCCACCAAGCGCGACGCCAAGGCCCAGGCCCGGGCCGTCCTGGAGAAGGCCGTCGCCGCGGCCCGCACCCGGATCGCGGCCCGCCAGCACAAGGAGGCGCAGCGCAGGAAGACCGCCCTGGAGTCCTCCTCGCTGCCCGCCAAGCTCGCCGACTGCCGCAGCGACGACGTCGAGCGCAGCGAGCTCTTCATCGTCGAGGGAGACTCCGCGCTCGGCACCGCCAAGCTCGCCCGCAACAGCGAGTTCCAGGCGCTGCTGCCGATCCGCGGCAAGATCCTCAACGTCCAGAAGTCCTCCGTCTCGGACATGCTCAAGAACGCCGAGTGCGGAGCGATCATCCAGGTCATAGGAGCGGGCTCGGGCCGCACCTTCGACATCGACGCCGCCCGCTACGGCAAGGTCATCATGATGACCGACGCCGATGTCGACGGCTCCCACATCCGCACGCTGCTGCTGACCCTGTTCCAGCGCTACATGCGGCCCATGGTCGAGCAGGGCCGCGTCTTCGCCGCCGTCCCGCCGCTGCACCGCATCGAGCTGGTCCAGCCCAAGAAGGGCCAGGACAAGTACGTCTACACGTACTCGGACAACGAACTGCGCCAGACGCTGCTGGAGTTCCAGCGCAAGGGCATCCGCTACAAGGACTCCATCCAGCGCTACAAGGGTCTCGGCGAGATGGACGCCGACCAGCTGGCGGAGACCACCATGGACCCGCGCCACCGCACCCTGCGCCGGATCAACATCGGCGACCTGGAGGCGGCCGAGCAGGTCTTCGACCTGCTCATGGGCAACGACGTGGCCCCGCGCAAGGAGTTCATCACCAGCTCCGCCGCCACCCTCGACCGCTCGCGCATCGACGCCTGACGCGTCACCTCCCACGCCGGACACCCTCCTGACCGGCCCGCCCGATACGACTGTCGGACGGGCCGGTCAGGCGCGTTCAGGGCGCCATCACCTAATGGGGTGAAGTGAGGTGGGAGAAGAGTCCGGGATCAACCCACTCTGTCCATCCTTGGGCACGCGGCCGAAACGGTTCGCTGACAAGGAGAGTTCACCGGTGGAGAAGCAGGAAGGGCGCGACCCCGCGGCGGTGCGGATCGACGACCCCTGGTACGACGAGTTGGCCGCCGGCTGGGGCGAGCACGACGGGGACCCGTCCGACGGGCGCCCCGCCGTCGTCGGCCGACAGACGCAGGCCGAGGCCGAGATCGAGCCCCAGGCCCAGGCCCAGGCCAGGAGCCAGGCCGGGAGCCAGGCCGCCGCCCAGGCCCAGGCCGCGGCTCAGGCCGGGAGCCAGGCCGAGGTCCAGGGCGGGGGCCAGGTATGGGGCGGCGAGGACCCGGCGCACAGCGCGGCGGACATCTATCTGCACGTCCAGCGCAGCCCCGCCTTCCAGGAGGTCCGCGGCCGCTACCGCCGCTTCGTCTTCCCGGCCGCCCTCACCTTCCTCCTCTGGTACCTGGCCTACGTGGTCGCCGCCACCGCCGCACCCGGCCTCATGGGCCGCCCGGTCGTCGGCGCGGTCAACGTCGCCATGGTGGCCGGGCTCGGACAGTTCGCCACCACCTTCCTGCTGACCTGGGCCTACGCCCGGCACGCCCGACTGCGCCGGGACCGGCTCGCCCTCGAACTGCGCTGGGACACCCAGGAGATGACCCGGGGAGTGCGGCGATGACCGGAAACCACCAGACCCTGGCGCTGCTGCTGTTCAGCGCCTTCGTCGCCGTCACCCTGGCGATCACCACCTGGGCCGGTCGCAACCGGCGCGGCTCGGCCGAGGAGTTCTACGCCGGAGGCCGGCTCTTCTCACCCATGGAGAACGGTTTCGCCATCGCCGGCGACTACATGTCCGCGGCCTCCTTCCTCGGCATCTCCGGCCTGATCGCCCTCTTCGGCTACGACGGCATGCTCTACTCCGTCGGCTTCCTCGTCGCCTGGCTGGTCGTGCTCCTCTTCGTCGCCGAACTCGTCCGCAACTGCGGCCGCTTCACCCTCGCCGACGTCGTCGCCTCCCGGATGGCCGAACGGCCCGTACGGATCGCCGCGGGCGCCTCGTCCGTGACCGTCTCCGTGCTCTATCTCGTGGCGCAGATGGTCGGCGCCGGCAGCCTCGTCGCGCTGCTGCTCGGCGGCACCAGCGAAGCCGCCCGCTCCTGGACGGTCATCGGCGTCGGCGCGCTCATGGTCGTGTACGTCTCGCTCGGCGGCATGCGGGCCACCACCTGGATCCAGATCGTCAAGGCCGTGCTCCTCATGGCCGGCACGGTCGCCCTCACCGTCCTCGTCCTGGTCCACTTCCACGGTGACTTCGGCCGGCTGCTGACCACCGCCGCCGAACGCAGCGGCCACGGCCGGGATTTCCTCGCCCCGGGCCTGCGCTACGGCGGCGACTGGACCGCCCGCGTCGACTTCGTCAGCCTCGGCATCGCCCTCGTCCTCGGCACCGCCGGACTCCCGCACATCCTGTCCCGCTTCTACACCGTGCCCACGGCGCGGTCCGCCCGCCGGTCCGTCGTCTGGTCCATCGGCCTCATCGGCAGCTTCTACCTGATGACGATCGTGCTCGGCTTCGGCGCCGCCGCGGTCGTGGGACCCGACGCCGTCCGCGCCTCCAACGCCGCCGGCAACACCGCCGTCCCGCTGCTCGCCCTCGACCTCGGCGGCGGGCCCGGATCGACCGGCGGGACCGTGCTCTTCGCCGTCGTCGCGGCCGTCGCCTTCGCCACGATCCTCGCCGTCGTCGCCGGGATCACGCTCGCCTCCTCCGCCTCCGTCGCCCACGACCTCTACGCCTCGCTGCGCCGCAGGCGCGCCAAGCGGTACAGCGAGGTGACCGTGGCCCGGCTCGCCGCCGCGGGGATCGGCGCGGCCGCGATCGGCCTAGGGCTGCTCGCCCGCGACCTCAACGTGGCCTTCCTCGTCGGCCTCGCCTTCGCCGTCGCCGCCTCCGCGAACCTCCCGGTGCTGCTCTACTCGCTGTTCTGGCGCCGCTTCACCACCCGGGGCGCGGTCTGGTCGGTGTACGGAGGACTGATCCCGGCGGTCCTGCTGGTCGTGTTCTCGCCGGTCGTCTCCGGCGGCCCCGAGGCGCTCTTCCCCGGCGCCGACTTCCAGCTCTTCCCGCTGCAGAACCCGGGCCTCGTCTCGATCCCGCTCGGCTTCCTCGCGGGCTGGCTCGGCACCGTCACCTCGCCCGAGCCGCCGGACGCGGCCAAGCACGCCGAGACGGAGGTACGGGCGCTCACCGGAGCCGGCGCGGTCTAGGCCGGCGCGCGCTGCCCGGGCGGGCGTCCGGGGTCGGCGCGGGCCGTGCGCGGCCGGGGTCGGCGTGCGCCGCGCGGGCCGTGCGCGGCCATGGCAGGCGGGCGGTGCGGGCGGGTTCAGCCGGTGGCCGAGGCGACCCAGACGTACCGGTGCTCGGGGCGGCCCGTCTCGCCGTACCGCAGCGAGAGACGCACCCGCCCGGTCCGCTCCAGGAGCTTGAGGTAGCGCTGGGCGGTCTGCCGGCTCACCCCGGCCCGCTCGGCGATCTCCTGCGCCGACAGCGGCCCGTCCGCCGCGAGCAGCACCTGCCGCACCAGCTCGGCCGTGGTGGGGGAGTGGCCCTTGGGCAGTTCGGGCGCCGTCGAGACGGCCGAGAACGCCCCGAAGATCCGGTCCACCTCGGCCTGTTCCGCCTCCCCGCCGCCGTCCAGGGTCCTGCGCAGCGCCGCGTACGCCTCCAGCTTGGCGCGCAGCCCGGCGAAGCTGAACGGCTTCACGAGGTACTGCAGCGCGCCGTGCCGCAGGGCGGCCTGCACGGTCGCCACGTCACGGGCCGCGGTCACCATGATCACGTCGCACGGCCGGCCGAGGGCGCGCAGTTCGCGTACGACGGCGAGTCCGTTGCCGTCCGGGAGGTAGTGGTCGAGCAGGATCAGGTCGACCGGCGTGCCCGACGCGGCGAGGTCGGCGGTCCGGGCCAAGGCCTCGGCTGCCGAGTGGGCGAGGCCCACGACCTCGAAGCCGGGCACCTTGGCCACGTAGGCGGCGTTGATCCGCGCCACGCGCCGGTCGTCGTCGACGACCAGGACACCGATCACCGCTCCTCCCCGGCGGGCGCGGGCGCCGGAGGGCGCCCGGCCGGCGGTCCCTCGAGCTCCGTCGGAGCCGTGGGAGCCGTGGGAGCCGTCGGAGCCATCGGCTCCGGCTCGCCCAGCGCCTCCGGCAGGACCACGGTGAACTCCGCGCCGCCGTCCGCGCCCGCGGTGACCCGGGCGTTGCCGCCCCGCCGCTCCGCGAGCCGGCGCACCAGCGGCAGCCCCAGGCCGCGCTTGCCGTGCGCCGGAGGCTCCTTCGTCGTCCAGCCCTCGGTGAAGATCAGCTCGCGCCGCTCCTCGGGCACGCCGGGACCGCTGTCGGTGACCCGCAGGACGACCGTCCGGCCCTCGGACCGCAGATCCACCTCCACGCGCGCGTGGAGGGTGCCCGAGGCGGCGTCCAGGGCGTTGTCGACGAGGTTGCCGACGACCGTGACCAGTTCGCGCGGGTCGATCAGCCGGTCCGGGAGCAGCGAGCCGGGAGCGATGCGCAGCGAGACGCCCCGCTCCGCGGCGACGGCGGCCTTGCCGACGAGGAGCGCGGCGAGCAGTGGGTCGCGGACCTTCTCGGTGACCTGCTCCGCGGTGGCGCGGTGCACCCCGACCACCTCGGTGACGAACTCGGCCGCCTCCTCGTACATCTCCAGTTCGAGCAGGCCGAGCAGGGTGTGCATGCGGTTGGCGTGCTCGTGGTCCTGGGCGCGCAGGGCGTCGATCAGACCGCGGGTCGAGTCCAGCTCGCGGCCGAGCCGTTCCAGCTCGGTGCGGTCGCGGAGGGTGGCGACGGCGCCGCCGTCGTCGGTGGGCATCCGGTTGGCGACGAGCACCCGGCTGCCGCGTACGGTCACCAGGTCCTCGCCGGTGGCCCGGCCCGCGAGCACGTCCGCGGTACGGCCCTCGCCGAGGACCTCCTCCAGCGGGCGCCCGGTGGCCTCCGGGCCGATCCCGAGCAGCCGCTGGGCCTCGTCGTTCATCAGCCGGATCCTGCCCGTGCGGTCGAGGGCCACGACGCCCTCGCGGATGCCGTGCAGCATCGCCTCGCGCTCGGCGAGCAGCGCCGAGATGTCGGAGAAGGCCAGGTCGTGGGTCTGCCGCTGGAGCCTGCGGGAGATCAGGTACGCGGCGAGCGCGCCGGCCGCGAGGGCGCCGCCGGCGTAGCGGAGCAGGCCGGGGATCGCGGCCACCAGGCGGTCGCGGACGCTGTCGTACTCGATGCCGACGGAGACCGCGCCGACGATCTCGCCGCGGCCGTCGCGCAGCGGCGCCTTGCCCCGGGCCGAGCGGCCGAGGGTGCCGCTGTCGATCTCCATCACCTCGTGCCCGGCGAGCGCCTCGCTCGGGTCGGTGGAGACGACCCGGCCGATCTGGGCGGGGTCGGTGTGGGACCAGCGCACCCCGCGGGTGTCCATCACGACCACGTACTCGGCGCCCGTCGACCGGCGGATGCGCTCCGCCTCCGCCTGCACCGGTCCCTGGGCGGACGGCCGGCTGGTCATCACCTCGCCGGCGACCCGCGGCGAGGCCGTCGTCTGGGCGATGGCCAGGGCGCGGCGCATGGCCTGGTCGTCCAGCTGGGCGCTGAGCGGGGCCAGGAACAGGCCGGTGGCGAGCACGGTCACGCCGGTCGCGATGGCCAGCTGCATCAGCAGCACCTGCGAGAACACCCGCTGCGGCCACCCGAACCTGCGCCGGCGGACGAACGGCCGCGCGGGAGGGGTGGGTGCGGGGCTCATGGCGGAAACGGTACGGGGCCGCCGCCTCCGACCGGAAATGCCGCCCGCCCCGGCCGGGGCCCGCGCCAGCCGTGGCCCGCCCCGGCCGGGGGCCGCCCCGACGGCGTCGGCCTGGGCCGTCGGCGGGCGCCGATGCCCGGGGCCTCCAGAGGCTTTGCCTATCCTGGGAGCTTCGCACAGCGCACGCATCGATGGCTCCGATGGACCCGATGGACCCGATGGCCTTGACGGCATCGGCGGCATCGGCGGCATCGGCGGCATCGACGGCTCGGAGGGACGTTCCTTGACCACCCAGCAGATCCCCGTCGTCGTTCTCGCCGGGTTTCTCGGAGCGGGGAAGACGACGCTGCTCAACCATCTGCTGCGCAGCGCGCGCGGGACGCGGATCGGCGTCATGGTCAACGACTTCGGTGACATCGGCATCGACGCCATGACCGTCGCCGGACAGGTCGGCTCCACCGTCTCGCTCGGCAACGGGTGCCTGTGCTGCGCGGTGGACGCGAGCGAGCTCGACACCTACCTGGAGGCGCTGACCGGCCCCGAGAACCGGCTCGACGTGATCGTGATCGAGGCGAGCGGTCTCGCCGAGCCGCGGGAGCTGGTGCGCATGGTGCTGGCCAGCGACAACGAGCAGGTCGTGTACGGCGGCCTGGTCGAGGTGGTCGACGCCGCCGAGTTCGCCGCCACCCGCGAGCGGCACCCGGAGACCGACCGCCATCTCGCGGTCGCCGACCTCGTGGTCGTCAACAAGGCGGACCGGGTGGCGGCGCGGGAGCTCCGTACCGTACGGGAGACGGTCGCCGGGCTCGCGCCCCGGGCGGCGGTCGTCGAGGCCGCGCACGGGCGGATCGACCCGGAGCTGCTCTTCGACCGGGTGGTGCCGGAAGGCGAGATCGCCGGCCAGATGTCGATCGAGGACATCCTCTACGGCGACGACGACGCCCACGCCCACCCGCACGCCGCCTACGACACCGTCTCGCTCGGCACGGCGACGCCGCTGCACCCGCGCCGCCTCATGGCCTTCCTGGACTCGCGCCCCGAGGGCCTGTACCGGCTGAAGGGCTTCGTCGACTTCGGCGCCGCCGATCCCGCCAACCGCTACAACGTCCACGCGGTCGGGCGTTTCCTGCGCTTCCGTCCCGAGCCGTGGCCGGCGGGCGAGGAGCGGCTGACGCAGCTGGTCCTCATCGGCAGCGGTGTCGACGCCGCCGCGCTGCGCAAGCAGCTGGCCGCCTGCGAACAGAACGGCCCGCAGGACGTGCCCGACGAGCGCAGCATGTGGGGCGTCCTGCGTTACGTCCCCGGCAGCGAGGACGAGCCCGCCGGCTGAACCGGTCCCGAGCGGCGGCGGTAGTAGTGCACGGTGACCGCCGCGAGCAGCGGGCCCCACAGGAGCAGCGGCGCGTACGTGGCGTTGATCAGCCAGATGCCCCAGGCCGAGGCCGCCATCTCGGCGTGGAAGGCCGAGTAGACGAACAGCACGCCGTAGACGCTCGTGGCGACGGCGCCGAGACCGGCGGCGACGGTGACCGGCAGGACCGGCACGCTCCGGCCGCGCAGGTACGGGATCCAGCGCGGCCAGGTCTCGCCCCAGCCGCGGACCAGACCGAGCGTGAGGAACGCGAGCAGCTCGGAGAACAGGCTCAGGGCGAGGAGGGCGAGCGAGCCCCAGCCCGGCGCGCCCATGGCGTCGTACTCGGACCGGGCGAGTCCCACCGGGACGCCCAGGGCGACGGCGAGGCGCCACAGCGCCGACGGCACGTTGGTCAGGGCGGCGCCCGTCGCCGCGTTGCGTGCCCAGCGCGGGACGCCGGGCAGGGAGCGTGGTGTCGTGTCTTCTCGCATGGGTCCACGCTGGCCGACGCCGCCGCGGCCGCGCGTCCGCCCGCGGCGCGGTCCGCCTCGGCCGTGCGGCGGAGGCGGACGCGTACCGGAGGCGGACGCGTACCGGAGGTGGACGCGTACCGGAGGTGGACGCGTACCGGAGGCGCACGCGTACCCGAGGCGGACGCGTAGCCGCGCGTTACGCCTCCGCCGGGGAGAGGCTCCGGGCGCCCACCATCGCCAGGTAGTCGCCGAGGCCGTCGGCGTCGTGGCCGGCCCAGCCGACGTAGCCGTCCGGGCGGATCAGGAAGAGGCCCGTGCCGTACGGCTCGTACGCGTCGAGCCGGGCCGTGCGCACCGGACCGGCCGCCCAGGCCGCCGCGTCCGCCGCCTCCTCCGGCACCGGGACGCCGACGGCCAGCAGCGTGAAGTGCGGTCCGCGCAGGACGTCGAAGAGGCGTCCGTCGCCGTACGGGCCGTCGGGCGCGCGGTCACCGGCCCGCAACGCGTCCTCCGCGATCCCCTGCCGGGTCTCCACGGCAAGCGACGAGTCCCGGTAGCCGAGGCCGAGCTGCTGGACCTCCGTGCCGCGCTGGGTGCCCTCGCCCCGGGTGTTCTGCCGGTGCAGGCGGGTGCTGAGACCGAGGACGCCGGCGGCGACTGGCTGCCGTTCGGCCTCGTAGGTGTCGAGGAGCGCGGGCGGAGCGCCGTGCCGGAGCACTTGGCCGAGCTTCCAGCCGAGGTTGTAGGCGTCCTGGACGCTGGTGTTGAGGCCCTGGCCGCCCGCGGGTGAGTGGACGTGGGCCGCGTCGCCGGCGAGGAAGACCCGGCCGTCGCGGAAGCGGTCCGCCATGGCCGCGCGGGGGCGGAAGTCGGAGGCCCACAGCACCTCGACGACCTCCTCCTCGGTGAGCGGCGTCCGCTCGGCGACGGTCCGGCGCACCGCCTCGGGCGTGCTGTCCGGCACGGCCGTCTCGTCCTCGTAGGCGACGATCAGCTGGAAGACGTCGCCGCCGGGCAGCGGGCACAGGGCGACGCCGCCGCCCGGCGCCTTCGGCCAGATGTGCCAGTTGCCGCGGTCGACCACGGTGCCGGGAGCCAGGCGCACGTCGGCGACCAGCATCGGACGCGGGTCGACGGTCTCACCGGTCATGCCGACGCCGAGCGTCCTGCGCACGGTGGACCGGCCGCCGTCGGCCGCCACCAGATAGGCCGCCCGCACCGTCTCTCCCGTGGAGAGCTCCGCCTCGACGCCGTCCTCGGACTGCCGCAGGCCGGTGAGCGCGGCGCCGAAGCGGACCTCGCCGCCGAGCTCGGTCAGCCGCGCGTGGAGCAGCTCCTGGGTGCGCGACTGCGGGATGAGCAGGGTGTTCGCGTACGGGACCTGCTCGCTCGGCTCGGAGCGCTCCACCATGTCCCACTCGGCGAGCCGCTCGGCGCCCTCCCAGCCGCGCATCCGTGGATAGAGCGATCCGGCCGCCAGGACCGCGGGCAGCACGCCGAGGTCGTCGAGGACCTCCAGGCTGCGGGGCTGGAGGCCTTTGCCGCGCGAGCCGGGGAAGAGGCGGTCGGCCTTCTCCACGAGCAGGGCGCGTGCGCCGCGGCGGGCGAGGTCGATGGCGAGCACCAGTCCGGTGGGGCCGGCTCCGACGATGACGACGTCCGTCTCCATGATCGCTCTCCTTCGTTTCCTTAACGCCGTTAAGTTCCGAGGGGTGGAGCATCTCCTTAACGCCGTTAAGCTGTCAAGGGGATACGGTGACGGGGTGGCGAGCAAGAAGACGAACCGGCTGGATCCCGCGCAGGTCGCGGACACGGCCCTGCGCCTGTTGAACGAACGGGGCCTCGACGGACTCACGCTGCGCGCGATCGCGCAGGAGCTGAACGTCCAGGCACCCGCGCTCTACTGGCACTTCAAGAACAAGCAGGCGTTGCTCGACGAGATGGCGACCGCGATGTACCGGCGGATGGTCGCCGACCCGGCGGCCCGCCCGGTCGGCGACGTGAGCTGGCAGGAACGGATCCTCGCGGCCAACCGCGGCCTGCGCGCCGGGCTGCTGCGCTTCCGCGACGGCGCCAAGGTCTACAGCGGGGCGCGCTTCACCGGCACCGACCACGCCGTGGAGATGGAGCGGCAGCTCGGGGCGCTGATCGACGCGGGCTTCTCGCTGCGCCAGGCGGTGCGGGCCAGCACCACCGCGTACATGTACACGCTCGGCTTCGTCACCGAGGAACAGGGCATCGAACCGGCGCCGGGGCAGCCCCGCGAGGGCTTCGACGTCGAGGAGCGCGCGGAACGCCTCGCCGAGTTCCCGCTCGCGGCGGCCGCCGGCGCGGAGATCTTCACCGACCACGACAGCCGCTTCGAGGAGGGCCTCCGCCTCATCGTCGCGGGTATCGAGGCGCTCTACGCCCCCGGAGCCCAGGCCGGCGGACCGGCCGCCGCGTCGACCGGCAGCCCGTCCGACGGGCCGCCCGAGGCGCGGTCCGGCGCGGCCCCGGCCCCGTCGGCCGGCGCCTGACGAGCGGCTGACCGGCGCCGAGACGCCGACGCCCCCCGCCCCGCGCGACGGCGCGGAACAGGGGGCGTACGGGAAGCCGTACGGCGTGGGCGTACGGCCTCCGGGGAAGGCGTACGGCCGCGCGAAGGCCGGCGGCTAGCTCGTCGGGCCGGCCAGCACCGCCACCGGCTTCGGCAGCGGCGTACCCGAGCCGTCACGGCGCGGGTCCGGCTCCGGAAGCTCGACCGGAGTGCCGTTCTGCTGCGCGGCGCGGACCGGCGTGGCGCCCGCCCAGGCGAGCACCAGGACGTCCTCGCCCTTCAGGAAGCGCTGGCAGCGCACGCCGCCGGTCGCCCGGCCCTTGCGCGGATACTGGTCGAACGGCGTCAGCTTCGCCGAGGTGCCGGCCGTGGCGTCCAGGGCGCCGGTGGAACCGGCGACCGTGAAGACCACCGCCTCCGCGGCCGGGTCCACGGCCGTGAACGAGACGACCTCGGCGCCCGCCGCCAGCTTGATGCCCGCCATGCCGCCGGCCGGACGGCCCTGCGGCCGCACCTGGGAGGCCGGATACCGCAGCAGCTGGGCGTCGGAGGTGATGAAGACCAGGTCCTCCTCGCCCGTACGCAGCTCGGTCGCGCCGACGATCCGGTCACCCTCCTTGAGCGTGATGACCTCCAGCTCGTCCTTGTTGGCCGGATAGTCCGGCACCACGCGCTTGACCACGCCCTGCAGCGTGCCGAGCGCCAGACCCGGCGAGGCCTCCTCGAGCGTGGTCAGGCAGACCACCGTCTCGTCCGGCTCCAGGGACAGGAACTCCGCGAGCGGCGCGCCGCCCGCCAGACTGGGCGCGCTCGCCGTGTCGGGCAGCTGCGGCAGGTCGATCACCGCGAGCCGCAGCAGCCGGCCGGCCGAGGTCACCACGCCGACGTCACCGCGCTGGGTCGCCGCGACCGACGAGACGATCACGTCGTGCTTGGACCGCTTGCCGTCCTCCGCGGGCGGCAGCTGCTCGGTCACGGTGCGGGCGAGCAGACCGGTCGACGAGAGCAGCACCCGGCACGGGTCGTCCGCGACCTCCAGGGACACGGCCGCGACCGGCGCGCCCGCCGACTCCAGCAGCACCGTGCGCCGGTCGGTCGCGAACTTCTTCGCCACCGCCGCCAGCTCCGCCGAGACCAGCTTGCGCAGCTCCGCGTCGGACTCCAGGATCCGGGTCAGCTCCTCGATCTCGGCGTTCAGCCGGTCCCGCTCGCTCTCCAGCTCCAGCCGGTCGAACTTGGTGAGCCGGCGCAGCGGCGTGTCCAGGATGTACTGCGTCTGGATCTCGCTCAGTGAGAAGCGCTCCATCAGCCGCGCCTTGGCCTCCGCCGAGTTCTCGCTCTCGCGGATCAGCCGGATGACCTCGTCGATGTCGAGGAGCGCGACGAGCAGGCCGTCCACCAGGTGCAGCCGGTCGCGCTTCTTGCCGCGGCGGAACTCCGAGCGCCGCCGGACCACGTCGAAGCGGTGGTCGAGATAGACCTCCAGGAGCTCCTTGAGGCCGAGCGTGAGCGGCTGGCCGTCGACCAGCGCCACGTTGTTGATGCCGAAGGACTCCTCCATCGGCGTCAGCTTGTAGAGCTGCTCCAGGACCGCCTCCGGCACGAAGCCGTTCTTCACCTCGATGACCAGGCGCAGGCCGTGGTTGCGGTCGGTGAGGTCCTTGACGTCGGCGATGCCCTGGAGCTTCTTCGAGCCGACCAGGTCCTTGATCTTGGAGATCACCTTCTCCGGGCCGACGGTGAAGGGCAGTTCGGTGACGACGATGCCCTTGCGGCGGGCCGTCACCGTCTCCACGGTGGCCGTGGCGCGGATCTTGAACGTGCCGCGGCCCGTCTCGTACGCGTCCTTGATGCCGGACAGGCCGACGATCCGGCCGCCGGTGGGCAGGTCGGGGCCCGGCACGAAGCGCATCAGCGCTTCCAGGTCGGCGTTCGGATGCCGGATCAGGTGGCGGGCGGCCGCGACGACCTCGCCCAGATTGTGCGGAGGCATGTTGGTCGCCATGCCGACCGCGATCCCGGACGCGCCGTTGACCAGCAGGTTCGGATACGCGGCGGGCAGCGCGACCGGCTCCTGCTCCTGGCCGTCGTAGTTCGGCGTGAAGTCGACCGTGTCCTCGTCGATCGACTCCGTCATCAGCAGCGCGGCCGGCGCCATCCGCGACTCGGTGTACCGCATCGCGGCCGGCGGGTCGTCGTTGCCGAGCGAGCCGAAGTTGCCGTGGCCGTCGACGAGCGGCACGCGCATGGAGAAGGGCTGTGCCATGCGGACCATCGCGTCGTAGATCGACGCGTCGCCGTGCGGGTGCAGCTTGCCCATGACCTCGCCGACGACACGGGCGCACTTGACGAAGCCGCGCTCCGGCCGCAGACCCATCTCGCTCATCTGGTAGACGATGCGCCGCTGGACGGGCTTCAGGCCGTCGCGGGCGTCGGGCAGCGCGCGCGAGTAGATCACCGAGTACGCGTACTCGAGGAAGGAGCCCTGCATCTCGTCAACGACGTCGATGTCGAGGATTCGCTCCTCGAACGCGTCGTCCGGCGGCGGTGTCTTCGTGCTGCGGCGGGCCATCGCGGCTGCGGCTCCTTCACCAACAAGGTTGATCTGACGCGGACCATTGTGGACCGTGCCACCGACAACGCCGACCTCGACCCGGAAGAGGGACATCCGATCCGTCCGGGAACTTCGCCAGGTGTCGGCGCGCTTGCATACAGTGGCAGGACTTTTCCCGATCGCGATCGAAGGGACGTACATGCCCATGGGTCACACGGCCGAGGCCGAGGCCGGCTCCGGCGGCCTGACAGCGACCGAGCACCGGCTGGCCAACGGCCTGCGCGTGGTGCTCTCCGAGGACCACCTGACCCCGGTCGCCGCGGTCTGCCTCTGGTACGACGTCGGCTCGCGCCACGAGGTCAAGGGCCGCACCGGTCTCGCCCACCTCTTCGAGCACCTGATGTTCCAGGGCTCGAAGCAGGTCCACGGCAACGGCCACTTCGAGCTGGTGCAGGGCGCGGGCGGCTCGCTCAACGGCACCACGAGCTTCGAGCGCACCAACTACTTCGAGACCATGCCCGCGCACCAGCTGGAGCTCGCCCTCTGGCTGGAGGCCGACCGCATGGGCTCGCTGCTCACCGCCCTCGACGACGTCTCGATGGAGAACCAGCGCGACGTCGTCAAGAACGAGCGCCGCCAGCGCTATGACAACGTGCCCTACGGCACCGCCTTCGAGCGCCTCACCGCCCTCGCGTACCCCGAGGGCCACCCGTACCACCACACCCCGATCGGCTCCATGGCCGACCTGGACGCCGCCACCCTGGAAGACGCCCGGAACTTCTTCCGCACCTACTACGCGCCGAACAACGCGGTGCTCTCCGTGGTCGGCGACATCGACCCGGAGCAGACCCTCGCCTGGGTCGAGAAGTACTTCGGCTCCATCCCCGGCCACGACGGCAAGCCCGAGCCGCGCCCCGGCGACCTGCCCGAGATCATCGGCGAGCAGCTGCGCGAGGTCGTCGAGGAGGAGGTGCCGGCCCGCGCGCTGATGGCCGCCTACCGGCTGCCGCACGACGGCACGCGCGCCTGCGACGCGGCCGACCTGGCCCTGACCATCCTCGGCGGCGGCGAGTCCTCCCGCCTCCACAACCGCCTGGTCCGCCGCGACCGCACGGCCGTCGCCGCCGGCTTCGGCCTGCTGCGCCTGGCCGGCGCGCCCTCGCTCGGCTGGCTGGACGTGAAGACCTCCGGCGGCGTCGAGGTGCCGCGGATCGAGGCCGCCGTCGACGAGGAGCTGGCCCGGTTCGCCGCCGAGGGCCCGACGCCCGAGGAGATGGAGCGCGCCCAGGCCCAGTTGGAGCGCGAGTGGCTGGACCGGCTCGGCACGGTCGCCGGCCGCGCCGACGAACTCTGCCGCTACGCGGTGCTGTTCGGCGACCCGCAGCTGGCCCTGACCGCGGTCAACCGGGTGCTGGAGGTCACCGCCGAAGAGGTGCGGGACGCCGCCAGGGCCCAGCTGCGCCCGGACAACCGCGCCGTGCTCGTCTACGAGCCGGTGGGCGGCCCCGACGGCGACGACGAGAGCGACAGCGACGAGGAAGAGGGAGCGGACCAGTGACCGACGCTGCCGCGTCTTTGACGAGCATGACCTTCCACCCGCAGCCCCGGCCGGGCGCCGCCAAGCCCTGGGCCTTCCCGGCCCCGGAGCGCGGCGCGCTCGACAACGGCCTGACCGTGCTGCGCTGCCACCGCCCCGGCCAGCAGGTGGTGGCCGTCGAGATCTTCCTCGACGCCCCGCTGGACGCCGAGCCCAAGGGCCTGGACGGCGTGGCCACGATCATGGCCCGGGCCCTGTCCGAGGGCACCGACCAGCACTCCGCCGAGGAGTTCGCCGCCGAGCTGGAGCGCTGCGGCGCCACCCTCGACGCGCACGCCGACCACCCCGGCGTACGGGTCTCCCTCGAGGTGCCGGTCTCCCGGCTGCCCAAGGCCCTCGGCCTGCTGTCCGAGGCCCTGATCGCCCCGGCCTTCGCCGAGAACGAGATCGAGCGACTGGTGCGCAACCGGCTCGACGAGATCCCGCACGAGACGGCCAACCCGGCCCGCCGCGCGGCCAAGCAGCTCTCCAAGGAGCTGTTCCCGGCCGACTCGCGGATGTCCCGGCCCCGCCAGGGCACCGAGGAGACCGTCGAGGCGATCGACGCCGCCGCCGTCCGCGCCTTCTTCGACGCGCACGTGCGGCCGGCCGCCGCCACCGCCGTGGTCGTCGGCGACCTCACCGACGTCGACCTGGACAAGGTGCTCGCCGAGACCCTGGGCGCCTGGACGGGCTCGCCGGCCGCGCCGCGCCCCATGCCGCCCATCACGGCCGACGACACCGGACGGGTCGTCATCGTGGACCGCCCCGGCGCCGTTCAGACCCAGATGCTGATCGGCCGCGTCGGCCCGGACCGCCACGACCGCGTCTGGGCGGCCCAGGTGCTCGGCACGTACTGCCTCGGCGGCACCCTCACCTCCCGCCTGGACCGCGTCCTGCGCGAGGAGAAGGGCTACACCTACGGCGTGCGCGCCTTCGGACAGGTGCTGCGCTCCGACGGCGAGGGCAACGGCGCCTCCCTGCTCGCCATCAGCGGCTCGGTCGACACGCCCAACACCGGCCCGGCGCTCGACGACCTGTGGAAGGTGCTGCGCACCCTCGCCGCCGAGGGCCTGACGGACGCCGAGCGGGACGTGGCCGTGCAGAACCTGGTCGGCGTCGCCCCGCTCAAGTACGAGACCGCCGCCTCCGTCGCCGGCACGCTGGCCGACCAGGTCGAGCAGCACCTCCCCGACGACTACCAGGCGCGGTTGTACGCGCGGCTCGCCGAGACGGGCACGGTGGAGGCGACCGCGGCCGTCGTCAACGCCTTCCCGGTGGACCGGCTCGTCACCGTCCTGGTGGGCGACGCGTCGCAGATCGAGGAGCCCGTGCGGGCCCTCGGCATCGGTGAAGTGACCGTCGCCACCGGCTGATTGAGCCGCCGTCACGTGGCAGCGAGGAGTCGGCGCGACGGCGACGAGAAGGAGGACCCCGGCGAACCGGATCGCCAGGGTCCTCCTTTATGTCCGGATTGCTGGAGGGTGTGATCGTATGCCCTGTGGCATGTCTAACAAAGTGGGTGCTCTGTTTGGCGATTGACGGAAGGTCCGCCTAGCGTCGATCCGGCTGTCCGCCCGTTGTACGACGCCGCGCCCGCGGCAACGGACAGTCATCGCCGAGTCCCCGCAAGGCGCGAGCCTGGGGAGCCGGGGACCCGTACGCAGTCCCTGGGGTGAATCGGACGCCTTCGCGCGACGCGGAGGGGCCCGTAGGAGACCTTCCTGCTCCGAACCCGTCAGCTAACCCGGTAGGCGAGAGGGAAGGAAAGGATCAGCCACTACATGGCGTTCACCCGTGCCACCGGGAAGCATCGTGGTCCGAGCCGTCTGACGCGCCGTGGCGCCGGCATCGCCGGCGTGGCGACGCTCGCCACCACCGGCGTCATCGGCACCCTCGCCTCCCCGGCGCTCGCCGCCGACACGGAGACGACCTCCGTCGAGGACACCGGTCTCACCCAGGTGATCACCGAGGAGTCCCTCGCCGAGCGGGTCGACGCCCAGGCCGACGCGCAGGAGAAGGAGGCCTACGAGGCCGCCGCCCGCGCCAAGGCCGCCGCCGAGGCGAAGCGCAAGGCCGAGGCCCGCGCCAAGGAGGTCCGCGCCGCCAAGGAGCGCGCCGCCCGCGAGGCCGAGCGCAAGCGCCTCAACTCCTTCCAGCTCCCCGTCGCCGGCTCGTACGTGAGCACCGGCTACCAGACCGGCGGCTCGCTCTGGTCCTCCGGCCACCACTCCGGCATCGACTTCCACGCCTCCTACGGCACCAGGGTCGTCTCCGTCGGCTCCGGCACCGTCGTCGAGGCCGGCTGGGGCGGCGCGTACGGCAACAACATCGTCATCCGGATGAACGACGGCACGTACACCCAGTACGGCCACCTCTCCGCCATCCACGTCCACGTCGGCCAGACGGTCACGCCGGGCGAGCAGATCGGCGTCTCCGGCTCGTCCGGCAACTCCACCGGCCCGCACCTCCACTTCGAGGCGCGCACCACCGCGGAGTACGGCTCCGACATCAACCCCGTCGCCTACCTCCGCGCCCGCGGCGTCGACGTCTGACCGACTCGGCGTCCGAATGCCTGAAGAAGCCCCGGCTCGTTCGAGCCGGGGCTTTTTGCATTCCCTGTCACCGGGCGGCATCGGAAATTCCGGCGTCCTGCAATAGAGTCGCCGGACAGATGCCGCTCGATGGGGATTCGCGCGGACGAAAGCGGAGGTCGGACATGCGCATTCCCGCGCACTCGGTATGCACGGCGATCCGGGACGACATCGTCTCCGGGGTCCTCGAGCGGGGCACCCGGCTGACCGAGGACCGTCTCGCCCGCCGTTACGGCGTCTCCCGCGTCCCGGTCCGCGAGGCCCTGCGCACGCTGGAGTCCGAGGGCTTCGTCGTCAGCCGGCGCCACGCCGGCGCCCATGTCGCCGAGCCCACCGAGCAGGAGGCCGCCGACCTGCTCGACATGCGCTCGCTGCTGGAGCCGCTGGGCGCCGCCCGGGCCGCGCAGCGGCGCACCGAGGCCCACCTCAAGGTGCTGCGCGGCCTGGTCAGACTGGGTCAGGAGCGGGCCGGACGCGGCCGCGGCGAGGATCTGGCCTCGCTCGGCGGCTGGTTCCACGAGACCCTCGCGCAGGCCTCCGGCAGCCCGCCGCTCACGGCGCTGCTCACCCAGCTGCGGCACAAGATCGACTGGATGTACGCGGTCGAGCCGGCCGTCCGGCCGGTGGAGGCCTGGGCCGAGCACGGCGCCATCGTGGACGCCGTCGCGCGCGGCGACGCCGAGCGGGCCCGCGCCCTGACCGCGCTGCACGTGGAGCGGGCGGCCCCGCTGCACCGGCTGAAACGGCCCGAGCGGGCGCGTGTGAGGGTTTCGCAACATGCCGTAAACAGTGCGGGACCGGGGAATTAACACCCGGGCCGTATAAAAGTCGGGCGCTTAATTCCGGGCCGTCGTTTCCGATAACCGGCCCTGTTTCGTGCTGCCCTGAATTCGGCGGCCGACGTCGTTTTCCGCCTTTTCGGGACCGGCTCGGGCTTTTCGGGACCGGCCCGGGTCGGCGGGTGAGGAAAAGGCCGCGCCCGGCCGGGGATCCGGCGGGACGCGGCCTCGTGCGATCCGTCGTCGGGGAGGAGACGGGTCAGACGGTCTCGGGAAGCTCCTCGAGACCCTCGGCGACCAGCTTCGCCAGGCGGTCGAGCGCGACCTCGGCGCCGTCGGCGTCCGAGGCGAGCACGATCTCCTCGCCACCCTGGGCACCCAGGCCGAGCACCGCGAGCATGGAAGCGGCGTTGACCGGGTTGCCTTCGGCCTTGGCGATCGTCACGGGGACGCCGGCGGCCGTGGCGGCACGGACGAAGATGGAGGCGGGACGGGCGTGCAGGCCCTCGGCCCAGCCGACGTTGACGCGGCGCTCAGCCATGGTGGTTGCCCTTCAACTTTCAGCGGTTGTCTAGACCAGTCTCTCATGGGTGACGAGGTGCTCCTGCCGAGCTCCGGCCCCCGGCGGGACGGCCCTTCGGTGCTCCCTACCTTGCCCGGCGGCCACCCCGTGCGCGACCGGTGCCACCGTCGTACCCCGGCCGTAGGCTGGCCCCATGCAGAGCGCGTCGGAACAGTCGGGTCAGCCGGAGCACGCGTACCCCGACCACTGGGAAGCGGACGTGGTCCTCCGGGACGGCGGCACCGCGCGCATCAGGCCCATCACCACCGACGACGCCGACCGCCTGGTCAGCTTCTACGAGCAGGTCTCGGACGAGTCGAAGTACTACCGCTTCTTCGCGCCCTACCCGCGCCTGTCCGCCAAGGACGTCCACCGCTTCACCCACCACGACTTCGTGGACCGGGTGGGACTCGCGGCGACGGTCGGCGGCGAGTTCATCGCCACCGTGCGCTACGACCGCATCAACGAGCACGGACGGCCCGCCACCGCTCCCGCCGACGAGGCCGAGGTCGCCTTCCTCGTCCAGGACGCCCACCAGGGACGGGGCGTGGCCTCGGCCCTGCTCGAACACATCGCGGCCGTCGCCCGGGAACGCGGGATCCGGCGCTTCGCCGCCGAGGTGCTGCCCGCCAACAGCAAGATGATCAAGGTCTTCACCGACGCCGGCTACACCCAGAAGCGCAGCTTCGAGGACGGCGCCGTCCGCCTCCACCTCGACCTGGAGCCCACCGACCGCTCCCTCGCCGTCCAGCGCGCCCGCGAGCAGCGCGCCGAGGCCCGGTCCGTGCAGCGGCTGCTCACTCCCGGCTCCGTCGCCGTGATCGGCGCCGGCCGCCACCCCGGCGGCGTCGGCCGGACCGTGCTGCGCAACCTCCTCGACGCCGGCTACACCGGGCGCGTCCACGCCGTGAACGCGGCCCTGGGACCGCCGGAGGCGGGACCGTACGAGCTGGAAGGCGTGCCCGCCCACCGCTCCGTCGCCGACATCGGCGAGCCGGTCGACCTCGCCGTCGTCGCCGTCCCCGCCGAACGCGTTCCCGAGGCCGTCGCCGACTGCGGTGCGCACGGCGTCCGGGGCCTGGTCGTCCTCTCGGCCGGCTACGCCGAGAGCGGCCCCGAAGGTCGCGAGCGCCAGCGCGCCCTGGTCCGTCAGGCCCGCTCGTACGGGATGCGGGTCATCGGGCCCAACGCCTTCGGGATCATCAATACGGCCGAGTCCGTCCGGCTGAACGCCTCGCTCGCCCCGCAGATGCCGGCCGCCGGCCGGATCGGCCTGTTCACCCAGTCCGGAGCCATCGGCATCGCCCTCCTCGCCGGACTGCACCGGCGCGGCGCCGGACTGTCTTCCTTCCTCTCGGCCGGCAACCGCGCCGACGTCTCCGGCAACGACCTCCTCCAGCACTGGTACGACGACCCCGCCACCGACGTCGTCCTGCTCTACCTGGAGTCCATCGGCAATCCGCGCAAGTTCACCCGGCTCGCCCGCCGGACCGCCGCCGTCAAGCCCGTCGTCGTCGTCAAGGGCGCCCGGCACAGCGGCAGCGCCCCGCCCGGCCACCGGGTGCCGGTCACCCGCATCCCGCACACCACGGTGTCCGCGCTGTTGCGACAGGCCGGCGTCATCCGCGTCGACACCGTCACCGAACTGGTCGACGCCGGTGTCCTCCTCGCCGACCAGCCGCTGCCCGCCGGCCCGCGCGTCGCCATCCTCGGCAACTCCGAGTCCCTCGGCCTGCTCACGTACGACGCCTGCCTCACCGAAGGACTGCGGCCGCTGCGGCCCCTCGACCTGACCACCGGCGCCACACCCGCGGACTTCCGCGCCGCGCTCGCCGCGGCCCTCGCCGACGACGCCTGCGACGCGGTCGTCGTCACCGCCATCCCGTGGGTCGGCGAGAACGGCGCCGTCGAGTCGGGCGACGGCGAGGTCCTCGCCGCGGCCCTGCGCTCCGCGGTGACCGCCGCGCCCGGCCCGGCCAAGCCGGTCGTCGTCGTCCACGTCGAGATGGGCGCCCTCGCCGAGGCCCTCTCCGCCGCCGCCCGCACCCGGCCCGCCCGCCCGGCACCGCCGGCCACCACGCCCGCAGCCACGGCCGGAACGCCCGGCCCCGACGGGACCCGTGCTTCGGTGTCGGCTCCGGTCACGGCTCCCGGCTCCCACGCCGCTCCGGGCTCCGGGCCAGGGCCCTTCGCCGCTCCAGGTCCCTTCGGCCCTCCCGGCTCCAGGCCCGGCCCCGGCCCCGCCAGCGAGCCCGGACCCGACCGCAGGCCCGCCGCCGAAGGACCCGGCCCCGTCGACGAGGCCTCGCGCGAGACCGCCCGCGAGGACGCCCGTGAGCCCGGTGTCATCCCCGCCTACCCCGCCGCCGAGCGGGCCGTCCGGGCGCTCGCCGAGGCCGTGCGGTACGCGCAGTGGCGGCGGCAGGCCGCCGCCGAGCCCGGACGGGTGCCCGAGTTCGAGCGGATCGACGAAGGCGCGGCCGCCGCGCTCATCGCGCGGGTGCTCGGCGAGCAGGGCGCCGAGACGCGCGGCGTGACCCTCGGCGCCGAGGACGCCCGCGAACTGCTCGGCCGGTACGGCATCGAGGTCCTGCCCACGCTGCCCGCGCCCACCCCGGACGAGGCCGTCCGGGCCGCCGCCCGGCTCGGCTTCCCCGTCGCGCTCAAGACCACCGCGCCCCACCTGCGCCACCGCCCCGACCTCGGCGGCGTACGCCTCGACCTCACCGGCGAGGAGCAGCTGCGCACCGCCTACGCCGAGCTCACCGAGGCGCTGGGCAAGCCCGAGGAGCTCCAGCCCGTCGTGCAGGCCATGGTGCCGCGCGGCGTCGACACCGTCGTCCGCTCCGCCATCGACCCCGCCGTCGGCGCCGTCCTCTCCTTCGGCCTCGCCGGCGCGCCCTCCGAACTCCTCGGCGACATGTCCCACCGGCTCGTGCCCGCCACCGACCGGGACGCCGCCGAGCTCGTCCGCTCCATCCGCACCGCGCCGCTCCTCTTCGGCTGGCGCGGCTCCGCGCCCGTCGACACTCCCGCCCTCGAAGAGCTGTTGCTGCGGGTCTCCCGGCTCGTCGACGACCACCCCGAGGTCGTCGCCGTCTCCCTCGAACCCGTGGTGGTCGCCCCGCGCGGCCTGTCCGTGCTCGGCGCCACCGTCCGCCTCGCCCCGCCGCCGCCCCGCAGCGACCTCGGTCCACGCAGCCTCCCCAGCTACGAGACGCTGTCGTGACGGACGCCGTCGACGGGCCGGAGGGGCCGCCGCCGCCCCGTAGGATGGAGCCCATGGCGAAGACCGGTACGACGACCCAGGGGCTGCGCGCGGCGATCGAGCGCAGCGGCTACTACCCGGCCCTCGTGGCCGAGGCGGTGGAGGCCGCCGTCGGCGGCGAGGCCGTCACGTCGTACGTGGTCCACCAGGAGACGACCTTCGACGCCAACGAGGTCCGCCGTCACGTCACCGTCCTCGTCCTCACGGCCAACCGGTTCATCGTCAGCCACACCGACGAGCAGTCCGCCGACAACAGCTCCCCGACGCCGTACGCCACCACCTCGACCGAGTCCGTGAAGCTCGACCGGATCTCCTCGATCGTCGTCAGCCGCGTCGTCGCCAACCCCGAGTCGTACACCCCGGGCACCCTGCCCCGCGAGGTCGTCCTCACCATCGGCTGGGGCGCCGTCTCCCGGATCGACCTGGAGCCGGCCGCCTGCGGCGACCCCAACTGCGACGCCGACCACGGCTACACCGGCAACTCCACGGCCGACGACCTCAGCCTGCGGGTCAGCGACGCCGGCGACGGCCCGGACACCGTCCGGCAGACCCTCGCCTTCGCCCAGGCGCTCTCCGAGGCCACCTCCGCCACCGCGTCGAACCCGGCCAGCCGCTGATGGCCCAGCCCGCCACCGTCGCCCAGGGCTGGCCGGACGACCCGGTCCCGCTCGACGCCGCCACCGCGCCGGTCCCCGCCTACGGCGACGGCTCCCTCGCCGACCTGCTCCCGACGCTGGTCGCCGGGCAGGGCGTGCCCGGCTGCGAGGCACGGATCGCGGAGCTGACGCCCGCCGACCGCAACTGTGTCTTCCTCATCGACGGGCTCGGCTGGGAGCAGATCAAGGCCCACCCCGACGAGGCGCCCTACCTGACCTCGCTGCTGGCCACCTCGCGCGGCGGCACCGGGCGCCCCCTCACCGCCGGCTTCCCCGCCACCACCGCGACCTCGCTCGCCTCGGTCGGCACCGGCCTCTTCCCCGGCGGCCACGGACTGCCCGGCTACACCGTGCGCAATCCGGACACCGGCGAGCTGATGAACCAGCTCCGCTGGAAGCCCTGGACCCCGCCGAAGGTCTGGCAGCCGTATCCCACCGTCTTCCAGCTCGCGCACGAGGCCGGGATCCACACCGCCCAGGTCTCCTCGCCGGTCTTCCAGGACACCCCGCTCACCAAGATCGCGCTGAGCGGCGGGACCTTCCACGGCCGCCTCTCCGGCGAGGAGCGGATGGACCTCGCCGCCGAGCAGCTCGCCGCCGGCGACCGCTCCCTCGTCTACACGTACTACAGCGAGCTCGACGGCGCCGGACACCGCTTCGGCATCGCCTCCGACGCCTGGCGCGGCCAGCTGATGTTCGTCGACCGGCTCGTGCAGCGGCTCGCCGAGCAGCTCCCGCCACGCGCCGCCCTCTACGTGACGGCCGACCACGGCATGGTCGACATCCCCTTCGACGAGGACCACCGGATCGACTTCGACGAGGACTGGGAGCTGCGCGCCGGCGTCGCCCTCCTCGGCGGCGAGGGCCGGGCCCGCCACGTCTACGCCGTGCCCGGCGCCCAGGCGGACGTCCTCACCTGCTGGCGCGAGGTCATCGGCGACCGCTTCTGGGTGGCGAGCCGCGACGAGGCCGTCGCCCTCGGCTGGTTCGGTGACCGGGTCGACGAGCGGGTGTACGGCAGGATCGGCGACGTCGTCGCCGCCGCCCACGACGACCTCGCCATCACGGCCTCCGTCAACGAGCCGAACGAGTCCGCCATGACCGGCATGCACGGCTCCATGACGGCGGCGGAGCAGCTCGTGCCGCTCCTCGAAGTACGCTCCTGACGGACCCGCGCGCCACCGCGCCCCGCCCTGTCCCCGTCCCTCCTTCCCCTGATCGCGAAAGGTCATCGACCTCCCATGCCCGAGCTGGTGTTCTTCTCCGGAACGATGGACTGCGGAAAGAGCACCCTCGCTCTTCAGATCGAACACAACCGCTCCGCCCGCGGCCTGCAGGGCATGATCTTCACGCGGGACGACCGGGCCGGCGAGGGCAAGCTCTCCTCCCGGCTCGGCCTGGTCACCGACGCCGTCGAGGCCGCCGAGGGCTTCGACTTCTACGCGTACCTCGTCGCCCATCTGTCCAAGGGCGGCCGCTGCGACTACGTCATCGCCGACGAGGCCCAGTTCCTCGCGCCCGAGCAGATCGACCAGCTGGCGCGGGTGGTCGACGACCTCGAACTCGACGTCTTCGCCTTCGGCATCACCACCGACTTCCGTTCCAAGCTGTTCCCCGGCTCGCAGCGGCTCGTCGAACTCGCCGACCGGGTGGAGGTCCTCCAGGTCGAGGCCCTGTGCTGGTGCGGAGCCCGCGCCACGCACAACGCGCGCACCGTGGGCGGGGTGATGGTCGTCGAGGGCGCGCAGGTCGTCGTCGGCGACGTCAACGCGGGCGACCAGGTCGGCTACGAGGTGCTGTGCCGCCGGCACCACCGGCGCCGGATGACGGCCGCCACCGCCCGCGCCGCGGCGCTCTCGCCGGACGTCCTGCCGGTCGCCGAGACGTCCTGAACCGCGTCCTACGGCACGTCGGGCGCGTCGGGGAGGGCCGCCGGCACGGCGGGAGCTTCCGCGACTTCCGGCACAACGGACCCGTCCGGCACGGCCCGGAAACGGCGCCGGTACTCCATCGGCGTCGTGTCGAGGCGGCGCCGGAACGCCCGGATGAGCGTGTCCGTGGTGCCGAACCCGCAGGTCGTCGTGATGCGTTCGAGTGTCGCGTCCGTGGACTCCAGCAGATTGCGCGCCCGCTCCACCCGGGCCGACTCGACGTAGGCGCTCGGCGTGGTGCCGAGTTCGGCCTTGAAGATACGGGTCAGCTGCCGCTCGCTGACGTGCGCGGCCGCGGCGAGATCGGTGAGCGTGAGCCGGGAGCCGAGGTTGCGTGTGATGTGGTGCCGCAGGTCCTCGACCCGGCGCGTGGTCGACACCGGTTCGAGCGGCACGCTGAACTGGCTCTGCCCGCTGGGCCGCTTCAGATACATCACGAGCTGCCGGGCCACCCGCAGCGCCGTGGTCTCGCCGAAGTCGTCGGCGACGAGGGCGAGTGACAGGTCCAGGCACGAGCTGATGCCGGCGCCGGTCCACACGTCGCCGTCCCGGATGAAGATCGGGTCGGCGTCGACCTCCACCGCAGGATGGTCGGCGGCCAGTTGGGGCGCAGTCGACCAGTGGGTGGTGGCGCGCCTGCCGTCGAGCAGCCCGGCGGCGGCCAGCAGGTGCGCGCCGACGCAGACGGAGGTGACCCGCCGGGTCCGCCCGGCGAGCCGCTTCACCCAGCCGACGACCTCGGGATCGACGAGGGCGCGCACCCGCCGTTCGCCGTCCACCTCGACCGCACCGGGCACCATCAGGGTGTCGATGCTCCGCCCGGCCGCCTCCTCGAAGGTGAGGTCGGGCAGGACGCGGACACCCGCGGAGGTGGTGACCGGGTCCATGGACCGCGCGGCGAGGACGACCTCGTAGCCGCTCGCGTCGTCCGTCTCGCGCCGCAGCAGGGCGAACACCTCCGGCGGGCCGGTGACGTCGAGCAGGTCGACGCCCTCGAAGAGGACGATGACGACAAGACGGCCGACGGTGCTCATGAGCTGCATCGTAGGTGAGCGCGTCACGGCGGCGACGGCGCGGGTGGCGCCCGGCCGACGGCGGGCCGACGGCGGGCGGAGGCACCGGCTGTTCACCTGAGGTGCGCTCAGGGACCTTCTCCCGATCGGACGGAGGTCGCACGCCTCGGCGGTAATGCGTTTCTACGACGATCACAGCCGCCAGCCGCCCAGCTCCCCGCCGCCTCAGGAGGACGTGTGCCACCCGCAGCCGAGACCGAGCTCCTCCCGTCCCGGCCGCGGCGCGGGCCGCGGCTGCGGGCGGCGGCCGGCGCGGCCCTGCTCACCGGCCTGCTGTTCTGCCTCGCCGGCCGGCTCGCGGGCAGCTATCCCTTCGGCCCGCGCACCCGCAACATCGTCGACCTGGGCCAGCAGTACCTCCCGTTCCACGCCTACTGGAGGAAGCTGCTCGTCGGAGAGACCCACGGCGACCTCTTCCTCAACTGGAGCTCGGGCTTCGGCTCCAACTTCCTCGGCGACTTCGGCACCTATTTGAGCAGCCCCTTCGACCTGCTCGTGGTGCTCTTCCCGGCCGACCGCACCGAACTCGCGCTGTACGTGATCACCACCGTCAAGATCTCCACGGCGGGCGCCGCCATGGCGGCCCTGCTGCTCACGCTGCGGCGCGGGCCCTGGCCGGTCGCCGCCGTCCTCGGCACCGCGTACGCCCTGTCCGGCTGGACCTTCAACTACGGCGCGACCGTGCCGATGTGGCTCGACGGCCTGGTCGCCTTCCCGCTGCTGTGCCTGGTGGGGGAGTGGGCCCGCAAGGGACGCCGGCCGGTGCTCGGGCCGCTGGTCGTCGCCGTCGTCTGGTTCGCCAACTTCTACACCGCCTACATGGCCACCCTCGGCGCCGCGGTCGTCCTCGTGATCCGGCTCCTCACCACCGACGACACCGGCGCGGAAGCGCTCCGCGCCGCCACCGCCCGAGCCGACGCAGGGCGCGCCGACGGACCACGCACGGACGAAGCCCGCGCCCCGGGCCGCCCGCGGCTCGCGGCGCTGCTGCGGGCCGCCCGGACGGTCCTCATCGGCGTCGGACTCGCCGCACCGCTCGTCGTCGTCATCTACCTCGCCACCAAGGTCGCCGACCCGACCCCGCCCACCCCGTTCGCCGCCGCCGACTGGACCGACGTCCTCGCCCGCCTCCTCCCGGCCACCGCGAGCGTCGCCACTCCCGCGCTCTTCATCGGGACGCCCGCCCTGGCCCTCGCGCTCACCCTGCCCTTCAACAGCGCCGTCGCGGCCCGCGTCCGCACCGTCTGGGCCGTGGCGATCGTCCTCGTCACGCTCTCCCTCCAGTGGGAGCCGACCCATCTGCTCTGGCACGCCGGCGCCTCACCCAACGGCATCCCGTACCGCCAGACCTTCGTCCTGTGCGGGCTGCTGCTCATGGCGGCCTGGCTGTCCACCGCCCAGGGGCTGCCCCGGCCGGCCGCGCTGCTCGGCGGCGCCGGACTGCTCGCGTTCGCCGCCCGGGCCGCCGGGGACAGCCCCGACATCGACCGCTGGACCTATCCGGCGCTCGCCGCCGCCCTGGGCCTGGCGGCACTCGCCGCCGTGGCCGGCCTGCTCGCCGGCCGCCGCCCGGCAGGCCGTCTGCTGCCCGTCCTCGCCGTCGGACTGCTGCTCGCCGCGCAGGCCGGCGAGACCCTCGTCACCGGCAAGCGCATCGAGGAACAGCAGCTGAGCAAGGTCTCCTGGGCGCCCCGGATCGGGCCCTGGCACACCGACATGACCCGCGCGGTCGCCGAGAAGGACGCCTGGCCGCGCCACCGCACCGATCCCGGCGAGGTGCCGGGCGGCAACGACGTGCTGCTCGTCGGCGGAGAGGGCGCCGACTACTACAGCAGCCTCACCGCCGACACGTACTCCCGCACCCTCGCCGGGCTCGGCTTCGGCTTCTACGCCAAGGGCCGGCACCCGGTCAGCCTCGACCAGCCCGTCACCGACGCCATCTTCGCCATCGGCACCCGGATGCGCTCGGTCCCGAAGGCCCCGCTCGCGCTCGACCGGCTCCCCGAGGCGGCCGTCACCGTCACCGACACGCCCGTGCCGCCGCTCGTCACCGTCCGGCCGAGCACACCGCCCGGCCCGCCCGGCCCGGCCGACTCCGCCTTCGCCCGCCAGGAGCAGCTCCTCGGCCACCAGGTGTACGACGTGCCGACCGCCCCGAGCCGTACGGACGCACCGGACGGCACCTCGACCCTCAGCGTGCGCTGCCCCGCCGGCTCCGAGGTCTGGTTCTGGGCGCCCGAGTACCAGGGCACCGCCGCCCTCGACGGAGGCCCGGCCGTCGACTTCGCCGGCAAGCTGCCCTCCGTCCTCGCTCCCATGCAGCGCCTCGGCACCGTCCCGGCCGCGACCACCGCCTCCACCACTGCCGCCTCCTCCGCCACCGCCTCCACCTCCGTACGCATCGACCTGCGGCCCAAGGCCGAGGCCAAGCCCCGCCTCAAGCTGCCCGCCCGCCCCGTCGGCTGCCTCGTACCGGAACGGCTCGCCGGCGCCGTACGGCAGCTCACCGCCACCGGCGCCACCTCCGTGCGTACCACCGGCCACTCGATCACCGCCGAACTGCCCGCCGGCAGCACCGGCACCGCCGTCCTGGCCGTCCCGAGGATCTCCGGCTGGCGCTGCGCGGCCGGCGACGCTCCGCTCGCCCCCGCGCACAGCCGCCTCGGCCTGCTCGCCGTCCCGCTCGACGGCCGGGCCACCACCGTGACCTGCTCCTTCCGCCCGCCCGGCCTCCGGCTCGGCGGCGCGGTCGGCGCCGCGGCCCTCGCCGCCCTCCTGGCCACCGCACTGCTCCACCGGCGCCGTCCCACCCGCGAACCCGCGGGACGGGAAGAGTTCACCGTCCGTGCACGCGCGGCTCGTACGGCGGAGAAAAGCGCCGCCTAGTCTGCCCGCCAGTAACGAACGCGAGTAGGGGATTCCCGAGTGCCGAAACTGTCCGTCGTCGTGCCCTTCCACAATGTCGGGCCCTACGCCCCCGACACCCTGCGCAGCCTCGCCGACAACGCGGATGCGGACACCGAGTTCCTGCTGATCGACGACCACTCCACCGACGAGACGCCTGATCTCCTCGACCGCTGGAAGGACCGCATTCCGCAGGCCACCGTGATCCGGCACGAGACCAATCTCGGCGTCGCCCAGGCACGTAACACCGGAATCGACGCGGCGAGCGGCGACTACCTCACCTTCCTCGACGGCGACGACTGGTACGCGCCCGGCCATCTGCGCGCCATGACGGCCGGCATCCACCGTCTGGGCTGCGACTTCGCCCGCACCGACCACGTCCTGTCGACCGGGCGCACCCGGCAGATCCGCTACGCGCCGGCGAAGGAACGCGACACCGTCATGGACCCGAGGGACGGGATCGCCCCGTCCAGCATGGTGACGATGGTTGACTACCCGTTCGTGCCGTTCGGCGTCTACAGCGCGCGGCTCTTCGAGAACGGCGCCTCGCGCTTCGAGACGAAACTGCGCACCGCGGAGGACCGCCTCTGGATCTGGCGGCTCCACCTCACCGCCCGCACCTACGCGGCCCTTTCCCTGCACGGAGTCTTTTACCGCCGCGGTGTCACCACCTCGCTGACCCAGATCACCGACCACCGTCAGCTGGACTTCATTCCCTCCTACGACCTGCTGCTCGACGAGGTGGCGCGGGACCGCGACGCCGACCGGTTCCTGCCGAAGGCCGTCCGCACCTACTGCGCCATGATCGCCTTCCACACGGCGAAGGCCGACCAGTACGAGCCGGCCGTCGCCAAGCGGCTGCGGCGCGACGTCACCGAGGCGCTGCGGAGGATGCCGCAGCCGGTCCTCGACGAGACCCTCGCGACCATGGACATCCCGCGCAGCACCCTCCTGCGGAGCCTGCGCGACACCGGAAAGGCCGCCTGACCATGCCGACCACGGATCCCACGGACCGCGTGCAGATCTTCCAGGTGTCGACGCTCTACGGCGCGGCCACGGTGGCCGCGGCGGTCGACGCGGGCCAGTTCGGCGACCCCGGCCACGCGCGGCGCCTGCTGCTCGTCTCGAACAATGCCGAGATCCCCGAGACCGCCGTCCGCCTCGACGCCATGACCGGCTACGAGCGGATCGCCGCCCGCTTCGACGAGGTCGTCGACTGGAACGAGGCCGTCCACCCGCACCACCCCAGCTCCTGGGCGCCGCGCCCCGAGGAGTCCCCGCTCTGGCAGCGCGTCCTGCGCACCGCCTGGGGACTGGGATCCGCCACCGTCGAACTCGTCGTCGAGTCCATCCAGGTCAACCCGGCCAAGGCGCTGGCCGCCGTCTTCGCCGAGAGCGCCGTCCAGGTCTACGCCGACGGGCTGATGAGCTACGGCCCCACCCGCGACGAGCTGCCCCAGTCGATCGCCTGCCGCATCCGCCGGGTCCTCCACCTCGACCTGGTGCCGGGACTGCGCCCGCTGCTGCTCACCGAGTACGGCGTCGGCGCCGAGCTCGTCCCCGACGACGCCTTCCGGGCGGTGCTGCGCGAGATCGCCGCCGCGGCCGGCCCGGACGACGAGGCCCGGCTCGCCGCGGCCGCCGAGGCCGCGCCCACCGCGCTGCTGCTCGGCCAGTACCTCGCCGTCCTCGGCATCCTCACCGCCGAGGAGGAAGAGGACCTGCACGTGCGGATGCTGCGCGGCGCCGCCGCGGCCGGGCACCGCTCGGTCGTCTTCAAGCCGCACCCGACGGCGCCCGCGAGCTACTCGACCGCCCTGCAGGAGGAGGCCTCCCGCACGGGCGTCACCCTCACCGTCCTGGACGGGCCGCTGCTCGCCGAGACCTTCTACGAGCGGTGCCGGCCGCAGCTCGTCGTGGGCTGCTTCTCCACCGCCCTGCTCACCGCCGCCGTCTACTTCGGCGTGCCCGTCGCGCGCGTGGGCACCGGGACCGTGCTGTCCCGGCTCACCCCGTACGAGAACAGCAACCGCGTCCCGCTGACGGTCGTCGAGCACCTCGTGCCGGACCTGGAGAGCGCCGCCGAGCCCGCCGTGCCCGGCGCCGCGCCCGCGAGCCTGGCGCCGCTGGTCAGGGCCGTGGGCTACTGCATGCGGCCGACCGCCCACCCGGGGCTGCGCGCCGAGACCGTCCGCTACCTGGCGGAACGGGAGCACGGCGGCGATCTCCACTTCCCGGCCGAACGCCTCGCCGAACTCGGCCTCCGCACGCCCGCCCGGGTCTAGGGCACGGGACCTGGGCCCATGGGGCCAGGTCCCGTGCCTCAGCGGCCCCCGGGTCCCTAGGCGCGGTCCGCCGACCGTACGAGGGTGAAGACCGCGCCCTCCGGGTCCGTCACCAGGACGAGCCGGCCCGCCGTGCCCTCGCGCGGCGGGCGCAGCACCTGGCCGCCCAGCTCGACGACCAGACGGGCGGCCGCGTCCACGTCGTCGACCTCGAAGTACGTCATCCAGTGCGCGCCCCGGTCCCGCGGCAGCGCCGTGCCGACGCCGTGCAGCGAGGCGACCGGGCGGCCGTCGAGGTGGAGCGTCAGATAGTCGAAGTCGGCGGAGACGACGGGCTCGGCCTCGTAGCCGAAGACCGAGCGGTAGAACTTGCCGACCGAGCCCGTCTCGTACGTGAGCAGCTCGTTCCAGACCGGCGTCCCGGACGGGCCGGCCGCCGCGGTGCCGTGGTGGGCCTCGGCCTCCCAGACGCCGAAGACGGCGCCCGCCGGGTCGGAGCAGATCGCCATGCGCCCGGCCTCGCCCGCGTCGAGCGGGCCGACCGCGACGGTGCCGCCGCAGCAGCGGATCGTCTCGGCCGTCTCGTCGGCGTCGTCCGTGGCCAGATACGTGGTCCAGGCGATCGGCAGATGCCGGTCCGGCGGCAGCTGACCGATGCCCGCCACCTCCCGGCCGTCCAGCAGCGCGCGCACGTACGGGCCGAGCTGCTGCGGCCCGGGCACGAACTCCCAGCCGAACAGCGCCGCGTAGAACTCCTGCGTCGCGTCAAGTCCGTGCACCATCAAGCTCACCCAACAGGGTGTACCGGGTGTGCGCCGAGTCGCCTCGGTCATCGTCACTCTCTCCTCGCCAGTGGACGTACGAGGTGGGGCCGGCGGGCCGTACGGCGGCTCTCCGGCGGGTCCCTGCCCGCCGTCCGCCCGTCGTACACATGGGCCGGTGGTACGTCCCGTGGAGATGGTTGCACCGCGGAGCGGGCCGCGCGCCCCGGACGATTCCCGAAGCGGGCCCGTTCTCAGGGCGCGCGCTGAGCGAGGATGGCACCCATGAAGCCCATCATCTCCGCAAGCGAACTCGTGAGCGAATCGAACGGGTCGCGGCCGCCGGTGCTCCTGGACGTCCGCTGGACCCTCGGCGGCCCGCCCGGACGGCCCGAGTACGAGGCCGGGCACCTGCCCGGAGCCGTGTACGTGGACCTGGACACCGAACTCGCGGGCCCGCCCGGGAGCGGCGGCCGCCACCCGCTGCCGGACGTGACCGCGTTCGGCGCGGCGATGCGCCGCGCGGGTGTCTCGGCGGACACGCCGGTCGTCGTCTACGACGGCGGCCTCGGGTGGGGCGCGGCGCGGGCGTGGTGGCTGCTGCGCTGGGCCGGTCACCCGGACGTCCGGGTCCTCGACGGCGGCCTGGCGGCCTGGACGGGTGAGCTGTCCAAGGACGTGCCGGAGCCGGCGCCGGGCGACTTCGAGCCCCGGCCGGGCGCTCTGGGTCTGCTCGACGCGGACGGCGCGGCGGCCCTGGCCCGCTCGGGCGTGCTGCTCGACGCGCGCGCCGCGGAGCGCTACCGGGGCGACGTGGAGCCCATCGACCGGGTCGGCGGCCACATCCCGGGCGCCCTGTCGGCCCCGACGACGGAGAACGTGGCCGCGGACGGCCGCTTCCTGCCTGCCGAGGCCCTGGCGGCCCGTTTCGCGGCCCTGGGCGCCACGGAGGGCACGGAGGTGGGCGTCTACTGCGGCTCGGGCGTCTCCGGCGCCCACGAGGTCCTCGCCCTCACCCTCGCGGGTCTCCCCGCCGCCCTCTATGCCGGCTCCTGGTCCGAATGGTCCGCCGACCCGGCCCGGCCGGTGGCCACGGGCCCGGACCCGCAGTAGCCCCGGCGCACCGACAGACCGAGGGCCCGCACCGAACCGGTGCGGGCCCTCGGTCTGCCGGGCGCGGCTTTCGCCGCCAGGCGCCCGGGCTACTCCTGCTTCTTGCGCCGCGTGCCGAAGACGATCTCGTCCCAGCTGGGCACCGCCGCCCGGCGGCCCGGGCGGACGCCGTCCGCCTCGGCCTGGCGGTCGGTGGTGCCGATGAGCCGGTCGCGGTGACCGGAGACGGCGCGGGGCATCAGCACGTCGGCGTAGGCGGAGCCGGCGCCCGCGGAGGCCGCCGGTGCCGGCGGCTCCTCGGCCTCGACCTCGTCGGAGGGCTCGGTGCCGTCGGGTTCGGGGACCACCATGTCGCCGCGGAAGCTCGGCACCGCCTCCAGGAGGCTGGTGAGCGAGTCGCGCTCCTCCTCCGGCTCGGGCGCCGGGACGGGCGTCCGGTCCATCTGGCGGTCGAGCGCGCGGTCCAGCGGCCGGTCCCGGGGCAGCCGGGCGATCCGCGGCACGAACGGGAAGCTGGGCTCCGGCACGGCGGCGAGCGTGTCGTCGGTCTCGCCGATCAGCGCCCGTGCCTCGTCGTCGACGGCCTGCACCAGCCGCCGCGGCGGGTCGTAGGTCCAGCTCGCCGTGTGCACCTCGCCCGCGACGCGGTAGACGAGGAGGACCTCCCAGGTGCCGTCGTCACGGCGCCAGGAGTCCCACTGCACGGTGTCCTTCTCGGCGCCGCGCAGCAGCAGACGCTCCTGCACCGCCTCGCCGAGCTGGGGGCCGGTGTTCTCGCCGGGCCGGCGTACGGGAGTCTTGCGGGCGCGCTCGGCCATGAAGGCGCGTTCGGCGAGCACCGGGCCCTCGAAGCGCCGCACGCGGTCGACCGGGATGCCGGCGAGCTGGGCGACCTCCTCCGCGGTCGCACCGGCACGTATCCGTGCCTGGATGTCGCGGGGGCGGAGGTGGCTCTCCACCTCGATCTCGATCTGCCCGAGGCGCGCGCGGTCGTTGCGCACGGCGGCCCGCAGCCGCTCGTCGATCGGAAGCGTGTACTCCGTGCTGTCAGCAGCCTTCAGCACCAGTCGTGTGCCGTCGTTCGAGACGGCCACGACACGCAGTTCGGGCATGGGAACCTCCCGGGTGGTGCCTGCCGACGTCACGTGCGTCGCTGCTTCCGCTAGTCGAGTGTGGCCTGCCCGGGTGCAGCCTGCCACAACCCTGCCGAGTTGCCCGGCGTGTCGGGCATGGACCCTGGGACGCCGTTATGGCACGGTTACCTGATTGCGACGCTGAGTGACCGGCCGTCACGCTGTGTCGCGGGTCCCGTGCGGTGCCGTGGCGCCGCCGGTTCGAGTGCCACCTTCGGCCCCCTTCCGTCGATTCCGGACACCCGCGAGGGAATCCGGCCCCAGGGCTCGCCACAGTACTCCATTCGGGCCACCTGGGTGGACCGGCGCGCCGCCCAACTTCTCGGGCCGTACGGGAGTTGAGTCTCCGTGCTGCCCGCGGCCGCGTGTCGCTCTTCACAGAAACGCCAGAAACGGAACTAATCCCTACGCCCATATGTCCCTTGTGGGTGCATGGTGGAACGAATGAACAAGCAGGGGTTGGACATGCGTCACACGCCGGACGCCGGCACGGAGGCCACACCGGAGAAGAAACGATTCGACCTGAGTGTGGCTCAGGTTTCGGGCAGTGCCCTCGCCGCGGTGCTCGCCGCCAAACTCGCCTCCACGCTGGGCGTCTACGGCACCATCCTCGGCGCCGGTGTGATCAGTGTCATCGCCACCTGCGGCGGCCCGGTCCTCCAGCACCTCCTCAAGCGCACCGGCGAGCAGATGCGCGGGGCCACGGCCGCCGCCGGAAAGCCGGGCAGGCTCCCCAGGTGCGCCGAGCCCGTCAAGCACGTCGAACCTGTCCCGTACGAGGAAAGGCCCGGCGGGGAGTTCGGCGAGCCGACCACGCACGGCACCCGGATGCGTGGCTGGAAGCGACCCGTCCTCGGCGCGGCCGTGGTCTTCCTGCTCGCGATGGGCGGCATCACCGCCTACGAGCTGACCTCGGGGCAGGACCTCGGCGGCACCAAGGGCAGCACCACCTTCGGCTCGGCGGTCCGCGGCCAGGCCGACGGCGCTGCCGGCGGCGGCGCGGGAAAGGGCGAGCAGCGGCCGTCCGGTGACGGCACGCCGGCCGCCCCACCGAGCGCCGGCGGCGGAGCGGGGAAGCGAACGGGCGGGACGGGCACACCGGTTCCGGGCCGCACGCCCGGGACCGGCACCGCCACGCCGGACGGCACCGCGACGCCCACGCCCGCGCCGTCCGGTTCCACCCGGCCCACCGACGGCGCCACGACCCCGCCGCCCTCCCCGTCCTCGCCTCCGACCACTCCGTCCGCCACCGACGCGGCCGGCCGGCCGGTCACGCCGGCCGAGTGACCGTCAGTCGCCCAGGACCCGGCGCAGATAGTCGTTGCCGAAGCGGCGCTCCGGGTCGAGGCGGTCCCGCAGCGCCGTGAACTCGGCGAAGCGCGGATAGACCTTCTCGAAGTAGGCGGCGTCCCTGGTGTGGACCTTGCCCCAGTGCGGCCGGCCGCCGTGCGCGGTCATGATGCGCTCCACCGCCGTGAAGTAGCCGCGGTGCGGCGTGCCCTTGTACAGGTGCACGGCGATGTACGCGGTCTCCCGGCCCGACGCCGTGGACAGCGCGATGTCGTCCGCCGGCGCCGTGCGCACCTCCACCGGGAAGCTCACCTTCAGCGGCGAGCGCTCGACCGTCGCCTTCAGCTCGCGCAGCGCCGCCACCGCCGCCTCACGCGGCAGCGCGTACTCCATCTCCAGGAAGCGGACCCGGCGCGGCGAGGTGAAGACCTTGTACGGGATGTCGGTGTACGTACGGGCGGACAGGGCCCGGCTGGAGACCTTCGCCAGCGACGGGATGACCGGCGGCACCGCCTTGCCCAGCGAGCAGGCGAGCTGGAACACGCCGTTGGAGAGGAACTCGTCCTCGATCCAGCCGCTCAGCCTGCCGACCGGGGCGGCCGGGCCCGCGCTGCGGTTGTTGCGCTTGGTGTTGCAGTTGTCGGTGTGCGGGAACCAGTAGAACTCGAAGTGCTCGTTCTCCGCGTGCAGCGCGTCGAACTCCGAGGTCACCTGGTCGAAGGACATCGGCTCCTCGCGCGCGGTGAGCAGGAAGACCGGCTCCACGGCGAAGGTGATCGCCGTGACCACGCCGAGCGCGCCGAGTCCGATCCTGGCGGCGGCGAAGACCTCCGGGTTCTCGGTCGGCGAGCAGGTCAGCAGGCGCCCGTCGGCGGTGACCAGTTCGAGCGCGCGGATCTGCGCGGCGATGGAGGCGGAGTCGCGGCCGGTGCCGTGGGTGCCGGTCGAGGTGGCCCCGGCGACCGTCTGCTCCATGATGTCGCCCATGTTCGTGAGCGACAGGCCCTCCCGGGCCAGCGCCACGTTGAGCCGCTTGAGCGGAGTGCCCGACTCCACCGTCACGGTCATGGTCTCGCGGTCGATCCGGCGGATGCCGGTGAGCAGCCCCGGCCGGATCAGGACCCCGTCCGTGGCGGCGATCGAGGTGAAGGAGTGGCCGGTGCCGACGGTCTTCACCCGCAGCCCGTCCTCGGCCGCCTTGCGCACGGCGTCGGCGAGCTCCTCGGCGGAGGCCGGGCTCACCTCCCGCACCGGGCGGGAGGTGACGTTCCCCGCCCAGTTACGCCAGGTGGCGTTCCCCGCCCCGCTGCTCCCCGACCTCTGTGTGGTCGTCCTGCTCACGCTGCCCCTCCCGCGTCGGTGCCGGCCTGCGCAGCCGGCGCGTGCCCAGGAGCGCCACCACGACCGCGAGCGCGCCCGAGACCACGGGCACCACGTACGCCGACTCCGCCCCGGACGCGTCGACCACCCAGCCGGCGGCCGAGGAGCCGAGCGCCACACCGATCGCGAGCCCGGTCCCTGTCCAGGTCATGCCCTCGGTCAGTTTGGTGCGCGGTACGTGCGCTTCGACGAGGGCCATGGTGGTCACCATCGTCGGCGCGATGGACAGGCCCGCGACAAAGAGCGCCACGGCCAGCAACGGCAGGTTCCCGGCCAGTAGGAGGGGGATCATACTCACGGCCATCGCGCAGACGCCCACGAGCCAGCGGACCGACGGCTCGCCCTTGAGGTGCAGCAGACCGAAGACCGCGCCGGCGAGGCAGGAGCCCAGCGCGTAGACGGCCAGAACCAGACTTGCCGCGCCCTTGTGGCCCTGCTCCTCGGCGAAGGCGACGGTCACCACGTCCACGGAGCCGAAGATGGCGCCGGTGGCGACGAAGGCGAGCGTGAGGACCTGCAGGCCGGGAGAGCGCAGCGCCGAGCCGCCGGAGTGCGTCTCGCGCGGGTGCGGGGCGGGCTCGGTGGCGCGCTGCGAGGTCAGCCAGAAGACGCCGACGGCGAGGAAGACGCCGGCCAGCAGCGGCCCGGCCTCCGGGAACCAGTTCGTCGACAGGCCGATGGAGATGATCGGCCCGAAGATGAAGCACACCTCGTCGACGATCGACTCCCACGAGTACGCGGTGTGCAGCTTGCGGGCCTCGCCCCGGTAGATGGCCGCCCAGCGGGCGCGGGTCATCGCGCCGAGGCTCGGCACGCAGCCGACGCAGGCCGTGAACACGAACAGGGTCCAGTCCGGGGCCTCGTACTGCACGCAGAGCAGCAGACCCGCGCCCGCCACGAGCGAGATGAGGGTCGCGGGACGCAGCACGCGGCGCTGCCCGTAGCGGTCGACCAGCCGGGATATGCGCGGGCCCAGCGCGGCGGCGGACAGCGCGAGCGTCGCGGAGAGCGCGCCGGCCAGCCCGTACCGCCCGGTGACCTGCGAGATCATCGTGACGATGCCGATGCCCATCATGGACAGCGGCATACGGCCGACGAAGCCGGCCACGGAGAAGGACCGGGTGCCGGGGGCCGCGAAGATCGCGCGATAGGGACTGGGCAAGGGGATCTCCGGGCTCGGGCAGGCATGCGCGTCCGCACGTGTCAGCTCAACACGTGTAATTCATAGCTAAAGCCTACGGCTTTGAACTGATCCGGTCACTTCCTTTTTTCGGCCGGTTCCGGCCGGCGTCCCGGGCGGGGGCCTCGCGGCCGGGGGCGGGCGAAGGGTGGGAGGATCGGTGCCATGCCCGACGAGCTCGATCCCGCCCCGTACGACGCCCTGCTGCTGCTCTCCTTCGGCGGCCCCGAAGGCCCGGACGACGTGGTCCCGTTCCTGGAGAACGTCACCCGCGGCCGAGGCATCCCCAAGGAACGACTGAAAGAGGTGGGGCAGCACTACTTCCTCTTCGGCGGCGTCAGCCCCATCAACGACCAGAACCGCGCCCTCCTCGCCGCCCTGCGCGCGGACTTCGCCGAGGCCGGCCTCGACCTGCCGGTCTACTGGGGCAACCGCAACTGGGCGCCGTACCTCACCGACACCCTGCGCGAGATGGTCACCGACGGCCGGCGCCACATCGCCGTCCTCGCCACCAGCGCCTACGCCTCCTACTCCGGCTGCCGCCAGTATCGCGAGAACCTCGCCGACTCGCTCGCCGAACTGGAGGCGGAAGGCCTGCCGCTGCCCCGCGTCGACAAGCTCCGGCACTACTTCAACCACCCCGGCTTCGTCCGCCCCATGGCCGAGGGCGTCCTCGCCTCGCTCGCCGAGCTGGACGAGTCCGTACGGGCCGGGGCCCACCTGGCCTTCACCACCCACTCCATCCCCGAGTCCGCAGCCGACACCTCCGGTCCCGTCGCCGAGCACGGGAACGGCGGCGCCTACGTCAGGCAGCACCTCGACGTGGCCCGGCTGATCGCCGACGCCGTCCGCGAGGAGACCGGCGTCGAACACCCCTGGCAGCTCGTCTACCAGTCCCGCAGCGGCGCCCCGCACATCCCGTGGCTGGAGCCGGACATCTGCGACCACCTGGAGACGCTGCACGGCGCCGGGGCGCCGGCCGTCGTCATGGTGCCGATCGGCTTCGTCTCGGACCACATGGAGGTCCTGTACGACCTCGACACCGAGGCCACCGCCAAGGCCGCCGAGCTCGGGCTGCCGGTACGGCGCTCGGCCACCGTCGGCGCCGACCCGCGCTTCGCCGCGGCCGTGCGCGAGCTCGTCCTGGAGCGCGCCGCGAACGAGCGGGGCGCACGCGCCGAACGCTGCGCCCTCGGCGCGCTCGGACCCTCCCACGACCTCTGCCCGATCGGCTGCTGCCCCGCGCGGGCCGAGCGGCCCGCGGCCGCCGGCGCCGACAGCCCGTACGCGTAAGGAGAGCGCACCCGTGACCGATCCCGTGCTTGCCGAACTCCTCGACCTCGCCCTGGAGGCGGGCCGCCGGGCCGGCGCCCTGCTGCGCGACGGGCGACCGGACGACCTGACCGTCGCGAAGACCAAGTCGAGCGCGGTCGACGTCGTCACCGAGATGGACATCGCAGCCGAGAAGCTCATCACCGGCTTCCTCGCCGAGCACCGGCCCGACGACGGGCTGCTCGGCGAGGAGGGCGCGGCGAGCCCCGGCACCAGCGGCGTGCGCTGGGTCATCGACCCGCTGGACGGCACCGTGAACTACCTCTACGGGCTGCCGACCTGGGCCGTGTCCATCGCCGCTGAGCGGGACGGCGAGACCGTCGTCGGCGTCGTCGAGGTCCCGCTGCGCGGCGAGACCTTCCACGCGGTCCTCGGCGGCGGCGCCTGGCTCGGCGACCGGCGCCTCGCCGTCCGGCCCTCGCCGCAGCTCGACCAGGCCCTCGTCGCCACCGGCTTCGCCTACGTCCAGACCCGCCGCGCCCACCAGGCCGACATCGTCCGGCGCCTTCTGCCGCAGGTCCGCGACATCCGCCGCGCCGGCTCCGCCGCCATCGACCTGTGCGACGTCGCCGCCGGCCGCCTCGACGCGTACTACGAGCGCGGCCTCAACCCCTGGGACCTCGCCGCGGGCGACCTCGTCGCGCGCGAGGCCGGCGCCCTCACCGGCGGCCGGCCGGGCGAGCGTCCCTCCGGCGAGCTGACCCTGGCGGCCTCGCCGGGCCTCTTCGCGCCGCTGCAGGACTTCCTGGAGGCCGAGGGCGCCTGGCACGACTGACGGCCGCCGGCCCCGTGCCGACGCGGAAGGGCCCCCGGAGCCGACGGCTCCGGGGGCCCTTCCGCGTCCACGGGGTCAGGCGCGGGCCGCGCCGACCTCCACGCCGTGTTCGGCGGCCAGGCGGTGCAGGTCGTCGAGCTCGGCCTGCTCGACCTCCGCGAGGAAGTCGTCGCCCGTCTCACGAGCGCGCGTGAGGTCCGACTGCGTGGTCCTGATGCGGTGCAGCAGTCCAGCGGTGAAAGCGTCCATCGTGCGCCCCCTCGTCGTGGGTCGGTGGCACGGGGAGTGCCGGGGGTGATGGATCACGCACCGCTACCTCTGGGGGACAGAGAGCAGTAGGTGGCGGGCGCCACCTACGGGGCGTGATCGCGGGGTGTGCAGTCGTCCTCCCCACCCCCTCCCGGACGGAAACCTCAACTCACGCGCGAATCAGGTGAATTCTTCCCCTCCCGCCCCACCGGCCCCCGTCGCGGCCCGCCCGGACCCGCCTCCCACCTGGTCCCGGGCTCCTCCGTACCGCCGCCTTACAGCCGGTTTACGCGCGTTCGGGGCAGGATGGACACGCACAGTCAGTGCGTGAAACCGCCCCGCCCGCGCGCAGCCCCTTGCGCGGACCGGGGCCCAGGAAAGGACTTACGGACGTGCGCGTACTCGTCGTCGAGGACGAGCAGCTGCTCGCGGATGCGGTGGCCACCGGCCTGCGCCGGGAGGCCATGGCGGTCGACGTCGTGTACGACGGCGCCGCCGCCCTGGAACGCGTCGGCGTCAACGACTACGACGTCGTCGTCCTCGACCGCGACCTCCCGCTGGTCCACGGCGACGACGTCTGCCGCAAGATCGTCGAGCTCGGCATGCCCACCCGCG
Source organism: Streptomyces sp. NPDC053493 (assembly GCF_044544825.1). NCBI lineage: Bacteria > Bacillati > Actinomycetota > Actinomycetes > Kitasatosporales > Streptomycetaceae > Streptomyces > Streptomyces sp. NPDC053493. Next base: position 149,232 of record NZ_JBITXS010000009.1, read on the forward strand.
TCCTGATGCTGACCGCGTCCGGCGACGTCAGCGACCGCGTCGAGGGCCTGGAGCTGGGCGCCGACGACTATCTGCCCAAGCCCTTCGCCTTCACCGAGCTCACCGCCCGCGTGCGCGCCCTCGGCCGCCGCACCAGCGTCCCCCTGCCGCCCGTCCTGGAGCGGGCCGGCATCAAGCTCGACCCCAACCGCCGCGAGGTCTTCCGCGACGGCAAGGAGGTCCAGCTGGCGCCCAAGGAGTTCGCGGTCCTGGAGGTCCTCATGCGCAGCGAGGGCGCCGTCGTCTCGGCCGAGCAGCTCCTCGAGAAGGCCTGGGACGAGAACACCGACCCGTTCACCAACGTCGTACGCGTCACCGTGATGACCCTGCGCCGCAAGCTCGGCGAGCCGCCCGTCATCGTCACCGTTCCCGGCTCGGGATACCGGATCTGACCCGATGCCCCAGTCCCCGTCGATCCTGCACGCGCCTCCGAAGCCGACCTGGGACCCCAGGACCCCGGTCCGGCCGCTGCTGCGTCCGACCATCCGGATAAGGCTCACCCTGCTCTACGGCGGGATGTTCCTGATCGCCGGCATCCTGCTCCTGGCGATCATCTATCTGTTCACCGCCCAGGCCCTGAGGGACACCACCGCCGACCTGCCCTTCAAGGTGGTCAGCGGCACCGTCACGGCCACCACGGACTGGTGCCAGCTGCCCGACAAGTCCACCGGCGAGCAGCTGAACAACGCCGTCTCCATGTGCCTGCGGCACCAGAGCGACCTCGCCCTGGACGACCTGCTGCGCCGCTCCCTCTTCGCCCTTCTCGGCCTCAGCATCATCGCCTTCGCCTTCGGTTACGCGATGGCCGGACGCGTGCTGTCCCCGCTCGGCCGGATCACCCGCACCGCCCGCCAGGTGGCCGGAACGGATCTGTCCCGGCGGATCGAGCTGGACGGGCCGGACGACGAGCTCAAGGAGCTCGCCGACACCTTCGACGAGATGCTGGAACGCCTGGAGCGGGCCTTCAGCGCCCAGCAGCGCTTCGTCGCCAACGCCTCCCACGAGCTGCGCACGCCGCTCGCGATCAACCGCACGCTGCTGGAGGTCCAGCTCTCGGACCCCGGGGCGCCGGTGGAGCTCCAGCAGCTTGGCAAGACCCTGCTCGCCACCAACGAGCGCAGCGAGCAGCTGGTCGAGGGCCTGCTGCTGCTGGCCCGCAGCGACAACGAGATCGTCGAGCGCAAGTCGGTCGACCTGGCCGAGGTCGCCTCGCGGGCCATGGACCAGGTGCACGCCGAGGCCGAGGCCAAGGGCGTGGGGTTCCGCGGCGAGCGGGCGCCGGCCGTGGTGCAGGGCAACGGCGTCCTGCTGGAGCGGATCGCCCTGAATCTGGTGCAGAACGCCGTGCGGTACAACGTCGCGGACGGCGGCTGGGTCGAGGTCACCACCGACACCGGGAACGGCCAGGCGGTCCTGGTGGTCTCGAACACGGGGCCCGTGGTCCCGGCGTACGAGATCGACAACCTTTTCGAGCCATTCCGGCGGCTCCGGCAGGAGCGCACCGGGAGCGACAAGGGCGTCGGCCTCGGCCTGTCGATCGCGCGGTCCGTCGCGCGGGCCCACGGCGGCCGTATCATCGCGGAGCCCCGCGAGGGCGGAGGCCTCGTGATGCGCGTCACTCTGCCGATGTGACACGCCGCACGAGCGACCGGATTTGTTCGCCTTGCGCGAAATCTCCGGTGCTCATTTCTGAGACGGTCCTGTGTGATCGATCACAGGGCCGAGTGTCCGGCTCTCCACTCTCCGTGATCGCGAATTCCTTCGGAAAACCCGGAAAAGTCCGGGTTTCCGGGGGTCTGAATGACGGGAAGTACACGGGGTGGCACCTGTGAGGGAGCGCCGCAGGACCGTGTACGGTCCGGTTCGCCACCCAAAGCCGCTCACTCGTGAGAGGGCGGATTGGGTGTCGATTGAGTAACAGACCTTGATGTGAGGCAAAATCTCCGCCTCGGGTCGGGCACAAGTCCGGCCTCTCACGCGTTACGTGCGCTGGAGACACCGCAAACCACCCAGAGGGGGAGAGCGACATGGCAACGGATTACGACACCCCACGCAAGACCGACGACGACGTCGACTCGGACAGCCTTGAAGAACTGAAGGCCCGGCGCAACGACAAGTCGACCTCGACCGTCGACGTCGACGAGTTCGAGGCCGCCGAGGGCCTGGAGCTCCCGGGCGCCGACCTTTCGAACGAGGAGCTGGCCGTCCGGGTCCTGCCCAAGCAGGCTGACGAGTTCACCTGCATGAGCTGCTTCCTGGTGCACCACCGCAGCCAGCTGGCTCGGGAGAAGAACGGCCAGCCGATCTGCCGCGACTGCGACTGAGATCGAGTGGCCGTGGCAGGCGACACACCGTCTCGGAAGCGGCGGCTCCGGCTCCCCGGGAGGCCGGAGGCGTACCAGGGCGGCTCGGGCCCGGCGGAGGGCGTTCACGACGCTCCCTCGGCCGCGCACTCCGCCCCCCTGCCCACCCCTGGCGCACGTGACGACGGGCGAGGCCCCACGGCCTCGCTCGAAGCAGCGGACGCGCCCCGGACCGGACCCGGGCCCGACCCGGACCAGCCCGCCCCGGGCACCCCGGACGACACCCGCAAGGGCGGCGTCCTCAAGCGCGTGGCCAACCCCGCACGCGTCCAGCTCGACCGCATCAAGCTCGACAGCGCCCGCATCGAGGCCGTACGGCGCGGAGTCAGGCGTGGCGGTCAGGGCGCCAAGGCAGGGCTCGGCTATCTCGTCGACCGCGTCATCGAGATCGCCCCGCGCGTGCCCGTACGGGACCTCGACACCCTGCGACGGCAGTTCCCCGGACTCGGCCCCGAACAACTGGCCGACAAGCTGGTGGCCGGCGCGGCCCACGCCAGCGCCACCGTCGGCGCCGGCATCGGCGCCGCGGCCATGCTGCCCGTGCCGCCCGCGATGCCCGCCGAGCTGGCCGCGGAGATCACCGGCGTCGCCGCCGTCGAGCTCAAGCTCATCGCCGAGCTGCACGAGGTCTACGGCCAGCGGCCGCCCGGCACGCTCGCCCAGCGCTCGACCGCGTATCTGACCTCCTGGGCGGAGGAGCGCGGCATCGACCCCACCAAGCCCACCACCGTCAACGCGGCCCTCGGCGGCCAGCTCAAGCGCGAACTGCGCCAGCAGATCACCAAGCGCCTGGTGCGCAACCTGCCGAACCTCACGCCGTTCCTGGTGGGCGCCGCCGTCGGTGCCGTCATGAACCGGCGCGACACCAGAAAGCTCGCCGCGCACATCCGCAAGGACCTGCGCGCCCGGCAGATCCCCTGGCACGCCCTCGGCCACCAGCCCGCCCTGGAGCAGCCGGAGAACCCCAAGGACATCGACTTCTAGCCCTCCCGGGCCCCTCGAGGCGGCTCCCGGCCGCCTCCGGGCCTCGCGGGGGAGGCCGGGCCCAGGCCCGGCCCAGGCCCGGCTAGGAGACCTCGGAACGGGCCGCCTCCAGGGCCTTCGCCAGCGCCTTCGGGTCACGGCTGGACAGATACACGTACGGCGTCGGGTCCGCCGGATCCGTCACCTCGACGCGCAGGGCCGTCGCGACGTAACTGCGCATCAGCATGAAGGCGCGCGGATCGGCCTTGTACGTGCGCCAGGCGCGCGCCTCCTCCGCGTCCAGGACCTCCGGCGCGCCCAGCGCCGACACCGGAATCCGCGCGTCACCCGCCACCAGCGAACCGGCCACCACCCGGATCCGGGCCGACCCGTAGGAGGAGACCGCCGCCGCGGCCAGCGCCGCCGCCGCGATCACACCGCCCAGCGTCGGCACCGTCCCCAGCGGGAACATGATCAGACCGCCCGACAGACCGAGCAGCGCCACGATCACCCACCAGCTACGGGGCGCCGTCAGACGCTCGTCGAAACGGGGCACGGTCGAGGGCGCGGAAGGCTGCTGCATGCCCTCAAGCTTGGCACGGCGCGACCGCCGCCCGGCCGCGCGGGTAAGGTCTGCGCCTGTGACTGGAACATCTGCCGCTCTCACCCCGCCGGCCGACGCCATACCGCCGGTACGCCACCCGGACGCGCCCGCCCCCGGCGAGCTGCTCGGTGCGCACTACGAGTACTGCTTCGGGTGCGGCGGCGGGCAGCCCCACGGGCTGCACCTCGAGGCGCGCGCGGGCGAGGGCGTGACCGTCACCGCCGAGTTCACCGTGACCCCCGACCACCAGGGCGCCCCGGGCCTCGCGCACGGCGGCGTGCTCGCCACCGCGCTCGACGAGACCCTCGGCTCGCTCAACTGGCTGCTGCGGGTCATCGCCGTGACCGGGCGTCTGGAGACCGACTTCGTACGGCCCGTCCCGGTCGGCACCGTGCTCCACCTGGAGGCCGAGGTCACCGCCGTGCACGGCCGCAAGATCTACTCGACCGCCGTCGGCCGGATCGGCGGGCCCGAAGGCCCCGTCGCCGTCCGCGCCGACGCCCTCTTCATCGAGGTGAAGGTCGACCACTTCATCGACAACGGCCGCCCGGAGGAGATCCAGGCCGCCATGTCCGACCCCGACCAGGTCCGGCGCGCCCGCGCCTTCGAGGTGAACCCCTGATGCGCAATCCCGTCGACGTACTCATCCGCCGCCTGGACCCGGAGGTGCCGATCCCGGCCTACGGGCACCCCGGCGACGCCGGCGCCGATCTGGTGACCACCGAGGCCGCCGAGCTCGCCCCGGGGGAGCGGGCCGTCCTGCCCACCGGCGTCTCCATCGCCCTGCCCGACGGCTACGCCGCCTTCGTCCACCCGCGCTCCGGTCTCGCGGCCCGCTGCGGCGTCGCGCTCGTGAATGCCCCGGGGACGGTCGATGCCGGGTACCGTGGAGAGATCAAGGTGATCGTGGTCAATCTGGACCCGCGTGAGAGCGTGCGGTTCGAACGGTTCGACCGGATCGCCCAGCTGGTCGTCCAGCAGGTCGAGAAGGTGCGCTTCCACGAGGTCGCGGAGCTTCCCGGCTCCGCGCGGGCCGAGGGGGGCTTCGGGTCCACCGGCGGTCACGCCGCCGTGGACGGCACAACGGGTGGGAATCGATACGCTTCGGTCGTATCCGACCGGGAAGGACAGTGACGTGTTCGGACGTCGCAAGAAGAGCGGTGCCGCTCAGGACGCAGCGGGCGAGGCCGAGCAGGTCGTCGACGCGGTGGACGCCGAGGACGCGGCCGACGCGGCCGAGGGGTCGCGCCGGGTGAACCTTCCGCCGGCGCCCCGGCCCGACGGTCCCTGGGACATCTCCGAGGTCAGCAAGCCCGAGGAAGGCCGCGTCGACCTCGGCGGCCTCTTCGTGCCCGGTGTCGAGGGCATGGAGCTCCGGGTGGAGGTGGCGGGCGACGCGATCGTCGCGGCCACCGTCGTGCTGCGCGACAGCGCCGTGCAGCTCCAGGCGTTCGCCGCGCCGAAGAAGGAAGGCATCTGGGGCGAGGTCCGCGACGAGATCGCCGGCGGCATCGTCCAGCAGGGCGGCGCCATCGAGGAGGTCGAGGGCCCGCTCGGCTGGGAGCTGCGCGCCCAGGTCCCGGTGCAGCTGCCGGACGGCAACCGCGGCGTCCAGCTGGTGCGCTTCGTCGGTGTCGACGGGCCGCGCTGGTTCCTGCGCGGAGTGATCTCCGGGCAGGGCGCGGTGCAGCCCGAGGCCGCCGGTCTGCTCGAGCAGATCGTCCGCGACACCGTGGTCGTCCGCGGCGAGGGCCCGATGGCCCCGCGCGACCCGATCGTCCTCAAGCTGCCCAACGACGCGCAGATGGTGCCGGACGGCGTGCAGCAGGAGGACCAGGCCGGCTCCCGCTTCTCGGGCGGCATGGGCCAGCTGCAGCGCGGTCCGGAGATCTCCGAGATCCGCTGACATCCGCCGGCCCCGGCCGGCGCACGCGAGCAGGGCCCGGTGGGCCGCTCCCCGACGGGAGCGGCCCACCGGGCTTTCCGCGTTCCGCGGCCCTCCGGCTTCTCCCGGGTTATCCACAGGCCTGGCAGCGCCGCGCGCTCTCGGCACATACTGACGGCGCACAGGTTCGAACCAGGGGGGAATCACGGTGAGTGAGAGCAAGGCGCGGACCGGCACGGCCGTCGTCGAGGACCCGGCCGGCGCGCCCATGGTCCGCGTGGAGAACGTCCACCGCTCGTACGGGACGGGCGCCGCCGCCGTCCACGCCCTGCGCGGCGTCTCCTTCGACATCACGCGCGGCGAGCTGGTCGCCCTCAAGGGACGGTCGGGCTCCGGCAAGACCACGCTGCTCAACCTCGTGGGCGGCCTCGACAGCGCCGACCAGGGCCGCATCGTCATCGACGGCACCGACCTCGCCGACCTGGGCGAGGACGGCCTCCTGGAGCTGCGCCGCGACCGCATCGGCTTCATCTTCCAGTCCTTCGGCCTCATACCGATCCTGACCGCCGCGGAGAACGTCGGCGTGCCGATGCGACTGCGCAAGGCCGACCCCAAGGAGCGCGAGGAGCGGGTCGCCCTCCTGCTCGCCCTGGTGGGCCTCGCCGACCACGCCGCCCAGCGCCCCGGAGAGCTCTCCGGCGGCCAGCAGCAGCGAGTCGCCATCGCCCGCGCCCTCGCCAACCGCCCGGCCCTGCTGATCGCCGACGAACCCACCGGCCAACTCGACGCCGAAACCGGCCTCGCCGTCATGGAACTCCTCCGCGCCGTCGTCCGCAGCGAGGGCTGCACCGCCCTCGTCGCCACCCACGACCACCAGCTCCTGGGCCTCGCCGACCGCGTGCTGGAGCTGCGCGACGGCGAGATCATCGAACACTGAACGGAGCCGGGGGAGCGGAGACCTCGTCGGAGGACGCGGAGGGCCGGGAGCCTCGCGGCATCAGGATCACGTCAAGACGGCGGCGGGGGGTGCGGAGCGGGCGGGATGGCGTTTTGGCTGGACGTAAGGTCGAGCCATGGGACGCGGGACACTACGGATCTACCTGGGAGCGGCACCGGGCGTCGGCAAGACGTACGCGATGCTCTCCGAGGGGCATCGGCGCGTCGAGCGGGGCACGGACTGCGTGGTGGCGTTCGTGGAGCACCACGGGCGGCCGCGTACCGAGGTGATGCTGAACGGACTCGAGCAGGTCCCGCGCCGCGCGATCGAGTACCGGGGCGGCACCTTTCCCGAGATGGACATCGCCGGCGTCCTGGCCCGCCGGCCCGCCGTCGCCCTCGTCGACGAGCTCGCCCACACCAACGTGCCCGGCTCGCGGAATGCCAAGCGCTGGCAGGACGTGGAGGAGCTGCTCGCCGCCGGGATCGACGTCGTGTCGACCGTCAACATCCAGCACCTCGAATCGCTGGGCGACGTGGTCGAGGCGATCACCGGCGTGCGGCAGCGCGAGACCGTCCCCGACGAGGTCGTCCGCCGCGCCGACCAGATCGAGCTGGTCGACATGTCGCCGCAGGCCCTGCGCCGGCGCATGGCGCACGGCAACGTCTACCAGCCGGACAAGGTCGACGCGGCCCTGTCCAACTACTTCCGGCCGGGCAACCTGACGGCGCTGCGCGAGCTGGCGCTGCTGTGGACCGCCGACCGGGTCGACGAGTACCTGCGGCAGTACCGCGGCGAGCACAACATACGTTCCACCTGGCAGGCCCGCGAACGGATCGTCGTCGGCCTCACCGGCGGCCCCGAGGGACGCACCCTCATCCGCCGCGCCACCCGCCTCGCCGAGAAGGGCGCCGGCGGCGAGGTCCTCGCCGTCTACATCTCCCGCAGCGACGGCCTCACCTCCGCGTCCCCGAAGGAGCTGGCCGACCAGCGGACCCTCGTCGAGGACCTCGGCGGAACGTTCCACCACGTCATAGGCGACGACATCCCCGCCGCCCTCCTGGAGTTCGCCCGGGGCGTCAACGCCACCCAGATCGTCCTCGGCTCCAGCCGCCGCCGCTCCTGGCAGTACGTCCTCGGCCCCGGCGTCGGTCAGACCGTCGCCCGCGACTCCGGACCCGACCTCGACGTCCACATCGTCACCCACGAGGAGGCCGCCAAGGGACGCGGCCTTCCCGTCGCCCGCGGCGCCCGCCTCGGCCGCGCCCGGATCGTCTGGGGCTGGCTGGTCGGCGTCCTCGGCCCCGTGCTGCTCAGCCTGCTGCTCACCCATGTCGACGCGGACCTCGGGCTCGCCAACGACATGCTGCTGTTCCTCGCCCTCACGGTCGCCTCCGCCCTGCTCGGCGGCTTCCTGCCGGCCCTCGCCTCCGCGGCCTTCGGCTCCCTCCTGCTCAACTGGTTCTTCACCCCGCCGCTGCACCGCCTGACCGTCGCCGACCCCAAGAACATCGTGGCCATCGCCGTCTTCTTCGGCGTCGGCATCTCCGTGGCCTCGGTGGTCGACCTCGCCGCCCGGCGCACCCACCAGGCCGCCCGGCTGCGCGCCGAGTCCGAGGTCCTCTCCTACCTCGCGGGCAGCGTCCTGCGCGGCGAGACCAGCCTCGACGCCCTCCTCGAACGGGTCCGGGAGACCTTCTCGATGGACTCCGTCGCCCTGCTCGAACGCGCCGGCGACCTCGAACCCTGGACCTGCGCGGCGAGCGTCGGCCCCCGGCCCGTCGCCCGGCCCGAGGACGCCGAGGTCGACATGCCCGTCGGCGACCACCTCGCCCTCGCCCTCTCCGGCCGGGTGCTGCCCGCCGAGGACCGGCGCGTCCTCGGCGCGTTCGCCGCCCAGGCCGCCGTCGTCCTCGACCGCCAGCGCCTCGTCGACGAGGCCGAGGAGGCCCGCAAACTCGCCGAGGGCAACAAGATCCGCACCTCGCTCCTCGCCGCCGTCAGCCACGACCTGCGCACGCCGCTGGCCGGCATCAAGGCATCCGTCTCCTCGCTGCGCTCCGACGACGTCGAGTGGTCGGAGGAGGACCGGGCCATGCTCCTCGAAGGCATCGAGGAGGGCGCCGACCGGCTCGACCACCTCGTCGGGAACCTCCTCGACATGTCCCGGCTCCAGACCGGCACCGTCACGCCGCTGATCCGCCCGACCGACCTGGACGAGGTCGTCCCGATGGCCCTCGGCGGCGTCCCCGACGGCAGCGTCGAACTCGACATCCCCGAGACCCTGCCCATGGTCGCCGTGGACCGGGGCCTGCTGGAGCGGGCCGTCGCCAACATCGTCGAGAACGCCGTGAAGTACAGCCCCGAGGGAGTGCCGGTCGCCGTCGGCGCGAGCGTCCTCGGCGAGCGCCTCGAACTGCGGGTCACCGACCGCGGCCCCGGCGTGCCCGACGAGGGCAAGGACGGCATCTTCGAGCCGTTCCAGCGCTTCGGCGACGCCCCGCGCGGCTCGGGCGTCGGCCTCGGCCTCGCGGTCGCCCGCGGATTCGTGGAGGCCATGGGCGGCACCCTCGCCGCCGAGGACACTCCGGGCGGCGGGCTCACCATGGTCCTCACGCTCACGACGGCGCGCCGCGGCGCCGCCGGGCCGCCGGCCGAGGCTGCCGGGGGCCCCGAGAACCCCGGGCCGCCGCCCGAGGACGCCGACCCCGAGGACGCCGAGGCCGCCGCCGCGCCGCCGCCCGGGAACCCCGAGGACGCCGGCTCCGCGGCGTCCGCGCACACCTTCACGTAACCCGGGCCGCGGCCCCGGCCGGCCGACGCCGGCGTCCCGTACCACCCCTCGTACCAAAGGAAAGAAAGGCAGCTGTTCATGACCCGGGTCCTGGTGGTCGACGACGAGCCACAGATCGTCCGCGCCCTGGTGATCAACCTCAAGGCGCGCAAGTACGAGGTCGACGCGGCGCCCGACGGCGCCACCGCCCTCCGGCTCGCCGCCGAGCGGCACCCCGACGTCGTCGTCCTCGACCTCGGCCTGCCCGACATGGACGGCGTCGACGTGATCAAGGGCCTGCGCGGCTGGACCCGGGTGCCGATCCTCGTGCTGTCCGCCCGGCAGACCTCCGACGAGAAGGTCGAGGCGCTCGACGCGGGCGCCGACGACTACGTCACCAAGCCCTTCGGTATGGACGAGCTCCTGGCCCGGCTGCGCGCCGCGGTCCGCAGGGCCGAGCCGGTCGGCGGCGGCGAGGACGGCGTCGTGGTCGTCGAGACCGAGGACTTCACGGTGGACCTGGCCGCCAAGAAGGTCCACCGCGCCGGCAGGGACGTCCGCCTCACGCCGACCGAGTGGCACCTGCTGGAGGTCCTGGTCCGCAACAGCGGCCGGCTGGTGAGCCAGAAGCAGCTGCTCCAGGAGGTGTGGGGCCCGTCGTACGGCACCGAGACCAACTACCTCCGGGTGTACATGGCGCAGTTGCGCCGGAAGCTGGAGCAGGACCCGTCGCATCCGCGCCACTTCGTCACCGAACCGGGCATGGGATACCGCTTCGAACACTGAGTGCGCCAGCGCCGCTCCCACCTGCTCCCGCGGCCGGTCCGGGGCCGGGTTCGGTGGGGACGAGGGCCGGTACGCTTTCTGTATGAGTGCTGCACCGCGTACAGAGAAGCCGGCCGGGCGCTTCCGCCGTATGCTCGACCGCCTTTCCACCTCCCAGGAGGAACTGGAGTCGGTGGAGCTCCAGGAGGACTCCGCGGCGTCGGGGTGCACGCGCATCTCCGACTGTTCCGACCGCGAGATAGTCAAGGTGACTGGTACGTTGCGCACGGTCACCCTGCGTCCCAGGGCCGGGGTGCCCGCGCTGGAGGCCGAGCTGTTCGACGGCACGGCGCCGCTGGACGTCGTCTGGCTGGGCCGCCGGTCCATCGTGGGCATCGAACCGGGCCGCAAGCTGATCGCCTCCGGCCGCATCTCGATGAGCCACGGCCGGCGGGTCCTCTTCAACCCCAAATACGAGCTCCGACCGCTCGGACAGGAGTAGCCGGTGACGTCCGTCGACAAGCCGACCACCGACCAGTCGCCCGCCGACCCGTCGGCCGCCGCCCAGCCGGCGCCCGACCAGCAGGCGCAGGCCGACAAGGCGGTGACCGAGGCCGCGCTCTTCGAGGCCTTCGGCGGGGTGCGCGGCATGATCGAGACGATCGTGCCCGGCCTGCTCTTCGTCACGATCTTCACGGTCAACAAGAACCTGCACGTGTCGGCGATCGCCGCGCTCGCGGTGTCGCTGGTGCTCGTGGCCGTCCGGCTGATCCGCCGCGACACCGTCAAGCACGCCTTCAGCGGCGTCTTCGGCGTGGCCTTCGGCGTCGTCTTCGCGATGATGACCGGCAACGCCAAGGACTTCTACCTGCCGGGCATGCTCTACACGCTCGGGCTCGCCCTCGCGTACATCGTCACGACCCTCGCCGGCGTGCCCCTGATCGGCCTGATCCTCGGCCCGGTCTTCAAGGAGAACCTCTCCTGGCGCACCCGCAACCCGGGCCGCAAGAAGGCGTACGCGAAGGCCAGCTGGGCCTGGGGCCTGATCCTGCTCGGCAAGTGCGCGGTCCTCTTCCCGCTGTACTGGTGGGCCGACCCGACCAAGTTCGGCTGGGTGTCGGTCGCGCTGAAGATCCCGCCGTTCCTGCTCGCGGTCTATCTGACCTGGGTGTTCCTCGCCAAGGCTCCGCCGCCGATCGACGTGTTCGCGGAGATGGAGGCGGAGGAGAAGGCCGAGAAGGCCCGCCGGGCCGGGCTCCAGGCCGGTGCCCAGGCCCAGGAGCGTGCCGAGGCCCAGGAAGCCCATGAGGCCCATGAGGCCCAGGCGCAGCCCCGGGGCCGTACCGACGCCTGATCGCCGGACGCGCCGCCGCGACCCGCACCGGCCCGTACCGACCGCGCCCTCCGCGTACGCCAAGGGGCCCGGGACCTGTCACAGGTCCCGGGCCCCTTGCCGTACTCCCGTACGCCCGTACGCCGGTACGAAGCGTCGGCCGCGGTGATGCCGCGCCCTCAGGACTCGGTGGTCTCCCGGCGGACCGACAGCAGGTCCTCCAGCTGCTCCTCGCGCGCCTGCGCGGCCACGAACAGCAGCTCGTCGCCCGCCTCCAGGGTCTCCTCCGCGCTCGGCGTGAGCACGCGCGAGCCGCGGATGATGGTGACGAGGGAGGTGTCCTGCGGCCAGGCCACGTCGCCCACCTGGGTGCCGGCGATCGCCGACTCCGGCGGCAGCGTGAGCTCCACCAGGTTGGCGTCGCCGTGGCTGAAGCGCAGCAGCCGGACCAGGTCGCCGACGCTCACCGCCTCCTCCACCAGGGCCGACATCAGACGCGGCGTCGAGACGGCGACGTCCACGCCCCACGCCTCGTTGAACAGCCACTCGTTCTTCGGGTTGTTGACCCGGGCGACGACGCGCGGCACGCCGTACTCGGTCTTGGCGAGCAGCGAGACGACGAGGTTCACCTTGTCGTCGCCGGTCGCCGCGATGACCACGTTGCAGCGCTGCAGCGCCGCCTCGTCCAGCGAGGTGATCTCGCAGGCGTCGGCGAGCAGCCACTCCGCCTGCGGCACCCGCTCCACCGAGATGGCGGTGGGCGCCTTGTCGATGAGGAGGACCTCGTGCCCGTTCTCCAGCAGCTCGCCCGCGATGGAACGGCCCACCGCGCCCGCGCCGGCAATAGCGACACGCATCAGTGACCGCCCTCCTCGGGACCCTCGGCGAAGGCCGCCTCGACCTTGTCGATCTCGTCCGTCCGCATCATCACGTGGACGAGGTCGCCCTCCTGCAGGACCGTCTGCGAGGTCGGCAGAATCGCTTCGCCCAGCCGGGTGAGAAACGCCACCCGCACGCCGGTCTCCTCCTGGAGGCGGCTGACCTTGTGGCCGATCCACGCCGGGGAGGTGTGCACCTCGGCCAGCTGCACGCCGCCGCTGGGGTCGCGCCACAGCGGCTCGGCGCCGGACGGCAGCAGCCGCCGCAGCATCTGGTCGGCGGTCCAGCGGACCGTCGCGACGGTGGGAATGCCCAGGCGCTGGTAGACCTCGGCGCGCCGCGGGTCGTAGATCCGGGCGGCCACGTTCTCGATGCCGAACATCTCGCGCGCGACCCGCGCCGCGATGATGTTGGAGTTGTCGCCGCTGCTCACCGCGGCGAAGGCGCCCGCCTCCTCGATGCCCGCCTCGCGCAGCGTGTCCTGGTCGAAGCCCACGCCCGTGACACGCCGTCCGCCGAAACCCGAGCCCAGACGGCGGAAGGCCGTCGGGTCCTGGTCCACGACCGCGACCGTGTGCCCCTGCTGCTCCAGGGTCTGCGCGAGAGCGGCTCCCACTCGCCCGCAGCCCATGATGACGATGTGCACGTCCCCTTACCCCGCACTCCTGATCGCCTTGCTGACCTGCGAAAACACCCTGATCACAACTTTCCTGGCCAGTTTCGGCCACCTACCCGGTCGGACAGCGGCTCGTGCTGTCCGGTCCGAGCTTATGCGGCAACGGTGGCAGCGACCTCACCGGAGGTGGTAACCAGGGAGATTCGGTGGGGATCGGGGGTCGTGGCGGCGCGGCCCTTTTCGAACGCTTACGATCCTCTGTTGTGTCCAAACTGACCGACGTGCCCAAACGGATCCTGATCGGGCGGGCCCTGCGCAGCGACAAGCTCGGCGAGACCCTCCTGCCGAAGCGGATCGCCCTGCCCGTCTTCGCCTCCGACCCGCTGTCCTCGGTGGCGTACGCGCCGGGCGAGGTCCTTCTCGTCCTGTCCGTCGCGGGCCTGTCGGCCTACCACTTCAGCCCGTGGATCGCGCTCGCCGTCGTGGTCCTGATGTTCACGGTCGTCGCCTCGTACCGGCAGAACGTGCACGCCTACCCGAGCGGCGGCGGTGACTACGAGGTCGCCACCACCAACCTCGGGCCGAAGGCCGGACTCACCGTCGCGAGCGCCCTGCTCGTCGACTACGTCCTCACCGTCGCCGTCTCGATCGCCTCCGGCATCGAGAACCTCGGCTCGGCGGTGCCGTTCGTGGTCGAGCACAAGGTGGCCTCCGCCATCGCGGTGATCGTGCTGCTGACGCTGATGAACCTGCGGGGCGTGAAGGAGTCCGGCGGCCTCTTCGCCATCCCCACGTACGTCTTCGTCTTCGGCGTCTTCGTCATGATCATCTGGGGTGCCTGGCGCGGGATCGTCCTCGACGACACCATGCGCGCGCCCACCGCCGACTTCGAGATCAAGGCCGAACACCAGGGCCTGGCCGGATTCGCCCTGGTCTTCCTGCTGCTGCGCGCCTTCTCCTCCGGCTGTGCGGCGCTCACCGGCGTCGAGGCCATCTCCAACGGCGTCCCGGCCTTCCGCAAGCCCAAGTCGAAGAACGCCGCCACCACGCTCGCGCTCATGGGCGGCCTGGCCGTCACCATGTTCTGCGGCATCATCTTCCTGGCCATGGCGACCGACGTCCGGATGGCCGAGAACCCGACCGAGGACCTGCTGCTGGGCGGCAAGCCGGTCGGCGAGGGCTACGTCCAGGACCCGGTGATCTCGCAGGTCGCCGCGGCCGTCTTCGGCCAGGACACCTTCTTCTTCATCCTGCTGGCCGCCGCCACCGCGCTCGTCCTCTTCCTGGCCGCCAACACGGCGTACAACGGCTTCCCGCTCCTCGGCTCGATCCTCGCCCAGGACCGCTACCTGCCGCGCCAGCTCCACACCCGCGGCGACCGCCTGGCCTTCTCCAACGGCATCGTGCTGCTGGCCGGCGCCGCCGCCCTGCTGGTGTGGATCTACGGAGCGGACTCGACCCGGCTGATCCAGCTCTACATCGTCGGCGTCTTCGTCTCCTTCACGCTCAGCCAGATCGGCATGGTCCGGCACTGGAACCGCCACCTGGCGAGCGAGCGGGAACCGGCCAAGCGCCGTCACATGATCCGCTCCCGCGCGATCAACGCCTTCGGCGCCTTCTTCACCGGCCTGGTCCTCGTGGTCGTCCTCGCCACCAAGTTCACCCACGGCGCCTGGGTCGCGCTGCTCGGCATGGTGATCTTCTACGTGACGATGACCGCCATCCGTAAGCACTACGACTCCGTCGCGGCGGAGATCGCGGCGGCCGAGGAGCGGCCGGACGAGTACGTCCGTCCGTCCCGGGTCCGGTCCATCGTCCTCGTCTCCAAGCTGCACAAGCCCACGCTGCGCGCGCTCGCGTACGCCAAGCTCATGCACGCGAGCGAGCTGGAGGCGCTGACCGTGAGCGTCGACCCGGCCGAGACGAAGGCGCTGAAGGCGGAGTGGGAGCGGCGCGGCATCAACGTGCCGCTGAAGATCCTCGACTCGCCGTACCGCGAGATCACGCGCCCGGTCGTCGAGTACGTGAAGAACCTCCGCCAGGAGAGCCCGCGCGACGCGGTCTCGGTCTACATCCCGGAGTACGTGGTCGGCCACTGGTACGAGCACCTGCTGCACAACCAGAGCGCCCTGCGCCTCAAGGGCCGGCTGCTGTTCACGCCGGGCGTGATGGTGACCTCGGTGCCGTACCAGCTCCAGTCCTCCGAGGCCGCGAAGAAGCGGGCGAGGAAGCGCCAGGAGTGGAACGCGCCGGGCTCGGTGCGCCGCGGACCGGTGGAGAAGCGCCAGAAGGAATCGGCGACGAAGAGCGGCTGAGGGCGACCGGCTGACGGCGACCGGCCGGCGGCGGCCCGGCCGGCGGTGGCCGCTTGCGGGGGGCCGCCGAAAGGCCCGTCCCGACGCCCCGTCGATGAGGTCCGTCGTAAAGGGTTGCCGAAGCGCCCCGTCGATGAGGACCGCCGACAGGAACTAGACTGGTGGGCTGCCGTTGATCGGCGGCCCACCTTCTCGTCGCTCGCCTCTCGTACCTGGAGCTGTCTCCCATGCAGAACACCCCTGTCGCCTCGCTGGTCGGGGAGGAGTACGAGGTCGAGGTCGGCCCGGTGGCCCACGGCGGCCACTGCATCGCCCGCACCGAGGAGGGCCGCGTCCTGTTCGTCCGCCACGCGCTGCCGGGCGAGCGGGTCCGGGCCCGGGTGACCGAGGGCGAGGAGACCTCCCGCTTCCTGCGCGCCGACGCGGTCGAGATCCTGGAGGCCTCCAAGGACCGCATCGAGGCGCCGTGCCCGTTCGCCGGGCCCGGCAAGTGCGGCGGCTGCGACTGGCAGCACGCCAAGCCGGGAGCACAGCGCCGGCTGAAGGGCGAGGTCGTCGCCGAGCAGCTCAAGCGGCTCGCGGGCCTCACGCCCGAGGAGGCCGGCTGGGACGGCACCGTCATGCCGGCCGAGGGCGACAAGCTCCCGGCGGGGCAGGTCCCGCAGTGGCGGACCCGCGTGCAGTACGCGGTCGACGCCGAGGGCCACGCCGGTCTGCGCAAGCACCGCTCGCACGAGGTCGAGGTCATCGACCACTGCATGATCGCCGCCGAGGGCGTCTCGGAACTCGGCATCGAGAAGCGCACCTGGGAGGGCATGGCCTCGATCGAGGCCGTCGCGGCGACCGGCTCGCAGGACCGCCAGGTCATCCTGACCCCGCGCCCGGGCGCCCGCCTGCCCATCGTGGAGCTCGACAAGCCGGTCTCCGTCCTGCGCGTCGGCGAGAAGGACGGCGGCGTCCACCGCGTCCACGGCCGCCCCTTCGTCCGCGAGCGCGCCGACGACCGCACCTACCGCGTCGGCAACGGCGGCTTCTGGCAGGTCCACCCGAAGGCCGCGCAGACCCTCATGCTGGCCGTCATGCAGGGCCTGACCCCGCGCAAGGGCGAGACCGCCCTCGACCTCTACTGCGGCGTCGGCCTCTTCGCGGGCGCCCTCGCCGACCGCGTCGGCGAGCAGGGCGCCGTCCTCGGCATCGAGTCCGGCAAGCGCGCGGTCGAGGACGCCCGCCACAACCTGGCCCACTTCCCGCGCGTCCGCATCGAACAGGGCAAGGTCGAATCCGTCCTCCCGCGCACCGGCATCACCGAGGTCGACCTCATCGTCCTCGACCCTCCGCGCGCCGGCGCCGGCAAGCCCACCGTCGACCAGCTCGCCGCCCTGGGCGCCCGCCGCATCGCCTACGTCGCCTGCGACCCGGCCGCCCTGGCCCGCGACCTCGCCTACTTCCGCGCCGGCGGCTACCGCGTCCGCACACTGCGCGTCTTCGACCTGTTCCCGATGACGCACCACGTGGAGTGCGTGGCGATCCTGGAGCCTGCTGAAAAGGGCGCCTGACCTGCGGTTTCGTCAAGTGTGCGTTATGTGCCCTACGCGCGTTACGGGCGAAATCTTGACGCAAATCTGACGCACGTGAGGCACGCGTGACGCACGTTTGACGCACGCCGGATGGGGTTCCTGACGGTTAGTCATGCAGAAAGCCGCCTCCAGAGCAGGCTGTGTTGCCCGCCGGGGGAGGTGGCTTTCGCGTGGCTGGAAAGTACGCGCCCTGCTCTGTCAGCGTCCCCCATGGTTTCTTGGTTTCTCCGCTCAGTCACGCTCTGTAGTTGAATTGGCCGGCGGAGTCTCGCTTGACTGGGTTCGGAAAGAGCCTCGGATCCCGGTGCGTTGGGCCTGGACGGCTGAGGGGCAGCTCGGTGCGGCCGCTGAGGGACGGGCGGTGTGGAGTTCTCTGAGACTGATCTGGGTGGCGGCCGATCCAACTGCTACAGCCTCTACGCGGTCCGCGACCCCCGGCGCTCGATCGCCCGGGACCGCTGCCGGTCCTTCGGCGACGAGGCACGTGGTCCTCGAGGCGGTGGCTTTGGCCAGCTGTGGAAGAGCACGGACCAGGCAGGGTGTGTTTGCGTTCCCGCCGCCCTGGCCGGCCGGTGCCCTCGACTCCCTCGGGCCCCCTCGGCAGACGTCACACGCAAATATCGAACTGCAGTGGTCCAGTTCTCTACTGGAGCGTGTAGCGGACGCGGTGAGCGTGGAAGTAGCCGGGGACGATGACTGGTTGGCGTTGGTAGCGGCAGATCTCGTGCTCGAGGTCGACGACTGAGCGGGTGCGTGAGGCGTGGACATGCAGCTTGAGGTCCGCATTCAAGATCTCGTCTGGGTTCAGCTCCGGGCTGTAGCCGGACACCAGGTGCAGCTCGATGCGTGCGGCTCCTTTGGTGAGCCATGAGCAGACCGCCTTACAGCGGTAGCCCGGGTGCCCGTCGGCGGTCACATGGACCTTCCGGCTGGCCTGACAGGCGAGCTGTCCGGGAAGGCAGTGAAGCCCTCATGGTGAAGCGGCTGGTGAAGACGGTGAACCACAGCGCGCTGCGAGAGGCGATCGGGGACATGACGTTCCCGCGCACACGCTGGTCGAACTCCGTCACCGCGACGCCTTTCGCCGGCGCCTCCCGGCGGCCGCCCGCCTACCAGGCTCCACGGCCTTCAAAGGAGACGCCGGAGACTGCCTCAACGTCCTCACGCCCGTGATCCGACAGCAGCACGGAAACCGTTCACAGCCGCACCGACTCCAATGGCGATGACGACAAGTTCCATGAGCGTCCCTGCCAGTTCACTCACGCGTCGCGCAGCGATCCGGCACCCCCACCGTTCTGGATCCATCGGGTGTCCAGGTCAGCAACCCCGATCCAGGGCGGCGCAGAGCACCGTGAACGTATACTTGAGGCTGCGTCAACCGGGTTGCTGGTCGGAGGGGCCATGGGGGGTAAGAGAGAGCGCTGTGCGGCTGGTGGCACAGTCGCGTGGGCTCTCCTAGCTCCTGGCAAGAGCATCGCCAGTGTCCACGCCAAGGTGAATCAGTGACGAGCGAGTTCGAAGTAACTCTCGCTGATGTCGAGTCTCTGTACGACATCCCTGAGGACGACCTGATCGGTGAAGTTCTGATCCCGGCCATGGCGGTGGCAGACCATGTCCGAGTCGGAGCGGGCTTCTTCAGTTCGCAGTGCCTGGCGCAGATTGCTCCTGGTCTGGCCTCGTTCCTCAAGCGGAGTCAGGGCACTATTGAGTTGCTTATCAGCCCCTCAATCAGCGACGCCGACCGGGACGCACTTGCCCGAGGGGCGCTAGCGCCCCAGGCAGCGATTCAGGTGGCTGTAGATCGACTGCTCGAAGAGGCCTCCCTGTCGCAGCATGCCCTAGTCCATCACACCCTCGACTGCCTTGCGTACCTCGTCGCCTCCAACCGCCTGGTGGTCCGCTTTGCGCTGATGAAGCAAGGGATGTACCACAAGAAGCTGTGGTTGTTGCGTTCGGGTTCAACCTGGGCCGCGGTACACGGCTCAGGCAACGCAACAGCCCGGGGCCTGCTGGTCAATGGCGAACAAATGAGTGTCGACCGGCCGTGGACCGACGGTTCCGCCTCGCAAGCGCGCGTGACGAAGCTCGCGGCGCGGTGGGACAGCCAGTGGGCGAATACAAGCCCTCACGTCCTGTGCGTCGAACTCAAGGACGGGCTGCGGGCGATCGACGGTCGGAATACCGGAGCAGCGCCCCCGTCAATCGAGGATTTCTGGCGATCTTGGCACGCCGACCATACACGTGGCCTTGAGCCGCCACTCCCACCTGGGATCGACGTGGCTGGCCCACGACGCCTCACGATTCCGGAGAAAATAGATTGGCGAACTGGCAAGTTCGGCCATCAGGGCCGCGCGGTGGCTGCGTTCCTGGGTAATGGGTCTAGAGGGATTCTGGCCATCGCTACAGGTGGGGGCAAGACACAGACTGCTTTGATCGCGGCAGTTCACGAGCAGGACAGGCATCGGGGACCCGTCTTGGTCGTGATCATAGTTCCGAGCACACCCTTACTACGGCAATGGGCAGAAGCCGTCAGAGGTTTTGGAGTCGAGCCGTTTCAACCGATTGCTATGACAGGCCCGCGGCGCCGCGGCCTCCTTGAGGAGGTCCGGGCGGGACTCTCTGGTCGAGATCCATTCACGGCGGTCATTCTCTGCACTCAAAAGCTGTTCACTGAAGACGAGGACATGCGCAGCTTCATCGCCGAGCTCCCCGACGGGGTGCACGCTGTCCTCGTCGGTGACGAGGTACACAACCTCGGCTCGGCTGGCTTCATGGCGAAGGCGCCACACCGCTTCAACGCTCGTCTGGGCCTCTCGGCAACACCGACTCGTCAGTACGATGTCGAGGGCACAGAGGCGCTCTTCGAGTTCTTCGGCGCCCCGGTTTTCGAGTTCACACTTCGGGACGCCATCAACGCCGGCTGCTTGACGCCGTACAACTATTACGTCCACGAGGTCGTGCTAACCGAGCGGGAGATGGCCGAGTACGAGGACCTGACGCGCCAGCTGCAGCGCAAAGGGTTTATAGCGGCTGATGATGGCAAGGACTTCGGTCATGACGCTCACGTTGAGCATCTCTTGCGTAAGCGCCGAGCCGTCCTTGAACAGGCCCAGGCCAAGATTCCCACACTTGAGCACCTGCTGGAAACGGGTGGGCCCGAGAACGTTGCTCGGACACTTATGTATACGTCTGCCAAGCCAGTGGCGTTGCCAGGGCCATCCCAGATACACCTTGTCAACGGCGTGCTCCGCCGACTCGGAATCCGCTTCCACCAGTACACGAACACGGAAACCTCCAGTTCGAGTGCTGCTCAATATCTTGAACGCTTCGGTAAAGGCGACTATCAGGTCCTCGCGGCGATGAAAGTCCTCGACGAAGGTGTGGATATTCCGCAGACCGACACGGCATACCTGCTCGCGTCGAGTACTGTCCGGCGGGAGTGGATTCAAAGGAGAGGGAGGATCCTTCGTCAATCCCCCGGGAAGAAGATCGCAGAGCTTCATGACTTCCTGGTTGTCCCACCGCGGACTGATACGGCAGCTGCGCGTTCTGTATTGAAGGGGGAGCTTGCCAGGGTGCGGGAGTTTGCCGATACGGCGGAAAATGAATACGATCACGACGGTCCTCGCGAGATTATCGCCAAGTATGAGACCGCACTATAGGTAGGGGCTGTAAATGGCAACAACTCCCCGAATACGAGAAATCGCGAGCGTCGAGGTGAGACAGCTTCCGCTGCGGTACGACGGATATCATGAGGATCTCATTGAGGTGCTTGATCTGATCGCGAGACAGCAGGAGCATATGACAACGAGTCGGCAGCGGCAGGAACTCATCACCAAGCGCGTGGAGAAGGTAGGGAGTTTCGCGTCCTCGCTTGGTGGTGGAAGCGGCCAATGAGAATCCAGCGGATCAGAGTCCATAATTTCAAGCTGCTCAAAGACGTCGATATCCAATTGTCGATCGATCCTGCCAAACCACTGACAGTCATACGCGCCGAGAATGGGTCCGGTAAGACGTCCCTTCATTATGCAATTATCTGGGGTTTGTATGGGATGGACGCTCTTAAGAGCGTCGCCAGCCCCACAGATATCAGGCTGTCGTCCAAGGCGACACCTGCCGGATCGCCGGTATTCATCGAGGTAGTTCTCGATTTCCATATCACCGACGAGGCCGGCACGGTGCACTACCGGCTCACGCGACATGTTCAGGAAACCCCCCAGGTGGCTGGATCGGTGGAGCGTGGCCGGGAAGTTGTGAAGCTGTCAAAGCTCACCGCATCAGGCGATGAGGATCTTGACCAGCCGGAGTCGTGGCTACAACAGTGGCTGCCGAAGAGGCTCGTGGACATCTTCTTCACGAACGGGGATGACGTTCAGAAGTTCATCACCGGCAAGCAAGAAGCTCGGGTGCGGCAGGAGAAGGTCCACCTTGCGATCGAGAGCCTTCTCGGAATCCGTCAGCTCCGGACGGCAGTCCTTGACATTGAGGCGGTACAGGCCGTCCTCGACCGCAAGGCGGCCCGGGATGCCGGCGGCAAGCTGGAAAAGGTCACGGGCGAGCTCGAAAAGCTCGAACTGGCACTCAAAGAGATCGACGAGGACTACGAAAAGCATGCAGTTCGGCTCGCAAACATCGAGAGGGATCAGGCCCGTAAGGCGCGCGAGCTTGAATCCATCCGAGGCATCGGTGATCTTGATGCCATCAATCAAGAGATTCAGGGGCTAAATGAAGATCTGGCTTCAGTAGAGGGCTATCAGCAAAGGAACCTCGACAGGATGAAGGGCCTTCTGCGCAGTGAAGCCCTGTCCTGGACTCTTGCGGGTGCCCCGCTGAGGCAGGCCCTGACGCGCCTGGACGAGCTGAAGGACCTCCGCAAGATCCCGAAGACCTCAACGCAGATATTGGAAGACCGGCTTGAGCTCGGCATCTGCATCTGTGGGGAGAGGTTGGACCCAGGATCGACTCATCGTGATGAGGTTTCGAAGCTGCTGGCCGAGCAACAGGACCGAGATGCGATCGCGGAGCGACTCACGGAGCTACGGTACGGTGCAAGGGCACTACGCAGTCTAAACAGGCAGGATTTCGCGGAAGTTCGCGCCGAGGTCCTGGGAGACTACGCAAAGCTGGCGGAATCGGTGCGGAGTAAAACGACTGCTTTGCATGCAGTAAAGGAGCGCCGTTCCCTGATCGACGATGCCAGGGTGCGAGAGCTCACCGAAGAGCTTACCGAACTCGACCGAAAAAAGAGCGACGTCAACTTCAAGCTAGGTAACCTGGACACTCGCCGCGGGACTGCGCAGTACGACTGTGACCAGAAGCGCGAAGAGAAAAGGAACGCCGAGCGTAATGCTGGCATCTCGCGAGATCTTGCTATTAGGCGTGATGTCGGACTGGATCTCCTCAGCTTGGCGAGGGCGGTGCAGGGTCAGCTTGAAGGGCCCTATGTCGAGCGGGTCTCGAAACGTCTTGACGGCATGTTTAAAGAAATTGTCGGTGCTGACAATGGTGATACCACGGGCGTCATCACTTCGACGTCGATCACTAGCAATTTTGATATCGTTGTTTCGTCGCAGCATGGCAATAGCCTTGATCCTGACTTTGAAGTAAACGGCGCCTCCCAGCGAGCGCTGACACTCGCATTCGTATGGTCGCTCATGGAAGTCGCTGGTACGGTCGCGCCGCGGTTCATTGACACTCCGCTAGGGATGGTCTCAGGTACCACCAAGGAGCGCATGGTGGAAGCCATTACACGCCCTCCGGCACCCGATGAAACGCCCTACCAAGTGGTGCTGCTATTGACTCGATCCGAGATCGCCGGCGTGGAAGACATCCTGGACGAGAGGGCCGGAGCCTTCGGCACCTTGTCGTGTAGCCAGCACTACCCGCTCGATCTCGTGAATAAATGGGCTGAAGATGAGCCGTATTCGCGCAACTGTGGCTGCAGCCACCGAGAGCAGTGTAGTATCTGTGCGCGGCGTCATGACAATGATCTCGGCTTGCGGTTCAGAGAGGAATCTGTGGCGTGAGCGGTATGAGCCCATACGCGTCTGTTGAGCTGACCATGCCGGCGGATCTGCATTCGAAGATCAGCCAGTTTTTTGGGCCTGGCAAGCCGGTCGGACGAATGATCGATGCATGGTGGCTTGGCCTGTGTATCGGCGTCAAACATGGTCAGAAGCGTCAGCGTGCGAGCGAAATTCGAAAGTTCGCCGATGGCACCATCTTCGCAAGTGACGATTGGCGGATCGTCCACCTTGAGCTGCTTGCGATAGCCGAAATGGGCGAGGCGGTCCTCACGCAGCCCCGAGAAGTCATCAGACTTGCTTCCAGCTACGCGGACTACGGTCTTGAGTGGGTGGCAGACCGTTGCTTGGGTGCTAACGAACCGATCCTGGCGCTACTCAATGCGATCGAAGTCCCCACCGGCTGAGAGACCGACCGCCGCAGACAGGAGTAGCCATGGGCTGTCCGAGGCTTTGAGTCTCAGCATGCCAACTCGCGGACACGGCGAGGTGGGCGGGTGCGGGGGCGGTGCATTCCGATGGTTCGCTTCGTGGCAGCGGCGCGCACTAACCGGTGGCTTCCCAGCTTGACTAACCGGCGCTCTCTCGACCTCTCCGACCTCTCCCCTCGGGAGCAGGCGGCCCTGGTCGAAGGGCGCGCGATCAACATGATCCCCTCAGCCGAGGCACTCGCGGAGAAGATCACGGCCGCCCAGGCGGCAGGTCGGAAGTTCGTCATCAAGTACGGCATCGACCCGACGCCCCCCGACGTACACCTCGGCCATGCGGTGCCGATCATCATCGCGAGCCGGTTCCAGCGCATGGGGCACCATGTCGTCTTCATCATCGCGAGCCGGTTCCAGCGCATGGGGCACCATGTCGTCTTCATCATCGGTGACGTCACAGCGAAGATCGGCGACCCGTCCGGGTGCTCGTCCGAGCGCCCCGCTCTCACCGACGACGACATCGCGCGGAATCTCTGCACCTACCAGCAGCAGGTGACGCCGTTCATCGACTTCGCGCGAGCCGATCTGCACTTCAACGGCGAGTGGCTCAACAGGGTCAGCCTGCCCCAGCTCGTGGAAATCCTGGCCCGCGTGCCGGTGTCCATGTCCCTCCAGCGTGAGGACTTCCGCACCCGGCTCGCGGAGGGGCAGGGCCTGTCCGTTGCCGAGTTCGTCTACTCGGTCGTCATGGCCATGGACTCCGTGGCCATCACCGCCGATGTCGAATTGGGCGGCGTGGACCAGCTCCTAAACCTCCAGAGAGATGACCTGCAGTGTGCTCTGCGGCTCATGCGCGAAAATCGGGTCGAGGTCGCGCGTAACTGCAAATTCGGTCAAGTTGGGCCCCTTCGAGGTCTCGGTCTGTACAACCAAACCCACGTATGGGGGAGAAGTCAACGATGAGTTGTATGGAAGTCTTGAGTTACTGGCACACCTGGTCATTTGGCAATCTTAGATCTGCCCTGGACGCGGCGGATTTGAGGATTCGGCAGGTAGAAATCTGGCGGTATGCCTTGGAAAGGGGCACCTCGGGAAGGGGGGAGACTGCCTGATGAATCGTATCCAAACGGAAAGGGCCCTGCTGACTTCGGCATAGACCGAAATCAGCAAGGCCCTTCAACGTGTAAGAGCTCTACAGGTGACACACGGCGCAGCCGGCCTCGTCGTCATCCTCGTCGTGGGCGTCAGCGAGTATCTCAAGTAGGGGGCGGTTCGGCTTCACACGCTTGGCTGCGCGGTCGAGCGCGGCCTGGTGCTTTTCCTCGATCTCGTCCCGGCGGGCGATCAGTTCGTGCAGCGACTCGCCCTGGGACCAGGTGTACTCCCGGCCCTGCATCGCAGTGCGCCGGTAGTTGACCTTCTCTTCGTACGCTATGGCCTTCTCGAACAGCTCCGGATGGCGGTCCTTGAGGCCCACCCACTCGTGCTTGCGCTGGAAGAAGCAGAAGTAACAGCCCGAGCGAGTGCGCCACTCGTAGTACGCCGGCAGACCGATGCCAGCCTCCTCGAGGATGCGGTCGACGCCCGCTCGGTCGATACCGTCTTCCCGGAAGGGGAAGACCGCGGAGATGTTCGGCTTGGTGCTGACGTAGCCGAGGCGGTTCTCATCGGCGCGGATCGCGACGTAGGAGATCACCTCGTCATCGCCGACCCACTCCTCCAGGGGCTTGAGCTTCAGGTTCTTGGTGCACCAGCGCATCTGAGGGCTGGGCAGCGTGCCCTGGTAGACCTCGAGCCAGTGGTCGAAATCGCGGGTCGCGTTGAGTCGCACGATCGGCTTGCCGACAGCGGCCTCAAGGCGGTTGAGGTACTCGTACGTCTCCGGCAGCTCGGCGCCGGTATCGCAGAAGAAGTACTCCATCTCCGGCACCCGGTCACGCATGTGAATCGCGAGAGCGGAGGAGTCCTTGCCTCCCGACAGGCCGAGGACGTGGCGCTTCTGCCCCGCCGGGCTGTTGGTGTCGGTCACAGCATCTCCTTCGTCGTCGGGGCCGCGTCGGAGTCCTGCACGGCCAGGCGCTCGGCCAGGGCGGCGAGAAGGATTCGTGCGCCGTCGGGACCCAGTGCTTCTTCAGCCTGCCTGATAACACTGACAACGAGCTCGTCGGCCACCCGGCGGGACTGCTTGGGGACGTGGATGAGGGTGCGCTCCTCGGTCCCCTGAGGTGTGGTGAGCGTCAGCAGATGGGTGTCGATCTGCCGGGAGGCGGTCGTCTCGTCCTTGGCCTCATCGGTAGCCGTGTGGGCTTCGTACAGGTGGCTCACACGGTCGAGCGCGCGGGCCACCTCCTTGACCTGACGCGGGAAGGTCGCGGCGTCCTTGTCGGTCCAGTCTCCTAGAGCTCGGTTCGCCAGGCGGATGATGATCGGGTCGAGCCAGTCCTCGTCCGGCAGGCTCTCGTTGAGAACACGGGAGACAAAGCCCTGCAGGTTGAGCTCGAGCGGCGCGTTGGCGAAACCGAGCAGCCGTTCGGTGAGTCCGGTGCGAAGGCCGGTGATCTCGGCTGGCAGACGGAACTCGCGGCCGATCGTGGCCACGACCTCCTGGCGCAAGGCGGCGCCGGCACCGGTGAGATCGTCGAGCGCTGCCGTCAGGCTGGTTACGAACGCCTTAGCTGCCTCTTCGTCCCGAGGTGCCGTAGCCCCGATCGGCTCAAAGCCCAACGCCGCGGGCAGAGAGGTGAAGACCAGCTCGTCGGGGTCGGTGGCCTGAGAAAGCACGTCGCGGATCGCGAGCGCCTCGGCGCTCAGCCGACGAGTCTTCAGGGCATAGGGCTCCAGAACCATGACGCGCTCGAGCATCGCCCGAGTCACGCCGAGCAGCGCAGGGTTACGGGCAGCCCGGGAGCGCGGGGTATCGACATTGAGTGCCTTGGCCAGACTGTTGACGACGAGGAGGCGCTGCCCGCGGCCCGTGGGGGAAGCCTTGATCGTGAAGCGATCCGGATACGGGACGTTGAGCCTCTCGACGATCTCCGGAGTGAGTCGCTGGCAGTAGTTGCCGTCCTCGAACAGGGCGACGTCCTGAGCCCGCAGGATGAGCGCGGTAACCACAAGGATCGGAACGACGCCAGCCTTGACACCGTAGGGCGGTGCCATGAGCTGCTGGTAGATGTCGACGATAGGCGTGGCCTGCTTCGCGCCGGTCAGGGCCTCCTCAAGGGCTTCCCAAGCCTTGATGATGCTGGGGTTCTTCTCGGCGTTGGGGCGCGACAGACCATGCGTGAGGATGCTCGTGGTGTCGGTTCCGGCTTCAGTCTCGCCGGCGGCGCGGTGCAGCCCGAGGTATTCCAGGACGCCGTGGTAAATGGCCCGCTCAGGCGTGTACTTCGTCCTGTCGTATCCGAGCAGGGGGTTGCCCGAACGCTGCAGCATTGAAGTCAGCAGTTCACGACGGGCACGGGCGCCGTTGCTGGTCAGCTGGTGGCGTCCCACCATCTCGTTGCGGATGTGCGGGGTATGCGGGTATACCCGGTCGCAAGCCTGAGACGCCAGGTTGGCGTAGCTGCGAGCCTCGATGGGCTCGCAGTCATCACCCTGGACCTCAGTACCCTTGTGCCACAGGTACCAGTTGGACTGCGGGCTCAGAGGATTGAACGCCTCGTCCAAGCGGGCGCCGATGGTCTGAGACAGGTGCGCTGTACGCTCCTCGATCTCGCGGGTGGCGACATGGTCGATGGTGTCGTCGTCGAGGAGCTCCTCGAGCGCGACGAGGTCGATGCCTGCTTGGAGAACGGCCTCCGGGTTCTTCGTGGTGCCGATCAGCACAGGCAGCGGTGACTGCACCGCAGGGCGGGTCTCCAGCGGTCCAAGGTGGTAGACGATCAGGCCGTCAGCAGCATCCTGGACAACCTGAGGACCCTTGAGCCTCTCGCTCTTGTGGCTGACCGCCGTGGAAAAGTAGCGCAACATGCCGGTGCGCTGGCTGTGTCCGCCAGCAACGACCGCCGCAGGGAGCACAGTCCCGAGGTGCTTGCTGAAGTAGTTCATGACGTCGGCCGGGGCGATGCGCGTGGCCACTTCTCGAACCCGTGCATCGATGTCGACGTCTGTGCCCTGCCAGACCCGGTACTCGTCGCTGTAGGCACGGTGAACGAGGAAGCCATCCTCGACAAGCCTGTCCAACCGCTCCTGCAGAGCAGTGAAGCGATCCGGGTCGAGTGCGTCCGTCGGGTCATTCAGCGCGAACTGGATCATGGGCGGGGTAGCGCCCAACGCACCGTCGGCGTCCATGAGGTTGAGGACGCCGATCACCTTGAGGACGTCTTGGTCCTCCGTGGGCAATCCGTGGGCTTCATTGAGACGGTTGTCGACCTCGAGCCAGCGGCTGGCCTTAGTCGAGGCGAGGATGGTCGTACGGCCTGAGGCAAAGAAGTAGTCGTACAGCTGCGGCAGGCGAATGGTGCATGCCCGCTCAGGAGCCTCAGACGACAAGGTCTCCAGGGCTCGGCGGACCGTGTTCGGCTCGTCGCTGGCCAAGAAGCCGGTGAGGCTGCGGTCGTGCTGGCCGATCTGCGCGGCGAGCAGAGGCGCGGCGACAGCGGTGAGCGGGTGCAGAGGGTAGAGGTCGGCGAACATCTCCGCGGAGATATCCACGACGGCGCGCAGGGCGTGCTGCTTCCAGGCGTATGCCGCTGCGTCGGCCTGCTGCCGGATGAGCTCGAGACCCGGCTCCGAGACGCCCGTCAAATCGAGGCGCCGCCGCATCAGGTGGACTGCGTCGCCGAGGTTCGGAGCGAAGGTGATGTCTTCAAAGCGGCCCTGGACCTTGGCCCATTCCTGGGTCTGGATGGCGCTGGAACGGGCCGCGTAGTCAGTGAATGCAAGGTGCTGCAGCGTGAACATGAACAGCCGCATGCCCGAGGGGCCCGCGCCCCTCTCGGCTAGCATCTGCAGCAAGAACACGTCGCTCGCGGCGCTACCCGAGTCGCCGGCAGCGGCGGAGTACTCGAGGTTCTTGCCGAACTCGTCGATGATCAGGAGCAGAGGGTGCCGGTCACACAGGGCCGCGACGGCGTTGGTGATGCTCTCGTGGCTCGGGACCTTGCCTTCCGCGCAGGCGGCCAGGGCCTGGCCGATTTCCTTCGGAACCCGCTTCTTCCACTTGCGCTCGACCGCGGTCTGGAGAGCACGGAGCACGGTAGCGGCGAGAGGTTCGCGTCGAGCCGTGGCAACAGCGCCGAGGAAGCCTGCCTTGTCGCTGAGCTCATCGCGTACACGGGCGAGCCGAGCGGCCTGTCCAGGGTTGCTGGCCCTGACCGCAGCCTCGGCCTCGGCACGTCGGGTTTCGTCGTGGCCGAGGAAGGCATCGAAGAGGTTCGAAAGGGTGGACTTGCCGGAACCGTACGGACCAGTGAACGACCAGGCGCGCGTGCGACGGAGATTGGCCACGGCGTTGGTGACGCGATCAAGTACGTCGAGCGCGCGGGCTCCCACGTACGGGTCGTTGAGGTGCTTCTCCTCGACATCGCGCTCAAGGTTGGTGGAGCGCAGCTCCGAGCCGACCAGGGAGATACCCGCGGGCAGCTGTACAGGAGCGACCTGCTGAGGGCGCTGAATGGTCTTCGTTGCCATGGTTACGCGATCTCCTCGATCAGGTCCAGCGCCTCGACCTGCTGGGGCATCTTCTTACGCGTCCGCTTGGGAGCGTTGCAGTCAAGCGCGGGGTACTTCTTGGTCCATTCCTGGGGCGTGGGGAATCCCTCGCGCTCGCGCACGCGTCCGTAGTGTGCGTCGAGGATGTCCCAGGCAAGCGGCAGAGGAGCCTTGGAGAAGGCCAGGCTGCTCTGACCGAGCGCCGAGACGATCTGCAGGTCCGGGTGGTCGCTGACGAGAGATTCAATAGCCTTTGCCAGGTCCGGTTCCCGCATGCGGAATGCCCGGCCTGGAGATCCCGGGTCCTGCGCGAGTCGGGCCAGCGAGATGGATCCGGCGTTCGCCGAGGACCGCGCGGCGAAGTCCAGACAGGCGTACGCGAGAACGGGCGCCGGCAGGTTCGAACGCGATCCGTTTGTGAAGCGCCAGGCGCGCTCCTTGCCCTTGCCCTGGCCTTCCAGCAAGCCAAGTTCACGGAAGGGGGACATGAGAAGGTCCTCGAAGCTACCCGGCGACAGCGGGTTGAACTCCTGGTCCAGTGCGTACATCTTGATCATGCATTCCACATCTCGCGAGATGGACTCGCCAGCGGGCCAGTCCTTCTCCTCGAAGTTCTCGTGGACGTGGCGCGTGATGAAGCTGGTCATCTCCGCCGAGGTGACTCGGGAGCGGGGTGCCAGGTTGAAGATCATGTACCAGCTCGGCGCCCAGCACTTGGCTTCAGTGTCATTCGACAGCAACCACCAGTGCAGCAGCCACAAGCTGCCCGTGTCCTCGAGGTAGGGGTCTGCTCCCTCTTCGTCGAGCAGCCACCGGGCACGCCAGGTCGGAGATGCGATCAAGGCTCGGTAGGAGGGGTCCTCGTGCGGGTGCTCCTTGGTGAGTTTGAACGCCTTCGACCAGTGGCGCATCGAATACACCATGTTCTTGCCCACGCCGAGCAGGACAGGAGCATCCTCGCGGTGGAAGATCTCACGGTCGTGCTTGACCTGCATATACGCCTTGTGCAGCCAGCCGAAACGCGGGGCAAATGTTTCGTGGCGCCCAAAGGAGAGCTCCACGGCTTCAGAGAGCCGGCTGTCTGACATGCGAGGGGGCCTTTCAAGAGCAAGATCGAGAGGGAACGTGTCTGCGTGGGGATAACGCCGGTCAGGGCTCGGTCGTCGCGGCCATGACCGACCGGACGTGTCTAACGGCGTCGATGGCCGCAGCCGCGGCCCGTTCGATGTCGCGTTCGGTGGTTGCGTGGCCGAGGGAGAAGCGGACAGTGGAGTCCGCGTCGTCACGGCTGTGCCCCATGGCGAGAAGCACGTGACTGGGGCTAGGAGCTCCTGACGAGCATGCACTCCCGTCGGACGCGGCCACCTGCGGCATGGCCGCGAGGACTGCGTCGGCAGGCAGGCCAGGGAACGTAATGCTGGTTACTCCCGGAAGACGAGGAACGCGGGCTCCGTTGATCCAGCAGTCGCCGATCTCGGCGGTCAGAGCGGCTTCTAGGGCGTCGCGCAATGCGCTGACCCTGGCCACCTCATCGGCAAGATGTTGGCGAGCGGCTTGAGCAGCAGCCCCTAGCCCCGTGATTCCAGCCACATTGAGCGTGCCGGCCCGCCACCCACGCTCGTGCCCGCCGCCGACGAGTAGTGGACGGTGCGGCAGGGGCGTTCCACGACGCACGAAGAGGGCACCGACACCTTGCGGGCCGCCGAACTTATGGGCTGAGAGGGAGAGCAGGTCGACATCGAGCTCCCCAAGGTCGAGCGGGAGGCGTCCGACGAACTGTGTAGCGTCGGTATGGACCAGAGCGCCGACCTCGTGAGCGGCCTTACAGACCGGGGCCAGGTCGGTCAGCACCCCGGTCTCGTTGTTCGCCAGCATGAGGGAGACGAGCGCCACCCGCTGGTTGTCGAGCGCCGCACCCAGAGGCTCAAGGTCGACCGTGCCGTCCCTGTCGACCGGAAGAATGAGCAGGGAGCCGGGCTGCTCTGATGTGACGGTACGGGCTGTCTCAACCACGGCCAGGTGCTCAGCAGCAGTGGTCACCAGCAAGCCGCCGCGGGCGTAGCCGGCCCGCAGAGCGAGGTTGTTTGCTTCTGTAGCACCAGACGTAAAGATGATCTCGCCTGGGGTGCAATGCAGCAGGTCAGCAAGGCTGCGGCGGGCTGCATCGACCCGGGTGGCCGCGTCGCGGCCGGGGTGGTGCATGCTTGATGCATTGCCGACGCTTCGCAGTGCGCTGAGCGTCGCCTCTAGGGCCTCTGGCCGCAGGGGAGCGCTGGCGTTGTAGTCGAGGTACACCACGTCTACGTCCTGCAGGTCCCCTGCCATGTTCCGCTCCCATTTGCCGCTGTGCACCTCGGGCACTCCTGGCGGCTCAGGCCGGGCCGCGCTCATCTTCGACCAGGAGTGCACTGAGATCCTATCTAACGCCCCGAGGGCGCGGAGACCGCTTGAGTGGATAAGGGTCGGCTGAGGCTGGGGGGAACGCCTGCGGTTTGACGGCGACAGAGACGCCTGACCTGCGCTTTCCATGGTCACGCGGTCTCTGAGGCAGCCCCTCATTGCCGCAGAAAGTTGCACTCCTGGCGGATGGCTAGCGCTCGTGTCGGTCGTCCACCAGGAGCGGCGTGGCGGCTCGCTGGATGCCACAAGAATCTCCGCCAGCTTCCATACCGTACCCGAATGTGTATTCGATTTAGTGGATAACGGCGCTGGCGTGCCTCTTGGTCGATCAAGCCGAGGGTCTCATCGTTGTGCGAGGCGGAGCAGTGGCTGGGTGTGGAGGGTTGTCCTCGGCCATTGCTGCCCCGCCTTGGCGGTGGGGGCGACCGGGGCGTCACGGTAGAGGCGGCGTGGCGTGAATCGGCTGTCCTGAAGGTAGCAATACCTGTCATCCCCTGATGACTTGTCAGTGGCACCTGGCAAACTGACGATCACCACTACGACGCCATGGGGGGCTCGTCAGGCATGACCAGTTCAAGCATCTCGGGTACGGACGCACTCACTCGGGTCGTTCAGAGGTACCGGGAGGATGACAGCCCCGCCCTGCAGATCGAGGTGGGTCTGCTCCGGATGCTGGACGCGACGAACTCTGAGCAACTCGCCTCTGACCTAAGAGAGTTCGCAAGCCCCTGGGAGATCCACCAGGCGACGGAGGAGCTGTCGCCGGCCCTGCCCGACGATCCGGGGCTCTACATGTTCGTTTGGCGGCCGCCGTTCCAGTTCCACGTTGGCACGATGCCGACGCACGGCAGCTTCCCGCAATTGTTGTATATCGGGCAAGCAGGTGCATCGAACAACGATCGTGGCAACACGATCCGGCTGCGGTACAAGGACTACCGACGCCACCTGCGGGGCAATCCGGAGGATCTTTGGACCCAGGCCGAGCCCGAGAACCGCAACCAGCGTCTCACCCGGTATCTCTCGCTGCGGCCACTGGAGTTCTGGTGCGCCACGGTTCCCGAGCGCAGCCGGATCGAGGGGTTGGAGAAGAGGCTGATTCGCTTGTACAACCCCCCGCTCAACGACCGCGGCCGGCCGAAGCTTCGAGCCCGTCTCGGTAGTCCCCGTTCCGCCTGGTCAGCCTGATCACCGCACAGTAGGAAGAGAAAACGATGCCCTCCAAGACGTGGGTTCCTGCCTTCGAAGCGAAGGTTGGGAACTGGACGTACTACTCCTGCCTCATGAGCTACGCGGCAGTGGCGCGAGAGATCAACTTCGCTCATGACCTAGGTGGGAACCAGGACCTGGGCACGATGACCCAGCGCGGTGTAGGCGCTCGCACCACCGAGATCACGAACTACCTGCTCACGAACGAGAACCGGTTCCTGGGCGCCATCATCGTTGCAGCGTGGGGGGGGGCGCCCGAGTACATCCCACTGGAAATGGAGAAGACGGCTGAGAACAGCGACGTGCTGTCCGGCATGGACGGCAACTTCGGCGTCCTCACCTTCGACGGCACCCACCAGTTCTTCGCCCTTGACGGTCAGCACCGGCTGAAGGCGATCAAGGATGCCGTGAAGCGCAATCCTGAGCTCGGCCGAGAAGACATCAGCGTCATCGTCGTGCCCCACTTCGACAACGAAGAAGGTCGGAGGCGCACGCGTCGCCTCTTCACTAACATCAACCGCAACGCGGTCAAGACGACAGCGCAGGAGAACATCGCTCTGGATGAGGACGACGGCTTCGCGATCCTGACCCGCCGGCTTCTCGACGATCACGAGTTCCTGCGGCAGGACGGCGTGGTTCAGGTCTTCAGTAAGGTCGGCGCAGACGGAGAGTTGAAGCTCGCCACCCGCCAAGTGGGAGTAACCGGTACCGCTTGGACGACGATCGGTGTGCTGTACGACCTGCTCACCGATCTCGGGTTCGGACTCCACGACAGTATGAGCAAGACGTCGCAGCGGGCGGCAGACGACGTGCTCGATGAGAGCTACGACGATCTGGCCGTGCGCATCGACGAGCTACTCAAGGCGTGCGGCAATATGCGTGAACGCTACGAGGCACAGTCGGCGCCTAAGGAGCTGCGTGCCCCGAAGGGCCGCGACGGCGAAGGCCATCCGTTCATGAGGCCTGCTGTGCAGGTACAGGTTGCGCGTGCTGCCCGGCACATCATTGACCAGGGGCTCCTTGACTGGCCGCGCCTGCTGGAGCGACTGTCCGAGCTGGAATGGCGAATGTCTGCACCCCCGTTCAGCGCTGTCTGGCAGGAAACGCCTGACAGTGCCAGTCGCAAGGGCAAGATGATCGCCGCCAAGGACAACAACACGGCCCTGTTTGAGCTCTTGCTGGCTCACCTGGCGCCCAACTCCAGGGCGCAGATCGAACGAGCGATGAGGACGTACCGAACCGTGAAGAACGAGCGATACCCGATTGCCGCGGACGAGCTCGCCAAGAATCTGCCGTCGGTTGACGCCTCCTGAATGTTGGGACCCGTCGTCCTGAGGCAGGGCAATGTGATCGTTGCCCTGCCTCAGGGAGTTGAGTGTCTCGATGTGCCGTCGCCTGAAGGCCAACTTCGCTGACGTGACGTCCGGACGCCCGAGCGAGTCGGCCTGGGTGCTCTCGTGAATCAGGCTGAGCCCTCGAGCGGCGGCGAGAGATACAGTCTCCGTCGCAGATACGGCACCGGTCCGATGCGCAGTACCACACCGAGGCGGCCGCCTTCACTTAGCAGTTCTTGGATTCTGCTCACTGCGCGATCTCGCTCGCCCCCGTGAAGGAACATCCACACGGCCGTTAGCATGATCAGTTGGAAAGGCCGATTCAGGCGAGCCACGGTGCCTAGCTCAGGCAGTTTGTCGTTCACCCACTGGATTCTGTGACCGGCATGGACGCGCTGCCCAATGCCTCGGAACTCATCCGAGGGCTCTACCGCAACCACTGTGTGTCCCCGGGCCGACAGGGCGGCTGCATCTCTCCCAGCGCCGGCTCCGATCTCCAAGACTCTCGCTGGCTCAACCGGAATCAGGTGGAGCACTTGGCGGTGCACCTCATCGAAGGTGACCTGCTCGTACAGGTTGGCCAACCCCTCGGTCCCGGCGCGCAGCGCTCTGCGCTTCATTTCGTCCGACTCCACCGGGCACTTCCAGTACCTCTTCCGGCTGCCTGCCGTCTCCCGTTTGATCGACATCCTTCACGCCTCTCGGCCGCGGTCAAACTAGGGACGCGGCATCGGTGGGCCCGCCGCGTCCACCGCAACGTAGGCGTCGACTGCGGCAGCCTGGGTGACGTCAAGGAGAGGTGCGGCGTCATGCGTGTGATCGTGCCAAGGCTGGCCCGACCCCGTGGCAAGTTTCCCGCTCGAGGCACCAATCACCACCCCGCTCGGAAGGTTCGCCCTTGGCAGACGGAGAAGAGCCGCGAAGGACTGGAATGTGCGCTGGGACGATGTCAACGTACAACGTCCACGAAAACCCTAGGTCAGCAAGGCCCCGGTGCTCTACACGGCTGTCGGGCTCGCTGCGCCCTCGATTGCGCCAGCGCTTCAGGAGATCCTCTGCCCAAGCCCGTTCTCGTCTCTCTGCGCCTGACGGCTCCCCTTCTGATCACCCTCAGCGCTATGCGCAGGGGGTTCGCGCCCGCCCCTTGGCCAAGGCGGCATGACCGCCCCGACTCGTCCCTGTGTCTGTGCGACTGGCCTCTTCGCCGACGACCTTCTCCAAGATGTCTACCGCCAGCATCGAGTGGTCCTCGCCCGCGTGGCCGCGAGCCCATGCGTGAGTCCCGGACATGGTGCCCGCGCGGTGGGCTCGGAGAGGGTAGTCACCCGAAACCTCGACCATCTTGTCAGCGACGGGATTGTGCTTTCTGAAGACGAGGCCCAATGGCGATCGCCGCGGTCACTCTGGTTGGGCACCTGACTCCTCTGGACGGCGCCTCGCACCCGCGAGGCGGCATACATATAACCGACGATCCCCGGTTAGCCAAACCGGGGATTCTCCAGACTATTGACGTAGTTCGCGCCGACTCCTTGGCGGTGGCGTGGTGCGGGCTTCCTTGTCCATATCCGCTGCGGCCCGAACCATGCCCTGCGCAGTCACTGCGTAGGCGTCGTCGGAACCCCAGGGCGAAGTGAAAGACCCGACCATGTGCGAAACCCTGCTCTCTGTCCCCCACGTTGCCCAGATTCTCGACATCAGCCGGAGGTCTGTCTACCGGTACATCTCCTCGGGTGAGCTGTCGGTCGTGGACCTGCGCACTGGCAACGAGCGCTCGCGTGTCCGCATCCCGAGCAGGGACGTGCATGAACTGGTCCGGCGGCGCACTGCCGCCTGGCCCCGCGCTGAGCTGAGCCCGACCCATACGTGTTGTGGCGAGGTCCGTCGTCATGCCGAAGACAATCGGAAAGGGAATATGCCGTACCTGCGCAAGCTGGCCTCCGGAAATTGGCAGGCCACTGTCAGCAACCATACTGGCGAGCGGTTTACTGAAACGTTTCCCCTTCGGTCGCAAGCCCGCGAGTGGGGCCTGGACCAGGAAGCGAAACTCCGCCGGAATGCGTATCAGGATCCGCAGGCGGGGAAGATCAAGTTTGGGGAGTGGCACGACCGCTGGTGAAAAGCCCGCGTCGTGGAACCCCATACGCAGCGAGGAGACGCTTCGTGCATACGTACCCATATCTCTCCGTACTGGTCTTATTGGGAAGTGCGTGCGATTTCCCGCATGGACGTGCAGTCCTGGGTCCGGAAGCTGGTCGTGGACAAGTAGGGGGCCTCGGCGATCCGGCGGGCCTACAACCTGATGTCCTCCATCATGCGAGCGGCGGTCGACGAGAATCTCATTTCCGTGACGCCTTGCAGGCGCATCGACCTGCCCCGGGAGGCGGTAAAGCCGCCGCAGTGGTTCACCGTCGAGGAGGCCCGCCATCCTCGATGAGCTCGAAGAGCCGTGGCAGACGATGGCGCTGCTCGCCTTCTACACCGGCCTGCGGTGGGGAGAGCTGCCCGGTCTCAACAGGCACCGCATCGACTGGCGGCGGGGTCGGCTGTTCGTCGTGGAGGTCAACACGAAGTCAGGGATCAAGGAGTACCCGAAGAGCTCGAAGAGCCGCCGCGAGGTCCCGATCCCCGAGCACGTTCTCGACGCCCTTGCCCGCCTCATGCGCGGGCGCGACCGCGCGGGAGTCGTCTTCACCACTGTCACCAAGGGCCGGTCCGGTCGGTTGCTCGACGACGGCAACTGGCGGACCCAGACATGGTGGCCCGCGGTCAAGCGCGCGCACTACACAGAACCTGACGGGACGAACCGGCCGGTTCCGCACTACCCGCCGCACTCCATGCGTCACACCTGTGCGTCCTGGCTGGTTCAGAAGGGGGGGGCACTGTACGAGGTGCAGCACCTGCTCGGGCGCGAGAGCTACCAGACCACGCAGCGGTACGCGCACCTCGCCCCCAATGCTCACCAAGCGGTCCTCGGAGCGTGGCAGCGGCTGGACTCCCAACTGATCGTTCCAGAGGGGGCCAACTCGAGCCCGGCCACGGATGCTCGCCGTCGGTGACGGTAGGTAACTCCCGTCCACCTCGCACATGGCGTTTCCCCGGCGCCGCCGGCCACACCCCTTTCCGTGTGTGGCCGGCGGCGCCGTACCCGTTTCCGCTACCCTGGCCAGGGCACCCCTCGAGGGCGGTACGGCAAGAGTGGCGATAGCCCGTGACGCACGCCGACGCTGGTGACTCGTTTGACGCACGGCCACTCGGAGAGCAGAGGAAAACAGGCTCTGAGCTGCGGCTTTGTTCGCCACCCCAGGGGTCCACATCTTCCCGATGACCCACCACGTGGAGTGCGTGGCGATCCTGGAGCCGGTGAAGTAGGAGTCACGCTGACCCGCCGGCTTGTCGAGCGGCGCATTGCCTGATCGATGACGCCGACTGCCGCGCGGGTTGGCCGGCCCTGGCTCCTCGCTGGATCTGGAGTTGAGGGGTGGCGCCTCAAGGGCGGCGTCTTCTGCAAAGGCGACTCGGGATCGAGTCCGGTCGCCAGTCGTCGGAGACGCGGCGATGGGCGGTCGCGGCGGCTGAGGTGAGGGTCAGGGCGCTGGAGGCGGGCGCGAAGGGTGTCGATGCCGCCAGGAACCTCGGCAACGAAACCCTCGACAGGGCCAGTTCGGTGAAGGACGAGCTCTCCAGTGGTATCGCCGAACGGGCGCGCCGCCGGCGAGCGGGTCAGGAGGAACGGGACGCGGAAGGCTGAGCCCCCCATGACTGGCGGTGGGCCGGAGTTCGACCTCCGACGAGGCTTTACCTGATCCCGTGTGTGGTCCGGCTCTATCGGCTGGTGCACAGGGTTACGACCGCTTCGAGAAGCGGTACACCGCGTACGTGATGCCCAGGATGACGTCCACGACGGCCCAGAGGATGAGGATGAGACCCACGCCGATCGCGGTGCCCACGGTCTCGGCATCGTTGCAGGTCTTCTGATCGAGCGTGTCACAGTCCTCAGGCGAGCCCGCGCCGGAAGCGATCCCGGTGATCAGCCAGATGAGGAAGAGGAGCTGGACGGCGAGGAAGACCCACAGGAAGATCCGGCGATTCTTGCGCAGGGGCTGCTGGGGAGGCGGGGGTGGTTGCCATGGGGGAGTGCTCCCCGGAGGGATGCTCATGACGGATCACGCTCTTCGTTCAGGGCGGCGCGCACCCATGTTCTTGGCGCCTACGACCATCATGGCCCCGCCCGGCGGCTTGCGCGCGCCCGGTTTTCCCCACTAGTGGGAGCATGCCGGGAGTGTTACGTGCACGGGGCGGCAGGCTGTACATGAGCCGCGCCGGCGGCGCGCCGTGACTGGAATCGCCAGACGGCGTGCTCCAGGCCGCCGGGTTCGTGGCCGAGGCAGGCCGCTGTCTCCTCGTACACGGCGCGCAGCTTCTCGTAAGGGAGGCCGGGGACGCCGGCAGCCGCAGCGAAGGCGCGAAGGTGCACGTCCACGGCGACCTGTGACCGGCCGACCAGGTTGCCGATGTAGTCGACGCTCTTCGGTCCCATCCCCTTCACCCGTCGAAGGGCCGCACGGTTGTCCGTGTGGTCGAGCCACTCGTGGAGTTCATCGCGGGTGTCGACACCTCGCGCGGCCAGCAAACTGGTGAGGGCATGGGCTGTCGCGACTCTGCCGGGGCTGTTGAACCTCATGGCGACGCCGAGGTCTTCCGTGGCCAGTCGTGCCTGGAAGCCACGGACGGTGACGGCGTCCGGCCATGCCGACTGCAGCTGGACGAGCCGCGGCCGGATGGTCGACTCGTACTTGCGGCGCGCCTGGAAGCTGACATCGCAGATGACGGCGCCCATGTGAGTCCAGCCACCGGGCGGAGGGAAAGGTCCCTCACCCAGGACGGACCGGACATGGGCGCTGAGCAATTGGACGGGGCGGAGAGCGGCCATGGGGCCATGATGGCGTTCCGGCCGGATCACGGGAGCCGGATGCGGAAAAGTGGCGTCACTGGCCCATGGCGTGGGCCACCGCGTCGACGATGGGGGTCCAGACGTCGCGTTTGCTGTCGAAGGTGAGGACGCCTTCTCGTTCCTTGCCGGAGAAGCGGTGCGGGACCCAGTCGGGTGTCAGGTGGATCATCGGGCCGTCGAGGGTCACCACGCCGTGTTTCTGGAGCACGGAGATCACTTTGCGGAACTCGGCGCCTTTTATGGACTGGCGTCCCTCCAGCTTCTTGTTGAAGACGGCGGGCGTTCCCTTGTGGCCGTGGTTGCGGGCGAGGTTCATCAGCATCTTGACGAAGCGGAGGGCGCGTTCGTTGGGTTCGGCACCCGGGGGCTCCATGGTGCGCTGGTAGGTGATCCACGGGTAGCCGACGGAGACTCCTTCGGGCAGCAGGATCTCGAAGCTGTCCTTGGGCGGATTGCCGACCAGCCGTCCCTCGCACAGGAAGTGGTCCGCGACCTCGAAGGTGACGCTCGCGCCGCCGTCGGGAGTGCTGTTCGTCATGCCGTTCTGGCGCAGCGAGACCTGGACCGTGTCGGTGGAGACCAGCAGGTCCTTGCAGCGGATGAAGCAGTCCGGTCCGAAGTTGGCGGTGCCGGAGGAGGAGGCGACGGTGACCTTGGACGGGAAGGTGAGGGAGAGGGAGGCCAGCGGGCCCTTCAGGTCGAGCACTCCGGCCTTGTCGAGGAAGAGCTCGAACGAGATGACGTGAGGAGTCCCGGAGCTCTCCCACAGGGTCAGCTCGCCGGGCACGGTCGGTTCGTCGATGTCCTCGGGTGCCACCAGGTGCGGATCGTGGCCCGAGATGCCGGCCGAGACCTCCACGTCGTGGCGCTCGGACGCCATGAGCGAGGAGTGGAGTGCCGCGAACTGCCACTCGTCGATGAGGAGTTCCTCGTCCTTGGCGGAGACGAACTCGAAGAGCAGGCCCGTGGACACCCCCACCTCCTGCAGCTTCTCGCGGATCGCGATGTCCGCGAGGCGGTCGGCGGCGATGTACGCCGAGAAGACCGGGCTCGACCAGCGGTTCTCCGAGCGGAACGGGTGGTCCTCGACGAAGGGCCGGATCTTGTTCGCGTACTCCCCTTTCAGGGAGTCCTCGCACCAGGCCAGCTCCGGAGGCGCCGTACCGAGCAGGTCGCGGGCGAGCCAGTCGATCTGCTCGGCCGGCGTGTAGATCGCCTCGGGCGACAGGTTGAGCTGCTCGGCGAGCTTGTCGGCCTTCTTCTGCTCGCGCTTGAGGAGTTGGTGGATGATCTGTTCGAGGACCTCGATCCTGCGCCCGTTGCCGACCTCCGCCTCGAAGGCGCTGCGGATCCTCAGCAGGTTCTCGCCCTTCTCCAGGAGAAGGGAGACGGCGTCGAGGACCGGGGCGTATCCGACGAACGACTCGGATTCGCTGCCCTCGACCGCTCCGGCGAGGGCGCCGATGACCGTGTCGCGCGCGGCGATGTACGCCTCTCCGGCCTTGTTCTGGGCGTCGCCGACCCGGAAGTCCACGTACTTGTTGCGCTGTTCCGCGTCGAAGTGGGAGATCTCGAACCAGTCGATGCTCCCGCCCGGGAGGTGGGCCCAGATGTCCTCGAGCACCCGTTCACGGCCGAACAGGACGAGCGAGTGGCTGTGGGACGAGGTCTCGCGCAGCGTCTGGACGAACTCGTACCACGACGCTCCCGAGACCCGCATCCGCGCCTCGTCCAGCGCGTCGACCAGGAGGAACCGCCCCGTGTCCACGGAGAGTTCCTCCAGGGCGTCCGACGATCTCGTGTAGTCCCGCAGCCGCGCCCGCAGGGCGTCCCCGCTCACCGCCTTGTCCTTGTCGAGCAGCCAGAGGGGCACCTGCTTGAGGGACGAGACCTGCTCCGCGAGGCGCGATTTCCCGGTCGCGCCCCGGGCGGAGATCAGCGTGATCTTCGGTGCGTCGCTGCGTTCCACGACCTTCAGGTCGGGTGGAACGAACGAGTCCCTGGATTCCGCGATCCTGAACGCTTCGCCGGCCTCGCCGACGAAGCGTCCGGTGGGAAGGAGGGTCAAGAGCTCGTCGAAGGAGACAAGATCGTCCATGTGTCACCGTGCCCGTGCTTCCGGTCGGCTGAGGAGTTCAAGTCTTCCAGAAGAGGCGGGGCGAGAGTGGGAGGTCGGTGGGAATCGTGCCCAACTCAACGGGTGGGTGGAAGAGTGCACTTGGGGCGAAGGGGAGCGGCGGGGGCTACATCGGCGGGTTGCCGTGTTTGCGTTCCGGGAGGTCGGCGTGCTTCGCGCGGAGCATGGCGAGGGAG
The DNA here is from genome assembly GCF_044544825.1 of Streptomyces sp. NPDC053493. Classification (NCBI taxonomy): domain Bacteria; kingdom Bacillati; phylum Actinomycetota; class Actinomycetes; order Kitasatosporales; family Streptomycetaceae; genus Streptomyces; species Streptomyces sp. NPDC053493. The sequence goes on from NZ_JBITXS010000009.1 coordinate 190,588, forward strand.
CGGATCAGGGTGGAGCGGGTGTCCGCCGGGTCGATGATGTCGTCCACCAGGCCGCGTTCGGCGGCGTAGTAGGGGTGCATCAGCTCGGACTTGTACTCCTTGATCAGGCGGACGCGGGTGGAGTCGGGGTCGGGTGAGGCGGCGATCTCGCGGCGGAAGACGACGTTGGCCGCGCCCTCCGCGCCCATGACCGCGATCTCGTTGGTCGGCCAGGCGAAGGAGAGGTCCGCGCCGATCGAGCGGGAGTCCATGACGATGTAGGCGCCGCCGTAGGCCTTGCGCAGGACCAGGGAGATGCGGGGCACGGTCGCGTTGCAGTACGCGTAGAGCAGCTTCGCGCCGTGGCGGATGATGCCGTTGTGCTCCTGGTCCACGCCGGGCAGGAAGCCGGGCACGTCGACCAGGGTGACCAGCGGGATGTTGAAGGCGTCGCAGAACTGGACGAAGCGGGCGGCCTTCTCCGAGCCGTGGATGTCGAGGACGCCGGCGAGCGCGGTGGGCTGGTTGGCGACCACGCCGACGACGTGGCCGTCCAGGCGGGTCAGGGCGCACACGATGTTCTGGGCCCAGGCGTCGTGGACCTCGAAGTACTCGCCGTCGTCGACGATCTCCTCGATGACCGCCCGGATGTCGTACGCCCGTTGCGGGTCCGCGGGGACCAGGGAGGTCAGCGCCTCGGTGCGGCGGTCCGCCGGGTCGTCGGTGGCGACGACGGGCGGCAGTTCGCGGTTGTTGCCGGGCAGGAGGGAGAGCAGGTGGCGGACGTCGGCCAGGCACTCCGCCTCGTCGTCGTACGCGAAGCCGGACACGCCCGAGCGCGAGGCGTGCACGTCGGCGCCGCCGAGGCCGTCGTGGGTGATCCGCTCGCCCGTCACCGCCTGCACCACGTCCGGGCCGGTGATGAACATCTGCGCGGTGCCGCGCACCATGAACACGAAGTCGGTGAGCGCGGGGGAGTAGGCGGCGCCGCCCGCGCACGGGCCCAGGATGACGCTGATCTGCGGGATCACACCGGAGGCGCGGGTGTTGCGGCGGAAGATGCCGCCGTAGCCGGCGAGCGCCGTGACGCCCTCCTGGATACGCGCGCCGGCGCCGTCGCTCAGGCCCACGACGGGAGCGCCCGCCGCCTCGGCCAGGTCCATCACCTTGTGGATCTTCTCGGCGTGGGCCTCGCCCAGGGCGCCGCCGAAGACGCGGAAGTCGTGCGCGTACGCGAAGACCGTGCGGCCGTGCACCAGGCCCCAGCCGATCACCACTCCGTCGCCGTGCGGCTTGCGCGCCTCCAGGCCGAAGCCCGAGGCGCGGTGCCGGCGCAGCGGTTCGATCTCGGTGAACGTGCCCTCGTCGAAGAGGAGTTCGAGCCGCTCGGGTGCGGTCAGCTTGCCCTTGGCGTGCTGACGCCGGGTGGCCTCGGGATCGGGGCCCCGGCTCAGCTCCTCCTTCAGCCGTCTCAGCTCGTCGGTGGAGCGGCCCAGATCCGGTGCGGCCTCGGAGGCGGTCTCGGAGGCGGTCTCGGGCGCGACCTCGGACGCCGGTGCGGGCGCCGAGGCCGGGGCGAGCAGTTCGTCGAAGGTCGTCATTGGCGCAGCGTAGGGAGGGCTCCTCGAAGCTCCCGGCACGTCGCCTGGAGGAACGCTCGACAGGGACCCTCGAGCCGCCGAGTCCGCCGAGTCCGCCGAGTCCGCCGAGTCCGCCGAGTCCGCCGAGGCCTTCGAGTCCGCCGAGTATGCCGAGTCCGGTGCGTCCGACGCCCGCCGCCGGCTGCCGCCGCGCCCGGCGCCGCGTCCGCCGCCGGTCGCCGCCGCCGGCCGCCCCCGCGTCCGGCGCGCGCCGGACGCCGCCCCCGCCTCCTCAGCCGCCCGCCGCCCGGTGCAGCACCAGGTCCGCGTCGCCCGACAGCACCGCGCGGTGGAGTTCCTGCAGGGCCGTGGAGGGCTCCAGGCCCAGTTCGTGGACCAGCGAGTCGCGCAGGCGCTGGTAGGCCTCCAGGGCGCGCCAGCTGCCGCCCGTACGGTGCAGGGCGCGCATCAGCTGGGCGCAGAAGCCCTCGTGGAGCGGGTTGCGGGCGGCCAGGACGCGCAGTTCGGGCACCACCTCGGCGTGCCGGCCGAGGCGGAGGTCCGCCTCGATGCGGCGTTCGAGCGCGGTGGTGCGCTCCTCGTTCAGCCGCAGGATCTCCAGTTCGAGGACCGTCCCGGCCGGTACGTCGACCAGGGCGGGCCCCTGCCAGAGGGCGAGGGCGCGGCGCAGCAGGTCGGAGGCGGCGCGGTAGTCGCCCAGCTCGAAGGCGGTGCCGCCGGTGGCGGCGAGCCGCTCGAACTCGTGGGCGTCGACCCGGCCCGGCTCGACCCGGAGCAGATAGCCGCCGAAGCGGGTGACCAGGATGTCCTTGGCGTCGCGCCGCGGACCCGCGCCCGCCAGGTCGCCGGCGGCCCCGCCGTCGCCGTCGAGGGCCAGCGTGAGCCGGCGGCGCAGCTGGAGGATGTACGTCTGCAGCGTGGTGGAGGCGCTGCGCGGGATGCACTCGCCCCAGATCTCCTCCATCAGAGTGGACACCGACACCACCCGGTCGGCGTGCAGGGCGAGCAGAGCGAGGAGCTGGCGGGGCTTGGCGGCGCTCGGTACCACGGAAACGCCGCGCTCCTGCGCGGCGAGCGACCCCAGGATCTGGATCTCCATACGTTTCTCCCCCTTGGGCCACGGCCGTCCGTCCCCGTGACGGCCCTGTTCGGAGTCCGGCCCATGAGACTGGCACCGGGGCCCGGTCGGGGCCCAGTGAGGTGCGCACGACCCCAATCATGAAAATGTCATGGGCCGCCGATGAGCGTCGCACTGCCGCAGTTCGAAACAGGACAGCAGACTTTCGAATCAGACGCCGAGGCCCCTTCCGGTCCGGCGCGGACGGTTGTGAAGCGGGCGACGCGGTTCGTCTTCTCGATGCCTCGTCTCAAGTGCCTCGTCCGCCCGCCAGTCTCGTTCATTCACTGGGGGTACGCATGAACATCACCGAAGACATCCTTCGTCTCTCCGAGTCCGAGACGTGGTCCGGGGACTCCGGGCCGGCGGCCGGGCCGCTCGGGGAGATCCTCGTCGAGAGCCTGAGCCGCGCGGACGGCGGGCGCGCGAGCTGGTGCACCTGCATCTCCTCCGTGCTCGACCTCCGGGCGGGTGCGTGACCGAGGGGCAGGACCCGGCCCGCGGCCCGTTCGTGGCGTTCAAGCGCCACGTGCGGGCCGTGTCCGTCCCGGGAGAGGCCGTGTTCGTGTGGTCCGACGAGGACGTGACCGCGCTGCGGGGCGCCGGCGCGGAGACCCTGTTCGAGCTGCTCGACGGCAGCCGCACGCTGCCCGAACTGCTGCGGGAGGCCTCGGCGTCGATGCCCGCGGACGTGGCGCGCCGGGTGGTGCGGCGGCTGGCGGAGGCCAACCTCCTGGGCTACCGCCACGGCGTGCCGGGTCCGCCCGCCGCGCCCGAGCGCCACTCGGCGGAGGCGTACTGGGACCGCGCGGGCCTGGACGGCGCGGTGGCCGACGGAGAGGTGTGCCGCCGGCCGGTGGCGCTGATCCGGGTCGGCGACGTGGACGGCGCGGCGGCGGCGGCCGCGTGCCGCGCCTCCGGGATCACGCCGGTCGGCGAGGACGCCGACGCCGACTTCGCGCTCGTCCTCGCCGAGGACTATCTGATGCCGGAACTCGCGGACGTCGCCGCCCGGTTACGGGCCGCGGGCCGTCCGTGGCTGCTGGCGAGGCCGTTCGCGGCGGAGCCGTGGACCGGCCCGGTCTTCGAGCCGGGCGGTGACGGCGCGTGCTGGTCCTGCCTGGCGCACCGGCTGCGCGAGCACCGCCGCGGCGAGCTGTCGGTGCGCCAGGTCCTCGGCCTGGACCGGCCCGGCGTCCGTCCGGCGCCCTCGCTGGCCGCCGTGCGCGCCGTCGGACTGCACAGCGCGGTCCTGGAGACGGCCAAGTGGCTGGCGGGACTGCGCGGTCCGGAGCAGCGGGCCGTGTGCGTCCTGGACAGCCTCACGCTGCGCACCTCCCACCATCCGGTACGGCGCCGCCCGCAGTGCCCGGTCTGCGGCGATCCCACGCTGGTCGCCGAGCGGACCCGGCGGCCGGTGGTGCCGGTCTCGCGGCCCAAGGCCGAGGGCGCGGGCAGCAACGACCGGGCGCTGTCGGCCGAGCAGATGCTGCGGCGGTACGGGGACCTGATCGGACCGGTCACCGGCATCGTGACGGAGGTCCGCCCCATGGGCGGGCTGCCCGAGGGCCTGCACGCCTACGACTCCGGGCACAACCTCGCCCTGCGCGGGCATTCCCCGGCCGGGATCCACCGGGTGCTGCGGGCGCGCAGCTCGGGCAAGGGAACGACGGCGGCCGAGGCCCGGGCCAGTGCGCTGTGCGAGGCGGTGGAACGTTACTGCGGTGCACGGCAGGGCGACGAGCCGACCGTCACGGACTCGCTGGCCGGTCTCGGCGACGCGGCCGTCCACCCCAACACGTACCAGCTGTTCCATGAACGGCAGTACGCCGACCGGGACCGCTGGAACGCCTCCCACAGCCCCTTCCACCACGTGAGCGCGCCCTTCGACCCGCGCCGGCCCACCGAGTGGACGCCGGTGTGGTCGCTCACCGCCGGTGTGCAGCGGCTGCTGCCCACCTCCACGCTGTACTTCGACTGCGCGCCGGGCGGCTCCCGGGACGGGCTGTGGGCCGACTCCAACGGCAACGCGGCCGGCAGCAGCCTCGAGGACGCCCTGGTGCAGGGCTTCCTGGAGCTCGTCGAGCGCGACGCGGTGTCCCTGTGGTGGTACAACCGGCTGCGCCAGCCGGGCATCGACCTGGACGCCTTCGACGAGCCGTGGCTGACCGGGCTGCGCGAGGCGCTCGGACGGGCGGGCCGCCACCTGTGGGCCCTGGACCTCACCTCCGATCTGGGCATCCCGGTCGTGGTGGCGGCTTCCCGCCGCAGCGGCTCCGACGCCACGGACATCCAGGATGTTCACGGCGTACCGGACGTCGTCTACGGCTTCGGGGCCCACTTCGATCCCCGGCTCGCACTGCGCCGGGCGGTGACCGAAATGGTGCAGCTGCTGGCTCCGGCGACCGCCGGTGCGGCGCCGCCCGTGCCCGTGCAGCCCCAACTCCTGCCCGATCCCGGGCAGTCGGCCCGTACACCCGGCTCGTTCCGGCCGTACGTACGCAACGGCGACCTGCTCGCCGATGTCGAGGACATCTGCTCGCTCGTCACGGCGCACGGCCTCGACCTGCTGGTTCTCGACCAGACCCGCCCGGACGTCGAGATTCCGGTGGTCAAGGTCCTGGTGCCGGGACTACGGCACTTCTACGCCAGATTCGCACCCGGGCGGCTCTATGACGTACCGGTCCGTCTCGGCCATCTTGGCCGGTCAACGCCCTACGAGGAGCTGAACCCCGTACCTCTCGCGCTGTAGTCATTGTTAAGCCGCCATAAGGTCCCGGACGCGGCAGGTGTCGGCTTATAGTTCGGTCCTGCACACTCCCGACATCCACGCGAGGAGTCGACACATGGCGGGCCGTTTCCGGATTTCGGACAACGACCTCATCCGCGTCAACGGCCTGCCGGAGGAAGGCAGGAGTCGCGGCGGGGCCAGGGACGTGCTGGCGCCGCGGTTCGCCCAGGGGATCAGCACCGTGGTCTTCGCGGGATACGGCGTCGTCACCCTGCTGAACGTCTCGAACGTCGTCCGCACCACACCCGGCCTGGTGCTGTGCACGGCCGCCGTCGTCCTGCTCTACGCGGTGCAGATGCTGCTCACCTCACCGCGGGCCCGCCGCTGGTCGGGCCGGCGCAGGGCGGTCGTGCTCGGCACGCAGGCGGCGCTCACCTTCGCACCCATGGTGTGGCTGGGCGTCGCCTGGGGAAGCATGGCGGGACCGCTCGCCGGATCGATTCTCCTCATGCTTCCCGGCCGGATCGCCTGGCCCTGCTACGGCGCGGTCCCGATCACGATCCTCGGCTGGTCCGTCAGCGGCGGCGCCCCGGCGCTCGAGACCGGCTACTACGCCGTGTCCACCGCGCTGACCGGGCTCGTCATCTACGGGCTGACCCGGCTCACCGACCTGGTGCGCGAAGTCCACGACGCCCGGGCGGAGATGGCGAGGATGGCGGTCACGCAGGAACGGCTGCGCTTCGCCCGCGACCTGCACGACCTGCTCGGCTACAGCCTCTCCGCCATCACACTGAAGTGCGAGCTGATCCACCGTCTGGTGCCGGTGAATCCCGAACGGGCCCGCGAGGAGGTCGCCTCGGTGCTCGGCGTCGCCCGGCAGGCGCTGGCCGACGTACGCCTGGTGGCCAGCGGCTACCGGGACATGTCGCTGACGGCGGAGGCCGAGTCGGTGGCCGAGGTCATGGCGGCGGCCGACGTCGAGACGGAGGTGGACATCGACTGCGGCAGGCTCCACCCGTTGGTGGACACCGTGCTCGCGACCGCCCTGCGCGAGGGCGTCACCAATATGCTCAGGCACAGCAAGGTGCAGACGTGCACCGTCACGGTGCGGGTCGAGGGGGAGTCGGTGCGGCTGGCGCTCGTCAACGACGGTGTCGTCGCGCCGGACCGGCCGGACGACCCCGACCGCGGCAGCGGTCTCGGGAACCTGTGCGCCCGGCTCGCCGCGATCGGCGGCGAGATGACGGCCGGAGTCGTCGCAGGGAACCGCTTCCGGCTGACGGCGACCGCTCCGCTCCGGCCCCCGAAGGCCGAGGAGGCCGAGCTGCTGCCGGCCCACGGACACCGGACGGCCTGTGGCGCGGCGGACCGGCTCGGAGAAGCGGGCAGACGCGCTGTCTGAGTGCACACTGGACACATCGGGGGAGCCACATGCTGCTGATCAAGATCCTTCTTGCCGAGGACGTGCACATGGTCCGCGGCGCGCTGATCGCGCTGCTGGAACTGGAACAGGACCTCCAGGTCGTCGCCTCGGTGGCGCGCGGCGACCTGATCGTGCCGACGGCGCTCCAGGCCCGTCCGGACGTCGCGGTCATCGACATCGACCTGCCGGGCGTCGACGGTCTCACCGCGGCGGGCGAGCTGCACGAGCGGGCGCCGGAGTGCCGCACCCTCATCCTCACCAGCCTCGGCAGGCCGGGGACACTACGGCGGGCGATGGCCGCCCGGGTGTCGGGCTTCCTGCTCAAGGACTCCCCGCCGTCCCGACTGGCCCAGGCGGTGCGCTCGGTCGCCGCCGGTCAGCGGGTGATCGATCCCGAACTCGCCCTGAGCGCCTGGGAGGCGCCGGACAACCCGCTGTCGCCCCGGGAGACCCAGGTGCTGCGGCTGGCGGCGCGCGGCGCCGACGCCGTGGAGATCGCGGATCACCTCTATCTGACCCAGGGCACCGTACGGAACTACCTCACGGCCATCGTCGACAAGCTCCACGCGCGTAACCGCATCGACGCGATCCGCATCGCCGAGGAGGCCGGCTGGATCCCGTAGAGCGCCGGCACCACCGCGCAGGCCCCGGAGGCCGCCGCTCCCGGCACCCGTGGTGGACCGCCGGGCCCCCGTCCCGGCCGGTCCGGCGCCGGGCCCCCGTCCCGCCTCGTCCGGCGTCGCGTCAGTCCTCCGCCAGCGGACCCGCGTCCAGCGTCGACAGCACGCCCGCCAGATACACCGCGTCACTCTCCGGGCCGCGGCACACCGCCAGACACGCGGGCCCCCGCGGGCCGGCGATCCGCCGCAGGAACGGCGTGAGCACCGCCCGGGGACCGATCTCCACCACATGGCTCGGGGCCTGCTGGGCGAGCATCCGCCGGGCGGCGTCGGCGAACCGTACCGGCGCCGTGATCTGCTCCGTCCAGTACGAGGTGGTCAGCGGCTCGCCGTACTCACGGCCGTACACCGTCGAGTAGTACGGCAGTACGGCGGACCCGCCCGACACATGCCGGGCCGCGGCCTCGAAGCGGGGCGTCACCGGCTCCATCAGCGGCGACTGGAAGGCGTGCGTCACCTCCAGGAAGGTGCTCGCGATGCCCACCGCGGCCAGCCGTTCGCGCACCCGCTCCAGGCCGTCGACCGGACCGGAAAGCACCGTGGCGCGCGCCGCGTTGACCGCGCCGATGGTCACCAGCGGTTCGTCCGCGGCCGCGTCGGCCGCCTCGAACGGGCTGGCACACGTCGCCATCATCCCGCCGCCGGACGGCAGGTACTGCATGAAGGCGCCGCGACAGCACACCAGCCGGGCCGCGTCGGGAAGGGACAGCGCCCCGGCGACCACGGCGGCCGCGAGCTCGCCGATGCCGTGGCCGAGCACGGCCACCGGACGCACGCCCTCGGCCTCCACCAGCGTCATCGCCAGGGCGTAGCCGACGGCGAACAGCGCGGGCTGGGTCAGCGCCGTCTGGTGCACCCGCGGATCACCGTCCAGGATCAGCTCGCCGACCGACCGGCCCAGATACGGGGCGATCTCCTCGTCGGCCGCGGCCAGATGGCGCCGGTAGGCGGCCAGCTCGCGGTGCAGCCCGGCGGTCATCCGGGGATGCTGGCTGCCCTGCCCGGTGAAGACGAACGCCGCCCTGACCCGGCCGGAGTGCCGGCACATGCCCTGGCGCATCGCCAGGTACTGGGCCAGGTCGCGGATCGTCGGATGGCCCCAGATGTCGGCGGGGTCGAAGAGGTGGTCGAACTCGGCCTCGATGTCCCCCACCAGGCTGAGCAGGGCCACCGAGTCGAGTCCCCAGAGGGACAGGTCCTCCTCGTCGCCGACGCGGCGCCGCGCGTATCGGGCGACCCGTTCGGAGAGCCAGGCGGCGAAGACCCTCTCGTCGGGGCCGCCCGGTGCCGTTCCGCTCACATCTTCCCCCTGTCTGTGCTCCCTCCCGCCGGCGGTCCGCCGGACGGGTCGCCCGCCGCTAACGGCGCGGGCCCGCCGTCCCGGCCAGGTCATCGGCCAGATACTGGTGCAGCGGTCGCAGACCGCCGTTCAGGAACAGCCGGCGCATCGCGACCCGCTCGACCTTTCCGCTGCTGGTGCGCCGGACGGTGCCGGGGCGTACGAGCAGGACGCCCGCCACCGCCACCTCGAACTCCTCGCTCAGACGCCGCCGTACGTCCTTCACCAGCCCCTCCAGATCGAGGGCGTAGCGCTGGTGTGTGCGCAACTCCTGGACGACGACGACCCGTTCGCGTTCCCCCGGGACCGAGAAGGCGGATCCCGTGCCGAACAGCGCGCTGACGCGCTGCACACTGCGCTCCACGTCCTGCGGATAGAGATTGCGGCCCGCGACCATGATCACGTCCTTCAGCCGGCCGGTGACGTAGAGCCGGCCGTCCTGAACCGTGCCGAGGTCGCCGGTGCGCAGCATCCCGCCGGTGCCGTCGGCCGTCACGGCGCCGAAGCGCTCCGCGCTCGCCGCGCGGTCGCGCCAGTAGCCCGGAGCGACACCCGGTCCGTTCACCCATATCTCGCCGACCCGGCCGTCCGGCAGCACCTCGCGGGTGTCCGGCTCGACGATCAGCACCCGGCCGGCGGCCGCGTCGAGCGTGCCGCACGACACCAGCGTGTGCGCGGGCCGCCCGCTCCTCGGCTCGTCCAGCCGGCCCTGCTGCAGGGCGTCGGCGTCGACCGAGCGCTCGCCGTCCACCGCCCGGCCGCCGGAGACCAGCAGCGTCGCCTCGGCCAGGCCGTACGCGGCGTACATCGCCTCCGGGCGCAGACCCGCGCGCCCGAACCGCTCGGTGAACGCCCGCCTCGTCTCGGCCCGCACCGGCTCGCCGCCGGACACCGCGACGCGCCAGCCGGACAGGTCGAGGCCGGCCAGCTCCTCGTCGGAGACCCGCCGCACGCACAGGTCGTACGCGAAGTCGGGCGCGCCGCTCACGTCGATGCCGTACCGCCCGATCGCCTCCAGCCAGCGCACCGGCCGGCGGACGAAGGACTCCGGCGACATCAGGACGGAGGTGGCGCCCAGCCATAAGGGATGCAGCAGCTGGCCGACCAGGCCCATGTCGTGGTGGAACGGCAGCCAGCCGCCGATCCGGGAGTCCGGCCCGGTGCCGAGCAGTCCGGCCAGCGCCCGCTGGTTGGCGAGCAGATTGCGGTGGGTGACCACCACGCCGTTCGGGCTGCCGGTGGAGCCGGAGGAGAACTGCAGATAGGCCACCGTGTCCGGGCCGACCTCGGGCAGCGGCTCGGCGGCGGCCCCGTACGGCCCGGACACCGCGTCGGCGGCGAGGCACGGGATCGAGCCGTGGCCGTGCCGGGCGAGCAGCCGGGAGACGTCCGGGGCGAGTTCCGCGCAGGTGAGCGCGACCCTCGGCGAGGTCTGCCGGACGATCCCGGCCACCCGCTCCTCGTGGTGGCTGCGGCCGTCGTACGGCGGGACCGGGACGGCGACCGCACCGGCGTACAGACACGCCAGGAAGGACACCGCGAACTGGCTCCGGGACGCGTGCAGCAGCAGCACCGGTTCCCCGGTGGCGCCGTCGGCACACAGCCGGCCGGCGAGCCGGCGGGCCTGGGCGTCGAGCGCGCGGTACGTAACCGAGGCGGGGCGACCGCGTGCGTCGCTGTCCGGCAGCAGGAGCAGAGCGGTGCGCTCGGGCTCCCGCTCGGCTCTTTCGATCATCAGTTCGGTAAAGGTGCGGTAGTCGCTCATTCCGGCCCCCTGTGTCGTACGGGCGCGAACGCCCCAGTCCTCGGCGCCTGTTCACCCGCGACACCACGGTATGGACGGCTTCTTGAAGGGGACTCGACCGCTGCTGGGTCGGGGGAGGCGTGCGGGGGCCCGGGAGCGGCCGGGAAGGTCAGGCCGACGCGGTCCAGCCGACGCGCGGCCGGGCCCGGCGCGGGGCGCCCCAGGAGGCCTTCGGCGGCGTGTCCGCCGCCTCGCCCGGCACCTCCGCCGCACCCGGCGCACGCAGTCTGGCCAGCAGGACCGCCGTCACGGCGGCGAGTTCGTCGGCGTCCGGCCGGCCGCGGACGACGACGAAGGCGGGCGGCTTCTCAGTGGCTTCGTCCATGCCGCGGATGCTGCGACCGCCCGCTGGAGAAGCCCTCGGGGACGGGTCGGGACGGGGACGCGGGGAGCCCGGCCGGGACGGGCGCGCGAGGCGGCCGGGCGCGTGCCCGTCAGGGCGCGAGGAAGGGTACGGGGTCAGGGCAGGCGTACGGGCCGGGGTGGGCGGTCAGGGCAGGCGTACGGGCCGGGGGCGCGGTCTGGGCAGGCGTACGGGCCGGGGCGCGCGGTTTCGGTGGGGCGCGGAGGGCGCGGGGCGGTCAGGGCTCGTCGAGCGGGCGGGCCGGGTCCTCGGTGAGGCGGGCCGAGTCCGCCAGACGCGCCCGCCTCTCCCGCCAGTCGGCGCTCGCGCGCACCCGTTCCTCGGCCGCCGCGTCCCGCCACCACAGCAGTCCCGTGTAGGCGTACGGGTCGGCGACCGAGCGCAGCAGACTGCTGCCGCCGAAGCCCTCCTCGGGCACGCACCGGCCGACCAGCGCGCCGAAGTCCAGCTCGAACCGTTCCGTGTCACCCGCCACCACGGCCCGCACGAACAGCAGCCGGGCGGCGTCGGCCGGCCCGCCCTGCACGGTCATCTGCCCCACCGTGACCATCAGTTCGGCCTCCGCGTGGAGGGCGGCGGCGAGCCGCCGCGGGCCCGCCGGCGCGGCCGGGTCCGGATGCGCCGCCCGCAGCAGGCGGTCCAGACCGATCCACCGGTCGAGGTACACGTAGCCGCCCGGCCGCTCGGTCAGGGCGGCGGTCACCCGGGAGACGAAGCCCCGGCGGGACTCCCGGTAGCGGGCGTAGGCGAGGAGTTCGGGCTCGAACTCCCCGGGAGGCGCGGTGGTCAGGACGCGCCCCATCACGGTCAGCTCTGGGTTTCGGTCGCGCTGGTACACCGCCGGCCCCCCTTCTCGTCCCGGTGTGCACACTTCAAGGCATCCGATCACACCCCGCTCGAGTACCGCTCGAGAACGCACACGGACGCGCGCACACGAGAGTTCCTCGAGGATCCGCCGAGCCGCCGCGGCGATCGTGGTCAGTCCCGACCGTACGCAGAAGGGACGGCACGACATGCCCGCAACCGCACCCACCGACGGTGCCGACGCCCGAGTCGTACTCGGACGTCTGGCCCGGGCGGTGTGGACCTGTCTGGTGGCCTACGGATCGATGTGGCTGCCCGTGGACCAGAACCCGTTCTGGGAGCAGTACCGGCAGGCCGGCGTACCGGCTCCGCGGCCGGTGAGTCCTCTCCCGGTGCCGGGCGGAGTCGACGGCGGAGCCGACGGAACGGATTCTGACCGGACGACCTTGAGCGCGTCTTGAGCCGAGCGGGCCGGGCGAGCCGGGCGGGCCGAGCCGGCCGCTCGGCGGGAGGACGGCTCCCGGGCCCCGGGTGGAGAACGGAGGGATGGCATGACGACGACGGTGAACGCGGTCGACTCCTCGGAGGTCGCCGTCCAGGAGCGCATCGCCCGGCTCGAACACGACTTCGGTGATCTCGACGACCCGGGCAATCCGCTCGGCGCCCAGCAGTTCCTGGCCGCGGACGGGCGGGGCCTGTTGCTGCCGGCCGCCGAGCGGCTGCTCGACTCCTTCGGACTGAACGCCGAGTTCGTGCCCAGGGAACTGGGCGGCCGGCTCGACCGGCTCGACGCGCTGGCCCGGGTGCTGCGCGTGGTGTTCCGCCGCGACGCGGCACTCGGCCTCGGCTACGGCCTCACCTCCTACCTCGCCGCGGTCGTCGTCTGGGCGGCCGGCACCGCGCGCCAGCGGCAGGACACGGCGGCGCTGCTGCTCGGGCACGGGCGGATGGCGTGCGCGTATCCCGAGCCGCCCCAGGGCAACGACTTCCTGCGCAACCGGCTCACGGCCGTGCCGGACGGGCCCGGCTATCTCCTCAGCGGCCGCAAGGAGGCCCTCAACAACGCGGCCCGCGCCGACGCGACGGTGCTGTTCGCCCACACGCCGGACGGGCTGAGCGCCTTCCTGGTGCCCGGTCCCCTGCGGGAGCGGGACGGCGGCGGGAGCGTCCGGCTGCTGCCGCGCCGCCCGACCGTCGGCGTACGCGGCTGCGCCGTCCAGGGGCTCGCCTTCGACGGCCACCGGCTGGAGGCCGGGCGGCTGCTCGGAGCGGCGGGCGACGGGACCCGGCTGGCCGAGCTCGTCTTTCCGCTGACCCGCAGCGCCGGCCTGTCGATGGCGCTCGGCTGCGCCGACACGGCCCTGCGCACGACGACCGCGTTCGCCCGCTCGCGCCGGCAGCGCAGCCCGGCGTCGCTGCACTCGTCCCGGACGCGCACGGCGCTGGTGAACGCCTTCGCCGACCTGCTGGTGTGCGACTGCCTGGCGCTGGTGGCGACCCGGGCGACGCACGTGCTGCCGGGCGAGAGCCGGACGCTGGGCGCGGTCGCCAAGTACCTGCTGCCGACGATCCTCAACGAGACGATGGACGACCTGTCGATCGTGCTGGGCTCCGAGGCGTACGCGACCGGCGGCAGTTACGGCATCTTCCACAAGACGGCGCGGGACCTGCCGATGCTGGGACTCGGCAGCGCGGGCGCGTCGGCGAGCCGGGGCGTGCTGGTGGACCGGCTGGTGCGGTTGTCGCGGCCGGTCGGAGCCGCCGCCGAGGCCGCCGAGGCCGCCGCGGACGCCGCCGGCGGCGACGGCGGCCGCGACGGGCTCGCGCCGCTGTTCCGGCCGTTCGACGCGGAGCTTGCGCCGTGCCGGGGCGGGGAGGACTCGCTGCTCGGCTCGCTGGAGGAGTCGGCGCGGCACGCCGAGGGGCCGCTCGGGGCCGCGGCCGCGGTGCTCGTCGACCAGCTGCGGGCTCTGCGCGAGGGCTGCGCCGGCCTGGGCGAGGCCGTCGGTCCCCGCGCCTACGCCCTGGCCGACCGTTACGCCCTGCTGGTCGCCGGAGCCGCCTGCCTCGGCGTGTGGCGCCACCGTCCCGCGGCCGGCTTCCTCGCCGACCCGGCGTGGGCGGCCACCGCCCTCAGCCGCGTGGCCGGCCGCCTGGACCGCACCTCCCCGCGCCCGCCGGCCCCGTCCACCGACCGCCTCCTCGCCGAACTCCTCCACCGCTTCGACGACTCGCGCAGCTACGACCTGTACGCGACGGCGATCGGACGCTAGAGATCCCCGGCCCGGCACGGCGGAAGACGCGCCCCGCGTCGGGCGCCCGAAACAGGAGGTGGCAGATGAGGCGGCCGTTGCGGCAGGGCGGACCCGGCGGAGGCTGGGACGAGGTGTGCGCGCTGGTGGCCGGCGACGGGGCCTGCGTGGTGTACGCGGAGGTCGACGACTGGGTGCCGGCGGACCTCGGCGCGGCCTCGCTCGCCGAGGACCTCGGGGCGGACCACGCACGCCTGGAGCGCATGCCGGCCTCGCGGAACCGGGACCGGTTCGTCGCCGCGCGGCTGTTCCTGAAGTCCGCGGCGGGCGCCGTGCTCGGGGCCGGGCCGCGGGAGCTCGAGCTGGCGTACAAGCCGGGCGGGCGGCCGTATCTGCGCGGGATCGATCAGCTGGACGTCGGGCTCAGCCATACCGAGGGGCTGCTCGTGGTGGGCCTCACCCGGTTCGGGCGGATCGGCGTGGACACCGAGCCCGCCGACCGGCGGATGCTGGAGCTCGGCACCGAGGCGATGGCCTGCACCCCGCACGAGCTGGAGGCGCTGGAGCGGGTGCCGGCCGAGCGGCGCGACCGCGAGCTGGTGCGGCTGTGGACGCTGAAGGAGGCCTACAGCAAGGCCATCGGCCAGGGACTGCGCTTCCGCTTCACCGAGTTCGGCTTCGGGCCCGAGGACGCGCGGGTGCGCATGCTGCGCCCCGACGGCACACCCGGCGCCGGGGACGAGTGGTCCTTCCACAGCTGGCTCGTCGAGGACGCCTACACGGTCAGCGCCGCCGTCCACGACCCGGACTTCGGCGAGCTGAGGCTCACGGACCCTGGCTCCAGCGCCAGTTGAGTGATGAACGAGGCCCTCCGGTGACCCTCGGATCGCGCATCTGACCGAAAAGGTGCGGAGCAACGGTGCGGCAGACGAAGGGGGATCGGGTGCAGCGCTATCTCGCGGTCCGGCCGGCGTCCGGCAGGGACGGTGTCCGGCTGTTCTGCTTCCACCACGCGGGCGGAGGAGCCATGACCTTCGCCGGCTGGCAGCGCCGCATCGGCACGGGCGTGTCCGTGCTGCCGGTGCGGCTGCCGGGCCGGGAGACCCGGCGACGCGAGGAACGGATCACCGACGGCGACCTGCTGATGCGGGAGCTCCAGGAGGACCTGGGCGAGCTGCTCGAGGAGCCGTACGCCTTCTACGGGCACAGCCTGGGCGCCCTGGTCGCCTACCGCTTCGCGGAGCACCGGATACGTTCCGGGCAGCGCCCGCCGGAGCTGCTCGCGGTCGGTGCCTGCTCGGCGCCCCAGCTCCCGGCGCCGCTGATCGAGACCCTGCTCAGCCCCGAACTCCCCGACGAGCAGCTGATCCTGTCCCTGGGCGACCAGCAGAGCATCCCCGCCCCGCTGCGCAACCGGATCGGCTGGCTGGCCGGCACCCTCGCCACCCTGCGCTCCGACCTGCTTCTCGCGCAGAACCTGCGGTCCGCACCCGTGACCGCGCTGCCGTGCCCTCTCGAAGCCTTCGCGGGCGAGGTCGATCCCCTGGTCTCCGCGGCCGAGGTGCACGCGTGGAAGCACTGCACGACGACCCGTTTCCGGCTCCGGACCGTCCGCGGCACCCACTTCTTCGTACGGGGCAGGGACGTGCCCCGCGAGGTGGGGGAGGCGCTGCGGTCCGCGGCGACAGGACCTGAGGCGGCGCGGCCCGACGCGACGCCCTACCAGGCCGGCTGATCCACGTAACCCGAAGGAGATCCGCGCATGGACATCAGCGTGCTCGGCCCGTTCCGGGCCACCCTGTCCGGAGTGCCCGTGCACCTCACCGCCGTCAAACCGCGCAAGGTCTTCGCGCTGCTCGCCCTGCAGGCCGGCGAGGCCGTCTCGGTGGCCTCGCTGGTGGAGGAGGTGTGGGGCGAGCATCCACCCCGCAGCGTCCAGACCACCCTGCAGACCTACATCCTGCAGATACGCAACGCCATCGCCGCCGCGCTCGCCGACGGCACCGAGGGCGAGGGCCTGCCGAACGGCGCCAAGAGCGTCCTCGTCACCGAGCCCGGCGGCTACCGGCTCGACATCCACGGCGGGCTGCTCGACGCCCACGAGTTCGACGCGCTGTCCGCGGCCGGGCACCGGGCCCTGAGCCAGGGCGACTGGCCGGCGGCCGCCACGTACCTGAGCGGCGCCCTGGCCCTGTGGCACGGCCGCGCGCTCGCCGACGTCCAGTGCGGGCCGCTGCTCGAGGTGGAGGCCACCCGGCTGGACGAGTCGCGGATGAGCGTGCTTCAGCGCCGGATCGAGGCAGACCTGAGGCTGGGCCGCCATCATGAGCTGGTCGGTGAGCTGTCCGGGCTCGCCGCCCGCCATCCGTTGCACGAGGCGGTGCACGAGCAGCTGATGCTCGCGCTGTACCGGGTCGGGCGCCGCAGTGACGCGCTGGCCGTGTACCGGCAGCTGCGCCGCTGTCTGAACCAGAGCCTCGGGCTCGACCCGTCGCCCAGCGTCGAGCATCTGCACCGGGCGGTGCTCGACTCCTCGCCGCAGCTCGAGCTGGATCCCTCGGCCGCGCCGGGCCCGCAGCTGGCAAGAGCCACCTGACTCGTCAAGGACTCCCGAAGTCTCCCCAGAGAGGAAGCATCGTGACTGACATGAACCTGTCCGAGCTCGGAGCGCTCCTGCTCGAATGCGTCGGCGCTCCCGAGGAGGGCATGGCGCTGGAGGGCGAGGAGGCCCTGGACACCCCGTTCCTGGAGTTCGGCTACGACTCCCTGGCACTGCTCCAGGCCACCAGCGTGATCAACCGCAAGTACGGGATCGTCCTCGACGACGACGCCGTCATGGAGGCCGAGACCCCGCGCATGCTGCTGGCCCTGATCGGTACGGCGCCGCGGGCCGGGGCCGTCCGCTGACCACGGCCGCACCGGCCCCGTACACCTGTCCGTACGACACCGACGGAGAAGACCGATGCCCTACGCAGCCATCACCTACCGGGTCAAACCCGGCCACGAGGAGGAGATCGCCGAGATCTTCGCCAAGTTCCAGCGGGTCGACCGCCCCGAGTTCACCGGCGACGGCGGCGAGCAGGCCGGCCGGCTGCTCGGCACCGCCGTGTTCGTGAAGGACGACATCGTCGTCCGGGTCATCCACTACGAGGGCGACTTCTCGGCCATCGGCCGGCACATGGCCGCGCAGCAGGGCGTCCACACCGCGGAGGCCGAGCTGGCGCCCTACCTCGCCGAACCGCGGGACACCAGCTCGCCGCAGGCGTTCGCCGCGTACTTCCGCGACGCCACCATGCGCACCGTGGCCCAGCTGACCGTGGACACCCACCCCGCGGGCGCCCCGGCGTCATGACCGAGGTGCTGGCCGTCGCGGCCGTGCTCGGCAGCGGTGTCACCGCCGGAGTGCTGTTCGCCGTCGCGCTGAGCGTGCTGCCCGCGCTGTTCGCGATGGAGACCGGCACCTACGTCCACGCGCACCAGCTGCTGGGCCGGAACTGGGACCCCACGATGCCGGTCATCGTGCTGAGCAGCACCCTGGCCGACGGTGTGCTCGCGGTGGCGGCCGAGGACGCCGCCCGTGCGCTGTTCGCGGTCGGCGCGGTGCTGCTGCTGGGCGTGTCCGGGGTGTCCCACCTGTGCAACGTCCCCATCAACCGCCGCGTCAAGGCGATCACCGACCCGGCGGTCATCCCGCCGGACTGGGAGGATCCGCGTCCTCTGTGGCGCCGCTACCACTATCTGCGCACCGTCCTGGCCGTGGTGGCCCTGGCGGTCAACGCGGCGGCCCTGACCGTGCTCTGACCACCGCCCGCGCTCCCCACACACCAGGCCGCACCCCCGGAACCTCCGGGAGTGCGGCCTGGTGCGTTCTCCGGTGCCGGCCGGTGCCATACGCCCTACGCCGGCGCCGGCAGGTCCCGTACGGAGATCTGGGCGACCGTGTTCAGCAGACTGCGCTTGAACGTCGCCACGAAGCCCTCCACCGTGTCCGTGTCGCGCGGCCTGCTCAGATACGGCTTCAGCTTCCGCTCGACCTCGCGCACACCCGGCTGCGACGCCATGTGCCGGGCGACGGCCTCCAGGTCGCCGGTGTACTCGATCACCCGGACCAGGGTGTCGTCGCGCAGGAAGACCGCGGTGGCCAGGATCGTGCCAGCCTGCTCGCCCGAGGCGTCCTCGACCCGGCTGCTGCGCACCCGCTTGAAGTCGCCGAAGATCGCCGCCAGTTCCTTCTCGAAGCCCGGCTTGATGTCGTACGTGATCGCTGCGAACGGCATGCCCGTTGCCCTTTCCCTCGCCTGTCGGTGGGACGGTCGGTCCGGCGGCCAGCACAGCGGCACCGCCTCGGGCCGCGCTCGAAGTCCCCTCGCCGGACCGCCGCCGGCGCTGGAGAGGACTTCGAGCGGCTCTCCAGACCGCGGTGCGACGTTCTCCCGTGACCACCGACCATCGGGAGGGACCCGTGCACCGCACTCTGATCGTGGCCAAGCTGCGGCCGGACAAGACGGACGACATCGCGAAGATCTTCGAGGAGTCCGACGCCACCGACCTGCCGCACATGATCGGCGTGAGCCGCCGCACCCTGTTCAGGTTCCACGGCCTGTACTTCCACCTGGTGGAGGCCGACGGCGACATCGGCCCGAACCTCTACCGGGCCCGCAGCCACCCGCTCTACGACGACATCAACACCAAGCTCGCCCAGTGCGTGGAGCCCTACGACCCGAACTGGCAGGAGCCCAAGGACGCGATGGCCGAGCCCTTCTACATCTGGACCAAGGACGGAGGGCGGATCCAGTGACCACCGCCATCACCCGCACCGTGAAGGTGGCCGCCGACGAGGTCGAGGCCAACACCAAGCGCGGCGGCGACATACGCACCACCCTCAGCCCCAAGACGGTCGGCTGCACCTCCGGCTTCGGCGGCGTCATGACCCTGGAGCCCGGCGACTGGGTGACCGAGCACTACCACCCGTACTCCGAGGAGTTCCTGCACGTCGTCGACGGCACCCTGGAGATGACCCTCGACGGCCGCAACGTCGTGCCGCTCGGCCCCGGCGACTCCCTCCTCGTGCCGATCGGCGTACGCCACCGCCTCGTCAACACCGGTGACACCACCGCCCGTTGCGCCTTCCACCTGTCGCCGCTCGCGCCGCGCCCCGAGCTCGGCCACGTGGACACCGAACCGGCGCAGCGCCCCGAGCAGGCCAACCCGGACGTGGGCGGTGCCCGGTGACCCGACGTGCCGTCATCACCGGCATCGGCGCGGTCGTGCCGGGCGGGGTGGGCCGTGAGGCCTTCTGGCGGACGCTGTCCGAGGGCCGTACGGCCACCCGGCGGATCTCCCTGTTCGACCCGGCACCCTTCCGCTCGCAGGTCGCGGCCGAGGTCGACTTCGACCCGGCCGCCGCCGGCCTCACCGCCCGGCAGATCCGGCGCATGGACCGGGCCGCCCAGTTCGCCGTCGTCTCCGCCCGCGAGGCCGTCACGGACAGCGGCATCGAGCTGCCGTCCCTCGACCCCGGACGGATCGCGGTCTCGCTGGGCAGCGCCGTCGGCTGCACCATGGGCCTGGAGGAGGAGTACGTCACCCTCTCCGACAGCGGCCGGAAGTGGCTCGTCGACCACGAGTACGGCGTGCCGCACTTGTACGGCTACATGGTGCCCTCCACCCTCGCGGTCGAGGTCGCCTGGGAGACCGGCGCCGAGGGCCCGGTCGCGCTGATCTCCACCGGCTGCACCTCGGGCCTGGACTCCGTCGGGCACGGCGTCCAGCTCATCGAGGAGGGCTCGGCCGACGTGGTCATCGCCGGCGCGACCGACGCACCCATCTCGCCGATCACCTCCGCCTGCTTCGACGCCATCAAGGCGACCACGCCGAACAACGCCGACCCGGAGCACGCCTCGCGGCCCTTCGACGGCGAGCGCGACGGCTTCGTGCTCGGCGAGGGCGCCGCCGTCATGGTCATCGAGGAGCGGGAGGCGGCCCTCGCGCGGGGCGCCCGCATCTACGCCGAGGTCGCCGGCTTCGCCAGCCGCAGCAACGCCTACCACATGACCGGTCTCAAGCCCGACGGCCGGGAACTCGCCGAGGCCGTCACCGTCGCCCTCGACCGGGCCAGGCTGGACCCCACCGCCGTCGACTACATCAACGCGCACGGCTCCGGCACCAAGCAGAACGACCGCCACGAGACGGCCGCGTTCAAGCGCAGCCTGGGGCAGCACGCCTACGACATCCCGGTCAGCTCCATCAAGTCGATGGTCGGGCACTCGCTGGGCGCGATCGGCTCCATCGAGGTGGCCGCCTGCGCCCTCGCCCTCGACCGCCAGGTCGTGCCGCCGACGGCCAACCTCAGGACCAAGGACCCGCTCTGCGACCTGGACTACGTGCCCGTCACCGCCCGGGAGCACGCCATGGACACGGTGCTCACCGTCGGCAGCGGCTTCGGCGGCTTCCAGAGCGCCATGGTCCTCACCCGGCCCGGCACGGCCCCGGCCGCCGCCTGAAAGGGGAGTGACCCACATGACCGCCGCCAAGCCCACCACGGGACAGGGCGCCGGCGCCCCCGTCGTGACCGGCCTCGGCATCTTCGCGCCCACCGGCATCGGCGTCGAGGCCCACTGGGCCTCGGTCCTGGCCGGCAAGTCCGGCATCGGCCGCATCGGCCGCTTCGACCCCACGCCCTACCCGGTGCGCCACGCCGGGCAGGTGCCCGGCTTCGACGCGGCCGAGCGCGTGCCGGGCCGGCTGATCTCCCAGACCGACCACTGGACGCACCTCGCCCTGGCCGCCGGCGAGGCCGCCCTCGCCGACTCCGGCGCCGACCTCGACGCCATCGGCGAGTACGAGATGGCCGTCGTCACCTCGTCGTCGTCCGGCGGCACCGAGTTCGGCCAGAAGGAGATGACCGCCCTCTACCAGCACGACCCCGGCTGGGTCGGCGCCTACCAGTCGATCGCCTGGTTCTACGCCGCCACCACCGGACAGCTCTCCATCCGGCACAAGATGCGCGGCCCGTGCGGTGTCCTCGCCTGCGAGCAGGCCGGCGGCCTCGACGGCATCGCGCAGGCCAGGCGGCTGCTGCGCGGCGGCTCCCGGCTGGTCGTCACCGGCGGCACGGACGCCTCCCTCTGCCCGTACGGCCTGACGGCCCAGCTCACCACCGGCCGGCTCTCCACCGTCCCGGACCCGGAGCGCGCCTATCTGCCCTTCACCACGGAGGCCAGCGGCCACCTGCCCGGCGAGGGCGGGGCGATCCTCGTCCTGGAGAGCGCCGAGTCGGCCGCCGGACGCGGCGCGGGCGACGGCTACGGACGGGTCCTCGGCCACGCGGCCGGCTTCGACCCGGCCCCCGGGTCCGGACGGCCGCGCGCCCTGCGCCGTACCGTCGAACAGGCCCTCGCCGACGCCGGGCTCACGCCCGCCGACATCGACGTCGTCTTCGCCGACGCCTCCGGCGTCCCCGACGACGACCGTGACGAGGCGGCGGTCATCAGCGCCGTCTTCGGCCCGCACGGCGTCCCGGTCACCGCGCCCAAGACGCTCACCGGCCGGCTGTACGGCGGCGGGGCACCGCTCGACGTGGCCACCGCGCTGCTCGCGCTGCGCGAAGGCGTCGTCCCGCACACCGCGCACGTCCACGACCTGGCACCCGGCCTCGACATCGACCTGGTCACCGGCGCCCCGCGGGAACTGCCGCTGCGCCACGCGCTGGTCCTGGCGCGCGGCCACGGCGGCTTCACCTCGGCCCTGGTGCTCGGCCGCTGAACCGCGGCGCAGGACGGTCCGAGGACCGACCACCGGCGACCGGGACCGACCGACGCTCCGACGACCTGTGACTCACGACCGACGACTGACGACCCACGGAGTTCCCATGGCTGGACACACCGACAACCACATCGTCATCGACGCCCCGATCGACGTGGTGTGGGACATCACCAACGACGTCCCGAACTGGCCGAACCTCTTCAGCGAGTACGCCTCCGCCGAGGTCCTCGAACGCGACGGCGACACGATCGTCTTCCGCCTCACCATGCACCCGGACGAGGACGGCAACGTCTGGAGCTGGGTCTCGAGGCGCACCGGCGACCCGACCGCCCGCACCGTGCGCGCCGAGCGGGTGGAGACCGGCCCCTTCGAGTACATGAACATCTACTGGGAGTACACCGAGGAGCCCGGCGGCGGCGTGCGCATGCGCTGGGTCCAGGACTTCCACATGAAGCCCCAGGCCCCGGCGACCGACGAGGCCATGACCGAGCACCTCAACGTCAACACCAAGGTGCAGATGCAGCTCATCAAGGAGCGGGTCGAGGCCGCGGCACGCGCCCTCTCCCGCTAGGAGCACCCGTGCTGAACGTCCTCGCCCCTCTGCTGCTGCTGTTCAACGGCCTGGCCGCCGGCGTCCTGTTCGGCACCCAGCTCGGCGGCTTCCCGTACCTCGCCTCGCTGCCCACCGACCGCTACGTGCACGCCCACGCGTTCTTCGGTCAGCGCTACGACCCGGCGATGCCGGTCTGCCTGCTCGGCACCGTCGTCCTGGACGCGCTGCTCGCGCTGGGCGTCGGCGGCGGCGCCGCGCCGGAACGGACGCTGTTCGCCGTCGCGGGCGTGCTCGCCGCGGCCACCGCGCTGATCTCGCTCACCAAGAACGCGCCGGTCAACCGATGGATGCGGACCGTCGACCCGGACGACCTGCCGGCGGACTTCCAGCACACCCGCGACTCCTGGGGCGCCTGGAACCGCCGCCGCAGCCTGCTCACCATCGCGGCGCTCGTCGCCAACTGCGCGGCGCTCGGCTTCCTGCTCTGACCCTCTTACCGCTTACGGAGGTACACCCATGGATCTCGGCCTCAAGGGCAAGAAAGCCCTGGTCACCGGCGGCACCCGTGGTGTCGGCCGGGGCATCGTCCTGGCGCTCGCCCGCGCCGGCGTCGACGTCGTCACCTGCTACCAGCGCGAGAGCGAGTACGTCACCTCCCTGGAGCGGGAACTGAAGGAGACCGGCGGCAAGCACCACGTGCTGCGCGCCGACCTGTCCCGGCCCGAGGAGATCGCCGGCCTGCTCGGCGAGGTCCGCGAACGCCACGGCGACCGCCTCGACCTGCTCGTCAACAACGCCGGCGCGATCAGCCACGTCCCGTACACCCAGCTGTCGCTCGAGGAGTGGCAGCGCATCTTCGCCACCAACGTCACCGGCGCCCACCTCGTCATCCAGCACGCGGTCCCGCTGCTCGGCGCCGGCTCCTCCGTGGTGACGGTCGGCTCCCGCGCCGTCGAGGCCGGCATACCGCTGCGCGCCCACTACACCGCCACCAAGGCGGCCCTGGCCGGCCTGAACCGCTCGCTGGCCAAGGAGTTCGGCCCGCAGGGCATCCGCTTCAACATCCTCGCGCTCGGCGTCATCGAGACCGAGAACTTCCACGCGCTGCCCGCGGACCAGAAGAAGCTGATGACCGAGCGCTACGGCGCCAAGACCGCCCTCGGCCGGCTCGGCACGCCCGACGAGGTGTCCGGCGCCGTGCTGTGGCTGGCCAGCGACCTGTCCCGGTACGTCACCGGCAACACCATCGGTGTGGACGGAGGGATCTCCTGATGACCTTCCGGGTGATGCTGCGCATGGAGATCGAGCCGGGCAAGGAGGCCGACTTCGAGAAGGCCTGGCTCGAGGGCACCGAGGCGGTCACCGGCCACCCGGCCAACCTGGGCCAGTCGCTGGCCCGCGAGGAGGGACCCGGGCCCGGCAGCACGTACGTCATCGTCAGCGACTGGGTCGACGAGCCGCGCTTCCGCGAGTTCGAGAACAGCCCGGCCCACCTGGAACACCGGGCCACCCTCCACCCGTACCGCAAGGGCGGCTCCTTCCACGTCATGCGGGTGATGCACGGCATCAAGGGAAGGGCGGCCGCCGATGCCCGGTGAGGTCCGGGTCGTGGTCTACCAGGCCGCGTACGGCGAGGAGCAGCTCGCCGCGGTCCGGGAGGCCTACCACCAGGTGAGCGAGCGCCTGGCGAAGGTGCCCGGCATGCTCGGCAACGAGCTGCTGCGCAGCCCCGCCGACCCGTCCGCGCTCGCGGTGATGAGCCGCTGGGAGTCGATGGAGGCGTTCCTCGCCTGGGAGGCCGGCGCCGACCACCGGCAGGACACCGCCCCGCTGCGGCCCTTCCGCGACACCCGCACCGCCGCCCCGTTCGCCGTGTACGAGGTGGACGCCGCGTACTGAGCACACCGCGCGCGTCCGGATCCGACCGACGACCCCACCCGCCCCCAGCTGCCGGAAGACCGGCCGACCGGAAGAGAGAGAACCCACCATGGCAGAACGTCCGTTGGCGTTCATCGGCCTCGGCAGCATGGGCGGCGGGATGGCCCGGCGCCTCCTGGAGACCGGGCACACGCTGACCGTCCACAACCGGACCGCCGCCAAGGCCGCCCCGCTCGCCGAGGCGGGCGCCCGGCTCGCCGACGCGCCCGAGCGCGCGGCGGCGGGCCACCGCCTCGTCCTGCTCAGCCTCAGCGACGAGAAGGCCGTCGAGGAGGTCCTGTTCGACCGGGTGGTCCCGGTGCTCGAACCGGGCACGCTCATCGTGGACACCTCCACCGTGTCCCCCGGCTACGCGCGCGAGTCCGCCGCCCGGCTGGCCGGGAAGGGCCTGCGCCGGGTGGAGGCCTGTGTCGTCGGCAACCCGCTGCAGGCCCGCAAGGGCGAGCTGCGGGTGTTCGTGTCCGGGGCGCCGGAAGACCTGGAAGAGGTCCGTCCGGTCCTCGAGGCGATCGGCAGCGAGGTCGTCCACGTCGGCGCCCCGGGCACCGCGGCCAGCCTGAAGCTCATCCTGAACCTGCTGCTCGGCGCCCAGGTCGCCGCGCTCGCCGAGGCCGTCGGCTACGGCGTCGCGGCCGGCCTGGACCGCGACCAGCTGATCGGCGTCGTCGCGGCGAGCGGCTTCAGCTCCCTCGTGATGCGCTTCCGCGCCGATCTGATGCTCAACCGGACGTACGAACCGGCGTTCTTCCGGTCCGCCCTCATGGAGAAGGACATCCGGATCGCGCTGGAGGCGGCCGCCGGACACGGCGCCGCGATGCCCGTCCTCGGCGTGGTGCGCGAGCGGTTCGCCGAGGTGCTCGCGGCCGGCGACGGCGACAAGGACGCGTCCGTGCTCGTCGAACACCAACCGAGGCAAGGAGGGTGAGATGGTGCTGAGCACCGCCCGGAGCACGCTCCGGAACACCGACGTCCTGGTGGCCGGCGGAGGGCTCGCGGGGCTCTCCGCCGCCGTCTTCCTGGCCCGGCAGGGCGTGGACTGCCTGCTCCTCGAACGGCGGCCCGAACTGTCCGGACACCCGCGCGCCCGCGGAGTGCATCCGCGCGCGATGGAGCTGCTGCGCGCCGCCGGCGTCGAGGACGAACTGCGCGCCATGCCCTCGGCCCGGCTGCTCGCCGGCAACTCCGGTGTCATCGCCGCCCGTTCCCTGGCCGGTCCCGAACTCGGCGCCCTCGACGAGAAGTACGTGATGGACGTCGGCGCCGACCTCGGGCCGCTGTCCCCGACCGGCTGGTGCCTGTGTCACCAAGGCGAGCTGGAGGACGTGCTGCGCGGGCGCGCCGAACGCCTCGGCGTCGCGCTGCGCTTCCACACCGAACTCGTCTCCTTCACGCAGGAGGACGAAGGGATCACCGCACGGGTCCGGGACCGCGTCACGGGCACCGAACGCACGATCCAGGCCCGCTACCTCGTCGCCGCCGACGGCGCCCACAGCGGCATCCGCGACACCCTCGGCATTCCCTTCAAAGGCGAGACGCTCGGCCACTACGTCAACATCCACTTCCACGCCGACCTCACCGAACAGCTCGCCGGCCGCCGCTTCCTCATGTGCCACACCGCCAACGACGAGGTGCGCGGCGCACTGATGCCGCTGGACAACACCTCCGACTGGCTGCTGCACGTGGCGTACGACCCGGAGCGGACGGACGTCGCCTCGTTCACCGACGAGCGCTGCGCCGCGCTCGTACGGGCGGCCGCCGGCGTGCCCGGCCTGAGCCCGCGGATCCGCTCCGTCTCCCCGTGGGAGGGCGCGGCCAGGACCGCGGGCCGCTTCCGGGACGGACGGGTCTTCCTCGTCGGCGACGCCGCCCACGTGATGCCACCGAGCGGCGGCTTCGGCTCCAGCACCGGCATCCAGGACGCGCACAACCTGGCCTGGAAGCTGGCCGCCGTCCTCGACGGCTGGGCCGGGCCCGCCCTGCTCGACAGCTACGACGAGGAGCGCCGGCCGGTGTGCGAGGCCACCGTCGAGCAGGCCGTCCTCCGCTCCCAGGACCGGCCGCGGCTCACCGGCACGCAGGGCGAGCGGCAGCCCGTGCATCCCGGCATCGTCGAGGACGCCCAGGTGTGGCTGTCCTGGCGCTACCGCTCCTCGGCGGTGACGCCCTGGGACGAGGGCGTGCTGCCCGGCCATGGCGTCTGGTCGGCGGAGAACGACGGCCGGCCCGGCGGCCGCGCCCCGCACCTCCGGCTGCGCCGCGGCGGCGCCGAGCTGTCCGTGCTCGACCTGTTCGGCGACCGGCCGGTGCTGCTCACCGGTCCGGACAACCGGGCCTGGCAGGAGGCGGCCCGGACCGTCGCGCACGAGCTGGAGCTGCCGCTGACGGTGCACGGCATCGGCGCCGAGCTGACCGACGTCGACGACCGCTGGCCGGAGCTGTACGGAGTGACGGCGCGCGGAGCGGTCCTGGTGCGGCCGGACGGCGTGGTCGCCTGGCGCTGCGCGGACGCGCCGATCTTCGCCCGTGACACCCTGCGCGCGGTGCTGATACGCCTGCTCGCCCGGAGCTGACGTCCGCGCCGGGCCCACCGGGTCACCGCGGGCACCACCGGAAAGGCGCCGGCCGCCAAGGAATCTCCTTGGCGGCCGGCGCCTTTCGGCGTGCCGTGCGGGTCAGTAGCGGTAGTGGTCCGGCTTGTACGGGCCCTCGACCGGGACGCCGATGTAGGCGGCCTGCTCGGGGCGGAGGGTGGTGAGCTTGACGCCGAGGGAGTCGAGGTGGAGGCGGGCGACCTTCTCGTCGAGGTGCTTGGGCAGGGTGTAGACGCCCACGGGGTACTCGGCGGTCTTGGTGAAGAGTTCGATCTGGGCGAGGGTCTGGTCGGCGAAGGAGTTCGACATCACGAAGGACGGGTGGCCGGTCGCGTTGCCGAGGTTGAGCAGGCGGCCCTCGGAGAGGACGATGACGACCTTGCCGTCGGGGAAGGTCCAGGTGTGGACCTGGGGCTTGACCTCGTCCTTGACGACGCCGGGGAGCTTGGCGAGGCCGGCCATGTCGATCTCGTTGTCGAAGTGGCCGATGTTGCCGACGATCGCCTGGTGCTTCATGCGGGCGATGTCGGACGCCATGATGATGTCCTTGTTGCCCGTGGTGGTGATGAAGATGTCGGCGGTCTCGACGACCTCGTCGAGGGTGGTGACCTGGTAGCCGTCCATCGCCGCCTGGAGGGCGCAGATCGGGTCGATCTCGGTGACGATGACGCGGGCGCCCTGGCCGCGCAGGGACTCGGCGCAGCCCTTGCCGACGTCGCCGTAGCCGCAGACGACGGCGGTCTTGCCGCCGATGAGGACGTCGGTGGCGCGGTTGATGCCGTCGATGAGCGAGTGGCGGCAGCCGTACTTGTTGTCGAACTTCGACTTCGTCACGGCGTCGTTCACGTTGATCGCCGGGAACAGCAGCGTGCCGGCCTGCATCATCTCGTAGAGGCGGTGGACACCGGTGGTGGTCTCCTCCGTCACGCCGCGGATCCCGGCGGCGAGGGCGGACCAGTCGAGGCGCGTGTTCTCCAACAGGGCGCGGACGACGGCGAGTTCCTCGTTGGAGGCCTCCGGGAGCTTGCCGGTCTTCTGGTACTCGACGCCCAGGTGGACGAGGAGCGTGGCGTCGCCGCCGTCGTCGAGGATCATGTTGGGGCCGTCGGCGCCGGGCCAGGTCAGGGCCTGTTCGGTGCACCACCAGTACTCCTCCAGGGTCTCGCCCTTCCAGGCGAAGACGGGGATGCCGGCGGCGGCGATCGCGGCGGCCGCGTGGTCCTGCGTGGAGAAGATGTTGCAGGAGACCCAGCGGACCTCGGCGCCGAGGGCGACGAGCGTCTCGATGAGGACGGCGGTCTGCACGGTCATGTGCAGCGAGCCGGTGATCCGGGCGCCGGCCAGCGGCTGGGCGGCGGCGTACTCACGGCGGATCGCCATCAGGCCCGGCATCTCGTGCTCGGCGAGCGTGATCTCCTTGCGGCCGAACGCGGCAAGGGACAGGTCGGCGACCTTGAAGTCGGGTTCGGAAGACGGCATGTCAACTCCAGTCATCGGACAGCGGTGAGCAGGGAAGAGGTCCGGCCGGGAACGAGGTTGCGGTGGATCTCCACGGCGGCGGACGAGCTGTTGAGCGTGATGTAGTGCAGGCCGGGCGCGCCCTCGGCGAGCAGCCGCTCGCCCATCGCGGTCGCGTGCGCGACACCGATCCTGTGCCCTTCCTCGGGGCAGCCGCGGGCCGCCTCCAGGCGCCGGGCGAGATCCGCGGGGAAGGTGGCGTTGCTCAGCTCGGCGAAGCGGCGGATCTGGTCGAAGCCGGTCGCCGGCATGATCTCCGGGATGACCGGCGTGTCGCAGCCGGCGGCCGCGACCCGGTCGCGCAGCCGCAGGTAGTCCTCCGGGTCGAAGAACATCTGCGTGACGGCGAAGTCGGCGCCCGCCCGGCACTTGGCGACGAAGTGCCGGATGTCGCTCTCCCAGTCGGACGACCGCGGATGGCGTTCCGGGAACGCCGCGACGCCGACGGTGAACGAGCCGACGGACTTCAGCAGGGCGACCAGCTCGGCCGCGTAGCGCAGGCCCTCGGGATGCGGCACCCACGCGCCGCGCGGATCGCCCGGCGGGTCACCGCGCAGCGCGAGCACGTCGTGGATGCCGGCGTCCGCGTAACGGCCGATGATGCGCCGCAGTTCGGTCGTCGAGTGGCCGACGGCCGTCAGGTGGGCGACCGGCCGGAGCGTGGTCTCGGTGCGGATCCGCTCGGTGATGGACACCGTGCGGTCGCGGGAGGAGCCGCCGGCGCCGTACGTCACGGAGACGAAGGTCGGTGCGAGCGCCTCCACCCGCCGGACGGCCTCCCACAGCGTGCGCTCGCCCTTCGGCGTCTTCGGCGGGAAGAACTCGAACGAGAAGGAGCGCGTCCCGCTCGCGAGGCTCTCGCGCAGTGAGGTCATCCGCGTCCTCCGGCGTTGAAGTAGGTCGCCTCGGGGTGGTGGACGACGAAGGCGTCGGTGGACTGCTCGGGATGCAGCTGGTACTCCTCCGACAGCTGGACGCCGATGCGTTCGGGCCGCAGCAGTTCGGCGATCTTGGCCCGGTCCTCCAGGTCGGGGCAGGCCGGATAGCCGAGCGAGTAGCGGCAGCCCTGGTACTCGGTGCGCAGCATGCCCTCCAGGCCCGTCGGGTCGGCGGCGGCGATGCCCCATTCGGCGCGGACGCGGGCGTGCCAGTACTCGGCCAGCGCTTCGGCCAACTGCACGGACAGGCCGTGCAGTTCGAGGTAGTCGCGGTAGGAGTCGGCGGCGAAGAGCCGGGCCGTTTCCTCGCCGATCCTGGATCCGACGGTGACGATCTGCAGGGCGACGACGTCGATCTCGCCGGAGTCCTCGGGACGGAAGTAGTCGGCCAGGCAGAGGCGGCGGCCCCGCTGCTGGCGGGGGAAGGAGAAGCGGGTCCGCTCGCCTCCGTCCTCGTCCAGGACGATCAGGTCGTCGCCCTTGGACACACACGGGAAGTAGCCATACACGACGGCCGCTTCCAGCAGTTGGTCGGTCTGGAGCCGATCCAGCCAGCCCCGCAGCCGCGGCCGGCCCTCCGACTCGATGGTCTCCTTGTCCTTCAGGCCCCACTGGCCCTTGAACAGCGCCGTCTCGTCCAGCCAGGACGCGTACTCGGCCAGCTGAACGCCCTTGACCACCTTCGTTCCCAGGAAGGGCGGGGCCGGGACCGGGTTGTCGGTGGCGACGTCCGAGCGGCCGCCGGGCGACGCCGGCTCGTCGACCCGGAGGGTGGTTTTTCCGGTGGCGACCCTGCGTCGCTTGAGTTCGGGCAGGGTGGCGCCGGAGTCACCGCGCTTGACGGCCATGAGGGCGTCCATCAGGCGCAGGCCCTCGAAGGCGTCGCGGGCGTAACGGACCTCGCCCTGGTAGAGCTCGTGCAGGTCCTGCTCGACATACGCCCTGGTCAGCGCCGCGCCACCCAGGATCACCGGGAACCGCTCGGCCAGCCCGCGGCCGTTCAGCTCCTCCAGGTTCTCCTTCATGATCACGGTCGACTTCACCAGCAGGCCCGACATGCCGATCACGTCGGCGGCATGCTCCTCGGCGGCTTCCAGGATCGCCGACACCGGCTGCTTGATGCCGATGTTCACCACGTTGTAGCCGTTGTTGGACAGGATGATGTCGACCAGGTTCTTGCCGATGTCATGCACGTCGCCGCGGACGGTCGCGAGGACGATCGTGCCCTTGCCCTCCGCGTCCGACTTCTCCATGTGCGGCTCCAGATGGGCCACCGCGGTCTTCATCACCTCGGCGGACTGGAGCACGAACGGCAACTGCATCCGGCCGGAGCCGAACAGCTCGCCGACCACCTTCATGCCGTCGAGCAGCGTGTTGTTGACGATGTCGAGAGCGGGGGTGGTCGTGAGCGCCTCGTCGAGGTCCGCCTCCAGCCCGTTCCGCTCCCCGTCCACGATCCGCCGCTTCAGCCGCTCCTCCAGCGGAAGCGCGGCGAGTTCCGCGGCCCTGGACGTCCTCACCGAGGCCGTGCTCACGCCCTCGAAGAGTTCGAGCAGCCGCTGCAACGGGTCGTAGCCGTCCCGCCGGCGGTCGTAGATCAGGTCGAGCGCGACCTCGACCTGCTCCGGCTCCAGCCGCGCGATCGGCAGGATCTTCGACGCGTGCACGATCGCCGAGTCCAGCCCGGCCTTCACGCACTCGTCCAGGAACACCGAGTTGAGGACCGCGCGGGCGGCCGGGTTGAGGCCGAAGGAGATGTTGGACAGGCCCAGCGTCGTCTGCACGTCCGGATGGCGGCGCTTCAGCTCGCGGATCGCCTCGATCGTGGCGACGCCGTCCTTGCGCGACTCCTCCTGGCCCGTGCCCAGCGTGAAGGTCAGGCAGTCCACCAGGATCGCCGACTCCGCCACGCCGTACTCGCCGGTGAGCTGGGCGATGAGCCGCTCGGCGATCTCGACCTTCTTCTCCGCCGTCCGCGCCTGGCCCTCCTCGTCGATCGTCAGCGCGATCAGCGCGGCGCCGTGCTCGCGGGCCAGCGAGGCGATCCGGCCGAAGCGGGTGTCCGGGCCGTCACCGTCCTCGTAGTTGACCGAGTTGAGCACCGCGCGGCCGCCCAGCTTCTCCAGACCGGCCCGCAGCACGTCCGGCTCGGTGGAGTCCAGCACGATCGGCAGCGTCGACGCGGTCGCGAGCGGACCCGCGATCTCCCGCATGTCGGCGACACCGTCGCGGCCCACGTAGTCCACGCACAGGTCGAGCAGGTGCGCGCCCTCGCGGATCTGGTCGCGGGCGATCTCCACGCAGGCCTGCCAGTCACCGGCCAGCATCGCCTCGCGGAACTTCTTCGAACCGTTGGCGTTCGTCCGCTCGCCGATCGCGAGGTACGAGGTGTCCTGCCGGAACGGCACGGACTGGTACAGCGACGCCGCCGCGGCCTCCGGACGCGGCCGGCGCGGTGCGAGCGCCTGGCCCCGCACCCGTTCCACCACCGCCCGCAGGTGCTCCGGAGTCGTGCCGCAGCAGCCGCCCACCAGCGACAGCCCGTAGTCCCGTACGAACGCCTCATGGGCGTCCGCGAGGTCGGCCGGCGACAGCGGATAGTGGGCGCCGTCCTTGCCGAGCACCGGCAGACCGGCGTTCGGCATGCACGACAGCAGGCCCTCGGCGTGCCCGGCCAGATGGCGCAGGTGCTCGCTCATCTCGGCCGGGCCCGTGGCGCAGTTCAGGCCGATCATGTCGATGCCGAGCGGCGCGAGCGCGGTCAGCGCGGCCCCGATCTCGGAGCCGAGCAGCATCGTGCCGGTCGTCTCGACCGTCACCTGGGCGAAGACCGGCAGGTCGGCTCCGGCCTCGTCCAGGGCCCGCTTGCAGCCGAGGATCGCCGCCTTCGCCTGCAGCAGGTCCTGGCTGGTCTCCACGAGCAGCGCGTCCGCGCCGCCCGCGATCAGCCCGGCCGCGTTCTGCCGGTAGCCCTCGCGGAGCACGTCGAAGGTGACATGGCCGAGGGTCGGCAGCTTGGTGCCCGGGCCGATCGAGCCCAGCACCCAGCGGATTCGTCCGTCCCGCGCGGTGTGCGCGTCCGCGGCCTCCCGGGCGACGCGCGCCCCGGCCTCGGACAGCTCGAAGATCCGGTCGGTGATGCCGTACTCGCCGAGTGCCGCGTGATTGGCGCCGAAGGTGTTGGTCTCCACGCAGTCGACGCCCACGTCGAAGTAGGCGTCGTGCACCGACCGCACGATGTCCGGGCGGGTCAGGTTCAGGATCTCGTTGCAGCCCTCGAGCTGCTGGAAGTCGTCCAGCGTCGGGTCCTGCGCCTGCAGCATGGTGCCCATCGCGCCGTCGGCCACCACCACGCGGGTGGCCAGGGCCTCGCGCAGCGCCTCCGGTGCGCGTCCCATCAGCCGGCCACCCCCGTCAGTCCCGGCGCGATCTCGTCGGCGGCCCGCGGGCCGTACGCGGCGGCGAGGCGGTCGAGCAGGGCCCGCGCCGACAGCGCGTACTCCTGCGTGCCGACGGACTCCAGGACCGTGGTGGCCAGCGCGCAGCCGAGCCGCGCGGACCGTTCGAGCGGCCAGTCGCGGGTGGTCCCGGCGAGGAAACCGGCCCGGAAGGCGTCGCCGACGCCCGTCGGGTCGGCGACCTGCCGCGCCGGCACGGCCGGCACGGTGAGCACCGGGTGGCCGGCGCGCCGGACGGCGACACCGGCCTCGGCGAGCGTCGTGACCCAGGTGCCGACCCGGGACAGCACGTCGGCCTCCGTCCAGCCGGTCTTCTCCAGGAGCAGGGCCGTCTCGTACTCGTTGGTGAACAGGAAGAGCGCGCCGTCCACCAGCTCGCGCACCTGCTCGCCGTCGAGCCGCGCCAGCTGCTGCGACGGGTCGGCGGCGAAGGGCACGCCGAGCTCGCGGCAGGCGCGGGAGTGCCGGAGCATCGCCTCGGGGTCGTCCGGGGAGACCAGGACGAGTTCCAGCCGCCCGGTGCGGGCGACGACCTGCCGCAGGTCGATCTCGCGGGCCTCGGCCATCGCACCGGCGTAGAAGGTGGCGATCTGGTTCTGGTCCAGGTCGGTGGTGCAGACGAAGCGCGCGGTGTGCAGGGTGT
This sequence comes from Streptomyces sp. NPDC053493, assembly GCF_044544825.1. Taxonomy (NCBI): domain Bacteria; kingdom Bacillati; phylum Actinomycetota; class Actinomycetes; order Kitasatosporales; family Streptomycetaceae; genus Streptomyces; species Streptomyces sp. NPDC053493. The sequence goes on from NZ_JBITXS010000009.1 coordinate 224,085, forward strand.
CGCTGATCCGCACGTGGTCGACGACCACGCCGTGCTGCTTCAGCCACACCTGGTAGTCGGCGAAGTCGAGCCCGGCCGCGCCGACCAGGACGGGGCCGAGCCCGAGCCGGGCGAGCCCGAAGGCGATGTTGGCCGCGACCCCGCCGCGCCGTACCTCCATGCGGTCGGCGAGGAAGGACAGCGAGACGTTCTCCAGGCGGTCGGCGATCAGCTGGTCGGCGAACCGGCCGGGAAAGGTCATCAGATGGTCGGTGGCGATCGAGCCGGTGACAGCGATACGCACCGGGTACCTCCTCGGGTCCTGCGGGATCGGGTGGTGGGGTCAGACGGCGCGCGCGGCGGCGGCCAGCTTCTCGGCGCGGTCGGTGCGCTCCCAGGTGAACTCCGGCAGCTCGCGGCCGAAGTGGCCGTAGGCGGCGGTCTTCGCGTAGAGGGGCCGCTTGAGGTCCAGGTCGCGGATGATCGCCGCCGGCCGCAGGTCGAAGACCTCCAGGACCGCGTGCTGGATCCGCTCCAGCGGGACGCTCTCGGTGCCGAAGGTCTCGACGAAGAGACCGACCGGCTCGGCCTTGCCGATCGCGTAGGCGACCTGCACCTCGCAGCGCCTCGCCAGCCCGGCCGCGACGACGTTCTTGGCGACCCAGCGCATCGCGTAGGCGGCCGAACGGTCCACCTTCGACGGGTCCTTGCCGGAGAACGCGCCGCCGCCGTGCCGCGCCATGCCGCCGTACGTGTCGACGATGATCTTCCGGCCGGTGAGACCGGCGTCGCCCATCGGGCCGCCGATCTCGAAGCGGCCGGTCGGGTTCACGAGCAGCCGGTAGCCCTCCGTCTCGATCGGCAGACCCTGGAGGACCGGCTCGACGACCAGTTCACGGATGTCGGGTGCCAGCAGCGCGTCCAGGTCGATGTCGGCGGCGTGCTGCGAGGAGACGACGACCGTGTCGAGCCGGACCGGCCTGTCGCCGTCGTACTCGATGGTGACCTGCGTCTTCCCGTCCGGCCGCAGATACGGCAGCGTGCCGTCGTGCCGGACCTCGGCGAGGCGGCGGGAGAGCCGGTGCGCGAGGGAGATGGGCAGCGGCATGAGCTCCGGCGTGTCGTCGCAGGCGTAGCCGAACATCAGGCCCTGGTCGCCCGCGCCCTGCGCCGCCAGCTCGTCGCCGGTGCCCTCGACCCGGGCCTCGTAGGCCGTGTCGACGCCCTGCGCGATGTCCGGCGACTGCGCGCCGATGGACACCGACACCCCGCAGGAGGCGCCGTCGAAGCCCTTCGCGGAGGAGTCGTAACCGATGTCGAGGACGGTCTGGCGGACCAGGGTGGCGATGTCGGCGTACGCGCCGGTGGTGACCTCGCCGGCCACGTGCACCTGGCCGGTGGTGATCAGGGTCTCCACGGCGACCCGGGAGTGCGGGTCCTGGGCGAGCAGCGCGTCGAGGATCGTGTCGCTGATCCGGTCGGCGATCTTGTCGGGATGGCCCTCGGTGACCGACTCCGAGGTGAACAGACGACGTGTCACGGGAGATGCTCCTTGAGGTGTCGGTGACGGCGGTGACAGCGGTGAACGGCGTTGTACGGCGCGCTGAACGGCGCTGAACGGCGCTGTGCGGCGTAGTACGGCGGTGCCGGGCGACGCTCAGCGGGCGGGTGCCTCGGCGGCGACCGGTTCCAGCCGGTGCACGACCTCGGTGAGCCGCATCTCGCCGCCGGTACGGAACGGCTGGAGCCGACGCCGGTTGTCGACGTGCGCGGCGCTCGTCTCGAAGGCGCGGAAGGCCGGCTCGTCGGTCCAGTCGGTGATGACCCAGTAGACGCCGTCGTCCTCGACGTCCCGGACGAGGGACTGGCCGAGGTTGGCGGGCTCGGCGGCGATCCGGGTGCCGATGTCGAGCCAGGTGCGCTCGAACTCCCGCTCCGTGCCGGGGCGGATCTCCATCCTGAGCAGCACCCGGAAGGGCGGGCGCGGGTCTGCGCCGTGGTCCATGGCGAAACTCCTCGGTGGGTACGGTCGGTACGGTCCGTTCGGTGGCTCCGGTCGGTGCACCGTGCCGACACCGCATCGAGGAAGGCTCAAGGCCTGAGCCAGCCCGCCGCCTCCGCCGCCTCCACCGTCTGCCCCACCGCCCGCCCCGCCGCCTTCATCACCCGCCCCCCGCCCCGCGACCCGCCCCGCGCGGTTCACCAGCCGAGCACCTGCTCGCCCCGCCGGAACGTGCCGGTCGGCCCGCCGTCCGGGAGCAGCGCCGCGTCCGCGACGTCCACCGCGGCCTCCTCGGCGCTGCGCCGGCCCTGCGGCATCATCCGGGTCCGGGTGGGCCCCGGGTTGACCGCGTTCACCAGGACGCCGGTGCCCTCCGTGGCCGCCGCGAGCATCTGCGTCAGACCGTTCAGCCCCGCCTTGGACACCGCGTAGGCCGGGCTGCCGGTGAACAGGCCGTTGCTGAAGGAGCCGGTGCCGCTGGACACGAACACCACCCGGCCCCAGCCGCGTTCCACCATGCCCGGCACGAAGGCCTGCGCCACCCGCCACGAGCCCAGCAGGTTCACCGCGAGCGTCCGCTCCACCACCTCCACCGGCACCGACAGCGGATCGCCCGCGCCGTCCTCCAGGAGCACACCCGCGTTGCCGACCAGCACGTCCACCGGTCCCACGGCATCCCGGGCCAGCCCGACACTGCGCGGGTCGGTCACGTCCAGGGCGAAACCCTCGGCGTCCGGCCCCAGTTCGCGGGCGGTGGCGGCCGCCGCGCCGGCGTCCCGCGCGGTCACCACCACCCGCAGCCCGCGCCCGAGCAGTTCGGCGGCCACCGCCCGGCCCAGACCCCGGTTGGCCCCGGTGACGAGCGCCACCCGCTGATCCGACATCGCATCTCTCCTCTCGTCGGCGGGCTGACGCCCGGATGCCCGGATGCTCGCGCCGGCCACTCGATTCGCGCTGGTGCCGCGGGCGCCGGGAGCGCGGCTCCAGCGCGCTTCGAGGCGGGTGCTGAAGCATCCACGCGTTCCCGTCATCAGGAGAAAGGACTTGTCGGTGACGACTCACACTTCTGCTGCGGATGTGTCCAGCCCCGAGGGTCTCATCCGACTCGGTACTGCCTTCTGCGATGCCAAGATCCTGCTCAGCGCACTGGAACTCGACGTCTTCTCCACGCTCGCCGCGAAGCCGCTGACGCTGCCGGAGCTGTCCGACGCCGTCGGTCTGCACCCGCGCGGCGCCCGTGACTTCGTCACGGCCCTCGTCACGCTCGGCGTGCTCGAGGCCGACGGCGACCGCTACCGCAACAGCGCCGCCGCCGACCGCTTCCTGGACCGCGGCAAGAACTCGTACGCCGGCGGCTTCCTGGAGCGCGCCAACAACATGCTCTACCCGGCCTGGACGAACCTCACCGCCGCGCTGCGCACCGGCGAGCCGCAGGTCAAGGGCAAGGACGGCGACATCGTCGCGCAGATGGCGAACAGCCGCGAGCACCTCGACCAGTTCCTGGCCATGATGGACTCGCTCAACAGCCAGGTCGCCCCGAAGCTGGCCGCCGCCTTCGAGTGGGCGGGCCGTACGGACTTCGTGGACGTCGGCGGTGCCCGCGGCAACCTCTCCGCGCTGCTCATCGCCGAGCACCCGCACCTGACCGCCCGGGTCTTCGACCTGCCGCACGTCGCGCCCGCCTTCGACGACCACATGAAGCGGCTCGGCACCGCGGACCGGATCTCCTTCACCGGCGGCGACTTCTTCCAGGACCCGCTGCCCTCCGGCCAGGTGCTCGTGATGGGCCACGTGCTGCACAACTGGTCCGCCGAGCAGCGCCTCGGCCTGATCCGCAAGGCGTACGAGGCCGTCGAGCCGGGCGGCGCGCTGCTCGTGTACGACCGGATGGTCGACGAGCGGCCGGCCGACCTGGTCAACCTGCTGATCAGCCTGGACATGCTGCTGGTCACGCACGGCGGCTCGGAGTACTCCGTCGAGGAGTGCCGCGGCTGGATGACCGAGGCCGGCTTCACCCGCACCGAGGCGAAGGTGCTGAGCAACACCGACTCCCTGGTCATCGGCCACAAGGAAGGGTGACCCGGCCATGCGACTCGGGATCAACCTCGTCCCCGAGGACTGCGGCCGCACGGCGCAGGAGGCCGAGCGGCTCGGCTTCGACGTCGCCGCCGCCCCGGAGGGCTTCCGCTCCGACGCGATCTCGGTGCTCGGCTGGGTGGCCGCCCGGACCAGCCGGATCGGCCTGCTGTCCACGGTCATCCAGATCCCGGCGCGGACCCCGGTCGCCATGGCGCTGGCGGCGGCGACGCTGGACGGCCTGTCGGGCGGGCGTTTCCGCCTCGGCCTCGGCATCTCCAACAGCCATGTCACCGAGGGCTGGCACGGTGCGCCGTTCGCCCGGCCGCTCGCCAGGACCCGGGAGTACGTGGAGGTCGTGCGCCGCACCCTGGCGCAGCAGCCGGTGACGAACGAGGGGCCGCACTATCCCCTCCCGCTGCCGGGCAGCGACGCCGGCGCCTTCCGGCTCCCGGGCCCGGTCAGGAGCGACCTGCCGGTCTATCTCGCGGCGGTCGGCACCCGCAGCCTGGAACTGGCCGGCGAGATCGCCGACGGCTGGGTCGGGGTGTTCTGCAGCCCCGACCACGCCAAGCGGGCGCTCGACGCGGTGCGCACCGGCCGCCGCCGGGCGGGCCGTGACCTCGACGGCTTCGACGCCTTCGTGTCCGCCCCGGCGGCGGTCGGCGAGGACGTCCGGGCGGCCGCGGCGCCGATCAGGCCGTACGTCGCCCGCTTCATGAGCCTCGGCGACCGGGAGAGCAACTTCTACTTCCGGCTCGCCGCCGGCATGGGATACGAGAAGGCGGCCGTGGAGGTCCAGGACCGTTTCGTCGCCGGCGACCTCCAGGGCGCGGCCGACGCGGTGCCGCTGGAGTTCATCGACGCCACCTCGCTGCTCGGCCCGCCCGGCCGGATCTCGCGCCGGCTGACCGAGTACGCGGCGGCCGGCGTCACCACGCTGGGCATCTCGCCGTACGCCGGCAGCACCGAGGAGCGGATCGCCGTCCTGGAGACGGTGGCCCGCGCCCATCGCGAGGCCGGTCTGCCGGGGCGGGAGGGGTGAGCCGGGCGATGCGGGTGCTGTTCGTCAGCTGGGCGTGGCCGACCCACTTCTATCCCATGGTGCCGCTGGCCTGGGCGCTGCGGGCGGCGGGCCACGAGGTACGGGTGGCCGCGCCGCCCGGCCTGGCGGCCCCGGTCACCTCCGCCGGCCTGCCCTTCGTGCCGGTCGGCCGGGACCTGGACGCGGTGGCCCGCATCCGCGACTACATTCCGGGCCGGTCGGCCGGGAAGGCGGGCCGCGGCCCGCGCGCGGTGTCGCTCTTCGCCGATCTCGCGGACGCCATGGCGGACGACCTGGTGGCGTTCGCCCGGGCCTGGCGCCCGGACCTGGTGGTGCACGAGCCCACCGCGTACGCCGGGCCGCTCGCCGCCACCGCGTCCGGCGCCCGGGCGGTGCGCATGCCCTGGGGCGCCGACCTGATGCACCGCCAGGCGACCCTGGACGCCGAAGCGCGGGAGCTCGCGCCGCTGTTCGCGCGCTTCGGCCTGGACACGGTGGACACCCTCGGTGCGCTCACCGTCGACCTGTGCCCGCCCGCGATGCAGGTGCCCGAGGAGTCCCGCCCGGGCCCGCTCGAGCGCCGGCCGATGCGGTACGTGCCGTACAACGGCGCGGGCACGGTGCCCGTGCCGCTGCCGCCCGCCCAGCGCCGCCGGCCCCGGGTCTGCGTGACCTGGGGAACGACGGTCGGCCGGCTCGACCCGTCGCTGTTCCTCGGCGGCGAGGTGGTCGCCGCGCTCGACGCGCTCGACGTCGGCATCGTGGTGGCGGTCGCCGCCGAGCAGCGCCCGCTGCTCGGCGCCCTGCCGGCCCGGGCCAAGGTGCTGGAGTCGGTGCCGCTGCACAGCGTCCTGCCGCACTGCGACCTCGTGGTTGCCCACGGCGGGGCCGGCACCATCCTGACCGGACTCGCCGCGGGACTGCCGCAGCTGGTGGTGCCGCAGCTGATCGACCACACCTTCAACGCCGAACGGTTCGCCGCGACCGGGGCCGGGATCTCCCTTCCCGGCGCCGAGGCGAGTCCGGCCGGCATCCGCGAGGCGGTCACCGCGCTCCTGGAGGAGCCCGGGTACCGCAAGGCCGCCGAGGAGGTACGGGCGGACAACGAGCGCAGACCGGCACCGGCGCGGGTCGCGGCCCAGCTCGCCGAGTTCGCCGAGTTCGCCGAGTTCGCGGAGTACGTAGAGCCCGGCGAGCCCGTCGAGTCCGTCGAGGGAGGGCGATGATGCGGATCGGAGTCGGCCTGCCCGCCGCCGTCCCCGGGACCGAGGGACGGCGCCTCACCGACTGGGCCCGGCGCGCCGACGAGCACGGCTTCTCCACGCTCGGCGTGCTCGACCGGCTGGTGTACGACAACTACGACCCGCTGGTCGCGCTGACCGCCGCCGCGGCCGTCACCCGGCGCATCGGCCTCGCCACCACGGTGCTGACCGCGCCGTACCGCAACAACACCCCGCTGCTCGCCAAGCAGGTGGCGTCCCTCGACCGCGTCTCGGGCGGCCGGCTGACGCTGGGGCTCGCGGCGGGCAACCGTGACGACGACTTCACCGCCTCGGGCGTCGATCCGGCCCTGCGCGGCAAGCTGCTCGACACGATGCTGGGCGAGCTGCGCGAGATCTGGCGCGGCGAGGGCGGCCCGGGCGCCGTCGGCCCGGCGCCCCAGGGCGAGCTGCCGCTGATCCTCGGCGGCACCTCCGAGGCGGCCTTCCGGCGCACCGCGCAGTACGGCCGGGGCTGGATCGCCGGCGGCAGCTCACCGAGCGGCTACCGGGCCAACGCCGACCGGGTGGAGGCCGCCTGGCGGCGGCACGGCCGCACCGGCCGGCCGCACCTGATGACCCTGCTCTACTTCTCGCTCGGCCCGCGGGCCGAGTGGCTCGCCCAGCGCTACCTCCTGGACTACTACGCGTTCTCGGGCCGCGCCGAGTCGATCGTCACCATGGCGCTCACCGAACCGTCCCGGCTGCGGGCCGCCGTGACGGCCTATCAGGACGCGGGCTGCGACGAGATCGTCTTCGTGCCCTGCGACGCCGACCCGGACCAGCTCGACCGCCTGGCGGACGCCGTGCTCTAGGTAGTTTCTTTCGGATCAGGCCGGATCAGCGAGCGGCGTCCGGTGTCGTGCATCGCAAGGCGGAGGAGGGAAGCGATGCGGAGCATCGGCGACCGACGACAACGCGGCGAGGTGCGGCACCGGGCGTCGAGAGCCCGGCAAGATCCGGAAGAGACGGCCTAGGCGACCGCGCTGCGGGCGACCGACCCACCGGACGCCGTTCCGCTCGCGGAGCGGCGTCCGGTGCGTCCGGGCCCGCCGAACCACCGCATCCGTTGACCACGTGCCGAGTCGACCCCCTTCCCGAGGAGGACCCATGACCGCCGCCGAGAGCCCCGAGCGGACCTTTCCCCTGCCCGTCCCCGACCCGCTCCGGCCGGCGCCCGCCTACGCCGAGCTGCGCACCACCGAGCCGGTCGCGCCCATCACGCTGCCGACCGGGCACCGGGCCTGGCTCGTGACGCGCTACGAGCACGTGCGCCAGGTGCTCGCCGACCCGCGCTTCAGCAAGTCGGCGCTGACCGCGCCCGACGCGCCGCGGCTGCTGCCGGTCGCCAAGGGATCCAAGTCGCTGTTCACCATGGACCCGCCGGAGCACACCCGGCTGCGCAAGCTGGTCGCGCGCGCCTTCACCGCCCGGCACATCGAGCGGATGCGCCCGCACGTCAAGGAGATCACCGACCGGCTCCTGGACACGATGGGCAAGCAGGGCGCGCCCGCCGACCTGATCGCCCACCTCGCCCAGCCGCTGCCGATCACCGTCATCTGCGAGCTGCTCGGCGTGCCGCTCGCCGACCAGGACCGGTTCCGGGTCTGGTCCGACGTGATGCTCTCCATATCCGCCCACTCGCCGGACGAGGTGATGGAGGCCCGCCGCGGCCTCAACGGCTACCTCGGCGAGCTGATCGCCGCCAAGGCGAAGGAGCCGGCGGACGACCTGCTCACCCATCTCATCGAGGCCCGCGAGGAGGACGGCGACCGGCTCTCCGAGGAGGAGCTGCTCGCCTTCGGCCACACGCTGCTGGTCGCCGGTTACCACGCCACCACCGGCGAGCTGGTCGGCGCGCTGATCACGCTGCTGCGCGAACCGGAGCTGTGGCGGCGGCTGGTCGCCGACCGCGGCCTGGTGCCGGGCGCCGTCGAGGAGCTGCTGCGCTACTCGGTGGCGGGCGGCGGCGCCGGCGCCATGCGCATCGCCACCGAGGACGTGGAGCTCGGCGGGGCGCTGATCCGCAAGGGCGACGCGGTGCTGCCGGCGATCACCTCGGCCAACCGGGACGAGGAGGTGTTCGAGCGGGCGGAGGAGGTCGACCTGTCCCGCGAGAACAACCCGCACCTGACCTTCGGCCACGGCCTGCACCACTGCCTGGGCGCGCAGCTCGGGCGGATGGAGCTGCAGCTGGCCCTGGAGGGCCTGCTCGACCGCTTCCCGGGGCTGCGCCTCGCGGTGCCGACGGACGAGCTGCGGTGGGTGTCGGGCATGGCGTTCCGCCGTCCGGCGGTCCTCCCGGTGGCCTGGTGACGCTCGCACCACCCGTACCACCCGCACCGCCCGCACGGCCCGCACCACCCGCACAGAACGAAAGGCTCCCCCGTCCCGGCCGGGACGGGGGAGCCTTTCGTCTGCGGCGCGCCGCTCAGATCGCCAGGTCGAGCCCGTACGACGCGATCCACTCGTCGAGGTGCAGCGCCATGTCGATCTCGATCCGGGTCAGCCCGGCGGCCGCCGTGGCGTCCCGCCGCACGTCTTCGACGACGGTCGGGTTCAGCAGCGGCAGCACCGCCGCGTCGCCGCCGGCCACCAGCTTGGCGAACCGCTCCTGGACGTAGCGGTCGTAGGCGGTGTCGTTGGAGATCGGATAGCCGGTCTTGGGCCGGCTGAGCACCGCCTCCGGCAGCAGGTCCTTCGCCGCGGCCCGCAGCAGGCTCTTCCACTGGCCGTCGAAGGTCTTGAACTCGAACGGCGCGTTGAAGACGTACTCCTGCAGACGGTGGTCGCAGAACGGCACCCGGACCTCCAGACCGACCGCCATGCTGAGCCGGTCCTTGCGGTCGAGCAGGGTCCGCATGAAGCGGGTCAGGAAGAAGTACGTGGACTCCCGGAACTGCCGGGCCCGGCCGCTCTCGCCGGGCAGCCGCGGCACCGCCGCGGCGGCCTGCCGGTACTGGTCGGCCTGGTGGCCGCGCACGTCGATCCGGGTGGTGACCGGGCCGAACAGGGCCGGCATCCCGAGGTTGTGCGCGAGGCTCCACGGCAGCGTGCCCGGCTGGCCGTACTCCGGGTGGTGGAACCACGGATAGCCGCCGAACAGCTCGTCCGCCGACTCGCCGGTCAGCGCCACCGTCGAGTGGCCCCGGATCGCCCGGAACAGCAGGTACAGCGAGATGTCCATGGAGCCGGGCCCGGCGATCAGCACCGGCCAGTCCAGCGCCTGGACCACCGCGCGGCGGGTCGGCGCGTCGATCATCTCCGCGTTGCCCAGCAGGATGTGCTGGTGGTCGGCGTCCACGTGCTCCACGACCTGCCGTACGTACGGCGAGTCCGCGGTCGGATGCGTCAGGTCCGGCTCGAAGTTGTCGAGGTAGCCGACGAAGTCGACGTCGAACGAGCGGACCTTGCCGCTGCCGTCCCGCTGCTTGGCCCCGGCCGCGAGCGCGGTGAGCGTGGAGGAGTCGAGCCCGCCGGAGAGCATGGTGCACAGCGGGACGTCCGAGACGATCTGCCGGGTGACGATGTCCTCGAGCAGTTCGCGCACCGTGCGGATGGTGGTCGGCAGGTCGTCCTCGTGCTCGTGCGCCTCCAGCTGCCAGTAGCGGCGCAGCCGGTGCCCGTCCCGCGAGACCCTGAGCACATGCCCGGGCGCCAGCTCCGGCATGCCGCTGATCACTCCGGCGCCCGGCGCCTTCACGCCGGCGAACAGCTCGCGCAGCCCCTCGGCGTCGATCGTCCGGCTCGCCCGGGGATGGGCGAGGATCGCCTTCGGCTCCGAGCCGAACAGCACGCCGCCGCCCGGCAGCAGCTGGTAGTACAGCGGCTTGATGCCCACCCGGTCGCGCACCAGGAGCAGCTCCTCGGAGCGGGCGTCCCAGAGCGCGAAGGCGAACATGCCGTTCAGCCGCTCGACGAAGGACTCGCCCCACTCCAGATAGGACCGCAGCACCACCTCGGTGTCGCTGCGGGTGGCGAACCGGTGTCCCTTGAGCGCGAGTTCCTCGCGCAGTTCACGGAAGTTGTACACCTCGCCCGCGTACGTCAGGACGGCCTGGACCCGGCCGCCCTCCTCGGCCACCATGGGCTGCCGCCCGCCCTCGAGGTCGATGATGGCCAGCCTGCGGTGCCCCAGCGCGGCGTGCGGAGCGATCCACACATCGCCGGCGTCGGGGCCGCGCAGGGCCATGGTCGTCGTCATCTCCCGGACGACGGCGGCCTCCTGACGCAGATCACGTTCGAAGTCCACCCAGCCGGCGATGCCACACATACCAGCACTCTCCTTCGCTCTGTCCCGGCCGGCGGCCGGTCAGCCGTCGACACCGAACCGGGTGCCGACCGCCGTGGACTGGACTTCCATCAGGACCTTTCCGGTGGCGTCGAGGGCCTGGCCCGTGCCGGTCGACGTGAAGCCGCCGTCGGCGTCGAAGCGCGCCGTGTGCCGGATCCGCAGCTCGCTGAGCAGACCGCCGTCGGCGTTCGGCCGCAGGCCCCGGGTCACGTACACGAAGCCGTCGTCGGTCCACTCCCAGGTGCCGATGCCGGTGTGGGTGTGCCGGTGGGTCTGCAGGATCAGCTGCCCGTCGGCGCCGAAGGAGTAGTGCGCGTGCTCGACGTCGGGCACGCCCTCGATGGTGACGGTGACCGACCAGCTGCCGACCGGCGTCGGACGCCGGTCCTTGCGGCGGTGCCCGTACGGCTCGCCGTTGCCGTGCCGCTCCTCCTGCGCCGCGGCCGGGGCCGCGGCGCCGACGGCGAGCGCCGAGCCGAGGAGGCCGGCGCGTCTCAGCAGGGAACGGCGGCTGCTGCCCAGGATGCTCATGGTCGGACCTCTCTCGTTCCTCGTCCTCCGGCCGGCTCGGCCGGGGCGGTCACCGGCCGGCCGGTGACCAGGTCGGTCAGCGTGATCGCCTCGGCCGGGCAGGCCTCCGCGACGTCGATCAGCTCCGGGTCGGGCGCCACCGGGCCGGCCGTCGGCCGGGTGCGGTGGTCGTCGTCCACGGAGAAGTACCGGGGAGCCGCCGCGGCGCAGATCCCGCTGCGACGGCAGGTCTTGTGCACGGTGATCCGCCACTGCTCGTCCATCGCCGGCCCCGTCACCAGGTCACCGGCAGATTGACGAGCGCGCGGGCGGTCAGCCCGGTCTTCCAGGTGAGCCAGTCCGCCGGCACCGCGAGCTTCAGGGTGTCGGGGACGCGGTCGATCAGCGTCCGCAGCGCGATCTGCATCTCCAGGCGGGCGAGCTGGGCGCCCAGGCAGTGGTGGATGCCGTAGCCGAAGGACAGGTGGACGTTGGGCGTGCGCTCGACGTCGAAGCGGTCCGGCTCGGCGAACACCTCCTCGTCGTGGTTGGCGGAGCCGAGCGCGGCGATCACCGCCTCGCCCTTCCTGATCCGCGTCTCACCGATCGTCAGGTCCTCGGTGGCGACCCGCAGCTGGGTGCCGGTGAAGACGAACGGGTTGAAGCGCAGCAGCTCCTCGACGGCGCCCGGGATCAGCTCCGGCTTCTTGCGCAGCAGCTCCAGCTGGTCCGGGTGGTGCAGCAGCGTGAACAGCGCGGTGCCCAGCGAGTTGGCCGTCGACTGGTGCCCGACGGTCATCAGGATCATCGCGAAGTCGAGCAGCTCCTCCTCGGAGAGCCGCTGCCCCTCGTCCCGGGCGTGCACCAGCACGCTCAGCAGGTCGTCGGTGGGCTCGTCACGGCGCCGCTCGATCAGCTCGCGCAGATAGCCGATGATCGCGCCGCGGGCCTCGCGGACCTCCTCGACCGTGTGGCCGCCGAGGCTGAAGATGACCTCGCTCCAGGCGTGCAGCCGGTCGACGTCGTCGTACGGCACCCCGAGCAGCTCGAAGATCACCTTGATCGGCAGGCTCAGCGCGTAGCAGGACATCAGGTCGACCGGCCGCGGCGCGACCAGGACGAGACGGATCTGCTCCTCGGCGAGCTCCTCGATCCGCGGCCGCAGCGCCTCGACCCGGCGGGCCGTGAACGCCTGCGTCACCAGGCGGCGCAGCCGCGAGTGGTCCGGGGCGTCCATGCCCAGGATGGTCTTCGGGCCCGGCGTGGTGTTGCCCATCCGCGGCGCCTCGGGCGTCTCGGCGGCGGCCCGGCTGAGCCGCGGGTCGACCAGCGCCGCGCGCACGTCCGCGTAACGGGTCAGGAGCCAGGCCCGGTCACCGGTGGGGAGCGTCACCCGGGCCACCGGAGCCTGCTCGCGCAGCCGGCGGAACTCCTCGGGCGGCTCGAAGGTGTCCGGCGCCGGGAAGGGGAAGGCCGGCGGTGCATCGTCGATCGACATCGGTATCCCTTCATGCAGGGTGGTACGGGATTCATGCAGGGTGGTACGGGAGCGGATCGCGCTGACACTTCGCGCTGATACGGGGAGTTCGGGGCGGTACAAGCGCGCGGGCAGCCCCTCCGCCGCGAGGTCGCGGAGGTGCCGCCCGTGACGCGAGGGACTACTTCTTGCGGCCGACGACGAGGATGTCGTTGGTGTCGAGCAGCTCGGCGGTGGTCTCCGCGAAGCCGGCCTCCTTCATCCAGGAGCGGCAGTCGTCGACCCGGTACTCGGATCCGCCGTGCGTCACGACGAGCATCGTCAGGCTGGTGAGCAGGTTGTTCAGCGGGCTCAGCTCGTCGTCCAGCATCGGGTCGTAGACCAGCAGCGCACCGCCCGGCTTGAGCGCGTCGAAGGCCGACTTGATGAGCTGCTTGCGGCGCTCGGGGGACCAGTCCTCGAGCACGTGGCCGATGATGACGACGTCCGCCTCCGGGACCGGGTCGGCGAAGAAGTCGCCGCCGTGGAAGGCGATCTTGTCCTTCAGGCCCAGGCCGCCGATGTGGTCCTCGTACGCCGGCTCGACGGCCGGCAGGTCGAACACGGTGGCCTTCAGGTGCGGGTGGGCGTGGATCAGGGTGGCGGCCAGGTTGCCCCGGGCGCCGCCGACGTCGGTGACGGTCTTGACCTTGCTCCAGTCGAACGCCTTCGCGAGCTCCGGACCGACGGCCCAGTTGAGGGCGTCCATCATGGCGACGAAGTCGCGCATCTGCTCCTCGTTGCGGTACAGGTGCTTGAACATGTTGTCGTCGCCGTGGCCCTCGATCTGCGACTCACCGGTCTTCAGCGACTCGGTGAAGCCGCCCCAGGCCCCGTACAGCACGCTGCTGGAACGGCTGAGGAAGCGACCGACGTACGTCCGCCGGCCCTTCACCAGGTGGGTGTCGGCCGCCTCGGTGTTGCCGTAGCGCCCGTTCTCGCGCTTCAGCAGGCCCAGCTTGACCAGCGCGTTGAGGAACTCGCGGGAGCCGCGCTCGTGCAGGCCGAGCTTCGTGCGGATGGCCTCCTCGGTGGCCGGTCCGCCGTCGTGCAGCACGGTGAAGAGGTCGAGCTCGTTCGCGGTGAGCAGGATCTTCGCGCTGCCGAACGCCATGCCCAGCTGGATGATGCCGTTCAGGTCCAGTGAGCCCTGCTCTTCACGGGTCTTGGTCATGCGCCGGTTCCTTTCCGGTCGTGTGTGGCCGCGCCCCGGCTGGTGAGCACGCCCGGTGAACTATCGGGATCCGACCTCAATCCGCCCTGGAATCCCGATGGACCCCCGCTCGGGTGAATCGCTCAAGTGACACTCCAGTCGCGATCTCCAAGCTGGGGTGCGGTGCCCGCGTGTGCGCGTCGCGGGCCGCATGTGACGGACACCCGGCGGACCCGCCGGACAGGGACGGGAGTCTTGCGATGGAACTCGGCCTGAAGGACAAGGTCGTACTGATCACCGGTGGCAGCGGCGGCATCGGCCGGCCGCTCGCCCGCGCCTTCGCCGGCGAGGGCGCCAAGGTCGCGCTCACCTACCTCAGCCGCGTGGAGAACGCCAAGGCCGTCGCCGCCGAGATCGAGGAGGCCGGCGGCCAGGCGCTGCCGGTCCACCTCGACCTGACCGACCCGGAGTCCGTGCGGCGGGCGGTGGCCGAGGTGAGCGGGCAGTGGGGCGGCATAGACGTGCTCGTGGTCAACGCCTCGGCCTCCGGCGGCCCCAGCCCGCACGCGCCGGCCTTCGAGGAGATCCCGGCGGAGTCCTGGCTGCCGGCCCTGCGGGCCGAGGTGGAGGGCGCCTTCCACACCGTGCAGGCGACGCTGCCGGCCATGAAGCCGCGCGGCGGCGGCCGGATCGTGTTCATGTCGGCGGCCATCGTGCAGCGCGGCCTGAAGGGCGCGGAGGGTTACGCCGCCAGCAAGTCCGCCCTGCACGGCCTCAGCCGCACCCTGGGCACCGAGCTCTTCGAGCACGGCATCCTCTCCAACGTCGTCGCGCCCGGCCCGGTGGTGACCGAGGGCCTGCTGGAGAAGCTGCCGGAGGAGGTGCGCGGCCGGGTCGCCGGCCTCGACGCCGAGGGCGCCCGGGCCGCGCTCAACAAGGCCATGCCCTTCCTGCACTTCTCCACGGTCGAGGACGTCGTCAACGCGACGCTGTTCCTCGGCTCCTCGGCCAACGGCAACATCACCGGCAACGTGCTCTACGTCGACGGCGGGCACTGATGGCGGCGACCGATGACCCGGGCGCGGCCTTCAGCCCGCTGAGCGCCCTGCAGGAGCTCCAGCCCTTCCAGTGGTCCGCCGGTCTGGTGGCCCGCGGGATGGCCGAGCTGCGGATCGCCGACGCGCTCGGCGCCGGGCCGCGCACCACCGGCCAGGTCGCCGACGCGATCGGGGCGCACCGGCCGAGCCTGGAGCGCTTCCTGCGCGTGTGCGAACTGCACCGCCTGATCGCACCGGCCGCCGGTGCCGCCGGCGGCGGCGCGGCTGAAGGCGCGACCGGCACCGGCGGGACCGGTGCCGAGGGCGCCGCCGGCGAGGGCGGGCGTCGCTGGGAGCTGACGCCGGCCGGCGAGCTGCTGCGCTCCGACGTGCCGTCGCTGCGCGGCTTCGCCATCGCCGTCAACGCGCCCGGCATGACCCGGCCCTGGGAGCTCGTCGCCGACGTGGTCCGCACCGGCCGCCCGGCCACCCGCACGGTGTGGGGCGTGGACCACTGGGAGTACTACGCCGAGCACCCCGACGAGGCCCGTAGCTACGCCGAGACCTGCGCCTCGCTCTCCGTCGAGGCGGCCGAGGCGCTGGTCGCCAGCTGTTCCCTGGCGGGGGAGCGGGAGATCGTGGACGTCGGCGGCAGCCCCGGCACCGTGCTCGCCCGGCTGCTCCGTGCCGAGCCCGGCGCGCGCGGTGTGCTGCTCGACCTGCCCTGGGCCGTCGGCTTCGCGCGCGAGACCTTCGAGGCCCAGGGCCTGACCGGCCGGGTGGAGCTCGTGGCCGGCGACTTCCGGCAGGAGGTGCCCGCCGGCGGCAGCCTCTATCTGCTCAAGAACGTGCTGTGCGACCTCGACGACGAGGCCGCCGCCCAGCTGCTCGCCCACTGCGCCAAGGCCGCCCCGGCGGGCGGCCGGCTGCTGCTGCTCGACTGGGAGTACACCGACCACTCCTCCCACGTCCACGCCAACGACGTGGAGTTCATGGTGCTCACCGGTGGCCGGGCGCGCACCGAGGAGGAGTACCGGCGGCTGCTCGCGGAGGCCGGCTTCACCTCCTCGCGCCGCCTCCCGCTGGTCGGCCACGAGCGGGCCCCCATCGCACTGATCGAATCCGTCCGGGCCTGACAAGGTCCCCCAGAACAGAGGTGGTTGAGGATGTCAGGTGACGTGACCGTCGACCCGGTGGCGGCCTGCGAGGGCGCCCCGGTGATCGGCCCGCCGCCCGCCCAGGCGGTGGCCGAGCTCGGCTGGGGCATGTGGGCCAGCGCCGTGGTGCAGGCCGCGGCCCAGCTGCGGCTCGCCGACGCGGTCGGCGACGGGCCGGCCTCGGTCGAGGAGATCGCGGCGGCCGTCGGCGCGGACGTGCCCGCGCTGACCCGGCTGATGCGGGCCCTGGTGGGCTTCAGGATCTTCCGTCAGGCCGGCCCCGGCCGGTACGAGCACACCGCCATGTCGCGGGCGATGCGTTCCGACGCGCCCGGCTCGGTGACGGACATCATGCTGACCGGCTCGCACTGGGGCTGGGAGATGTGGGGCAAGCTCGCCGAGAGCGTCCGTACAGGCGACTGCGCCTTCCAGGTGGAGTACGGCAAGGACCTCTTCACCTACTTCCACGAGGACGACAACGCGGCCGGCGAGGCCTGCCTGAAGGGCTACGCGGCGCAGTCCCGTGCCATGAACCCGGGCGTGGTGGCGGCCCTGGACCTGGCCGGCGTGGAGACGCTGTGCGACGTCGGCGGCGGGCACGGCAGCCTGCTGAAGTCGCTGCTGGAAGGAAACCCGCACGTCAAGGGTGTGCTGTTCGACCGTCCGCACGCCATCTCCGCCGCGCTGCCCGAGCTGCGCAAGGGCGGCGCGCTGGGCGACCGGACCGAGCTGGTGACGGGCGACTGCTTCCAGGGCGTGCCCGAGGCGGACGTGTACGTGATCCGCCAGGTGCTGCACATGTGGGACGACGACGCCTGCCACACGGTGCTGACCAACTGCCTCAAGGCGGGCCGGCCGGGCGGCCGGGTGGTGCTGCTCGAGCAGCTGGTGGCAGACCCGCCGGAGACGCCCTGGGACGCCCTGATGGACCTGCACATGCTGCTGGTCATGGGCGGCTGGGAGCGTACGGCCGAGGAGTACGGCGCGATGTTCGAGCGGGCCGGGTTCGAGTACGCCGGGGTCGTGCCGAGCGGCACGCCGCTGCGTCTGGTGGTCGGCCGAATACCCGGGTGACGCGGGGGCGGCTGGTGCGTACGCTCGTAGCGCACCAGCCCGCACCGCCCACCGGTCGACAACAGCCCTTCCCCGGGCCCTACTTGGCGGCGGCCGCCCGCCGGGCCGAGCTCTTGCCGGCCCGGAGCTTCACCGCCTCCTCGTGGGTGATCGGGGCGGCGGCCCGGACGAACTCGAGCACGGTCTCGAGCTCGGTCTCGGTGAAGCGCTCGCACAGCTGCGCGAGCGAACTGCCGAGCGACTCGAACAGCGGGAAGACCTTCGCCTCCAGGTTGGGCATCGGCGTCACGAGCACCCGCCGACGGTCCTTGGGATCCCTGTCACGACGGACATGACCGGCCGCCTCCAGGCGGTCGATGACGCCGGTGATGGCGCCGGTGGTCACCCCGTTCTCCTCGGCCAGCTGCCCGGCCGCCATCGGGCCGCGGGCCACCAGCGCACCGAGGCAGTTCAGGTCCAGGACGCTCAGGCCGAGCCGGTCGGCGACGGCCTGGTGGAAGAGGACCGACCGGCTCACCAGGGTCCGCAGCTCCTGATCCACGGCCGCGGCCAGTTCTGCACGTTCCGCACGATCCGCACTTGACATACGTCCCGCCCTTCCATTTATCTAGCTTCATCGTTATCTTAGTTGCTGAGATAACGAGTCGGGAAGACTCCCGCCTAGTAAGCATCCGAGTTTCTGATTGTCTTGCGCAGTCTAGATCAAAGAGAGGTGCACCATGTCGAACACGTCCGCGACGGCACCGCCCGTCGAGGGAGACCCGAAGCGGAAGGTCGCGCTGATCGTGGTGCTCTTCGCCGCGTTCATGGACCTCCTCGACTCCACGATCGTCAACGTCGCCATCCCGTCGATCCAGAGCGACCTCGGCACCGGATACGCCACGGTCCAGTGGGTCGTCGCCGGCTATCTGCTGTCCTTCGCCGTCCTGCTGATCCTCGGCGGCAGGCTCGGCGACATGTACGGCCGCAAGAAGCTCTTCCTCACGGGCGTGGCCGGCTTCACCATCGCCTCCGCGCTGTGCGGCTTCGCCGGCAGCCCGGGCGTGCTGGTCGGTTCCCGTGTGCTCCAGGGCGCCACGGCGGCGCTCATGGTGCCGCAGGTGCTGTCCATCATCACCGCCGCCTTCCCGCCCAAGGAGCGCGGCGCGGCCCTCGGCGCCTTCGGCGGCGTCGCCGGTCTCGCCACGGTCGGCGGCCCGATCATCGGCGCCCTGCTCATCGACGCCGACCTGTTCGGCCAGGGCTGGCGCATGGTCTTCCTGATCAACCTCCCGGTCGGCATCCTGCTCTTCCTCGCCGCCTCCTCGGTGATCCGCGAGTCGAAGTCGCCCGAGTCGATCAAGCTGGACGTCACCGGCACCGTGCTGCTCACCGCCGGCCTCCTGCTGCTGCTCTTCCCGCTCGTGCAGGGCCGTGAGCTGGACTGGCCCGTCTGGTCCTTCGCCTCCATGGCCGCCTCCGTGCCCGTGCTCGCCCTCTTCTGGACCTACCAGCGGCGGCTCGCCGGCCAGGGCCGCCCGGGCCTGATCGTCCCGAGCATGTTCCGCAACCGCTCCTTCACCGCCGGCATCGTCGCCAACACGGTGTTCTTCGCGGTGACCATCGGCCACTTCCTGATCTTCATCCTCTTCCTGCAGAACGGCCTCGGCTTCTCCGCGCTGCGCGCCGGTCTGACCGGTGTGCCCTGGTCCTTCGGCGTGAGCTTCGGCGCGGCCTTCTCCGCCACCGTCCTCACCGCCAAGCTGGGCCGCAAGGTCATGGTCATCGGCGCAGTGCTGCTCGCCGCCGGCCTCGCCGGGATCTCGCTCACCATCCAGCTGCGCGGCGACGAGATCGGCTCCTGGTCGCTGCTGCCGGCGCTCCTCATCGGCGGCCTCGGCATGGGCATGATCATCGCGCCGATCCTGGACTTCATCCTGACCGACGTCCCGCCGGAGCACGCCGGCGCCGGATCCGGCGTGGTCAACGCCTTCCAGCAGGTCGGCGGCGCCCTCGGCATCGCGGTCATCGGCGCGATCTTCCTCGGCTTCCTCGGCGGCTCGGCCGACACCGCAGCCAAGGACGCCGGCGGCCAGCTGCGCACCGCACTCGTCCAGGTCCACGTCTCCGAGGACCAGCAGAAGGCGCTCACCAACGCCTTCGAGACCTGCTTCACCGAGCGCACCCAGTCCAAGGACCCGACCGTCGAGCCCGCCAGCTGCGCGCCGCTCACCAAGGTGACCGACCCGCAGGCCGGTGCCGCCATCGGCGCCGCCGCCGCGGACGCCCGCCGCGAGGTGTTCTCCACCGCGCTGCAGCGCACCATCCTCGCCCAGCTCGGCCTGACCGCCCTGGTCCTGCTCCTCGTCCTGCTGCTGCCCAAGCAGGCCAGCCACCACGAGGAGTCCTGGGACGAGACCGCCGACACCGGCGGCGAGCCGTCCGGCCCCGGCGTGGCGGAGCCCCGCACCGCCTGAACCGAGCGAGGCCCGAGCCCGGCACGGCCCGAGCCCCCGACCGTACGACCGAACGAGCCCCGACCGTACGACCGCACCACCGACGACCGGACCACTGAACGACCGCACGACCGCACGACGGCACGACCGCACCACCGCACGGAACCGGACGCCCGCGCACGACGGCCCGACCGCACGACCGGGCGTCCGGCCCGTACGCACCGCACCTGACCGACCGTCCCGAACGGAGAGGTACCCATGACCCCCGCTCCCACCGAGCAGACCCCCGTCCTCATCGTCGGCGGCGCCGTGGTCGGACTGTCGACCGCACTGTTCCTGGCCCGCCGGGGCATCCGCCCGCTTCTCGTCGAGCGCCACCCCGGCGCCCTGGGACACCCCAGGGCCCGGGTCATCAACCCCCGTACGGTCGAGATCTTCCGGGCCGCCGGCCTGGAGGAGGAGATCTTCGCCGACCGCTCCCTGACCTCCGAACTCAGCGAGAAGCTGATGGTCCGCGCCGAGACCCTGGCCGGACCGGAGATCTTCTCCGCCCCCATGCAGGACGAGGCGCCCGAGCTCACCTCCGAGGTCACGCCCTGCACCTGGTGCTCCATCGACCAGGACCGGCTCGAGCGCCTCGTCGCCCGGCGCGCCACCGAACTCGGCGCCGAGGTGCGCTGGTCCACCGAACTCGCCGGCTTCGAGCAGACCGACGACGGCGTCGTCGCGACCCTCCGCGACACCGCCACCGGCGAGGAGACCACCGTCCACGCCCAGTACCTGATCGGCGCGGACGGCGTCCGCAGCACCGTCCGCGAGCGCCTCGGCATCGCCGTCGAGGGCCCGGGCACCCTCATCCACACCGTCAGCGTCGTCTTCAAGGCCGACCTGACCGCCCCGCTGCGCGGTCGCGACCTCGGCCTCGGCTACTTCGACCAGCCCGACACCGGCACCCTGCTCATGCCGCTCGACGGCTCCCGCTGGGTCTTCTACACGCCGTACCACCCCGAGCGCGGCGAGCGGCTCGAGGACTTCGACGAGGCCCGCTGCATCGACGCGATCAGGGCCGCCGTCGGCGTGCCGGACCTCCACGTCGAGGGCCTGGAGGTCCAGGTCGAGAAGACCGGCCAGAAGATACTCGGCTTCGAGATCTCCGCCGGCCTCGCCGAGCGCTACCGCGAGGGACGGGCCTTCCTCGTCGGCGACGCCGCCCACACCATGCCGCCCACCGGCGCCTTCGGCGCCGCGACCGGCATCCAGGACGCCGACAACCTCGCCTGGAAGCTCGCCGCCGTCCTCGACCGCACGGCCGGCCCGGCCCTGCTCGACAGCTACGAGGCCGAGCGGCGCCCGGTCGCCCGCTTCACCATCGACTACGCGCTCGCCGAACTCCAGGAGCGCTCGCACGACGGGCAGGACGACGGCCGGGTCAGCTACGCGGCCGCCATCCTCGGCCAGCGCTACCCGAGCGGCGCCCTGCTCCCCGAGGACGGTGACGGTACGGAACTGCCGCCCGCCCTCGACCCGCGCACGCTCGGCCGGCCCGGTACCCGCGCCCCGCACGTCACCGTCCGCTGCCGCGGCAAGGAACTGTCGTCCCTCGACCTCTTCGGCGAGGCACCCGTCCTGCTCACCGGCCCCAAGGGCACCGGCTGGGAGCACGCCGCCGGCCCGGCCGCGCAGCGGCTCGGCGTCGACCTCGACGTGTACCGGATCGGCGCGGAGTACGTCACCGACCCGGCCGGCGACTGGGCCGAGCGCTACGGCGTGGGCCCCGAAGGGGCGGTCCTCGTCCGGCCCGACGGCTTCGTCGCCTGGCGCTCGGCCGGCCCGGCCGACCAGCCGCAGGAACAGCTCGAAGAGATCCTGGCGCGTGTCCTCGACCGCGCCGAGAACGGAAGGAACTGACCGATGACCACCCAGGAGAAGACGTTCAGCGGCGCGCTCGGCCCGGTCACCACCGGACTGCTGAAGTTCGTCGGCGGCGCGTCCGAGCTGACGCTGGCCGCCGAGCCGAAGGACAGCGACCACCTTTACCAGGGCCGTTTCTCCGGTCTCGTCCCGGAGATCGACGCCACGGCCGGCGTGGTCACCGTCCGCTACCCGCGGCGGCTGCACCCCTTCTCGGTCCGCCGGCACAGCGGCAGCCTGACCGTCCACCCGACCGTGGCCTGGGCGATCGAGGTCGACGGCGGCACCGGACGGCTGACCGCCGACCTCACCAACATCGTGCTGACCCGCCTCGACCTCGGCAGCGGCGCCAGCCACGTCTCCGTCTCGCTGCCACGGCCGCGCGGCACCGTCCGCATCCGGGTCGCCGGCGGCGTGAGCAACGTCAGCCTGCGCCGTCCCCAGGACGTCGCGGCCCGCATCGCCGTCAGCGGCGGCGCCTCCCAGCTCACCTTCGACTCCCAGCACCTGGGCGCGGCCGGCGGCGGCACCACCTTCGCCAGCCCCACCTACGAGTCGGCCGAGGACCGCTACGACATCGAGGTGCTCGGCGGAGCCAGCGCCCTGACCGTCGACCGGGCCTGACCGCCGGCCGGGCCTGACCGCCGACCGGTCCTCCTGACCACCACCGC
This sequence comes from Streptomyces sp. NPDC053493, assembly GCF_044544825.1. NCBI lineage: Bacteria > Bacillati > Actinomycetota > Actinomycetes > Kitasatosporales > Streptomycetaceae > Streptomyces > Streptomyces sp. NPDC053493. The sequence goes on from NZ_JBITXS010000009.1 coordinate 246,204, forward strand.
CCACCCGTCAAGAAGCACCACACACCGTCAAGAGACAAGCCCGAGGGCCCGTGAGCGCCCCCGGGCCTGTCTCACTGATCGGAGCAGGGAATGTATCTCGCCATCTCGATCTTCGACTTCATCCTCCAACTCGTGCTGTTCCCGGTCTGGCTGCTGGCCGCGCTCACCGTCCGGCGGCTCGCCACCCGCCCGGACACGAAGCGGCTGCGCCGCGGCGCCCGGATCGCCTCCGTCCTCACGCTGCTCGCCTTAATCCTGTCGGCCGGCCGGCTGCTGACCTTCTCCCTCATGGCCCAGCTCAACTGGGAGCTGGTCGGCGACCGGCGCGTCATCACCACGCTGCTGCTGCTCCTGCCCGGTGTCCTCGCCACGCTGGTGCTCAGCCTGCCGCGGGTGCTCGGTGCGGCCCGGCGCAGCGGCCAGGACGAGCCCACGGCGCTGGCCGCGCCGCGCATCACCGTGCCGCCGCAGCTGGCCGCCTTCGGCGCGGTGGGCGGCTTCTTCGAGAAGTTCCTCCCGCCGGACCGGCCGGTGGCGCTCAACTGGCCGGTGTACGGCGTCATCCTGGTGGCCGGCGCGGTGTGGCTCGCCGTCCGGGCCCGCCGCCGGGCCGACCGGCTGAGCGGGCGCGTACCGACGCCGCCGCGGCGGCGCGGCCGGACGGTGGCGGTGCGGCTCGGCACGGCCGTCGTGGTGCTCGGCGTGATCGGCTCCCTGGTGACCCTGGAGTCCCAGAGCAGCAGGTTCCCGGACACGTTCTCGATGATGAAGGGCACCATGGACTACGGCGGCGGCTCCACCTTCGCCGCCGACCACGAGGGCCACCACGGCACCTCCGGCACCTCCGGCTCGGCCACCGAGGCGCTCGGCGTGCACGGCGCCGGACACGACGCCGGCCACGGCACCGGCCACGCGGCAGGCGGCGCGCACACGAACGCGAACGCCGTCAGCGTGGACACCCTCAAGGGCCCGAAGACCGGCACGCCGGACCGCCGCTTCACCCTCACCGCGCAGGAGGCGAAGATCAAGCTCGCCTCCGGCCGTACCGTCGACGCCTGGACCTTCAACGGACAGATCCCGGGCCCCGAACTGCGCATGAAGCAGGGCGAGCTCGTCGAGGTCACGCTCGTCAACAAGCTCAAGGACGTCCCGGTCAGCACCCACTGGCACGGTCTGGACGTGCCCAACGGCGAGGACGGCGTGGCCGGCGTCACCCAGGACGCCGTCCAGCCCGGCGGCACGTACACCTACCGCTTCCGGGTCAAGGAGCGCGGCACCTTCTGGTACCACTCGCACCAGGCCTCCTCCGAGGAGGTGCAGCGCGGCCTCTTCGGCCCGATGGTCATCGATCCCGCGCAGCCGCTCCGGCCGGTCGACCAGGACGTCACCGTCCAGGCCCACACCTGGGAGACCGCCCAGGGCCCGGTGACCGCGCTCGGCACCTCGGACGTCCTGCAGCGCCGCACGGCGCGCCCCGGCGAGAAGGTGCGGCTGCGGCTGATCAACAGCGACGTCGAGACCCGCATCTTCACCCTGACCGGCGTGCCCTACAAGGTCACCTCGATCGACGGCATGGACATCAACGAGCCCGGCGAGGTCAGCGGCCGCCGGCTGGTGACGGCCGGAGCCGGCCGGTTCGACGTCGAGTTCACCATGCCCGCCACGCCCGTGCGGCTGGCCTCGGAGGACGCCCCGGACGCGGGCATCGCCTTCTCCGCCGACGGCAAGGGCACGCTCGCGCCGAAGTTCGACGGCGAGGAGTTCGACAAGACCTCCTACGGCAGGCCCGGATCCCAGCCGTTCGGCCCGGGCAGCACGTACGACCGCTCCTTCGACCTCGTCCTCGACGAGTGGCTGGGCTTCTACAACGGCGGCTTCGCGCTCCGCCAGACCATCAACGGCCGGGTCTTCCCGGACGCGCCGATGCTCATGGTCAAGGAGGGCGAGCTGATCAAGGTCCGGTTCCTCAACCGCGGCCAGGAGGACCACCCGATGCACCTGCACGGCCACCACGTCCTGGTGCTCAGCCACAACGGCAAGGCCCTGACCGGCAGCCCGATCTGGCAGGACACCGTCCTCGTCCGGCCGGGCGAGGAGTGGGAGGTCGCCTTCAAGGCCGACAACCCGGGCATCTGGATGGACCACTGCCACAACTTCAACCACGCCCAGCTCGGGATGGTGATGCACGTCGCGTACGAGAACGTCACCACCCCGTACCAGGTCGGCGGCAAGGCCGGTAACCGGCCCGACTAGCCGACCGACCGGACGGCCCGGCCGCGCCCGGTGGGCGAGCCGCACACGAGCGGGCTCCGAGCGGCACCGCGTTTCCTTCCGGAGCGAGGGAAACGGTTCGCGGGAGTCCAGGGTGCGGCCTGACTCCGGCCGGCGTACGTCCCCTCCATCCGCGGCGCCCGGTACATCCCCCGGCCGGGCGCCGCGCTCATGCCCGCGCCCGTGCGGGCGTCCGGTGCCGCGCACCGCGCCCGGGCCCCGCAGCCCGAGCGGTTCTCGAGCCGTCCCCGAAGCGTTCCGGTCAGATTCTCCTGGCGACCGTCCGACGTCCGCAGGGAGGAAAACCATGGCCGCCGAGACCCGAACGCCCGCCCCCGGCCGGCGGCTGCGCCCCACCGGCCCCACTCCGCCGGCCGGCCGGCCGCGCGGCTTCACCACGCTCTTCCTCACCGACGTGTGGGAGCGCTTCAGCTTCTACGGGATGACCGCGACGCTCGTCCTGTACGCGACGGAGGACCGGGCCGAGGGCGGCCTCGGCCTCTCCGCCGGCGACGCGGCCCTCCTCTTCGGCGCCTACATGGCCGCCGTCTTCCTCGCCTCCCTCCCGGGCGGCTGGATCGGCGACCGCATCCTCGGCACGCAGCGCGCCGTCCTGCACGGCGGCGTCCTGATCGCCCTCGGCCATCTGTCGATGGCCGTCCCGGTGTACGGCGCCGTCTATCCCGGCCTGCTCCTCATCGCCTGCGGCACCGGCCTGCTCAAGCCCAACATGGCCGGTCTGCTCAGCGCGTTCTACGACCGGAAGGACCGCGCCGGGCGCGACGCCGGCTTCGCCGTCTTCTACATGAGCGTCCAGGTCAGCGCCCTGATCGCGCCGATCGTCGTGGGCGCGCTCGGCGAGGGCGTCAACTGGCACCTCGGCTTCGCCGCCGCCGCCGTCGGCATGGGCCTCGGCCTGCTCCAGTACGTGCGCGGCACCCGGCACTTCGGGGACATCGGCCGGCTGCCGGAGCGCCCGGTCCCGCCCGCCGAGCGCACCCGGGTGCTGCGCGTCGCGCTCGCCGCGACCGCCGTCGTCGTCCTCGTGTACGGCACCGACGCCGCCCTCGGCACCTTCCGCCTGCCCCATGTCATGGTGCTCATCGGCCTGCTGTGCGTGGCGTCACCGGTGATCTGCTTCTGGCGGCTGCTGCGCAACCCGGCGCTGAACGGTCTGGAGCGCGTCCGGGTGCGCACGTACGTCTGGCTGTTCCTCGTCTCGTCCGTCTTCTGGGCGCTGTTCCTGCAGGCCGGCTCGTCCTTCGCGCTGTTCGCCAAGTACGCCACCGACCGCGAGCTGTTCGGCCGGACCGTGCCGGCGAGCTGGTTCCAGTCGGCGATCCCGCTGTTCGTCCTGGTCTTCGCGCCGCTGTTCGCCTGGCTGTGGACCCGCGCGGGCGACCGGCTGCCGACCGCGGCCAAGTACGCCGTCGGCATGGGAGCCGTCGCCTCCGCGTATCTGGTGATGGCGACCGCCGCGACGCTGGCGGGCGGCGGCGACGGCGGCGCCTCCCGGGTGTCGCCGCTGTGGCTGCTTCTGGCCTTCCTGCTGCTGGCGGCCGGTGAGGTCTCCTTCGGGCCGGTCGGCATGAGCGCCTCCACGGCGATCGCCCCGGCCGGCTTCGTCAGCCAGATGGTCGGCCTGTTCTGGCTCTCCGGCGCCCTCGGCGGCGGTATCGGCGGCAACGCCCTGAAGGTCTCCGGCGACCGGGTGCCCGGCCCCGGCTTCTTCCTGGGGATGGCCGCCGCGGCCCTGCTGACCGGGACGGCCCTGCTGCTGTGGCGCCGCGCCCTGACGCGGCGGCTCGGCGTCTGAGCCCCGCCACCCTGCCGCCCGTCGCACGCCGCCCGTCGTCGCCCGCTGCCTGCCGGTCCTCGCCTGCCGGTCCTCGACTGCCGCCCGTCGCCCGCCGTACCCCGCCCGGCCGCCGCGCCCCGCCCGGCCGCCGCCCGGCCGGGTGCGGCGTGCGACGGGCGGTGCTCGTGCGCTCCCTCGCGTGGGTGGTTACGGTGCGGCCAGTGGGTGCAGTACGGCACGGTGCGCGCGGCCGAGAGAGACGGCCGGGGAAAGGCTGTGCGCGCCACCCTGTACGTCGCGACGACGGAGGTACGTACGCGCATGACCCCCCACGTACACCTGAGGACGGCGCTCCGGCGCCGCGGACCGGGCCGGAGATCCGGCCGACCGGCCGCCCTCCGCCCGGCCTCCGGCTCCGCGCTCGGCCTCGCGCTCGGTCTCGTGCTCGCCCTCGTCCTGCCCGGGACCGCGGCGGCCGCGCCCGGCGACCTGGATCCGTCCTTCGGCACCGGCGGCCGCGTGGTCACCTCCTTCCCCGGGTTCGCCGGAGGCAACGACATCGCGCGGCAGGGCGACGGCAAGCTGGTCGTGGTGGGCCAGAGCGAGGGCGGCTTCGCGCTGGCCCGCTACAACACCGACGGCAGCCTCGACCCGACCTTCGCCGGCGACGGCACGACGACCAGCGACTTCGGCGGCGGTTCGCACTCCGCCAACGCGGTGGCGATCCAGCCGGACGGCAAGGTCGTCGTGGCCGGCACCACCGAGATGCCGGGCGAGGAGGGCGGCTGCTGCTTCTTCTCCGTGGCCCGCTACCAGCCCGACGGCAGCCTGGACACGGCCTTCGGCAACGGCGGCCTGTTCCGCGTCGACGAGTTCGGCGGATCCGCCGACGGCACGGACGTCGCCGTCCAGCCCGACGGCCGGATCGTCGCCGCCGGCAAGGGCGGAGGCGGCGGCTTCGCGCTCGTCCGGCTCACCGCCGGCGGCACCCTCGACCCGAGCCTGGGCGGAGACGGCGCCGTGGTCGCCGGCTTCACGCCCACCTCGCCCCAGGACCCCGGCGGCGTCGCCCGCCGCATGGCCCTCCAGTCGGACGGCAAGATCGTCCTGGTCGGTTACGTCGCCAACGCCTTCGACATCGGCGTGGCCCGCTACACCGCCGACGGCTCGCTCGACCCGGCCTTCAGCGGCGACGGCATGGTGTCCGCGGACTTCGGCGGCACCGAGTTCGGCAACGACGTGGCGGTGCAGCCGGACGGCAGGATCGTGGCCGTCGGCACCGGCGGCGCCGGCCTCGCGCTCCTCCGCTACAACGCGGACGGCAGCCCCGACGCCACCTTCGGCACCGGTGGCCGTACCTCGGTCGCCTTCCCCGGCGACGGCGGCGTCGCCAACGCCGTGGCGCTCCAGTCCAACGGCAAGATCGTCGTCGCCGGCCGCGCCGACGACCCCAACAGCTCCGAGTCCAACGACTTCGGCGTCGCCCGCTTCCACCCCAACGGCATGCCCGACACCGGCTTCAGCGGCGACGGATTCGCCGTCACCGGCTTCGGCGACTTCGACGAGGCGCGCGGCGTCCTCGTACAGCCCGACGGCAAGATCGTCGCGGCCGGCTACGGAGCGGGCTTCGCCTTCGCCCTCGCCCGCTACCAGGGCGGCGACGGCACGCCGCCGCCTCCGCCGTCCACCGCGGACCTGTCGGTGGCCAAGAGCGGCACGACCACCGCGAACATCGGCGACCGGCCCTCGTACACCGTGACGGTCACCAACTCCACGGGCTCCACCGCCACCGCGACCGGCGTCACGCTCTCGGACACCCTCTCCGACACCGGCGCCACGCTCGTCTCGGCCACACCGACCCAGGGCACCTGCACGGTCACCTCGACGACCACCGCCACCTGCGCCCTCGGCTCCCTCGCCCCGGGCGCGACGGCCCGGGTCACCGTGACGGCCGAGCCCCGGGCCACCGGCACGCTCACCAACCGGGCCACCGTGAGCGCCGCCCAGCAGGACCCGGTCGCCAACAACAACACGGCCACCGCCACCACTTCGGTGAACAACGCCCTCGGCTGCACCGTCATCGGCACGAGCGGCGCCGACACCCTCAACGGCAGCCTCAACAACGACGTCATCTGCGGGCTCGGCGGCAACGACACCATCCGCGCCAACTACGGCAACGACACCGTCCACGGCGGCTTCGGCAACGACGACATCGACGGCGGCTTCGGCGACGACACCCTCAACGGCGGCCCGGGCAACGACATCCTGACCGGCTACTACGGCAACGACCGCCTCACCACCACCGACGGCGTCTCGGGCAACGACACCGCCAACGGCGGCTCCGGCACCGACACCTGCACCACCGACCCGGGCGACACCCGCATCAGCTGCCCCTGATCCCGAGGGCGGTCCCGCGGGCGGTCCCGAGGGCGGTCCCGCAGGCGGTCCCGCGGGCGCCGATGCCCCGATTCCCGTTCGTCCCTGCCCCGAGCCCGTACGGCCGGTCGCGCCCCGCGGCCGGCCGTACGGCGTCGTCGGACGGCTACCGGCGCGTCACCGTCCGCGCCTCCGTGGTTGACTGAGGGCCCTCCCGTCCCGACCTGCCACAACGGCGCGGACGGCCGACGGTGAGGGGGGCTCGGCGAGTCCGTTCGTGTCGGTGTTGGGCCGAACGGGTGAGGAACGGGAGGATGGGCGCATGAGTAGGTACGAGAGGTACGACGTCACCGACGAGCAGTGGGAGGGCCTGGCTCAGGTCGTGCCCCTGCGCGGCCGGGACGAATGGCCGTCCAGGGTCGACCACCGCACGATCCCCGAGCAGTACGAGTCGGCCGAGCAGCGGCGCATGGTCGTGCTCCGCGTCCAGATCTTCGCCGACGCGCGCGAGGTCGCCGAGTACCTCATCGCCCAGGTCCCCGTGCTCCTCGATCTCACGAGCGCCGACACCGAGGTCGCCAAGCGCGTCCTCGACTTCAGCAGTGGCGTCGTCTTCGGCCTCGGCAGCGGCATGCACCGGGTCGACCGCAACGTCTTCCTGCTGGCCCCGGCCGGCACCGAGGTGGAGGGCGCGGAGGACCAGGACGCGGAGGAGCTCGACGGGGAAGCGGTCCCTCGTTCGTAGGAAGGTCGTTCTGACGTAACGGTTCGCCGTCCGGACCGCTGCGTACCTTCCGATCATGACCACCACCGGCGGCACCGCACCCGACCGCTCCCGTCCGTCCTTCCTCCGCAGGTCGACCGGCCTCGTGCCGCCGCAGGGACGGGTCGGCGCCGACGGCCCCGTCACGGACCTGACGAACCCGCCGGAGTCGACAGACCTGACAGACCTGCCGGACCTGACGGACTCGCCCGTGACGGACCCGTCCCTGGCGGGCCTGCTGTCCGCGGCGGATCCCGCCGAGGCGACGGAGCCCGGCATCGCACGGCCCGCCGTGACCGAGCTGCGCCTGTCGGCCTTCGGGGCGCACCGCGCGACCGTGCTCCCGCTCGGGCCCGTGACGCTGCTCAGGGGCCCGAGCGGAAGCGGCAAGTCCACCGCTCTGCGGGCGTACGAGGTGCTAGCCGCCCTCGGCGCGGGCGCCGGGCTCGCGGAGGCGCTGCCGGACGCGGTCGACCGCGTACCGGAGCGGGCCAGGCCCGACGCCCAGGGCAGGCGCGGATTCCGGATCGGCTGCACGGTCGACGGACCGATGGGTCCCGTCCGCCTCGACGTCGCCGTCCAGGCCGAACCCACCCTGCGGATCGTCGGCGAACGCCTCACCGGCCTCGGCCGCACCCTCCTCACCACCGCCCTGCGCGATCCCGGCCGCGGCACCGTCCAGGCCGAGTGGCACACCGCCGGCAGCACACCCGTCACCCGCGCGCCGTTCCCGGACGACCTGCTCGGCACCGCCCTGCTCCCGCTGCGGGTGGCCGGCAAGACCCAGGGCCAGCGCGACGTCCTCGCGGCGGCGGAACAGGTCGTCGTGGGCCTGCGAGCGGTCTTCCCGTGCGACCCGCAGCCACGGCGCATGCGCGCGCCGGTGCCGGTGGGCTCGGGGCGGCTGCGGCGCGACTGCCGCAACCTCGCCGAGGTGCTGCACCGCACGGCCACCGAGTGCCCGCGGCGCCACGCCCGCCTGGCCGCGTTCGCGGGCGCGGGATGCGGCGGCCGGGTCACGGCGCTCGCCTTACGGGAGTCGATGGAGGGCGACACGGTCCAGGCCGTCCTCGAGCGCGCCGCCCGCGCGACAACTCCGCTCGGGCGCCTCGGCGACGGCGAACTGCGCTATCTCGCCCTCGGACTCGTCCTGCTCACCGGCCCCGGCGTGCTGGCGATGGACCCGGTCGCCGAGGTGCCGCAGGCCATGCAGACGCTGACGGTCCTCGCCGACGGCCTCGACCTCGGCCTCGACCGCCGGCAGCTGCGCGCGCTGCTCGCCCTGGCCGCCGAGATCTGCGCGGCCGGACATCTGCGGCTCGTCGCGACGGTGGGGGAGGGGGTGGAGGTGCCGCGTGCGCCGGGGATCACGGTGGTAGACCTGGCACGTGACAGAACTTGACCTGGCGGGACTGCAGCGCCGCCTCGCGGCGTTCGCCGCGGCGCGGGAGTGGCAGCCGTACCACACGCCCAAGAACCTGGCCGCCGCGCTGAGCGTGGAGGCGGCCGAACTCCTCGAGATCTTCCAGTGGTTGACTCCGGAGGAGGCGGGCCGGGTGATGGCGGACCCGGACACGGCGCACCAGGTCACCGACGAGGTCGCGGACGTCCTCGCCTATCTGCTGCAGTTCTGCGAGGTGACGGGGATCGATCCGCTCGTGGCCCTCGCGGAGAAGATCGACCGCAACGAACTCCGTTTCCCCGTACGGGGAAAGGCGCCCCGCGCCGAGCCCCGGACCGAATCCCGTCCCGAGCCCCGATCCGGGTCCCGTCCCGCGCCCGAGGACCCGTCTCGTCACTCTTCGGAGTGATCGAGTTTTCCCCATCGAGCCTCCTGTCCACAGATTTCCGAATTCCCCTGGTGTTTGGGCTCAGGCGGCCTCACGCTGGGTAATGACATGAGTGAGGGGCAAGTTCGCTGAACGGGGGCGGAGTTGATGGATGCGGAGCGACTGATCGCGACCGGTCGGCACGCGCTGGCGGAGAGCCGCACGGCGCTGGACATCGTGGTGGAGGCCTGGCAGGCGCAGGCCCTCGCCCAGGCCATAGGAAGTCGTCTCGCGCTCTGCGGCCCGCAGGAGCTGCGGAGCGAGGCGCGGGCGCTCGGCGAGACGGTCGGCGGCCGTGGAGGGGTGGACGGAGCGCTGCGCACCGGCGGGCCGCGGGCCGCGCAGCTCACGGAGGTCGCGGACGCGCGGGCCGCGCTCACCGCGCTCGGCGTGCTCCTCGCGGACGTGGGCATCGCGCTGGTCGGCGTGGCCTGCGCGACGGACGAGGAGGGGCTCTATTGGCAGTGCATCGAGGCGATCGACGCCGCCGACGAGGCGGGCGACCGGGTGCGCGGCATGCTCCGCCGCCTCGCCGTGCGCGAGCACGAGCGCGACCGGCCGCCCGACGCCGCCCGCGGCCGGGCGGGCCCGCGCTGACGGCCCGGGGCCACGCGCGGCCGCGGAGGACTCAGCCGGCGGGAGCGTCGTCGGCGGGGTGCGGGCCGGCCGGGGCGGCCGGGCGGGGATGACGGTCGGCCGAGGACTGCAGGTCGGCGTCGAGCTGCGACAGATCGGCGGTCAGCGCCGCCATCAGCTCCTCCATCTGCTGCAGCAGGCCCTTCGGTGCGCCGCCGTCCGGCTGCTCGGGCACCGGCCGTGCCGACGGCAGCGGCGGTACGGGCTGTTCGGGCACGGCCCGCTCCGGTGCGGCTTCCTGGGACATGGCGGCCTCCTCGGCCCGGGGCCCTCCGGCGAGGGAAGGGCCACAAAAGAGAGCGACGCACCGGCAGCGGCCGCCGGCACGCGGGCCGGGCGGTCCGGCTCCGCCCGAGCCAACGACGGCTCCCGGGCCCCGGTCACTGGCTCGGCCGGACGCCGCCCGCCAGGAGGGCGGATATTCACCCGACCGGGCCGGTGGAGATCATCCGCTGACGAAACGGTTGACGCGCACCCGAAGGTGCAGGATGGAGGCATGGATCTTCGCATCTTCACCGAACCCCAGCAGGGGGCCGACTACGACACGCTGCTCAGGGTCGCCAAGGCCACCGAGGACCTCGGATTCGACGCCTTCTTCCGCTCCGACCACTACCTCAGCATGGGCGCGGGCGACGGGCTTCCCGGACCGACCGACGCCTGGATCACCCTGGCCGGCCTCGCCCGGGAGACGAGCCGGATCCGCCTCGGCACGCTGATGACCGCCGGCACGTTCCGGCTCCCCGGCGTCCTCGCGATCCAGGTCGCGCAGGTCGACCGGATGTCGGGCGGCCGGATCGAACTCGGCCTGGGCGCGGGCTGGTTCGAGGAGGAGCACCGGGCGTACGGCATCCCCTTCCCGAAGGAGAGGTTCGGGCGCCTGGAGGAGCAGCTGGAGATCGTCACCGGGCTGTGGGGCACGGAGGCCGGCAAGACGTTCTCCTACGAGGGCAGGTACTACCAGCTGGCCGACTCGCCGGCGCTGCCCAAACCGGCCCAGGCGAAGGTCCCGGTGCTGATCGGCGGCCACGGCGCGAGCAGGACGCCGCGGCTGGCGGCGCGGTTCGCCGACGAGTTCAACATCCCGTTCGCCTCGCTGGAGGACAGCGAGCGGCAGTTCGGCCGGGTGCGGGCCGCGGTCGCCGAGGCGGGCCGGCCGGCCGACGCGCTGGTGTACTCCAACGCGCTGGTGGTCTGCGTCGGCCGGGACGACGCGGAGGTCGCCCGCAGGGCCGCCGCCATCGGACGGGAGGTGGACGAGCTCAAGGCCAACGGGCTGGCGGGCTCGCCCGCCGAGGTCGTCGACAAGATCGGCCGGTACGGTGCACTCGGCTCCACCCGGATCTATCTCCAGGTCCTCGACCTGGACGATCTGGACCACCTGGAGCTGATCTCCGCACAGGTCCAGTCGCAGCTGGGGTGACCCGATGAAACCCGACCGCACACTCGCCGCCGTCCTCGCCGAGGACGTGCTCGTCCTCGACGGCGGGCTGTCCAACCAGCTGGAGGCGCAGGGCTGCGACCTCTCCGACGCGCTCTGGTCCGCGCGGCTGCTCGCCGACGCGCCCGAGCAGATCGAGGCGGCCCACGCGGCCTACGCCCGGGCCGGCGCCCAGGTGCTGATCACCTCCAGCTACCAGGCCACCTTCGAGGGCTTCGCGCGGCGCGGGATCGACCGGGCCGAGGCGGCGCGGCTGCTCGCGCGCAGCGTGGAGCTGGCCCGGGCGGCGGGGGAGCGGTCGGGCCGGGAGATCTGGGTCGCGGCCTCCGTCGGGCCGTACGGGGCGATGCTCGCGGACGGCAGCGAGTACCGCGGCCGGTACGGGCTGTCGACGGCCGCGCTCGAACGGTTCCACCGGCCCCGGATCGAGGTCCTCGCCGAGGCCCGGCCCGACGTCCTGGCCCTGGAGACGGTGCCCGACGCCGACGAGGCCGAGGCGCTGCTGCGGGCCGTCGAGGGCTGCGGGGTGCCGGTCTGGCTCTCGTACACGATCGACGGCCGCCGCACCCGCGCCGGTCAGGACCTGGCGGACGCGTTCGGCCTCGCCGCGGGCCTCGACCAGGTGGTCGCGGTCGGCGTCAACTGCTGCGCCCCGGCCGACGCCGGCCCCGCCGCCGAGATCGCCGCGGCGGTGACGGGCAAGCCGGTCGTCGTCTATCCCAACAGCGGCGAGCGGTGGGACGCGGAGGCGCGCGCCTGGCGCGGCGACGCCACCTTCGCGCCGGCCACCACGGAGGCCTGGCGCACCGCCGGCGCCCGTCTGATCGGCGGCTGCTGCCGCGTCGGCCCGCCCGCCGTCGCCTCGCTCGCCGCCACACTCACCTCCTAGGAGGTCTTCCGCAGCGGGAAAATGCCTGGTCGGCGCGGGAGCCGGTGGTCATACTCGGACGCGTGTTCCTGACGATCAGTACCACTGGTACTCCCGAGCGACCCGCGACCGATCTCGGCTTCCTGCTGCACAAGCATCCCGAGAAGGCGCAGTCCTTCTCGACCGCGCACGGCACCGCGCACGTCCTCTATCCCGAGGCGAGCGCGGAGCGGTGCACGGCCGCGCTGCTGCTCGAGGTGGACCCCGTGGCGCTCGTGCGGCGCGGCAGGGGCAAGGGCCGGGGCGGGGCGCCGGACGCCGCGCTCGCGCAGTACGTGAACGACCGCCCGTACGCGGCGTCCTCGCTGCTCGCGGTCGCGCTCGCCAAGGTCTTCAAGAGCGCCCTGCACGGCAGCTGCGCCGCGCTGCCCGAGCGGGCCGCCGCCCCGCTGCCGCTGCGGATCGAGGTCCCGGCGCTGCCCGCCCGCGGCGGTGCGGAGCTGGTGAAGCGGCTGTTCGGCCCGCTGGGCTGGGCCTCCGTGACGGCCGAACCGGTGCCGCTCGACCCGGAGTTCCCCGAGTGGGGCGACTCGCGCTACGTGCGGCTCGTCCTGGAGGGCGAGCTGCGCCTCGCCGACGCGCTCAACCAGCTCTACGTGCTGCTGCCGGTCCTCGACGACGCCAAGCACTACTGGGTCGCGCCGGACGAGGTCGACAAGCTGCTGCGCGCCGGTGACGGCTGGCTCGCCGGCCACCCGGAGCAGAAGCTGATCACCAGCCGTTACCTCTCCCGCCGCTGGGGCCTGACCCGGACGGCGACCGAACGGCTCGCACTCGTGCGGCTCGCCGAGGCGGACGGACTGGACGTCGAGGACGTCGACAACGCGGTCGACGAGACGGCCGACACCGAGGAGCGGCCCGTGCCGCTCGCCGAGCAGCGCCGCGAGGCGATCCTCGGCGCCCTGCGCGCCGCCGACGCCGCCCGGGTGCTCGATCTCGGCTGCGGACAGGGCCAGTTGGTGCAGGCCCTGCTGAAGGACGTGCGCTTCACCGAGATCGTCGGCGTCGACGTCTCGGCGCGCGCCCTGTCGATCGCCGGCCGCCGGCTGCGCCTGGAGCGGATGGGCGAGCGGCAGGCCGCCCGCGTCCGCCTGCTCCAGGGCTCCCTCACGTACACCGACAAGCGGCTGACCGGCTACGACGCGGCCGTGCTGAGCGAGGTCATCGAGCATCTCGACCTGCCGCGGCTGCCGGCGCTCGAGTACGCGGTGTTCGGCGCGGCCCGGCCGCGTACGGTCGTGGTGACCACGCCGAACGTCGAGTACAACGTGCGCTGGGAGTCGCTGCCCGCCGGGCACGTCCGGCACGGCGACCACCGCTTCGAGTGGAACCGCGCCGAGTTCCGGCGGTGGGCGGCCGCCGTCGCCGACCGGCACGGCTACGGCGTCGCGTTCGCTCCCGTCGGACCGGACGACCCCGAGGTCGGCCCGCCGACCCAGATGGCCGTCTTCACCCGCGGCGACGAACCGCCGAGCACGAGCGGGCCGGGCACGACCGGCCCGACCACGACCACCACCACGACCGCACCGACCGGCCCGACCAAGGCCGGCCCGACCACGAACACCACCACGACCGCACCGGCCGACCCGACCACGAAGGAGGACGCGGCATGACCGACGCCACCGGCACCGCCGGCGAGACCGCCGTCCGCAGGCTGCCCGTCACCGACCTCTCCCTCGTGGTGCTCATCGGCGCGACCGGTTCCGGCAAGTCGACCTTCGCCCGGCGCCACTTCAAGCCGACCGAGATCGTCTCCTCGGACTTCTGCCGCGGCCTGGTCGCCGACGACGAGAACGACCAGAGCGCCAGCAAGGACGCCTTCGACGTCCTGCACTACATCGCGGGCAAGCGGCTCGCGGCCGGGCGGCTCACCGTCGTCGACGCCACCAACGTGCAGCGCGAGGCCCGCCGCCAGCTGGTGCAGCTGGCCCGCGAGCACGACGTGCTGCCGATCGCGATCGTCCTCGACCTGCCCGAGGAGGTGTGCGCCGCGCGCAACGCGGCCCGCCCCGACCGGGCCCACCTGCCCCGCCACGTCATCCAGCGCCACCGCCGCGAACTGCGCCGCTCGCTCGGCGGCCTGGAGCGCGAGGGCTTCCGCAAGGTGCACGTGCTGCGCGGCGTCGCGGACGTGGAGGCGGCCGAGGTCGTCCTGGAGAAGCGGTTCAACGACCTGCGGCACCTCACCGGCCCCTTCGACATCATCGGTGACATCCACGGCTGCCGCTCCGAGCTGGAGACGCTGCTCGCGCGGCTGGGCTACGTGGACGGCGCCCACCCCGAGGGCCGGACCGCCGTCTTCGTCGGCGACCTGGTCGACCGCGGCCCCGACAGCCCCGGCGTGCTGCGCCGCGTCATGGGCATGGTGGCCGCCGGGAACGCGCTGTGCGTGCCCGGCAACCATGAGAACAAGCTGGGCCGCTGGCTGCGCGGCCGCAAGGTGCAGCAGACCCACGGCCTCGCCGAGACGATCGAGCAGCTGGAGCGCGAGCCGGAGGAGTTCCGGGCCGAGGTCTCCGCGTTCATCGACGGGCTCGTCAGCCACTACGTCCTCGACGAGGGCCGGCTGGTGGTCTGTCACGCCGGTCTGCCGGAGAAGTACCACGGCCGGACCTCGGGCCGGGTGCGCTCGCACGCGCTGTACGGGGACACGACGGGCGAGACCGACGAGTTCGGGCTGCCGGTGCGCTACCCGTGGGCGGAGGAGTACCGCGGCCGGGCGACCGTCGTCTACGGGCACACGCCCGTGCCGACCACGTCCTGGATCAACAACACCATCTGCCTCGACACCGGCGCGGTGTTCGGCGGGAAGATGACGGCGCTGCGCTGGCCGGAGCGCGAACTCGTCGACGTGCCGGCCGAGCGGGTCTGGTACGAGCCGGCCAAGCCGCTCGCGCCCGAGGCGCCCGGCGGCCACCAGGGCAGGCCGCTCGACCTGGCCGACGTGCACGGGCGACGGGTCGTGGAGACCCGGCTGATGGGCAATCTCGCGGTCCGCGAGGAGAACGCGGCCGCCGCCCTGGAGGTGATGAGCCGGTTCGCGGTCGACCCGCGGCTGCTCGCCTACCTGCCGCCGACGATGGCGCCCACCCCGACGTCGAGGACCGAGGGCTATCTGGAGCACCCGGCCGAGGCGTTCGCGCAGTACGCGGCCGACGGCGTCGGGCAGGTCGTGTGCGAGGAGAAGCACATGGGCTCGCGGGCCGTCGCCCTCGTCTGCAAGGACGCGGACGTCGCGGCGGAGCGGTTCGGCGTGGCCGCGGGCGACGGCGTCACCGGCGCCCTGCACACCCGCACCGGCCGGCCGTTCTTCGACGACCAGGAGATGACCGAGCGCGTCCTGGCACGGCTGCGCGCGGCGATCGGCGCCGCCGGGCTCTGGGAGGAGCTCGACACGGACTGGCTGCTGCTCGACGGCGAGCTGATGCCGTGGTCGCTGAAGTCGGCGGGGCTGCTGCGCTCCCAGTACGCGGCGGTCGGCGCGGCATCCCGGGCGGTCTTCCCCGGGGCCCTCGGCGCGCTCGAACAGGCCGTGGGCCGCGGCGTGGCCGGGCTCGAGGGGCTGCTCGGCCGGCAGCGGGAGCGGGAGGCGGACGCGGCGGCCTTCACCGACGCGTACCGGCGCTACTGCTGGCCGACCGACGGCCTGGAGGGCGTGCGCTTCGCGCCCTTCCAGGTGCTCGCGGCGCGCGGCCGTTCGCTGGCCGCCGTACCGCACGACACGCAGCTGGCCTGGCTGGACCGGCTGGTCGAGCACGAGGCCGCGTCCGGTGACGGTCTGCTCCAGGTCACGCGGCGGCTGGTGGTCGACACCGCCGACGAGGCGTCCGTGCGGGCCGGTGTCGACTGGTGGCTGGAGCTGACCGCGGCCGGCGGCGAGGGCATGGTCGTCAAGCCGCTCGCGGCCCTGGCCACCGGCAGGGACGGCCGGCCGGTGCAGCCGGGCGTGAAGGTGCGCGGACGCGAGTACCTCCGGATCATCTACGGCCCGGAGTACACCCGCCCGGACAACCTGGAGCGGCTGCGCGAGCGGCACCTCGGCCACAAGCGCTCCCTGGCCCTGCGCGAGTACGCGCTCGGCCTGGAGGCGCTCGACCGTCTGGCGGCGGGCGAACCGCTGTGGCGCGTCCACGAGGCCGTCTTCGCGGTCCTGGCGCTGGAGTCGGAGCCGGTCGACCCGCGGCTGTGACGCGGGACCGGGAAGACGCCCCGTGACGTTCGTCGTCGAGTGGGGCGCGCGGGGCGGGCCGCTCGGTCAGGATGGGCACATGGGATTCCATGTCGATTCCGAGACCGGGCGGCTGCGCCGCGTCATCCTGCACCGGCCCGATCTGGAGCTGAAGCGGCTCACACCGACGAACAAGGACACGCTGCTCTTCGACGACGTGCTGTGGGTGCGCCGGGCCCGGCAGGAGCACGACGGCTTCGCGGACGTGCTGCGCGACCGCGGCGTGGAGGTGCACCTGTTCGGCGACCTGCTGCGCGAGGCACTGGAGCTGCCGGCGGCGCGCGAGCTGGTGCTCGACCGGGTCTTCGACGAGAAGGAGTACGGGCCGTCGGCCGCCGACCACCTGCGGGCGGTGTTCGACTCGCTCGACGCGGGCGCGCTGGCGGAGGCGCTGGTCGGCGGGATGACCAAGCGGGAGTTCCTCGCCGCGCACCGCGAGCCGACCTCGGTCCGCTTCCACGCCCTGGACCTGGACGAGTTCGTGCTCGGCCCGCTGCCGAACCACCTCTTCACCCGGGACACCTCGGCCTGGATCTACGACGGCGTGTCCATCAACGCGATGCGCTGGCCGGCCCGGCAGCGCGAGACCGTGCACTTCGAGGCGATCTACAAGCACCATCCGCTCTTCACCGGCCCGGCGGCGGGGGAGTTCCACCACTGGTCGGAGGGCCAGTCCGACTACCCGTCGACGATCGAGGGCGGTGACGTCCTCGTCATCGGCAACGGCGCGGTCCTCATCGGCATGAGCGAGCGCACCACCCCGCAGGCCGTGGAGATGCTGGCCCGCCGGATGTTCGCGGCGGGCTCGGCACGTACGATCATCGCGCTGGACATGCCGAAGCGCCGGGCGTTCATGCACCTGGACACGGTGATGACGATGGTGGACGTGGACACCTTCACCCAGTACGCGGGCCTCGGCATGCTCCGCTCGTACACGATCGAGCCGGGCGACGAGGGCCAGTCCCTGCGGGTGACCGACCATCCGCCGGAGCACATGCACAGCGCCATCGCCGCGGCGCTCGGCCTGCAGGACGTCCGGGTGCTCACCGCCACCCAGGACGTGCACGCGGCGGAGCGCGAGCAGTGGGACGACGGGTGCAACGTGCTCGCGGTGGAGCCGGGCGTGGTCGTGGCGTACGAGCGGAACGTCACCACCAACACGCATCTGCGCAAGCAGGGCATCGAGGTGATCGAGATCCCCGGGAGCGAGCTGGGCCGCGGCCGGGGCGGCCCGCGCTGCATGAGCTGCCCGGTGGAGCGCGAGGCGGTGTGACGGCGGCCGGACGGTGCGAGGGCGCGGGCGCCGCGGGCCGCGCGAGGCGGTGACGGCGACCGGACGGCAGGGGGCTGTATAAGAATTCTGGATTACGTATACTTTCAGAGTCCTCGTCGCCCGACGCGTCCGACCGCACCCCAGGAGCGCCCATGGCCACCGACCTCACCGGCCGCCACTTCCTCAAGGAGCTGGACTTCACCGCCGAGGAGTTCCGCGGCCTGATCGCGCTCGCCGCCGAGCTCAAGGCGGCCAAGAAGGCCGGCACGGAGGTCCAGCGGCTGCGGGGCAGGAACATCGCCCTGATCTTCGAGAAGACCTCCACCCGCACCCGCTGCGCCTTCGAGGTCGCCGCCGCCGACCAGGGCGCCGCCACCACCTACCTCGACCCGGCCGGCTCCCAGATCGGCCACAAGGAGTCGGTCAAGGACACCGCCCGGGTGCTCGGCCGGATGTTCGACGCCATCGAGTACCGCGGCGACAGCCAGGCGAACGTCGAGGACCTGGCCGCCTACTCCGGCGTGCCCGTCTACAACGGGCTCACCGACGACTGGCACCCCACCCAGATGCTCGCCGACGTCCTCACCATGACCGAGCACAGCGCCAAGCCGCTCGACGAGATGGTCTTCGCCTACCTCGGCGACGCGCGCTTCAACATGGGCAACTCCTACCTCGTCACCGGCGCCCTGCTCGGCATGGACGTCCGGATCGTGGCCCCGAAGGCCTACTGGCCGGGCGAGCCGGTCGTCGCCGAGGCGCGCCGCCTCGCCGAGGCGAGCGGCGCGACGATCACCCTCACCGAGGACATCCCGGAGGGCGTGCGCGGCGCCGACTTCGTCATCACGGACGTGTGGGTCTCCATGGGCGAGCCCAAGGAGGTCTGGGACGAGCGGATCGCCGTCCTCGGCCCGTACGCCGTGACCATGGACGTCCTGCGGGCCACCGGCAACCCGGACGTGAAGTTCCTGCACTGCCTGCCGGCCTTCCACGACCTCGGCACCGCCGTCGCCCGCGACATCCACGCCCGGCACGGCCTCACCGAGCTGGAGGTCACCGACGAGGTCTTCGAGTCGGCCCACTCGGTCGTCTTCGACGAGGCGGAGAACCGTATGCACACCATCAAGGCCGTCATGGTCGCCACCCTCGGTGCCCCCGCCGCGCAGTAGCCCGCGCCCGGGGCCGCGCCCGGACCCGGCTCAGCGCCGCCGCTGGGCCGGTACGGCCGGGAGCGTGAACCAGACCGCCTTGCCGTGCGGGGTGGGGCGGTGGCCGCAGTCGCTGCTCAGGGCGCGGATCAGCAGCAGCCCGCGGCCGTGCTCCTGCCAGGGGTCGACCGTGCCCGGCTCGGGGCAGATCAGCTCCTCGGTGGCCGGCGGGCGGCCGTCATGGACCTCGATGTGGCAGCCGCCGGACATCGGGAAGAGTTCCACGACCAGTTCGATCGGGCCGTGGCCCGGCGTGTGCTCGACGGCGTTGGCCACGAGCTCGGCGGTGAGCAGCTCGGCCGTGTCGCTGTCGGCGGCGGCCTGCTCCGGGCCCTCGATGGCCGCGAGGGCACTGCGGACGAGGGAGCGGGCGATCGGTACGGCGGCCGTGGTGTGCGGCAGCTCGACGCGCCAGGAGGCGGGGCCTGGGGCTCCTGAGGCTTCGGACACGGCGGGATTCCGTTCGGGCTCGGCAGGGATATGGGGAGCGTCGTTCCGGTTTTAACCTTACGGACTCGAAAATCCGGGGACAGAGGCGGTCGCCCGCCTCCGCCGGGACCTTGGGTCCGCTGTGTCCCGGGACCAAGGGGCGGGACCGAGGGCTATCGCGTACTCGTGACGGCGGTCACAGATGAGTGATACCCTCATCGAGGTGATGCCGTACCCGTACGTGCACACAACAGGGAGGTTCTCCCGGATGAGCCCCTTCACCGGCTCCGCGACCCGCACCGCACGCTGGCGGCACCTGCGCCTGGCGGTCGACGACGGAGTCGCCACGATCACCCTCGCCCGCCCCGAGAAACTCAACGCCCTCACCTTCGGCGCCTACGCCGACCTGCGCGACCTGCTCGCCGAGCTGTCCCGCGAGCGCTCCGTCCGCGCGCTGGTCCTCGGCGGCGAAGGGCGCGGCTTCTGCTCGGGCGGCGACGTCGACGAGATCATCGGCGCCACGCTCTCCATGGACACCGCCCAGCTCCTCGACTTCAACCGGATGACCGGCCAGACCGTCAGGGCGCTGCGCGAATGCCCCTTCCCGGTGATCGCCGCCGTCCACGGCGTCGCCGCCGGCGCCGGCGCGGTCCTCGCCCTCGCCGCCGACTTCCGGGTCGCCGATCCCACCGCCCGCTTCGCCTTCCTCTTCACCCGCGTCGGGCTCTCCGGCGGCGACATGGGCGCCGCCTATCTGCTGCCGCGGGTCGTCGGCCTCGGCCACGCGACCCGGCTGCTCATGCTGGGCGACCCGGTCGGCGCCGCCGAGGCCGAGCGCATCGGCCTGATCAGCGAGCTGACCGAGGAGGGCGCCGCCGACACCCGGGCCGCCGCCCTGGCCCGCCGGCTCGCCGAGGGCCCCGCCCTCGCCCACGCCCAGACCAAGGCCCTGCTCACCGCCGAGCTCGACATGCCGCTGGCCGCGTCGGTCGAGATGGACGCGGCCACCCAGGCGCTCCTCATGCACGGCGAGGACTACGCCGAGTTCCACGCCGCCTTCACCGAGAAACGCCCGGCCAAATGGCGGGGGCGGTAACCGTGCGGCCCCCGGCCCAGCCTCCCCGGCCCCCGGCCGGCCCTCCACGGAGCCCGGCCCAGCCTCCGCGGAGCCTGGCTCAGCCTCCCCGGCCCCCGGCCCAGCCTCCGCGGAGCCTGGCTCAGCCTCCCCGGCCCCCGGCCCAGCCTCCGCACAGCCCCCAGCCGCACCCGCACCACCCCCGCCCGCTCTCGCCGGACACCGCCCCGCACCGCCCGCTGCCGCCGGAGCCCGCCGGCCCGCCCCGCCTGCTCGCGGCGGAACCGGCCCCGGACCCGGCCCGTGCGCCGTACCGCGTCCCGGAGCCACGGCCCGCCGCCGCACCGCTGCGCGTCGCCGTCATCGGCGGCGGCCCCGGCGGCCTCTATGCCGCCGCGCTCCTCAAGCGCGGCGACCCGGCCCGCGAGGTCACCGTCTGGGAGCGCAACGCGCCCACCGACACCTTCGGCTTCGGCGTCGTCCTCTCCGACGAGACCCTCGGCGGCATCGAGGAGGCCGACCCGGCGGTGTACGCCGCCCTGCGTGCCGAACTCGTCCACTGGGACGACGTCGACATCGTCCACCGCGGCCACCTCCTCACCTCCACCGGCCACGGCTTCGCCGCCCTCGGCCGCCGCCGGCTCCTGGAGATCCTGCACGCGCGCTGCACCGGCCTCGGCGTCCGCCTCCGCTTCCGCACCGAGGCGCCGCCGGCCGCCGAACTCGCCGCCACGCACGACCTCGTCGTCGCCGCCGACGGTGTGCACAGCCGCACCCGCGAGGCCTACGCCGACGTCTTCCGGCCCCGCCTCACCACCCACCGCTGCCGCTACGTCTGGCTCGCCGCCGACTTCGCCCTCGACGCCTTCCGCTTCGAGATCGCCGAGACCGAGTACGGCGTGATGCAGCTCCACGCCTATCCCTACGCGGCCGACTCCTCCACCGTCATCGTCGAGATGCGCGAGGAGGTCTGGCGGGCGGCCGGCTTCGACGAGCTCGACGAGGCCGAGTCCGCCGCCCGCTGCGCCAAGATCTTCGCCGAGGCGCTGCGCGGCCGCGCCCTGCGGTCCAACAACTCCGCCTGGACCGCCTTCCGTACGGTCGTCAACGACCGCTGGTCCCACGTTCCGGGCGGCGGCCCGAGCGGCGGGTCCCGCGGCGGCATCGTCCTGCTCGGCGACGCCGCCCACACCGCGCACTTCTCCATCGGCTCCGGCACCAAGCTCGCCGTCGAGGACGCCGTCGCCCTCGCCGCCCACGTCGACGCCCGGCCCGGCGGCCTCGCCGAGGCGCTGGCCGGCTACGAGGCCGAGCGCCGCCCGCTCGTGGAGTCCACCCAGCGGGCCGCCGTCGCCAGCCTGCGCTGGTTCGAGGACCTGGCCCGTCAACTCGACCGGCCGCCCAAGCAGTTCGCCTTCAACCTGCTCACCCGCAGCCGGCGCGTCACCCATGACAACCTGCGGCTGCGCGATCCCGCCTTCACCGCCTCCGTCGAGGCCGAGTTCGGCTGCCCGCCCGGCACACCGCCGATGTTCACGCCCTTCCGGCTCGGCGGCCTCACCCTGCGCAACCGGGTCGTCGTCTCGCCCATGGACATGTACGTGGCCGAGGACGGCGTTCCCGGCGACTTCCACCTCGTCCACCTCGGCGCCCGCGCCCTCGGCGGCGCCGGACTGGTCATGACCGAGATGGTCTGCGTCAGCGAACGCGGCCGGATCACGCCCGGCTGCACCGGCCTGTGGACCGAGGAGCAGGCAGATGCCTGGGCCCGCATCACCGCTTTCGTCCACGCCCAGGCGCCCGGCACCGCGCTCGGCGTCCAGCTCGGCCACTCCGGCCGCAAGGGCTCCACCCGCCGCATGTGGGAGGGCATCGACCGACCGCTGCCGGACGGCAACTGGCCCCTCGTGGCCGCCTCCCCGCTCCCGTACCGCGCCGGCGTCAACCAGACCCCTCAGGCCCTCGACCGGGCCGGACTCACCGCGGTCCGCGAGGAGTTCACGGCCGCCGCGCGGCGCGCCGCCCGGGCCGGCTTCGACCTGCTCGAGCTCCACTGCGCCCACGGCTATCTGCTCTCCGGCTTCCTCTCGCCGCTCACCAACCACCGCACCGACGCCTACGGCGGCGACCTCGCGGGCCGGCTGCGCTTCCCGCTGGAGGTGTTCGACGCGGTACGGGAGGCGTGGCCGGCCGACCGGCCCATGACCGTGCGCATCTCCGCCACCGACTGGGCCGACGGCGGCACCACCGCCGACGACGCCGTCGAGATCGCCCGCGCCTTCGCCGCCCACGGCGCCGACGCCCTCGACGTCTCCACCGGCCAGGTCGTCCCCGACGAGCGCCCCGAGTTCGGCCGCTCCTACCAGACGCCCTACGCCGACCGGATCCGCTCGGCGCTCGGCGTCCCGGTGATCGCGGTGGGCGCGATCTCCTCGTGGGACGACGTCAACTCCCTCCTCCTCGCCGGCCGCGCTGACCTCTGCGCCCTGGCCCGGCCCCACCTCTACGACCCGCACTGGACCCTCCACGCCGCCGCCGAGCAGGGCTACGAAGGCCCCGGGGCGCCCTGGCCGGCGCCGTACCGCGCGGGCAGCCGCCGCCCGCCGACGGGCCGCAAGGACGTCTGAGCGGGCCGCCCGGCCCCGAGTGATCCACTTGATAGGCAAGTCGACGCTTGCCTATGGTGGAGGAGTGGCGGACGACGACGACCTCTTCAAGGCGCTGGCCGACCCCACCCGCCGGCTCATCCTCGACGGACTGGCGGAGCGGGATGGCCAGTCCCTCTTCGAGATATGCGCCCGGCTCGCGACCCGGCACGGCCTGGCCATTTCACGGCAGGGCGTCAGCCAGCACCTCGCCGTCCTGGAGACCGCCGGACTGGTCCGCAGCCGGCGCGAGGGCCGCTACAAATTCCACGACCTGGACACCGGGCCCCTCGACGGCATCGTGACCCGGTGGATCAGACCCCACACCCCGGAGGGCACCTCATGAGGATCAACCTGACCAGCGTCTTCGTCGACGAGCAGGACAAGGCCCTGCGCTTCTACACCGAGGTGCTCGGCTTCGTGAAGAAGACCGACGTCCCGATGGGCGAGTACAGCTGGCTGACCGTCGTCTCGCCGGAGGAGCCCGACGGCGTCGAACTGGTCCTGGAGCCCAACCAGCACCCCGCCGCCAAGGCCTACCAGGACGCCCTGGCCGCCGACGGCATCCCGGTGAACTCCTTCGCGGTCGAGGACGTCCGCGCCGAGTACGAGCGCCTGCGCGCCCTCGGCGTGCGCTTCACCCAAGAGCCCGTCGAGATGGGCCCGGTCACCACCGCGATCCTCGACGACACCTGCGGCAACCTCCTCCAGATCGCCGAGTACAAGGACTGACGCGGCAGGGCCGCTGCCGCCGTCCGCGCGCCGGCAGGGCCCCTGCCGCCTCACATCCGCACGAACTCCGCGCCCCGCGCGTGCAGCAGCTCGTGGAGCGCCGCGAACACTTCCGCCGACCGTGTGCCCGGCCAGTTCTCCGGCAGCAGTTCGAGCGGCAGCACCGGGTCCGCGTACGGGAGGCGGCGCCAGGAGTCGAGGGCGAGGAGGTAGGCCCGGTAGGCCTCCTCAGGCCCGCCCGGCTCCGTCGACCAGGCGCGCAGCACCGGCTCGTGGGCGTCCAGGAACTCCTCGTGCAGCTTGGCGATCGACGGCAGGTCCCACCAGCGGGCCACCGACTCGGCCGTGGGCGCGAAGCCCAGGTGGTCGCCGCGGAACAGGTCCACGTACGCGGCGAGCTCCAGCCGCTCAAGGGTGTGCCGGGTCTCCTCGTACAGCCGGGCCGGGGCGATCCACACGCCCGGCGCGGCCGTGCCGAAGCCCAGCCTGGCCAGCCGCGAGCGCAGCAGATGACGCTTGTGGCGCTCGGCCTCGGGCACGGAGAACACCGCCAGCACCCAGCCGTCCGACAGGGCCGGTACGGTACGGGCGTAGATCCGGCGGTCGCCGTCGTCCAGGAGCATCCGCGCGTCGTCCGACAGCGCGTAGCCGGCGGCGCCGTCCGCCGTGCGCCGGGCCAGCAGCAGCCCGCGCCGCTTCAGCCGGGACACCGACGAGCGCACCGACGGCGCGTCCACGCCGAGCACGCCGAGGAGCCTGATCAGCTCCGCCACGGGCAGCGGCGCGCCGTCCGGCGACCGGCCGTACGCGCCGTACAGGGAGACGATCAGGGATCGGGGAGTGTGCTGCTCGGCCACGTGATCACTTTAGGGTGCCCGGTCCCGCCGCGTCGTCCCGCAGCCGGAAGCGCTGGAGCTTGCCCGTCGCCGTGCGCGGCAGCGCGTCCAGGAAGACGATCTCCCGCGGCGACTTGTACGGGGCCAGCCGGGCCCGTACGAAGGCCCGCAGCGCCGTCGCCGTGCCCGCGTCGCGCGGCACACCGTCCCGTACGACGGCGTACGCGACGACGACCTGGCCGCGCAGCGCGTCGGGCCGGCCGACGACCGCCGCCTCGACGACGTCCGGGTGGGCGAGGAGCGCCTCCTCGACCTGCGGGCCCGCGATGTTGTACCCGGCCGAGATGATCATGTCGTCGGCGCGCGAGACGTAGCGGAAGTAGCCGTCCGGTTCGCGCACATAGGTGTCGCCGGTGAGGTTCCAGCCGTCGTGGACGTACTCGGCCTGACGAGGGTCGGCGAGATAGCGGCAGCCCACCGGGCCGCGCACCGCGAGCAGGCCCTCCTCGCCGTCCGGCAGCTCCGCGAGCCCGCCCGTGCCGTCGCGGCCCACGATCCGCGCCTGCCAGCCCGGGACCGGCCGGCCGGTGGTGCCGGGGCGTATCTCGCCGTCGGCGGCCGATATGAAGATGTGCAGCAGCTCGGTGGCGCCGATGCCGTTGATCAGCTTCAGGCCGGTCCGCTTGCGCCAGGCCTCCCAGGTCTCGGCCGGCAGGTTCTCGCCCGCCGAGACGCAGCGGCGCAGCGAGCCGAGGTCGTGGTCGTGCCCGGGCTTGTCGAGCTCCTCCAGCATCACCCGGTAGGCGGTCGGCGCCGTGAAGAGCACCGACACCCGCTCGCGCTCGATCGCGGCGAGCAGCTGCTGCGGCCCGGCCTGCTCCAGGAGCACCGCGCACGCCCCGGCCCGCAGCGGGAAGACCACGAGCCCGCCGAGGCCGAAGGTGAAGCCGAGCGGCGGCGAGCCGGCGAAGACGTCGCCGGGCTCCGGGCGCAGGACCTGCGCGGAGAAGGTGTCGGCGACGGCGAGCACGTCCCGGTGGAAGTGCATGCAGCCCTTGGGGCGGCCGGTGGTGCCGGAGGTGAAGGCGATCAGCGCCACGTCGTCGGCGGCCGTCGGCACCGCCTCGTACCGGTCGGGCTTGCCGGCGGCCAGACCGAGCAGGTCGTCCGGGCCGTCGCCGCCGAAGGGAGTGACGCGCAGTCCCGGCACCCGGGCCGCGGTCAGCTCGCTGACGGAGCGGACGTCGCACAGCGCGTGGGTGCACCGGGCCATCTCGCTGATCACGGCGAGCTCGCCCGCGCGCTGCTGGGCGAGGACGGTGACGGCGATCGCGCCCGCCTTCATCACGGCCAGCCAGCAGGCCGCGAGCCAGGGCGTGGTCGGGCCGCGCAGCAGCAACCGGTTGCCGGGACGGACGCCGAGGTCGTCGGAGAGGACGTGGGCGATCCGGTCGACCCGCTCGCGCAGTTCCCCGTACGTCCAGACGCCGCCGTCGCCGTCGCGGAACACCTCGCGGTGGGCGCCGAACCGTTCCACCGTGCGGTCGAGCAGTTCGGCGCCGCAGTTGAGCCGGTCGGGGTACGCGAGGGAGGGCAGCTCGAAGAGGAGGTGCGGCCACTGCTCCGCGGGTGGCAGATGGTCGCGGGCGAAGGTGTCCAGATGGGCCGAGGGCGTCAGCTCCATACGTCCGTCCCCCTGTCGGGTGGGGTCGTCGAGACCGGCGGAGTGGGGTCGACCGTGGCCCAACGAGCGTATCGTGATGGTGACGACAGTCAACGGTTCGCGATACTCGCGAGGAAAACTCGCCGGCGGCGCCCGCGGGGCGCCAGAGAGGGCCACCACACATGGCCGCATTCTCGCTCGATCCGGAACAGATCACCTGGTGTGCGCGACTGCGCGAGCTCGCCGCGGAGCACCTGAGGCCGCTCGCCGCGAAAGGCGAACCCGGCCGCGTCAACCGCCCGCTCGTCGCCGCCCTCGGCGAGCACGGACTGATCGCCCGCCTCTTCGACTCCGGCGCGCTCGACCTGTGCCTCATGCGCGAATCCCTCGCCCAGACCTGCACCGAGGCCGAGACCGCCCTCGCCCTCCAGGGCCTCGGCGCCCACCCGGTCGCCGCCTTCGGCACGCCCGCCCAGCGCGCCCGCTGGCTGCCCGAGGTCACGGCAGGCCGGGCCGTCGCCGCCTTCGCCCTCTCCGAACCGGGCGCGGGCTCCGACGCCGCGGCCCTCGCGCTGCGGGCCGCACCGGACCCGGCGACGGGCGGCTGGCGGCTGTACGGCGAGAAGCGCTGGATCTCGAACGCGCCGGAGGCGGACCTGGTGACCGTGTTCGCCCGAACGGGCGAGGGACAGGACGCGGCGGACGGGTCCGGGGTCGGGGTCGGGGTCGGGTCCGCGGACGGGTTCCGGGCCGGGGCCGGGTCTGCGGACGGGGCCGGAGCCGGGGCCGGGTTCGCGGCCGGCTCCGGGGCCGCAGCCAGGGCCGGAGCCGGGGCCGGGTTCGCGGAGGCGGCCGGGTCCGCGGACGCGTCCCGGGGTGCCGCGGGGGACGGCTCCGGTGCGGGGCGCGGAGCCCGGGGAGTCACCGCCTTCCTTGTGCCCGCCGGGCGGCCGGGGCTCGGCGGGGAGGCGCTCGACATGCTCGCGCCGCACGCGCTCGGCAGCCTCGTCTTCGACGGGGTGCCGGTCGGGCCCGAGGACGTGCTCGGCGCACCGGGCGAAGGCTTCCGGGTCGCGATGACCACGCTCAACCTCTTCCGGCCCAGCGTCGGCGCCTTCGCCGTCGGCATGGCGCAGGCCGCCCTCGACGCCACCCTCGCCCACACCGCCGCGCGTCCCGCCTTCGGCGGCGTCCTCGCCGACCTCCAGGCCGTCGCCCACCAGGTCGCCGAGATGGCCACCCGCACCGAGGCCGCCCGGCTGCTCGTGTACGCGGCGGCCGAGGCGTACGACCGCGGCGACCCGGACGTCCCGCGCCGCGCCGCGATGGCCAAGCTGCTGGCCACCGAGACCGCGCAGTACGTCGTCGACGCGGCCGTCCAGCTGCACGGCGCCCGCGCGCTCCAGCGCGGACACCTGCTCGAACACCTCTACCGCGAGGTGCGGGCGCCCCGGATCTACGAGGGAGCGACGGAGGTGCAGCGCACGATCATCGCCAAGGAGCTGTACCGCCGCCGGACACCCCAGGCCCCGCGACCACCGCAGCCGCACCCACAGCCGCAGCCCTTCACGGCAGGAGACCCCGTATGAGCCTCCACCGCCACAACCCCGCCGAACTCTCGCCGCCCACCGGCTTCAGCCACGCCGTCACCGCCACCGGCACCCGCCTGGTCTTCCTCGCCGGACAGACCAGCCTCGACCGCGACGGCAAGGTGACCGGCGAGACACTGCCCGAGCAGTTCGAGACCGCGCTCGCCAACCTGCTCGCCGCCCTCCGCCACGCCGGCGGCTCGCCCGCCGACCTCGCCCGCGTCACCGTCTACGCCACGGACGTCGCCGACTACCGCCACCACGCGCACGAACTCGGCCGTATCTGGCACCGGTTGGCGGGCCGCGACTATCCGGCGATGGCCGTGATCGGAGCCGTACGCCTGTGGGACGACCAGGCACTGGTCGAACTCGACGGCTTCGCGGTCCTCGACTGACGGGGCCGGGGGAGCGGGTGACCGCGCCCCACCGCCCTTGATCAACTGGTCCCCGCCGGAGGCCGGGCTTAGTGTCGAAAGGTGGACTGACCGGCCCATTCCCTCAGGTGAGGGCGCGATGCGCCATGAGTACCTCCAAGCCGACGACCTCGCAGAAGACCGCCGCCCCGAAGCCGGGCGGCGAAGGCAAGGGCATCGCCCTCTTCGTGATCGCCTCCTGCCAGCTGATGGTCGTCCTCGACATCACCATCGTGAACATCGCGCTCCCGCACATCCAGAGCGCACTCGACTTCTCGACCACCAGCCTCTCCTGGGTCGTCAACGCCTACACGCTGACCTTCGGCGGTCTGCTGCTGCTCGGCGGCCGCGCCGGTGACATCCTCGGACGGCGCCGGGTCTTCATCTTCGGCGTGCTGCTCTTCGGACTCGCCTCGCTGCTCGGCGGATTCGCCCAGGAATCCTGGCAGTTGCTCGCCGCCCGTGCGCTCCAGGGCGTCGGCGGAGCCATCGCCTCGCCGACCTCGCTCTCGCTGATCACCACCACCTTCGACGAAGGGCCCGAACGCAACCGGGCCTTCGGTGTGTTCGCGGGCGTCTCGGCCGGCGGCGGCGCGATCGGCCTGCTGGCCGGCGGCATCCTCGTCGAATGGCTCGACTGGCGCTGGGTGTTCTTCGTCAACGTGCCGATCGCCGTACTGATCGCCTTCCTCACGCCGCGTCACGTCAAGGAGTCCGAGCGGCACCCGGGCCACTTCGACGTCCTGGGCGCGCTCACCTCGACGCTCGGCATGGTCGCGCTGGTCTACGGCTTCATCCGCGCCGCGCAGGAGGGCTGGCGCGATCCGTACACGCTGGGCTCGTTCGCCGCGGCGGTCGTGCTGCTGGTCGCCTTCATCTTCGTCGAGCGGCGCTCGCGGCAGCCGATCACCCCGCTGCACATGTTCGCCGACCGCAACCGGGCGGGCACGTACGGGATCATGCTCTGTCTGGCGGCGGCGATCTTCGGGATGTTCTTCTTCCTGACGCTCTTCGTGCAGACCGTCCTGGACTTCAGCCCGCTGCAGGCCGGCCTCGCCTTCCTGCCGGTCAGCGCGGTGATCGCGGTACTGGCCGGCGTCACCTCCCAGTTCCTGCCCAAACTCGGGCCGAAACCCTTCATGGTGATGGGCTCGGTCTGCCTGGCGGCCGGTCTGTCCTGGCTGACGCTGACCGACGTCCACTCCACCTATCTCGGCAGCATCCTCGGACCGATGCTGGTCCTGAGCGCGGGCATGGGCATGATGTTCGTGTCGCTGACCCTGATGGCCCTGTCCAACGTCGCTCCCCAGGAGGCGGGCGCCGCCTCCGGCCTCCTCAACGCGACCCAGCAGGTCGGCGGCTCGCTCGGCCTGTCGATCCTGGTCACGGTCTTCGGCACGGCCAGCCGCAACGAGGCCGACGAGCAGGTGCCCGCCTTCCTCTCCCAGGCCGGCCCGCTGGAGAAGGCCCAGTTCGCGAAGACGGGCCAACTCCCGCCGCCCTGGGGCGACCAGGTCCTCACCAGCGGCGTCACCGCCGGCTTCATCGTGGCCGCCGCCTTCGCGATCCTGGCCTTCGTGATCTCCCTCGTCGTCATCAAGGTCCGCCCCTCCGACATCGAACGCCTCAAAGGCGGGGGCATGATGCCGGGGGCCGGCTGATCCTCATCCCTCGCAGCCGACGCCGTCGCCGTCCCGGTCGAGGTGGCGCGCGTAACCCGGGTCACCCCGGTGGATGGGCGCGGCTCCGGCGGCCCGGACGGCGGTGCAGTTCTCGTAGTACACGTCCCCGCCTCCGCTCCCGCCGGACGTGTCGTCGGTGACAGCCGGCTCCGGAGCGCGGGTGGGGGCCCGCGTCGGTGTCGGCTTCGGCCGGGGCTTCGGGGTGGGCTTGTGCAGCAGCTCGCTGGGCGACTTCGGGCACGGCACGCCCGGCTCCGTCACGTACACCACCGGCGTCATCGAGGTGACCGGCTGTCCGGCGTCGGGACGCTGGAAGCACACCAGCCAGTCGTCGTGCTCGGCGGCCAGCTGCACGTCCTTGTACGCGGCGTACACCCGGCCCTGGTTCTCGGCCAGCACGCCCTGCGCGTCCGCGTACGTGCCGCCGAGGAGCGCGGGCATCGCGGCCGTCTCGGTCTCCGTCGGCGTGGGCGTGGGCGTGGGCGTCGGGGACTCGGTGGCCGTCCGCGTGGCGGTGGGCCGCGGCGCCGGCTTGGCGTCGTCGCCCTTCGGTTCCCCTCCGGAGTCGCCGAGCAGCGCGGCGAGGAACCACAGTCCGGCGAGGACGGTCGCGACGGTCTTCTGCCGCTGACTCCACAGGCTCGTCCACGTCAGGACGATGCCCACCGGAGGAACGAGCACCAACAGCACGATGATCAGGGCCGGATGCTGCCACCACCGCCGTACGCGAACGGGTACGGGCGGATACGGATACGGATGCGGCGGCGGGTACACGGTGCTCTCCCTGGGACGTGACGCGTGAGCTGAGTGGGCAGGAGCGTACACATCTTCTTCACCTGGGTTACAGGCTTGTGGTGAATTCGTGTACGGCCAACTGGCCGACGGCGCAGGTGTGTCGGCGCTACGCTGCGGCCACTGCGTCTTCACGATCAGGGAGCCGTCCTCGTGCGTCACCGTTTCCTCGCGGCCGTCGTCCTGCTCGCCGTCGCCGGTGGTGCCGCGTGCGCCGCCCCGGCCGGGGAGCGGCGGGCCGAGGCGAAGTCCTCGCCCACGGTGCCGGCCACCCGGGAGGCGACCACGCCGGCTCCCGTCCCGGTTCCGACGTCGAGCCCCGCCCCGTCGTCGCCGAAGCCGGCGGTCGAGCCCGCCCTCACGGCCGTCACCGTCGACGACTGGCGCTACGGCTACGCCTGGCGCGGCTTTGCCAAGGACGTCGGAGGCGACGGAGGGCCGTACGACAAGCCGGGCGAGGTGCACGTCACGCTGACGGTGCAGCTGACCGCGACCGACGACCGGCGCCCCGAGGTGCCGGCCCCGAACAGCCTGTGGGTGGGCCAGAATTACGGCTTCGACTTCTTCGTCAGGCCCGCCAGACAGCCCGGCTGCCTGCCGCTTGAGGGCATCGGCCTGTGCGAGCTGTCCGCCGGGCCGTTCTACGCGGGCTGCGAGGAACTGCGCGACGACCGTGACGGCTCCGGGTTTCCCTCGCACGGCTCGCTGGTCATGGGCTGCCGCGTCGACGCCGTGTTCCCGGAGTCGGTGACGGCGCAGGACTTCAGGGTCGCCGTCCGCTACCAGGAGTGCTGCGACTCGGACGCCGAGCACCGGGTGTGGCTCCCGTTCCAGGACCTGCCCCTGCCGCCGCGTCCGGCGGAGCCGCCCACCGACGCCGGGACGAGGCCGGGCATCCGCTACCTCTGACGCGACCGGCACCGCCCCGGGGCGGACATGCGTATGGGCCCGGGAGGACCCGGGCCCACACGGACCTGCTCACGACTCGGCCGGAGAGCCGGCCCTGCCGCTTCATCGGAGACCGTCGTCGCGGTCAGGCATGTCGATCCGCAGGTGCGGGAGGAGCGAGGCCGCCCTTGCGGCCCGCGGGGAGCTCCCGCACCTGTGCGGCGTCAGGCGGTGCCGCCGCCGTTGTACGGGCTGGGGATGAAGCAGAAGTCGATGTGGCTGAGCGCGAAGTACTGGCCGTTCTGCGCGTTGACCGGGGCGTGCAGCAGCGCGTCCGACGAGATGCCGTTGGGGAAGCCGTGCGCCGCGTCGTAGTCGTAGCGGTTCTGGTTGGTGCCGCCCTTGGCGTAGACCGTACGCGCGGCCATCTCACCGTTGACCGAGAAGCTGAAGGTCTGGTTGCTGCCGGTGCCCACGACGGTGATGCTGACCGTCCCGTCGCCCGGGATGTCGTACACCACGGTCCCGGGCACGAAGGTGGTCTCCTCGACCCGCAGGGGCGTCTCGCCCGCGGCGCACACCGGTCCCCCACCGGGGAACGGGATCTCCACGGGCTGCACGCCCGCCTCGCTCGGCGCACCGGCCGCCGCGGACGCGGGTCCGGCGACGAAGCCGACGGCCATGGCGGCCGCGAAGCCGGCGCCGGCGAGGCGCGCTCCCCATCTCGCTCGGCGGGACTGGGACGTTGCACGGGTAGCTACTCGCATAACGAGTACTCCTCCTTGTTTTCTGGGGGTGAATCAGAGCTTGGGCCCTGCGGACTCGCGCGCCGATTTCTCCGACATTCGAGAGGAGGCGGCCGTCCGATCCGGGGCGTCCTGACATTTACATAATCGGACCGTCACCGCGCGCTACGACTCGTCGTTCCTACGCCATCCGGCTCTGAACAGCGGCCGAATGTGTGGGGCGCCCTCGGGACGCGCACGCGTCGGGCGCGCTCGGAAAATAGGACGGGCATCTTCTGTGATTGATATAAGGGTCGTACGAGGCGTGTGACTGCTTGTGCTCCCCGCCGCAGCCGCGCCCCCCACCGCTTTCATCGGGTCCCAGGGAGATCCATGCGGCAGTCCATCGGCGCCGCCTCACGGCAGGCGCCCCCTTCCACGCCCCGCGCGGCGATCTCGCGCAGAAGACCCAGTGCGGCCCGGTACGTACGGGCCGCGTTCCTCGCCGACGCCGCCGGAGTGATGGTGACGACGGCGTTGACACTCTCCGTGACCGGAGCGGCCCGGCCCGTGCCGCAGGCGGCGGTGATCACCGCCGTCTGGCTGCTCGTGGGTGTCGCCGCGCGGCGGTACGCCCCCTGGGCGTGGGACGAAGGTGCCCCGGTCGGCCCCGTCGTGCGCGACTGGCTGGTGCTGCTCGGCGTCCTGGCCGCTCTGCGCGCCGCGTACGGCCTCGGCGGCGCGCCCGCCGCCACGCTCGCCGCGCTCTGCCCGTCGCTGCTGGTCACCGTGGTCTGCCGGAAGGCGGTGCACCGGCTCCTGCTGGCCGCGCGCCGGCGGGCCCGGGCGCTGCGGCGGGTCCTCGTCGTCGGCGAGGTCACCACGGTGGACGCCGTGGTCGGGCAACTGGCCGAACGGACCGACCACGGGTACGTGGTGGTCGGGGTCTGTGTGGTGGGCGAGGGCGAGGTGCTGTCCGGTGTACGGGTGTGCGCGCGGCTCCGGGCCGGCGGACCGCCCGCCCTCGACGAGGACGCCACGTCAGTGTCGGACGCGGTCGAGTCACTCGGCGCCGACCTGGTCTTCGCCGCGACGAGCGAGCAGCTGTTCGGGGAGCGGCTTCGCCGGCTGTCCTGGGCCCTGCACGAGCGGGACTGTCCGCTGATGGTCCTGCCGGGCGTCAGCGAGGTGGCCCGGCGCAGGGTGCGGGTCACCTCGGCGGCCGGACTGACGATGCTGCAGATCGCGCCGCCGACCCGCCGCGGTGTGCCGACGCTGCTGAAGACCGCCACCGACCGGGTGGGCGCGCTCCTGCTGCTCGTCGCGATCGCCCCGCTGTTCGCGGGCCTGGCGCTGGCCGTGCGCGTCAACTCGCCCGGGCCCGTGATCTATCGCCAGACGCGGGTCGGGCGGAACGGCACGACCTTCCGCATGTGGAAGTTCCGGACCATGGTGCACGGCGCCGACCGGATGAAGAGCGACCTGGCGGCGGCCAACGAGCACGACGGCCACATGTTCAAGATGCGCCGGGATCCCCGCGTCACACCGGTCGGCCGCTTCCTGCGCCGCTACTCCCTGGACGAACTTCCGCAGCTGGTCAACGTCCTGCTGGGGCACATGTCGCTGGTAGGCCCGCGCCCGCCGCTCCCGGAGGAGGTGGCCCGCTACGACCAGGTGGAGATGCGCCGCCTGAGCGTCAAGCCCGGCCTCACGGGCCTGTGGCAGGTGAGCGGCCGGTCGGACCTGTCCTGGCACGAGACCGTGTCGCTCGACCTGCGGTACGTGGACAACTGGTCCTGGACCTGGGACATGGCGGTCATGGCCCGCACGGTCCGCGCCGTCCTGGTCGGACGCGGCGCCTACTGACCGCCCGGCTGCGGCAAGCGGGTCGTCCTGTGACCCGTACGGCGACAACACACCGATATGTGGCGGACCGTGCCGGATGTTCGGGGAAAGATCCCGTCCCGTCCGGGCATTTCGCCGACCCTCAGGTGAG
The DNA here is from genome assembly GCF_044544825.1 of Streptomyces sp. NPDC053493. Classification (NCBI taxonomy): domain Bacteria; kingdom Bacillati; phylum Actinomycetota; class Actinomycetes; order Kitasatosporales; family Streptomycetaceae; genus Streptomyces; species Streptomyces sp. NPDC053493. The sequence goes on from NZ_JBITXS010000009.1 coordinate 280,414, forward strand.
GACCACGCCATGGCAGTCACCGCAGCACCGTCGGACACCAGCGACCACACGGCCGGAGCCGGTCGCACCGTCCGGTCCGGCCCCGGCGCCGCACCGGAACGCCGGCTCCGGGGCTTCACCGGGGCGGGATACGACAAGGGCCGGCCCTACCTGGTCCAGGCGGCCTGGTTCGCCGTCCTCAACCTCGTGTTCGTCAAATGGTGGTTCCCCGACCGCCTCCGGCCGGCCGTGCTGCGGGCGTTCGGCGCGCGGATCGGGCAGCGCGTACGCATCCGTCACCACGTACGCGTGCACTGGCCCTGGCGGCTGGAGGTCGGCGACGACGTGTGGATCGGTGAGGACGCCTGGCTGCTGAACCTGGAGAAGATCACGATCGGCAGCGACGTGTGCGTCTCGCAGGGCGCCTTCCTGTGCACCGGCAGCCACCAACGCGCCAGCCGTACCTTCGAGTTCGACAACGGGCCCATCCGGCTGGAGCCCGGGTCCTGGGTCGCCGCGAAAGCGGTCGTGCTGCGTGGCGTCACCGTCGGCAGCGGCGCGGTGGTGGGCGCCTCGGCGGTCGCCCACCGGAACGTCGCACCCGGCGCGGTCGTCACCGCCGGAGCCACCACCGGAGCCGCCGGAGTCGCCACCGCCGGAGCCACCACCGCCGGAGCCACCACCGCCGAGGTCACCGCCGCAGCGGTCGGCGCCACGACCGGAGCCACCACCGGAGTCACGGCATGAGGATCGTCCACGTCGTCACCCTCGTCAGCGACGACGGCGCCTACGGCGGCCCCACCAGCGTCGCCACCGGACAGCTCGAGGAGTGCGCCGCGCGCGGCCACGAAGTCACCTTGGTGTCCCTGTGGCGGGGTCGGTCCCGGGCGCCGAAGACCATCGGCGCGGTGCCGCTGCGCACCCGCCCGGCCCGGTCCCTGCTCCCGGGGCGCTTCACCGGCCTCATGCACCCGCTGCTGGTCAAGGACCTGTGGCACGCCATGGGCAGGGCCGACGTGGTGCACATCCACGCCGGGCGCGACCTCGTCTCCCTCACCGCGCTCGCCGTGGCCGCGCTGCGACGCAAGAGGTTCCTGGCGCAGACCCACGGCATGGTGGAGCCGCGACGGGCGCTCGTCGCCCGGGTCTTCGACAGCCTGTACCTGCCCCTGCTGCGCCGGGCGCGCGGCTGCCTGGTCCTCACCGAGCGGGAGCGGCGGTCGCTCGCCGAGGTCGTCGGCCGCCGCGGCCCGGCCCTGGTGAACCTGCCCAACGGGGTCCGGCCCGCGCGCGGCGGTGCGGCAGAGCAGCGGCAGCGCCCGCGGGAAGTGCTCTTCCTCGCCCGGCTGCACCCGCGCAAACGCCCGGACGCCTTCGTGGAGATGGCCGCCCTGGTCCACCGGAGGGTGCCCGACGCGCGTTTCATGCTGTACGGGGCGGACGAGGGGCTGCTGCCGACGGTGCGCCGGCTCATCGACGCCCGCGGGCTGCGCGGGGTCGTCTCCTACGGCGGTGCGCTGGAGTACGCCGAGGCCGTACGGGCCTATGCGAAGGCGGCCGTGTACGTGCTGCCCAGCGTCGACGAGCCGTTCCCCATGACCGTGCTCGAAGCCATGACCGCGGGCACGCCCGTGGTCTGCACCGACACCTGCGGCATGGCGGAGGAGCTGGCGCGCCGCGAGGCGGCGGTGGTCACCGACGGCAGCCCGCGGGCGATGGCCGACGCGGTGTGCGAGCTGCTGCTCGACGAGGGCCGGCGCGCGGCGCTCGTGACGGCGGGTCACCGCGCCGTCGAGGAGGCCTTCTCCATCCACGCGGTGACGGACCGGCTCGAGGAGATGTACCGCGCGTTGTGAGGCGAGCACCGGCCGCACTCGCCCGTCAGGGGAGCCGAGGTGCGTGGCGCATGGCGCTGATACGGACAAATAGTGCATAACTCTTCCAGGTGGGCCTCAGTGCCTCCCGAACGGTCCGGCCGGGACGAGACCGGTGGGCCGCACATCAGGTCTCGGGTTCCTGGAGGAGAGTCGCCATGATCAAGCAGGTGGACGCCGTTGTGGCCGGTGGCGGAGGATTCATCGGCGGGCACCTGACGGCCGACCTCCTGTCCCGGGGCCTGACCGTCCGGTGCGTCGACGTGAAGCCACGGCACGAGTGGCACCAGCTGCACCCGGACGCCGAGAACGTGGTCGCCGACCTGTCGCTCGTCGAGCACGCCCGGGCGGCCGTCCGCGACGCCCGGCAGGTCTACATGCTGGCCGCCGACATGGGCGGCATGGGCTTCATCGAGAACAACAAGGCCGCCTGCATGATGTCGGTGCTGATCAGCACCCACATGCTCAAGGCCGCGCACGAGGCCGGCGTGGAGCGCTACTTCTACTCCTCCTCCGCCTGCGTGTACGCCGCCGACAAGCAGACCGCCGAGAACGTCACCGCGCTGCGGGAGCAGGACGCCTACCCGGCGCAGCCCGAGGACGGCTACGGATGGGAGAAGCTCTTCTCCGAGCGCATGTGCCGCCACTACGAGGAGGACTTCGGGTTCACCGCACGCGTCGCGCGCTACCACAACGTCTACGGCCCGGAGGGCACCTGGACCGGCGGGCGCGAGAAGGCCCCGGCCGCCGTGTGCCGCAAGATCGCCGAGGCGGTCCTCTCCGGCCGGCACACGATCGAGATCTGGGGCGACGGCCGGCAGACCCGCTCCTTCATGTACATCGACGACTGCCTCCACGGCACCCGGATGATCATGGACGGCGACAGCGGCGTCCCCGTCAACCTCGGCTCCAGCGAACTGGTCACCGTCAACCAACTGGTCGACCTCGTCGAGGAGATCGCGGGCGTCCGCTGCGAGCGCACGTACCGGCTGGACGCGCCGCAGGGCGTGCGCGGCCGTAACTCCGACAACACCCTGATCCGCGAACGGTACGGCTGGGAGCCGTCGATCCCGCTCTCCGAAGGTCTGGAGAAGACCTACGCCTGGGTCTACGACCAGGTCAAGCGCGCCCGCTCCTGACCTCGTACCGGCCGGGAGGGCAGCCGATGAGGATCCTCGTCCACGACTACAGCGGGCACCCGTTCCAGGCACAGCTCAGCCGTGAGCTGGCCCGGCGCGGCCATGACGTCGCCCACTCGACGTGCCCGGCCTACGTCTCCGGGAAGGGCAACCTGGCCGAGGACACGGTCCCCGGACTGCGCTTCGTCACCATCGGCGACCAGGTCGTGCTCGACAAGGGCGCCTACGTCCGGCGCCTCTTCCAGGAGACCCGGCTGGGCCTGGAACTGGCCCGCCAGGTACGGCGCGAGAAGCCCGACGTGGCGATGCTGGGCAATCTGCCGGTCCCGAGCCTGGTCGTGGCCGCGGCGGCGCTGAGGGCGCTGCGCATCCCCTGGGTGCTGTGGCACCAGGACATCGCCGCCGTGGCGCTCCGCAGCTTCGCCGCCGCCGGTGTGTCCAGGCTGATGGGCGTCGCCGCCCGCGTCTTCGAGCAGGGCGAGAAGTGGGCGGCGCGGCGCGCCTCGGCGATCGTCGTGATCGCCGACTCCTTCGTCCGCGTCCACCGCGAGTGGGGCACCGCCGGCAAGGTCACCGTCATCCCCAACTGGGCGCCGCTGGACGAGATCCGCCCCGTCGAGCGCGCCAACACCTGGGCGGCGGAGCACGGCCTCACCGGCGTCAGGACCGTGCTGTACTCGGGCACGATCGGCCTCAAGCACAACCCGGTCCTGCTCGTGCGGCTCGCCGAGACGCTGCGCGAACGGGGCGAACGGGTCCGCCTCGTCGTCGTCAACGACGGCCCGGCCGTCCCGGTCATCAAGGAGGCCGCGGCCGCCCGTGGAGTCGAGCTGACCCTGCTGCCCTTCCAGCCCTACGACCGGCTGCCCGAGGTGCTGGGCTCCGGCGACGTGCTGGTCGTGCTGCTCGCGGTGGACGCCGGAGAGTTCTCCGTCCCGTCCAAGACGCTCTCGTACCTGTGTGCCGGACGCCCCGTCCTCGGCCTGATGCCGGTGGACAACCTGGCGGCGAAGCTGCTCCGTGAGGCCGGCTCGGCGGTGTTCGCACCCGACGAGTCCTCGCTGGCCGACGCGGCCGCGTGGGTCGGCGAGGTCCTGAACGACCCGGCGCGCGCGGAGTCGCTGGGCAAGGAGAGCCGGGCCCTGGCCGAGCGGGAGTTCGCCCTGGAGGGCTGCGCCACGCGCTTCGAGGAGATCCTGCGCGCGGTACGCGGGGCCGACGGCCGGCTTCCCCGTTCCTGAGCCCGCCGCGGCCCGTCGGAGAACCGACGGGCCGCGGCGCGGGGACCGGCTTCAGTGGGCCAGTTCGCCCCAGGACTTCAGGCCGGTGAGCTCGCGGAACTCCGTGTCGTCGAGCTTCGGCCTGGCCCGCCAGCCCGGCGGCTTCTGGGCGACCATCGACCAGGTGTCCCGGGTCGACGGGGCGAACCGGCTGAAGGCCAGATAGGCGCGCCGGAGACGGGGTGGCACCTTTTCGAGGATGTGATGGGTACCGCGCACCTCGTGCACCGTCAGCCCCAGCGCCTTGGCCAGCGCCACGCAGTCGCCCTCGGTGTACTCGCGCACATGGCCGCGCCACGGGCCGGGATACCAGTAGTACAGCTCGTACGGCGGGTGGCTGGTCCGGCCGCGCAGCACCGCCAGCCGTTTGCGCAGGTTGACGTGGTTGGGCACGGTGACGAAGAGATAGCCCTCGTCCCTGACCCGTTCGAGCAGGCCGATCAGCAGCGCGCGCGGCGAGTCGTGCAGGTGCTCCAGCACGTCGTGGAGCATCACCATGTCGAAGGCGCCGGCGCCGGCTGCGGTGTCGGTGCCGGTTTCGGTGCCGGTGTCGGTGCCGGTTTCGGGGAGGGCGCCGCCGTCGAGCGTGACGTACTCGACGCCCATCGTCTCGGCGAAGTCGAGGATGCGCCGGCGGGCGCCGCCGCGCTTGTGCCACTCGTCCTGGAGGTCGTCGGCGGCCGTGCACCGGTAGCCCAGGGCCGCGAGCACCGCGGTCTTGTCCGCGCAGCCGGCCCCGAAGTCCAGGATGCGCGATCCCGGCTTCAGGAAACGCTGGACGGTCTGGGCCACGGTGATGTGTCCGGACAGCTCCGGATCGAAATAGCCGGGAAACGGAAAAGCGTCGGTGACCTGTCTCACCGCACGTCTCATCGCGGCGTCGACCTTGATGTATCCCTGCATTTTTCTGGCGCCTCATTCGCTGCTGTGGGGGGCGGGCAGGAGATTTTCGTCATGGTAACCGCGCGCCTTCTGCCGTATGCCCGGACACCCCGGAGAGGTGATCGGGGAAAGTGTTTCTCTTTTTGATTCTCAGCGGTTTGTGTGTCCATATGATCCGCATACGGAATCGCTCGAAAAAAATACCTTCCGTGGCTCTCCGGGTCATCGCGGACGCTGGGCTATAAATGCCTTTGCGTAGATTTATGCCGTTTACTCGCCGACACAAAAAGGGGGTGCAGGTGCGAGGCAGGGGAGAACGAAGTGTCGTCGCCGTGTGCTGCTGGGCCGTCGTGCTCGTCGCCCTGCTGCCGGGCCTGGTCCTGCAGGCTCCCGGTGTGCGGCCGGGAGCGGCACTCGCCGTGCAGTGCGTCGTCGTGGCGCACACCGGCGGGGCGCTCACCCGGGTGCTCACCGCCACGTCGGTGCGGCTCGTCGCTCTGGGATTCTGGCTCTTCACCTACGTGTGGCTCGGCCTGGCACCGCTGGCCATGATCGCCACCGACACCTATCCGCTCCGTTACCGCGCGGGCGCGTCCACCACTCTCGCCGCGGCCGTCCTGACCGAACTCGGGATCCTCGCCTACTGCGCGGGCGCCGCGTTCGCCGCCGCCCGTGCCGACCGCCCGTCCCTCGTCCTCGAACCGGTGCTCTCCCGCAGGCTCGCTCCGGTGCCCGTGATCCTCCTGTGCGGCCTGGCCCTCGCGCTCGCGGTCGTGCTGATCCCGCGGGCGGGCGGACTGGTGCCCTTCTTCACCAGCCGGCAGGCCATGCGGGACGAGAGCGCCACGGCCGACCCGCTGCACCGGCTGGGCGTCTGGGTGCTGGCCGTCCCCGCGTTCTGGGCGCTCGTGGGCCTGGTGCACCTGCCCCTGCGGAGAACGGGGGACCGGCTGCTGCGCAGCCTCCGCCGGCTGCTGCTCCCGCTCCTCCTCGCCCTCAACGTCGTGGTCAACAACCCGATCAGCAAGCCGCGTTTCTGGGCGGGAACGGTTCTCCTCGTCCTGCTCTTCTCCGTGCCCCGGTTCAACCGTCCCCGGGCCTTCCGGCTGACCGCCGCGGCGGTGACGACCGTGGTCCTGTTCGCCTTCCCGTACAGCGACTACTTCCGCTACAACGAACGCGAAGACCTCACCGTCGTGGGCCTGACCGAGCAGTTCTCCACGAGCATGGACTACGACGCCTTCCAGCAGACGCAGACCGGCATCGACTACGTACGGGACCACGGCATCTCGCCGGCCTCCGTGCTCGGCGTGCCGCTGTTCGCGGTGCCCCGCTCGATGTGGCCCGACAAGCCGGAGGCGACCGGCATCGTGCTCGCCCAGTACGCGGGATACGACTTCCAGAACCTTTCGGCGCCGCTGTGGATCGAGAGCTACCTGTGGGGCGGCGTGCCCGCCGTGGTGGTCCTCCTCGGCCTCTTCGGCGCGGCCGGCCGCCGTATGGACGACATCCGGGAACGCCTGCGAGCCGGACCGGCCACGCTCGCGGTTCTGCTGGTCCCGGGCTTCGCCTTCTACCAGATCATCCTGCTGCGCGGCAGCCTCATCGCCGTCGTGGGGCCGCTGGCGCTGCTCCTGCTCCTTCCGCTCTTCATCACCACGCCGGCCGGCCGGTCGTCCCGGTCACCCTCATCGGCGCTGTCGCGCGCGACCGCCGTCCCCGCCCCAAGCCCCGGAAGAGGAGGCACTCGTGACCAGCTCCACCCGCTTCGATGACCGGTACGACGACCCGGACCGGCTGCGTGACCAGGTGCGCCAACTGCTCAGGTACCGCACGACCATCGCGCTCGGCATCGTGGTGGGACTCCTCGGCGGGCTGCTCATGACGCTGCTGCGCACGGGCGGTTACACCTCCGCCAGCGAGGTCCTGGTCCGCTCGACCACCGACCCGTTCAGCACCTTCGGCGTGTCCCTCGACCACCAGGTGAGCATGGGCACGGAGCGGCAGATCGCGCTCAGCACCACGCTGGCGGCCCGGGCGGCGAAGGAGGCCGGCGTCGGCGCCGACGCGCTGCGGGAGAACCTCCGCGTCACCAACCAGCCCAACACGCAGATCCTCCGGTTCGAGTACACCGCGAACAGCCCCAAGCGGGCGGCCCGGGCGGCCAACGCGCTCGCCGAGGCCTACCTCGCCGACCGCAAGGCCCGGTCCGAGGCCACGGTGAAGCGGATGACCGGCGGCCTGGAGCAGCAGGTCGCCGCGCTGACCAAGGAGGGCGAGGGAAAGGCCGACGAGGCCACCGCCCCGGGCCGACGCGACCAGATCGTCGCCCTGCGCAAGCGGATCTCCGACATCAGGTCCTACGACACCGCGGGCGGTGACCTGGTGCGCCGGGCCGAGCCGTCGGCGGCCCCCGCGGGGCCCGGCCCCGCGTGGCTCCTCGGCATCGGCCTGGTGACCGGGCTCCTCGGCGGCATCGTGGTCGCCTGGCTGCGCTCCGCCCTCGAACCGCGGGCACGCTCGGTGAGCGAGGTGGAGGGCGCGCTGGGCGCCCCGGTCCTCGGCCTCCTCCCGGGCGCCGGCGCCGGACCCGACGACGACCTGCTGGTGGTCGGCCGGACCGACGGCGAGCGCGCGGAGGCGTACCGCACCCTCGCCTTCCGTCTCCGGCGCGGCGAGAAGCGCACCGACGGCCCGCTCCTCGTCGTGGCGCCGAAGGGCGAACAGCGCGGTGAGGCCGTCGCGGTGAACCTCGCCGCGGCGTTCGCCGAGACCGGTGACGACGTCGTCCTGCTCGACGCCACCGGAGGCACGCCCGGCCTGCCCGCCCGGCTGCCGATGGCGGCCGCGGAACCCGGCGGCGAGACGGCCGGCGTCACCGAAGGCCGCGTCGCCGTCGGCGACGAGAAGGCCGGACGGTTCACGCTCCTGTCCCACGCGCGCGGCACCGGCGGGGACGACCTCCCGCTGTCGTCCCGGGTGACCCGCGCCCTGGCGTCCGCCGGCTCCGGCACGCAGGTCCTCGTCGTCACCCGGCCTCTGCTCGAAAACGCCGACGGGCTCACGGTCGCCCAGCGGGTGGCCGGCGTCCTCGTCGTGGGCGGTCTGGACGACACCCGGCGCGACGACCTCAAGCGGGTCCGCGAGCTGATCGGCTGCTCGGGCGGACACGTCGTGGGCGCGGTGCTCGACACCACCACGCGGCCCGGCCCGCTCCGCCGCCTCCTCGACGCCGCCCGCACCCGCCGTGCGGCCGCGGACGGGATCCCGACGCCGGCCGCGGCGCCCACGCCGGTGAAGCCCGCCGAGGAGCCGGCCGCCAAGCCCGGAGAGGAGCCGGCCGCCAAGCCCGCGGAGGAGGCGGCCACGAAGACCGCCGACAAGCCCGCCGCGAAGCCCGCCGGCAAGACCCCCGACAAGCCCGTCGGCAAGACCGCCGTGAAGCCCGTCGGCAAGCCCGCCCAGGAGGCTGCCAAGCCCACCGAGGAGGCGGCCACGAAGCCCGTCGGCAAGCCCGTCGGCAAGACCGCCGAGGAGCCGGCCCGGGAAGACGAGCGCTCCCGGCCCGAGCAGGGCTCCTCCGTGCCGGACGACACGCTCACCGTCTCTCGATGAGCGCCTCCGGAACGGCCGTTCCCGCCACCCGCGGGACGGCCGCCCGGAGCGGCGTCGCCGCCACGGCGCGCGGCGGCTGGTGGGGATTCCTGGGTTCGACGGTCAACGCCGTCTTCGGCTATCTGCTCGTGGCCCTGGTCAGCCGCTCCCTCGGAGCGCACGGATCGGGAGCGGTCTTCACCGGCGTCGCCGTCTTCACCATCCTCATCAACGCGTGCAAGCTCGGGGCCGACACCGGACTGGTGCGGTTCGTCTCCCGTGACGTGGCCACCAGCGGTGGCCGCCAGGTGGGCGCGCTCCTGCGTACCGCCGTCGTGCCGGGAGCGGCGGCCAGTACGGTGGCCGCGGCGGCGCTGTTCCTCTCACCCTCCACGGCGACGGCCCTGCTCCCGAACCTCGCCTCGGACGACGCGGTCACACTGGTACGGCTCTTCGCCCTCTTCCTGCCCCTCGCGACCGTCACCCTGATCCTGCTCGCCGCCACCCAGGGCTACGGCACGGTGGTGCCGTTCATCGGCGTCGAGCAGATCGTCAAACCGGTGCTCCGGGTCCTCCTCGCGGTGCCGGTCGCGCTCCTGGCACCGGGCGTCCTGGGTCTGTCCGCCGCATGGCTTCTGCCCACGGTGGTGGGCGCGTTCGTCGCCTGGCTCGCGCTGCGCCGGTGCCGCCGTACGAGCCGGGGCGCGTCCTCCGGTGCCGAAGCGGCCCTGGCCCGCCGGAGCTTCTGGTCGTTCGCCGCGCCGCGGGCGATCTCCTCCGTCTTCGACATCAGCGCGGCCTGGCTGGGCGTCGTGATGCTCTCGGGTCTGGCCACCAGCGAAGAGGCCGGCATCTACACCGCCGTGGGCCGGATCGTCGTCGCGGCGACCATGCTCCAGCTCGCGATCCGCCTGGCCGTGGCCCCGGAGATCAGCCGGCTCCTCGCCCTGGAGGACGGCCGTCAGGCCTGCCAGCTGCATCGCATCGCGACGCGCTGGAGCGTCCTGCTGTCCTGGCCGCTGCTCGTGCTGCTCGTCAGCTTTCCCGACACCGTACTCTCCCTGTTCGGCCGGGAGTTCGAGCAGGGCGCGGGCGCGCTGGTCGTGCTCTGCGTCGCCTCCGCGGTCAACGTCGGCGTGGGCAGCGCCCAGACGGTGCTGCTCATGGCCGGCAAGAGCTCCTGGCATCTCGCCGTCACCGGCGCCGCGTTCGCGGTGCAGGTGACGGTGGGCCTGCTCACCGTGCCGCGCTGGGGAGTCATGGGAGCCGCGCTGTCCTGGGGAGCGGCGATCGTCTTCGAGAACCTCGTCTCGGCCGCCCTGGTGCGCCGCCATCCGGGCTTCACGATCGTCGACGACGGCTACCTCGCCGCGACGGCCGCCGGCCTGTGCCTCACCGGAGCCCTGGTCCTTCCCGTCAGGCTGATGGCGGGTGACACGGCGGCCGGACTCGCCGTGGGAATCGTGCTGGGAATGTCCGTATTCAGTATAAGTTTGTGGCGCTTTCGCACCCCTTTGGGAATGAGCGATCTCGTCGGTGTGCTGCGCCAACGCGCCACATGAACCCGTCGCGGAATCCGTGCGACGCAGGCTTTCCCTTTCCGCCGCCCGAACCCCTTTGCAACCCCGGGAGCTTCCATGCACCTGAGAAGAAAATGCACGATGAGGGTCGTCACCGCGGCTTCCGCCGTGGTCTTCCTCGCGGCCGCCTCACTGACGACGGCCGCAGGGTCGCAGGCCGGCGAACAAGGGCTGCTGACCGCCGAGCCGTTGGAGACCTGGCAGACGGACGGCATCGTGTGGGCCCTCGAGTACGCGCACGGCGTCGTGTACGTCGGCGGCACCTTCGACCACGTACGTCCTCCGGGCGCCAAGGCCGGCGAACGCGACGTCGCCCGCAAGAACTTCGCCGCCTTCGACGCCGTCACCGGCGAACTCCTGCCGTGCGCACCCTCCTTCACGGAGGCCGGCAACACCGTACGGGCCCTGAAGACCTCGCCCGACGGCACGGTGCTCTACGTCGGCGGCTCGTTCGGCAAGGTCGACGGGACCGGTGTGGCGAGCGCGGTCGCCCTCGACACGGCCGACTGCGCGCTGCGCCCCGACTTCCGTCCCGCCATGGCCGCGCCCGTCCGGGCCATCGAGACCACCGACACCGCGGTCTACGTGGGCGGCGACTTCACGGCCGTCAACGGCAAGCCGCAGCAGCGCATCGCGGCCTTCACCCCCAGCGGCACCCTGCTGCCCTTCAAGGCCGACATCGACGCCCCGGTCTGGTCCCTCGTGGCCGCGCTCGACCACGGAAAGATCCTCGTCGGAGGCGACTTCACGAAGGTCAACACCAAGGAGTCGCGGGGTCTGGCGGCCCTGGACCCCACGACCGGCGCGACGGTGCGCGTGTACCCGGGCTGGCTGCCCATCCGATCGGGTGTGAAGGCCCTGGTACGCGACGGCGTCAACTTCTACGTCGGCGCCGAGGGCCGCGGGACCGGCATCTTCGACGGCCGCATCGCCGGCCGTCTGTCCGACGACGCCATGCTGTGGAAGGACTGGTGCTGGGGCGCCACCCAGGCCCTCGCCCTGCACAACGGCGTCCTCTACAGCGGGTCGCACGCCCACGACTGCAGCCAGACGCCGGGAGGATTCCCCGAGGTCAACGACCGTCAGCACTTCCTGGCCAACTCGGTCGCCGACAAGCACATCCTGCACTGGTTCCCCGACACCGACGACGGCACCGGCGAGGGCAACGGCCCCCGCGCGCTGGAGATGGCCGGCGGGATCCTCTGGGCGGGCGGCGAGTTCACCGAGGTCAACGACTCGCCGCAGCAGAGCCTGACGCGCTTCTCGGCCGGCCCCGCCGGCGCGGCCCCGGACGCGGCTCCCCGGCTCTCGCTCGCGGAGACCGGCGCCGGCGAGGTGACGCTGAGCTGGCGCGCGGCGTGGGACCGGGACGACGCGGAGCTGACGTACCTCCTCTACCGGGACGGCGACCTCGTGGCCGCACCGACGCAGCGGTCGACGGCCTGGAGCCGCCCGACCATGAAGTTCACCGATGCCGTCGAGCCCGGCGCCCGCCACCAGTACACGATCGTCGTCACCGACGGCTCCCACACGACGCGCCCGTCCGAGCCGCTCGACGTGCGTGCGGTCGCCGACGAGCGACCGGCGGGAGAACGGTGATGGGAGAACGTCTCGGTTACGCGCCGGGCGTCTTCGACGTCTTCCACGTCGGCCACCTCAACATCCTGCGCCGGGCCCGGGAGCACTGCGACCGGCTCGTCGCGGGCGTCTGCTCCGACGACCTGGTGGTGTGCCTGAAGGGCAGGCCGCCCGTCGTACCGCTCAGCGAGCGTCTGGAGATCGTCCGGAGCGTCCGCTACGTGGACGAGGTCTTCGTCGCGACCGTGGACGACAAGGTGGAGATCTGGAAGGAGGTCGGGTTCGACGTCATCTTCAAGGGCGACGACTGGCTCGGCACGGAGGTATGGCAGGCGCTCGAGACCGAGTTCGCGAAGGTCGGGGTGGAGGTCGTCTACTTTCCCTACACCGTGCAGACCTCAAGCACGCTGCTGCGCCGCGCCCTCGGCGTGCAGGCCCGGCAGAATCTCTCCGGAGCCTCCGGACAGCTCGCGGGACCACTTCACAAAGAAGGCGGCCAGGTAGAGGACATGAGCTACGAGCATTACGCAATACACGCCGAGAAAGAGGTCTTCACTCCCCAGGAATAGAAAGCTGAAGCAGACCGTGCCGTAGTCGACGGGAAGCAGGAGTGCCGACCGCAGCGGCGAGGGAGGCACCGTCGTGGCGTCCCGCCCGGTCTGCTGCTTCAGCTTGCCCGCCAGGACGCCCGCGAAGAAGATGACGACGGCCGCGAGCTGGAACGCCATCGGCACCAGCAGAAAGGCGTCGCTGGGCAGGTCGAAGAAGCGGTAGAACGACACCAGCACCACCAGGTGCAGGGCCATGATCTTGATGGCGTCGACCACGTGGTCCAGCCATTCGCCGAGGGCGCTCTCCGTCCTCCGGCTCCGTGCCAGCTGCCCGTCCGCCGCGTCCAGGGCGAAGCCCAGCGCCAGCGCCGCCGACACGGCGACCGCCATCACGGGTCCCGGTGGCATCAGCGCCACGGCGGCCAGCGCCGGGAAGGTGCACAGGGCACCGAGCGCCGTCAGCTGATTCGGTGTGGCGTCGTACCGATAGGCCACGGCCGCCAGCATCCGGCCGGCCGGACGATTGACGAACCGGCTGTAGAGGGGGACCCCCTTCGGGGACTTCTGGGCTGCCGACAGACGCCTGAAGGCGTCAGGGAGTTGCGACATCAAATCCCCAATATGAATAAACCACCGGAACATCAGTGATTATGGCAGAACCGGGACAAAAGAAGCCCCACGGACACCGCCGCACCCCGCGCCGACTCGTGATGTCCCGAGCCGGGCGGGATGCGGCGGTGTCCTTCCGTCAGATGTCGCGGAAGATCTCGATCTGCGCGCCCACCGAGTTCAGGCGCTCGGCCAGGTCCTCGTAGCCGCGGTTGATGACGTAGACGTTGCGCAGCACCGAGGTGCCCTCGGCGGCCATCATGGCGAGGAGGACGACCACGGCCGGGCGCAGGGCCGGCGGGCACATCATCTCGGCGGCGCGCCAGCGGGTGGGGCCCTCGACGAGGACGCGGTGCGGGTCGAGGAGCTGGAGGCGGCCGCCGAGGCGGTTGAGGTCGGTGAGGTAGATGGCGCGGTTGTCGTAGACCCAGTCGTGGATGAGGGTCTTGCCCTGGGCGGTGGCCGCGATCGCCGCGAAGAAGGGCACGTTGTCGATGTTGAGGCCCGGGAAGGGCATCGGGTGGATCTTGTCGATCGGCGCCTCCAGCTTGGAGGGGCGGACCGTGAGGTCGACCAGGCGGGTGCGGCCGTTGTCCGCCGGGTACTCGGCGGAGCGGTCGTGGTCGAGGCCCATCTCCTCCAGGACCGCGAGCTCGATCTCCATGAACTCGATCGGGACCCGGCGGATCGTCAGTTCGGACTCGGTGACGACGGCCGCGGCGAGCAGGCTCATCGCCTCGACCGGGTCCTCGGAGGGCGAGTAGTCGACGTCGACGTCGATCTGGGGGACGCCGTGCACGGTGAGTGTGGTGGTGCCGATGCCCTCGACCCGTACGCCCAGCGCCTCCAGGAAGAAGCACAGGTCCTGGACCATGTAGTTGGAGGAGGCGTTGCGGATGACGGTGACGCCGTCGTGGCGGGCGGCGGCGAGGAGGGCGTTCTCGGTCACCGTGTCGCCGCGCTCGGTCAGGACGATCGGGCGGTCGGGAACGACGGACGACTCGACCCGCGCGTGGTAGAGGCCCTCGGTGGCGGTGATCTCCAGGCCGAAGCGGCGCAGTGCGATCATGTGCGGCTCGATGGTGCGGGTGCCGAGGTCGCAGCCGCCGGCGTAGGGCAGCTTGAAGTGGTCCAGGCGGTGCAGCAGCGGGCCGAGGAACATGATGATCGAGCGGGTGCGGATGGCCGCCTCCGCGTCGATGGACTCCATCTCCAGCTCGGCCGGCGGCACGATCTCCAGGTCGACGCCCTCGTTGATCCAGCGGGTGCGGACGCCGATGGAGTTGAGGACCTCGAGCAGGCGGAAGACCTCCTCGATGCGGGCGACCCGGCGCAGCACGGTGCGGCCCTTGTTGAGCAGCGAGGCGCACAGCAGGGCGACACAGGCGTTCTTGCTCGTCTTGACGTCGATGGAGCCGGAGAGCCGGCGGCGGCCGACGACCCGCAGGTGCATGGGTCCGGCGTAACCGAGGGCGACGATCTCGCTGTCGAGTGCTTCGCCGATGCGGGCGATCATCTCAAGGCTGATGTTCTGGTTGCCGCGCTCGATCCGGTTCACCGCGCTCTGGCTGGTGCCGAGTGCGTCGGCCAGCTGGGTCTGCGTCCAGCCGCGGTGCTGGCGTGCGTCACGGATGAGCTTGCCGATGCGTACGAGGTAGTCGTCTGCCATGCCGTCACGTTATCTCAGATATGAGATGTCACTCGCGGTGGGGTAGGCCATCAGGGTGACGGGCTGTGCGCGACCGGGTGACGCGGCTCGTACAACGGGAGTTCGGTCCCGCTCGGCAGGCGCACGGCCGCGACGAGCCCCCAGCCCTGGTCGCTGACGGGCCGTGAGACCTCGGCGCCGCGGTCCTCCAGGACGGCCAGGGTGGCGGCGATGTCCTCGCACATCAGGTAGACCTCGGTCTTCGGCTCCCCGTCGGTGGGGTGCACCGCGATCTCGGAGGGCGGCAGTTGGAAGATGAGCCAGCCGCGGCCCGCGTCGACATGGGCGAACCGGAAGACGTCCTTGAGGAAGGTGCGGTCCGCCTCCGCGTCCCGGGTGTAGACGATCACATGCGCGCCGCTGAACATGCTCCGATCGTCACCCTTGGGCCGGTTCACGGCAATTGCGCATCGGCCATCCGGACACCCGCGGACGCTCAGGTGTCCTCGTGGAGCCGGACGCGCTGGATCTGGCAGGCGAGTGCCCGGCGCACCGAGGCCGGACCGCTGCCGGCCTCGCCCGTCCCCGGCGTGGCCAGGACGTCGAGGCCGCGGGCGATCCGGTCGTAGGTGTGCTGATACGCCCCGAAAGGCCGGCGCGCCGCATGCTCCCGCAGGTCCTGCTCCACCAGGCGCCGCAACGCGTCCACGTTCTGCGCGGTGAACCGCTTGCGGCCGCGGGCAAGCACGTGCACCAGGCGCGAGCAGTGCGCGGAGTCGCCGAGCGTGTCCGCGATCTCCTCGGCGAGTCCCCACAGGCGCCCTTCGAGCCAGGGCGCGTCGTGCTGGTCGAGCGACACGTCCACCGCCTCGCCGGTACGGGGCTTGGTGACCTGTTTGGAGACGGCGGGCTGGCTCATCCCGGCCAGGCGCGCGAGCCGGTCCTGGGTCCAGCCGGCGCCGGCGAGCAGCTGGATCATCTCCGCGCGCAGGCGGCGCATCTCCTCGCCCGCGCGGACGACCTCGTTCATGCCGGCGAACATCCGCTCGACCTGCTCCTCGGTCAGGGTGCCCGTCGGGTTCCGCTCGGCTGTCATCACTCAGTTATACCCGTCGGGGGCGGGCTCTCGACAGCGCTCATAACCAGGTTGTACAACGTGGTTATGACCTTCTTCACCGCGCCCGACGGCACCCGGCTCGCCCACCGCGTCATCGGCTCGGGCGCGCCCCTCCTCTGCGTCCCCGGCGGGCCCGCCGACTCCGCGTACCTCGGCGACCTCGGCGGACTGACCGCCCACCGCACCCTCGTCGTCCCCGATCTGCGCGGCACCGGCGCCTCCGCCCGTCCCGCGGACCCCGCCACCTACCGCTGCGACCGGCTCGTCGACGACATCGAGGCGCTGCGGGCGCACCTCGGACTCGAACGGATCGAGCTGCTCGGTCACTCGGCCGGCGCGAACGTCGCCGTCCAGTACGCCGCCCGTCACCCGCACCGCGTGGCCCGGCTCGCCCTCGTCACGCCCGGTCTGCGGGCCGTCGGGATCGACGTGCCGGCCGAGGTCCGGCTGGCACTCGCCCGCCGACGCGCCCACGAGCCCTGGTTCCCGGCCGCCTTCGCCGCCCTGGAGGCGATCAACGACGGCACGGGTGCCGACTGGGAGGCCGTCGCACCCTTCTGGTACGGCCGCTGGGACGAGGCCGCCCGTCGGCACCACGCGGCGAGCCGGCCGGACAACCCGGAGGCGGTCGCCGGCTTCGGCGCCGAGGGCGCCTTCACCCCGGCCGCCACCCGGGCCGCGCTCGCCCGGCTCGCCTCGCCCGTCCTGGTGCTCGCGGGAGAGCTCGACCTCAACAGTCCGCCGAGCGCGGTGGCCGGGCTCGCGGCGTGGGTGTCCGACGCCACATTCCCCGTGCAGCCCGGCGCGGGCCACTATCCGTGGCTGGACGACCCCGCCCGGTTCGTCGCGACCGTGGCGGCGTTTCTCGGCGCAAGCCGAGCATGACCGAGCGCCGGTGATGTACTAGAGTTATCTCGACATCGAGATATCTGCCGAGGCGCACCGCTGCCGCCACCCGGTAAGGGTTACCTAACTTAGCCTTACCTTAGCGGATCGACGACGCGTACGTGGCGGCAGGATGCGGTGGAACGCGCACATATATGAAGGAGACTGTCGTGTCGGCGAACAGCTTCGACGCCCGCGCCACGCTGCGCGTGGGCGACGAGTCCTACGAGATCTTCCGCCTGGACAAGGTGGAGGGCTCGGCCCGGCTCCCCTACAGCCTGAAGGTCCTGCTGGAGAACCTCCTCCGCACCGAGGACGGCGCGAACATCACCGCCGACCACATCCGGGCCCTCGGCAACTGGGACTCCCAGGCCCAGCCGAGCCAGGAGATCCAGTTCACGCCGGCGCGCGTGATCATGCAGGACTTCACCGGCGTGCCCTGTGTCGTCGACCTCGCCACCATGCGCGAGGCCGTCAAGGAGCTCGGCGGCGACCCGGCGAAGATCAACCCGCTCGCCCCCGCCGAGCTGGTCATCGACCACTCCGTCATCGCCGACAAGTTCGGCACCAAGGACGCGTTCGGCCAGAACGTCGAGCTCGAGTACGGCCGCAACAAGGAGCGCTACCAGTTCCTGCGCTGGGGCCAGACCGCCTTCGACGAGTTCAAGGTCGTCCCGCCCGGCACCGGCATCGTCCACCAGGTGAACATCGAGCACCTGGCCCGCACCGTCATGGTCCGGGGCGGCCAGGCCTACCCCGACACCCTCGTCGGCACCGACTCGCACACCACCATGGTCAACGGCCTCGGCGTCCTCGGCTGGGGCGTCGGCGGCATCGAGGCCGAGGCCGCCATGCTCGGCCAGCCGGTCTCCATGCTGATCCCGCGCGTCGTCGGCTTCAAGCTCACCGGCGAGCTGCCCACCGGCACCACCGCCACCGACCTGGTCCTCACGATCACCGAGATGCTGCGCAAGCACGGCGTCGTCGGCAAGTTCGTCGAGTTCTACGGCGAGGGCGTCGCGGCCACCAGCCTCGCCAACCGCGCCACCATCGGCAACATGTCGCCCGAGTTCGGCTCCACCGCCGCGATCTTCCCGATCGACGGCGAGACCCTGAACTACCTCAAGCTCACCGGCCGCTCCGAGCAGCAGGTCGCGCTCGTCGAGGCGTACGCCAAGGAGCAGGGCCTCTGGCTCGACCCGGCCGCCGAGCCCGACTTCTCCGAGAAGCTGGAGCTCGACCTCTCCACCGTCGTCCCGTCGATCGCCGGCCCGAAGCGCCCGCAGGACCGCATCGTCCTCGCCAACGCCGCCGAGCAGTTCGCCCAGGACGTGCGCAACTACGTCGACAGCGTCGACGAGGCGGGCCAGGAGTCCTTCCCGGCCTCCGACGCCCCGGCCGTCAGCAGCACGGTCCCGTCGAACCCGGTCCAGGTCACCGCCCCCGACGGCACGACCTACACCCTCGACCACGGCGCCGTCACCGTCGCCGCGATCACCTCCTGCACCAACACCTCGAACCCGTACGTCATGGTCGCCGCCGCGCTCGTCGCGAAGAAGGCCGTGGAGAAGGGCCTGACCCGCAAGCCGTGGGTCAAGACCACCCTCGCCCCGGGCTCGAAGGTCGTCACCGACTACTTCGACAAGGCGGGCCTCACCCCGTACCTCGACAAGGTCGGCTTCAACCTCGTCGGCTACGGCTGCACCACCTGCATCGGCAACTCCGGCCCGCTGCCGGAGGAGGTCTCCAAGGCCGTCAACGAGCACGACCTGGCCGTGACCTCGGTCCTCTCCGGCAACCGGAACTTCGAGGGCCGCATCAACCCCGACGTCAAGATGAACTACCTGGCCTCCCCGCCGCTGGTCGTCGCGTACGCCATCGCGGGCTCCATGAAGGTGGACATCACCAAGGACGCCCTCGGCGTCGACCAGGACGGCAAGCCCGTCTACCTGGCCGACATCTGGCCCTCCGAGGCCGAGGTCAACGACGTCGTCGCCAACGCCATCGGCGAGGACATGTTCAGCAAGTCCTACAGCGACGTCTTCGCGGGCGACGCCCAGTGGCAGGCGCTGCCGATCCCGACCGGCAACACCTTCGAGTGGGACACCGAGTCCACCTACGTCCGCAAGCCCCCGTACTTCGAGGGCATGACGATGGAGACCACCCCGGTCACCGACATCACGGGCGCCCGCGTGCTCGCCAAGCTCGGCGACTCGGTCACCACCGACCACATCTCCCCGGCCGGTGCCATCAAGGCCGACACCCCGGCCGGCCAGTACCTCACCGAGCACGGTGTGGAGCGTCGTGACTTCAACTCCTACGGCTCGCGCCGAGGCAACCACGAGGTCATGATCCGCGGCACCTTCGCCAACATCCGCCTGCGCAACCAGATCGCGCCGGGCACCGAGGGCGGCTACACGCGTGACTTCACGCAGGAGGGCGGCCCGGTCTCCTTCATCTACGACGCCTCGCAGAACTACCAGGCCGCCGGCACCCCGCTGGTCATCCTGGGCGGCAAGGAGTACGGCTCCGGCTCGTCCCGCGACTGGGCCGCCAAGGGCACCGCGCTCCTCGGCGTCAAGGCCGTCATCACCGAGTCGTACGAGCGCATCCACCGCTCGAACCTCATCGGCATGGGCGTCCTGCCGCTGCAGTTCCCGGCCGGCCAGTCGGCCGACTCCCTCGGCCTGACCGGCGAGGAGACCTTCTCCATCACCGGCATCACCGAGCTCAACGAGGGCACCACCCCGAGCACGGTCAAGGTCACCACCGACACCGGTGTCGAGTTCGACGCGGTCGTCCGCATCGACACCCCCGGTGAGGCGGACTACTACCGCAACGGCGGCATCATGCAGTACGTGCTGCGCAACCTGATCCGCGGCTAGGGATCCGAAACGGCAAGGGCCCTCTCCCCACTGGGGAGAGGGCCCTTGCCCGTGCCGTCAGCCCAGCAGCTCGACCTCCGCCAGCTCACCGCCCGGACCCGCGGGCACCAGCCGGTACCTCGCGTACGAGCCGGGCGCCGCGACCGTGAAGACCCGGGTCTGCCGGGCCCAGGCGAAGGACTCGCCCTCCCGCCGGTCCAGGTCCTTCCAGCTCAGCCCGTCCGCCGAACCCTGCAGCACCCAGCCGGCCGGCGCCTTCGCCCGGTCCGCCGACGACGTCAGCGTGTACTGGACCGCCTTCCCGGCCTTCGCCACCGGCAGCTCCACCGGACCGGCCGCCGCACCCGCCGTCGCCGACGTGTCGTCGAACAGCGGCCCCGCGCCACCCGCCAGCAGATCCGCCCGCGGCGCCGGCACCTCGTCGTCCTTCGTGATCGACACCGGGGCCGCCGAAGAACCCGTGCCCCACGCCGACGGCTCCGGGCCCATGTCGAACTTCAGCACGCCGCCCTTCGCCAGCAGGCCGTGCGGCAGCGCCGTCGACGTCCAGCGCTCGCCGTTCAGCCTCACACCCTGGACGTACACGTTCCGGGCGCTGTTGCGCGGGGCCTCCACGACCAGCGTGCGGCCGTTGTCCATCCGCACCGTCGCCTTCGTGAACAGCGGCGACCCGATCGCGTACTCCCCGCTGCCCATCACCAGCGGATAGAAGCCGAGCGAGGAGAACAGGAACCAGGCCGACTGCTCGCCGTTGTCCTCGTCACCGTGATAGCCCTGCCCGATCTCGCTGCCCGTGTACAGCCGGGACAGCACCTCCCGCACCTTCTCGGCCGTCTTCCACGGCTGCCCCGCCGCGTCGTACATGTACGGCACATGGTGCGCGACCTGGTTGGAGTGCCCGTACATGCCCATCCGCACGTCCCGCGCCTCCGTCATCTCGTGGATGACACTGCCGTACGAGCCGGCCACGTCCGGCGAGGCCGTCTCCGGCGTCGAGAAGTACGCGTCGAGCTTCTTGCCGAGGCCCGCCCGCCCGCCGTACAGATTGGCCAGACCACGCGAGTCCTGCGGCGCGGTGAAGGCGTAGCCCCAGCCGTTGGTCTCCGTGTAGTCGTAGCCCCAGACGCGCGGGTCGTACGACTCCGACGGCACCCGCCAGCCGCCCTTGGCGTCCCGGCCCTGGAAGAAGCCCGCCTTGGCGTCGAAGAGCGACACGTACTCCCGCGCCCGGTTCAGGAAGTACTCCGACTCCTCCCGGTACCGCTTCTCGCCGGTCTTCTCGTACAGCGCCCGGCCCATCCGCGCGATGCCGTAGTCGTTGAGATAGCCCTCCAGGGACCAGGACAGGCCCTCGTGGGTCTCCGTCGAGGCGTAACCGGTGAAGGGCGAGGTCTCCATGCCCTTGCGGCCCACACCACGGCTGGGCGGGGCGACGGTGGCGTTCTTCAGGGCCGCCTCGTACGCCGCCTCGGCGTCGAAGTCCACGCCCTTGACGTAGGCGTCGGCGAAGGCCACGTCGGAGGAGGTGCCGGTCATCAGATCCGCGTAGCCGGGCGAGGACCAGCGCGAGATCCAGCCGCCGTCCTTGTACTGCTGCACGAAGCCGTCGACCAGCTCGCCCGCCTTGCCCGGCGTGAGGAAGGAGTAGGCCGGCCAGGTCGTCCGGTAGGTGTCCCAGAAGCCGTTGTTGACGTACGGCCTGCCCTCGACGACCTTCGCACCGGTACGGGTCGGCGTGTCGGGCCCGGCCGGCGCGGAGAAGGGGCTGGCGTACTTGTAGACCGAACCCACCTTCTCGAAGCCGGAGTTGGGATAGAGGTAGAGCCGGTAGAGGCTGGAATAGAGGGTGGTGAGCTGGTCGTGGGTCGCGCCCTCGACCGTGACCCGGCCCAGCACCTCGTCCCAGGCGTCCTGCGCCCGCTCCCGTACGGTCTCGAAGCCGGTGCCCTCCGGGATCTCGTCCGCGAGGTTCGCCTTCGCCTGCTCCACGGAGATCAGCGAGGTCGCGATCCGCAGGTTCACCGTCCGACCCGCGCCCGCGTCGAAGCGGAAGTGGCCCTTCACACCGGCCTCGGTGGGCTTGCCGGAGGCGGTGACCGGCGCGTCGAAGACGCCGTACACGAACATCCGGCCCGCGCCCGTCGACAGACCGCTGCGCACGTCCGAGTAGGCCGTGAAGGAGCGGGTCGCCGGGTCGAGGGTGAGCCCGCCCTGGTCGGTGACGTTGTCGAAGACGACGCTCGCGTCGTCACCGGGATAGGTGAACCGCATCGCGGCGGCGTGGTCGGCCGGGGCGATCTCCGCCTTCAGACCGTTCTCGAACGTGACGCCGTAGTAGTGCGGCTTCGCCGTCTCCTCGGCATGCCGGAAGGGCAGCGCGCGGGCGGTCCGGTCGGTCGGTGGCGCGCCGGCGGCGGCCGAGGGCATCACCTGGAAGGTCTGCCGGTCGCCCATCCACGGGCTCGGCTGGTGGCTGGCGGACAGCGCCTGCAGGGTGGGCAGGTTGTCCGCGTTGTTGCCGCGCGCGTACTCGTAGATCCAGCTCTGCGTCGCCGCGTTGGTCACCGGCGTCCAGAAGTTGAAGCCGTGCGGGACGGCGGTGGCCGGGAAGGTGTTGCCGCGCGAGAAGGAGCCGGAGGAGTGGGTGCCGCGGACCGTCGAGGCGTAGTCGGACAGCCGGTCGTACGGCTCCCGCGGCCGCTTCGGCGCGATCGTCACGTCGTCGATCCAGCCCTGGAACTTCGCCGGGCCCTTCGGCGCGTCGTACGCCACCAGGATCCGGTCCACGGTCCTGCCGTTCGCGACCTCGCCGATCCGCGCGGTGACCTGGTTCCACTGGTTGACGTGCAGCCGCTTGGCGGCGCCCTGGCCCTGCGGCGTGAGCGGCCCGCCGTAGGAGTCGGTGGCACCGAGGTCGCTCAGATAGGTGCCGTCGGTGAAGGCCAGGTCGACGGACACGTTCGTGGCCGGATAGTTCAGGTCCGTCTCGGACGCCGACATCGACGGGAAGATCTTGTACGACAGCTCCGTGTTGCGGACGATCCGGATGTCGACGTCGAAGACCTTGTTGTACGACCAGGCCCGGCCCGCGCCCTTGTGGGTGCCGGCGTAGCGCAGCGCCCGCTTCCCGGTGAAGCCGGCGCCGGCCTTGGCGGTGGGGGAGCCGCTGGGACCGCGGTCGGCCTGGCTGCGCATCTCCTCGGGGACGGGCTGCGAGGTGTCGCCGTTGGAGAACTGGACGTCGGCGAGCTGGGTCAGGCCGGCGCCGGCGTTCCTGGTGATCTCCAGGCGGTAGTGGGCGTAGGCGGTGGCTCCGCCGCCCGCGGCCCCGGGGACGTCGTAGGTCTTCGTCTCGAAGCGCTTGGCGAAGCTCTGCGCGCCGCGGGTGTCGAGGACCGTCCACTCCTTGCCGTCCGCCGAGCCCTTGAGGGTCCAGTCGCGCGGGTCGCGTTCGGCGGCGTCGTTGGCCGAGGTCATGGCGTACGTGGCGAGTTTCACCGGCGTCTCGAGGTCGAACTCGATCCAGGCGGTGGGCTCGAAGACCAGCCACTTGGTGCCCGGCTGGAGGTCGACCAGGTTCTCCTTGACCTCGCCCGCGCCCGCGTTCTCGCCGCTGGCGCGCAGGGCCGTCACCCGGTCGGTGACGTTGCCGGGTATGCCGGTGACGAATCCGCCGTCGACACCCGACGTCCGCTTCTTTCCGTCTAGTCCTGTTTCGACGGTGTTCCGCCAGGTCGGCTGCGGTTCGTCCGCTTCGAAGGAGGTCGTGAACTCTCGTACGGATCCGCCGGACTGATCCGTTCCGCCCGGAAGCGCCTGAGCCACCGTGGGGGTGAGGCTCAGGACCAATGCCGCCGAGGCCGCCAGGCAGACCGCTCTGTGATGGGGACGCATACCGTGTCGTCGCTCCTGCCGCTGGTTCTAGACAACGTTGTCAAACCGCTCGCACGAGCACCCAGGAGACGGGTGAAAGGCCGACGGTGTCAAGGGTGTTGACGAGAATTCGAGGGAGGAACCGGGACAGAAAAGCCAGGGCTGTCCCGCAGGTCTCAACTCGGAGAAGACTGCCGGGGAAAGCCGGTTTCGATCTTGCTCCGGCGGCGGGAAGTGGACTATACCTGTCGGCGTCCCGCCCGTCGTACCACTGCGAACGACGGCCCGACGCCTGCACGACCCAGCTGCAATTGACCGCGGTGGCGGGGCCCTTCGCCGGAGGCGAATCTGTACGGGCGACCGGTACACCGCCTGAGTCCTGAATGAAGGCGAGGACTTAGCATGGGATCCACCTCCGCCCAGAACGACGCCCCGAAGAACGAGGGCCTCGGCCGTCGCGATCTGATCAAGCGTTCCGCCGCACTCGGTCTGATCTCGGTGCCGACCATGAGCTTCCTGTCCGCGTGCGCCTCCAGCGGCGGCGACGACGGCGGCTCCGACAAGCCCAAGGGCGAGAAGACGAAGGACAATCCGTTCGGCGTCGCCAAGGGCGGAAAGATCGACGTCGTCGTCTTCAAGGGCGGATACGGCGACGACTACGCCAAGGCCTGGGAGGCCAGCTTCAACAAGAAGTGGGGCGTCACCGCCACCCACACCGGCACCCAGGAGATCACCGGCAAGCTCCAGCCGCGCTTCAACGCGGGCAACCCGCCGGACCTCGTCGACGACTCCGGCGCCCAGAAGATCAAGATCGACGTCCTGCACAAGAACGGCCAGCTGCTCGACCTCGCCGAGGTCCTCGACGCGCCGTCCGTCGACGACCCGGCCAAGAAGGTCCGCGACACCCTGATCCCCGGCACGCTCGACGCCGGCATCCTGGAGGGCAAGACCGTCGCCCTCAACTACATCTACACGGTGTGGGGCCTGTGGTACTCCGGCAAGCTCTTCAAGGAGAAGGGCTGGACCGAGCCCAAGACCTGGGACGAGTTCCTCGCCATCTGCAAGGACGCCACCTCACAGGGCATCGGCGGCCTCGCCCACCAGGGCAAGTTCCCGTACTACATCAACGTCGCCATCATGGACCTGATCGCCAAGAAGGGCGGTCTCGAGGCCATGAAGGCGATCGACAACCTCGACCCGAAGGCCTTCGTCGGCTCCGACGCCGCCAAGGAGGCCGTCGAGGCGATCTACGAGGTGGTCGAGAAGGGCTACCTCATGCCCGGCACCAACGGCCTCACCCACACCGAGTCCCAGACCCGCTGGAACCAGTACAAGGCCGCCTTCATCACCTGTGGCTCCTGGCTGGAGAACGAGCAGCTCAAGCAGACGCCGGCCGACTTCGACATGAAGTTCATGCCGATGCCACTGCTGCCCGGCAGCAAGATGCCCTACGAGGCGATCCGCGCCGGCTCCGGCGAGCCCTTCATCATCCCGGCCAAGGCCAAGAACCTGCCCGAGGCCAAGGAGTTCATGCGGATGATGCTCTCCAAGGAGTGGTCGACGCTCTTCGCCAAGGAGGCCAACTCGCTCACCATCCTCGCCGACGGCGTGGACCCGAGCGTCAAGCTGCGCCCCGGCACCCAGTCCACGGTCGAGGCCTCCAAGAAGGCCGGCAGCAACACCTTCCGCTTCCTGTACACCGAGTGGTACAGCGAGATGGACACCGAGATCCAGAACGCCTCCAACGAGCTGATGGCCAAGCGCATCCAGCCCGCCGAATGGCTCAAGCGGGCCCAGGCCGCGGTCGACAAGGCGGCCAAGGACCCGGCGGCCAAGAACAACCACCGCGACTGACGCGCGGACACCCATCTCGCGTATCGATCTCGACGGGGACATCAGGGACAGGAACGTCATGCGCAAAGGGCAGTACAAGTTCGTCACGGGCTTCCTCTTCATACCCGTGGCCCTCTATCTGGTCTTCGTCATCTGGCCGTACCTCCAGACCTTCGGCTATTCGCTGACCGACTGGAAGGGCCAGTCGCAGACCTTCTCCTTCGTCGGCCTCGACAACTACGTCGCGCTCTTCGAGGACGACGTCTTCCTGGGAGCGGTCTGGCACAACATCCTGTTCCTGGTGTTCATCCCGGTGATCACCATCCTGCTCGCCCTCTTCCTCGCCTTCATGGTGAACGCGGGCGGGCGCAGCAAGGCCGGCGGCGTCGCGGGCGTCGCCGGATCCAAGTTCTACAAGGTCGTCTACTTCTTTCCGCAGGTGCTCTCGCTCGCGATCCTCGCGGTGCTCTTCGGCGCCGTCTACCGCAGCGACACCGGCGGCATGCTGAACGGCTTCCTGCTGAAGCTCGGGCTGATCGAGGCCGACAAGCCCGTCGAATGGCTCAACGAGCCGAACTTCGTCCTGTGGGCCCTGATCGCGGTCGTGGTCTGGCACGGCGTCGGCTTCTACCTGGTGCTGTTCTCCGCCGCGATGCAGTCCATCCCGAAGGACATCTACGAGGCCGCGCTGATCGACGGCGCGGGCCGCGCCCAGTCCTTCTTCCGCATCACCCTGCCGCTGCTGTGGGACTCCGTGCAGACCGCCTGGGTCTACCTCGGCATCGTCGCCATGGACATGTTCGTCCTGGTCTCCACCATGACCTCGGGCGACTACGGCGGCGGCCCCGACCATCACAGCGAGACCATGTCGACGGTCATGATGCGCAACTTCCTCTACTTCGGTAAGAGCGGTTACGCCTGCGCCATGGGCGTGGTCATGCTGCTGCTCACCCTGATCGTGTCCGTGGTCACGCTGCGCGCCACCCGCCGCGAGCGCCTCGAGTTCTGAGCGGGAGAACCCACGATGACTGCACCCATCCAGAAGTCCGACGCCTCCGCCACGCCGGCCGGGGCCTCCGCAGGAGCCGCCGGGGCCGCCGTGCCCCGTCAGCGCGCCGTCCGCAAGGGCTCCGGGCCGGCCCCGGCGCCGGCCCGCGAGGGCGTCGTCCTGAACGTCTTCTCGCACGGCTTCCTGGCCGTCTGGGCCCTGCTGATCGTGCTGCCGCTGCTGTGGCTGGTGCTCAGCTCCTTCAAGACCGACAGCCAGATCGCCGGCTCGGCCTTCGGCTGGCCGTCCAACTGGTCCTTCGACGTCTTCTCCCGGGCCTGGAACAAGGGCATCGGCGACTACTTCCTGAACACCGTGATCGTCCTGGTGTTCTCGGTGCCGCTGACCATGCTGTTCGGCTCGATGGCGGCGTACGTGCTGGCGCGCTACCAGTTCTGGGGCAACCGGCTGATCTACTACTTCTTCGTGGCCGGCGCGATGTTCCCGGTCTTCCTGGCGCTCGTCCCGCTCTTCTTCATGGTGAAGATGCTCGGGATGCTCAACACCTACCAGGGCCTCATCCTGGTGTACGTCGCCTACTCGATGCCGTTCACCGTCTTCTTCATGCACTCCTTCTTCCGGACGCTGCCGACGGCCGTCTTCGAGGCCGCGGTCCTGGACGGCGCCTCGCACACCCGGGCCTTCTTCCAGGTGATGCTGCCGATGGCGAAGCCGGGTCTGCTCAGCGTGGGCATCTTCAACACGCTCGGGCAGTGGAACCAGTTCGTGCTGCCGACGGTGCTCATGCAGCCGCAGACCGGTGACGACCCGGAGCGGTACGTGCTGACGCAGGGCCTGATCCAGCTCCAGCAGCAGCAGGGCTACGAGACGGACCTGCCGGTGCTCTTCGCCGGCGTCACCATCGCCATGATCCCGATGCTGGTGGTCTACCTGTCCTTCCAGCGGCAGGTCCAGGCGGGTCTCACCTCGGCCACGCTGAAGTAGCGAGGACGAGGAAGAGACGGTCCAGGCGCTGCTCGGTCCGGCCCCGGGGGAGTGGGTTTCCCCGGGGCCGGACCTTTTCCATCCGGATACGACTGCCGTCGAGGACTTGACGACGACAAGCCCCTCGAAGGAGCTTGGACTTCATAACTTGTACACGTCGTAGGGTGGAGAGAGTCAATGGAGACTCCGGGGTCGCAGTCCTCGCTGCACCGGGCCAATCTGGAGCGGGTCGTCCGGGCGGTACGGATGGCCGGATCGCTCACCCAGGCCGAGATCGCCCGGTCGACCGGGCTGTCCGCCGCCACGGTCTCCAACATCGTGCGGGAGCTGAAGGACGGCGGGACCGTGGAGGTCACGCCGACCTCCGCCGGAGGCCGCCGGGCCCGCAGCGTCTCGCTCAGCGGCGACGCGGGCATCGTCATCGGGGTCGACTTCGGCCACACCCACCTGCGGGTCGCGGTGGGCAACCTGGCCCATCAGGTGCTGGCCGAGGAGGCCGAGCCGCTGGATGTGGACGCCTCGGCCGCGGAGGGCTTCGACCGGGCGGAACAGCTGGTCAGCCGGCTGATCGCGGCGACCGGCATCGGCCGGGACAAGGTGGTCGGCGTCGGTCTCGGCGTGCCGGGCCCGATCGACGTGTCCTCGGGCACGCTGGGCTCCACGTCGATCCTGCCGGGCTGGAGCGGGATCAATCCGGCCGACGAGCTGTCGGCCCGGCTGGGCGTGCCCGTGCACGTCGACAACGACGCCAACCTCGGCGCGCTCGGCGAGCTGGTCTGGGGCAGCGGCCGGGGCGTGAAGGACCTCGCGTACATCAAGGTGGCCAGCGGTGTCGGTGCCGGCCTGGTGATAGACGGCCGCGTCTACCGGGGCCCGGGCGGCACGGCCGGCGAGATCGGCCACATCACGCTCGACGAGTCGGGGCCGGTGTGCCGCTGCGGCAACCGGGGCTGCCTGGAGACCTTCACGGCGGCCCGTTACGTCCTGCCGCTGCTCCAGCCCTCGCACGGGCCGGACCTGACCATGGAGCGGGTGGTCCAGCTGGCCCGGGAGGGCGATCCCGGCTGCCGGCGGGTGATCGCCGACGTGGGCCGGCACATCGGCAGCGGTGTCGCCAACCTCTGCAATCTTCTGAACCCGAGCCGGGTGGTCCTGGGCGGTGATCTGGCCGAGGCGGGCGAGCTGGTCCTCGCGCCCATCCGGGACTCCGTGTCGCGCTACGCCATTCCCAGCGCCGCCCGCCAGCTGTCGCTGGCCCCGGGAGCGCTGGGCGGCCGCGCGGAGGTGCTGGGCGCGCTCGCGCTCGTGCTGAGCGAGATGGGCGATTCGCCGCTTCTGCAGAGTTCTGTCAGCGCCCCGTCGGGCTCGCCGTCGGCGCCTCAGCCTGCCTTCACTTAGATAACGGATGGCACCGTTGTCATCTCGTTAAGGATTTACTCCTTGACGTCGACCCTGCGGCCGAGTTGACTTCCAGCCACCTCGGCCGCAATGTCGCGGCCTCGTCAGGGAGGCAACCCCACATGAACGCAGTGACGCGTCGCGTCGTCATAGGCACGGCCGCGGTTTCCATGGCCCTCTCCCTCGCCGCCTGTGGCAAGGCCGGCGACAACGGTTCCGGCGACTCGGGCGGCGGCGACGGCAAGACCATCGGTCTGCTGCTGCCGGAGAACAAGACCACGCGCTACGAGACCTTCGACCGCCCCATCATGGAGGCGAAGATCAAGGCCCTCTGCGCCGACTGCGAGGTCAAGTACAACAACGCCGCGCAGGACACCGAGACCCAGAAGAAGCAGTTCGACGCGCTCGTCACGCAGGGCGTGAAGGTCATCATCCTGGACTCGGTCGACTACAAGGCCACCAAGTCCTGGGTCCAGCAGGCCGAGAAGAAGGGCGTCAAGGTCGTCGCGTACGACCGTCTGGCCGAGGGCCCGATCTCCGCCTACGTCTCCTACGACAACGAGAAGATCGGCCGCCTCCAGGGCGAGGCCCTCGTGAAGTCGCTGGGCGACAAGGCGAAGGACGCCAACGTTGTCATGATCAACGGCTCGCCGACCGACCCGAACGCCCCGCTGTTCAAGAAGGGCGCCCACAGCGTCATCGACAGCGCCGTCAAGAAGGTCGTCTACGAGCAGGACATCCCGGACTGGTCGCCGGACGAGGCCAACAAGAAGATGGGCGCCGCCATCGACTCGCTGGGCAAGACCGGCTTCCAGGGCGTCTACTCCGCCAACGACGGCATGGCCGGCGGCATCATCACCGCCCTCAACAAGCAGGGCGTCAAGGTCCCGGTCGGCGGCCAGGACGCCGAACTCGCCGGTCTGCAGCGCATCCTGAAGGGCGACCAGGCCTTCACGATCTACAAGCAGATCAAGCCCGAGGCCGAGACCACCGCCGAGATCGCCGTCAAGCTCCTCAAGGGCGAGAAGATCGACGACCTCGTCCCGGTCAAGGTCACCAGCCTCACCGGCGAGTTCAAGGACATCCCGGCCAAGCTCTACGACGCGCAGGTCGTGACCAAGGAGAACATCGGCTCCACGATCATCGCCGACAACGTCTACAAGGCGGCCGACATCTGCACCGCCGAGTACAAGGCGGCCTGCGAGGCGGCGGGCATCAAGTAGCCCGCCCCGTCCCCCCGGAACCGGTCCGGCGCCTCCCGCCCCGTACACACGCCCCGCAAGCGGGGGCGGGGCGCCGGACTCCCCTCGCGAAACCTCGCAGTACCTTCTCGCACCACATCCCCGCCGGTCAGGCGGCGAAGGAGATGATTCACGTGTCCGCTGCGCCCGTGCTGGCGTTGCGCGGGGTCTCCAAGCGGTTCGGCGCCGTCCAGGTGCTCACCGATGTCGATCTGGAGATCCATGCCGGAGAGGTCGTCGCCCTGGTGGGCGACAACGGCGCCGGCAAGTCCACCCTCGTCAAGACGATCTCGGGCGTCCACCCGATCGACGAGGGCACCATCGAGTGGGACGGCCGCCCCGTCCAGATCACCAAGCCCCACGACTCCCAGAACCTCGGGGTCGCGACCGTCTACCAGGACCTGGCGCTCTGCGACAACCTCGACGTCGTCGCCAACCTCTTCCTCGGCAGCGAGCTCAGCTCCGGCTCCGTCCTCGACGAGATCGCCATGGAGAAGCGCGCCCGGGAGCTCCTGGACACCCTGTCCATCCGCATCCCGTCGGTCCGCATACCCGTCGCCGCCCTCTCCGGCGGCCAGCGCCAGGTCGTGGCCATCGCCCGCGCCCTGATCGGCGACCCGAAGATCGTCATCCTGGACGAGCCCACCGCCGCCCTCGGCGTCGAGCAGACCGCACAGGTGCTCGACCTGGTGGAGCGGCTGCGCGAGCGCGGCCACGGCGTCATCCTCATCAGCCACAACATGGCCGACGTCCGCGCCGTCGCGGACAAGGTCGCCGTGCTCCGCCTCGGCCGCAACAACGGTGTCTTCGACGTCAAGGACACCAGCCACGAGACGATCATCGCCGCCATCACCGGTGCCACGGACAACGCCGTGACCCGCCGGCAGGCGCGGATCGCCGAGACCGCCGAGAACACCGCCGAGAAGGGGGCCGCCAAGTGAGCGACCTCGCCAAGACCCCCGAAGCCTCCGAGGCTCCCGAAGCCTCCGAGGTCCCCGCGGCCTCCGGGACCCCCGAGGAGTCCGCGGCTCCCGTCCCGGCCGTCGACCCGCGCCTGCTCGTCCGCGAGGAGGGCCTCAAGGGTTACTGGACGGAGTTCACCCGCAAGATCCGCGGCGGCGAGCTCGGCTCCCTGCCCGTGATCCTCGGCCTGATCGTCATCGCGATCGTCTTCCAGCTCCAGAACAGCAACTTCCTGTCCGCGAGCTCCGTCGCCAACGTCGCCGTCTACGCCTCCGGCCTCGGCATCATGGCGGTCGGCATCGTCTTCGTGCTCGTCCTCGGCGAGATCGACCTGTCCATGGGCTCGGTCGCCGGCGTCGGCGCCGCCGTCTGGGCCGGCCTCCAGGTCAGCAACGGCATGAACGAGTGGCTGTCGATCGTGATCGCGGTGCTCAGCGGCACCGTCATCGGCGCGCTCCACGGCTTCTTCTTCGCCAAGATCGGCGTGCCCGCCTTCGTCGTCACCCTCGCGGGCTTCCTCGGCTGGATGGGCCTGCAGGAGTGGCTCATGGGCGGCGAGGGCTCCATCAACACGCCGTCCGGCAGCGTGGTGGAGAACCTCACCAACTACTTCTTCGCCGACAAGATCGCCGCCTACGGCCTGGCCCTGGTCGCCGTGGCCGGCTACGTGCTGTCGCTGCTGCGTGACAGCGGCCGCCGCAAGGCCGCCCGGCTCCCGGCCCGCCCGGTCAGCGAGATCGTGCTGCGCGCCGCCGTCGTCGCGGTCCTGGTCTTCGCCGTGGCGTACGTCATGAACGAGCCCGCCGGCGCCCGCGGCCTGCCGCTCGCCCTGGTGCTCTTCCTGGCCGTCCTGGTCCTCGCCGACTTCGTCGCCCGCCGCACCCTCTTCGGCCGCAAGGTCTTCGCGGTCGGCGGCAACGCCGAGGCGGCCCGCCGCGCCGGCATCAACGTCGACCGGGTCCGGATCGCGGTCTTCGCGATCTCCGGCACGCTCGCCGCCTTCGGCGGCCTGTTCATCGCGAGCCTCTCCGGCGGCGCGACCAAGAGCCTCGGCGGCGGCAACACGCTGATGCTGGTCATCGCCGCGGCCGTGATCGGCGGCACCAGCCTCTTCGGCGGCCGCGGCAAGGTCTGGTCCGCGCTCCTGGGCATGATCGTGATCCAGTCGATCCAGCAGGGTCTCAACATGATCGGCATGTCCAACGCGATCCAGAACATGATCACCGGCGCGGTGCTGCTCGCCGCCGTCGTGATCGACTCGGTCTCCCGCCGCACGCAGAAGACCGCGGGACGCGCGTAACGCACATCACGGACAGTCCGCCCGGCGCCGGGAAACCGGCGCCGGGCACTGCTGCGTCCGGACCAGTGGACGGGGCAGAAGGATCAGCGGTGTGTCGGCCATCCGGGTGGCGTGCCACCCCCGGCCCGATGCCCACGATCCAAGACGGAACATTAGACTCGACAAATCGGCAAGCTCGACCAGTTCAAACGCAAGGAGGCACGGGTGGCTCTGCTGACCCGTATCAGGGGACCGCGAGATCTGGACCGGCTCTCCTCGGAACAGCTGGACCAGCTGGCCGAAGAGATCAGGTCGTTCCTCGTGGACGCCGTCTCCAAGACCGGCGGGCACCTCGGTCCCAACCTCGGCGTGGTCGAGCTGACCATCGCCCTGCACCGCGTCTTCGACTCGCCCAAGGACAAGGTCCTGTGGGACACCGGCCACCAGAGCTACGTGCACAAGCTGCTCACCGGCCGGCAGGACTTCTCCAAGCTCAAGATGAAGGGCGGCCTGT
Organism: Streptomyces sp. NPDC053493; assembly: GCF_044544825.1. Lineage (NCBI taxonomy): Bacteria > Bacillati > Actinomycetota > Actinomycetes > Kitasatosporales > Streptomycetaceae > Streptomyces > Streptomyces sp. NPDC053493. Next base: position 313,109 of record NZ_JBITXS010000009.1, read on the forward strand.
CGGGCTACCCGTCGCAGGCCGAGTCCGAGCACGACGTCATCGAGAACTCGCACGCCTCCACCGTCCTCGGCTGGGCCGACGGCCTCGCCAAGGCCAACCAGATCCTGCGCAAGGACGACCACGTCGTCGCCGTCATCGGTGACGGCGCGCTGACCGGCGGCATGGCCTGGGAGGCGCTCAACAACATCGCCGACGCCAAGGACCGCCAGGTCGTCATCGTCGTCAACGACAACGAGCGTTCCTACGCCCCGACCATCGGCGGCCTCGCCAACCACCTGGCCACCCTGCGCACCACCGACGGCTACGAGCGCTTCCTCGCCCGCGGCAAGGACATCCTGGAGCGCACCCCGGTCGTCGGCAAGCCGCTCTACGAGACCCTGCACGGCGCCAAGAAGGGCCTGAAGGACTTCATCGCCCCGCAGGGCATGTTCGAGGACCTCGGCCTGAAGTACGTCGGCCCCATCGACGGCCACGACATCGAGGCCCTGGAGTCGGCGCTCACCCGCGCCAAGCGCTTCGGCGGCCCGGTCATCGTGCACTGCCTCACCGAGAAGGGCCGCGGCTACCAGCCCGCGCTCCAGGACGAGGCCGACCGCTTCCACGCCGTCGGCAAGATCCACCCGGACACCGGTCTGCCGATCGCCTCCTCCGGCGCCGACTGGACCAGCGTCTTCGGCGAGGAGATGGTCGCGCTCGGCAAGGAGCGCGAGGACATCGTCGCGATCACCGCGGCCATGCTCCAGCCGGTCGGCCTCGACCGCTTCGCCAAGGCCTTCCCCGAGCGGGTGTTCGACGTCGGCATCGCCGAGCAGCACGCCGCGGTCTCCGCGGCCGGCCTCGCCACCGGCGGCCTCCACCCGGTCTTCGCGGTCTACGCGACCTTCCTCAACCGCGCCTTCGACCAGGTCCTCATGGACGTGGCCCTGCACAAGTGCGGCGTCACCTTCGTGCTCGACCGCGCCGGCGTCACCGGCACCGACGGCGCCTCCCACAACGGCATGTGGGACATGTCGATCCTCCAGGTCGTGCCCGGCCTCAGGCTCGCCGCGCCGCGTGACGCCGACCAGGTCCGCGCCCAGCTGCGCGAGGCCGTCGAGGTCACCGACGCGCCCACCGTGGTCCGCTTCTCCAAGGGCGCGGTCGGCCCGGCCGTCCCCGCCGTGCGCCGCGTCGGCGGCATGGACGTGCTGCGCGAGGCCGGCACCGACACGCCCGACGTGCTCCTCGTCTCGGTCGGCGCGCTGGCGCCCATGTGCCTGGAGATCGCCGGCCTCCTCGACCAGCAGGGCATCTCCACGACCGTCGTCGACCCGCGCTGGGTCAAGCCGGTCGACGAGGCCCTCGCGCCGCTCGCCGAGCAGCACCGGGTGGTCGTCACCGTCGAGGACAACAGCCGGGCCGGCGGCGTCGGCTCCGCCGTCGCCCAGGCCCTGCGGGACGCCGGAGTGGACGTGCCGCTGCGTGACTTCGGCATCCCGCCGCGCTTCCTCGACCACGCCTCGCGCGCCGAGGTGCTCGCCGAGATCGGGCTGACCGCCCCGGACATCGCGCGCCAGGTGACCGGCCTGGTCTCGCGCCTGGACGGCCGCTTCGAGACCAGCGCCCAGGCGGTCGAGCCCGCCCGGGACTGACCCGCCGTCGGCTCACCTTCGTCACACCGCGTCACCTTTGGGCCGGTCGCGCCACCCTTACGGGTGCCGACCGGCCCTTTGGCGTGCATCCTGACCTGAGGACGGGCAGCCCCATGGCAGGGAGGTACGACGTGAGTACGGACCAGCAGCCACGCGCGAACTCCGGGATGTTCCGGACCAAGTCGGTCGAGCAGTCGATCCGCGACACCGAGGAGCCGGAGCACGCCCTCAAGAAGTCGCTGTCCGCCTGGGACCTGACGGTGTTCGGCGTCGGCGTCATCATCGGCACCGGCATCTTCGTCCTGACGGGCAAGGTGGCCAAGGAGAACGCGGGCCCGGCGACGGCCCTGGCCTTCGTCGCCGCCGGCATCGTCTGCGCCCTCGCCGCCCTGTGCTACGCGGAGTTCGCCTCGACGGTGCCGGTCGCCGGTTCGGCGTACACCTTCGCGTACGCCTCGATCGGCGAGCTGCCGGCCTGGATCATCGGCTGGGACCTCGTCCTGGAGTTCGCGCTCGGCACCGCCGTCGTCGCCGTCGGCTGGTCGGGCTACGTGCGCTCGCTGATGGACAACATCGGATGGCATCTGCCGGCCGCGCTCGAAGGACCGGACGTGCCCGGCGGCACCTTCGACCTCCTGGCCTTCCTGCTGGTGCTGGTGCTGACGGTCATTCTGGTGCTCGGCATGAAGCTGTCCGCCCGGATCACCGCGATCGTCGTCGCGATCAAGGTCACCGTCGTGATGATCGTGATCATCGCCGGTCTGTTCTTCGTCGTCGGCGACAACTACAAGCCCTTCATCCCGCCCGCGGTCACCCCGCCCGGCGGCGGCTCCAACTGGGACTCGCCGATGGTCCAGCTGATCTTCGGTTACGAGCCGACGAACTTCGGCGTCATGGGCATCTTCACCGCCGCGTCCGTCGTCTTCTTCGCCTTCATCGGCTTCGACGTGGTCGCCACCGCGGCCGAGGAGACCAAGCTGCCGCAGCGCGACATGCCCCGCGGCATCCTCGGCTCGCTCCTCATCTGCACCGTGCTGTACGTGGCGGTCGCCCTCGTCGTCACCGGCATGGAGAAGTACACGGAGCTGTCCACCAGCGCCCCGCTCGCCGACGCCTTCAAGGCCGTGGGCCACCCGTTCTACGCGGGCGTCATCAGCTTCGGCGCCGCCGTCGGCCTCACCACGGTGTGCCTGATCCTGCTGCTCGGCCAGACCCGCGTCTTCTTCGCGATGAGCCGCGACGGGCTGCTGCCCCGCTTCTTCTCCGTGACGCACCCGCGCTTTCGGACTCCGTACCGGCCGACGATCCTGCTCGGCGTCATCATCGCGATCGTCGCCGGCTTCACCAGCATCAACGAGCTGGCGACGCTGGTGAACATCGGCACGCTCTTCGCCTTCGTGGTGGTCGCGGCCGGTGTGATGGTGCTGCGCCGCAGCCGCCCCGACCTCCACCGGTCCTTCCGCACGCCGTGGGTGCCGGTGCTGCCGATCCTCTCCATCGCCGCCTCGGTCTGGCTGATGCTCAACCTGCCGGCCGAGACCTGGTTCCGCTTCGCCGTCTGGATGGTGATCGGCTTGGTCGTCTACTTCCTGTACGGCCGCAGGAACAGCCGCCTCGGCCGGCTGGGCCAGGACGCGAAGTACTGAGCGGTGCCGGCGCCGACGGGTGCCGGGAGCAGGGGCCGGGAAGTGGAACTTCCCGGCCCCTTCGCGCGTTGCGAGGACGACCTGATCGTTCGACGCGTGACGTGGCGGCGGTGCCGCCAGTCGGGGGAAGTGAGCAACCCATGGCCATGGTCGGCCTGTTCTGGATCGCCGAGGGCGATGTGTACGTGGGCGCGAAGCCGTCCGGACTGGCGCCCGGCGTGCGCCTGACCACCCAGGGCGTCATGGGTCTCGGCGACGGCCAGAGCGTGCTCCATCTGTGGGAGGACGTGCGGGCCCTGACCGTGGCGGACGTGCCCGTGAAGACCCTGAAGCGGCAGGTCGGCGCCTTCGCCGACGTGGCCCTGGACACGGTGATGAACCTCGCGGTGCCGATCGGTCCGACCCGGACGGGCGACGCCCCGCCGATGATGCGGCTGTGCGTGGAGGCCCGCGACGGCGAGCACGAGCTGTCCGCCTACGTGGCGGCGGCCGTCGGCTACTCCGCGGCCGAGGCCGACCTCTCCCGGGCCGTGCTGTCCCGGCTCACGGAAGGCGCCGCGACGATGGAGACGACGCTGGCGGCGATGGCGGCGTGGGGCCGCTCGTGGGAGGGCGGCTCACCCCGCCAGGCACAGCGCGAGGACCTGCTGCGGGAGTGGGCGGCCTAATCCGCCGCCGAGGACGGGCCTCCGGCGGACGGGCCTTCGGCGGACGGGCCTTCGGAGGTCGGGCCGGCTTCGGGCGGGTCCTCGGCGGGTGAGCCCGAGGAGGAGCGGCGCTCGGACGGCAGGCTGCGGGGCCCCACGCAGCGGGCTCCGGTCTCCTCGACGCGCCGGCGCAGGGCGCGGTCGGCCGTGACCACCAGGCACGGCCGGCCCTGTGCGTTCCGGGCCAGCTCGGCGATCAGGTCGTCGCCGCTGCCGGACGCCTCCTCGACCCGTACTCCCGGCACGGAGGCGACGCCCCGCGCCCGGCCCTCCACGACGAGCACGATCTCGTACGGGAGGCCGTCGGGCCCGCCGTGCTCGGCGAGCCGGTCGCGGAGCCGTTCGGCGGCCCCGCGCCGGTCCTTCCACCAGCCGTCGGGCACCGAGCCCACCACGTTGGCGCCGTCCACGACGAGCAGGGGCAGAGTCATGCCCTCAGGATGTCAGCACGTCGGCTTCGTCAGCCGCCGGTGGCCGGTGACTTCTTCGCGGACTCCGGGATGTCGGTGTCCTCGCGGATCGCGGTCCACAGCTGCTTGGCGGCGGGCTCGTGGGCCACGACCCGGTTCGGGTCCTTCTTGTCGTACGCCACCGGGAGCATGATCGTCTCCATGTTCGCCGGGTCGACGCCGTTCAGGCTGCGGGCGTAGTCGCCGAGCGCGGTGAGCGAGGCGAGTTCGGCGTCGGTGGTGAGCGCCTTGGTGGCCGAGTCGGCGATCTCGTACGTCTTGGCGGGGCTGCCCAGCAGGTCCTGCCGCTTGACCTCGGTCAGCAGCGCGGTGAGGAACTTCTGCTGGTTGCCGATCCGGCCGAGGTCGCTGCCGTCGCCCACGCCGTAGCGGGTCCGCACGAAGGCCAGTGACTGCGTGCCGTCCAGGCGCTGCGGGCCGGCGGCGAGGTCGAGGCCCGAGTGGGTGTCCTTGATCGGCCGCTCGACGTCGACGGTCACTCCGCCGATGGCGTCGACCAGGTCCTTGAAGCCGGCGAAGTCGATCTCCATGTAGTGGTCGAGCCGGACGCCGGACATCTTCTCGACCGTCTTGACCACGCAGGCCGGACCGTACTGGGAGTAGACCGAGTTGAACATCACGCGCTGGGCCGACGGCGCCGTGCCGCCGCCCTTGCGGGTGCACTCCGGCCGGGTGACCAGGGTGTCGCGGGGGATGCTGACGGCCACGGCCCGGGTCCGTCCCTCCGGGATGTGCACCACGAGCGCGGTGTCCGAGCGGGCGCCGCTGACCGCGGCCCCGTCGAGAGCGGCGTTGGCCCCGGCCCGCGAGTCCGAGCCGAGCACCAGCAGGTTCTGTCCGGTGGTGGGCACCTTGGCCGGCCGGTCGTCGCCGAGTTCCTTGGTGATGTCGACGGCTTTGATGTTGCCGTCGATGCTCGCGTACATCCAGTAGAGCCCGCCGCCGGCGGCGAGGACGAGCACGAGCAGGACCAGCAGCACGATCCGGCCGGTCCTGCGCTTACGGGGTGCCTTGCGGCCCCGCCTGCCGGCCGGGAGATCCCGGTCCCCGTGGGCGGCCGGCCGGCGTACGTCCTGCGTCATGCTGCGAGTCCTCCGTGGGCTCTTGTCAAGTCGTGAAGTATAAGCGGACGCTCGGACACATTTGCGAGGACCCCGGGGAGTTATCGTCTATGCGTTCGCATGGATGTGAACAACAGGGAACGTACGGATAAACAGCAGGAAAGTGGGGCGACATGGGGCGTACCCGGCCGGACCTCGTCGCCGTCGTCGTCGCCACCCCGGCCGACGCGCCTCCGCTGCTGCTCGCCCAGCCGCCGGGCCGGCCCGTCGCGGTCGTGTGCCTCGGGCACGGTGAGGCAGGCGAACTCGAAGGCCTGGAGCGCTTCCTCGACCGGGCCGCCGCCGGGCCGGGACCGCGTCCCGTCGGCCGGCCGCTGGTCCTCGGCCTCGACCTCGGCCTGCCGGAGGATCCGGCCGCGTCGCCGGACGATCCGCAGGCGGCGGCCCGGGCGGCCGCGCAGGCCGTCGCGCGGGCCGAGGCCGCGGTGTACGACGCCCTCGCCCGCCTCGCCCCGCTCCGCGTCGCCACCCTCGACCCGGATCCGGCGAGCGTGCCCGTGCCCGGCGGGGAGCGGAGGTACGCGGTCGTCGAACCGCCCCGGCGCGCCGTCGCCGCGCTCGCCGCCGTGGGCGCCGCCCGCCGTCTGCAGCGCGACACCGGCACGCCCGTCTTCGTGGACTGCCGGCGCGCGGCCGCCGGCCCGGACGCGCCGGGCGGCCTCGCCGCCCGCTATCCGCGCCCCACCCGCTGGCTGACCACCGGCACCGACGGCCGGCTGTCGGTCCATCTGCTCTCGGCCGCGGGCGTGCTGTGCTGGACGGAGCGGACGCCCGGCGGGCCGGGCTGGTCGGGTCCCGAACTCCTGGAGACGCCCGACCTGATGCCCGGCCTCTCCGTCGTGCGCGGCGCCGACGGCTACGTACGGCTGCTCGGGCTGCGGCGCGCGGACTCCGCCCAGGGCCCGTCCCTGGAGGTCGTCACCGCCGTCCAGTACCAGAGCGGCCGGCCGCTCGGCCCGTGGACCGCGGTGGGCAATCCGAACGCGCGCGAGTGGCCCAAGGCCCGCCGGGTCGGCTTCCCGGTGGGCGCCCTCGACGCCGCCGGCACCTTCCACGTCTTCGTGCGCAACGTGGGCGCGAGCATCAGCACCCGGCGCCAGGACCCGGCCGGCCGCTGGTCGGCCTGGGAGCACCTGCGCGGCCGCAAGGTGGCCGACGAGCTCGTCGCCTTCCCCGCCTGGGACGGCGGCGTCGACCTCGTCGCCCGCGTCCGCGACGGCGAGGCGGCCGTGCACTGGCACTACGACCCGGCGTCCGGCGCCTGGACGGAAGACCGTTCGGTGCCGGTGAGCGCGGTGCCGGGCAGTCTGTCCGCCGCGCCGGAGGCCGGGGCGCTGCGCTACCGGTACGCGGCGACCAACGAGGTCTGTGTCTGGCAGCCGGGCGCGGGCGCACCGATCGGCCTGGGCGGCGGCGACGGCGGCGGCCCGGTCGCCGGTGTCGCGGGCGCCGGCGTCGACGGCTGGAGCTGTACGGTCCTGGTGCGCGACGGCCACGACGGCGTCCCGGCCGTCGGCGCGCACGCGGACGGCCGGCCCGATCTGGGGGTGTGGTGGGCCGCCCATGGTGATCCGGCGCCGGTGGCACCGGCGCCGCCGGCGGTCGCGCTGGACGGCTTCGGCCGTGTGGTGATCGCCACGGTGGCGGCCGACGGCGTGCCGCTGGTCGCCCGGCAACGCCCTGACGTGGGCGGTCTCGTCTTCGGGTCCTGGCAATCGGTTCACCAAGAAATATGAAAATCCGACTTTCTTGCTAAGATCCGTGGCGCGTCTGAAGTGAATGACGAGTGAACCTCATGTGTTCATCTCGTGCGCACGACCCGCGACCGCGGCGTGGCGGGGGCAGGGGCCCGTTCGGCGAGACGTGACGTTGCCACGCTCGCGAGGGGGGCCATGCAGAAGCTGTCACTCAGGGCTGTCCAGAAGCTGACCTGCAAGAAGCGGGACGCCTGGTGGACGGTCCTCCTGGTGGACCCCGTCGCCACGCGGCTGGTGTGCTGGCTCGCGCGCTTCGACTCCGTCACGCCGAACCGCGTCACCTGGGCCGCGCTCTTCGTGGGCCTCGGCTCCGCGTTCTACTTCCTCGAGGGCGACCCCGCCTCCCTCGCGATCGGCGCCGGTCTCTACCACGTCAGCTTCATCCTCGACTGCATCGACGGCAAGCTCGCCCGCCTCAAGGGCAATGGCTCGGTCTTCGGCGGCTGGCTCGACTACGTCTTCGACCGCATCCGGGTGCTGTTCTGCGCCCTCGCCCTGATGGGCGGTCAGTACCTGCGCACCGGGAAGCCCGTCTTCCTGCTCGCGGCCCTCGTCGTCGTCTTCCTCGACATGCTCCGCTACGTCGACGCCCTCCAGATCTACAAGATGCGCATGTCCATGCGCGGCAAGATCGAGGCCGTGACGCTGGCCCGCCAGGCCGCGGAAGGCGTGCAGGAGGAGGAACAGAAGGTCGTCTTCATGGAGGACCTGCTCCGCGACAACCCGCACGTGGAGCCCGAGGCGCACCGGGCCGCCGCCGTGGCGGCCGGACAGCCCGAGGTCATCGACCTGCACCAGCAGTTCCGCAAGAGCTTCCCGTGGTACGCGCGGGTCCGCCACGCGCTGCTGCGCAGCCGGATCCGGCCGCACCTGATCAGCGGCATCGAGTTCCAGATGTTCATCTTCATCGTGGGGCCGCTCGTCGGGCACGTGCTCGCCACCACGGCCGTCTCGGCCGTCCTCCTGGGCGCCTTCGAGCTCGTCATCATGTTCAAGTTCTGGCTGTCCACCAGGGACTTCACCCGCACCATGGAGCAGATCGATCCCGCCGGCGTGCCCTCCAAGGCCGGGTCCATCTCGCCCCGTCTGCAGGCGGGCCGGCACCGCAGGCGCGGCCAGGAGCAGGAGGAGGAGCAGGCCGAGGCGCACGAGCGCTTCCCCGCTCCCGAGCCGTACGAGGACCCGGGCTTCCAGCCGTATCCGCATCCCTACGACCCGGCGGCCCAGGGCGGCTGGGACACCATGCGGCTGCAGCAGATCCCGGCCCAGCCCGCGCGCGGCGAGCGCCACCACCCGGAGTACCAGGGCCGATGAGCAACCCTGACCCGCACGCCACCTCGTACGACGGCGTGCACGCGTACGACGGCGGGCACGTCACCTCGTACGACGGCGCGCACGCTGACAAAGGCGGGCACGCCACCTCGTACGACGGCGCGCACGCGACTTCGTACGACGACACGCACGCGACCTCGTACGACGCCTCCTACGGCCCGGGCGCCTACCGCGTCACCGTCGTCGTCCCCGCCTACAACGCGAGCGCCACCCTCGGCCGCGCGCTCCAGTCCGCCGTCAGCCAGACGCACCGCGACCTCGAGGTGCTCGTCGTCGACGACGCCTCCGCCGACGGCACCCTGCTCGTCGCCCACCAGTACGCCGAGCAGGACGACCGGGTCCGGGTCATCGAGCGGCCGCACAACAGCGGCGGCTGCGGAGCCCCGCGCAACCACGGCATCGACGCCGCCACCGGCCAGTACGTGATGTTCCTCGACGCCGACGACGAGCTGCCGCTCAAGGCCGTCGAGGACCTCCTCGCCTCCGCCCTCGCCACCGGCGCCGACGTCACCGCGGGCCGCGTGCTGCGGATCAACCCGGCCAAGGACGAGATCACCGTCTGGCAGCAGCAGCTCTACACGACCGCCCGCACCACCGGCGGTCTCGGCGAGCTGCCCGAGCTCTTCGACGACCCGATCGCCGCCGGCAAGCTCTACCGCCGCGACTTCCTCCACGACCACGGCATCCGCTTCCCCGAGGGCGTCTTCTTCGAGGACACCTACTTCTCCACCGTCGCCAACTTCCACGCCCGCACGCTCACCCTCCTGCCCACGCCCGTCTACCGCTGGCTGTGGGAACGCGAGACCGACCAGCCGTCGATCACCAACCGCCGCCACGAGCTGCGCAGCATCACCGACCGGGTCCGGGTCCACCGCCACACCGACCTGTTCCTCACCGGCGTCGGCCGCCCCGACCTGATCGCCCGCAAGGGCGCCAAGTTCCTCTCCCACGACCTGCGGCTCTACACGCCCGAGCTGCGCACCGGCGACGCCGCCTACCGCGACGGCTTCGTCCGCGCCGTGGCCCCCTACCTGCGCACGTTCGACGAGGACACCTACGCGCTGTGCGGCCCCATGGAGCGGATCCGGGCCTTCGGCCTGCTGCACGGCCGGGTCGACATCGCGCTGTCCGCCGCCGACTTCCTCGCCCGCCGCAGCGTCGTCAGCTCCGACCTCGTCGAACGCGACGGCCGCGTCTACTGGTCCGGCTCGCTGCTCGGCCGGCCCGGCGCCGAGAGCTTCCTCGACGTCACCGACCTGGAACTGAGCGGCACCCCGCTGGCCGACGCCCGCCTCTACAACGAGGCCTCCCGGGTCGAGATCCACGGCGACCGGCTCCACATCGCCGGAGCCGTCCGCAACCAGCTCGGCCGCGTCCGGCCCGACGACACCGTCGAACTCATCGCCGTGCTGCGCCGCCGCAGCACCAAGGCGGACCACCGCTTCCCGGTCACCGGCGTCGAGATCGACGAGCACTGGATCCGTTACCACGCCGACGTCGACCTCGCCGCCACCCTCGGCGCGGCCGAACGCCCCGGCAACTGGAACTTCTTCGTCCAGCTCCGCCACCGCGGCGAGCGCGCCTCCACGGCCCTCAACATCGACCCGGTCGACGTCTCCGACCTGCGCTACACCGCCTCCGGCGCCTCCGGCGCCTCCGGCGGCTCCGGCGGCAGCGACGTCTACGAGCTCTACCGGACCGTCAGCGGCAACCTCGGCATCCGCCCCGAGACCAGCGCCGCCCAGGAGCGGACCAACCCGCGCGGCACGCCCTGGCTGTGGTGGCAGACCGCCGAGGCGCACCGCCCCGCCGCCGCCCCGCCCCAGCGCCACACCGCCGCGCTCGTCGTCCACTGCCGCAACGACGAGTACAACCTGGACGCCTTCCTCGGCTCCCTCGTGGCCCAGCAGGGCTTCGCCGAGACCCAGGTCGTCCTCGTCGACGACGGCTCCAGCGACACCACCGCCGCGCGGCTCGCCGCCTTCGCCGCCGCCCACCGCAACGCGAAGGTCGTCAGCCAGGCCTCCCTCGGCCCGCGCTCGTCCTTCGACCACGGCCTGCGCCACGTCCGGGCCCCCTACGTGATGTTCGCGCGCGCCCGGGACATCCTCGGCGAGGCCGTGCTCGCCCGGCTGCTCGCCGCCACCCGCACCCTCGACACCGGCTTCGACGTGGTCGTCGGCGAGGCCGACAACTTCCCCGGCCCGCGGCAGGCAGCCGACGAGCCCTGGCTGCGCTACTTCAAGGACTCCGCCCCGGTGCGTCAGCTCCACGACGCGCCCTACCTCGTCTTCTCCACCGGACTCGGCGCCAAGCTCTTCAAGACCTCCTACATCCGCGACCGCGGCTTCCGCTGCGGCCCCGGGCCCGGCTTCGAGGACGACTGGTTCACCGTGCCGGCCATGCTGCGCTCGCGCCGCATCACCGTCGCCAAGGGCGCCCGCTGCTACGCCCGCGACGAGCACGAGCAGGACTCGCTCTTCGACCGCCCGTGGAACGACCCGGTCAAGACGCAGGAGCTGGTGCGCCTCGCCGACCACGTCCTCAAGTCGGTCGCCGGCGAGCCCGACCGCACCGAGCGCCTCGCCCAGCGCTTCGTCGTCCGCTCGCTCCAGCCCTACGTCCGCAACATGCACCGGATCATGAGCAGGCCCGAGCTGGCCGCCGTCTTCCCGGTGCTCCGGCGGGTCTACGCGGCGATCCCCGACGACCTGATCCTGCAGTACGCGGGCCGGCAGCAGTCCCGGCTCCAGCACCACGCCCTGGTCACCGGCAACTTCGAGCTGTTCGCCGACCCGCTGGCCAGACCCGCCTACCTGCCCACCCTCCACCTCGACGAGTCCGGCGTCTTCCGCCGCCTCGCCGAGGACACCGTCGACACCTCGCTGTTGCGGATCGAGCGGACCGGCGCCGTCCTGGAGACCTTCCGCTGGACCGACGGCCGCGCCCTCGAGTTCGAGGGACTCCTCGTCTTCTCCGGCACCGACATCGACACCCTCTACACCAACCCGCTGGAGCTGGTGCTCACCGACGGACGGCGCGAGGCCGCCGTACCGCTCGGCCAGGTCTACCGGCGCGACCGCTGGCGCACCCGCAAGGACCAGGACTGGTTCTCCGGCTGGCGGGCCACCGTCCCCGAGGACGTCCTCGACACCCTCGCCAACGCCGAACTCCGGCTCGCCGTCCGCGTCCACCACGGCGACCGGCACCACGACGTGCCGCTGTCCACCCGCCAGATGCTGCACCGCTTCAAGGGCGTCCACACCCGGGGCCGGCGCCGCTTCGTGCTGAGCATCGACGACGACGAGCGCACCACCGTCCGCTGGGTGAGCGGCTTCCTCGCCCGCCGCGCCGACCGGCTGCGCCGCTTCCGCTCCGAGCTGCGCGGCTCGCTGCCCGGCCGCCCCGGCTGGCGCACCCGGCTGCTGTACTGGCTGACCAAGCCCGTCCTCGGCCGACGCGGCATCTGGATCATCGGCGAGCGCGAAGACACCGCCCAGGACAACAGCTACCACCTGTTCACCTGGATCCGGCAGAACCATCCCCGGCGCAAGGTCTACTACTCCCTCAACCGCGACGCGGCGGACTGGGACAAGGTGGCCCGCCACGGCCAGGTCCTCGACCGGCTGTCCTGGCGCCACCGGGCCTACCTGCTGCACGCCGAGCGGCTGATCAACGCCTACGACCTGGAGGCCTACCTCGGCTTCCCCGGCCTGAGCAAGCGGTCCTTCCTGCGCGGCTACGGCGACCTGCTGCGCTACAAGCGGGTCTTCCTCCAGCACGGCGTCGTCTACAACGACGTCGTCGCCTCCATCCACGCCCAGGTCACCAACGTCGACATGGTGCTCACCACCGGCCGCAGCGAACGCGCCTACTACGCCGAGCACTGCGGCTACGGCTACGAGCGGGTCGCCGCCACCGGCCTGCCCCGCTTCGACGCCCTGACACCGGTGCCCGGCAAGCGGCGCGTCCTCGTCATGCCGACCTGGCGCCGCGAGATCGTCGCGCCGTCCTACAACAAGGCGGCCAAGCCGGAGATCCCGTTCGCCGCCTCCGCGTACTACCGCTTCTTCTCCGCGCTGCTGCGCGACGAGCGGCTGCTCGGGACCCTCCAGCGGCACGGCGTCGAGCTGGAGTTCATGCCGCACTACGAGATCCGCCCGTATCTGAAGCACTTCTCGATCGACCATCCGTCGATCACCGTCTCCACGACCGGCCGCGACGTGCAGCTCGCCATGCGCGAGTGCTCGATGCTGGTCACCGACTACTCGTCCGTGTTCTTCGACGTCGCCTACATGGGCAAGCCCGTCGTCTACACCAACTTCGACGACGAGCAGTTCTACAGCAAGCACTACAAGCGCGGCTATTTCGACCTCGCGCGCGACGGCTTCGGCCCGACGTGCGCGACCGTCGAGCGCGCCGTCGACGAGATCGTCCGCTCCGTCGAGCGGGGCTTCCAGGTCGAGCCCGAGTACCAGCGCCGGGCCGAGGAGTTCTTCGTGCTCCGCGACACCTCGAACTGCGCCCGCGCCTACCAGGTGATCGAGACGCTGGACGCCTCGGTCGTGGCGGACCCCGCCTTCGACGAGCGGCACCGCGGGGGTGTCGATTCCATGGATACGCAGGTCAGGCAGGTATGAACGAGCAGACGAGACGCATCTTCATCGCGGGAGGCTCGGGAGCCTGCACGCGGCAGGCCGCCATGGCCCCGATGGCCGGCTGGGGACAGGCGCTCCACCTGTTCACCCAGGGCTTCGAGGTGGTGAACGCCGCCCGCGCGGGCGCCAGTTCGCGCAGCTTCTACGAGCGCGGCCGGCTGGCCTGGATCCTGGAGAACATCGCCCCCGGCGACCTGCTCCTGATCTCCTTCGGCCACAACGACATGCGCGCCGAGGACGGCCGCTTCACCGCGCCGTTCTCCGACTTCCAGTTCTATCTGCGCAAGTACACCGACGGCGCCCGGGCCCGCGGCGCGCACCCCGTCCTGGTGCCCGGCGTCGAGCGGCGCGTCTTCGACGCCTTCGGCAACATGCGGCGCAGCCTCGGCGTCTATCCGCAGGCCGTCCGCGAGCTGTCCCGGACCGTCTCCGTCCCGCTGGTCGACCTGCACGAGTTCACCAGCACCTGGTGGGAGCGGCTGGGCGCCGAGGAGAGCAAGAAGATCTTCCTGTACCTGGAGCCGGGGGAGCACCCCAACTATCCGGACGGCGTGGAGGACAACAGCCATCTGCGGCCGCACGGCGCCCTGGAGTGCGCCCGCTTCGTCGCCCACGAGCTGTACGCCCAGCGCGTCCTCGCGCCGGAGCACTTCCGCAACCTGGACGCCCACGTCCCAGAGCAGGAGGTGACCTGGCTTCCCGACGACGTCTTCGAGCACCTCACCAAGTCCCGGGTGAGCCCGGTCGGCCCGGTGGGCGCGTCCGGCGCGGTGAGCGCGTCCGGCCCGGCCGGCGCGGTGAGCGAGGGAGTGGCATGAGCGACTGGTATCCGCTGACGCGGGCCTGGGTGGCCCACCCGGAGGAGCCGCGTTACGGCGGCCATCTGGAGCTGTTCTCCGACGCCGACCCGGCCGCGCCGCTGGCGCCCGGACAGCGCTTCCACCTGACGCTGTCGATCACCCCGCAGGACGCGCCGTACCGGGTCTACGGCTATCTGCTCGGCGACATCTTCGAGGACGGCGTCCTCGACGTCGTCCGCCACAAGGGCCTCGGCAAGCTGGCCAACGGCCGCTACGCCACGTACAGCTCGGGCGCCGAGCCGCGCAGCGCGACCCTGACGGTCAAGGTGCCCGAGAACGCCGCCGAGGGCGCGTACTTCCTCCCGCGGATCGTCGTCGGCGTCAAGCGCACCGACGAGGAGCGGCTCGTCCCGTCCATGGCGGTCTCCCGGACCGGCTTCCGGGTCCGCCGCCACTGGCTGCCGGGCCGCTCGATGGTCCTGGCCCCGGGCGGCAGCTTCATGATCCCCGGCGGCTACAGCCCGGCCGAGGGCCTGCGCTTCACGGGCACGACCTTCGCCTCCCACGGCACGCTGTTCAGCGCGTCCGACGGCTCGCTCAGCTATCAGGCGGAGGCCGGCCACCTCGGCTACGACTCCTTCTCCTGCTGCTTCGAGGACGACCACGGGCACCGGGTGTGGCAGGAGATCACCGTCCACATCGGCGACCTGTCCCACGCGCCGGGAGCGATCCTTCCGGATGCGTAGCCCGAACGGACGGCTGCCCGCCGCCCTGCTCGCCCTCGCGCTGCTCGCCGGCACCGCGGCCTGCTCCGGCTCCGGCTCCGGCCCCGGCGCCCATGAGCCGGCCCTGACGGCGCCCGCACTGCCGGCCGGGCAGCGGCTCGCCGCCGGCGTGGTCTACCAGGAGTTCACCGCCCAGGGACCGGCCGGGCCGGTGCGCGGCCATCTCGTACGGATCGCGCCCGACGCGCCGGTCCGGCTGACCGGCGTGCACGGGCGGGGCCTCGCCGAGGGCCAGACCGTACGCGACGTCGCCCGCCGCGGCCACGCGCTGGCCGCGGTCAACGCCTCGTACTTCGACATCCGCGGCGGCAAGGGCTTCGCCGGCTACCCGGGCGACCCGACCGGCCTCTACGTGGAGCACGGCCGGGTCCTCAGCGAGTCCCGCAACGACGGCGCCGCGCTGCTCCTCGGCCGCCGCGGCGACCGTCTGACGGCCCGGATCGCCGAGGTGTCCACCACCGGCCGGATCGTCGCCTCCGGCCCGGCCCGTGCCGGCGGCTCCGGTCCGGCCGCTCCCGCCGAGCGCGTCCTCGACGGCGTCGACCGGGTCGCCGGGCGGCTTCGGCCCTGCGGCGGACCGGACGCCGAGCGGCGGATCGAGGACGGGCGGCCGCTGACCCGGGACGCCAGGACCGGCCTGTGCCAGGACCCGGACGAGATCGTCCAGTTCACGCCCGAGTGGGGCGCCGACACACCCGGAGGACCGCGCGGCGGCGACAGCGACGGCGTCGAGGCGCTCCTCGCGGCCGACGGCACGGTGCGCGCCCTGCGCTCCCCGGCCGGCGGACCCGTACCGCCCGGCGGCTCGGTCCTCCAGGGCATCGGCGCCGGCGCCGGCTGGCTGCGCGCCCACGCCCGCCCCGGCACCCGCGTCACCACCACGACGACGATGACGGACCCGGACGGCGGCCCGCTGCCCGGCGGCCCGGTCGACTCGGCCGTCGGTGGCGGCGCCCGCCTCCTCAAGGGCGGCGAACTCGCCCTGAACGAGCGGGACCTCGCCCGTACGGAGCGGCCCGCCAGGACCGTGGCCGGCGTCACCGCCGACGGCGGCGTCCTGCTCCTCGTCCTCGACGGGCGCGAGCCCGGCGTCAGCACGGGAGCGACGCTCGCGGAGGCCGCCGGTCTGCTGCGCTCGCTCGGCGCCGTCGACGGCCTCAACCTCGACGGCGGCGGCTCGTCCACGATGGTCGTCGCCGGCGCACTGCGCAACCGGCCCCGCGAGTCCACGGGCGACCCGGTCTCCGAGCGCCGTGTCGCCACCGCCCTCGCGGTCCTGCCCGCCGGCTCCTGACGCGCCGACGGCCGGCGGTCCATCCCCGGAGGGACGGTCCGCCGGCCGCCGCTGTGCCGCAGTCCGGTTACGCGGGGACGCTCGCCACGCCCTGCGCCAGGAACCGCTTGCCGTTGACGCGCTCGGAGACGCCCTCACGGTCCAGGTACGGCGTGATGCCGCCCAGGTGGAAGGGCCAGCCCGCGCCCGTGATCAGGCAGAGGTCGATGTCCTGCGCCTCGGCGACGACACCCTCTTCCAGCATCAGGCCGATCTCCTGCGCCACCGCGTCCAGGACGCGGTCCCGGGCCTGCTCCTCGGTCAGGACGACGTCGCCCTGCTTCAGGAGCGCGGCGACCTCGGGGTCGAGCTCCGGCTTGAAGCCGTTCTCCGCGTTGTAGACGTAGAAGCCGCGCTTGCCGGCCTCGACGACGGCCTTCAGGTTGGGGGAGACCGTGAAGCGCTCCGGGAAGGCGCGGTTCAGGGTCTCGGAGACGTGCAGACCGATGGCCGGGCCGACGAGCTCCAGGAGGACCAGCGGGGACATCGGCAGGCCGAGCGGCTCGACCGCCTTCTCCGCCGTGGCGACCGGGGTGCCCTCGTCGATGATGTTCTGGATCTCGCCCATGAAGCGGGTGAGGATGCGGTTCACGACGAACGCCGGGGCGTCCTTCGTCAGCACGCCCGTCTTCTTCAGCTTCTTGGCGACGGCGAAGGCCGTGGCCAGCGAGGCGTCGTCGGTCTTCTCGCCGCGCACGATCTCCAGGAGCGGGAGGATCGCGACCGGGTTGAAGAAGTGGAAGCCGACCACGCGCTCCGGGTGCTGGAGCTTGGAGGCCATCTCCGACACGGACAGCGAGGAGGTGTTGGTGGCGAGGATCGCGTGCGCCGGGGCGACCGCCTCGACCTCCGCGAACACCTTCTGCTTGACCGACATCTCCTCGAACACGGCCTCGATGACGAAGTCCGCGTCCGCGAAGCCCTCGGCCTTGTCCAGGACACCGGAGACCAGGCCCTTGAGGCGGTTGGCCTTGTCCTGGTTGATGCGGCCCTTGCCGAGCAGCTTGTCGATCTCGCCGTGGACGTAGCCCACGCCCTTGTCGACGCGCTCCTGGTCGATGTCGGTCAGCACGACCGGCACCTCGAGGCGGCGCAGGAAGAGCAGCGCGAGCTGGGAGGCCATCAGACCGGCGCCGACGACGCCGACCTTGGTGACCGGGCGGGCCAGCGACTTGTCCGGCGCGCCGGCCGGGCGCTTGCCGCGCTTCTGCACCAGGTTGAAGGCGTAGATGCCGGAGCGGAGCTCGCCGCCCATGATCAGGTCCGCGAGGGCCTGGTCCTCGGCGTCGAAGCCCTTCTGCAGCTCGCCGTCCTTGGACGCCTCGATGATGTCGAGGGCGCGGTAGGCGGCCGGGGCGGCGCCGTGCACCTTGGAGTCGGCGACGGCACGGCCCTTGGCGACGGCCTGGTCCCAGGCCTCGCCGCGGTCGACCTCGGGGCGCTCGACGGTCACGGAGCCGTTCAGCACGCCCGCGGTCCAGATGAGCGACTGCTCGAGGAAGTCGGCGCCCTCGAAGAGCGCGTCGGCGATGCCGAGCTCGAAGACCTGCTTGCCCTTGAGCTGGCGGTTCTGGTTGAGGCTGTTCTCGATGATGACCGAGACGGCCTTCTCGGCGCCGATCAGGTTCGGCAGGATGGTGCAGCCGCCCCAGCCGGGCACGAGACCGAGGAAGACCTCGGGCAGCGAGAAGGCCGGCAGGGCCTTGGAGACGGTGCGGTAGGTGCAGTGCAGACCGACCTCGACACCGCCGCCCATCGCCGCGCCGTTGTAGTAGGCGAAGGTCGGCACGGCCAGGCCGGACAGACGCTTGAAGACGTCGTGGCCGCCCTTGCCGATGGCGAGCGCGTCGGAGTGCTGCTTGAGCAGCTCGACGCCCTTGAGGTCCGCGCCGACGGCGAAGATGAACGGCTTGCCGGTGATGCCGACGCCGACGATCTCACCGTTCGCGGCCTCGGCCTCGACCTGGTCGATCGCCGTGTTGAGGTTGGCGAGCGACTGCGGGCCGAAGGTGGTCGGCTTGGTGTGGTCGAAGCCGTTGTCCAGCGTGATCAGCGCGAACCGGCCCGCGCCCGCGGGCAGGTCGAAGTGACGTACGTGGGCCGAGGTGACGACCTCGTCCGGGAAGAGCTCGGCGGCGCCCTTCAGAAGCTCTGCGGTGGTGCTCACTTGCTGCCTCCGGCGTCCTTGTGGTTCGGGTTCTCCCAGATGACCGTGGCGCCCATGCCGAAGCCGACGCACATGGTGGTGAGGCCGTAGCGGACCTCCGGCTGCTCCTCGAACTGGCGGGCCAGCTGCGTCATCAGACGGACGCCGGAGGAGGCGAGCGGGTGGCCGTACGCGATGGCGCCGCCGTACTGGTTGACGCGCGCGTCGTCGTCGGCGATGCCGTAGTGCTCCAGGAAGGCCAGGACCTGGACGGCGAAGGCCTCGTTGATCTCGAAGAGACCGATGTCCGAGATGGACAGGCCGGCCTTGGCCAGCGCCTTCTCGGTGGCCGGGATCGGACCGTAGCCCATGACCTCGGGCTCGACGCCGGCGAAGGCGTAGGAGACGAGGCGCATCTTCACCGGGAGGTTGTTCTCGCGGGCGAAGTCCTCGGAGGCGATGATCGAGGCGGTGGCGCCGTCGTTGAGGCCGGCCGCGTTGCCCGCGGTGACCTTGCCGTGGACGCGGAACGGCGTCTTCAGGTTCGCCAGCGACTCCAGGGTGGTGCCCGGGCGCATCGGCTCGTCGGCGGTGACCAGGCCCCAGCCCGTCTCGCCGCCCTCGGGCGAGGTGCGGCGGACCGAGATCGGCACCAGGTCCTGCTGGATCTTGCCGTCGGCGTACGCCTTGGCGGCCTTCTCCTGCGAGCGCACGGCGTACTCGTCGGCGCGCTGCTTGGTGATCGTCGGGTAGCGGTCGTGCAGGTTCTCTGCGGTCATGCCCATGAAGAGGGCGGACTCGTCGACGAGCTTCTCCGACACGAAGCGCGGGTTCGGGTCGACGCCCTCGCCCATGGGGTGACGGCCCATGTGCTCGACACCGCCGGCGATGACGGCGTCGTACGCGCCGAAGGCGATCGAACCGGCCACGGAGGTGACGGCGGTCAGCGCACCGGCGCACATGCGGTCGATGGAGTAGCCCGGCACGGACTGCGGCAGGCCGGCCAGGATGCCGGCGGTGCGGCCGAGGGTCAGGCCCTGGTCACCGATCTGCGTGGTCGCGGCGATGGCGACCTCGTCGATCTGGGCGGGGTCGAGGCCGGGGTTGCGGCGCAGCAGCTCCCGGATGGCCTTCACGACGAGGTCGTCGGCGCGGGTCTCGTGGTAGATGCCCTTCGGGCCCGCCTTGCCGAACGGGGTACGGACGCCGTCGACGAAGACGACGTCCCTGACGGTACGAGGCACGATGGCTCTCCTCCAGGGTGCGGGATGGCACTGCTGCGCGGGCGCGGGGCCCGGCACGCGGCTAAGCGCGCGCTTGCTCCCCCCATGCTACTTGCGGGTAACCAAGCTGCCCACCCCCCTGGCCCGGAGCGGTGAACGTCACACCCGCGGACGCCGCCGCGCGCACCGCCTGAGAGGCTGTCGCCCGCGGCCCAAGATCATCGCACCGGCCGCGTCTCACGAGGGGGATCTCATGACCGCAGCGGCGATCGACACCGCCCAGACACCGAAGGCGCTGCTCACCGGCGCGCTCACGTACACGTCGGACAGCGTGATGCAGTCCTTCGCCGTCGACAGCACGGCCCAGGAGCTCTACACCCTCCAGGTCGTCCCGGCCGACGTCTATCTGACCGGGGACAAGGAGCCGATCCCGGGCGGAGTCCGCGAGGACCGGGGAGACCTGCTCTGCACCCGGCTGGCCCTCGCGACCGGCCAGGTCCTGGACCGCATGTACCTGCGCGGCTTCGGCCACGGCACCTCCTTCGGCGTCGTCCCGCGAGCCGGCGGCGGCGTCGACCTCTGGCTGGAGGGCAACGCCCTCCACCACGCCGACCGCGACATCACCGAGGGCCAGGCGATCGCCGTCACCCGGTACGTGCCCGCGACCGGCGACGGCAGGACGAAGGACACACCGGCGACGGCCGTCGACTGCGGCGACACCAACCGGGTCGAGGTGCTGAACGTCCCGGGCTTTCCGCAGCACTGCCTCACCGCCGTCGACCCGGCCCACCACCGCCTCGTCGTCGCCACCCGGGGCCCGGTGCCGCCCGGCCAGGACAACCAGCACTACGTCTACCGGTACGCGCTCTACGCCCTCGACCAGGCCGCCGAGGGCGTCCTGGCCGAGGTCCCCGGCGTGCGGGCGGTCACCCACGTCCAGCCGTATCCGCAGGGCATGGCCACCTTCGGTGACCACCTCTACCTGTGGACCGGCGACGCCTGGGCCGACGACGCCACCCTGACGACCTTCGACTGGCGCACCGGTCTGTCGGTCCGGCGCACCAGGATCCGCCGCACGGCGGCCGATCCGGCCCGCCGCGAGCCCGAAGGCCTCGCGCCCTGGGCCCCGGAGCCCGGCGCGGGAGACGACAGGACCCGGCTCTGCTTCGCCTTCACCTTCGGGCCGCCCAGCAGCGCCCGGCGGTCGTTCGACCTCATGTACCTGCCCGGACCCGGCGAGCCCGACCTCACCGTCGAGGTCCTCGTCGACTGGACCCCGATCACCCTCGCGGCCGGCGTGCGGTCCGGCTCCGCCGAAGTCCCGCAGGCCCGCCTCATCGCCCTCGCCGGGAACCGGCTGCTCCAGCTCCGCGGCAAGATCACCTGCGGCTTCTCCGACGCCGCCACCGGCGGCCTCGTCGGCGCCCTGCCCGCCGCCCTGCGGCCCAGCCTCAACCTGCACGCCGGCTGTCCCCGCAACGCGCGCGACGGCTTCGCGGTCTGCCGCGTCGAGGCGAACGACGACGGCAACCTCTACGCGTACGGAGCCACGCCCGACAACACCGTCGACTGGATCCAGCTCGACAACTTCTCCGTCCCGTGGGCCTGACCGCCGCCGCCCCGCGCCGTTCCTCCTCCGCTCCCGAAAGGCCCACCATGACCAGCAGCACCAGCCGCCGCTCCCTGCTCACCGCCGCCCTCGCCGTCCCGGCCGCCGCGGCCGGCACCTCCGTCCTCGCGCCGACACCGGCCGCGGCCGTCGGCAGCGACGGGTCGGCGTCCCCCCTCCTCGAGGTCGTCCGGCCCTGGACCGACTTCACCTCGCTCGCCCACGCCCAGCTGAAGCCCCTCGGCGGCAACGCGCCGCAGGCCCGCGTCGTCAAGATCGCCGGTACCGACTTCCTCCAGATGCGCGGCGGCGTCACCTGCGACCCCGGCTCCGAGTTCGACGGCGGGAACACGCCCGAGACGCTCGACCTGATCGGCACCCTCCCGCCGGAGCTGAGGCCCCTCACCACGACCGTCCGCGGTGTCGCCCCGCGCAACAACCGGGACGGCTTCAGCACCTGTCGCATCGAGCTCGCCCGCGACGGCAAGGTGTACGTCTTCGGCGCCACCGACGGCAACAAGATCTCCTGGATCCAGCTGGACGGCTTCTCCTCGATCTGGCGCTGATCCCGCCCCGGCCCCGTGGAACGCCGAAGGCCCCCGGCACGCGGATCGCGCGTCGGGGGCCTCGGGCGAGAGGTCAGGCCGTCGCCGCCAGGGCGGTGACCAGGAGCGGAGTGACCAGGGCGACCTGCCAGGGGCGGGCGCCGTAGCCGGTGAGGGCCGCGGCGACCGAGTCCGGGGTCGCCGGCGGCGGCTCCCAGCAGACCCGGCGGACGGTGTCCGGCGTGATCAGGTTCTCCTGGGGCAGGTTCAGCTGCTCGGCGAGCGCCGACACGGCGGCGCGGGCCGCCGAGAGCCGGGCCGCGGCGGCTGGGTCCTTGTCCGCCCAGGCGCGCGGCGGCGGCGGGCCCGTCAGCGGCTGGCCCGGCTGCGGCAGCTCCGCGTCCGGCAGCGCCTTGGCCCGGTCCACGGCCGCCTGCCACTGCTCCAGCTGGCGCCGGCCCATCCGCTGCCCGAAGCCGGGCAGCGCGGACAGCGCGCCCGCGTTCGGCGGCAGCGCGAGGGCCGCCTCCACGATCGCCGCGTCGCTGAGCACCTTGCCGGGAGAGACGTCACGCCGCTGGGCGATCCGGTCACGGGCCGTCCACAGCTCCCGTACGACCGCCATCTGGCGGCGTCGGCGCACCTTGTGCATGCCCGACGTGCGCCGCCAGGGATCCTTGCGCGGCGGGGCGGGCGGCGCCGAGGCGATGGCGTCGAACTCCTCGAGCGCCCACTCCAGCTTGCCCTGCCGGTCCAGCTCCTTCTCCAGCTCGTCGCGCAGGTCGACCAGGAGCTCCACGTCGAGCGCCGCGTACCGCAGCCACGGCTCGGGCAGCGGGCGGGTGGACCAGTCGACGGCGGAGTGGCCCTTCTCCAGGGCGTAGCCGAGGACCGACTCGACCATGGCGCCGAGGCCGACCCGCGGGAAGCCGGCGAGGCGGCCGGCGAGCTCGGTGTCGAACAGCCGCGTCGGCACCATGCCTATGTCGCGCAGGCAGGGCAGGTCCTGGGTCGCGGCGTGCAGGATCCATTCGGTGCCGGCCAGGGCCTCGCCGAGGCCGGACAGATCGGGGCAGCCCACCGGGTCGATCAGCGCGGTGCCCGCGCCCTCGCGGCGGAGCTGGACGAGATAGGCGCGCTGCCCGTAGCGGTAGCCGGAGGCGCGCTCGGCGTCGACGGCGACGGGGCCGCGGCCGGCCGCGAAGGCGGCGACGACGTCGGCGAGGGCGTCCTCGGTCGCGACGACGGGCGGAATGCCCTCGCGGGGTTCGAGCAGCGGGATCGGCAGCCCATGCGCAGGGACGTCGTCGTCCGAGGGGGCGCCCCCGGTGGTTCGCAGTGCGGTGTCACTCGCGGTGTCTTGGGCGTCGGTCACCTGTCAAGGGTATCTGTGACTGGCAAGGGCCCGTCGAAGGAACAGCCGGAACAGCCTGAACGGTCGGATCGGCCGGAGGCCGGACTCGGGCCGGACTCGGGCCCTGCTCGGGCCGGACTCGGGCCCTGCTCGGGCCGGGCCGGACTCGGGCCCTGCTCGGGCCGGGCCGGAGCCGGGCCGGAGCCGGGCCCGAGCAGGGCCCGAGCAGCGCTCGGGCCGGAGGCTGATGGGGGAAACGTTCCGTCGTCGGGCGCCAGGCGCGCGTCACCCCGTGACGCGGGGCACGCCGCTCAGTGGATGATCCCGGTGCGCAGGGCCACGGCGACCATGCCGGCCCGGTCGCCGGTGCCCAGCTTGCGGGCGATCCGGGCGAGGTGGCTCTTCACGGTGAGCGCGGACAGGCCCATGGAGACGCCGATCGCCTTGTTCGACTGGCCCTCGGCGACGAGCCGCAGGACCTCGACCTCGCGGCCGGACAGCTCGCGGTAGCCGCCCGGGTGGCTCGGGGCACCCGGGGGGCGGCGGTGGCCGAGGCGGGCGGCCGCGGCGCCGATCGGAGCGGCACCGGGGCGGGTGGGGTGCCCGATGTTGGTGCGGGTGCCGGTGACGACGTAACCCTTGACGCCGCCCGCGAGGGCGTTGCGCACGGCGCCGATGTCGTCGGCGGCCGACAGGGCGAGGCCGTTGGGCCAGCCCGCGGCGCGGGTCTCGGACAGCAGGGTCAGTCCGCTGCCGTCGGGGAGGTGGACGTCGGCCACGCAGATGTCGCGCGGGTTGCCGACGCGGGGACGGGCCTCCGCGATGGACGACGCCTCGATGACGTCGCGCACGCCGAGCGCCCACAGGTGGCGGGTGACGGTGGAGCGGACGCGCGGGTCGGCCACGACGACCATGGCCGTCGGCTTGTTCGGGCGGTAGGCGACCAGGCTTGCGGGCTGCTCGAGGAGAACGGACACCAGGCCTCCTGGGGAAGGTGCGGGACGGAGCCGGCTCGGGGAAGAAGCCGGGGGCGAACCCGTGCTTTGAAGGGGTCACTGAGTCCTTCGGCAGCAGGGCCGCCCGCCTTTAGGGAAAGATCACGATTTAGTGAGTAACAATTGGGGCAATTCGGACGCGCGATCGATCATCGTACGAGCCTCACGCCCGCCCCACTCGAAAGTGTCCGAAAATCGACGCCCGCCCGGCCCTGTCGGCGCCCGACGCCGTCCCCGCCCGGCCTGTCCACGCCCGGCCCCGGGGCCGCGCCTCCGCCGTCAGGGCTGCTGCGGGCCGCGTCGCTGCGGCAGCGGGACCACCCCGGCCCCCGACGCCGTCCCCGTACCCGGCCCCGCGTCCCCGCCCTGGCCCGGACCGGCCGGTGACGGCGGCAGCCCCGCGACCTGGCACAGCAGATCGCACCAGGCCGCCAGGTGCGTCCCGGTGTCCGGCACGCCGGCCGGGCCCTCGCGGGGCGTCCAGGAGGCCCGGATCTCGATCTGCGTCGCCGGCCGCCGCTCCGCGAGCGCACCGAAGTAGTGCGAGCCCGCCATGGTGACGGTGCCGCTCGCCTCCCCGTACGGCAGACCGCGCGCCTCCAGCGCCCCGGTCAGCCAGGACCAGCAGACCTCCGGCAGCAGCGGATCCGCCGCCATCTCCGGCTCCAGCTCCGCCCGCACCAGCGTCACCAGGCGGAAGGTGCCCTTCCAGGCGTCGTGCCCGGCCGGGTCGTGCAGCAGCACCAGCCGCCCGTCCGCCAGATCGTCCTCGCCGTCCACGACCGCCGCCTCCAGGGCGTACGCGTACGGGGCGAGCCGCTGCGGCGGCCGGGTCGGGTCCACCTCGATCTCCGGTCGCAGCCGGACCGCGCGCAGCCCGTCGACCGCCCGCCTGAACGCCGGAGGCACGGGATTCGCGTCCGTGGGATCCGCCCTGTCGCCTTCCGTCTTCCCCGTCCCTCGAATGCCGTCGGAATGATCGGAAAAATGTCCCTGAGCCGCAGCCATGCGGGGAAGAGTAGGCGGAAGCGGGCCCTCGCGCAGGGAGGGACACCCGGGCCGGGCGAGCGGCTTCTCGCCACATGCGAAGATTCTGGTCGTGAGCGCCAACGATCGCCCCCAGGGCCAGCAGCAGAAGCACCAGCCGCAGACGTACGACTCCGCGTTCCTGAAGGCGTGCCGGCGTGAGGCCGTCCCGCACACGCCGGTGTGGTTCATGCGGCAGGCCGGGCGGTCCCTGCCCGAGTACCTCAAGGTCCGCGAGGGCATCCCCATGCTCGAGTCGTGCATGCGGCCCGAGCTGGTCACCGAGATCACCCTCCAGCCCGTGCGCCGGCACAAGGTCGACGCGGCCATCTACTTCAGCGACATCGTCGTCCCGCTGAAGGCCATCGGCATCGACCTCGACATCAAGCCCGGCGTCGGCCCGGTCGTCGCCGAGCCGGTCCGCACCCGCGCCGACCTGGCCCGGCTGCGCGACCTGACGCCCGAGGACGTCTCGTACGTCACCGAGGCGATCGGGATGCTCACCGCCGAACTCGGCCCCACCCCGCTCATCGGCTTCGCCGGCGCGCCGTTCACCCTCGCGAGCTACCTCGTCGAGGGCGGCCCGTCCCGCAACCACGAGCACACCAAGGCGCTCATGTACGGCGACCCGCAGCTGTGGGCCGACCTCCTCGACCGCCTCGCCGAGATCACCTCGGCCTTCCTCAAGGTGCAGATCGAGGCCGGCGCCTCCGCCGTCCAGCTCTTCGACTCCTGGGTCGGCGCGCTCGCCCCGGCCGACTACCGCCGCTCGGTCATGCCGGCCTCGGTGAAGGTGTTCGACGCGGTCGCCCCGTACGGCGTCCCGCGCATCCACTTCGGCGTCGGCACCGGCGAGCTGCTCGGCCTGATGGGCGAGGCCGGCGCCGACGTGGTCGGCGTCGACTGGCGCGTGCCGCTCGACGAGGCCGCCCGCCGGGTCGGCCCGGGCAAGGCGCTCCAGGGCAACCTCGACCCGGCCGTGCTGTTCTCCTCGCGGGAGGCCGTGGAGGCCAAGACGGACGAGGTCCTGGCCGCCGCGAAGGACCTGGAGGGCCACGTCTTCAACCTCGGTCACGGGGTGCTGCCGACGACCGACCCGGACACGCTGACCCGCCTGGTCGAACACGTGCACACGCGGACGGCCGTCTGACGGCCGTCCGCGTGCGGACGGGAACTCAGAACTCGCAGTTGGTGGGCGGGTTGCCGGCCGTGACGCGACAGTAGTCGAGCCCGGCGAGCCCGCCGTCGACGGAACCGTTGTTCGTGGTGACGCGGATGTAGTCGTTGCCGGCCTGGCCGAGCACCGAGCCGGAGCTGCCGACCGTGCCGACCGTGATGTAGTCGCGGCCGTCGCCGCCGGCCACCGGGCCGTTGGCGGTGCCGACCGAGATGAAGTCGTCCCCGCCGGCGCCGTTGACGACGTTCATCACGTCGACGGTGTCGCAGGTGATGTAGTCGGATCCCGGCGTGCCGGTGATGGTGGTCCCGGTGACGGAGACGCCGTTGACCCGGCACGTCGTCGCGGCGTGGGCAGGCGTGCTCAGGACGAGCGGCGTGACGATGAGAGAGGCGGCGCAGAGCGCTCGCGCGGTGTGTCTGATCATGCGACCAGCTACGCATGGTGCACAATGGCTCGCAAACCGTCACCGGGCGCCCTGGTCCGCTCGGGTCAGCCTGCCGCCCGAACGGCTGCCGTCGCCTTGCGCGCCGCCACCAGCACCGGGTCCCACACCGGCGAGAACGGCGGCGCGTAGCCCAGGTCGAGCGCCGTCATCTCCTCCACCGTCATCCGCGCCGTCAGCGCCACCGCCGCGACGTCCACCCGCTTCGCGGCGCCCTCGCGGCCCACGATCTGCACGCCGAGCAGCCGTCCCGTGCGCAGCTCCGCCAGCATCTTGACGGTCATCGGCGCGGCGCCCGGGTAGTAGCCCGCGCGGCTCGTCGACTCCACGCTCACCGACACGAACTTCAGCCCCACCTCCCGGGCGTCCTTCTCGCGCAGCCCGGTCCTCGCGATCTCCAGGTCGCAGACCTTGGACACCGCCGTCCCCACCACGCCGGGGAAGGTCGCGTAGCCGCCGCCGACGTTCGAGCCGATCACCTGGCCCTGCTTGTTGGCGTGCGTCCCGAGCGGCACGTGCCGCTCCCGGCCCGACACCAGGTCGAGGACCTCCACGCAGTCGCCGCCCGCCCAGATGTTCTCGTGCCCGCGCACCCGCATCGACAGATCGGTGAGCAGACCGCCGTACGTGCCGAGCGGCAGCCCCGCCGCCCGCGCCAGCGAGGTCTCCGGCGCCACGCCCGTGCCGAGCACCACCACGTCGGCCGGGTACTCGTCCCGGTCCGTCGCCACCGCCCGCACCCGGCCGTCCTCGCCGGTCAGGACCTTCTTCACCGGCGAGGAGCCGACCGTGCGGATGCCCAGACCGTCCATCGCCCGGTGCACCAGGCGCCCCATGTCCGGGTCCAGCGTCGCCATCGGCTGCTCGCTGCGGTTGAGGACCGTCACGTCGAAGCCGCGGCCGAGCAACGCCTCCGCCATCTCCACGCCGATGTAACCGGCGCCGACCACCACCGCCCGCCGGCCCCGGGCCCGCTCCAGCGAGTCGAGCAGCGCCTGGCCGTCCTCCAGGTCCTGCACGCCGTGCACGCCCGGCGCGTCCATCCCGGGCAGCGGCGGCCGCAGCGGCCGGGCGCCGGTCGCGATCACCAGCTTGTCGAAGCCCGTCCAGGACTCCGCGCCCGACTCCAGGTCCCGGGTGCGCACCCGCTGCCCGGACACGTCGAGTTCCGTCACCTCGGTCCGCATCCGCAGGTCGATGTCCCGCGCCCGGTGCTGCCGCGGGCTGCGGGCGATCAGCTCGTCGCGGCCGGCGACGTCACCGCCGACCCAGTACGGGATGCCGCAGGCCGAGTAGGAGCTGAAGTGCCCCCGCTCGAACGCGACGATCTCCAGCTCCTCAGGCCCCTTGAGCCTGCGCGCCTGCGACGCGGCGGACATGCCCGCCGCGTCGCCGCCGATGACCACCAGTCGTTCGCTCATACGAACACGCTACGACGACGGGCCCGTTCGGCCGGAGTCCCCGCCGTCGGTCCGGCCGCCGCCGGCGTCACCGCCGTCGGTCCGGCCGCCGCCGGCGTCACCGCCGTCGGTCCGGCCGCCGCCGGCGTCACCGCCGTCGGTCCGGCCGCCGTGACCGTCACCGCCGGCGTCACGGCCGCCGTGACCGTCACCGCCGGCGTCACGGCCGCCGTGACCGTCACCGTGTGCGTCGCCGTCGCCGTCGCCGGACCGGGCGGCGGGCACGCCGGCCGCGTTCGCCGGGCGCCCGTCACGCGGTGCCCACGGACCGGGCTCCGGCGCCCGCGCCGGCTTCGTGGCCGGCTCGCGCCGGGGCAGGCGCGGGCGGACGAGCAGACGCCAGACCGCGTACGCGAGAGCCGCCGCGGCCAGCCACGGGGCGAGGGCCGCGAGCACCACCAGGACCCAGGCGGCCGCCGAGACCAGCGCGTCCCAGCCGCCGAGCGCGTCCAGGAAGCCCGGCCTGTCCCCGTCCCCGTCCTCGGAGGCCGCCTCGCTCTCCTTCTCGACGAGCTCGAGCGTGATCGTCGCCATCGTCGTGCGGTCCTTCAGCGAGGCCTGCTGCGCGAGCAGCGACTCCAGGTCGGCCTGACGCCGGCTCAGTTCGCCTTCCAGCGTGACCACGTCGGCCAGCCGCGTCGCCCGGTCCATCAGCGCCCGCACCCGCGCCACGCTCGCCCGCTGCGTGGCGATCCGGCTCTCCACGTCCACCACCTGCTCGGTGACGTCCTTGGCGCCCGCCTTGCGCGACAACAGCTTGCCGGTGCCCGCCAGCTCGGCGAGCACCGCGTCGTACCGCTCCTGCGGCACGCGCAGCACGACCCGCGAGGTGACGTGCGTGTCGTCGACCCGCTCCGTCGTCTCGTTCTCGACGTGGCCGCCCGCCGCGCCCGCCACCCGGCGGGCCGTCGCCAGCGCCTTGGCCGCGTCCTCGGCCTCCACGGACAGTTCGGCGGTCCGGATGACGTGCTGCTGCCCGGGCTGCTGCTGCCCGGGCGCCTTCGGCTTGCCGTCCGGCCCGGAGGCCGTTCCCGAGGCCGTGTCGGGCGCCCGCTCGGCGCCCGACGCGCCCGCGGCCTGGTCGGCGGCGCCCGCGCCGCCCTCGCCGCCCGGCTTCTGCGCGCCCGCGCTCTTGGCGTCCCCGCCCGAGTCCGCGGCACCCGCCCCGCAGCCCGTCAGGAACAGCGCCGCCGCCAGCAGCGCCGCGGCCGTTCTTCTCGCTCCCCGCACAGTGGTCCCCCCAAGGTGGTGATGGCTGATGCCCGTTGGACGTACGGGCCGGGGGCCGGGTTGCCGTCCCGGCGGTAGCGAAGCGGTCACGGTCGGGCCTCGGAACGGCGGCGGGCGGGCGATTTGAGAGAGTGGTCCCATGAGCCCCACGAACGCGCACGAGCAGCAGGCCCAGGGCGGCGGACCGGACGTGGTCGTCGTCGGAGGCGGCATCGCCGGCCTGGCCGCGGCCCACCGCCTCGTCACGGCCGGCGCCCGGGTCACCCTCCTCGAAGGGGGCGACCGGCTCGGCGGCAAGCTGCTCGCCGGCGAGATCGCCGGCGCTCCCGTCGACCTCGGCGCCGAGTCGCTGCTCGCCCGCCGCCCCGAGGCCGTCGCGCTCGCCGCACAGGTCGGCCTCGGCGACCGGCTCCAGACCCCGGCCACCACCACCGCGTCGGTGTGGTCCCGCGGCGAACTCGTGCCCATGCCCAAGGGCCACGTCATGGGCGTCCCGGCCGACGGGCGCGCCGTCGAGGGCCTGCTGTCGGCCGAGTCCGTCCGCCGGGTCGGCCGCGACCGCGAACTCCCGCCGACCGAGATCGGCGACGACGTCGCCATCGGCGCGTACGTGGCCGAACGCATGGGCCACGAGGTCGTCGACCGCCTCGTCGAGCCGCTCCTCGGCGGCGTCTACGCCGGCGACGCCTACCGCATCTCCATGAAGGCGGCCGTTCCCAAGCTCTTCGACGCCGCCCGTGCCCACGGCACGCTGGGTGAGGCCGTCCGCGCCGTGCAGCGGGCCGGCGCGGCCACGCCCGCCGACGCCGCGGGCGCCGCCACCGGTCTGGGCGGCGCGGCCTTCGCCGGCATCCGGGGCGGCATCGGCACCCTGCCGGGCGCGGTCGCCGACGCGATCCGCGCGGCGGGCGGCACGATCCTGACCGGGACGCCGGTGACCGCACTGCGCCGCACCGGAACCGAGGAAGGGGCCGGGACCGCCGAGGCCGGGGCCGAGGCCCGGGCGTCCGGTGCGCGCTGGCAGGTGGTGACGCCGCGGCGTACGTACACCGTCGACGCCGTCGTCCTCGCCACGCCCGCCGGGCCCGCCGCCGCGCTCCTCGCCGGCCACGCGCCCGCCGCCTCCGCCGAGCTCGGCGCCGTCGAGTACGCCTCCATGGCCCTGGTCACCCTCGCCTTCCGGCGCGCCGACCTGCGCGACCCGGCCGCCCTGCCCGGCTCCGGCTTCCTCGTGCCGCCCGTCGACGGCCGCACCGTC
The DNA here is from genome assembly GCF_044544825.1 of Streptomyces sp. NPDC053493. Lineage (NCBI taxonomy): Bacteria > Bacillati > Actinomycetota > Actinomycetes > Kitasatosporales > Streptomycetaceae > Streptomyces > Streptomyces sp. NPDC053493. Next base: position 343,817 of record NZ_JBITXS010000009.1, read on the forward strand.
AAGGCCTCCACCTTCTCCAGCCAGAAGTGGGGCTGGGTCGCCGAGGCCGCGCCCGACCTGCTGATCCTGCGCACCTCCGTCGGCCGCCACGGCGAGGAGGAGCAGCTGCGCCGCGAGGACGCCGACCTGGTCGACGTCTCCCTCAAGGACCTCGCCGCCGCCACCGGCCTCGCCGCCCGGCCCGTCGCCACCACCGTGACCCGCTGGATCGACGGGCTGCCGCAGTACCCGGTCGGCCACCTCGCCCGCGTCGAACGGGTGCGCACCGCCGTCGCCGCCCTGCCCGCACTGCGCCTCGCCGGCGCCGCGTACGAGGGCGTCGGCATCCCCGCGTGCGTCGCCTCGGGCCGGCGCGCCGCCGACGAGATTCTGGACGAGATCATCGCCACGTCGAAAACACCGGACCCTGGTGCGGGGCACTGTCCGTGACGGGCGAGAATAGGCGTATGAGTGCGCCCGAAAAGATCCCGAACGCCGGTAAGAAGGCGAAGGACCTCAACGAGGTCATCCGCTACACCCTGTGGTCCGTGTTCAAGCTGCGCGACGTTCTGCCCGAGGACCGGAGCGGCTACGCCGACGAGGTCCAGGAGCTGTTCGACCAGCTCGCCGCCAAGGACATCACGATCCGCGGCACGTACGACCTCTCCGGTCTGCGCGCGGACGCCGACGTCATGATCTGGTGGCACGCCGAGACGAGCGACCAGCTCCAGGAGGCGTACAACCTCTTCCGCCGCACCAAGCTCGGCCGCGCCCTCGAGCCCGTCTGGTCGAACATGGCGCTGCACCGCCCGGCCGAGTTCAACAAGTCGCACATCCCGGCCTTCCTGGCCGACGAGACCCCGCGCGACTACGTCTCGGTCTACCCGTTCGTGCGCTCCTACGACTGGTACCTGCTGCCGGACGAGGACCGCCGCCGGATGCTCGCCGACCACGGCAAGATGGCCCGCGGCTTCCCGGACGTGCGCGCCAACACGGTCGCCTCCTTCTCGCTCGGCGACTACGAGTGGATCCTCGCCTTCGAGGCCGACGAGCTCTACCGGATCGTCGACCTCATGCGTCATCTGCGCGCCTCCGAGGCGCGGATGCACGTCCGCGAGGAGATCCCGTTCTACACCGGCCGTCGCAAGAGCGTCGCCGACCTGGTGGCGGGCCTGGCCTGACGGCCGCCCCGCACCGGCACTCCCGACCCGGTCACCGCCCCGCTCCCAGCCGGGCGGTGATCCCTCGACCCGGAAGATCAGACGGCCGGCGGACCGCCGCCTGCCGCTCCAGCGACACCGGGTCCGGCTCCGGGTGCGGCGCGCATGACGCGCGCCGCACCGGCGTCCCTTCCTCCCCGGCCGTCGTGCCGGGCACGGCCCCGGTGAGCAGGTAACGCTCCAGATGGCCGTTCACGCAGGCGTTCGGACCGCCTCCGATGCCGTGCGTCCCGGCGCCCCGCTCGGTCACCAGGGCCGAGCCCGCCAGCCTGCGGTGCAGCTCCCGCGCCCCTTCGTACGGCGCCGCCGCGTCCCGCTCGGCCGCCAGGATCAGCACCGGCGGCAGCACTCCCGGACCGGTGCGCACGTCCAGCGGCTTCTGGCGCGGCCCCTTCCAGTAGGCGCAGGGCAGGTTCGCCCACACGTTGTCCCAGGTCTCGAACGGGGCGAGCGCGGCGAGCCGGGTGTTGTCCCGGTCCCACCGCGCGAAGTCCTCCGGCCAGGGCGCGTCGTTGCACTCCACCGCCGTGTAGACGGCGGCCGCGTTGCCCGGGTCGCCGGCCTCCGCGCGGCCGGTGCGGGGCGCCTCGGCGGGCCCGGCCTGGGCGATCAGCGGCTTCGCGTCGCCCTTCAGATACGCGCCGAGGGCGCCCGCCCGCGCCGCCCAGAAGCGGTCGTCGTACAGCGCCTGGAGCATCGCCCCGTGCAGCTGCCCGGGCCCGACCTTGCCGCCCGCCGGGGCGGCGGCCAGCTCGGCGCGCACCCGCTCGTAGTTCTCGCCCACCTCGGTGGCCGTGGCGCCGAGCCCGTACACCCGGTCGTGCTTCGCCGCCCAGCCGCGGAAGTCGGCCCAGCGGCGCTCGAAGGCGAGCGACTGGTCGAGGTTGTCGACGTACCAGATCCGCTCCGGCGACGGGTCGACCGGCGCGTCGAAGACCATCCGGCGGACCCGGTGCGGGAACAGCGTCGCGTACAGCGCGCCGAAGTACGTGCCGTAGGACGCGCCCATGTACGTGAGGCGCGGCTCGCCGAGCGCGGCGCGCAGCACCTCCAGGTCACGGGCGTTGTTGAGCGAGTGGTAGTGCTGCAGGGCGGGCCCGGTGCGGCGGGCGCAGCCCTGCGCGTACGTCCTGGCGCGGGCGATCCGCTCCTGCTTGAAGACCTCGGACGGCACGGTCGGCGCGAGCGTCGGGCCCTTGGGCCGGTCGGCCGGGTCCTGGCAGGAGACGGGCGCGGAGCGGCCGACGCCGCGCGGGGCGTAACCGACGAGGTCGTACGCGGCGGAGACGCGCTTCCAGGCGGGCAGGTCGGCCACGAGCGGGAAGAAGGTCGAGGACGAGCCCGGGCCGCCCGGGTTGTAGACCAGCGCGCCCTGCCGGCCGGAGGCCGGGCCCGAGGCGGGGACGCGGCTGACGGTGAGCGGGATGCGGGCGCCGTCCGGGTGCGCGTAGTCGAGCGGGACGCGCAGGATGCCGCACCGCACGGGCGACGGCAGCCTCTCCACCGCCGGGCAGGGCCCGAACCGGATGCCCTCGGCCGCCGCGGCCCGCGCGGCGACGAGGACGCCGCGGCTCTCGGCGGGCGGCGCGTCGGCGCGCGGGGCGGCCACGACGGTCGGGGCGAGGACGGCGGACAGCAGCAGCGCGACGGACTTCATCGACGCATCCCTTCGTAGCCGCGGGCGCGGGGCGACACGGGGATGGTCGGAGAGAGCAGCCCACTTGTACAGGATCGACGACGGGTGTCGCCTGTCATGTACCCGAAAGGCGGACCCGGGCCGGGCTCAGGAGCTGCTGGAGGAGCACGAACTGCTGCTGGAGGAGCAGGAACTGGAGGACGACGAGCAGGAGCTGGAGGACGACGAGCACGAACTCCCGCCCGACGAGCACGAACTCCCGCCGGACGAACACGAGCTCCCGCCGGAGGAGCAGGAACTCCCGCCCGCGGAGCACGAGCTTCCGCCGGACGAGCAGGAGCTGCCGCCACCGCAGCCGCCGCCCTCACCGCCGGCCGATGCCGCGCACCACGTCACGGGCAGGACGGCGGCGTCGTCGGACCAGGTGGAGGAGGAAGAGGACGAGGACGGGCGGACCGGCGACGGAAGCCGGGTCCGGGCCGCCGTGGCCAACTGCTCCCGCAGCACCGGGTCCGGCAGCGCGCGCAGCCCGTGCAGGGCGACCAGCATGCCGGGGTGCGCCTCGTGGAGGTGCTCCCGCCCGTACGAGCCGACCGCGGCCCGGCCCGCCGGCGTCACCCGGCCCGCGGCCGCCGTCGCGCACACCACGCCCGTCGCGAGCACGGCGGCGAGGACGGGCAGCACCCGCAGGACGAACGGCGCGTGATCGCCCGGGCCCATGAACTCGACCACGGTCATCATCACGCTCACCGGCGCCATCAGCACCGCGACGATCGACAGTCCCATGCTCCAGCGGCTCAGCGCACGCCGGGCCCGCGGCTCCATGATGAGCCCGCGGTCGGCGAGCGCGCCGCCGGTCTCCTGCACCGCCGGGTGCCGCATCACGGCGTACCGCAGCGGCGCGAGCGCGCCGTGCGGGGCGGCGCCCAGCTCCTGGAGCACCGCCCGCTCGACCGGGTCGTACGCGACCGGCCGCAGGACCCGCACGATGCCAGGCCCGCCGACCGCGAGCCGGCCGTCGTGGTGGAGGCCGGCGAGCGCGCTGTCGACGACCCGCGCCGGGCCGCCGTTCAGGAACGCGGCCTCGTAGCGGTCGTGCAGCGGCCCGCCGGAGCCGCGCCGGGCCTTGTTCCGCAGCACGAGCAGCAGGGCGACGGCGCCGGCCCCGAGCACGTAGAAGACGACGACGGAGGTGGTCACGACCCGCTCACCTCCACGGGCCCACGGCGGCCGGCGGCCCGGGAGGCCGCGTCCCGCACGACCCCGCGCACCCGGTGCGCGAGCCGGGCGGCGGGTCCCGGCGGCCGGACGCCCGCGCGCTCCCGCCACCAGTCGGTGAGCCGCCGCCGGGCCGCCGCGTCCTCGGGCCGGCCCGCCACGAGCAGCCCTTCGACGAAGTCGAGGGCGTCGTGCCGGTAGCCGTCCGTCATGGGACGGCTCCTGGCGTACGCGAGGAACGCGGGCCGGTAGTCGTCGCCCAGGATCTCCGGCAGCTCGGGAGCCACCTTCGCCACCACGTCCGCCCGCTTCCCGGCCAGCGCCCGGCTCTGCACCCCCAGCCGCCGCACGTCGAAGCCCTCCGGCGCCGGCGTCCCCGCGACGAGCGCCGACAACAGCGCCGCCTCCGCGACGCCGACGCGCTGCCGCACGGCGCGGGTGCCGGCGGTGCCGGCGTGCTCGGGGCGCTCGGGCCGCTCGGCGCGATCGGGAGCGGTCCGCGGGTCCGCCGGCGGGTGGCCGGGCGGGGCGGAGGCGGCCGGCGCGGCGGCGGCCGGGCGGGTCGGCATCGCGCCGCCCGAGACGCGGGCGCCCGCGCCGATGAGGAGAGGACGGGGCCGGGCGGCGGCCAGGGTCCGGCGGATGGTGGTGAGTTCGGCGGCCAGCTCCTCGGGTGGCGGGAAGTGGTCGTCGCGCTCCAGCAGGACGCCCGGTGGCGTGACGCGGGACGACAGGTCGGCGAGGATGTCCAGGACGGCGCCGGGCACCGGGTGGGCGTGGGTGTCGTGCCAGACGCCGTCACGCTCCAGGCCGCCGGCCACGTGGACGTACGCGAGGGCCTCCACCGGCAGCGAGGCCAGTGCCTCGGCCGGGTCCTCGCCCCGGTTGACGTGGTTGGTGTGGAGGTTGGCCACGTCGATCAGGAGCCGCACGCCGGTGCGCTCCACCAGCTCGGAGAGGAACTGTCCCTCCGTCAGCTCCTCGCCCGGCCACGCCACCAGCGCCGCGATGTTCTCGAGCGCCAGCGGCACGGGCAGCGCGTCCTGCGCGATGCGGACGTTCTCGCACAGCACGTCGAGCGCGTCCCAGGTGCGCGGCACGGGCAGCAGGTGCCCGGCCTCCAGGAGCGGCGTCGCGGTGAGCGGTCCGCCGGCCCGTACGAACGCGATGTGCTCCGTCACCAGCGGCGCCCCGAGCGCCTCCGCCTTCTCCGCGAGCGACGCGAGCCGCCCGGCGTCCGGCCGGTCGGCGCCGCCGAGGCCCAGCGACACCCCGTGCGGCACGACCGTCGTCCCGCGCGCCCGCAGGCGCCGCAGCGAGTCGGGCAGGTGGTCGGCGCAGATGTTCTCCGCGACGACCTCCACCCAGTCCACGCCCGGCAGCGCCTCGACCGCCTCCGCGATCTCCGGCCGCCAGCCGATGCCGACGCCCAGCTCGGCCGGGTCCTTCAGATCCCCCATGTCCCCCTCCTTCGGTCCCTGACGTGATGGCCCACAAGCCGTCGTCCGAATCCGAGGAGAGGGACGTTCAGAGGTTGATTTGAGGTTCGCCCCCGCGCAGGCCCGGCTCGGGCCCGGCTTCGGCTCGCCTCGGGCCCGGCCTCGGCCCGGCTCGGGAGGCCGTGGAGTCAGGGACTCAGCCCGCCCGGAGGCCCAGCGCCGGGAATTCCGACACCACCGTGCAGGAACCCGGCGCGATCTCCGTGAAGCCCGCGTCCCGCACCACCGGCAGCCCGCTCGCCGTGAGCCGGGCCCAGCGGTCGACCGCGGCCGTGCGCACCACCAGCGGGAAGCCGGCGTCCCGCCAGGTCTTGCGGTCGGCGTCGGACAGCGCCCACCACAGGAGCTGGGCGCCGTGCCCGGCCTGCGCCATCGTCTTGCCGGCCGACATGTCCAGCTCCGGGTTGAGCCACAGCACGGCCGCGTCGCCCGGCACCGGCCCCGGCTCCGCCGGGTCGTCCAGGTCCGTGCCGGACACCTGGAGCCGGGCCAGGTCCTTGGGCCAGCCGTCCAGCGGCACCGGCGGGAAGACCCGTACCTCCGCGCCGCCCGTGCCGCTCAGGGTGATCCCCGGCAGCGCCTCGGCCCGTCGCCACTCCGCGCCGCGCGCCCGCCGCACGACCTTGCGGATCCGCGCGTCCTGCCAGTCCGTCATGGCCTCGGCCCAGGCGCCCTCGCCCTGGGACCGCTCGTCGGCCAGGATCTCCAGCACCGCGCGCGCGGCCGTCTCCAGGGCGTCGGTACGGGCCGGGGGCTCGGCGCGTTCTATCCGTACGACCAGCGGAAGCACGAACTGCGGCTTGTCGTCACGGGGGTCGCCGGTCTCGCGGGGACCGGTGTCATCGCTGCTCACCCGCCAAGTCTCCCACCGGGCCGGGTGGCTGGCGGTGCAGGTCCCGTTTCTTGGCGGAGCGGGGGATTCCGGGACAGGATGCCCTCATGAAGAGTGATCTTTTCGCCAGTGACCACCTCGCCGAGGCTTCGACGTTTCCGGGGATGACCCTCCAGAACGCCAAGTCGGTCAAGTACGCCGTCAACGGCGAGATGCACGCCCGTCAGGGCTCGATGATCGCCTTCCGGGGGAACCTCCAGTTCGAGCACAAGAGCCAGGGCCTCGGGGGGCTGCTGAAGCGTGCCGTGACCGGCGAGGGCCTGGCGCTGATGGCCGTGCGCGGTCAGGGCGAGGCGTGGTTCGCCCACGAGGCGCAGAACTGTTTCATCGTGGAGGTCGAGCAGGGCGACGCCCTGACCGTCAACGGCCGCAACGTGCTCTGCTTCGACTCCACGCTCCACTACGAGATCAAGACCGTGAAGGGCGCCGGCATGACCGGCGGCGGCCTGTTCAACAGCGTCTTCACCGGGCAGGGCAAGATCGCCCTGATGTGCGAGGGCAACCCGATCGTCATTCCCGTGTCCCCGCAGGCCCCGGTCTTCGTCGACACCGACGCCGTCGTCGGCTGGAGCGAGCAGCTGCACACCTCGCTGCACCGCTCGCAGTCCTTCGGTTCGATGATCCGCGGCGGTTCGGGCGAGGCGGTCCAGCTCAAGCTGGAGGGCCAGGGCTTCGTCATCGTCCGGCCGAGCGAGGCGACGCCGCAGAAGGTCGCCAACTGACGCCGGGCCGGAAGCGACCGGAGCGACCGTGATCCTCGAAGGTGTCGGACGCCGCTACGGCGTGCGCGGCGGGTGGGTGCTGCGCGGGGTGGGGCTCGGCCTGCCCGCCGGCACCCTGGTGCGGTGCGCCGGCGCCAACGGGTCCGGCAAGTCCACGCTGTTGCGGCTGGTGGCCGGTGTCGACGCGCCGAGCGAGGGCCGGATCACCGGCCGGCCGGCCCGTACCGCGTACGTCCCCGAGCGCTTCCCCGCCGCCCTGCCGCTGACCGCCGGCGACTACCTCACCCACCTCGGCCGGATCCAGGGCCTGGGCGGGCGGACCGCGCGCGGCCGGGCGGGGGAGTGGCTGGAACGTTTCGGCGCCGCCCGCTACCGCGACACTCCGCTCGGCGAACTCTCCAAGGGCACCAGCCAGAAGGTGGCCGTCGCCCAGGCGTTGCTCGCCGAGCCCGGCCTCCTGGTCCTCGACGAGGCCTGGACCGGGCTCGACACCGGCGCCCGCGCCGAACTCGACCGCGCGGTGCGCGAACGGGTCGCGGCGGGCGGCCGGGTCGTCTTCGTCGACCACGACCCGCGGCGGCTCGCGGGCGAGGCGGACGCCGCCTACGAGGTGTCGGCGGGCGGAGTGCGCCGCCTGGATCCCGCACCGGCCTCGCAGCCCGCGCCGGCGTCGTCGCCCGCGCCACCCGCGTTGGCAGTGCCGCTCGGGCCGGCCTCGCCCACCGCGCCGGCCTCCGCACCGCCCGCCTCGCCCCGCGTCCGTATCCGCGCCTCGGGCGGCGGCCGCGTACCCGCCGGGGCGGGCGGCGGTGCCGTGGACGCCGACGGCCGGCTGACGCTCACCGTGGCCGCCGCCGGCTCGGACGCCGTGCTGCGCGGTCTGCTCGACGCGGGCTGGCACATCGAGCACCTGAGCACCGAGCCCGAACCGAGCACCGAAGGCGTACGGGCATGACCGGCATGACCGCGCTGCTGCGCTACCAGGCCGCCCTGCTCCTGCGCTCCCAGCGGTGGCTGGCGCCCTTCTTCCTCTACGCGGCGTTCGTCGGCGTCGGCCTCCAGGCCGGCGAGCCGGTGCTCGGGGCCCTCGGCTACGCCGTCGCCGGTCTCGTCCCGGTGGCGGCCTGGGCCGTGCGGATCTGCCTCAACCAGGAGCCGCCCGCCGCCCGCGCCGTGGTCGCCGCGGCGGCCGGCCGGGCCCGCGCCCGCCTCGCGGCGCTGGTCACCGCCACCGGCGCGGTCCTCCTCGTCGGCGCCGTCACGGTGCTCGCGGTCACGGCGGTCAGCGACCGGCACGGTGTCGCGCCGGCCGCGGCCGGGCTGGTCGGCGCGACCGTGTGCGTCCTGACGGGCGCGGCGATCGGCGCCCTGACCACCCGTCCGCTGGTCCCCTCCCGCGGCTGGTCCCTCACCGCGCTCCTGCTCGGTTCCCTCCTCGCCCTGGTGACGACCGGTTCCCCGGCCGCCGCCGCGGTCTCCTGCCTGGTCACGGCCGCGTCGCGCACGGCCGCCGCCCCGTTCCCGTGGCTCGCCGCCGCGGGCGCGCCCGTCCTGGCGGCGGCGGCCGCGTTCGTCTCGTGCCGGGCCACGGCCCGGCACGAGTGAACACGGCCTGGCGCCTACCGTCTCACTGGTAGGCGGGCACGGCCCAGGTCGCCTTGTAGCGGCGGCCGGCCGGGTCGGCCTGCGCCAGCGACTGCGGTCCGCTGGTGGGCACGAAGCGGACGTAGTTGGTCTCCCAGGCCTTGCCCGCCGTCTGCGTCTCGGGGCAGCCCTGGGAGCAGGTGGAGGCCACGGCGCCGGTGGCCGGGTCGTTGCCGACGCTCTTGACCAGGGTGCGGTTGGTGACCTCCGCGGCGTTCGCGTAGTTGGTGCACCAGCGGTTCTCGACGCCGGTGACGTAGTTCGCGAGCGGCCAGCGGGTCTGGAGGGCCGTGTTCTCGTTGTCGTAGCAGTCGACGGTCTGGCTCTTCGAGAACTGCGTGATGCCGCCGTTCGCCCCGATCCAGAGCCGGTCGCTGTTGCCGTAGACCGGCGTGAGCTCGTGCCCGTACGCGCTCTTGTCGCCCGTCTGCAGGGGCAGCGGGTACGCGGTGCCCGCGCCCAGCCGGCCGCCGGAGTACGGGTACTTCACGAGGACGTCGTTGCCGATGGCCCACAGGACGTTCGCGGCGGGGTCGTAGAGGACCTCGTGCGCGCCGGTGAGGGGCACGTTCTGGACGGGCGTGGCGTTCCAGTTGCCCGGCGCGCCCTGGGCCTTGGAGAAGACCTGGAGTCCGCCGGCGACGTCCTTGCCGTCCTTGTCCTTGCCGAGGATCCGGCTCGCGAACGCGGCGACGACCGTGCCGTCGGGCAGCATCTCGACGCCGTGGAGGTCGCCCGGCGCGCCGACGTTGACGGCCCAGTGGTAGCCGGCGAGGGACGGGTAGGGGATCACGCCGACGAAGCCGCTGCCGCCGTCACCGGTGACCAGGACGGTGCCGCCGTGGACGCCGCCGGGACGCAGCTTGTGCGAGGTGCCGCCCTGCCAGTCGTCGCCCTTCAGGCTGGTGTCGAAGACCGAGTGGTACGCGTCGGGGATCCAGCGCTGGTACGGGCCCGAGGCGGGCCAGACCGACGGCTTGGTGGAGTCGAAGAACTCCAGGGCCGCGTGGGCCGCGGGATAGCCGCCCGGGGAGGACGGGCCGTAGGCGTTGCCGGAGAGGACGGGCGTGTGGCCCTCGTTGAACTCGACCTCGAGCGTCGGCGCGTTGTACGCGGCGTGACAGGCGTAGTCCGTCGACACCGGGTTCATCGAGCAGAAGTCCTTGTAGCTGGAGGAACGGTCCTCCTGCGCCGAGAAGCGGATGCCGTGGTTGGGCAGGGTGCCGTTGGCCCAGCCGGTCACCCAGTCGGTGACGTCGATGCGCTGGATGCCGTTGGAGGCCGCCGGGTTGGTCTTGTTCGGCACGTCCGGGCAGTCCGGGTGGCCGAGGCCGAACCACGTCGCCTTGCCGGCGCCGACGGCCGGCTGGTTCGCCCAGGTGATCGTGGACTGGTCCCAGTCCTCGCTGACCGGGTAGACGCCCATCCAGGCCTTGGCGGCGCAGTCGGAGACGAAGGAGTTGTAGACGCGCAGGCTGGCGCTCTTGATGGGCGCGCCGCGCAGCTTGGAGACGTCGAAGCGCAGGAAGCTGCGGTACTTCGTCGTGCCGTTGTCGGGCGTGCCGACGTGCAGGATGTGCCCCTGCGAGTGGTCCGCGTCGTCCGCGGTGCTGATGTAGGTGTCCGAGAGGCGCTTGATGATGTTGCGCGGACCGGTCTGCGCCATGGGCGACACCGTGGGCGTGGCCGCCTCGGCCGCGGCGGCGTCGGCCGTGACCGCGCTCGGCGCCGGCGAGGTGACCGCGGCCTGGGCCGACGGGACGAGCAGCGCCGCGAGGAGCGCCGCCGCGCCTCCGGTCGCCGTCAGGCCTCTCGTCAGAAGGCCCCTCGCGAGGAGGGGCCGGGTGGTGCGACGCACGTGAAAGTCCGCCTTTCGAACTCCGGTTCGTTGACCGGTACAGGCAACCACCCGCACCGTGCGCGACGCCAGGAAGACGGTGGCTTTACTTCCGGGTACGTCAGGTCGCGGCGCGCGCCCGCTCGTCCGCGCGCACCTGCTCCTCCGCGTGCTCCGCGCCCTCCAGGTCCGCCAGGGTCGCGCGGAGCCAGGCGAGTTCGGCGGTGGTGGTGGCGCGGGCGACGGTGAGGATGCCACGGCGGAAGGGATCGGTGAGCTCCTCGGCGCGCAGCGGCCGGTCGGCGTCGTAGAAGAAGCTGGCCGGTTCCTCGAGGAAGGCGAGGCGGCGGCGCAGGACGGCGGCCTGGGCGGCGGGCTCGTCGAGGTGGCGGAGGAAGGCGAGCAGGGTGAACCAGCGGTTCTCGTCGGTCACGTCGGGACCCTCGGGCTCGGCGAGGCGGCGGCGGAGCTCGCTCCGGCCGGCCTCGGTGAGGGTGAGGACGTGGCGCGGGGCGGCGGCGGGGCCCTGCCGGGTCTCGCGGACCAGGAGGCCGGCCTTCTCCAGGCGCTTGATCGCCGGGTAGAGCGTGGACTCGCCGACCGGACGCACATGGCCGGTGAGGGCGGTGATGCGCTTGCGCAGTTCGTAGCCGTGCAGCGGGGCTTCGTAGAGGAAGCCGAGGATCGAGAGTTCCAGCATGCCCGCATTCTCTCCCCTTTCCTCCGCTGCCGGTGTACTACGGTGGCGTAGTACTACGGCACCGTAGTACGGTGCTGCCGAGGCACCAGGGTGTCGGCGCCGCGGGGTGTCGAGGGCCGACGAACCGACGACGAGGGGAGCGGACGTGCGCGAGGCGCGCTTCGACGAGCAGGGCAGTGCGATCCGGTGGACCGAGGCGGCGGGGGAGGGGCCGGCGGTGGTGTTCGTGCACGGGCTCGGCGCCGCCTCGACCGTCTACCACGCCCACATCGCGGCGCGCCGCGCACTCGCGGGCCGCCGGATCCTCTTCGTGGACCTGCCCGGACACGGCATCAGCGACCGGCCCGCCGGCTTCGCCTACACGCTGGAGGACCACGCCGACGCCCTGGCCGCCGCGCTCGACGCGGCGGGCGTGCGCGACGGCGTGATCGCCGGGCACAGCATGGGCGGCGCGGTCGGCATCGTCCTCGCGCACCGCAGGCCCGACCTGGTGGGCCGTCTTGTCGTCACCGAGGGCAATCTGGACCCGTTTCCCGTGCCCACCGCCGGAAGCAGCGGCATCGCCTCGTACAGCGAGGAGGAGTTCGTACGGGGCGGGGGCTTCGCCCGCGTCCTGGAACGCGTCGGCCCCACCTGGGCGGCGACCATGCGCCTCGCCGACCCGCTCGCCCTGCACCGCACGGCCACCCACCTGGTGCGCGGCACGGACCCGGTGATGCGGGAGATGTTCCGGGCGGCGCGCGGCATCGACCGCGTCTACCTCCAGGGCGAGCTGAGCGGCGAGCTGCCGGGCGCCGGCGGCCTGCGGGCCGCCGGAGTGGACGTCGTGACCGTCCCCGGCGCCGGCCACAACATCATGTTCGACCACCCGGACGCGTTCACCCGCGCCGTGGCGGGACAGCGGCTCGCGGAGGCGGCGCTAGGCAGTAGCTTCGAGCGTTTCTAGACAGTGACTAAAACTCGCCCTTGAATGACAATGTGGCGGTCAGTAAATTCAGCTGGCCGCCGGACTGTTGTCCGGTGCCGTAGGTCGGTATGCAGGGAGACAGGGATGCGCAGCAGGTTTCGAACCTGCCGCTGACTCGTGAAACGCGGGCCAGCGGGGTTCTTCATTGACTTGGTTGCCCTGACAAGGCACCGTCCGAGGGAGACGTATGCCCTCAGTCGGACACCAGGTGACCCCGCTCGCGTATCCGAGGAGTGCACCTTGCTGGACCGTTTGATCGACCTCCTGTCTCAGACCCGGACCCTCCGCGCCCTGCTGGACTTCTGCACCATCGTGGTCCGTCTGCTGCCCGCGTTGGTCGTGATTGTGGCGCTCATCCCCTCGTTCGTCGTCTTCGCTTTCCTCTCCGCCGGGGCACGCAGGTCGGTACTCGACATCGTGGACCGCCTCACGAACTGGACCCTCGCCCGCTGCTGAACTCGGTTGAGTGATGTCGGTGCCGTTCGCCTGAGAGCCGGCCAGCGGCACCGACCTGGCCCTGTGAGCGTCGGGTCGGCGGACCCGAAATCGGTTGAAGCCCGAAGCTGCTGGTCAACAACGGGCCCCGGCACCGTCGTAGCTGCCGGTAACAGCCGACGTCTCGGACCCTGACGCCGCCACCACGAGTCGAACCGACATCACGGGTTCACGTTCAGTAGCGTCGGGAGCATGACGGGAACCCCTGCCGACCGGTCGTGGTCGCGGTCCATGCCCGAGGCCTACGAGCGCTGCCTCGTGCCGGTGGTCTTCGAGCCCTTCGCGAAGGACTTGGCCGCCCGGGCGGCGGCCCTCCGCCCCGGCCGGGTCCTCGAGCTGGCCGCGGGGACCGGCGTGCTGACCAGGGCGCTGCTCGCCGCGGCGCCCGCGGCCGAGGTCACGGCCACCGACCTGAACGAGGCCATGGTCGCCTTCGGGGCCGCCCGGGCCCCGGACGCGGTGTGGCGGCGGGCCGACGCCCAGCGACTGCCCTTCCCGGACGGCGACTTCGACCTGGTGGTCTGTCAGTTCGGCGTGATGTTCTTCCCCGGCCGCGTCGAGGCCTTTACCGAGGTCCGCCGGGTGCTGGCCCCGGGCGGACGGTTCCTGTTCACCACCTGGGGCCCGCTCGGCACGCACGCCTTCGAGGCCGCGCTGCAGGCGGGTCTGGAGCGCGCCTTCCCGGCCGACCCGCCGCGGTTCTTCCCGACGGTTCCGCACGGTTACGCCGATCCCGCCGTCGTGGCCGCCGATCTGACGGCCGCCGGGTTCGCCGTCGAGGACGGGCGGGAGCTGACGCTCCAGGGCCGGGCCGCGTCGACCGCCGACCTCGCCACGGGCTATCTCACCGGGACGCCGGTGCGCGCGGCCGTCGAGGAGCGCGGCGACGGAGCGGAGGTCCGGGCCGCCGTCCTCGCGGAGATGACGGCCCGGCTGGGCCCGGGGCCGGTCACGGCGCCGATGACGGCGTACGTCTTCCGCGCCGCGGCCCCGGGACGGGCCACGCGCGATCTCCCGGACGACACCCGCTGAGCCGTGTGTCCGGGCGTCGAGAGCCCGACAAGTTCCGGAAGGGACGACCTAAGTGTATTGACCCGCAGGGTTGTTGACGCGGCTGATGGGCGGGTGTCCGTCGAGTGCGGTGTGGCAGCGGTGGTGGTTGTAGGTGTGGAGGAAGTC
>NZ_JBITXS010000010.1:0-340672 GCF_044544825.1 Streptomyces sp. NPDC053493
GGTGCGGGTTCAGGCGCAGGTGCGGAACGCGCCCGCAAGGGCGCCGTCCCGTGTGCCCACCCGTCCCGCCCCAGCGGGACGAATGCCCACACGGGCGCGGGGCGAGGGCGCCGCGCAAGCAGGCGCAGCCCACACGGAGGTGAGCGAAGCGCGCCGCGCAAGCAGGCGCAGCCCACACGGGGGTGCACCAGGGGCGCCGCGCAAGTGGGCGCGCGGTAGGGACAGGTATACCGCGGGGACGCCCGGCAGAGGCATGGCCCCGGGGGCGGGGGCGCGCCTAGCGTGAGGCGCATGGCACCCCGCACCCCCCGCCCCTGGCGCGCCCTCGCCTACCTCCTCACCGGCCCCCTCAGCGGCGCCACCGCCCTCGCCGCCCTCCTCCTCGCCCCGCCCCTCGTCCTCCTCACCGGAATCGGCTTCGGCCGGCTCGAGCGGTGGCGGCTGCGGCTGGTCGACCCGGACCCGGCCGCCGACCCGCACCGCACGCCCGACGCGCCCGGTCTCGCCGCGTGGCTGCGGCTGCGGGTGCGGGAACAGGTGACCTGGCGGGAGCTCGCGTACGTCCTGCTGCACGCCACCGTCCTGTGGCCGCTCGACCTGCTCGTCCTCACCTTGGGGATCGGTCTGCCGGCCGCGCTGCTGAGCGCGCCGGTGCAGCTCGCGGCGGACGGCCACGAGGCCAAGGTGGTCAAGGCGTATCTGGTCACGTCCTATCCGCAGGCCTTCGCCGCCGCGCTCCTCGGTCTCGTCCTGCTGCCCGTGCTCCTCTATCCGCTCACCGTGCTCGCCGCCGCCCGCGCCGCCCTCGGCCGCGCGCTGCTCGCCCCGCGCGAGGCCGAGCTGCGGGCGCGGATCGGAGAGGTCACCGCCTCGCGGGCGCGGCTCGCGGCCGCCTTCGAGGCCGAGCGCCGCCGTATCGAGCGCGATCTCCACGACGGCGCCCAGCAACGTCTGGTCGCCCTGACCATGACGCTCGGCCTCGCCCGCTACGACGCCCCGCCCGGCCCGCTCGCCGACCAGCTCGCCAAGGCCCACGAGGAGGCCGGGCACGTGCTCACCGAGCTGCGCGAGCTGATCCACGGGATCCACCCGCGGGTCCTGGCCGACTACGGGCTGGCCGCCGCGCTCACCGACGCCGCCGACCGCACCACCACGCCCGTGGACACCGCCGGCGTCGACGCCGCGCTGCCCCGGCTCCCGGCCGCCGTCGAGAGCGCCGCCCACTTCGTGGCCCGCGAGGCCCTCGCCAACGTCGACCGGCACAGCGGCGCGGACCGGGCCCGCATCACCGCACGGCACAGCGAGGGGACACTGCTCCTCGTCGTCGAGGACGACGGCCGCGGCGGCGCCGACCGAGCGCGGGGCTCCGGTCTCACCGGACTCGCCGACCGGCTCGCCGTGCTGGATGGCACACTGACGATCATGAGCCCGCCGGGCGGGCCGACCCTGCTACGAGCGGAGATCCCGTGCCGACCGCTGCTCAGCCCCTCCGTGTCGTCCTCGCCGAGGACAGCGTCCTCCTCCGCGAGGGCCTGATCGGTCTGCTGTCGCGTTTCGGCCATCAGGTGGCCGCCGCCGTCGGCGACGCCGAGGGCCTGCACGCCGCGGTCGCCGCGCACGACCCGGACGTCGTGGTCACCGACGTACGGATGCCGCCCGGCTTCCAGGACGAGGGGCTGCGCGCCGCCGTCGCCCTGCGCGCCGAGCGGCCTGGCCTGCCGGTGCTGGTGCTGAGCCAGTACGTCCAGCGCAGTTACGCCGCCGACCTCCTCGACACGGGTGACGGCACCGGCGTGGGCTATCTGCTCAAGGACCGGGTCGGGCAGGTCGAGGAGTTCGTGGCCGCCCTGGAGCGGGTCGCGGCCGGCGGCACGGTGGTCGATCCGGAGGTCGTACGGCAGCTGCTGCGCCGCCACCGCGACCCGCTGCAGGCGCTGACCCCGCGCGAGCGGGAGGTCCTGGGCCTGGTCGCGGAGGGCCACTCCAACGCGAAGATCGCCCGCCGCCTGGTCGTGACGGAGGCCGCCGTCGGCAAGCACATCGGCAACATCCTGGCCAAGCTGGACCTGCCGCCGGCCGAGGACACCCACCGCCGGGTCCTCGCCGTCCTCGCATACCTCCAGGCGTAGGGCGGGCGGGTCCGGAAAGTCCCGCCTCGTCCCGTCCCGCCTGGCCCGTGGGCGCAGCAAGAAGGCCCCTCGCTTACGCGAGGGGCCTTCTTCGTCTGTGCGCCGCCAGGGACTCGAACCCCGGACCCGCTGATTAAGAGTCAGCTGCTCTAACCAACTGAGCTAGCGGCGCCTGCTGACAGAGAAAATACTACCTGGTCCCGAGGGGTGCTCGTGACCACCCGCGCCGCCGTCCCGGGACCGGCCTCCCGCGTGGCCTCCCGGTCCTCAGATCGCCAGCGACAGCACCACCGGCGCGGCGCGCCGGTTCAGCGTGTCGGCCGCCGAGCGGAGCCGGTGGGCGTGCTCGATGGGCAGGGACAGGGCCAGGCAGCCCACGGCCGAGCCGGCCGTCAGCGGGACCGCCGCGCAGACCGTGCCCACCGCGTACTCCTGGAGGTCGAGCACGGGGACGGTCGGCGGCTGGCTGTCCAGCTTGGAGAACAGCACCTTCTCGTTGGTGATCGTCCGGGAGGTCAGCCGGGCGATCTTGTGGCGGGAGAGGTGGTCGCGGCGCCCGTTGAGGTCGAGCTGGGTCAGCAGGCACTTGCCGACGGCGCTGGCGTGGGCGGCTGAGCGGAAGTCCACCCACTCGTTGACCTTCGGGGTGCGCGGCCCGTCGGCGAACTGGGTGATCTTGACCTCGCCGTCGATGTAACGGCTGATGTAGACGGCGGCGCCGACGGAGTCGCGCAGCTCGGTGAGCGTCTCCTGGAGCTTGCGCTCCAGGGCCTCGCGGCGGGTGAGGCCGGAGCCGAGGAGGACCGTGGAGTCGCCGATGACGTAGGCGCCGTCGGAGACCTGCTCCACGTAGCCCTCGCGCCTCAGCATCAGGAGCAGGGACGACAGATGGGCGACGGGCAGGCCGGTCTCCCGCGCGATCTGCGCGTCCGTCACGCCGCCGCCGTGCCGTGAGACCGTCTCAAGCACGCGCAGGGCGTATTGCACCGAATGGAACGGCGCGGTGGGCTCGGGCTTCAGCGCCACGGTTTCCCCCTACCAGGTTGTGACCGCAAGCTTCCGTACCACGATAGCCGCCAAGCCCCCGCCACGGGACGGCTGTTGGCGAGATTGATGCGGCGCTCAGGGTGCCTGTCCTGCGACTCACCACCCTGGCATATGCCATGGTCACAGCCCTGCGGGAGAAAAGGAGGTCAGGGCCGTGGGCGGGGCCCTGCGCGCGGCCGTTCGGAGGGCTTCCGGACGTGAAGATTTTTTCCCGGGAATAACCGGAGACTCCCTCCTGTTAGCCCTACTGAACCGGATTCCCCGGTTCCCGTACTGAGTCACCGCGCAGGAAGGCCACCAGAGTGAGCGACGAGGCGATGCGAGACGTGATCCGAGACGCGATCCGAGGCGAGGTGCTCGGGACCGCGCCCGTGCCGCTGTCCGTACTGGACCTCGTGACCGTCGGCAGCGGACGCACCGCGAGCCAGGCGCTCGCCACCAGCGTGGAGCTCAGCCGGCTCGCCGAGAGCCGCGGCTTCCACCGCCACTGGGTGGCCGAGCACCACTCCATGCCCGGCGTCGCCTCCTCCTCGCCCGCCGTGATCCTCGCCCACCTCGCCGCCCACACCAGCCGCATCCGGCTCGGCTCCGGCGGCGTGATGCTGCCCAACCACGCGCCGCTGGTGATCGCCGAGCAGTTCGGCACCCTGGAGGCCCTCGCTCCGGGCCGGGTCGACCTCGGCCTCGGCCGCGCGCCCGGCACGGACGGCGCGACCGCCGCCGCGCTGCGCCGCACCGCCACCCTCCACGAGGGCGCCGACGACTTCCCCGAGCAGCTGGCCGAGCTGACCCGCTTCCTGGACGACGCGTTCCCGGACGGCCATCCCTACGCCCGGATCCACGCCGTGCCCGGTCCGGTGCAGGGCCCGAAGGGCCGGCCGCCGATCTGGCTGCTCGGCTCCTCCGGCTTCAGCGCCCGGCTGGCCGGCCTGCTCGGCCTGCCCTTCGCCTTCGCCCACCACTTCTCCGCGCGCAACACCGTTCCGGCGCTCGATCTTTACCGCGAGTCCTTCCGGCCCTCGTCCGTCCTCGACGCGCCGTACGCGCTGATCGCCGTCTCGACGCTCGCCGCCGACGACCCGAAGGAGGCCCACCGGCAGGTGCTCACCGGCGCGCTGTCGATGGTGCAGCTGCGTTCCGGCAGGCCGGGGCTCGTGCCGACGCCGGAGGAGGCGGAGGCGTACGACTTCCGCCCGGCGGAGCGGGAGTTCGTCGACGGCTGGCTGGCGGACATCGTCTACGGCACGGCGGACGAGGTCCGCGGCGGCCTGGACGACCTGCAGAAGCGGACCGGCGCCGACGAGCTGATGATCACGGCGCACGCGCACAGCGGCGAGCTCCGGGTGCGCAGTTACGAGCTGATCGCCGACGCGTACGGGCTGCCGCGGCTGTGAAAAACCCGGGGCGCTGGTTCGTCGCCGGGCGGCCACGAGCCGTCCGGCAGCCGCCGCCCTAAGGGAACCTTAAACCGCTCGTCACCTGTGGTGGCGGGCGGTTGCTTTTTGTGCTGCGCGACCTCCGGACGGCGCTGACAAGGGCTTTCGCGACCCAATTGGTCTAGTCCTCAATCTGGTTCAGACCATTGACGTGCTGTTCATACGGCGGATATCACTGCTCCAACTTCCGTACCGCCACCCCTCCCGGAGGCCGCACGTGCACCCCCGCAATCCCCGCTCCCCCCGCAGACCACTGATCGCCGCGCTCCTCACCTCGGCCCTCGCCGCCGGAGCGCTCGCCGCCACCGCCGGCCTCGGCTCCGCGCAGGCCGCCGGCAGCGCCGCCACCGCCGCGCCGTCCACCGGCGGCGTCAAGATCGCCTACTACGACCAGTGGAGCGTGTACGGCAACGCCTTCTACCCCAAGCACCTCGACGAGCGGGGCATCGCGGCCAAACTCGACGTCATCAACTACTCGTTCGGCAACATCCACCCGACCGACCTCACCTGTTTCGAGGCCAACAAGGCCGCCGGCGACGACAACAACCCCAACGCCGGTGACGGCGCGGGCGACTCCTACGCCGACTACCAGAAGTCCTTCTCGGCCGCGGACAGCGTCGACGGCGTGGCCGACAAGTGGGACCAGCCGATCGTGGGCGTCTTCAACCAGTTCAAGGAACTGAAGGCGAAGCACCCCAAGCTGAAGATCAACATCTCGATCGGCGGCTGGAGCTACTCCAAGTACTTCTCCGACGCGGCCAGGACCGACGCGAGCCGCAAGAAGTTCGTGGCCTCCTGCATCAAGCAGTACATCCAGGGCGACCTGCCGGTCGAGGGCGGCTTCGGCGGCCCCGGCACCGCGGCCGGCATCTTCGACGGCATCGACATCGACTGGGAGTACCCCGGTTCGCCCGACGGCCACCTCGGCAACCACTACGCCGCCGAGGACAAGCAGAACTTCACGCTGCTGCTCGCCGAGTTCCGCAAGCAGCTCGACGAGTACGGTGCTGCCCACGGCGGCAAGAAGTACCTGCTGACCGCCGCCCTGCCGGCCGGCCAGGACAAGATCAAGAACATCGAGACGGACAAGATCGGCGCGTACCTCGACTACGCCAACATCATGACGTACGACATGCACGGCGCCTGGGACGGCGACGGGCCGACGTACCACCAGTCACCGCTGTACTCCGGCGCCAACGACCCGACCGACGTCATCAAGCCGGGCACCGAGAAGTACTCGATCGACAACGCCATCGACTCCTGGATCGACGGCAAGCCCGCCTACGGCATCACCGGCGGCTTCCCGGCGAACAAGCTGACGCTCGGCTACGAGTTCTACTACCGCGGCTGGAAGGGCGTCCCGGCCGGCACCACCAACGGCCTCGCCCAGACCGCCACCGGCGGCTCCGGCGCCCGCCCGCTCAGCCAGGCCGCCGGCATCGCGTACTACAAGGAGCTCGGCGGCATCGTCGACAACCCGGCCGCCACCTTCTGGGACGACCAGGCCAAGTCCGCCTACTTCTACAAGGACGGCGAGTTCTTCACCGGCCTGGACCAGCGCACCATCCAGGCCCGCGCCGACTACGCCCACCAGCGCGGTCTGGCCGGCGCGATGATGTACTCGCTGCTCGGCCTGGACGCCAACGCCACGCTCCTCAACCAGATCGTGACCGCGGTCGGCTCGTCGCCGACGAGCCCGACCACTCCGCCCACCACGCCGCCGACGACGCCTCCCACGACTCCGCCGACCACGCCGCCCACGACTCCGCCGACGACGCCGCCGACCACCGGCTGCACCGCCCCGGCGTACGTGGCCGGCACCGTCTACACCGGCGGCACGGTCGTCTCCCACAAGGGCCACAAGTGGCTCGCCCAGTGGTGGACCCAGAACGAGGAGCCGGGCACGACCGGCCAGTGGGGCGTCTGGAAGGACCAGGGCGCCTGCTGACGCCCGGCCCCGACTCCCTGCCCCTGACGCCCCGCCCCTGACGGCGCTGCCTCGCCGGCCCCGTCACACCGCATGAGCCACTGCCCCCGCCCGGAATGTCCCTCCGGCCGGGGGCAGTTCCATGCCGGGGACCCGGCGGCCCGGGGGCCCGAGGGCGGGTGCCGTACGGAAGCGCCGGCCAGGCGGCGCCGGACGGGAAGCGCCGGACGGGAAGCGCTAGACGGGGAGCGGCGCGACGCCGATGAGTTCGCCGATCCGCTCCGGCGCCACCGCCCGCGAGTAGAGCCAGCCCTGCCCGGTGTCGCAGCCGATCCGGCGCAGCCGGGCGGCCTGGCCCGCGGTCTCGACGCACTCGGCGGTGACCGTGAGCCCGAGCCGGTGGGCGAGCTGCACCAGCGCCTCCACGATCAGCTGGTCGGCCGGGTTGGCGTGCTCCTCGTCCTGGAAACCGCGCACGAAGGATCCGTCCAGCTTCAGGACGGAGACCGGCAGCCGGCTCAGATAGGCGAGGTTCGAATAACCGGTGCCGAAGTCGTCGATCGCGATCCGCACGCCCATGTCGCTCAGTGCCTGCAGCGCCTGGAGCGGCCGCCCGGCCGAGCCCATCACCGCGGACTCGGTCAGCTCCAGCTGGAGCAGGTGCGGGGCGAGCCCGGTCTCGGCGAGGATGCCGGCCACGTCGGCCACCAGGTCGGAGTCCCAGACCTGACGCACCGCCACGTTGACGCTGACGAAGATCGGCCGGTCGCCGGGATGGTCCTTCTGCCACTGCCGGGCCTGGCGGCAGGCGGTGTGCAGCACCCAGCGGCCGAGCTCGACGATCGAGCCGTCCTCCTCGGCGATGCCGACGAACCGATTCGGCGTCAGCACGCCGAACTGCGGGTGGTTCCAGCGCACCAGCGCCTCCACGCCGCGCACCGCCGCGTCGGCGAGGTCGACGAGCGGCTGGTACTCGAGCGCGAACTCGCCGCGTTCCACCGCCGGGCGCAGGGTCGAGCTGAGCGCCTGCCGGGTCATCCGGTGGGCGTTGCGCTCGGGGTCGAAGAGCGTCCAGCGGGCCTTGCCGTCGGCCTTCGCCCAGTAGAGCGTGGTGTCGGCGGCCTGCATCAGCCAGGTCGCCGAGGAGCCGTGGGCGCGCCGCTCGACCACGCCGATCGAGGCGGAGACGGAGAGCCGCTGCCCGGCCAGGTCGAAGGGCTCCTGGAGCGCGGTGAGCACGGACTGGGCGAGGTCGGCGAGTTGCTCGGTGCCGGTGGAGTCCTCGACGAGGATCGCGAACTCGTCGCCGCCGAGCCGGGCCACGAGGTGGCCGCCGTTGCGGGTGTAGCCGTAGCCGTCCGCGCACTCGGTGAGCCGGCTCGCGACGGCGGCGAGCAGCCGGTCGCCGACCCGGTGGCCGAGGGTGTCGTTGACCGCCTTGAAGCCGTCGAGATCCAGGTAGCAGATCCCGATCCGCCCTGTTCTGCCATGCCCGTACGACTCGTAGGACTGGTGGGACTCGTACGGCCGGTCCTCGTCGTACGACCGCTCCTCGGGCTCCTCCGCCGGGCCGTCCGCGGCGGCGCTCTCCAGGGCGGCGGTCAGCCGCTCGAAGAACAGGGTGCGGTTGGGCAGCCGGGTGACCGGGTCGTGCATCTGGAGGTGGCGCAGTCGGGCCTGGAGTTCGCGCCGGTCGCTGATGTCCGCGACGGAGAGCAGGACGCGCGGGCTGTCGGGGACGGGCGAGACGGTGACCTCGGCCCACAGCGAGCGCCCGTCGGGGTGCTTGAGCCGGCGGGTGCAGCGGAAGCGGGAGCGCCGGCCGCGCAGCACCTCGCGGTAGGCGTGCCAGGTGCGGCCGTCGGAGGCGAGGTCGACGAGGTCGGCGGCGGCCTGTTCGCGCAGGGCGGCGGCGTCGGTGCCGAGGAGGGCGCCGAGCGAGTCGTTGGCGGCGACGACGACGCCCGACTGGTCGACGACGGCCATCGCGAGCCGGGAGGCGCGGAACGCGGCGCGGTAGTCCCGGAGATCCCGGTCCCGGTGGTCCAGGTCCCGGTCCCGGTGGTCCAGGTCCCGGTCTCGGAGATCCCGGTCCCGGTCCGGGAGGTCATGGTCCCCGTGGCCGCGGTCTCCGTGGTCCCGGTCCCGGCGGTCCCGGTCCCCGAGTTCGGATTCGGGTGCCGGGTCGTGACGCTCCGTGAGCGCCGGTTCTGCCGACGGGTGCACCGGTACTTCGGGGGTTCCGCTCACCGCTCGCTCCCGTAGTGGCTTCGGGCCGTACAGATGTGGTCGGAAAGGTCGGCCAAGGAAAGTGTGCCGATCATAGAGGCTGGCCGGGGCGCCGTTCCAGCTCCTGAGACCGCCGTAGCGGCCGGGCGCGTGGTGACACCGCCCACCCGAACGCTCCGGCCGATCGTTTCTGCGCGGGTCTGACACGGGTCGATGAGGCGCTGACCGAATGTGACTTTCCGTGAGCTGATGCACGCCCGTGTCGCGTCGACCCGGCGGGTCCCGCTCACCCGACCGGGGCAGCGGAAAGGTGCGAAACCCCGCAAACCACCACAAGGTGGGTGAGGTGTCCCGCATTCCGGAGCCGGAGGTCCACGTGAGGAGTCAGCAGCCACCCGGGGGAGTGCAACGCTCGCGCCTGCGTGCCGGTGCGGCTGCCTTCACCTCGCTCGCGGCGCTCGCCGCGACCGGCCTCGTCGCCGGGCCCGCCGTCGCCGCGCCCTCCGCCGGACCCTGCGCCCTGCCCCGTACCGCCGCCCATCACTCACTCGGCCTCGACAGCTGGAACGAGTCCTATCCGCGGCCCACCCGGGCCCTCGACGCCGTCATGATCTTCCTGTCGTTCCCCGACTCCGCGCCGCTGACCAGCCCCTCCGAGCTGGCCGCCGACCACTTCCCCGGCACCGCCCGGTTCTTCGAGCGCGCCTCGTACGGCCGCTTCGCGCTGCGCGTCCACCCGCAGAAGACCTGGACCCGGATGCCGCAGGACTCCGCCGCGTACGCGATACGGCGCGACTGGAGCGCCGAGCACCGCGCCGCGTATCTGCGCGACGCGATCCGGGCGGCCGACGGCACGGTCGACTTCTCCCGCTACGACATCGTCTATCTGGTCGCCGACCCGGACGCGCCCGGCGTGGACTCCGACGCCACCAAGGTCGTCAACCTGGAGCGCCCGCTGGAGGCCGACGGCACGGAGATCAAGCGGGTCGTCACCGTCTTCGAGCGCCACCCGCCCGACCGCAACGTGCTCGCCCACGAGACCGGCCACGTCTTCGACCTGCCCGACCTCTACCACCGGCCCACGGACGGCAAGGGCGACTGGGACACCCATGTGGGCGACTGGGACGTCATGGGCAGCCAGTTCGGCCTCGCGCCGGACCTCTTCGCCTGGCACAAGTGGAAGCTGGGCTGGCTCGACCGCGCCCAGGTGGCCTGCCTGCGCGGCCGCGGCACCCATGTGATCGGCCTGGAGCCGGTCTCCGCCGCCCCGGTGGCCGGCGGCACCGTCGGCACCCGTCTCGCGGTGGTCCGCACCGGCGAGAACAGCGCGCTCGCCATCGAGGCCCGGTCCGCGACCGGCAACGACAAGGACACCTGCACGGAAGGCGTGCTCGTCTACCGGGTCCGCAACCAGGCGGCCTCCGGCGAGGGTCCGGTCGAGGTGGTGGACACCCATCCGCGCACCGAAGCCTGCTGGGAACGCTCGGTCTACCCGCCGCTCGCGGACGCGCCGCTCCAGGAGGGCGAGTCCTTCACCGTGCCGGACACGGGCGTACGGGTGGAGGTCGCCGAGCGGACCAAGGCGGGCGTCTGGACCGTACGGATCACGGGCCCGCAGCCGGTCCGGTGAGGCCCCGGCCCGTCACGGCGTCGGATGGGAACACGAAGAAGCCCCTCGCTTGCGCGAGGGGCTTCTTCCGTCTGTGCGCCGCCAGGGACTCGAACCCCGGACCCGCTGATTAAGAGTCAGCTGCTCTAACCAACTGAGCTAGCGGCGCCTGCTGACGTCGTAGACATTAGCATCCGGATCGGCCGAAGGAAAAATCGATACCCGCACGTCGGCGGCCGAAACCGCCCGGGCGGCTCGAACACAGGCCCACAGCAGAACCTCGGGCCCCGGAAGCCAGGGCGAGCGGGTGTCGGGCGCGACCACCCAGCGCGGTGCGGAGGTGTCGCCCTCGCGCGGGGCGAGCGGCGGGACGGTCACGGCGTCGCCGGTGCCGTGACAGAGCGGCCGCGGCACTGCCTCGCCCCACTCCTCCCAGTCGAGCAGGCTCGGTAACCGCTGGGCGGTGCCGGGCGCGGCGAACAGCAGCATCCGGCCCCGGTGGACGGCCACCGGCCCGCAGCCGGGCCCCTCCGCCCAGAGCCGGTCGAGCATCCGGCGCCCGAAGATCGGCTCCACGTTCACCACGTCGAAGACCGTCCCGCAGGGCAGCACGGCCGCGCTGCCGGGCCGCTCCCGCCAGCGCGCGAGCGCGGCGCCGGGCTGACCGGCGGCCGCGGAGGCGAGCCAGGCGGCCCCGCAGTCGGTGACCCGTGCGGCCTGGTGCCGCTCCTCGTCCGGGTTCCGCAGGAAGCGGAAGATGTCGTACGGGGTCGTCTCGTCACGCAGCCAGGTGGTCATACCAAAGATCTACCGGCCGTGACGGCTCCGCTTCGGCGAGTTGCGGAAAACCCGGACAGGCCGGTGCCGGGCGGAGTATCGTGCGGCCCGCATATGCCGGACGGCAGACCGGGAGGCCTACTCCTCGAGCCGGGAGGCCTACTCGTCGAGGTCGCGGCCGCTGCCGCGGATCAGGTCCCGGCCGAACTCGATCATCTTGCGCGCGTAGTCCTCGGTCCACTCCGCCCGCTCGGCCACGTCCGCCGGCGTCAGCCGGTCGAAGCGGCCCGGGTCGGCCAGCTGGGCCGCCGCCACCGCCTGGAACTCGATCGCCCGGTCCGTCGCCGCGCGGAACGCCAGCGTCAGCTCGGTCGCCCGGGCCAGCAGCTCCCGCGGGTCCTCTATCGACTCCAGGTCGAAGAAGTGCTCCGGGTCGGCGGTCGCCTCGGCCGGCTCGAAGATCAGCGGCGCCGGCCTGACCCGCCGCTGCCCGCTCCGCTCCGCGGATTCCGCCATGATCCTTCTCCTCCTCGCACGCACACGGCCCGGACGCCCGGGCCGCCACCTTCCATTCTCCCGCGCCTGGCAAGAGGGCGTCCCCGGATCCGGTGCCGACGTCCCCGGATCCGGTGCCGGCGGTCCCCGATCCGGTGTCCGCGTCGGGCCGGCGGTCCCTGATCCGGTGTCAGGGTCGGTTCAGGGTCGGGCCCGGGTGATCCCCGTCGAAACGGGCGGGCCGGACGGACAGACTCGAGAAGAACAAGATCGACGTCCTGCCCGCCCCGCCTCGTGGAGTCCGACCGTGCACCGTTCCGCAGCCCTGCTCCTGACCGCCGCCGCGGCCCTGGCCCTCGCCGTTCCCCAGCAAGCCGTCGCCGCCGGGCCGCCGGCCGCCGGCGGCCTGGACCGCGCCGCCCTGCGCGAGGCGATCACGCTGCGCCCCGACGACGGCGCCGCCGGAGCCGTCGCGGAGATCCACAAGAACGGCGAGACGTGGCGGGGCACCTCCGGAGACCTCGTGACCGGCACCCGCGTCAGCCCCGACGCCCACTTCCGCATCGGCAGCGTCGGCAAGCCGATGATGGCGGTGATCCTGCTCCAGCTGGCCGCCGAGGGCCGCATCGACCTCGACCGGAGCGTCCAGGAGTATCTGCCCGGCCTGCTGCCCGAGGACCGCTTCAAGGAGCCGGTCACGGTGCGGCAGCTGCTCGACCACACCAGCGGCCTGCCCGAGGACTTCGAGGGCGCCCCGCCCACCGACCCGGACGACGAGATCGACGGCCGCTTCGACTACGTCACCTTCGACGAGGTCGTCCAGCAGACCCTCCACCCCGAGGGAAGGCCCGCGCCCGGCCCCCGCTTCCGCCCCGGCACCCGGCAGGAGTACAACTCCTTCAACTACCGCGTCGCCGGCAAGCTGATCGAGGACGTCACCGGCCACAGCTTCCAGGACGAGGTCACCCGCCGCATCCTCAAACCGCTGCACATGACCCAGACCAGGGCCGCCCGGCCGGACCGCGCCACACCCGTGCCCCGGCCCTACCTGCCCGGCTATCTGCCCCGCACCAGCGGCGAGCTCGTCGACGTCAACGTCCAGGGCGGCCTGCCCGCGTCCATGACCTCCACCACCCGCGACCTCGACCGCTTCCTCACCGGCCTCTTCGAAGGCCGCCTGCTGTCGCCGGCCCAGACCGAGGAACTGTTCACCGTCCCCAAGGGCCCCGACGGCAAGCCCCTGCCCTACGCCAACACCTCCAACTGCAACACCGGCCCGGCCAAGGGCACGGCCTGCTACAGCGTCGCCCTGATGTACGTCCCGCTCCCCGACGGCTCGGTCCTGTGGGGCAAGACCGGCTCCGACCCCGGCTATCGAAGCGGCGTCTTCGCCACCCGCGACCTCCACCGTCGCGCGGCCTACGCGATAGGCACCGCCAGCCGCGACTCCGGTGCCCCGGCCCTGGCCCAGCGCCTCGCCCGGACCGCCTTCTCCGACTGACGCTCCCGCAGCAGCCTCACGGCGCCCACGCCACCCGGTGCTCGGCCAGGTGGGACAGGACCGCGTGGTTCGCCTCCCAGCCGTCCGGGAACTTCACCGTGACGCCCAGCTGGACCGGCTCCGTCGAAGGGTGCTCGTCCAGCAGGTCGGTGACGCCCGCGCGGCACACCACGATGCAGGCGTGGCGGTGGCGGGAGGCCAGGACGCACAGGCGGCCGGTCTCCAGGTGGAAGGCGGTGGCGTCCGGGCGGCCGGACAACGGGTGGAGGACGACGGTCACGTCGTACTCGCGGCCCTGGAGGCGGTTGGCGGTGTCCACCGTCACGCCCGGCACGCCGAGCTCCGCGAGCGCCGCCCGTACCGCCGCCGCCTGGTCGCGGTGGGCGGTGCCGACGGCGATGCGGTCCGGGGTGAGCGGCGCCGGGTCGGAGGAGCGCTCCGAGACCGAGGCCCCGCCCCGGTCCAGGAGGCGGCGCACCACCAGGGCCACCGCCTGGACGGCCTCCGGGTCGGTGCGCGGGGTGTGGCGGGCGGGCAGTTCGAGCAGGCCCCAGCCGGACTCGGCGGCCTCGTCCAGGACCCGGTCCGGGGCCGAGCCGTCCGACGGCACGCCGAAGGAGAGCTTCCGGTCGCCGTGGCCGGTGCCGCTGCGGAAGGGCGTGTACGGATAGAAGGCGTCGGAGACGAGGGGCGCGGCCGACGCCGGGAGGCGCCAGGACACCGGGAGCCGGTGCTGCGGGAGGTCGGGGTTGTGGGCGAGCAGGGTGCTCACGGCGGAGGCCGACGGGTCGTAGGACAGGCCCGCCCACTGCTCCGCGCCCACCACGGAGAACGGGTCCAGCTGGCCCGGGTCGCCCACGAACAGGGCCCGCTCGAACAGGCCCGCCACGGCGAGCAGCGCGTCCGAGCGCATCTGGTAGGCCTCGTCCACGATCGCGTGCGCCCAGGGCTCCACGTTCTTCACGTGCGCCCACTTCGCCGCCGTGGACACGACCACCGGCAGGCCCGCCAGGTCGCCGGCCTTGGCCGACGTGCGCACCTGCTCCAGGCCGTCGAGCGCCTTGTCGTACGGGTCGGAGTCGTTGGAGTGCAGCCGGCCCACCTGCAGCTCGGGCTCCTTCTCGGCGATCCGCAGCACCAGGTCGTCGACCTGCGCGTTGGTCTGCGCGACGACCATCAGCGGCCGTCCGGCCGCGGCCAGTTCGAGCGCGGCCCGCACCACGAGCGTCGACTTGCCGGCGCCCGGCGGGGAGTCGACGACGACGCCCCGGGCGTCGCCGTGCAGGGTGCTCGCCAGGATGTCGGCGGTCGCCCGCGCGGCCTCGGCGGACGGGTCGAAGGGCCCGGCGTCCAGGCCCGTACGGTCGAAAGTCACAGGACGTCCTCCGGCGTCACGGCATCGGGCAGTTCCACGGCGTCCGCGCGCGGTGGCCCGCCGTGCGTCCACGGCGTCGCCTCCGGGTCGGGCAGCTTCGCGCCCATCCGCTGCTCGTGCTCGAACAGCGTCCAGGCGATCCGCTCGCCCTTCTCCGGCAGCGAGCCCTCCGCCGGCTCCTTCCCGCGCCCCATCTTGTCCAGGACGCGCAGGACGAGGGAGCCGTCGGGCTCGTGTCCCACGAACTCGGCCGACTGCGGCTTGCCGTCCAGTGAGCGGTACACCTTGACGCCCGCGCCCAGCTGCGGACGGTCCTGCGTGCGGACGGTGAGCAGCGGGCGCGGCGCCGGCCGCTTCGACTCCGACCAGGCCATCGTCACCTCCACCACCTCCGCCACGAACGCCTCGCCCGCGAGCCGGCGGCCCGCCAGCACCAGCGGGTCGTCCAGCGCCTCCTGCGCCTCCAGCTGGCCCTGGGCCTGCTCGCGCGCGGCCAGCTTCTGCGCCGCGGTCACGGCGTCGTCCCGGCGCGGCTGCGGCGGCTCGCCGGCCGCGATCCGGTCCCGCTGGCCGGTGAACGACCAGCGGTCGCGGGTCCAGCGGTCCTCGACGCGCGCGCCCTCCGGGAGCTCCCGCAGCAGGTCGAGCGCCCGCCACACCGCGTCCCAGGTCGGCTTCAGCTGGGCGGCGAGCAGCCCGCGGATCGCGCGCTCGGCGCCGTGCAGGGCGGCGAGCCCGGTGTCGGCCGCCTCGCCGTCCTCGGCCGCGCCCAGCGCCTGCCGGGCCCGGTCGTACGCCTCGATCGCGGGCGCGAGCAGCCGGTTGTCGAAGGCGGGATCGGTCGCCGGACCGGCCGGCGGGCACAGCAACTGGCCGCGCTCGTCCCGCCCGAGCTCCGCCCGCAGCGCCGCCTCGGCCCCGGACCCGCCCTCCGGGACGTCGATCCACGCGAGCAGCGCGCCCAGGTGCTGGTCCTCCAGGGACGACTGGCCGGTCGCCCAGTGCCGGTTCAGCAGGTCCGTCGCCGCCACCAGCAGCGAGGAGCCCGGCACCCGCGCCCGCTCTCCGAAGTGCGTCAGCCAGCGGCCGAGCAGCGGCACCCGGGGCGGCGCGGGAAACGGCGTCTCCGGGTCCTGCTCGGCCGTGCGCCGGAAGCGCATGGAGCGCCCGAGGAGCCGTACGTACTCGATGCCCGCCCGGCTCGGCACCACCAACTGCGGCGCGTCCGCGCACAGTTCGACCTCGACCTTGACCTTCTTGCCGGTCTCCGGATCGGTCTCGGACCGCTCCACGGCCTCCACCGCGCCCGCGAAGGAGTCGACGTACGGCAGGATCGCGTCGGCGAGTTCGGCGAGGAACGCGAAGCGCAGGTCACGGTCGCGCGGCTGCGGCACGACGAGCAGCCGCGGCTGCTCCGGGTCGGTGCCCACCAGTGCTCCCAGCGGTGCGCCCGCCTCGCCCGAAGTCGTCAACGGCACGAAGACCAGCGGCCGTTCGGACAGATGCCGGTGACGGACCGTGGCCAGCGGCTGGGCCCGGCCCGACTCGACGGCCTCCATCCGGGCCAGCGAGGAGATCAGCGACATGCCAGGGCCTCCGTCCGCAGCGCGCGCGCCCGGCGCAGCGCCGCGACCGCCGGATCGTCCGGGTCGCCGGCCTCGCCGCGCGCCGCCGCCAGGACCTCGCCGATCGTCGTCAGGCCGCCCAGCTCGCCGCGCACCGACCGGCCGAGCGTCGTCACCACGTCCGCCGCCCGGGCCCGCTCCCGGCAGTGGAAGGCCAGCTCACAGGCGGACAGGCAGTCCGGCGCGTACGCGTGCGGCACGCACTCCACCGCCGCCGCCAGCTCCTGCGCCGAGCACTCCGCCACGTCGAAGGTCACGCCCGGCGGCAGCGTGTCGGCGATCTCCTCGATCCGGGTGAGCCGGGACAGCTGCCGCCGGGTCACCGACAGCTGCTTGCGCACGTCCACCGCCGAGGCCGTCGGCAGGTTGGAGAAGTCCTTCGGGCAGACCAGGAGCACCTGGTGCGCCACCCGCGCGCCGTCCGTGCGGGCCGCGACCCGCTCGAGCGCGAGGACGTAGACCGCGGCCTGCCGGGCCGCCGCGCCGACCTTCGCCGCGTCGGCGGAGCCGTCGACCATCGGGAAGGACTTGATCTCCACGACCGTCCACTGCCCGCCCGGGTGCACCACGACCGCGTCCGGCTCCAGATAGACCGGGGAGCCCGCCACCTCCAGGGCCAGCATCGGGTGGTCGAGCAGTGCCCAGCGGCTGGCCGCCGTCGCCTCGCGCAGCGCGAGCGCCGTGCGGGCGGCGCGGCCCTCGGGACCGGCCGCCGCGAGGTCCGGCAGATCCACCGCGGACGGCTCCTCCACGCCGAGCAGTCGCAGCAGCTCGCGGCCGCCGTCCGCCTTCACCTTGGCCTCGAACGCGTTGCCCCGGGCGATCGCGAACTGCGACTGGCCGAAGCCCGAGGGCGCGCCCAGCTTCTCCGCGAGCGCCGTCTTGTCCACCCCGGCGCCGTCGAGGATCGCCCGCCGCCGGCAGCCGGGGTTGGCGGCCAGCGCGGCCAGCGCCCGCGCGTCGAGCGGACGCGGCACGGAGGCCGGTCCGCGCAGCTCAGCGAGCCGATGCCGGAGTGTCGTCTGCGGCGGTCGGTGCGGACCGCTGTCCAGGGATGCGCTCACCCGCGGAAGTCTCCCATCCGCCACTGACAAGCGGGGAACTTCGCGGGGATTCGCCCCCGATGGCCCGGCCCGTCACCCGGCCCGCCCGGCCCGTCACCCGGTCCGCCAGGCGCGTCGCGTACGGGGTGAGCAGCAGGCCCGCGCCCATCACGGCCGCGCCCGCGACCGCGTCCAGGAAGTAGTGGTTGGCCGTGCCCATCACGACCAGCGCCGTCAGCAGCGGATAGGCCACGCCGAGCGCCTTGAACAGCGGCGTCCGCCCGTACCGCCACAGCATCACCCCGCACCACAGCGCCCAGCCCACGTGCAGGCTCGGCATCGCCGCGTACTGGTTGGTGAGGCCCCCGAGACCGCGCGGCGCGCTCGCCTCGCCGCCCCACCAGCCGTAGCCGCTGAACCGCGCCATCGTGTCGACGAAGCCGTGGGCCGGGTCGAGGAGCCGGGGCGGGCAGGTCGGCAGCAGCGTGAAGCCGACCAGTCCGAGGAGGGTCGCGGCCATCAGCCAGGTGCGGGCCGCCCGGTAGTGGGCGGGCCGGCGGCGGAAGAGCCAGACCAGGACCGCCGGCGTCACCACGTAGTGCAGCGAGGCGTACGCGAAGTCGGCCGGGACACCGAGCGCGGGCGTCGCCGTGAACAGGCGGTTGAGCGGGTGCTCCAGGTCCAGGCCCAGCGTCTGCTCGATCCGCAGGATGCCGAGCCCGTGGCCGACGGCGCCGTCCACGTCGCCGCGGGCGAGGAGGCGTCCGCCGGAGTAGGCCGCGTACACCGCGGCGATCAGCGGCAGCTCCGCCCACCAGCGTGGCCCGCGCATACGAGGTCCCCCCGCCTTCTGTCGACCCGCCGTCCGCCGACCGGTCCTCGACCGTGGAAGGACGCGAGGCGGGGCCGACGGGTTGCCCGGAGGTCACGCGGAATCCACGTGGGCGATGATGGAAGGGCACCCGATCCGTGAACCTCAGGAGCCCTCCATGGCACCGCGCATCCTGCTCGCCCGGCACGGCCAGACCGAATGGTCGCTGCTCGGCCGCCACACCGGCAGGACCGACATCCCGCTGCTCGACGAGGGCCGGCGCGGCGCGAAGCTGCTCGGCGCGCGCCTCGGCCGCGGACCGTGGAACGGCCTCGACGGCGTCGAGGTGCGCACCAGCCCGCTGGTGCGGGCCCGGGAGACCTGCGACCTGGCCGGTTTCGGGGAGCGCGCGGAGAACTGGGACGCGCTGATGGAGTGGGACTACGGCGCGTACGAGGGCATGACGCCGGCCGAGATCAAGGCCCTGCAGCCGGACTGGTTCATCTGGCGCGACGGCGTGCCCGACGGCGAGACCCTGGACCAGCTCTCGGACCGCGCCGACACGATCGTCGAGTGGGCCCGCTCGGCCGACCGCGACGTCCTCGTCTTCGCGCACGGCCACATCCTGCGCTCCATCGCCGCCCGCTGGCTCGGCGAGCACGTCTCCTTCGCCGCCCGCATCCGCCTCGACCCGACCAGCCTGTCGGTCCTGGGCTGGGCCTACGGCGACCCGGCGCTCGAGCGCTGGAACGACACCGGCCACCTGGAGTAGCCGCACCGGCAGGCCGTCCGTACGAGGCGCCGTCGGTACGAGGCGCCGTCCGTACGAGGAGCTGTCGGTACGAGGCGCCGTCGGTACGAGGCGCCGTCAGTACGAGGCCAGGACCCGGCGGGTTTCCGACAGGAGGGTGCGGATACGGGCCGACTCGACGCCCTGCAGGGAGTCCTCGACGCGCCGCACCTCCGCCGCCGCCTCCTCGGGCCGGCCCGCGTGGGCGAGGTCGCCGGCGAGCTGGGCGCGGTAGAGGGCGAGGTTGCGGGCGAAGTGCGGGTCCTGGAGGACGGTGGCCCGCTCGGCGTGGCGGGCCGCGCGGGACCAGTCGCCGAGCAGCGACCAGCACTGGGCCTCCAGGGCCTCCATCTCGGGCTCGCCGAAGAACGACATCCACTCCGGGTCGCCCTCGCCCGGGCCGCGCTGGAAGTAGCCGTGGGCACGGCCGAGGGCCTGCGCGCAGGCGGACCGGTCGCCGAGGCCCGCCCACGCGCCGGCCTCGCGCAGCGCGAGCAGCGTCAGCAGCCGCGCGGAGGCGAGCGGCTGCGCCGCGCGCAGACCGGCCTGCGCCGCCCGCACGGCCTCCCGGTAGCGGCCGGTGTCGCGGGCCAGGAACGAGGTGTTGCAGAAGGCGTGCGCCTCCAGGGCCGCGTCCCCGGCCACCCGGGCCATGGCGAGCGCCTCTGCGTAGTGGGAGCGGGCGTCGTCGACCCGGCCCGAGTCGTGGGCGAGCCAGCCGACGGAGATGGCCAGTTCACCGGCGCCGTTGTGCAGCCGGTCGGCGGTGGAGCGGCGGGCGGTGACGCCCGCGTCGAGCAGCGCGAAGGCGGTCCGCAGGGGCTGGGTGGCCCGCAGGTACAGGCCGTCGGCACCGTGCCGGTCGTCGAGCAGCCGGATCTGCCGTACCGCGTCCTCGACGGCGCGGACCTCGGTCTCGCCGACGCGGTGGACGCCACGGGGCGCGGGGATCGTGGCGCCGGCGGTGCCGCCGAGTCCCAGCGAGGCGGCCGCCACGGTGACGGTGCCGCCGGTCATGAATGCGCGACGCAGCACGTCGCTCTCCTCATCGTTCCGGGTGGTGATGGCGAGGGGCGGCGGCAGCCCGGCCGCCGTGGCCGCCGCAGCGGCCGGCCGCCGGCCGCGAACGGCCTCCCGCGCCGAGAACCCCAGGTCCGCAAGGCTCAGTCCGGGGAACATGTGCAGGAAGACCCGCTCGTAGGCGTAGTTCGGGCAGCGGATCTCGCCCGCCTCCACGCGCCCGATGTACCGGGCGTCGCACGCGACCTGCTCGCCGATCTCCCGCGCCGCCCGGCGGACGAGCGCGGCGAACTCCGCCGGCGAACGCTGTCCGCGCAGTCTGCGGAAGGCGAGATTGGGAACTGCCCGTGACAACGCCATGGCCGAGCCCTCTCCTGGTGCTGCCGGTGTTCCGGCGGGGCAAGAACGTACCTGCTGTGACCGGCCGCGTACGCAGGGTTTGGCAACAAATCGGATATCTCGCCTGCGATCTGCCATGAACTGCCATCCTTTGCGGCGGCGTGCCGCCGTAGCCGTTGACGCGTACGGGCGTTGAACCATGCGGAGAGACGGAACGTGTCTCCTCTGGAGTGAGGAGGGGTCCCATGGTGGAGACCGGAGCGATCGGCACGGCGGCGGCTGCGGGCGTCCGGGCCGGGTCGACCGCGCAGCACACGCCCACGCAGGACGCGAGCGCCTTCCCCGCGCACCTCGCGTCCCCGCTCGCGTCCCAGGACTGCGACCTGGTGACCGTGCCCGCCCGCCAGGGCCTCGAGGCCGTGGACATCCTGCGCCGCGGCGGCGCTCCGGCGGTCGGTCCCGTGCTGCACGACGACGCCTGCGACACCCTCGGCTTCCTGGTGCCGCCCGGCACGGCGGCGGCCTGGGACATGCCGGGCAGCGCGTGTACCAGGACCGACGGCCGCGGCCTGCGGCTGCCGGAACTCCCCGAACTCCCCGGCACCGACGGCGCCACCCCGCGCCCCGCCGACTGGCTGCTGCCTCCCGGCGACAGCGGCGAGGTCACCGACCCGGCGATGCTCCGCGAGGCGCTGGGCCAGGCGGCCCGCCTGATCGAGGCGGCGGACGGCTGCCGCTAGGCCGGGTCCTGGCCCGGAAAAAGTCCCGCCCGGCCCGCGCGGCGGTGGCAGGGAGCGGCTGCGCCGATAATGGGGACGTGGGCAGGAACAGGCAGCGGGAGCAGGGCGTCGCAGGCGGAGCGGTCGTCGAGACGGTGGACGGCGGGCTCGCCGAGCTCATACCCGACCGGGAACGGCCCCGCGCCTGGACGCTGCTCCTCGACGGCGCCCCGCAGTCGCACGTCGACCTCGACGATCCCGCGTACCTCTCCTTCGAGTACCAGCGGCGCCTCGGCCACGTCGCCGACCTCGCCGCCCCGCCGAACAAGCCGATCCAGGTCCTGCACCTCGGCGGCGGCGCCTTCACGCTCGCCCGGTACGTCGCCGCCACCCGGCCCCGCTCCACGCAGCAGATCGTCGAACTCGACGAGCGGCTGGTGAGCCTGGTCCGCCGGGAGCTGCCGCTCGACTCCGCCGCCCGGGTCCGGGTCCGCTCCACCGACGCCCGTGCCGGGCTCGGCAAGGTGCCGGACGGCTGGGCCGACCTGATCATCGCCGACGTCTTCAGCGGGGCGCGCACGCCCGCGCATCTGACCAGTACGGAGTTCCTGGACGAGGTACGGCGGGTGCTGCGGCCCGGCGGCTTCTACGCGGCCAACCTCGCCGACGGTCCGCCGCTGACCCATCTGCGCGGCCAGATCGCGACCGCCGCCACCGTCTTCCCGGAGCTGGCGCTCGCCGCCGACCCGACCGTGCTGCGCGGGCGCCGCTTCGGCAACGCCGTCCTGCTCGCCTCGGACCGGGAGCTGCCGGTGGCCGAGCTGACCCGGCGGGTGGCGACCGACCCGCATCCGGGGCGCGTCGAACACGGGCGGGCGCTCGCCGACTTCACGGGCGGCGCGGCGCCGGTCACCGACGCGAGCGCCAAGCCCTCGCCCGTACCGCCCGCGTCCGTCTTCCGCTGAGCCCGGGGGCCGCGGGCCGCGGTTCGCCGGCCGACGTCCGCCGCCCGCGGGACCCGGGCCGGATCCACGACCGTCGGGCCCGATGCCCGACGCCTCAAGCCTCACGCCTCACGCGTCACGCCTCACGCCTCACGCGTCACGCCCGACACCCGTCGCCCGTCGCCTCACGCCCGAACCGACGTCCGCCGCCCGGGCTCTCAGCGTTCGTCGATCTCCACGCGCGGCGCCGTGTCGTGCCACACGCAGAAGACCGAGATCTCCCGCCCGTCCTTGGTGAACGTCACCCGGATCCAGGTGGGCTGCTTCCACACCTGCATCTGCCAGCCCGATCCGGGCGTCGCGGAGACCAGCTCGGCGGAGGACGGGCCGAGGTCGAAGACGACCCGGCCGCCGTCCGTCCCGTAACTCTTCACGTTGCCCGTGCCGCCCGTGCCGCCCGTCCCGCCGGCCGCGCCCTGCGAGCCGCCGCCCTGGCCGCCGGGGCTGCTCGTCGCGGGCGCGGCCGGTGTGTGCCGCGGGGACGGGGCCGTCGTCGCCGGCGCCGAGGGACGGGTGGTGCCGGGCGTGGCCGTCGGTGTCGCGGACGGCGTCCGCGCGCCGTGCGTGGAGGAGGCCAGCGGGTCGGCGGCGGTGCCGTCGGTGGCGGTCCCGGACGGGATGGGCAGGGCGCGCGGCGGGTCGTAGACCGTGCCGGCCAGCACCGTGTGCACGCCCCACCAGGAGAGCGTGACCGCCGCGCCGGTGGCGAGCGACCACGCCAGCGCGTGTACCAGTCCTCTTCGCATCCGGCTCATACTGCCATCCCTCGAATGGCGTACGGTGCCGCCCATGGCAAGTGTGCTCGTGGTCGAGGACGACCAGTTCGTACGCTCCGCCCTCATCCGGCATCTGACCGAGGCCGCACACACCGTGCGGAGCGTCGGCACGGCCCTGGAGGCGTTGCGCGAGGTCGCCCATTTCCGTTTCGACGTGGTCATCCTCGACCTCGGTCTGCCCGATCTGGACGGCGCCGAGGCGTTGAAGATGCTGCGCGGCATCACCGACGTGCCGGTGATCATCGCGACCGCGCGCGACGACGAGGCGGAGATCGTCCGGCTGCTCAACGACGGCGCGGACGACTACCTCACCAAGCCGTTCTCCGTGGAGCACCTGTCCGCGCGGATGGCGGCCGTGCTGCGCCGCGCCCGCGCCTCCGCCGGCGAGGCGCCGCCCTCGCGCGAGATCCGGGTCGGCGGCCTCGCCATCGACCCGCTGCGGCGGCAGGCGGCGCTCGACGGCACCGCGCTCGACCTGACCCGGCGGGAGTTCGACCTGCTGGCCTTCCTCGCGGGCCGGCCGGGCGTCGTCGTCTCGCGCAAGGAGCTGCTCGCCGAGGTGTGGCAGCAGTCGTACGGCGACGACCAGACCATCGACGTACACCTGTCATGGCTGCGACGGAAACTGGGTGAGACGGCCGCCCGCCCGCGCTATCTGCACACCCTGCGCGGCGTGGGCGTGAAGCTGGAGCCGCCGCAGGAGGCCGCGGCCGCGAGACCGGAGCCGCGGCCGTGAGATGGGCGCTCGTCAAGGTGTCCCTCGCGGTCACCGTCATGGTCGTGGTCGCGTTCGCGGTGCCGCTCGGCCTGGTCGTCAAGGAGATGGCCCGCGACCGGGCCTTCTCCAACGCCGAACGGCGCGCCGCCGGCCTCGCGCCGGTCCTCGCCATCACCACCGACCGCGAGCAGCTGGAGCGGGCCGTCGCCACCACCGACGACGGCGCCGAGGGCCGGCTCGCCGTCCACCTGCCGGCGCCCGCCGGCGCGCCGGGCGGCAAGGACGTCGAGATCGGCAGCCGCCGGGTCGGCGACGAGGACCTCGCCACCACCCGCAGGCTCGGCCGGGCCACCATCGCCGAGGTGCCCGGCGGCTCCGCGCTGCTCCAGCCGACCGCGCTCAGCTCCGGGCAGGTCGCGGTCGTCGAACTCTTCGTGCCGGAAGGCGAGGTCAGCAACGGCGTCGCCACCGCCTGGCTGGTGCTCGCCGCCGTCGGCATCGCCCTGATCGTGGGCTCGGTCGCGGTCGCCGACCGGCTCGGGCTGCGCATGGTGCAGCCCGCGCAGCGCCTCGCCCGCGCCGCCCACGACCTGGGCGAAGGCAAGCTCGGCGCGCGGGTGCGCGAGGAGGGACCGCCGGAGCTCAAGTCGGCCGCGGTCGCCTTCAACTCGATGGCCGACCAGGTCGTACGGCTCCTCGCCAACGAACGCGAACTGGCCGCCGACCTCTCGCACCGGCTGCGCACGCCGCTGACCGTGCTCCGGCTCAACGCGGCCTCGCTGGGCTCCGGCCCGGCGGCCGAGCAGACCCGGGCGGCGGTCGAGCAGCTGGAGCGCGAGGTCGACACCATCATCCGTACGGCGCGGGAGGCGAAGCCGCAGACCGGGGCGACGGCGGTGGTGGCCGGCTGCGACGCGTCCGAGGTGGTGCGGGAACGGATGGACTTCTGGTCGGCGCTCGCCGAGGACGAGGGCCGCAAGGTGCGTGTCGCGGGCATCGACCGGCCGGTACGGATCCCGGTCGAGCGGCCCGAACTCGTGGCCGCGCTGGACGCGTTGCTCGGCAACGTCTTCCGGCACACGCCGGAGGGCACCGCCTTCTCCGTCGACCTCCACAACGGCGACGACGCCGTGATCGTCCTGGTCTCGGACGCGGGGCCCGGCATCGCCGACCCGGCCGCCGCGCTCGCCCGCGGCAACAGCGGCGGCCGGGCCGGCTCGACCGGCCTCGGCCTGGACATCGTGCGGCGGATGGCCGAGTCGACCGGCGGCGACGTCCGGATCGGCCACTCGGTGCTCGGCGGCACCGAGGTCCGCATCTGGATCGGTCTGGGCGACGCGGCCGACCGGGGCGCGCGCGGCGCTTCGGGTCGCCGAGGACGCCGTCGGGCCCGCTGAATCCTTCGGTGGCGCGCGGCGCGTCCGGGTCGACGCGGACGCCGTGGGGCCGGTGAACCTTTCGGCGGCGCGCGGCGCTTCGGGGCGCCGTGGACGCCGCCAGGCCCGGTGAACCTTTCGGCGTTCCGATGCCTTCCTTAAGCGGAGCCTAAGGATCCTCAACCACCGCCCTCTCCTTGGCATTTGTCCGTTTCCCAGCCGCTAGCGTGCTGCCGCACCCACCTCCCCCCACCCCCGGCACGCAGAGGCAGGCAACGCGATGGGCAACAGTTCGCACCGGCGCAGGACGAGTCGCAAGGCCAAGGCCGTCGGCGTGGTCGTCGGCGTCGCCGTGGTGGGCGGCGCGGCGTTCGCGCTGACCGGGACGGCGCAGGCCGCGTCCGTCGGCGCCGCCTACACCAGGACCAGCTCCTGGACCGGCGGCTACACCGGCCAGTACGTCGTCACCAACGAGACCTCCAGCGTCCAGTCGGGGGGCTGGACGCTGGAGTTCGACCTGCCCGCGGGCACCACGATCAGCTCCCTGTGGAACGGAGAGCACTCCGTCTCCGGCCGCCACGTCACGGTGAAGCCCGCGAGCTGGAACCGGCAGCTCGCGCCCGGCCAGTCCGTCACCGTCGGCTTCGTCACCTCCGCCGCGGGCGCGGCCGGTGACCCGCTCAACTGCCTGATCAACCAGGCCGCCTGCAGCGTCGGCGGCGCCACGCCCACGCCGAGCGGCCGCCCCACCGGGCAGCCCACGCGGACGGCCACTCCGGCGCCCACGCCGACCGGGACGGCGACCGCGAGCCCGAGCCCGACGAGGACGGCGGTGCCGACGCCCACCGCGACCGCGACCACCGCGCCGGCTCCCGCGCCCGGCACGGCCGCGAGGTTCGCCCCGTACGTCGACACCTCCCTCTACCCGGCCTACGACCTGCTCGCCACCGCCGACCAGACCGGTGTGAAGGAGTTCAACCTCGCCTTCATCACCTCCGGCGGCGGCTGCGCCCCGCTGTGGGGCGGCGTCACCGACCTCGCCTCCGACAAGGTCGCCGCCCAGATCGGCGCCCTGCGGGCCAAGGGCGGCGACGTCCGCGTCTCCTTCGGCGGCGCCGCCGGCCGCGAGCTGGCCCTGAACTGCTCCAGCTCCACGGACCTGGCCGCCGCGTACGGCAAGGTCGTCGACCGCTACGGGCTCACCAAGGTCGACTTCGACATCGAGGGCGCGGCGCTGCCCGACACCGCCGCCAACACCCGCCGCGCGCAGGCCGTCGCCGCCCTGCAGAAGTCCCACCCGGGCCTGAACGTCTCCTTCACCCTGCCGGTCATGCCCGAGGGCCTGACCCAGCCGGGCGTCGACCTGCTCGCCGACGCGAAGCGCAACGGCGTCCGCGTCGACGCGGTGAACATCATGGCCATGGACTACGGCCCGGCCTACAGCGGCGACATGGGCCAGTACGCCGTCTCCGCGGCCACCGCCACCCAGGCCCAGATCAGAAGCGTCCTCGGACTGTCCGACGCGGCCGCCTGGAAGGCCGTCGCCGTCACCCCGATGATCGGCGTCAACGACGTCTCCTCCGAGGTCTTCCGCGTCCAGGACGCCGGCCGGCTCGTCGACTTCGCGAAGTCCAAGGGCCTCGGCTGGCTGTCGATGTGGTCCTCCACCCGCGACAAGCAGTGCGCCTCGGGCGCGGTGACCTACGCGGACCCCACCTGCTCCTCGATCCTCCAGCAGCCGTACGCCTTCACCAAGACCTTCGCCGCCTACCGGTAGCCCACCGGCGGACCGCCGAAGTCCCCCCACACGCGCGCCCCGGGCGGAGCCACCCCACCGTCGCCCGGGGCGCGCCCCTCAACCCGCCCTCGCCGTACGCCATTCCTCCGCGTAGTCGTTGAAGAGCGCCCGCAGGTGGTGGCCGATCTTCAGGTAGTCGAGGTCGTCGAGGTTCGCGAGGGAGACCCGCACCGACCACTGCGGGCCGTCGAAGCCGCCGCCGTTGAGAAGGACCACGCCGGTCTGTTCGGCGAGCCGGAAGAGCGGGTCGACGGGCTCGTAGTTCTTCTCCAGGAAGTCGGCGAAGTCCTTGCCGTGGACGCGCTCCGCCTCCGCGAGGAGGTCGAGCTCGACGTAGTAGCCGGCCCGCTGCTCGTCGTCGGCGATTCTCATCCGCGCGCCTTCGAGGAGCAGGTCGAGGCGCTTGCGCACGATGCCGCGGATCCGTTCCTTGTAGGCCTGGCCCTCCGGCAGCAGGTCGAAGAGGGAGAAGAGGCACATCATGACCTGCTGGGGCAGCGAGAGGCCGGCCGTGTGGTTGAGCGCGACCTGCCGGGAGTCGGCGACCAGCCGGTCGATGAAGCGGAGCCGGTCCGGCTCCAGGGACAGCGCGCCGTAGCGCTCGCGCAGCCGCGCCTTCCGTGCCGCGGGCTGTTCGGCGATCATCCGGTCGATGACGTTGTCGTCGTTCAGGCCGATGACGCCCAGGCGCCAGCCCGTCGCGCCGTAGTGCTTGGACCAGGAGTAGACGAGCAGCGTGTGGTGGGGCAGCTCGGCGGCCAGGGAGCGGAAGCCGGGCACGAAGGTGCCGTAGACGTCGTCCGTCACGATCACCAGGTTCGGGTTGGCGGTGGCGACGATGTCCTTGATCTGGTCCGTCACGCGCTCGCTCAGCGCCAGCGAGGGCGGGTTGGAGGGATTGACCAGGCAGACCAGCTTGACCGACGGGTCGGCGAGCTTGGCGACCTCCTCCGCCGGATAGCGCCACTCGCGCACGCCGGTCTCCGCGAAGAGCGAGGCCTCGACGTGGACGACGTCGAAGCCGTACGTGTCGAGCTCGGGGATCTCGATGTACGGCGTGAAGACCGGCACCATCAGGGCGATCCGGTCGCCCTTCGCCAGGATCCCGTTCTTCGTCAGCGAGTCGAAGACGTAGCACATGGCCGCCGTGCCGCCCTCGGTCGCGAAGTACGACACGGTCCCGGCCGGCGGGCGGCCGTCGAACAGCTCCTCGGCGACGTAGGCGCGGACGATCTGCTCGGTGTGGCCGAGGATGCGGTCCGGTACGGGATAGGTGTCGCCGATCGAACTGTCGGTCAGCTCGTGCACGAAGGCGTCCTTGTCGAAGCCGAAGCGCTCGACCGCGTACTCCACGCACCGCTGCAGCAGTTCGATGCCGGGCAGATCGGGATGGCGCCGTACGAAGGAGTCGAAGCGCGCGCCCGAGCCCGCCCGCTCGGGCATGCCGCCCAGGTCGTCGGCGGTCCACACGCGGCGCGACTCGGAGAGCGCGAAGTAGCCGAGCGCGTGGAACGCCTCGCGCGGCCCGGTGGCGGTCCAGTTGGGGTTGCCGCGGCCCGCGTTGAGCATCTGGACCTGCGACTTGCCCTTCTGGCCCGGCTCGCCGGCCTGCGCCGCCTCGGCGATCTTGATGAACGTGTCCTTCAGCTCGAAGGGCGAGAGCTGCGCGAAGGACTTGATCTCCTCGCGGGAGAAGGTGGTCTTGGGCACGGTCCTACCGTCCTTACGGGAGTGGGTGCGGTCTCGTCCGTCTCGGTGAGCAAGCCGCTAGGCGCCGAGGACGCCGACCAGCAGCGGACCGGTCAGCGGCAGCAGGAAGTTCGACAGGGCGTAGGTGATCGTGTAGCCGAGCATCGGCACCGAGCTCTGCGCGACCTGGGTGACCGAGGTGATCGCGGGCGTCGAGCACTGCTGGCCGGCGATGGCGCCGATCAGCAGGGGCGGCTCGATCCGCAGCAGCTTGCGCCCCACGAGGAGCGAGAGCGTGGCCGGCACGAGCACCATCGCGATCCCGGCGAACGGCAGCAGCGCACCGTACTCCTTGAGCAGCGGCCCGGCCTGCGGGCCGGAGACCAGGCCCGTGCAGGCGATGAAGACCGCGAGGCCCATGTCCTTGAGGGTGGTGGCGGCCTGTGGCGGGAAGGCGCCGAAGGTCTGGCTGCGGGAGCGGAACCAGCCGAAGAGCAGCCCGGAGACGAGGCAGCCGCCGCCGGTGCCGAGCGACAGCGGCACGCCGCCGAACTTCACCACGATCTGCCCGATCAGGGAGCCGGCCGTGATGCCCGCGCCCAGGTAGATGAAGTCGGTGGCGTCGTTGCGCACCACGGAGCCGATCTTCGCGACCAGGCTGCCGAGCGCCGACCGTGCGCCGACGAGCGTGAGCACGTCGCCGCGGTGCACCTCGGTCTCGGGCGTGGCGGGCAGCACCTGGTCGCCGCGCTGCACCTCGGTGACATAGACGCCGCTGGTGGCGAACTCCGGGTGGTCCTTGCTCAGCGCGTCGAGGGAGCGGCCGGAGACGGACTTGTCGGTGAGCGAGACCTGGGCGGTGGCGAGCGGGGTGTCGAGGCCGGGGACGGCCGGCGTCTCCGGGCCGATGCGGCGGCCCGCGTCGATGATGCTGGACCGGCGGCCGACCATGAGGACCAGGTCGGAGAGGGTGAGTTCGAAGTCGGGCGGGGGAGGGGTGAGGACGCGGGCGCCCCGCTTCACCGCCTCCACGGTGACCCGGCTGCCGTTCTGCCGCTCCAGCTGGGAGACGGTGGCGCCGTCGGCGATCGTGACGAGGAAGGTGCGGCCGACCATGCCGGGCAGCGCCTCGCGCTCGTCGGCCTCCAGGCCGCCGGAGCCGCCGCGCATCCGCTCCCACAGCGCGCGCGAGGCGTCGCGGAGGTTGATCCGCAGCAGCATCGGCATGATCTGGCTGGTGTAGATCACGATGGTGACCAGGCCGAAGAGGTAGCAGACGGTGTACGCGGTGGCCACATGGCCCTGGTAGGTGCTGATCTGCTGGGCGGTCAGGCCGTCCAGCTTGCCGATGGCCTCGGTGGCGGTGCCGACCACGGCGGACTCGGTGGCGGCGCCGGCGAGGATGCCGGAGGCGGTGCCGACGTCGAGGTCGAAGGCCTTGGCGAGGCCGAGGGCGATGCCGACGACGCAGACGAGCTCGATGCCGCAGAGCGCGAAGAAGCGCAGGCTCTTCCTGTTGAGGTTGGCGAAGAACTGGGGCCCCGCCATGTAGCCGAGGGCGAAGATGAAGATCGCGAAGAAGACGGTCTTGACGTCCGCGTCGACCTGGACCTCGGTCCAGGCACCGAGGAGGAGCGAGACGATCAGCGTGCCGCAGATGCCGCCGAGGGTGATGGGGCCGACGCGCAGCTTGCCGACGAGGTATCCGGCGCCGAGGCAGAGGAACACGGCGAGTTCGGGATGGTCCTTGATCACTCCCACCCGGCCTCACCTCGTCCCCGAGGAGAGAAAGTGAAGATATCGGACATAAAGGGACGCTAACAGCGTCGATCCACCCCGACCCGCCGCCTCGGCCGAACGGGCGACGGGCCCCGCCTCGTCCCGTGCCGCCTGGAGACACGACTGAGGCCCCGGTTCTTCCGAACCGGGGCCTCAGTCTTCAGGGTGAGTAACGGGACTCGAACCCGCGACATCCTGGACCACAACCAGGTG
Organism: Streptomyces sp. NPDC053493; assembly: GCF_044544825.1. Taxonomy (NCBI): domain Bacteria; kingdom Bacillati; phylum Actinomycetota; class Actinomycetes; order Kitasatosporales; family Streptomycetaceae; genus Streptomyces; species Streptomyces sp. NPDC053493. The sequence continues at coordinate 30,226 of NZ_JBITXS010000010.1, forward strand.
CTCTACCAGCTGAGCTATACCCACCACGACCGGCGGTTTTCCCGAAGGTTTCCCCGACCGGCCGAGAAGAAGTCTACAGGGTCCCGGAGGGTGCTCGCGCACACGTTTCCCGAGGCGGGTCCGGTGGGCGCGAGCGGGGCCGGCGGGGGGCTAGCCGGAGGAGGTCATTCGGCGGGCAGGACGTGACGGGCCGCGATCTGCTTCGCGGTGTCGGAGTCGGGGCCGGGCTGCGGGACGAAGATCGCCTCGCGGTAGTAGCGGAGCTCGGCGATGGACTCGCGGATGTCGGCGAGCGCCCGGTGGTTGCCGTTCTTCTCCGGACTGTTGAAGTACGCCCTCGGGTACCAGCGGCGGGCCAGTTCCTTGACCGAGGAGACATCGACGATCCGGTAGTGGAGGTGGTTCTCCAGGGCCGGCATGTCACGGGCGAGGAAGCCGCGGTCGGTGGAGACCGAGTTCCCGCACAGCGGAGCCTTGCCGGGCTCCTTGACGTGCTCGCGGACGTAGGCGAGGACCTGCGCCTCGGCGTCGGCGAGCGTCGTGCCGGCGGCGAGGGCGTCGAGCAGGCCCGAGGCCGTGTGCATCTGGCGCACGATCTCCGGCATGGTCTCCAGGGCCGCGTCGGGCGGGCGGATCACGATGTCCACGCCTTCGCCGAGCACGTTCAGTTCCGAGTCGGTGACCAGCGCGGCCACCTCGATGAGTGCGTCGTCCGTCAGCGAGAGCCCGGTCATCTCGCAGTCGATCCACACCATGCGATCGTTCATGCGTCCTACCTTATGGCCGATGGATGCCCGAAGGGCGCCTGCGGTGGTGCCGCGGGCGCCCTTCGGTCCTTCTCGGTGCGCGGGGCTTGTGGCTCGCGCCGTACGGGGTGCAGCGCTACGGGGCGCTGCGCTGGCCCGGCAGGGCCGGCCGGCCGGGCGCGAAGGCGTCCGACTGCGGCTTGCCCGCCTCCAGCGGGTGGCCCGGGCGGCGCGGCGCGCCGTGGGCCTGGGCGTGGACCTGGGCTCCCTGGGCCGGGACGACCGCGTCCAGGAGCGCCGGGCCGCCGCCCTCACCCTGCGGCCGCCGGGCCCGGTAGGCCGCCCGGTAGGCGGCCGGCGAGGAGCCGAGCTGCCGCCGGAAGTGGCCGCGCAGGGCCACCGGCGAGCGGAAGCCGCAGCGGCCCGCGACCTCGTCGACCGAGTAGTCGGAGGTCTCGAGCAGCCGCTGCGCCTGGAGCACCCGCTGGGTGATCAGCCACTGCAGCGGCGCGGAGCCGGTCAGCGAGCGGAAGCGGCGGTCGAAGGTCCGCCGTGACATGTACGCGCGGGCCGCCAGGGTCTCCACGTCGAACTGCTCGTGGAGGTGCTCCAGCGCCCAGGCGACGACCTCGGCCAGCGGGTCGGCGCCGATCTCCTCGGGTAAAGACCTGTCGAGGTAGCGCTCCTGCCCGCCGGTGCGCCGCGGCGGGACGACCAGGCGGCGCGCCAGGGCGCCCGCGGCCTCCGTGCCGTGGTCGGTCCGCACGATGTGCAGACACAGGTCGATGCCGGCCGCGGTGCCGGCCGAGGTCAGCACGTCGCCGTCGTCGACGAAGAGCTCCCGCGGGTCCACGTGGACCGACGGATAGCGCTTGGCGAGCGTCGGCGCGTACATCCAGTGGGTGGTCGCCGGGCGACCGTCGAGCAGGCCGGCCGCGGCGAGCACGAACGCGCCGGTGCACAGGCCGACGATGCGCGCGCCCTCCTCGTGCGCCCGGCGGAGCGCCTCGAGCGCCTCCGGTGGCGGCGGCGAGGTGATCGAGCGCCAGGCCGGCACGACGACGGTGCCGGCGCGGCTGATCGCCTCCAGGCCGTACGGCGCGGTGAGTTCGAGCCCGCCTGTGGTCCGCAGGGGGCCGTCCTCGCCGGCGCAGACGAGCAGCCGGTAGCGTGGCACGCCCGCGTCCTGGCGGTCGATGCCGAAAACGGAGAGCGGGATGGAGCTCTCGAAGATGGGGCCACCGCTGAACAGCAGTACCGCGACGACTTCGCGACGGCGGCGCCCGGACAGCTTCCGTGCCGCCTCCGGTGCGGCGGAGTCCTGGCTCATGACGCTAAGCCCCCCTCGGTGTTGGCGTCTCCCTGGTCGTGTCGCTGTGCCACGTTTCCCCTCGGTTTTGCACGAGACCCCAGTCTTCGGTATCCATGATCGAATCTACTGCGTCCCGGGGAGCCGCAGAGCCACGTTCTCCTTCCGGGACATTGTCGACATGGCAACTTGGCGTGAAGCGTTCGATCGCCAGGCGCAGCCCAGAGCGGTGATGCCTGGACCTACGCGGGTTGAGCGGTCTTCGGCCAAGGACTCGCCGGTGACAGCAACTTGGCTGAAAACATACGGGATCGGCTGTACGACCCTGTCAACTCCGCGAGTGGTCCGGGCCCTGCGGACCGCCTCGCCCGTCCCGTGAACCGGCCCGCTGCTCCGCCCGCTGCTCCGCCCGCAGACCGCGCTCCGAGCGCCGCAGCAGCACCCGGCAGGCCGTCGTCACGGCGGCGAGCCCGAGGGCCGCGCCGGCCGCCCCGCCCACCGAGGTCCCGTAGACGAGCAGCACGACCGGGACCAGCACGCAGCAGAAGGCCGCCCAGCGCACCACGTCGCTCGCCGCGTCCTGCGGTCCCGCCGGCTCGGGCGCCCGGCGCCGCCCCGTCGCCCGGCCGGGCCCGCGGCCCGCACGGGCCGCGGCCGGAGGTACGACGAAGGCGGTGACCGTCTCGGCGGCGGCGAGGTCGGTGGCGCGGTCGGCGGCGGCGCGGCCGGCGGCGGTGTCCGTGGGCGACGGTGCGGGCACGGGCGAACTCCCTGCGACGGTGGCGTGACCTGTGGGAACGAGGAGCGGAACGTTCCGGTCACTGCGCGGGGCGTCCGTTTGGCCCCCGTACGGACACCTGTAGGGCACATCCGGCATTGCGCTACGGCGCGCGGCTCGTGCATGCTCCCTGGAACGCCGTACGGGCGCCCTCGCGGTCACCCCGTGGAGGCCCTGGGCACGGGAGGAGTGTCGCCGTACCCTTGGGGGTATGGGGTTGGGAAGACGATTCCCGGACACAGCTCCGCCGCCACACGTTGTTCCGCTCCCCGTCCTTTCCGCCCCTCTCCAGAGGACCTTCTTCGCCGAGACACCGATGGCCGGTCACGAAATCCCCGAACCCGCGGACCGCAAGCGCGTCGCCGACTCCACGGTCGACCCCCTCGCGGTGGAACAGCCACGTCACGCCTGCGACCCGGCCTTCCGGCACGGCGTCGTCGTCGGCTTCGACGGCTCGACGTCCAGTGAGCGCGCCCTCGCGTACGCCATCGGCATGGCCCGCCGCTCCGGCTCCGGTCTGATCATCGTGCACGTCGCGAACCGGCTGCCCACCACCGTGTGGGCGGGCTGCGAGCCGCCGGTCTTCGTCGACGTGCCGGACCACCGCACCGAGGTCCTCGGCCTGGAGCTGGCCTGCGCCGACCACCTCTCCGAGGTGCCCTGGATCCTCGTCGAGCGCGGTGGCGACATCTGTCACGAGCTGGAGGAGGTCGGCCGGGAGTACGCGGCCGACGCGATCGTGGTCGGCTCCACGCACGGCATCGTCGGACGGATCTTCGGCTCGGTCGCGGGCCGTCTCGCACGGCGCGCCCAGCGCCCCGTCATCGTGATCCCGTAACGCGCGCCCCTTCCGCCGCGCGCCGTCCCGGCTGTCTCTGTCGCCCCCAACTCCCTTGAACCGGCCATAATTTCGGCCTTCCTCAGGTGAATTGTGCGCTTGTGAAGGGTACATAAAAGGTCACCGGAACAAAGCGCCCCAGCAGCACAACTGCACACCTGAAGGGAGCCCGCCGTGTCCAATGAAGCCGCCGCGGGAAACAGCACCTCCACCCTCGGACACCTCGCACTCGGACTGACCCTGCTGGCCTTCGGGCTCGGCTCCACCGGCGTGATCGACCACGTCGGCGCGGCCGACGCCGCCGGGCTCGCCACCTGGGTCGGCGGTGTGGCCCTGTTCCTCGTCGGACTGCTCGCCCTGCGCGCGGGCAGCACCGCGGAGGGCACGGCCCATGCGGCGCTCGGCGCCTTCTGGTTCACCTGGGGCACCGGGGCCGGCGACGGCGGCGGCTCGGCCGAGGCCGCGGGACTCTTCCTGCTGCTGTGGGCGCTCCTCGCGCTGACGCTGACCGTGGCCGCGCGCGGGAGCGGGCTCTTCGGCCAGGGCGTGTACGGGCTGCTCTTCGTCGGCCTGCTGCTGCTCGGCATAGGCGCCCTCGCCGACAACGCGGGCCTCGGCAAGGCGGGCGGCTGGGTCGCCGCGGTGGCCGGCCTCGCGGCCTGGTACGGCGCGACGGCCGCGGTGACCGGCTGGCCCACCTCCGTGGCCCGCCGCTCCCGCGGCGCGGCGACGGCCTGACCGAAGGGCCCCCGGCGTAGTCGGCCAGTGGCCCAACGGCGAGTGAGCCGAAGGGCCGCGCCGGAGGAACAGTGACGAACGCGCGCAGTCCCCGAGGAACGAGGGGACGAGCACGTACGGCGCTGTGAGTCCGGCTCACAGCGGCCCGGAGGCGAACCGAGCCCCCAAAAAGAAAAAGCGGTCCCCGTGCTCCTGGGAGGCACGGGGACCGCTTTCGTGTCCGGTCGACCGCCGGGGGACAGGCCCGGCGTGCGGTTCGTCGGGGGACAGGCCCGAGGAGCCGCTACTCGACCGTGACGGACTTGGCCAGGTTGCGCGGCTTGTCGATGTCGCGGCCCATGGCGAGCGCCGTGTGGTAGGCGAGGAGCTGGAGCGGGATGCCCATGAGGATCGGGTCGAGCTCGTCCTCGTTCTTCGGCACGACGATGGTGTGGTCGGCCTTCTCCTGCGGCTGGTGGGCGACCGCGAGGATGCGGCCGCTGCGGGCCTTGATCTCCTCCAGCGCGGCGCGGTTCTTCTCCAGCAGGTCGTCGTCGGGGACGATCGCGACCGTGGGCAGGGCCGGCTCGATGAGGGCGAGCGGGCCGTGCTTCAGCTCGGAGGCCGGGTAGGCCTCGGCGTGGATGTAGGAGATCTCCTTCAGCTTGAGGGAGGCCTCCAGGGCGACCGGGTAGCCCCGGACGCGGCCGATGAACATCATCGACTGGGCGCCGGCGTACTCCTTGGCCAGCTTCTGGATCTCGTCCTCGGTCTTGAGGATCTCCTCGATCTGGCCGGGCAGCTTGCGCAGGCCCTCGATGATCCGCTTGCCGTCGGTGACGGACAGGTCGCGGATGCGGCCGAGGTGCAGGGCGAGGAGCGCGAAGGCGACCACGGTGTTGGTGAAGCACTTGGTGGACACGACGCAGACCTCGGGGCCGGCGTGGACGTACACGCCGCCGTCCGCCTCGCGGGCGATGGCGGAGCCGACGACGTTGACGACGCCGAGGACGCGGGCGCCCTTGCGCTTGAGCTCCTGGACGGCGGCGAGCACGTCGTAGGTCTCGCCGGACTGGGAGACGGCGATGTAGAGGGTGTCGGGGTCGACGACCGGGTTGCGGTAGCGGAACTCGGACGCGGGCTCGGCGTCGGCCGGGATGCGGGCCATGCCCTCGATGAGGGAGGCGCCGATGAGGCCGGCGTGGTACGAGGTGCCGCAGCCGAGGATCTTGATCCGGCGGATGGAGCGGGCCTCGCGGGCGTCCAGGTTGAGGCCGCCGAGGTGCACGGTGGAGAAGCGGTCGTCGATCCGGCCGCGCAGCACGCGGTCGACCGCGTCGGGCTGCTCGGAGATCTCCTTGTGCATGTACGTGTCGTGGCGGCCCATGTCGTAGGAGGCGGCCTCGTACTCGACGGTCTCGGGCGTGGCGTTGGTGGTGGCGCCGGAGGTGGTGTACGTGCGGAAGTCGTCGGCCTTGAGGGTGGCCATCTCGCCGTCGTCGAGGGTGACGACCTGGCGGGTGTGGGCGACGAGGGCGGCGACGTCGGAGGCGACGAACATCTCCTTCTCGCCGATGCCGAGGACGACCGGGGAGCCGTTGCGGGCCACGACGATGCGGTCGTTGAAGTCGGCGTGCATGACGGCGATGCCGTAGGTGCCCTCGATGTGCTTGAGCGCCTCGCGGACCTTCTCCTCGAGGGAGTCGGCCTGGGAGCGGGCGACGAGGTGGGTGATGACCTCGGTGTCGGTCTCGGAGGCGAAGACGACGCCGTCGGCCTCCAGCTTGGCGCGCAGTTCGGCGGCGTTGTCGACGATGCCGTTGTGGACGACGGCGACCTTGTTCTCGGGGTCGAGGTGCGGGTGGGCGTTGACGTCGCTCGGGGCGCCGTGGGTGGCCCAGCGGGTGTGCGCGATGCCGGTGGTGCCGGCGAAGCGCTTGGGGACGCGGGCCTCCAGGTCGCGGACCCGGCCCTTGGCCTTCACCATCTTCAGGCCGGCGGCCTTCGGGCTGGTGACGACGATGCCCGCGGAGTCGTAACCCCGGTACTCGAGCCGCTGCAGTCCTTCGAGCAGCAGCGGGGCGACGTCACGCTTTCCGATGTAACCGACGATTCCGCACATAAAGGTCTGACCCCTCCAGGTAGGTAGGTGTGCTCAGCCGTAGACGATCCGGCGCAGCTGCCGGAGCGAGAGCTCCGGTGGCGCCACGGCGCGGTGCGGCAGTTCGGCCGCGATGCGCTCGAAGATCTCGGCGTTCACGGAGCCGCCGGACTGCAGTTCGCGGTGGCGGCGGCGGACGAACTCCTCGGTCGACTCGTCGAAGTACGCCAGCACGTCGAGCACCACCCGGGCGGCCTCACCGCGCTGGAGCGCGGTGCTGCGCACCAGGTGGTCGATGAGGTCGTCGTGCGACGGTCGGCGTTCGAGCACCCGTGAATACTGAGGGCAACCCGCGATTCATTGCAAGAATTCTGCCCGATATCGGGCAGAGGGCTCCATGATCGCGCCTCCGAACGGGCTAATTGGTCTACACCTTGACCGCGGATGAGGTGCACGGTACGCATGGTGACTGTTCGGATACGCATCGCCCGCAGTCAGACGCCCATCGAAAGGCCATGCCTGTGAGACAGCGCAGAACGTTTCCGCTCCTCTTCTCCTCCCTCTCCCTCCTGCTCGCCGCCGGCGCCCTCGCGGGACGGGCCGACGCCGCGCCCGACCGGCCCGCCCAAGCCGCCGCCGCGAGCGCCGTACGGCCGCTCGGCGCCGTCGTGCCCGCGCCCGCCTCCGTCACGCCCGGCGGCACGCCGTACACCCTCAGCCGGGCGACCGCCATCCGGGTGGACTCCACCGATGCCGAGGCCCGGGAGATCGGCGGCTACCTCGCCGCCCTGCTCCGCCCCTCCACCGGCTACCCGCTGCCGGTCCTCGACGAGGCCGCGGGCCTCGGCGGGATCCGGCTCCGCCTCGACCCGCGCGCCACCGCGCTCGGCGACGAGGGCTACGAGCTGCGCTCCGGCCGCGGCGGAGTCACCCTCACCGCCCGCGCGCACGCAGGGCTCTTCCACGGCGTCCAGACCCTGCGCCAGCAGCTGCCCGCCGCCGTGGAGCGGCGGACCGTGCAGCCCGGTCCGTGGAAGATCGCCGGCGGCACCGTCACCGACACCCCGCGCTTCGCCTACCGGGGCGCGATGCTCGACGTCTCCCGCCACTTCTTCACCGTCGACCAGGTCAAGCGCTACATCGACCAGCTCGCCCTCTACAAGGTGAATGCTCTGCACCTGCACCTGAGCGACGACCAGGGCTGGCGCATCGCGATCGACTCCTGGCCCCGGCTCGCCGCCCACGGCGGCTCCACCCAGGTCGGCGGCGGACCGGGCGGCTTCTACACCAAGGACGACTACCGCGAGATCGTCCGCTACGCCGCCTCCCGCTACCAGGAGGTCGTCCCCGAGATCGACATGCCCGGCCACACCAACGCTGCCCTCGCCTCTTACGCCGAACTCAACTGCGACGGCGTCGCCCCGCCGCTCTACACCGGCACCGGTGTCGGCTTCAGCTCGCTCTGCGTGCCGAAGGAGGTCACGTACGACTTCGTCGACGACGTGATCGGCGAGCTCGCCGCGCTCACGCCGGGCCGCTACCTCCACATCGGCGGCGACGAGGCCCACTCCACCAGCCACGCCGACTACGTCGCCTTCATGGACCGCGTCCAGCCGGTCGTCGCGGCCCACGGCAAGACCGTCATCGGCTGGCACCAGATCACCGGCGCCCGGCCCGCGCCCGGCGCGCTCGCCCAGTACTGGGGCCTGGACCGCTCCTCGGCGGCCGAGAAGGAACAGGTCGCGGCGGCCGGGCGGAACGGCACCCGCGTCATCCTGTCGCCCGCCGACCGCGCGTACCTCGACATGAAGTACACCAAGGAGACCCGGCTCGGCCTGGCCTGGGCCGGCTACGTCGAGGTCCAGCGCTCCTACGACTGGAACCCGGCGACCCTGCTGCCGGGCCTGCCGGAGTCGGCCGTCGCGGGCGTCGAGGCGCCGCTGTGGACGGAGACGGTCTCCGAGAGCGCCCACATCGACCAGATGGCCTTCCCGCGCCTGCCGGGCATCGCCGAACTGGGCTGGTCACCGGCCGCGAGCCACGACTGGGAGGCGTACCGGCTGCGCCTGGCCGAGCAGGGGCCGCGCCTGAGCGCCCTGGGCGTCGACTTCTACCGCTCGCCGCAGGTGCCCTGGCCGTAGGAGGTCAGCCCGTTGGCGCGCTCTGCGTGCGGGGCCGGGCGCCGCCGCGGAGACTGACGGCATGCCTGTGTCGCGAGGGGAGCCGTCCCAGCCGACGCCCGCGCCGCCGAAGGTGTCGTACTTCGACAAGGTGGCCTACATCGTGGCGCCGGGGACCGTCGTCATCGGGCTGCTCTACTACTTCGGCAGCGTGTACACCGACGCCTACTACGCCGCGTTCGGTGTCCCCGCGGCCGACCTTCAGCTCTCCGTCCAGGCCTACCTGGCGAAGAGCCCGAAGGCGGTCTTCGGGCCGCTGTGGTTCCTGCTGATCTGCGGTCTGATCGTGCTGCTGGTGCTCGGCCGGGTCGGGCACCAGCTGGCCCGGCCGGGCCAGGACCGCCGACGCCGCACGGTGTGCCGGGTGCTGCTCGTGGTCGGTCTGGTCATGGTGATGCTCGGATTCCGCGTCTTCTTCGGGCAGACGGTCTGGATGCCCCTGCCCGCGAGCTGGTGGGGCACCCGGCTCGCCCCGTCCTTCCTGGTGGCCCTGGGGGCCACCTTGGCGTTCTTCTCCGTGCAGCAGCGCCTGCTGCGGATCGCGGACCACCCGCGGCGCCGTCGCGAGGGCGCCGCCGAGCGGATGTGGACCGCGGGCGGCGCGCTGCTCATCGGGCTCCTGGCCATGAGCCTGTTCTTCGGCGTGTCCCAGTACGTGGCGGACGCGGGCACGACCGAGGCCGTGGAGGCCATCGAGGACGGCAACCGCGAGAGCCTGCCCGTGGTGGTCTATTCGCGCTTCCCGATCACGCACGGCGCCCTGGGCATCGCCTATCAGGACATGGGTGCCGTGGCGGGGCCGTACCGGCACCGCTACACCGGCTTCCTCCTGCTGGTGAAGTCCCCGTCCCGCTACTACCTGGTCTCCTACACCTCGCGGGGCCGGGACTACATGACGGTCGTGCTGCCCGACGACGAGACCGTGCGGGTGGCGCTGACCTCGGTCTACTAGGTCTCCGGCACGTCCGTGGGCTCTTCCGTGGGCACGTCGGTCGGTTCGTCCGTGGGCTCTTCCGTCGGTACGTCCGTCGGCACGTCCGTGGGTTCGTCCGTGGGCTCGTCCGTCGGTTCGACCGTGGGCTCGTCCTCGACGGCCTCCCCGGAGAGGGACGCGGTGAGCGTCTCGCCCTGTGAGGTCTCGACGGTCAGCGTGCCGCTGTAGGAGCCCGCCTCGTACGGAGTGATCTCCAGGTCCAGCGTGCACTCCCCGCCGGGTTCCAGCGTGCCGGTGCAGCTGCCGAGACCCGCCGCGGCCGAGACGGCGTCGGGGTTCTCCACGGTCACCCGGGGCCCGGCGAGGTTCATGGGCTCGTCGGATTCGCTCCTGACCCTCATGTGCACGTGCTTCTTCTCGCCCACCTTGGCGGTCGGCACGTGGACGGGTACGGCCTGGCCGCCGCCGCCCTTGCCCGGGAAGAGCGTTCCGATCGGATCGTTCGAGCCCGGGTCCGAGCTCGTCGTGGGCGCCTCGGGGGTCGGGGTCGGGTCGTCGTCTCCGCCGCCTCCGCCGCCGCCTCCGCAGGCGACGGTCGTGGCGAGGACCGCGGTCAGGGCCGTGGAGGCGAGCGCACGGGAGATTCGCGTCATCACCGGGCCAACCTCGCACAGCGACGGTGCGTAGTCGAAGAGGCGGATGTGGTGACACAGGGTGATCGCCTGATCGGAGGGGGGAGGCGCGGGCCCTGGCGGAGGACCGTCTCCGCCGGGGCCCGCGCCTGGTCTCTCAGGCGAACCGGGCGATCGGGTTCACCAGGTCGCCGACGAGCTGGAGCGCCGCCGACGGGTCCGCCAGGTCCACCATCTGCCGGTTGTTGCGCAGCTGGAGCCGGTTGAGCGCGGACAGCGCGAAGGTCTCGGCGAACATGTCGTACTGCGCGAAGCGGTCCGCCAGCTCCGGCTTGGAGTCCTGGTAGTCCTTCACGCAGGCCGCGACCGTCCGCCAGAAGTCGTCCTCGCCGAGCACGCCCTCCGCCGCCAGGGTGGCCCCGAGGAAGCGGAAGAAGCAGTCGAAGACGTCCGTGAAGACGGACAGCAGCTTCATGTCCTCCGGGACCTCGGCGCGGATCCGCTCCACGGCGGGCGGGAGCACCGCGTCCGGGTCCATGACGCAGATCTCCTCGGCGATGTCCTTGAAGACCGCCCGCGAGACCGCGCCGCGCTCGTCGAGGACCAGGATCACGTTCTCGCCGTGCGGCATGTAGACCAGGTCGTACGCGTAGAAGCAGTGCAGCACCGGCAGCAGATAGGCGTCCAGGTAGCGGCGCAGCCACTCCGTCGGCGCCAGGCCCGACTCCTTGACCAGGGCGCCGGCGAAGGAGGCGCCGGCGTGGTCGACGTGCAGCAGCGAGGCCATCGTGGCCAGCCGCTCGCCCTCCGCGAGGCGCGGCACCGGCGACTCGCGCCACAGCGCGGCCAGCATCTTGCGGTAGGGCGAGTAGCGGTCGGTGGCCGCCTCGTACTCCAGGTGCCGGTAGCCGACCGCCGCCCGCTCCCGGATGATCGAGAAGCGCGCGGCCTTCAGGACCGGGTCGGCCTCGATCAGACCGGCCAGCCAGTCGTTGATCGCCGGCGTGGCTTCCATGTAGGCGGCCGACAGGCCCCGCATGAAGCCCATGTTGAGGACGGAGAGCGCCGTCTTCACGTAGTGCTTGGCCGGGTCGGTGGAGTTGAAGAAGGTACGGATGGACTGCTGCGCCAGATAGGCGTCGGCGCCCTCGCCCAGATAGACCAGGCGCTCCTGCGCGACCTCGGCGGCGAAGGTGACGGACAGCTTGTTCCACCACTGCCAGGGATGGACCGGCACGAGCAGGTAGTCGGCGAGGTCCAGGCCGCGGGCGGCGAGGGTCGCGGCGAAGCCGTCGACGGCGGCGTCGCCGAGCTCGGCCCGGACGAAGGTCTCGTAGTCGATCCCGGCGCCGGCGGTGAAGGTGGCGCGGTCGCGGTGCGCGGCCAGCCACACCAGGTGGACCGGCGTGGCCGCCTCGGGCGCGTAGGCCCGGTACTCGTCGACGCCGAAGCCGAGGCGCCCGTTGTTGGCGACGAAGCAGGGATGGCCCTCGGTCATCCCGGTCTCGATCTCCTGGAAGCCGGCCCGGGCCAGCTCGGCGGAGGTGACGCGCGGCTTGGTCGCCTTGTAGGCCGTACCGGCCAGGGTGGAGGAGATCTCCTCCAGGTACACCGGCAGGATCTCGTCGCTCAGGCCCAGCGCGCCGCGCAGCTCGGTGACGAACCGCAGGGCGTCCAGCGGCAGCTGCTCGCTGCCGCGGTGGCAGCTGATCGACTCCGGGTAGACCTGCCAGTGGTCGAGGGCGAACCGGTCGGCGGTGAAGCGGTATTCGGTGGCGCCGTCGTCGCTGAGCACCCGGTAGCGGCCCTCGCCCAGCTCCTGCGGGTCGAGCAGCCGCTCGTGGACGAACTCCGCGAGCGCCTTGCGGATCAGGGCGCGGTTGGCGTCGGCCCAGCGGGCCGGGGTGAGGTGGGCGACGGGATCGGCGACGGCGCTCATACGGCGGCTCCCGTGGCGGCCTCGAACTGCGCGCGGGTGCAGAAGCTCAGCAGGGCCGTCTTCTCCGGCTTCCGGATCTCGCGCTCGGGCACGAAGCCGACGGCCTCGTTGAGCGCGTGGACGGCGGTGTTGCGCACGTCGGGCTCGACGACCACGCGCGCGGTCGCCGGGTCGGCGAACAGCTCGCGCATGACGGCGGTGATGACCGTGCGGGTGAAGCCGTGCACGGGCGTGTCGGTGGGGGCGACGAGGAAGTGCATCCCGACGTCACCGGGCTCCGGCTCGTACAGCCCGACCAGTTCGGCCTTCGCCGGGTCGTAGCGCTCCATGAGGAAGGCGGGCTCGCCGTCCACCAGGCCGATGAAGGCGTCGTGGTGCGGGTTCGCGGCGATCGCCATGTACTCGCGCTCGACGTCCTGGAGCTCGAAGCCCTGCATCATCCAGTAGGTCGCCTTGGCGTCGGTGACCCAGGGGTGGATCAGCTCGGCGTCCTTGAGCGGGTCGAGCGGACGTATGTGGACACGGGGGGTCATACGGAGAACTCCTGGAACGCGATGGTCTTCTCGACGGGGTAGTACTCGGTGCCCAGCATCTCGCCGATGATGTAGGCGTTGCGGTACGCGCCCATGCCGAGGTCGGGCGAGGTGATGGAGTGGGTGTGGACGCCGGCGTTCTGGAGGAAGACGCCGCGGCCGGTGACGTCGACGGCGTAGTTGCGGGCGACGTCGAAGCGGCCCTGGGAGTCCCAGCGCAGGCGGTCGCGGACCGGCTCCAGAAAGCCCGGGACGGCGTACTTGTAGCCGGTGGCGAGGATCAGGCCCTCGGTGTCCAGCTGGAAGTCCTTCTCCTGCTCCTCCTGGCGGAAGCCGAGGGTGTAGGTGCCGGTCGTCTCGTCGTACGCGGCGGTGCGCAGCGCGGAGTTGGTGAGCAGGCGGGTGGGGACGGGGCCGGCCAGGTTCTTCTGGTAGAGCAGGTCGAAGATCGCGTCGATGAGCTCGCCGTCGATGCCTTTGAACAGGCCCTTCTGCTCGGTCTCCAGGCGGGAGCGGGTGCGCTCGGGGAGGGCGTGGAAGTAGTCCACGTACTCCGGTGAGGTCATCTCCAGGGTGAGCTTGGTGTATTCGAGCGGGAAGAAGCGCGGGGAGCGGGTGACCCAGTTGAGCTGGTAGCCGTGGACGTCGATCTCGCCGAGCAGGTCGTAGTAGATCTCGGCGGCGCTCTGGCCGCTGCCGACCAGGGTGATGGACCGCTTCTTCCGCAGCGCCTCCTTGCTGGGGAGGTAGCGGGAGTTGTGGAGGACGTCGCCGCCGAGGCCCTGGCAGGCCTCGGGGATGTGGGGCGGGGTGCCGGTGCCGAGCACGATCCGGCGGGACCGGAACGTTTCTCCGGCCTCGGTGGACACCACGTACTCCTCGGCGGCCTCGTCGTAGGTGACGGCGGAGACGGTGGTGGAGAAGCGGATCGAGGAGAGCTTGGCGGCGGCCCAGCGGCAGTAGTCGTTGTACTCGGTCCGCAGCGGGTAGAAGTTCTCGCGGATGTAGAACGAGTAGAGCCGGCCCTTCTCCTTCAGGTAGTTGAGGAAGGAGTAGGGCGAGGTCGGGTCGGCGAGGGTGACGAGGTCCGACATGAACGGCGTCTGGAGGTGGGCGCCCTCCAGGAACATGCCGGAGTGCCACTCGAAGTCCGGCTTGGACTCCAGGAAGAGGCCGTTCAGCTCGTCGATGGGCTCGGTGAGGCAGGCGAGGCCGAGGTTGAAGGGACCGAGCCCGATACCGATGAAGTCGTGCGGCTGAGCCGTCTCAGGCGTGGACAAGGTTCTCTCCCAGGTACTGCTCGGCGTGGCCGGCGATCAGATCGAGGACGGCGGCGATGTCGGCCGCGGTGGTCTCGGGGTTGAGCAAGGTGAACTTGAGGTACTGCCTGCCGTCGACCTTGGTGCCGGCGACCACGGCCTCGCCGGAGGCGAAGAGGGCCTTGCGGGCGTGGAGGTTGGCGCGGTCGATCTCGGCGGGCGAGGTGACGTTCTCGGGGACGTAGCGGTAGACGAGGGTGGACAGCTGCGGCTCGACGACCACGTCGTAGCGCGGGTCGGCGGCGAGCAGCTCGAAGCCGGTCCTGGCCAGGTCGCAGACCTCGTCGAAGAGTCCGCCGATGCCGTCGGCGCCCATGACGCGGAGGGTCATCCACAGCTTGAGGGCGTCGAAGCGGCGGGTGGTCTGGAGGGACTTGTCGACCTGGTTGGGGATCTTCTCGGCGAGCGTCCGGCGCGGGTTGAGGTAGTCCGCGTGGTACGTGGCGTGGCGCAGGGTGGCGCCGTCCCGGACCAGGACGGCGGAGGAACTCACCGGCTGGAAGAAGGACTTGTGGTAGTCGACGGTGACGGAGTCGGCCCGCTCGATGCCGTCGAGGAGGTGGCGGCGGGTGGGCGAGACGAGCAGTCCGCAGCCGTAGGCGGCGTCCACGTGCATCCAGGCGCCGTACTCGGCGGCCAGGGCGGCGATCTCGGGCAGCGGGTCGATGGAACCGAAGTCGGTGGTGCCGGCGGTGGCGACGATCGCCATCGGGATCAGGCCCTCGGCGCGGCAGGCCTCCAGCTCGGCGGCGAGGACGACGGACTGCATCCGGCGGTCGCGGTCGACGGGCACGGAGACGACGGCGTCGCGGCCGAGGCCGAGCAGGGTGGCCGACTTCTGGACGCTGAAGTGGCTGCACTCGGAGGAGAAGATCCGCAGTTTCGTCAGGTCGGTGCTGCCGGTCTCCTCGCGGGCGAGGAGCAGCGCCTGGAGGTTGGACTGGGTGCCGCCGCTGGTGAACACGCCGTCGGCGAGCGGGCCGAGGCCGATCCGGCGGGTGGTCCAGTCGATGAGCTTGCGCTCGATGAGGGTGCCGCCGGCGCTCTGGTCCCAGGTGTCGAGGGAGGAGTTGACGGCGGAGAGCACGGCCTCGCCGAGGACGGCGGGGATGACCACCGGGCAGTTGAGGTGGGCGAGGTAGCGCGGGTGGTGGAAGTAGACCGCGTCGCGGAGGTAGACGTCCTCGAGCTCGTCCAGGGCGGCGGAGGCGTCGCCGAGCGGCCGGTCGAGGTCGACGGCGTCGACGACGGGCGCGAGTTCGGCGGGCGTGATGCCGGTGAACGGTCCGCGTGCCGTGGCGAGTTTCCTCGCCACCCGCTCGACTCCTTCGGTGACGGAGTGTCGATAGGACTCCGCCGTCGTGTCGTTGAGCAGGTGGGAGCGCATGTGGGGGCCCTTCCGGGAGCGGACTCGGTCGGTGATACTTAGGTTAGCCTAACCTAAGTTCACAGCACAACGGCCCCTCAATCCGAAGGGATTGAGGGGCCGCCGGCCCTGTGGGGGTCTGTAGGAGGTACGGGGTTACGCGGCGTCCTGAGACGCGCCCTGAGACGCGCCCTGAGACGCGCTCTGGGGCGCCTCCGATGCCGCGTCCTGCGCCGCTTCCTGCGCCTCGTCCTGCGTCGCCTCGTCCGGGACCTCGCGCAGCGCGTCCTCGGACAGGCCCTTGCGCCAGTAGCCGACGAAGGTGACCCGGCGGCGGTCCAGCCCGCGCTCGCGCACGAAGTGCCGGCGCAGCGCCTTCACCGCACCGGACTCGCCCGCGATCCACACGTACGGCGCCTCGCCGGGCAGCTCGGCGCCCGCGATCGCCTCCACGGCGGACGGCGCGCCCTCCTCCCGTACGAGCCAGGTGACCGTCGCGTCGGCCTCGGTCGCCAGCTCCGTGCGGTCGCCGGCGTAGGGCACCTCGAGGTAGACGTGGGCGCGGGTCTCGGCCGGCAGCCACTCCAGGATCGCGGAGGCGGCCGGCAGGGCCGTCTCGTCGCCCCAGATGACGACCGAGTCGGCGTCCTCGGGAAGGCGGAAGCGCACGCCGGTGTTGTCGGCCACCGCCGGGCCCAGCACCACCACCCGGTCGCCGGCCTTCGCGTGCTGGGCCCAGCGGCAGGCGGGGCCGCCGTCCTCGTGCACGGCGAAGTCGATGTCGATCTCGGCGGCCGGTGAGGTGCGCTGCTCGCGGACGGTGTACGAGCGCATGACGGCCCGCTCGTCGTGCGGCATGGCCCGGTAGGCGCCCAGGATCGCGTACATGTCCGGGTCGTCCAGCGGCGGCAGCACCGGGGCGTCCTGCCCCGGGTGCGGCAGGAAGAGCGACAGCGACTGGTCGCGGCCGCCGGCGGCGAAGCCCTTCAGGTCCTCACCGGTGAAGGTGACGCGGACCAGGGACGGGCCGAGCCGCCTCGTCCGGTCGACCTGGAGGGAGAAGAACTGGAACGGGGCGGTCTCGGCGTTCGTCATGGGTCAGGACACCTTCTTGGCGTTCTCGAGGGCCTTGGCCAGGTCCTCCAGGAGCGGGGCGCACTTGGCGTAGGAGTAGATCGGCTCGGTGACGCGCGGGACGACCTGGCCGGCCTTGACGGCGGGCAGTGCGGCCCAGGTGGGCTTGGCCTTCAGGGCCTCGGGCTGCAGCGCGGAGGTGCGGTTGTCGAGCAGGATGACGTCGGCCTTGTACTTGTCGACGTTCTCCCAGCTGAGGAGCTCGAACCAGCCGGTCGGGTCCAGCTTGTCCGGGACGACGATGTCGACGCCCAGCTCCTGGAAGAAGAGCGTGTCGGTCGGGCGGACCGGCGTGGAGACGTAGAAGGTGTCCGGGGCGGCGGAGCCGATGAGGACCTTGATGCCCTTCTTGGTCCTGGCGGCCTTGCGGACCCGCTCGGCGGCGGCCTCGAAGCGGGCCTTGTCGGCCTTCACGCGCTCGCTGCGGACGTCGGCGCCGAGCGAGGCGGCGAGGTCGACGTGGCGCTGGAGGACGGCGGGCATGGACCGGCCGGCGGCCCACAGGGCGACGCTCGGGGCGACCTTGAGGATGGTGTCCTTCTGCTCGGCCGGGACGTACCAGAGGTCGTTCTTCTCCCACATGTCCGTGATGAGGACGTCGGGCCGCAGCTTGAGGTACTCCTCGGTCTTGAACTCGCCCCAGACGTTGCCGATGACCTTGACCTTCTTGATGTCGAGGTCGCCGGCCTGCACGTCCGGCCTCTCCTCGCCGGTCTTCGGGTCCTTGACCGTGGTCGGGCCGAAGACGCCCTTGACCTCGATGCCGAAGTCCTTGAGGGCGGCGGCGGTGCCGGTGAAGGCGACGATGTTCTTCGGCGTGGACGCCTTGGTGACGAGCTGGCCGCGGTCGTCCTTGAACTCCCAGGCGCCGGACGAGCCGGAGGCCGGCGAGGTGGAGCCGCCGTCCTTCTTGTCGTCGCTGCCGCAGGCGGCGAGCGCGGCGCCGAGCCCGAGGGCGCCGCCCGCGGCGAGCAGGCCGCGACGGGTGAGGGAGGTGGCTCGGGCGGTGCTGGGCATGGCGAAGTCGCTTTCGGTACGTGCCGATCGTCGGCGGGTCGGCCGGGTGAAGTCGAAGGTAGGTTAGCCTAACCTCATTCCGATCAACAGGGTCGGGTGCGGAACTGTGGCACGCACGACGAAGCCCGCCGCCCCGCACGGGGACGACGGGCTTCGCGACCACGGCCGAGGCGGCCTCGGGCCGTGCGGGACCTCAGGCGGACAGGCCCAACTCGCGGGCGATCAGCATCCGCTGGACCTCGCTGGTGCCCTCGCCGATCTCCAGGATCTTCGAGTCGCGCCACATCCGGGCCACCGGGTACTCGTTCATGAAGCCGTAGCCGCCGTGGATCTGGGTCGCCTCGCGCGCGTTGTCGACGGCCACCGTCGACGAGTACAGCTTCGCGAGCGCCGCCTCCTTCTTGAACGGCTCGCCGAGGACGAGGCGGGAGGCCGCGTCGCGCCAGCCGACCCGGGCCATGTGCGCCCGCATCTCCATGTCGGCGATCTTGAACTGGATCGCCTGGTTGTCGGCGATCGGCCGGCCGAAGGCGTGACGTTCCTTCGCGTACTTCACCGACTCGTCCACACAGCCCTGGGCCAGACCCGTGGCGAGCGCCGCGATCGCGATCCGGCCCTCGTCCAGGATCCGCAGGAACTGCGCGTAGCCGCGGCCCTCCTCGCCGAGCAGGTTCTCCACCGGCACCCGGACGTCGTCGAAGGCCAGCTCACGGGTGTCCGAGGCGTTCCAGCCCACCTTCGAATAGGGCGCCGCCACCGCGAAGCCGGGCGTGCCCGCCGGGACGATGATCGAGGAGATCAGCGGACGGCCGTCCGGCTTGCGGCCGGTCACCGCGGTGACCGTGACCAGACCGGTGATGTCCGTACCGGAGTTGGTGATGAAGCACTTCGAGCCGTTGATCACCCACTGGTCGCCGTCGCGGACGGCGGTGGTGCGGGTGCCGCCCGCGTCCGAACCGGCGCCCGGCTCGGTCAGGCCGAACGCACCGAGCATCTCGCCCGCGCACAGCTTCGGCAGCCACTCCCGCTTCTGCTCCTCGGTGCCGAAGCGGTAGACGGGCATGGCGCCCAGCGAGACGCCGGCCTCCAGGGTGATGGCGACCGAGGAGTCGACCCGGGCCAGCTCCTCCAGGGCGATGCCGAGCGCCAGGTAGTCACCGCCCATCCCGCCGTACTCCTCGGGGAAGGGCAGGCCGAACAGGCCCATGCGGCCCATCTCGCGGACGATCTCGTACGGGAACTCGTGCCGCTCGTAGTAGTCGCCGATCTTCGGCGCGACGACGTCGTGGGCGAACTCCTCCACGGTGCGGCGGAGTTCCTCGTGCTCCTCGGAGAGGCGGTGGTCGAGGGACATGATCAGGACTCCTTGTGGGAGAGCGCGCGGACGGTACGGGACGGGCTCGGGCGGCCCAGCTGTTCGGCCATCCACCCGCTCGTGGCGGTGAGGGCGGCCAGGTCGACCCCGGTCTCGATGCCGAGGCCGTCGAGCATCCACACCAGGTCCTCGGTGGCGAGGTTGCCGGTGGCGGACTTGGCGTACGGGCAGCCGCCGAGGCCGCCGGCGGAGGCGTCGACCGTGGTCACGCCGTGCCGCAGCGCGGCGAGCGTGTTGGACAGCGCCTGCCCGTAGGTGTCGTGGAAGTGCACGGCGAGGCGGGAGGTGGGCACGCCCGCCTCGTTCAACGCCCGCAGCAGCCGGGCCACATGGCCCGGGGTGGCGACGCCGATGGTGTCGCCGAGGCTCAGCTCGTCGCAGCCCATGTCGGCGAGCGCCTTGGTGACGCGGACGACCTGCTCGACCGGGACGGCGCCCTCCCACGGGTCGCCGAAGCACATCGACAGATAGCCGCGGACCTTCAGGCCGGCCTCTATGGCCCGGGTGACGGTCGGCGCGAACATCGCCAGCGCCTCGTCGACCGTCCGGTTGAGGTTGGCCTTCGCGAAGGACTCGGTCGCCGAGGCGAACACGGCGACCTCGCGGGCGCCGAGCGCGAGCGCCCGGTCGAGACCGCGCTCGTTGGGCACGAGGACCGGCAGCCGGACCGGCAGATCGCGGACCCGCGGGAACAGCTCCTCGGCGTCGGCCAGTTGGGGCACCCACTTGGGGTGGACGAAGCTGGTCGCCTCGACGGTGCCCAGCCCGGCGGCGGCGAGCCGCCGGATGAACTCCGCCTTCACCTCGGTCGGTACGGCCGTCTTCTCGTTCTGCAGACCGTCGCGCGGCCCCACCTCGTGGATCCGCACCCGGGCCGGCAGCGCGGGATCGGCCACGGTCATCGGCAGACCGGTGCTCATGCGTCCTCCTCCTCGCGGGGCGTCACCACGGCCAGGACCTGGTCCATGGCGACGGTCGTGCCGGGCGTGACGTCCAGCTCGGTGACGGTGCCGGCGTGCGGGGCGGAGATGACGTGCTCCATCTTCATCGCCTCGACGACCAGCAGACTCTGCCCGGCCTCCACCTCGTCGCCGACCGCCACCTTCACCACGGTCACGGTGCCGGGCATCGGCGCGGCCAGTGTGTCCGCGCCGCCGTGCCGGGCGCCGGAGAGCGCGGCGGCGACCGGGTCGTGGTCGAGCACGTGCCAGGAGTCGCCGTCCCGGCCGAGCCACCGTCCCTCCGCCGAGGAGGCGACGGTGAAGCGGTGCGTGACGCCGTCGACGGCGAGGACGAGCGCGGAGCCGCCGGCCTCGCCGACCAGCGCGGCGGAGAGGGCCTCGCCCCCGTCGCCGGGGACGGCCCCGCCGAGCAGCAGTTCGGCCGCGTCCGCCCCGCCGCGCACGCGCACGGTCACCGGCTCGTGTCCGGGCACCCGGAAGTCCAGCGCCGTCCAGGCGGGCGTGCCGCCAAGACGCCAGCCCGTCCGCGTGTCGAACGGGTCCGACCAGCCGCCGTCGCGCGCCGCCGCGGGCGCCGGGAAGTGGCGCAGCAGCGCCGCCGCCGCGTACACCTCCGGCGGGACCGCGCCGTCCACCAGGCTCTCCGCGTCCCGTTCCACCAGGCCCGTGTCCAGGTCGCCGGTGACGACGTCCGGGTGGGCCAGGAGCCGGCGCAGGAAGCCCGCGTTGGTCGGGACGCCGAGCGTGACCGTGTCCGCGAGCGCGGCGCGCAGCTTGCGCAGCGCGGTGGGACGGTCCTCGGCGTGGACGATGACCTTGGAGAGCATCGGGTCGTACAGCGACGACACCTCGGTGCCCCGGGACAGGCCCGAGTCCGTCCGCACGCCGTCGCCCTGCGGCTCGTGCAGCGCGAGGACCGTGCCGCCGGACGGCAGGAAGCCGCGCGCCGGGTCCTCGGCGCAGATCCGCGCCTCGATCGCCCAGCCGTCCAGGCGGACGTCCTCCTGCCCGAACGACAGCGGTTCGCCGGAGGCCACCCGCAGCTGCCACTCCACCAGGTCCAGGCCGGTGACCAGTTCGGTGACCGGGTGCTCGACCTGGAGACGGGTGTTCATCTCCATGAAGTAGTACGAGGACGGGTCGCCGCCCGGCACGATGAACTCGACCGTTCCCGCGCCCACATAGCCGCAGGACCGCGCCGCCTCGACCGCCGCCGCGCCCATCGCCGCCCGGATCCGAGGGGTCAGCAGGACGCTCGGCGCCTCCTCGATGATCTTCTGGTGGCGCCGCTGGAGCGAGCACTCGCGCTCGCCCAGGTGCACCACGTTGCCGTGCGCGTCCGCCAGGACCTGGATCTCGATGTGCCGCGGCCGGTCGATCCACCGCTCCACGAGCAGCGTGTCGTCGCCGAACGAGGACCGGGCCTCGCGCCGCGCCGCCGCGATCTCCTCCTCCAGGACGGTCAGGTCGCGCACCAGACGCATGCCCTTGCCGCCGCCGCCCGCGCTCGGCTTGAGCAGCACCGGCGCGCCCAGCTCGCGGGCCGCGTCGACGATGTCGGGGTCGGCGGCGCCGGGCACCACGGGCACGCCCGCCGCCCGCACCGTCTCCTTCGCCCGGATCTTGTCGCCCATCAGCGAGATCGCCTCGGCGGACGGCCCGATGAAGACCAGACCCGCCTCCGCGCAGGCCTTCGCGAAGCCCGCGTTCTCGGCGAGGAAGCCGTAGCCGGGATGGACGGCCTGCGCGCCGGTGCGCCGGGCGGCGTCCAGCAGGGCGGGAACGGAGAGATACGACTCCGAGGCCGCCGGCGGACCGATCCGTACCGCCGTGTCCGCCTCGCGTACGTGCCGGGCGTCGGCGTCCGCGTCGCTGTACACGGCGACCGAACGCACGCCGAGCGCCCGCAGGGTGCGGATGACCCGGACGGCGATCTCGCCCCGGTTGGCCACCAGGACGGTGTCGAACATGTGCTGCATCCTCTGGGTCCTCACATCCGGAAGACGCCGAACTGGGGGTCACCCAGGGGCGCGTTGGCACAGGCGGTCAGGGCGAGACCGAGCACCTGCCGGGTCTCCAGCGGGTCGATGACGCCGTCGTCCCACAGCCGGGCGGTCGCGTAGTAGGCGTTGCCCTGCGTCTCGTACTGCGCGCGGATCGGGTCCTTGAAGGCCTCTTCCTCCTCGGCGCTCCACGCGTCGCCGAGCTGGTCGCGCTTGACCGTGGCGAGCACGGACGCGGCCTGCTCGCCGCCCATGACCGAGATCTTGGCGTTGGGCCACATCCACAGGAAGCGGGGCGAGTACGCCCGGCCGCACATGGAGTAGTTGCCCGCGCCGTACGAGCCGCCGACGACCACCGTCAGCTTCGGCACGCGCGTGGTGGCCACGGCCGTCACCATCTTGGCGCCGTGCTTGGCGATGCCGCCGTGCTCGTACGCCTTGCCGACCATGAAGCCGGTGATGTTCTGCAGGAAGACCAGCGGGATGCCGCGCTGGTCGCACAGCTCGATGAAGTGCGCGCCCTTCTGGGCGGACTCGGCGAACAGGATGCCGTTGTTGGCGACGATGCCGACCGGGTGGCCGTGGATCCGGGCGAAGCCGGTCACCAGCGTCTGCCCGTACTCGGCCTTGAACTCCTGGAAGCGGGAGCCGTCCACCACCCGGGCGATCACCTCGCGCACGTCGTACGGCGTGCGGGAGTCGACCGGCACCGCGCCGTACAGCCCGTACGGGTCGACCTTCGGCTCCTCGGCCGGCTCCACCGACCAGGGCAGCGGGCCGCGCTCGGGCAGGGTGGCGACGATGTTGCGGACGATGCGCAGCGCGTGGGCGTCGTCCTCGGCGAGGTGGTCGGTGACGCCGGAGATCCGGGAGTGGACCTCGCCGCCGCCGAGCTCCTCCGCCGTGACGACCTCGCCGGTCGCGGCCTTCACCAGCGGCGGGCCGCCGAGGAAGATCGTGCCCTGATTGCGCACGATCACGGCCTCGTCGCTCATCGCCGGGACGTAGGCGCCGCCGGCCGTGCAGGAGCCCATGACCGCCGCGATCTGCGGGATGCCGGCGCCGGACATCCGGGCCTGGTTGAAGAAGATCCGGCCGAAGTGCTCGCGGTCCGGGAAGACCTCGTCCTGCATGGGCAGGAAGGCGCCGCCGGAGTCGACGAGGTAGAGGCAGGGCAGACGGTTCTCCAGCGCCACCTCCTGCGCCCGGAGGTGCTTCTTGACCGTCATCGGGTAGTACGTGCCGCCCTTGACGGTCGCGTCGTTGGCGACGATCACGCACTCGCGGCCGGAGACCCGCCCGATGCCGGCGATCACGCCGGCCGCCGGGGCCTGGTCGCCGTACATCCCGTTCGCGGCGAGCGGGGCCAGCTCCAGGAACGGCGAACCGGGATCGAGAAGCGTGTCCACCCGGTCGCGCGGCAGCAGCTTGCCGCGCGCGGTGTGCCGGGCGCGGGCCTTCTCGCCGCCGCCGAGCGCGGCCTCGGCGAGCTTGGCGCGCAGGGTCGCGGCCAGCTCGTGATGGGCCGCCTCGTTGGCCTGCCAGGCCGGCGAGGCGGGATCCGCCGCGCTCGTCAGCACAGGTGCCTGCTGCATCGGTCGAGCTCCCTTGCTCGGTTAATGAGCGTTAACGTATGTCCTTCAGGTTAACGACCGCTAACCGGGTTGTCTAGAATCGAATCCATGACCACGAGCCCGACGCGGACGGACGCGCCGACCCGACGCGAGCAGATCCTCAAGGAGGCCGCCCGCCTCTTCGCCGAGCGCGGCTTCCACGGCGTGGGCGTGGACGAGATAGGAGCGGCGGTCGGCATCAGCGGACCCGGGCTCTACCGCCACTTCCCCGGCAAGGACGCGATGCTCGCCGAGCTGCTGGTCGGCATCAGCGAGCGGCTCCTCGACGGCGGCCGGCTGCGGGCCGCCGAGTCGGACGGCGACCCGAGGGCGCTCCTCGCCTCCCTCATCGACGGCCACATCGACTTCGCCCTCGACGACCGGCCGCTCATCACCCTCCACGACCGCGAGCTCGACCGCCTCAAGGACGAGGACCGCAAGCGGGTCCGCCAGCTCCAGCGGCAGTACGTCGAACTGTGGGTCGCCGTCGTCCGCGACCTGTACCCGTCCGCGGCGGAGCCCGAGGTGCGGGCGGCGGTCCACGCGGTCTTCGGCCTCCTCAACTCGACGCCGCACCTGGGCGCGCCGCTGGGCCGCGCGGACATGGAGCGCCTCCTCCGCGCCCTCGCCGACGGCGCCTTCGGAGCCCTCTCCACCTGACCCCGCGCCCTCTCTGCGCGCCCGCGCCCGCGCCCGCCGGGGCGGTGCCCTTCGCCCACCTCCGTTGTCGGCATTCGTTCCGCCGGGGCGGTGCCCACCCATGGGCCGGCGCCCGTCGCCCACCTCCGTGTGGGCCTTCGTCCCGCTGGTGCGGTGCCCACCCCTCCGACGGGCTGGCGCCCTTCGCCACCTCCGTTGTGGGCATTCGTTCCGCTGGGGCGGAACGGGTGGGCACAACGGACGGCGCCCCTTGCCGGGCCTAGGCTCCCGAGCCTTGACCCGCACCCGGAGTGCGGGGTCCATGGGGTTCGGGCACAGGTGCGGAACGCGCCCGCAAGGGCGCCGTCCCGTGTGCCCACCCGTCCCGCCCCAGCGGGACGAATGCCCACACGGAGGTGACACGGCGCGCCGCGCAAGCAGGCGCCACTCGCACGGGGGGTGGACCGGGGGCGCCGCGTCAGCGGGCGCAGCCCACACGGGCGCGGAGCGCGGCCCGCACGGAAGTGGGCGCGGGCCGCGGGGAAGGTGGGGGGAACGGCAGAATGGGGCGCATGCCGATACTCAGCCGCGCCGCACTCGTCGAGCACCTCCTCCGGACCCGGATCGCCGGAGACGTCGCCACTCCCCGCGACAACAACCTCGCCCACTACCGCAGGCTCGCCAACGGCGACCGGCACTACTGGTTCGGCCTCGAGTTCGGCGACCGGTGGAGCGACGAGCAGGACGTGCTCGCCGTCATGGCCGAGCGGTGCGGCGTCGTCGACGACCCGGCGCACCGGACCGGGCAGGACACGATCGACCCGGAGTTGACCGTCGCCGCCCTCGACCGGATGGCCGCCCGCCTCGCCAAGGCCGCCGCCGCGAAGGAGCGGGTGCTGTTCGCGACCGGGCACCCCGGCGCCCTGATCGACGCCCACAGCCGGGTCGCCGCCGCGCTGCGCGCCAAGGGCTGCGACATCGTCCGCATCCCGGGCGGGCTGACCGCCGACGAGGGCTATGTCGTGCAGTTCGCCGACGTCGCCGTCTTCGAACGCGGCGCGAGCCTGTGGCACACCCACTCGCCCGAGCCGATGAACGCGATCCTGGACGGCCTGGAGGCCCTGGGCGAGCCGGCGCCCGGCCTGGTCGTCGCCGACCACGGCTGGGCGGGACGCGCGGCCCAGCGGGGCGTCGACGCGGTCGGCTACGCCGACTGCAACGATCCGGCGCTGTTCCTCGCGGAGGCTGAGGGCACCATGCAGGTGACCGTGCCGCTCGACGACCACGTCGTGGACCCGCGGTCCTACGAGCCGCTGACGGCGTATCTGCTGGACACGGCCGGCCTCACCGCCTGACACCCGGCCCGCCCGGCCCGCCCGCCTCCGGCCCCGAAGCATCCGGCCCCGGTCCCGGCGTCGGGTCCAGGTAGACGCGGCGGACGGCCGGGATGCGGGCGCGCAGCCGGGCCTCCGCCCGCTCGCAGGCCCGCTCGATCTCCGCCGCCGACGACAGGTCCCGGAAGTCGATCTTCGCGGCGACCAGGACCTCGTCCGGGCCCTGGATCAGCGTCGTGAGGTCGACCACGCCGATCACGTGCCCGTCGGCCAGCAGCTCCTCGCGGACGATCTCCCGCATCCGGGCCGGCAGCGGGCGGCCGACGAGCAGCCGCGCGTTGGACCTGCCGAGCACCCACGCCACGTACACCAGCAGCGCGCCGATGAGGATCGAGGCGACGCCGTCCCACACGCCGGAGCCGGTGAGCTGTCCGCCGAGCAGGCCGCCGGCCGCCAGCATCAGGCCGGCGAGCGCGGCGGAGTCCTCCATCACGACGGCCTTGACCGTGGTGTCGGGAGTCAGCCGCAGATAGCGGGCGAACGGCGCCCGCACCCGCTCCGCCTCCGCCGTGACCTGCCGGACCGCGGTGCGCAGCGAGAAGCCCTCGAGGACGAAGGCGACGGCGAGGACCACGTACGAGGCGAGCGGGTCGCCGAGGTCCTCGCCGTGGGTGAGGGTGTGGACGCCGTCGTAGACGGAGAAGACCGCGCCGCCGACGAAGGTGGCGACGGCGGCGAGCATCGCCCAGACGTAGCGCTCGCCCGCGTATCCGAGCGGATGGTCCTCGTCGGCCGGCTTCCCGCTGCGCTTGAGCGCGGTGAGCAGCAGGACCTCGGTGACGGTGTCGGCCACCGAGTGCGCCGCCTCCGACAGCATCGCGCTCGACCCGCTGACGAGTCCGGCGACGGCCTTGGCGACGGCGATGCCGAGGTTGGCCGCCGCCGCCACGACGACCGTGAAGGTGCTCTCGTTCTGGGTGCTCCGGTCCTGTACCGCCATGGACCGGACGCTATGTCGGCCCGTCAGCGCGGGACGCGAACGACACCCTCCTGGATGACGGAGATCGCGAGCCGCCCGTCCTGGGTGTAGATCCTGGCCTGCCCGAGGCCGCGCCCGCCGGAGGCGGTCGGCGACTCCTGGTCGTACAGCAGCCACTCGTCGGCCCGGAAGGGCCGGTGGAACCACATGGCGTGGTCCAGGGAGGCGCCGACGACGTCGCCGACGGCCCAGCCGCCGCGCCCGTGGGCGAGGAGGATCGAGTCGAGCAGCGTCATGTCGGAGACGTACGTGGCGAGGACGACGTGCAGCAGCGGGTCGTCGGCCAGCTTGCCGTTGGTGCGGAACCACACCTGGGAGCGCGGCTCGCGCGGCTGCCCGACGGAGCCCCACGGCGGTACGTCGGCGTAGCGCAGGTCCACCGCGGCGCGGGCCTCGATCAGCCGGTCCGCGACCTCCCGCGGCAGGTGCCGGGGCAGCATCTCCTCGGGCGTCGGCAGCGACTCCGGGTCGGGCGCGGGCGGCATGTCCGCCTGGTGGTCGAGCCCTTCCTCGTACGTCTGGAAGGACGCCGAGAGGTGGAAGATCGGCTGGCCGTGCTGGACGGCGACGACCCGGCGGGTGGTGAAGGAACGTCCGTCGCGGATGCGGTCGACGTTGTAGACGATCGGCGCGCCCGGGTCGCCGGGGCGCAGGAAGTACGCGTGCAGCGAGTGGGCGTGGCGGTCCTCGGGCACGGTCCGCCCGGCCGCCACCAGCGCCTGGGCGGCCACCTGGCCGCCGAAGACGCGGGGGACGAGGGCGGAGCGGGACTGCCCGCGGAAGATGTCCCGCTCGATCCGCTCCAGGTCGAGCAGATCGAGCAGGCCATCGAGTGCGGTGTGCGGGTCGGGCACCTGGACTACAGGCCCATCGACTTGGCGATGATCGACTTCATGATCTCGCTGGTGCCGCCGTAGATGCGGTTGACGCGGTTGTCGGCGTAGAGGCGGGCGATCGGGTACTCGTTCATGTAGCCGTAGCCGCCGTGCAGCTGGAGGCAGCGGTCGATGACGCGGTGCGCGACCTCGGTGCAGAAGAGCTTGGCGGAGGCGGCCTCGGCCGGCGTCAGCTCGCCCGCGTCCAGGGCCTCGAGCGCGCGGTCGGCGACGGCCTCGGCGGCGTCGACCTCGGCCTGGCAGGCGGCCAGCTCGAACTTGGTGTTCTGGAAGTGCGCGACCGGCTTGCCGAAGACCGTGCGGTCCGTGACGTACTGCTGGGCGAAGCGGACGGCTGCCCTGGCCTGGGCGTACGCGCCGAAGGCGATGCCCCAGCGCTCGGAGGCCAGGTTGTGGCCGAGGTAGGAGAAGCCCTTGCCCTCCTCGCCGAGCAGGTCCTCGACGGGCACCTTGACGTCGACGAAGGCGAGCTCGGCGGTGTCGGAGGTGCGCAGGCCCAGCTTGTCGAGCTTGCGGCCGATGGAGTAGCCGGCGGACTTGGTGTCGACGGCGAAGAGGGAGATGCCGAAGCGGCGGTCCTCGGCCGACGGGGCGGAGGTGCGGGCGCAGACGATGACGCGGTCGGCGTGGACGCCGCCCGTGATGAAGGTCTTGGCGCCGTTGAGGACGTAGTGGGTGCCGTCCTCGGAGAGCTTGGCGGTGGTCTTCATGCCCGCGACGTCGGAGCCGGTGCCCGGCTCGGTCATGGCGAGCGCCCACATCTCCTCGCCGGAGACGAACTTCGGCAGGTAGCGCTTCTTCTGCTCGTCGGTGGCGAGCATCTTGATGTAGGGCAGCGCGAGCAGGACGTGCACGCCGGAGCCGCCGAACTGCACGCCGGCGCGGGCGGTCTCCTCGTAGAGGACGGCCTCGAACTTGTGGGTGTCCAGGCCGGCGCCGCCGAACTCCTCGGGCACGTTGATGCCGAAGACGCCGAGCTCGCCGAGCTTGTAGTAGAAGTCGCGCGGCGCCTGACCGGCGGCGAACCAGTCGTCGTAGACGGGGACGACCTCGGCCTCGATGAAGGCGCGGATGGTCTCCCGGAACGCCTCGTGGTCCTCGTTGAATACGGTACGGCGCACGAGCCGCCTCCTTGTCGCTGCCGATTGTCTAAGCGCTTGCTCAGCCTGTTCGAATCGAAGTTACCCAGCGGTCACCCGCCCTGTCCAGACTCCGTGACTGTGATCCAGCGCCCCTTCACGGCGTCGTACGTGTGGACCGGACTCCCCGTCGCCTGCCCGCTCGTGCGGAAGGCCCTCCCGCCGGGGCCGGCGATCGTCGCCACGCCGCTCCGTCCCTCCGCGCTCCACTCCAGCTCCAGCTGCCAGCGGCAGTCGCAGCGGGCCGCGCGGGCGGAGACCAGCAGCTCCTCGGGCTCGGCCGCGGTGACGGTGTACGGGAACCTCACGGCCGGGATCGTCCGCCCTTCCTGCCCCGAGGCGTCGTACCCGTCGGCCGGCCGCGCGAGCGGACGCGGCGCGTCGAGGTCCACGGTGAAACGGCGGGGCGTGACGGCCCCGCCGCACCCGTCGTCCATGCGGTACGCCGCCCAGGGCAGCGGCTCCGCCCGGCCCAGCACCCGCACGTGCAGCCCCTGGAGGACGACGGCGGAGGCGCCCTTCCCCTGCACCACGAGCCGCACGAGTGTCTGCCCGCCGTCCGCGGCCCCCAGCTCCCCGGCCCACCGGCCGGCGTCCACGGGCACCGGCGGAGCGGGCACCCGCGCGGCGGGCCGGTCGGCGAGATAGGTGTGGCCGCAGCCGTTCTCCCAGAGGTCGGAGGAGACGGTGTACGTGAACGGGAGCGGCGGCTCCGGCCGTGCGCGCTGCCGCGGCTCCCGCCCCTGCCCGGGCAGCAGGGCGGCCCCGAGCACGAGCGCCCCGACGCCGGTCACGGCGCCGACGACGAGCCACGCCTTCCGCACCCGCCGGGGCCGCGCGGGGACGGGGAGCGGGGCGGGGAGCGGTTCGGGGGCAGGGGCGGTCCCGGGGTCGGCCGCGGGACCGGGTGCCGGCTCGGACGCGGGCGCCCGCCCGGGGACGGCCGTCCCGGCCGGCACCGCTACGGCCGGCTTCGCCGGGGGCCTGCGGACGAGGTCCGCGCGCCGCCAGCGCTCCTCCAGTTCCCGCGTCTCCTCCGGGGTGGCCCCGCACAGCCGGGTCAGGCGCTCGACGACGGCGAAGGACTCCGGGACGGCCGCTCCGGAGCCGTAACGGTGCAGCGTGGAGGCGCTGACGCCGAGGCGCCGCCCCAGCGCCTCGTAACTCCGTCCGTCCCGTTCCTTCAGTGCGCGCACCCGCGCCGCGAACTCCTCGACCGCACCCATGGCCTACCCCCGGCTCGTTCCACCCCTCTTGCGTTCTCCCACGTCAGAGGGGGTGGAATGGTTCCGGGACGAGTGGAGGGCGCGTCGCCGTTGCCCGGCGGCGGGCGGGGGCCCGAGGCTGGTGGAGCACTGACCGAACGACCCGACGGGGGATCCACCAGCATGCGTAAGTTCCGTACCGCACTCGCCGCCACCGCCGTTGCCGCCCTGGGCCTCGCGGCCCTCGCCACGGCCCCGGCGCAGGCCGCTGCCCAGCCCGCCTTCCTCGCCGCCTCCCAGATGCCGCCGTCGTCCACGCCGTGGACCGCGACCCAGGTCTTCGCGGGCGTCCCGGAGAACGGCGGCGCCCTCTGCGCCCCGTACAAGATCCCGGCGCAGAACTCCCGCTACCGCGAGTTCAGCACCGAGCTCGACACCAACGGCGTCCAGATCACCACCGTCGCCCGCACCGAGGCCGACGCGGTGAAGCTGGTCGACACCCTCCGCAAGGCCCTCGCCGGCTGCGGCCCCCTCCTGGAGCGGCAGAACCCGGGCCTGCACGCCGTCAGCGCCTACCACGGCAAGCTCGCCGTGGAGGAGGGCGCCTGGGTCTACAGCCTGGACACCGCCGACCCGCAGGTCGGCAGCACCGACATCCACCTGTTCTCCGTCGGCCGCGACGGCCGCGCCGTCACCTTCGTCCGCTGGGGACAGCTGGGCGACCTGAAGGACGCGCCGCTGACCGCCTTCCGCACGACGGCGAAGACCGCCGTCGACAAGCTGTACCCGGCCGCCTGATCACGGAACGCGCAGCGCGAACCACAGCTCCATCCGCACGTCCGGGTCGTCCAGGTCGCGGCCGAGGAGGCTCGCGGCGCGGGCGATCCGCTGCCGGACGGTGTTGCGGTGGATCTCCAGCGCCACCGCCGTCCGGTCCCAGCTGCCGTGCAGCGACAGCCAGGTGCGCAGGGTCTCGGCGAGCGGTGGCGTGAGCGGCGCGAGCACCTCGCGCGCGTACGCCGCCGCCTCGCCCTGGTCGACGAGCCCCGCGAACCCGCTCGCCCGGTGCCGTACGAGCGCCGCCCGGGTCGCCTCGGCTCGCCGCAACGCCCGCCCGGCCTGCGCGTCGGCGCCCGCGAGCCCGGCCGCCTCGACGGGCGCGCTGACGCCGAGGGTCCAGCCGGCCTGAGCGGTGAGGGGAGAGGAGGCGGGGAGCAGCAGGCGTACGACCGGGGCGCCGGGCGCGGCGGCCCGGGTCCCGCCCGTGCGGCCGCCGCCGGGCAGGGCGCCCCCGCCGCCTACGTCCCCACCGCCCGCACGCCCGCCGCCGACGCTCCCGCCGGCGGGCACGGCCTCGGCGTCCGGGCCGGCGTCCGGGCCGGCGGGCAGGGCCTCGGTATCCGGGCCGGCGGTGCCCGGGTCCATCAGGGGTGTGCCCAGCGCCGCCGCCAGGGTCGCCGCCGCGAAAGACGTGCCGTCGCCGCCGCGGGCGTGGACCACCGTCCAGGGCCCCGGGCCCAGGGCCGCGGCCGCCTCCGCCGGGTCCGCGCCCAGGAGGAGGCGGACCAGCGCGGTGTCGCGGGCGGTCACGTCGGCGGCGCGGTGCGGGGCCGTGAGGAGGGAGAGGAGCACCACGGCGACGCCGGCGATGGTGTGGTCGCCCGGCTCGCGCCGCTCCGTCGCCACGCCGAGCGTCAGCCCGTCGCCGCCGCCCAGCGCGTACGCGGCGAGCCGCAGCCCGCCGCCGTCACCGCTCGCCGAGGCCGGTCCGCCGGGCCGCGGTCCGACGACGCCCGCGAGGTCGGCGAGCGCCCGGGCCGCCTCCGTCGGGACCGCGCGGCCGGCCGACGCCGTCTCCGTACCGGCCGCGTCGAAGAGGACCGCGCGGCCCGCCAGCCGGGAGGCCAGCGCGCCGAGCACCGCCGGCACCGGCGCCGGCCGGGCCGCTGCGGTCGCCAGCGACTGCTGCGCCTCGCTGACCCGGCGCAGTTCGTGCAGGCGGGCCGCCGCCATCAGCCGCCACAGCGCCCGGGCCACGGCCGTGAACGGCGTCTCGGGAGGCACCTCCACGAGCGGCAGCCCGTGCCGCTCGCACGCCTCGACCAGCGCCTCCGGCACCGTGTCGTACACCGGCGTCACGCCGAAACCGAGCGCCGCCGCACCCGCCTCCACCACCCGCTCCACGTACCGCGCCGGGTCGGTGAGCTGCACGCCCGCCGTCATCAGCAGCTCGCCGCCGAGCAGATACGGGTACGGGTCGGCCATCTCCGAGGTGTGGACCCAGTGCAGCGAGACGTCCGGCGAGCCGGCCCGCAGCCGCAGCCCGAGCTCCTCGCGGGCGAGCAGCGCGGCCAGCGGGACGGGCGGTGCGGGCGGGGTCGGGGCGGGCTCGGACGCGGACATGGGTGTGGATCCTCCGTACATCCCCTGGCCTGTCGTATGGAGGAAACGTACACTTCTGCGTCGCTTTCCGGCCACCTACTGTCATGGCATCCACAGGCCGCGGGTACGGGCGGATGTCCCCGCGATCAGCCTCTGGTCACATCCCCTGCACGACACGCCACCGAGGTGCGCGAAGGAGGGCCCCATGGCCGTCGACTACACGGTGATCGTCCTTTATCTGGCCGGCATGCTCGCGATGGGCTGGTGGGGCATGCGCCGCGCCAGGTCCAAGAGCGAGTTCCTGGTCGCCGGCCGCCGCCTCGGGCCCTGGATGTACTCCGGGACCATGGCCGCCATCGTCCTCGGCGGCGCCTCCACCATCGGCGGTGTCGGCCTCGGCTACAAGTACGGCCTGTCGGGCGCCTGGATGGTCTTCGCCATCGGCCTCGGCCTGCTCGCGCTGAGCGTCTTCTTCTCCGCCCGGATCGCCCGGCTGAAGGTCTACACCGTCTCCGAGATGCTCGACCTGCGCTACGGCGGCAAGGCCGGCGTCATCTCCGGCGTCGTCATGTGGGCCTACACGCTGATGCTCGCGGTCACCTCGACCATCGCCTACGCCACGATCTTCGACGTCCTCTTCGACCTGCCCCGGACCCTCGCGATCGTCCTCGGCGGCACCATCGTCGTCGCCTACTCGACCCTCGGCGGCATGTGGTCCATCACGGTCACCGACATGGTGCAGTTCGTGGTGAAGACCATCGGCGTGCTGCTCCTGCTGCTGCCGATCGCCGTCGTCAAGGCCGGCGGCTTCGAGGGGATGCGGGAGGCGCTGCCCACCTCGTACTTCGAGCCGCTCGGCATCGGCGGCGAGACGATCTTCACGTACGTGCTGATCTACACCTTCGGCATGCTGATCGGCCAGGACATCTGGCAGCGGGTCTTCACCGCCCGCACCGACAAGGTCGCCAAGTGGGGCGGCACCGTCGCCGGCACCTACTGTCTCGCCTACGCGCTCGCCGGCGCCGTCATCGGCACCGCGGCCAAGGTGCTCTACCCGAAGCTGCCCAGCGCGGACGACGCCTTCGCGACCATCGTCAAGGACGAGCTGCCCATGGGCGTGCGCGGCCTGGTCCTCGCCGCGGCGCTCGCCGCCGTCATGTCCACCTCGTCCGGCGCGCTCATCGCCTGCGCCACCGTCGCCAACAACGACATCTGGTCACGTCTGCGCGGCATCGCGAAGAGGAACGACGAGGCCGACGGCGCCGAGCGCGACGAGGTCAAGGGCAACCGCGCCTTCATCCTGATCATGGGCGTCGCCGTGATCGGCATCGCCATCGCCCTCAACGACGTCGTCCAGGCCCTCACCGTCGCCTACAACCTGCTGGTCGGCGGCCTGCTCGTGCCGATCCTCGGCGGTCTGCTGTGGCGCCGCGGCACGGTCCAGGGCGCGCTCGCCGCGGTCGGCGCCGGCGGCCTGGCCGTGATCGGCCTGATGTGGGCTTACGGAATCCTGGCAAATGAGCCTGTTTACTATGGTTTGTTGGCCTCACTCACCGCCTATGTGATCGTTTCCCTGGCGACCCGCCCGACGGACGCCGCCGTGCTCGCCCACTGGCGAGCCCGGCTCGCGGGCCAGGACACCAGCGAGCCCGAGACGGGCACCGGCTCCCCGGAGCCGGCGCCCGTGACCGCCTGACGGCGGCCCACGCCTCCGGGCGCCGCGACCCGGCGCCCGGTCCGACCCAGACACATCCCAGGAGGACCCGACCATGAGCAGCAGCGACCAGAACACCCCGCGCGGCCCGATCGACTCGTCCCGCATCCCGCGGTACGCCGGTCCCGCGACGTTCGCGCGGCTGCCCCGGCTCGACGAGGTCGGCACCACCGACGTCGCCGTGGTCGGCATCCCCTTCGACTCCGGCGTCTCCTACCGCCCCGGCGCCCGCTTCGGCGGCAACGCCATCCGCGAGGCCTCCCGCCTGCTGCGCCCGTACAACCCGGCGCAGGACGCCTCCCCGTTCGCCCTCGCCCAGGTCGCCGACGCCGGTGACATCGCGGCCAACCCGTTCAACATCAACGAGGCCGTCGAGACCATCGAGGCCGCCGCCGACGACCTGCTCGGCACCGGCGCCCGCATGATGACCCTGGGCGGTGACCACACCGTCGCCCTGCCGCTGCTCCGCTCGGTCGCCAAGAAGCACGGCCCGGTCGCCCTGCTCCACTTCGACGCCCACCTCGACACCTGGGACACCTACTTCGGCGCCGAGTACACCCACGGCACCCCGTTCCGCCGGGCCGTCGAGGAGGGCATCCTCGACACCGAGGCCCTGTCGCACGTCGGCACCCGCGGCCCGCTCTACGGCAAGCAGGACCTCACCGACGACGAGAAGATGGGCTTCGGCATCGTCACCTCCGCGGACATCTACCGCCGCGGCGCCGACGAGGTCGCCGACCAGCTGCGCCAGCGCATCGGCGACCGCCCGCTCTACATCTCCATCGACATCGACTGCCTCGACCCGGCCCACGCCCCCGGCACCGGCACGCCCGAGGCCGGCGGCATGACCTCCCGCGAGCTCCTGGAGATCCTGCGCGGCCTGTCCTCCTGCAACCTGGTCTCCGCCGACGTCGTCGAGGTCGCCCCGGCCTACGACCACGCCGAGATCACCGCGGTGGCCGCCTCCCACACGGCGTACGAACTGACCACGATCATGTCCCGCCAGATCGCGGCGTCGCGCGAGGCGAAGTAGCCGACCTCACCGGGTCGTGCCCACCCGCTCCGGCTGCGCTTCCAGCTGCGCTCCCGGCGGGTGGGCACGACCCCTGGGCACCACCCCGGCCGCCGGGCCGCACCCGAACGACAACGCCACGCCCCGAGGGACCTCATGACCCACGACCACGACCTCGTCCTGCGCCCGACCGCCGCACAGACCGAGGCCGCCCTCAACCCGCCCGCGGGCCGCACCGGCGGCGACCTCGTCGTCGAGACCCTCTCCGGCCTCGGCGCCACCACCGTCTTCGGCCTGCCCGGCCAGCACGCCCTCGGCATGTTCGACGCCCTGCGCCGCTCCGACCTCCGCTACGTCGGCCTGCGCGTCGAGAACAACGCGGGCTTCGCCGCCGACGCGTACGGCCGGATCACCGGCGAGGCCGCCCCGCTGCTGCTCTCCACCGGCCCCGGCGCGCTCATGTCGCTCGCCGCGCTCCAGGAGGCGGCCGCCGCCTCCGCGCCCGTCCTCGCCATCGGCAGCCAGATCCCGGCCGCCGGGCTCGGCGGCGGCCGGCACGGCTATCTGCACGAGCTGCGCGACCAGCAGGCCTCCTTCCGCGACGTCGTGAAGTCGGTCCACACCGTCCGCACGCAGTCCCAGATCCCGTCCGCGATCGCCGCCGCCTGGAAGTCGGCGCTCACCGCCCCGCACGGGCCGGTGTGGGTCGAGATCCCGCAGGACGTGCTGCTGGCCCCGACCCAGCTGCCCGTCGTCACCGCCATGGACGCGACGCCCGAGGAGCTCGCGCCCCGGCCCGAGCTGACCGCGCTCGCCGCGCACCTGCTCGCGCGCGCCGAACGCCCGGCGATCATCGCCGGCGGCGGCGTGGTCCGCTCGGACGCCTCCGGCAAGCTCCTGGCGCTGGCCGAGCGGATCGACGCGCCCGTCGTCACCACCTTCGGCGGCAAGGGCGCCTTCCCCTGGGAACACCCGCTGTCGCTCCAGTCCTGGCTGGAGGACCGGCACACCACCGACTTCCTCGAGGACGCCGACGTGCTCCTCGTCGTCGGCTCCGGGCTCGGCGAGCTGTCCTCGAACTACCACACCTTCGCGCCGCGCGGCCGGATCATCCAGATCGAGGCCGACGCCGGGAAGCTCGAGTCCAACCACCCGGCCCTCGGCATCCACGCCGACGCCCGCCTGGCCCTCCAGGCGCTCCTCGAGACCGTGGACGTACGGCAGGACGCCGGCGCCCCGGACCGCGTGCGCGCCGTCCTGGCCAAGGTGCGCGACCGGCTCGCCGCCCAGGACCTGGACCTGGAGCAGCGGGTCGTCGCGGCCGTGCGGGAGGCCCTGCCGGACGCGGCGCCCAGCTTCTGGGACATGACGATCCTGGCCTACTGGGCCTGGTCGGCCTTCGACGCCCGCCGCCCCAACACCATGCACTCCGCGCAGGGCGCCGGCGGCCTCGGCTACGGCTTCCCGGCCGCCCTCGGCGCGGCCGCGGCCGACCCGACCCGGCCGGTGCTCGCCGTCTCCGGCGACGGCGGCGCGATGTACTCCATCGCCGAACTGGCGACGGCCAGGCAGTACGGCCTCGACGTGACCTGGCTGATCGTCGACGACGGCGGCTACGGCATCCTGCGCGAGTACATGACGGACGCCTTCGGCGAGGCGACCGGGACCGAGCTGGCCCGCCCGGACTTCGTCGCCCTCGCCGAATCCTTCGGCGTCCCGGCCACGCTCACGAGCCCGGACACCCTGGCCAAGGACCTCTCCGCGGCCCTGGCCACCCCGGGCCCCTCGGTCGTCGTCCTCCCGGCCCTGCTCAAGATGTTCGAGCCGACGCACCTGTGACGCACCCGTGAGCCTCCGCCCGCCTCCGCCGGGGCCCCGGTCCTAGGACCAGGGCCCCGGCCGGCCGGGACCTCCGGCCGGTCTTCCGGCGCCGATTGTTGCGGCGGGATGAAATCGCACGTCGGCCGTGTTGGCCCTTCCGGTAGAGCAGCACGGACGGGAGGCGCCACGTGGCGGCGGTGGGGCAGGACAAGACGGGGGAGCGAAAGCAGGCGGGCTGGGCCCGCCGGCTGTGGGGCTATGCCTGGCGGCACAAGGCGGACGTCGTGCTCGCGCTCGGCTCCTCGCTGGCCGGCATGGCCGTCCTCGCGCTCGTCCCGCTCGTCACCAAGGTGATCATCGACGACGTCATCGGCGCCAGGACCGGCTCGCTCGGCCTGTGGACCGGCCTGCTCGTCGCCTCCGCCCTCGTCGTCTACGCCCTCACCTACGTCCGCCGCTTCTACGGCGGCCGCCTGGCCCTCGACGTCCAGCACGACCTGCGCACCGAGATGTTCGGGACCATCACCCGGCTCGACGGCCGGCGGCAGGACGAGCTGTCCACCGGCCAGGTCGTCGGACGCGCCACCAGCGACCTCCAGCTCATCCAGGGCCTGCTCTTCATGCTCCCGATGACCATCGGGAACATCCTGCTCTTCCTCATCTCGCTCGGCGTGATGGCCGCGCTCTCGCTCCCGCTCACCCTCGTCGCGCTCGCCGTCGCCCCGGCCCTGTGGTGGATCGCCCGGCGCAGCCGCACCCGCCTGCACCCCGCCACCTGGTACGCGCAGCAGCAGGCCGCCGCCGTCGCGGGCGTCGTCGACGGCGCCGTCACCGGCGTCCGGGTCGTCAAGGGCTTCGGCCAGGAGGAGCAGGAGACCGGCAAGATCCGCGAGGCCGGACGCAGGCTGTTCGCGGGCCGGCTGCGCACCATCCGGCTCAACGCGAGGTACACGCCCGCCCTCCAGGCCGTCCCGGCCCTCGGCCAGGTCGCCGTCCTCGCCCTCGGCGGCTGGCTCGCCTACCGCGGCCAGATCACGCTGGGCACCTTCGTCGCCTTCTCCTCCTACCTGGCCTCCCTCGTCGGCCCGGTCCGCATGCTCGCCATGGTCCTCACCGTCGGCCAGCAGGCCCGCGCCGGCGTCGAGCGGGTCCTGGAGCTCATCGACACCGAGCCGACCCTGCGCGACGGCACCAAGGAGCTCCCGGCGGACGCGCCCGCCACCGTCGAGTTCGACGACGTGTCCTTCGCCTACGAGGACGGGCGCCCCGTCCTCGAGGGCTTCTCGCTGGAGATCCCGCCCGGCGAGACCGTCGCCGTCGTCGGCGCCTCCGGCTCCGGCAAGTCCACCGTCTCGCTGCTCGTGCCGCGCTTCTACGACGTGACGCACGGCGCCGTCCTCGTCGGCGGCCGCGACGTGCGCGAGCTCACCCTCGACTCGCTGCGGGCCGCCGTCGGCCTCGTGCCCGAGGACAGCTTCCTCTTCTCCGACACGGTCCGCGCGAACATCGCGTACGGCGTGCCCGACGCCACCCAGGAGCAGATCGAGACCGCGGCCCGCGCCGCCCAGGCGGACGGCTTCATCTCCGAGCTGCCCGAGGGCTACGACACCAAGGTCGGCGAGCACGGCCTCACCCTCTCCGGCGGCCAGCGCCAGCGCATCGCCCTGGCCCGCGCCATCCTCACCGACCCGCGGCTGCTCGTCCTGGACGACGCCACCTCCGCCGTCGACGCCAAGGTCGAGCACGAGATCCACGAGGCCCTGAAGTCCGTGATGGCGGGCCGCACCACCCTGCTCATCGCGCACCGCCGCTCCACCCTCGGCCTCGCCGACCGGATCGCCGTCCTCGACGACGGCCGGCTCGCCGACATCGGCACCCACGAGGAGCTGGAGGAGCGCTCCGCGCTCTACCGCCGGCTGCTCACCGACCCGGACGAGCTGGGCTCCGTGTCGCCCGGCCACGTGCTGCCCGCCGGCCTGCCGGAGGACCGCACGCTGCGGGCCGAGCTGGACGCCGAGTTCGACGCCGAGCGCGGCATCACGCCCGCCCTGTGGGTCCGCGACGAGACCGCCGAGCCGGGCGAGGCCGCGGCCCCGGGCGCCACGCCCGAGCTGCTCGCCGCCGTCGAGGCCCTGCCGCCGGCCGCCGACGTCCCGGACGTCGACGAGACCCGGGCCGTCGCGCCCGAGGAGTCCTACGGCCTGCGCCGCCTGCTGCGCGGCTTCGGCCTGCCGCTGCTCGTCAGCCTGGCCCTGGTCGCCGTCGACGCCGGCGCCGGCCTGCTGCTCCCGGTGCTCATCCGGCACGGCATCGACGAGGGCGTCAACCGGCTCGCGATCGGCGCCGTCTGGGCGGCGTCCGCGCTCGCCCTGGTGACCGTGCTCGTCCAGTGGGTCGCGCAGACCGCCGAGACCCGGATGACCGGCCGCACCGGCGAGCGGATCCTGTACGCGCTGCGCCTGAAGATCTTCGCCCAGCTCCAGCGGCTCGGCCTGGACTACTACGAGCGTGAGCTCACCGGCCGGATCATGACCCGGATGACCACGGACGTCGACGCCCTGTCGACGTTCCTGCAGACCGGCCTCGTCACCGCCTTCGTCTCCGTCGTCACCTTCTTCGGCATCATGGTCGCGCTGCTCGTGCTCGACCTCCAGCTGGCCCTGGTGGTCTTCGCGACCCTGCCGGTGCTCGCCGTCGCCACCTACTTCTTCCGCCGCTCCAGCGTGAAGGCGTACGAGCTGGCCCGGGAGCGGATCAGCGTGGTCAACGCCGACCTGCAGGAGTCGGTCGCGGGCCTGCGGATCGTGCAGGCGTTCCGGCGCGAGCGCTCGGGCGCCGAGCGGTTCACCGCCCGCAGCGAGGAGTACCGCAGGGCCCGCGTCCGCGGCCAGTGGCTGATCTCCGTCTACTTCCCGTTCGTGACGCTGCTGTCCTCGGTGGCCGCCGCGGCCGTCCTGATCGTCGGCGCCCACCGCATCGAGGCCGGCACGCTGACCACCGGCGCGCTGGTCGCCTATCTGCTCTACATCGACCTGTTCTTCGCCCCGGTGCAGCAGCTCTCCCAGGTCTTCGACGGCTATCAGCAGGCGGCCGTCTCGCTGAAGCGGATGCAGGAGCTGCTCCAGGAGCCGACCTCCACCGCCGCCGCGGACGCCCCGCTCGACGTGCTCTCCCTGCGCGGCGAGATCGCCTTCGAGAACGTCTCCTTCGCCTACGGCAAGGAGGAGGAGGCCCTGACCGGGATCGACCTGCGCATCCCGGCCGGCCAGACGGTGGCCTTCGTCGGCGAGACCGGCGCGGGCAAGTCGACGCTGGTCAAGCTGGTCGCCCGGTTCTACGACCCGACCAGCGGCCGGGTCACCGCCGACGGCACCGACCTGCGGGACCTCGACCTCACCGCGTACCGCCACCGGCTGGGCGTCGTGCCGCAGGAGGCGTATCTGTTCCCGGGCACGATCCGCGATGCCATCGCGTACGGGCGTCCCGACGCGACCGACGCCGAGGTGGAGGCCGCGGCCCGCGCGGTCGGCGCCCACGACATGATCGCCACGCTCGACGGCGGCTATCTGCACGAGGTCACCGAACGCGGGCGGAACCTTTCGGCGGGCCAGCGCCAGCTGATCGCCCTGGCCCGCGCCGAGCTGGTCGACCCCGACGTGCTGCTGCTCGACGAGGCCACCGCCGCCCTCGACCTGGCCACCGAGGCCCAGGTCAACGCGGCCACCGACCGCCTCGCCGGCCGCCGCACGACGCTGGTCGTCGCCCACCGGCTCACCACCGCCGCCCGCGCCGACCGGGTCGTCGTCATGGACCACGGCCGGGTCGCCGAGGACGGCAGCCACGACGAGCTGCTCGCCCTCGACGGCCGGTACGCGGCGCTGTGGCGCACCTTCATCGGCGAGCCGGAGCCGGCGGGCGCCGAGGCGGTCTAGGCCTCTCCGGCGGCCGGTCCGGGCCTCTCCGTCCGCCGGTCCAGGCCTCTCCGGCGGCCTCTCCGGCGGACGGGGGGCAACCGAATCGCACCCGTTCGCGTCGTAAGCACGTACGACGGAAGCAGGGGGAGGGGTGCGTGTGTTCGGTGGGGTTCCCGTGAGAGCGGTCCGGCGGCCCTCGACGTCTCGGCCGCCCTCCGCGGTCCGGCGGCTCTCGGCGTACCTGCTCGCGCTGTGCGTCGCCGCCGGTCTGCTCGTCGTCGCCGGACCCGGCGCCGGGAGCGCCGGCGCCGTCTCCGTCTGCACGGGCCGGCCCGTCCGCACCGTCGGCTTCGCCACCGGCGAGCTGAGGCTCTACCGGACCCGGAGTTACGCGTGCGCCGTCGTCGTGGCCAAGAACCCAGGCCCGGCGCGTCCCATGTCGGTGTCGTTGCAGCCGCGCGGCGGCCGGGCGGCGGTCAGCGCCGGACGCTTCGGCCGGCAGACCGCGCCCGTGACCGTGCACGCCCTGCACCGCTGTGTGCGCGCCGCCGCCACCGTCTCCGGCCGGGGCACCGGCACCGGCTGGATCCTGTGCTGATCCACGGCCGCGTGCCAACCGGGTCTGGCGGCACGCCCGTTCGCCCCGCTAGGTTCACGACACCGTTGTGAACCAAGGGGAGGGTGAATGCGCAAGTCGCTCAGATGGCTGCTGTCGCTTTCGGTGCTCATAGGCACCGTGGGCTCCACCGGCGTGGCTACCGCCGCGGACACGGAGAGCGCAGGCAGCACGTCCGTCGCCGACTCGCAGAGCACGGACATCAAGGACCGCATCCTGGCGATCCCCGGGATGAGCCTGATCGAGGAGAAGCCGTACGCCGGCTACCGCTTCTTCGTCCTGAACTACGAGCAGCCGATCGATCACCGGCGGCCGTGGGCCGGCACGTTCCAGCAGCGGATCTCGGTCCTTCACAAGGACACGGACCGCCCCACCGTCTTCCGCACCAGCGGTTACGGCCTGAGCACCACTCCGAGCCGCAGCGAACCGACCCGGATCGTCGACGGCAACCAGGTCTCCATGGAGTACCGCTTCTTCACGCCGTCCCGGCCGCAGCCGGCCGACTGGTCGAAGCTCGACATCTGGCAGGCGGCCAGCGACCAGCACCGCATCTTCACCGCGCTGAAGAAGATCTACGGCAAGAACTGGCTGTCCACCGGAGCCTCCAAGGGCGGCATGACCGCCACCTACTACGAGCGCTTCTACCCGAAGGACATGGACGGCGTCGTCGCCTACGTGGCGCCCAACGACGTGGTCAACAAGGAGGACTCGGCCTACGACCGGTTCTTCGAGACCGTCGGCACCAAGGACTGCCGTGACCGGCTGAACGCCATGCAGCGCGAGGCCCTGGTGCGCCGCGAACCGCTGGAGAAGAAGTACGAGGCCTGGGCGAAGTCCGAGGGCGCGACCTTCAACACGCTCGGCTCGCTCGACAAGGCGTACGAGGCGGTCGTCCTCGACTTCGTGTGGGGCTTCTGGCAGTACTACGGCCAGGGCGTGTGCGACCAGATCCCGGACGCCGCCACCGCGAGCGACGACACCGTCTACGAGACGATCGACGCCTACTCCGGCTGGTCCGCCTACACCGACCAGGGCCTGGAGGGCTACACGCCGTACTACTACCAGGCGGCGACCGAGCTCGGCTCGCCCACCATCAAGCAGCCGCACCTGGCGGGTCTGAGCCGTTACGGCTACCAGCCGGCCAGCAGCTTCGTGTCGCGCGAGATCCCGATGACGTTCAAGCCGTGGGTCATGCGGGACGTCGACACCTGGGTCCGCCACAACGCGCACCACATGCTGTTCGTGTACGGCGGCAACGACCCGTGGGGCTCGGAGAAGTTCCGCCTCGGCAAGGGCGCCCGCGACAGCTTCGTCTACGTCGCGCCGGGCGCCAACCACGGCGCGAACGTGGCCGGACTGGTCGACGCGGAGAAGGCCAACGCCACCGCCCGCATCCTCGCCTGGGCCGGCGTCGACGCCCCGGCCGTCCAGGCCGCGAAGCCGCTCGCGCGCTTCGACGCCCGCCTCGACAAGACGGTCGACGAGGACGCGACCCGGGAGCACGGCCTGCGGCCGTAGTCCGCGAGGTCCTTCCTCCGCGAGCGAGCCGGCCCCGTCCTCGACGGGTGCCGGCTCGTCCGCGTCCGGTCATGGCCTAGCGGTAGGACAGCCCGTAGCCCACCGGATAGAGCACCTTCGCCGGGTCCTCCGCGCTCTGCACGGGCACGGGCAGCCGGCCGCACGGCTCCGCCCGGCCGGCCAGGACCCGTACGGCGGCGCGCAGTTCGACGTCCGTCCAGGAGTAGGCGGCGAGCGTCGCCCGCTGCCCGCTGATCCGGGCGACGTCGTACGGGTTGCGGACGGCGAT
Source organism: Streptomyces sp. NPDC053493 (assembly GCF_044544825.1). Lineage (NCBI taxonomy): Bacteria > Bacillati > Actinomycetota > Actinomycetes > Kitasatosporales > Streptomycetaceae > Streptomyces > Streptomyces sp. NPDC053493. The sequence goes on from NZ_JBITXS010000010.1 coordinate 73,240, forward strand.
CGTCACGACGGGCACGCCGGTCGCGACGAGCCGGGCGACGAGGGTGCGCTGCGGACTGGTCGCCGTGACGTTGTACGTGCCCACGACCACCAGATCCTGCCCGGCCGCGGCCGCCACCGCCTCGTCGATCTTCGCGGCGGTCGGCGTGATGCCGGTCGACAACGCCTTCGCGGTGAAGCCGAGTTCGGTGAGCGCACCGGCCAGCGTGGTGGTCGGCGGGCCCGTGGTGCCGGACGGCGAGGCCGGGTCGGCGCCGACGACGAGCACCTTCTGATGGCTGCGCCGGCTCACCGGCAGGAATCCGCCCTCGTTGACCAGCAGGGTCGTGGTGCACTCGGCGATCCGGTCGGCACGCTCCAGGTGGGCCCGGGTGCCGACCGTGCGGTCGACCTCGGCGTGGCTGACGTACGGGTCCTTGAAGAGGCCCAGCTTCGCCTTGAGCCGCAGGATCCGCAGGATCGATTCGTCGAGCCGCTCCTCGGTCAGCTCGCCGTCCTTGACGGCCTTCAGGACGGCGTTCCAGGCCACGGACAGGCTCGGCGGGTTGAGCAGCTGGTCCACGCCCGCCTTGAGCGCGAGCACCGGGACGCGCTCGTCGCCGTACTTCGTCCGTACGCCCTCCATGCCGAGCGAGTCGGTGACGACGACGCCGTCGTAGCCGAGCTGTTCGCGCAGGATGCCGGTGAGGATCGGCCGGGACAGCGTCGCCGGGTCCTCGCTCGGGTCGAGCGCGGGCACCACGATGTGCGCGGTCATGATCGAGTCGATGCCGGCGGCGATGGCCGAGCGGAACGGCGGCGCGTCGAGCGTGCTCCACTGCTCGCGGGTGTGGGTGATGGTCGGCAGCCCGTAGTGGCTGTCGGTGGCCGCGTCGCCGTGGCCCGGGAAGTGCTTGGAGGTGGCCGCGACGCCCGCCCGCTGGTAGCCCTTGACCTGGGCGGCCACCAGCGTGGCGACGGCCTCGGGGTCGGCGCCGAAGGAGCGCACGCCGATGACCGGGTTGGCCGGGTTGACGTTGACGTCGGCGACCGGGGCGTAGTTCTGCCGGATGCCGACGGCGGCGAGCTCGGCGCCCGCGATCTGGGCCGCCTTGCGGGCGTCCGCGGGCGAGCCGCCCGCACCGAGCGCCATGGCGCCGGGCAGCAGGGTGGCGGGTTCACCGACCCGGCAGACGATGCCGTGCTCCTGGTCGGTGGAGACCAGCAGCGGGATCGGGGTGGGCTGGGCGAGACCGGCCCGCTGGATGCCGTTGGAGAGGTCGGCGATCTGGTGCGGGTCGCGGGTGTTGTGCGCCCAGGAGAAGTAGATGATGCCGCCGACGTGATAGCGCTCGATCAGCTCGGCGGCGGTGCGGACGCCGATCTCCTTGAGGTTGGCGTCGATGTCGGCCTGGTCGGGCGCGGTGGCGGAGTGGCCGTAGACCCGCATGACGAAGAGCTGGCCGACCTTCTCCTCCAGCGACATCCGGGAGAGGAGGGCCCGCAGCCTGCGGTCGGCACCGAGGCCGGTGCCCGTGCCGGTGCCGGTGGTCGCGCCGTCGCCGGTGGCGGCGTCGGCGGTGGTGGTCCCGGCGTGTGCGGCGGGCGCGGTGACGCCCGTGACGGCGGCTGCCGTGGCGGCCGCGGTCACCGTGAGGACGGTGCGTCTGGAGGGGGACGGGGCGCGGTGGTGCACTGGTGCTCCTTCCGTGAAGGAAACTGCCAAGGTGCCACGGATAGCCCGAAAGTAACTGCCAGGTCAAGGACCCGCGCAAGAATCGCGGCCCGTCACCCGGCCGACGCCACGCCCGGCCACAGCTCCTTCAGCGTCCGTACGGTCTCGGTGATGGCCGGCCGGCGCGCCGCCCCGGTCCGCCACAGCGCCCGCAGCCGCCGGGTCGGGATCGGGTCCAGCCGCAGCGGCACCACCTCCGCCGGCAGCTCGCCGCGCCCGAGCCGCGGTACGAGGGCGATGCCGAGCCCGGCCGCGACCAGGGCCACCTGCGTGTGGTTCTCCTCGGCCTGATGGGCAATCAGCGGCTCGTAACCGGTCGCCCGCAGCGTCCGCATCAGCCAGTCGTGGCACACCGTCCCCGGCGGCTGGGTGATCCACCGCTCCTCGGTCAGGTCCTCCCGGCGCACGCCGTCCCGCGCCGCCAGCGGATGGTCCCGCGGCACGAGGATGTCGCACAGGTCGTCGCCGATGACGGCCTGCGCCACGCCCTGCGGTACGGGCAGCGGGGCGATGTCCCAGTCGTGCGCCACGGCCAGGTCGAGCACGCCGCGGGCCACCAGGTCGACCGAGAGGTGCGGGTCCACCTCCGTCAGGCGGGCGTCGAGGGCCGGGTGGCGGCGCGCCAGATCCGCGAGCACGCGCGGCATCAGGCCGCGGGCCGCGCTCGGGAAGCAGCCGATCCGCAGCCGCCCGGAGGGCAGCCCGCGCCGCTCCTCGAGGCGCACCTCGGCCTCCTCGACCAGTGACAGCAACTGCTGCGCGGTGTCGGCGAGTTGCCGGGCCTCGTCGGTGAGCCGCACGCCCCGGCCGCTGCGTTCGAGCAGGGTCGTGCGGGTCTCGCGCTCCAGCTTGGCGATCTGCTGCGAGACGGCCGACGGCGTGTAGCCGAGGGCGGCGGCGGCAGCGCCGACCGTGCCGTGCGCGGCGACGGCGTGCAGCGCCCGCAGACGTCCCAGATCCAGCATGTGCCGCCTCCCGAGGGCGCCGTGGACGGAGCAGGTGGTGGAGCGAGTGGATGGAGCGAGCGGTGGAGCAAGCGGATGGAGCGTGGATGTAGCAGTGCTTCATCCAACCATGAAGGAATCCGTGCTGGTGCTACACGGTCCGGCGAGGCGATCCTCGTCCGTATGCGCCCCGCCCACGTCGCCCTCGCCGCCCTGATCGCCGCCCTCTGGGGAGTCAACTTCGTCGTCATCGAGATCGGCCTCGACCACTTCCCGCCGCTGCTCTTCTCCGCCCTCCGCTTCCTCGTCGCCGCCCTGCCCGCCGTCTTCCTCGTCGGCCGTCCCAAGGTCGCCTGGAAGTGGATCGTGGGCGTAGGGATCGCGCTCGGCGTGGCGAAGTTCGGTCTGCTCTTCACCGGCATGAGCCTCGGCGCCCCGGCCGGTCTGTCCTCCCTCGTCCTGCAGGTCCAGGCCGTCTTCACCGCGCTGTTCGCCTTCGTCGCCCTCGGCGAGCGCCCCGGCCGCACGAAGCTGCTCGGCATGGCCGTCGCCCTCGCCGGCATCGGCGTCGCCGCCCTCGACGAGGGCGCCTCGGGCTCCATGACCGGCTTCGCGCTGGTGATCTGCGCCGCCGTCTGCTGGGGCGTCTCCAACGTCCTCACCCGCAAGGCCGCACCGCCGGACCCGCTCAACTTCATGGTCTGGGTCAGCACCGTGCCCGTCCTGCCGCTGATCGGGCTCTCGCTGCTCGTCGAAGGACCCGAGCGGGACCTGGCGGCGCTGCGCGGCCTCGACTGGGCCGGCGCCGGCGTCATCGTCTACGTGGCCTGGATCGCCACCGTCTTCGGCTTCGGCGCCTGGGGCTGGCTGCTGCGCCGCCACCCGGCCTCCTCGGTGGCCCCGTTCTCGCTCCTCGTCCCGGTCTTCGGCACCTCCTCGGCCGCCCTCGTCCTCGGCGAGCCGGTGAGCCCGCTGCGCTGGTGCGCGGCCGCCCTGCTCGTCGGCGGAGTGGCGCTGACCTCGCTGAATATCGGGAGGCGGCGGGCCGTGGAAACGGATACGGTGCCGTCCGGCCCCGTCCCTCTCGCAGTGAACGAGCGTGCATGACCTTCGAGAACATCACCGTCGACACCGCCGAACCCGCCCCGGCCGCCGTCCTCCTCGCCGGCATCCCCGGCAGCGGCAAGAGCACCGTGGCGGCAGCCCTCGCGGCCCGGTTCGACCGGGCCGCGCACATCGAGGTCGACCACCTCCAGGAGCTGATCGTCCAGGGCGGCCACTGGCCCAGCCCGGACGGCGACCCCGAGGCGGACCGCCAGATCCTGCTGCGCGCCCGCAACGGCTGCCTGCTGGCGGACAGTTTCGCCACGGCCGGCTTCCTGCCCGTGCTCGACGACGTGGTGGTCCGCCGCTCCCACCTCGACTTCTACCGCGCCCACGTCACGACGGCGCTCCACCTGGTGATCCTGGCCCCGGGCCCGGACAAGGCCTGGGAACGCAACAACGCCCGCCACAAGCGCCTGACGACCAACTGGGCCTTCCTGGACGAGGCGATGCGCGAGGAGCTGGCCGGCGAGGGCGTCTGGATCGACAACGCGGAGCAGACGGTCGAGGAGACCGTGACCGCGGTCCTCGCCGCGACCGGCCTGGACACCGCCGCACGACCCGCTTGACGCCCGGCACCCGCGCACCGGGACCGGCCGCGCAGGAGGGAACCCGCGGCCCCCGCTGACCCCACGTCAGCCGACGCGCGGGCCCGCCGTCGAGCCGCGGACGACCACCTCCGCCGGGACCGTCGCCAGACCGCCCGGCGGCGCCTCCTCCGTGCCCAGCGCGAGCCGCCCCGCCCGCGCCCCCGCCTCGTGCAGCGGCAGCCGTACGGTGGTCAGCGCGGGCACCGCGTCGACCGAGAAGGGCAGGTCGTCGAAGCCGGCCACCGAGACGTCGCCGGGAATGCCCAGGCCGCGGTCGCGCAGCGCCGCGCAGACGCCCAGCGCGACCGTGTCGTTGGCGGCGACGACCGCCGTCAGACCGGGGTCGAGGCGCAGGAGCTCGCCGGTGGCGTCGTAGCCGGACGCACGGTCGTACGGGCCGTGGACCGTGGGGCCCTCCGCCACGTCCGCCGCCCGCAGCGCGTCCCGGTGGCCCTCCAGCCGGTGCCGGGTCGTCGTACGGTCGGCCGGCCCCGCCACGTAACCGATCCGCCGGTGCCCGAGCGACAGCAGGTGCTCCGTGAGCCGGCGCGACCCGGCCCGGTTGTCGAAGGCGAGGGTGGCCGCGACGCCCGCGTCGCCGCCGAGCGGGGGCCGCCCGCACAGCACCACCCGCGTGCCCGCGTCCGCGAGCCGGGCCAGCTTCGCCGTCACCGCCGCCAGGTGCTCCTCGTCCTCCAGGGAGCCGCCGGTGAGGATGACGGCCGCGGCCCGCTGCCGCTGCAGCAGGGTCAGATAGGTGAGTTCGCGCTCGGGCGAGCCGCCGGTGTTGCAGACCACGGCCAGCTTCTCGCCGCCCGCGCGCCCGGCCCCGCTCTCGCCGATCGCGCTCTGCGCCGCGCCGGCCATGATCCCGAAGAAGGGGTCGGCGATGTCGTTGACGAGGATGCCGACCAGGTCGGAGGTGGCGGCGGCGAGCGAGCTCGCGGGCCCGTTCGGTACGTAGTCCAGCTCGTCGACCGCGCGCATGACCCGTTCCCGGGTGGCGGCGGCGACCGGGTAGTTGCCGTTCAGGACGCGGGAGACGGTCGCGGGGGAGACCCGTGCGCGGGCTGCCACGTCCGCCAGGGTGACGGTCATCGCGTACGTACCTCCAGGGCCCTTGTCGGCGGTGATGTCGGCAGGCTAGCGTCCTGCCCGATAGAAAGCGCTTTCCATCGTGCGCCGGTGCGTACACCGCCGAGCGCCGCGCCGCCGTGCCCGCCCGGTCTCCACGTCTCCATGGCGCGGCGCGCCGGCCGCACCGGGAAGCACGGCCCGCCGGGAGAGGAACACCTTCGTGACACGCAGAACGGTCCGCATCGCCATGAACGGCGTCACCGGACGCATGGGCTACCGCCAGCACCTCGTCCGCTCGATCCTCGCCCTGCGCGACCAGGGCGGCCTCGACCTCGGCGACGGCGCCACGCTGTGGCCCGAGCCCGTCCTCGTCGGCCGCCGCGAGCCCGCCCTGCGCGCCCTCGCCGAGCGCCACGGCCTCACCGAGTGGTCCACCGACCTCGACGCCGTCCTCGCCGACGACACCGTCGAGGTCTACTTCGACGCCCAGGTCACCTCCGCCCGCGTCGACGCGATCACCAAGGCGATCGCCGCGGGCAAGCACGTCTACACCGAGAAGCCCACCGCCGCCGACCTCGCCGGCGCCCTCGGACTCGCCCGGCTCGCCGAGGCGAAGGGCGTCCGCCACGGCGTCGTCCAGGACAAGCTGTTCCTGCCGGGCCTGCGCAAGCTGAAGCGGCTGATCGACGGCGGCTTCTTCGGCGTGATCCTGTCCGTGCGCGGCGAGTTCGGCTACTGGGTCTTCGAGGGCGACTGGCAGGAGGCCCAGCGCCCGAGCTGGAACTACCGCGCGGAGGACGGCGGCGGCATCGTCGTCGACATGTTCCCGCACTGGGAGTACGTGCTCCACGAGCTCTTCGGCCGGGTCACCTCCGTCACCGCCCATGTCACCACCCACGTCCCGCGCCGCTGGGACGAGCGGGGCAAGCCGTACGAGGCGACCGCCGACGACGCCGCGTACGGCATCTTCGAGCTGGCCGGCGGCGCCGTCGCCCAGATCAACTCCTCCTGGGCGGTCCGCGTCCACCGCGACGAACTCGTCGAGTTCCAGGTCGACGGAACCGAGGGCTCCGCCGTCGCCGGCCTGCGCCACTGCCGCGTCCAGCACCGCTCCGCCACGCCCAAGCCGGTCTGGAACCCGGACATCCCGGCGACCGAGTCCTTCCGCGACCAGTGGCAGGAGGTTCCCGACAACGCCACGTTCGACAACGGCTTCAAGGCCCAGTGGGAGCTGTTCCTGCGCCATGTCGTCCTCGGCGAGCCCTACCACTGGGACCTGCTCGCCGGCGCGCGCGGCGTCCAGCTCGCCGAACTCGGCCTGCGCTCGGCCGCCGAGGGCCGCCGGCTCGAGGTCCCGGAGGTGACGCTGTGATCCGCCTGCCCCAGGAGGACGGCGAACTCCGTCCGTACGAGCCGCGCACGCAGCCGCCCGGGCTCTTGGCGAGCGGTGAACCGCGCCCGCCCGGGCTCTCGGCGGGCGGTGAACCGCGTCCGTCCGGGCTCTCGGCGGGCGGCCCGCTGCTCTCCCGTACGGTCTTCTCCGCCGCGCACGTCGTCGCCGACCCGTACGCCGACACCACACCCGACGCGCCCGCCGCCGTCGACTGGGACGCGACCCTCGCCTTCCGCCGTCACCTGTGGTCGCACGGCCTCGGCGTCGCCGAGGCCATGGACACCGCGCAGCGCGGAATGGGCCTCGACTGGGCCGGAGCCGCCGAGCTGATCCGCCGCAGCGCCGCGGAGGCCAGGGCGGTCGGCGGCCGGATCGCGTGCGGCGTCGGTACGGACCAGCTCACCGGCCCCGCCTCCCTCGCCCGGATCCGCACGGCCTACGAGGAACAGCTCGCCGTCGTCGAGGAGTCGGGTGGCGGCCAGGCGATCCTGATGGCCTCGCGCGCGCTCGCGGCGGCGGGCCGGGGACCCGAGGACTACCTCGACGTCTACGGCCATCTGCTGCGGCAGGCGGCCGAGCCGGTGATCCTGCACTGGCTCGGCCCGATGTTCGACCCGGCGCTCGAGGGCTACTGGGGTTCGCCGGACCTCGACGCGGCCACCGAGACCTTCCTGGAGGTCGTCGCCGCCCACCCCGACAAGGTCGACGGCGTCAAGATCTCCCTCCTCGACGCGGGCCGCGAGGTCGCGCTGCGCCGTCGCCTGCCCGAGGGCGTCCGCTGCTACACCGGCGACGACTTCCACTACCCGGAGCTGATCGCGGGCGACGAGCACGGCTTCAGCCACGCGCTGCTGGGCATCTTCGACCCGCTCGGCCCGCTGGCCGCCGAGGCCGTCCGGGTCCTCGACACCGGCGACACGGCGGGCTTCCGCACGCTCCTGGACCCCACCGTCGAGCTGTCCCGCCACCTCTTCCGGGCGCCGACCCGCTTCTACAAGACCGGCGTGGTGTTCCTCGCCTGGCTGGCCGGCCACCAGGACCACTTCGCGATGGTCGGCGGCCTCCAGTCCGCCCGCTCGCTCCCGCACCTCGCCCGGGCGTACGAACTCGCCGACGGCCTCGGCCTGTTCCCCGACCCGGAGCTCGCCGAGGCGCGGATGCGATCCCTGCTCACGGTGTACGGAGTGCCGCGGTGAACCTCGAACGCCTCAGCATCAACCAGATGACGGTGAAGCAGCTCCCGCTGCCCGAACTCGTCGCCCAGTGCGTCCGGCTCGGCATCCCGGGCATCGGCCTGTGGCGCGAACCGGTACGGGAGTACGGGATCGAGGCCACGGCCGCGCTGGTGCGGGACGCGGGCCTCACCGTCACCACCCTGTGCCGTGGCGGCTTCTTCACCACGGAGGGCTGGCAGGCCGCCAACCGCGCGGCGATCGACGAGTGCGTGGCCCTCGGCACCGACACCCTCGTCCTCGTCTCCGGGGGCCTGCCCGCCGGCAGCCGTGACCTGCCCGCCGCCCGGGCCCGCATCGCCGACGCCGTCGGCGTCCTCGCCCCGTACGCGGCCGACCGCGGCGTCCGCCTCGCCGTCGAGCCGCTCCACCCCATGTACGCCGCCGACCGCTGTGCGGTCTCCACCCTCGACCAGGCCCTGGAGATCGCCGAACGCTTCCCGCCGGACCAGGTGGGCGTGGTCGTCGACACCTACCACCTCTGGTGGGACGACCGCGCCCCGTCCGCCGTGTCCCGCGCCGGCGCCGCGGGCCGGATCCACTCCTTCCAGCTCGCCGACTGGACCACCCCGCTCCCCGCCGGCGTCCTCAACGGCCGCGCCCAACTGGGCACGGGCACGATCGACCTCCCGTCCTGGACCACCCTCCTCGACACGGCGGGCTACACGGGCCCGGTGGAGGTCGAGCTCTTCAACGACACGCTCTGGGCGCGAGACGGCGTCGAGGTCCTGGAGGAAACGGTGCGGGCTTTCCTGGAGGTGTGAATCGGCCGCCGTGGGGCCGCCGCACGGCCCGTGAACCGTGCGGCGGCCGGCCTCCGGCCTCATGGCGTGGCGTCCGCCGAGGCCTCAGCCGAGCCAGTCCAGCGGATCCTCCGCCGGCGTGTTGTCGGGGAGCAGGGTCGTGAAGGAGACCGGCAGGGCGAGGGAGGCGAGCCGGGCGGCGGACTCCGGCGACACCGTCAGCGCGGCGGGGCCTGTGCCCACCGTCCCGGACACGGCCACCTGGGCGTGGCAGCCGAGGCCGATCAGCGCGCCGATCGAGTCGAGGTGGGGCGAGACGAGATCGGCGAAGGCCGCGATCTGCTCGCCCGGGTCGGCGGAGCACCGCTCGTCGACGGTGAGCGCCCACCAGCCCGGACCCTGATGGACCGACACGCCGGGCCGGTCCGCCGCGGCCCGGGCGAAGGCGAGCGAGCGCTCGACGGCCGTGGCGTCCAGACCGGCCCCGGTGACGGCGAGGGACGTGGTGATCGAGGTCCACATGGCGTTCACCTTTCGCTCGTGCTGGGCGTCAGGGTGAGCGGCAGGCCGAGGTCCGCCACCCGCCGCATCTGCGCGACGCTCAGGGCGAGCTGCGCGTCGTTGTCCACGTAGCCCCTGACGACGAGGGAGACGGACAGGCCCTCGGCCGTCAGGGCCCGCCACGACTCGCGGTGCGGTTCGGCTGCCGCGAGGACCGTGTCCAGCTGCGCCGCGAAGGCCCGCGCGGTGCGCTCGTCGCACTGCAGCCGCCATTCCCCGTCGACGTCGCCCGGGCGGCCCCAACGGCTCGGCCCCGGCGGCCGCGTCCCGGTCGGCTCGAGGCCCAGCCGCGCGGTCAGCGCCTCCGGGTCGAGCTCGGGCCCTCGCACCACGAGCGCGACCGATGTGAGGGTCCACCGCGCGCCGTCCTGCCGCTCCGCGTCCACTACGCCCTTCCCTTGCCGCGTCTCCGTGGCCCCCGGACCGTACTCCGGGGGCGTCCTGGCCATTATCCGTCGCGTCACGCCGGTCACCGTGCCCTGCCCCGTCACTCGAGCTCCCGGCACGCCGCCCAGTGCACGTTGCCCATGTTCTCCTTGAGGAGTTCACTCAGCGACGTACGCTTCGCCACCGTCGTCGAATTCTCGTACACGGTGAATCCGCCGGGGCCCTTCGGCTCCGGCGGTGCGAGGGTGTAGTCGGGGATGCGCTCGCCCGGGCCGAACGTCTCGACGTACCCGCCGCCCGGATAGGAACCGCCCTCGACGGAGACGCCGTTGAGGCCTGGGATCCGCTCGCCGTGGGGCACGTAGAACGAGATCGACGTCCCTTCGGGAACGACCGTCTCGCCCGCGTAGCGCTCCAGGTAGCCATGTCCGGCGAGCACCTGCTCGCCGTCCGGACGGCCGCCCTTCAGGACCCGGCTCGCGTAGTAGCGCCCGTCGTCGTCGGGCCATTTCCGGTCGGTGATGATCTCCGGCTTGCTCTCCATGACGGCTCGCTTCACCTCGTCAGGGGAGGGCATCTCGCCTCCGGAACCGCGGCTGGTCAGACCGTCCAGCTCGTGGTGAGGGAGCCGGCCCGGCCTGGCGTCGTCGAGTCCCTTCCTCAGATCCCGCAGTCCGGCACGGAGCCCGCCGCGGGCCAGGCCTCCCCCCTTGGTGCCGATGAGTTCCGGCACGAGCCGTCCGAAGAACTCGGACGGGTCGCCCTTGGCGGATTCCCAGGCGTTCTTCAGTGCCCTGTCGGGGTTGGCGGCCGTGGAGGCCAGCCCCGCGAGCGTCATGTTGATGCCCTTGTAGTACTCGGCGGGGTGCGTGAGGTTGTACGCGTCGAGCGGATTCACCGAACGCACGAAGTTGATCAGACCGGCCGTGCCCTTGACGATGCCGCCCCCGAAATGGGCCAGCTCGAAGCCCTGGGCCAGGCCGTGGTCCATCAGTTCGTACTTCAGTTTGTCCCGGCCGGTCGGCTCCTTCGGCGCATGGGCCATGGCCGCCCGGACCGCGGCCTTGGCCGCCGCGCCCGCGTCGTTGCGCGCCTTGCGAGCATCGGCCAGGATGTCGAGGGCCCTGCGGCGCTTCTCCGTGCTCGGGTCGACGAAGTCGCCGGGATCGGGCAGCGGATGGGCGCTGTCGCGGGCGTCGTCGTAGGCCTTGGCCTTGTTCTTGTAGGTCTCGGCGGCCCGCTCGTAGTCCGCCCTGGCCTCCTTGTAGAGGGCGATCGCCTCACGGGCCTTGCTCTGGGCGCTGGTGACCGTCTTCGCGTACGTGTCCAGGGCACGCGCCGCGTCACCGAGCGCGTCGGCCGCGCGCAGCCAGTCCAGCGGCAGGGTCTGGAACTTCTCCCGGAAGGCGTTGGCGGCCTCGCCCTGCCAGTGGGCGGAGTCGAGCTGCTTCATTCCCGAGCCGACCAGGTCGAAGGCCTTCTGGAAGTCCTTCAGGTTCTTCACGGTCGAGGCGATCCGGTCCGGCTTGCCGTGAATCAGCTCGTCCGGCTCCTCGGTCTCCCCGAGCTGCTTCTCGTGCACCTCCGCGCCCAGCGAGGACGCGGTGTCGTCACCCCAGTCCTCGACGGCCTCGGCCACCGAGTCGTAGCCGTAGTGCCGTAGGCCCTGCCCTGCCTTGTCGGTGACGTAGTCGACGCCTTCGCCGACGATCTCCTTGCCCTTGTCGACTCCCTTGTCCCAGAGGTCGACTCCCTTGTCGACGAGATCGCCGAGTCCCCCGAAGCCGCTCACCGGCGCTGCTCCCCCCAGCGCGGCTGTTCAGCCTGTTCGACGGTGGCCTGGTCCGGGCCGAGATCCCTCTTCAGGCGCTCGTCCATGACGTCCCGCACGGCGGGGTCCACCAGGCCGGAACGCTCCATGGAGTCGAGCTGCGCGTCCATGACGTCGTACGTGGTGTTCTTCCAGGTCTGCTTGACCTCTTCGTGGGCCTTGGAGAAGGAGTCCCTGCTCCAGTCGGGGTCGTCCCAGGTGTGCTGGTCACGGATGGTGTCCCAGCGCATCTGCTTGACCTCGTCCTCGGACAGGTGCGGGTTGCCGTTGAGCGAGTTGACGCCGATCTTGAACGAGTCCTTGATGTACTGCTCCTGCTCGGCGAACGAGCCCGCCGACAGGCCCACGCCCTGGGCGAAGGCGTTCCCTCTGAGGGTGAGCGCGCGAACGCCCCACTCCCAGCGGTTGCAAAAGGTCTCGAACTCGGAGGCCAGCTCTTCGTAGCCCAGTTCAAGGCCGGACAGGGCGAGTTCGGAGAATCCGCGGCCGACCGACGCCTCGCCGGTCATGCCGAGGTCCTTCAGCTCCGAGTGGGCCAGGTCGATGCCCTGCGCGATCTCCACGAGCGCCCATGTGGGCGCTTCCAGATATGGTTCGTTTCCGCTCATCGTGCGCCCCCCTGGGTTCCGGAACCGAGATCGACAGCCGCCGCGTCGGGGACGACGCCTCTGACGGGCGGGAACAGCATGCCGTCGGGGCTGCCTGCGTCGAGGGCCACGCCGGCCGGGACGGGCAGCATGGGCACCATCTCGTCCAGCAGCCGTGATCCGAGGACCGTCCGGTACTCCCAAGGGCGGCCCGCGTCCTGCTGTGCGTACGCGAACCGGGCGAGGGTGGCCTCGTCGGAGAAGGCGCAGATCCAGCGCACGCCGTTCTGCTCGGCGGTCCACAGGCTGCCGAACGGGTCCAGCGGCACGAGAACGGCGGTGCTGCGGAACAGAGCGAGCAGCTCGGCGAACCCCTCCGTGTCGGTGTCGGTGTCGGTGTCCGTGTCCGTGTCGGCGGCGGCGTCGGTGTCGGCGGCGGATTGCGTGGTGGTGCGGGCCCCGGTGTCCGTGGCGCTGTCGCGGGTGTCCGTGGCGTCTCCGGCCAGGTCACTCAGCCTGAAGACGCCAGGCGCCTCAGGTATGTCATCCCCGTTGTTACTCACCGCCACATGCTGTCATGTGATCGTTTTCAGGTGCAACGCAAAGAAAGCGGGCCGGAGTTCGGTCCTGGTGCGACGGGTCGCCGGCCGCCCGCGGCGCGTCGTCCACAGGCGGTTGTCCACAGGGCTGCCGGACTGTCCGAGCGCTTCGCTACCGTCGGATCATGTCCAATCTCGCAGTGGTCGAAGGGGTCCTGGAGCGGATCACCTACGCCAACGAGGAGAACGGGTACACCGTCGCCCGTGTCGACACCGGCCGTGGCGCCGGTGATCTCCTCACGGTCGTCGGGTCGCTGCTCGGTGCCCAGCCGGGGGAGTGTCTGCGGATGGAGGGCCGCTGGGGCTCCCATCCGCAGTACGGGCGGCAGTTCACCATCGAGAACTACACGACCGTCCTGCCGGCCACCGTCCAGGGCATCCGCCGCTATCTCGGTTCCGGTCTCATCAAGGGCATCGGTCCCCGTATCGCCGAGCGCATCGTCGACCACTTCGGCACGGACACTCTCGACGTCATCGAGACCGAGCCGAAGCGGCTCATCGAGGTGCCGGGCCTCGGGCCGAAGCGGACCAGGCTGATCGGCGCGGCCTGGGAGGAGCAGAAGGCGATCAAGGAGGTGATGGTCTTCCTGCAGGGCGTGGACGTGTCCACCTCCGTCGCGGTGCGGATCTACAAGCAGTACGGGGACGCCTCGATCTCCGTCGTGCGCCACCAGCCCTACCGCCTCGCCGCCGACGTCTGGGGCATCGGCTTCCTCACCGCCGACCGGATCGCCCGGGCCGTCGGCATCCCGCACGACAGTCCCGACCGGGTCAGAGCCGGGCTGCGGTACGCGCTGTCGCAGTCCAGCGACCAGGGCCACTGCTTCCTGCCGGAGGAGCGGCTCATCTCCGACGCGGTGAAGCTGCTCCAGGTGGACACGGGGCTGGTCATCGACTGCCTCGGTGAGCTGGCCGAGGACCCGGAAGGGGTCGTACGGGAGAAGGTGCCGGGCCCCGAGGGGCTGCCGGTGACGGCGGTGTACCTGATTCCGTTCCACCGCGCCGAGCTGTCCCTGGCCGGGCAGCTGCGCCGGCTGCTCGGCGCCGAGGAGGACCGGATGCCGGCCTTCCGGGACGTGGCCTGGGACAAGGCGCTCGCCTGGCTCGCGGACCGGACCGGCGCCTCGCTCGCGCCGGAGCAGGAGGAGGCCGTGCGCCTCGCCCTGACCCGTAAGGTCGCCGTGCTCACCGGCGGCCCCGGGTGCGGCAAGTCGTTCACGGTCCGCTCGATCGTGGAGCTGGCCCGGGCCAAGCGGGCCAAGGTGGTGCTGGCCGCGCCCACCGGGCGGGCCGCGAAGCGGCTCGCGGAGCTGACCGGGGCCGAGGCGTCGACCGTCCACCGGCTGCTGGAGCTGAAGCCGGGCGGTGACGCCGCCTACGACCGGGACCGGCCGCTCGACGCCGACCTGGTGGTGGTCGACGAGGCCTCGATGCTGGATCTGCTGCTGGCCAACAAGCTGGTGAAGGCGGTGGCGCCGGGCGCCCACCTGCTCCTCGTCGGCGACGTGGACCAGCTGCCGTCGGTCGGCGCGGGCGAGGTCCTCGGCGATCTGCTGGCGCCGGGCAGCCCGGTCCCGGCGGTCCGGCTCACCCGGATCTTCCGGCAGGCGCAGGAGTCCGGGGTGGTCACCAACGCGCACCGGATCAACGCGGGCGTTCCGCCCGTGACGACCGGGCTGCCGGACTTCTTCCTGTTCGCCGAGGAGGAGACCGAGGACGCCGCGCGGGTGGCCGTGGAGGTCGCCGCCCCGAGGATTCCGGCCAAGTTCGGGCTCGACCCGCGCCGGGACGTCCAGGTCCTCGCGCCCATGCACCGCGGCCCGGCCGGGGCCGGCTCGCTGAACGGTCTGCTCCAGCAGGCGATCACCCCGGCCCGCCCGGACCTGCCCGAGAAGCGGTTCGGCGGCCGGGTCTTCCGGGTCGGCGACAAGGTGACCCAGATCCGCAACAACTACGAGAAGGGAGCCAACGGCGTCTTCAACGGCACGGTGGGTGTCGTGACCGCCCTCGACCCCGTCGAGCAGCGGCTTCTCGTGCGCACGGACGAGGACGAGGAGGTGCCGTACGACTTCGACGAGCTGGACGAGCTCGCCCATGCCTACGCTGTGACCATCCACCGTTCGCAAGGCAGCGAGTATCCGGCGGTGGTGATCCCGGTCACGACCAGCGCCTGGACGATGCTCCAGCGGAATCTGCTGTACACGGCCGTCACCCGCGCCAGGAAGCTCGTGGTCCTGGTCGGCTCGCGCAGGGCGATCGCGCAGGCGGTGCGTACGGTTTCGGCCGGGCGCCGCTTTACCTCACTCGCCCATCGGCTCACAGGGGCCACTGTGGTGTGAAAGATCACGGAGGACTTCCGGAACCGGGGCGAAGGGGGCAGGATGAGCAGGTTGGCGGCACTGAGTGCCGCCGATTGGCCCAATGGTCGACCCCGAGTGCACTCTCCTGAGCCAAATGGGGGATGGTAGAGACAGTCAGGGCACCTCGAAGAAGAGGCACTACGTCGGTGAGGGATGACGTGAGCGACAACTCTGTAGTACTGCGGTACGCGGACGGTGAATACACCTACCCGGTGGTCGAGAGCACCGTCGGCGACAAGGGCTTCGACATCGGGAAGCTCCGCGCCCAGACCGGTCTGGTCACGCTGGACAGCGGTTACGGCAACACCGCCGCGTATAAATCCGCCATCACCTACCTCGATGGCGAGCAGGGCATTCTGCGGTACCGCGGCTACCCCATCGAGCAGCTGGCCGAGCAGTCCACCTTCCTGGAGGTGGCGTACCTGCTGATCAACGGTGAGCTTCCGAAGGCGGAGGAGCTCACGACCTTCCAGAACGAGATCACCCAGCACACGCTGCTGCACGAGGACGTCAAGAACTTCTTCCGCGGCTTCCCGCGGGACGCCCACCCGATGGCGATGCTGTCCTCGGTGGTCTCCGCGCTGTCCACGTTCTACCAGGACAGCCACAACCCGTTCGACGAGAAGCAGCGGCACCTCTCGACGATCCGGCTGCTCGCGAAGCTGCCGACGATCGCGGCGTACGCGTACAAGAAGTCGATCGGTCACCCGTTCGTCTACCCGCGTAACGACCTCGGCTACGTCGAGAACTTCCTGCGGATGACCTTCTCGGTGCCGGCCCAGGAGTACGAGCTCGACCCGGTCGTGGTCTCCGCGCTCGACAAGCTGCTGATCCTGCACGCGGACCACGAGCAGAACTGTTCGACCTCCACCGTCCGTCTGGTCGGCTCCTCGCAGGCGAACATGTTCGCCTCGATCTCCGCCGGCATCTCGGCGCTGTGGGGCCCGCTGCACGGCGGCGCCAACCAGTCCGTCCTGGAGATGCTCGAGGGCATCCAGGCCAACGGCGGCGACGTCGACTCCTTCATCAACAAGGTGAAGAACAAGGAGGACGGCGTCCGCCTGATGGGCTTCGGCCACCGGGTGTACAAGTCCTTCGACCCGCGCGCCAAGATCATCAAGGCGGCGGCGCACGACGTCCTGTCGGCCCTCGGCAAGTCCGACGAGCTGCTGGACATCGCCCTGAAGCTGGAGGAGCACGCGCTCTCCGACGACTACTTCGTCTCGCGCAACCTCTACCCGAACGTGGACTTCTACACGGGCCTGATCTACCGCGCCATGGGCTTCCCGACGGAGATGTTCACCGTCCTCTTCGCCCTCGGCCGCCTTCCGGGCTGGATCGCCCAGTGGCACGAGATGATCAAGGAGCCGGGCTCCCGCATCGGCCGCCCGCGCCAGATCTACACCGGTGTCGTCGAGCGCGACTTCGTCCCGGTGGAGTCCCGCTGACCGCAGGCCGCGAAGGCCCCGCAGGCGAGTGGTGAAGCGCCCCGCCGTCGATCCCCCCACGGGTCGACGGGCGGGGCGCTTCCCCTGTCCCCGGTGCGGATTCCCCCCACGGGATCCGGGCCGGGCGTCCGTTCGCGCGGTCTGCCGGGGTACGTACGGGAGGGCCGCTCAAAGCTCCCCGGTGCACGTGCCCCGGCCGCGCTTGCCTGGGACGTCCCCCAAGACATCCCATGAACGTCCCCCAAGACGTTCTCGGCATCGCCCACTTAGACTCGCGAACAGCCCAGATGGTTACCCCCAAATATCTGTGATCTAGATCTCTTTGTGAAGGTCCTGTGCATCACGTGTAGGTGAATTCACGTGAAGCGACGCAGCCGCAGGCTGTTGGTCACGACGAAAACGGACGAAAAGGCCATCGCGAGCCCGGCGATCATCGGGTTGAGCAGTCCGGCCGCCGCGAGCGGCAGCGCGGCCACGTTGTAGCCGAAGGCCCAGCCGAGATTGCCCTTGATCGTCGACAGGGTCCGCCGGGAGAGCCGGATGGCGTCCGCCGCGACCCGCAGGTCCCCGCGCACCAGCGTCAGGTCGCTCGCCTCGATGGCCGCGTCCGTGCCGGTGCCCATCGCCAGGCCCAGATCGGCCGTGGCCAGGGCGGCGGCGTCGTTCACGCCGTCGCCGACCATCGCCACCGTGCGTCCCTCGGCCTGAAGGCGCCGGATCACGTCGACCTTGTCCTCGGGCAGCACCTCGGCGATCACCTCCTCGATGCCCACCTCCGCCGCCACCCGCTCGGCGACGGCCCGGCCGTCCCCGGTGAGCAGCACCGGCCGCAGCCCGAGGCCGCGCAGCCGGGCCACCGCCTCGGCGCTGGTGTCCTTGACCGCGTCGGCGACGGTCAGCGTGCCGCGGGCCCGCCCGTCCCAGGCCACGTGCACCACGCCCGGGCCCGCCTCCGCGGGCACCGGGATCTCCTCAGCCGTGAGCAGGGCCGCCCGGCCGACCAGCACCAGATGGCCGTCGACCCAGCCGCGTACGCCGAGCCCCGGCACGTTCTCGAAGGACTTCGGTACGGGCAGCTCGCCCACCTTCGCGGCGGCGCCGGCCGCGACGGCCCGGGCGACCGGGTGCTCGGAGGAGTGCTCCAGGGCGCCCGCGAGGCGCAGCAGCTCGGCCTCGTCGGTGCCGCCGGTCCCGTACGCGCCGCCGTACACGTGCACGGCGGTCAGTTCCATCCGGCCGGTGGTGACCGTGCCGGTCTTGTCGAGCACGACGGTGTCGACGCGCCGGGTGGACTCCAGGACCTCGGGGCCCTTGATGAGGATGCCGAGCTGGGCGCCGCGGCCGGTGCCGACCATGAGGGCGGTCGGGGTGGCGAGGCCGAGGGCGCACGGGCAGGCGATGATCAGCACGGCCACGGCGGCGGTGAAGGCGGCGGTGGTGTCGCTGGTGGCGAGCAGCCGGCCGACGAGCGTGGCGAGGGCGAGCAGGAGCACCACGGGCACGAAGACGGCGGAGATCCGGTCGGCGAGCCGCTGCACGTCGGCCTTGCCGTTCTGGGCGTCCTCGACGAGCCGGGCCATCCGGGCCAGCTGGGTGTCGGCGCCGATCCGGGTGGCCTCGACGACGAGCCGGCCGGAGGTGTTGACGCAGCCGCCGGTGACCGGGGCGCCGGGCCCGACGTCGACGGGCAGGGACTCGCCGGTGAGCATGGACGCGTCGACGGCGGAGGCGCCGTCGGTGACGGTGCCGTCGGTGGCGATCTTCTCCCCGGGCCGTACGACGAAGCGGTCGCCGACCGCGAGCGCGCCCACCGGGATCCGTACCTCCGCTCCGTCGCGGAGCACGGCCACGTCCTTGGCGCCGAGCCGCAGCAGGGCGTGCAGGGCGGCGCCGGCCCGGCGCTTGGCGCGGGCCTCCAGATAGCGGCCGAGGAGGATGAAGGTGACGACTCCGGCGGCGACCTCGAGATAGATGGTGGCGGAGGCGTGGTCGCGGGTGACGGTGAGGTCGAAGTCGTGCCGCATGCCGGACATGCCGGCGTCGCCGAGGAAGAGCGCCCACAGCGACCAGCCGAAGGCGGCGAGGGTGCCGACGGAGACGAGGGTGTCCATGGTGGCGGCGCCGTGCCTGAGGTTGGTCCAGGTGGCCCGGTGGAAGGGCAGCCCGCCCCAGACGACGACGGGTGCGGCGAGGGTGAGCGAGAGCCACTGCCAGTTGGCGAACTGCAGGGCCGGGACCATGGCGAGGAGCACGACGGGCAGGGCGAGGACGGCGGAGACGGTGAGCCGCTGCCGCAGCGCGGCGAGCTCGGGGTCCCGCTCCCGGGCCGTGTCCTGCCCGGCGGTCTCCGGCTCCGGCTCGGGTTCCGGTTCCGGCGGCGGGGGCTCCTCGGCGGTGTAGCCGGTCCTGACGACGGTGGCGATCAGATCGCCGACCGCGACCTCGGAAGGGTGTTCGACGCGAGCCTTCTCCGTCGCGTAGTTGACGGTCGCGCTCACCCCGTCCATCCGGTTGAGCTTTTTCTCGACGCGGGCCGCGCAGGACGCGCAGGTCATGCCGCCGATCGTCAGCTCGGTGATCGTGGAGGTCATCAGCGTTTCCCAACGAGAGCAGGGCCGTACACAGTCACGGTACGGCCCTGCGGGGATGCTGCGGGGGGCGGTTCGCTCAGGCGAGGCCGACCAGCTCGTAACCGGCCTCGTCGACGGCGGCGCGGACGGCCTCCTCGTCGAGCGGGGCGGCGGAGACCACGGTGACCTTGCCGGTGGCGGCGACGGCGGTGACCGAGGAGACGCCGTCGATCTCGGAGATCTCGCTGGAGACCGCGCCCTCGCAGTGTCCGCAGGTCATGCCCTTGACCTGGTAGACGGTGGTGAGTCCGGTCTTCGTCTCGGCGGTCATGACGTTTCTCCTCTTCGAGGGTGTGTGCTGCGGTGCGGGTCCCGCCGGTCGCGGGGCCGTGGGCCGTACGAGCACACCCTATACCCCTAGGGGGTATGGATGCCAGTAGGGCCCGCCGGTGTCGCGCGGGCGGAAGCCGTCAGAAGGAGTCCGTGGCGGTGTCCGGGTGGGTCTCATGGTAGATACCGGACATGTCGCATTCGGGGACCACGCTGATCCTGATCATGGCGATCGCCGTCCTGGCGCCGCTGCTCGCCTACGGAGTCGGCCGCCGGCTGCCCGTACCGCTCGTCATCTTCGAGATCCTGCTCGGCATCCTCGTCGGCCCGGACGTCCTCGGCTGGGCCGAGCCGAGCGAACTGGTCGAGGGGCTCTCGCAGCTCGGTCTCACCATGCTGATCTTCCTCGCCGGGTACGAGATCGAGTTCGGCAAGGTCCGCGGCGACACCCTCAGGCGCTCGGTCCAGGCCTGGCTGCTCGCCCTCGTGCTCGGCCTCGGCGCCGGCGTGCTGATCGGCGGCGGTTACGAGAAGGGCGTGTTCGTCGGCGTGGCGCTCACCAGCACCGCCCTCGGCACCGTCCTGCCGGTGCTGCGCGACTCCGGCGACCTGAAGGGCCGCTTCGGGACGGTGGTCATGGCCTTCGGCGCCGTCGGCGAGTTCGGGCCGGTCATCGCCATGGCGCTGCTCCTGAGCGGCCGCCGGCCGGGCGAGTCGGCCGCCCTGCTCGCCGTCTTCGCGGCGCTCACCGCCGCCGCCGTGTTCTGGGCGCTGCGTCCGCGCCCGCCGTGGTTCTCCCGGATCATCGCCAAGACCCTGCACACCAGCGGCCAGTTCGCGGTCCGCTTCGTCTTCCTGCTGCTCGCGCTGATGCTGGGCGCCTCGCAGGCGCTCGGACTGGACGTGCTGCTCGGCGCGTTCGCCGCCGGACTCGTCACCAGGCTGCTGCTCACCGGGGCGGCCCCGGAGTCCGGGCCGCAGATCCTGGAGAAGGTCGAGGGCGTCGGCTTCGGCTTCCTCGTGCCCGTCTTCTTCGTCGTCACCGGCATCGAGTTCGACCTCGACTCGCTGCTCTCCGGCGGTCGTACGCTACTGCTCCTGCCGCTCTTCCTGGCGCTGTTCCTGGTGGTCAGGGGCGGGCCGATCTGGCTCCTCGCGCCGCGCGACCTCGGCCGGACCGACCGGACCGGGCTGGTGCTCTACGGCTCCACGGCGCTGCCGCTCGTCGTCGCCATCACCACCATCGGCGTGGACGACAAGGCGATGACGGCGGGCGAGGCGGCGGCCCTGGTGGGCGCGGCGATGGTCTCGGTGCTCGTCTTCCCGCTGCTCGCGCTCAGGCTGAGGGAACGGGCGGGAGCCGGGGCGCGGCCCGCCGACGAGGTCACGGGCTCGGAATCGTGGTGAGCGCCTCGCCGATGACCGGGTCGAGGTAGCGCAGCAGCACGGTCTTCATCTCCGCGACCATCGCGTCCCGCTCCGGTCCCTCCGGCGCGGCCAGGATCAGAGCCAGCGAGGACTTCACGATCGCGAAGGTCATGTCAGCGATCCGGGTGCGGGCGGCGGGATCGCTGTCCGGCAGGTAGTGGCCGAGCAGGTCGCCGACCCGGGCCAGCAGCGAGGCGTGCAGGGCGTCGTGCTCCTCGGCGATCCGGCCCGGAATCTCGGAGCCGTGCATGAGCGCGAGGAAGACCGGGTTCTGGCAGTTGAAGTCGACCAGCGGGTCGAGGACGGCGTCGAGGAGGCGCGGGAGCGGCAGGGCGAGGTTCGCGGGAGTGAAGGCCTGCCCGTGATACTCCCGCATCTGGGAGAGCAGCCGGTCGCCCAGCTCGAGGGCGATGGCCTCCTTGTTCGGGAAGTACTGGTAGAGCGTGCCGGGCGACACGTGCGCCTCGCGGGCGATCGCGTTGGTGCTGCTGGCCGTGTAGCCCTGGGAGCAGAAGACGCGCGCGGCGGCCTGGAGCAGCTGCGCGATGCGTCGTTCGCCGCGGGCCTGGCGGCGGACCGGCTTCGGTTCCTTCGGCGTCTCCTCGGACACGACTTGTCCCCAGCTCTCTGAACGCGATTGACAAACACGAGAGGTCGCTCGCATTCTTGAGAAACGCGAGTGATCACTCGTGTTTGCCAGTCTATTGGTAATCGGACGACCCGTGCGGTGCCGGGAAGCGAGCGCACGGGTCAGGGTGAAGGGGACACCGCGTCATGCCCGAAGTCAAGAAAGCGCAGCCCACGGGGGGTGGCCCCGGCGGCTGGACGCGGTTCGTGACGGCCAGGCCACGCCTGACGCTCCTGGTCGCGCTCGTCCTCACCGCCCTCGCGGTCCTCGCCGGCAGCGGCGTCGCCGACCGCATGGGCAGCGACGGCTGGCAGGACCCGGACGCGGAATCCACGTACGCGATCGAGGTCCTGGAGCGGGAGTTCCCCGCCTCCCAGCCCAATCTGCTGCTGCTCGTCGACGCGGGCCGTGCCGGCGTCGACGCGCCGGCCGTCGCCGCCGAGGCCCGCCGGCTGGCCGAGCGGCTCGACGCACAGCCCGGCGTCGACGGCGTCGGCTCCTACTGGCAGACCGGCTCCCCGGCCCTGCGCTCCAAGGACGGGCACCAGGCCCTGATCGCCGCCCGGATCGACGGCGACGAGAAGGCCGCGAGCGCCGTCCTGGAGCGCCTCACGCCCGACTTCCGCGGCACCCACGGGCCCGTCGAGGTCTCGATCGGCGGCCCGCTCGCCGTCCGGCACGAGATGCAGACGACCATCCAGGAGGACCTGCTCAGGGCCGAGCTGATCGCCCTGCCCATCACCCTCGTCCTGCTCGTCATGGTCTTCGGCAGCGCCGTCGCCGCCCTGCTCCCGCTCGGCATCGGCATCGTCGCCATCCTCGGCACCAACGCCGTCCTGCGCGGCATCACCGAATTCACCGACGTCTCCGTCTTCGCCCTCAACCTCACCACCGCCCTCGGCCTCGGACTCGCCATCGACTACGCCCTGTTCGTGGTCCGGCGCTTCCGCGAGGAGCTGGCCGGCGGCGCCGCACCGCGCACCGCCGTCGCCATCACCCTGCGCACCGCCGGACGCACCGTCCTCTTCTCCGCCCTGACCGTCGCCGTCTCGCTCGCCGCGATGCTGGTCTTCCCGCAGTACTTCCTGCGCTCCTTCGCCTACGCCGGCATCGCCGTCGTCCTGCTCGCCGCCGCGGCCGCCCTGATCCTGCTGCCCGCCGCGCTCGTGCTGCTCGGCCACCGGATCAACGCACTGGACCTGCGCCTGCTCCTGCGCCGCCGCAAGGCCGCCGACCACGAGGCCGCCGACCGCGAGGGCGCCGACGCCGGGCCCGCGCGGCCGGCCGGGACGGAGAGCGGCGCCGGCTGGGGCCGGGCGGCCGGCCTGGTGATGCGCCGGGCACCGCTGTTCGCCGTCGCCACCACCGTCGGACTCGTGCTCCTCGGACTGCCCTTCCTCGGCGTGAAGTTCGGCACCGCCGACGACCGCCAGCTCCCGGAGACCGCCGCCTCCCGCGTCGTCCAGGACCAGCTGCGCGACGGCTTCCCCGGCAGCCCGGGCGGCGCGCTCACCGTGCTCGCCGAGGGGCCGGCCACGCCCGGGCAGTACGCCGGTTATCGCGACCGGATCGAGGTCCTCGACGGAGTCGCGCGGGTCGACGGGCCGGTGACCTCCGGCAGCGGGGCGCGCACCCACGCCTACTTCACCGTCGTGCCCGAGGGCGAGGGCGTCGGCGCCGCGGCCCAGCGGGTGGTCGGCGAACTGCGCGCCGAGCAGGCGCCCTTCACCACCTCCGTCACCGGCGCCGCCGCCGTCCTCGTCGACTCCAAGGACGCCATCGGCGAGCGCCTGCCCTGGGCGGCCGGCATCATCGCCGTCGTCACCCTGGTCCTGGTCTTCCTGCTCACCGGCAGCGTCCTGATCCCGCTCCAGGCCGTCGTGCTCAACGCGCTCAGCCTGACCGCGATGTTCGGCGCGGTGGTCTGGGTCTTCCAGGAGGGCCACCTGTCCGGGCTGCTCGGCTTCACCGCCACCGGCGACATCGAGACCACCCTGCCCGTCATCATGTTCTGCGTGGCCTTCGGGCTCTCCATGGACTACGGCGTGTTCCTGCTCTCGCGGATCAAGGAGGAGTACGACGTCACCGGCGACCACGACCACGCGGTCCGCTTCGGCCTCGCCCGCACCGGCGGGCTGATCACCGCGGCCGCCGTCATCCTGGCCGTGGTCATGGTGGCGATCGGCACCTCCCGCGTCACCAACACCAAGATGCTGGGCCTGGGCGTCGCGCTCGCCGTGCTCATGGACGCCATGGTGGTGCGCAGCCTGCTCGTGCCGGCCGTGATGCGGCTGACCGGGCGCCTCACCTGGTGGGCCCCGGGCCCGCTGCGCCGCCTCCACGGACGCTTCGGCATCAGCGAGGGCGGCATACCCGGGACGACGGCCGCCGCGCCCGGATCGCCCGGGCCGGGCGGCCCGGAGCGGATACCGGAGACGGCCGGCCGGCGGTCCTGACCGCCCGCTCCGGTGCCGGCCCTGACGGCGGACGCGGCGGCGACGCGGTTCAGTCCCGGCGGCTCCGGTTCCCGGGACGGTTCGCGACCCAGGCGCGGATGGTGTCGGCGTACCAGTAGGGCTTGCCCGACTCGACGTGGTCAGGCGTCGGCAGCAGGCCGTGCTTCCGATAGGAGCGGACCGTGTCCGGCTGCACCTTGATGTGGGCGGCGATGTCCTTGTACGACCAGAGCCTTCTGTCCGTCATGCGTGGCACCTCTCCTGCGTGCCCGGCAGCGGCGGCGGGGGCGCCGTCGGGGGAGCTGCCGGACGTCACTGGTGATCAAGTCGCGATCACTGAGCCTGTGCCCCGGCCAACGCCGCTTGCCGACGGAAGGAGAGCGCCTGTCGAAGGGCTGTGACGGAAGGCCCGCGTAACGGAGACATGCGTGACGAAGCGAGGAAGGATGTGACGTAAGTGACGCATCGTCATCAGAAGCCGCAGGAGCGGAGGAAGCGCCGGGTGCGGACCGCGACGGGATAGGGCCGGTCGGGCTCGCACGGGTACATGTCCTGCTCGACGATGGCGAACAGGTCCACGTCCAGGGCCTGGGCGGCGGCGAGCACCGGTTCGAGGGCCGGGATGCCCGCCGGCGGTTCGCACATCACGCCCTGGGCGACCGCCGGGCCGAACGGCACCTCGTCGGCCACCACTCGCGCGAGGACCTCGGGATCGACCTGCTTGAGATGGAGGTAGCCGATCCGCTCGCCGTAGGTCTCGATCAGCTTGACGCTGTCGCCGCCGCAGTAGGCGTAGTGCCCGGTGTCCAGGCAGAGCGCCACCAGCTCCGGATCGGTGGCGTCCAGGAAACGGGTGACGTTCTCCTCGGTGTCGAGATGGGTGTCGGCGTGCGGGTGGACGACGACCCGCAGGCCGTAACGCTCCCGGACCTCCCGGCCGAGCCGCTCGGTGAGCCCGGTCAGGTGCCGCCACTGAGCGGCGTCGAGCTCCCGGTCCTCCAGCACCTCGCCCGTCCGGTCGTCCCGCCAGAAGGAGGGGATCACCACGAGGTGCTCGGCACCCATCGCCTGGGCGAGGGCCGCGTTCTCCGCCACATGGACCCAGGTCCGGTCCCACTCGTCCGGGCCGCGGTGCAGCCCGGTGAACACGGTCGCGGCGGACACCTTCAGCCCACGGTGGGCGGTCTCCTCGGCGAGGACGGCCGGATCGGTGGGCAGATAGCCGTACGGGCCGAGCTCGATCCACTCGTAGCCGGCCCCCGCCACCTCGTCGAGGAACCGCTGCCAGGGCACCTGCCGGGGATCGTCGGGAAACCAGACACCCCAGGAGTCCGGGGCGGAACCGATGCGGATACGGGACAACGGCGGCCGTTTGGTCATGAAAGCCACCTTGGCCGCGGCTTTCGAGCAGCGTCAAGACGTCGGTGCGGCCCTGTCCGGAAGCTGGTCCGGACGCAAGGACATGGCGTTGACAGGGGTCTGGGCCGTGGATAGACCTGGGGCGTGGGCCCGGCGGGGCCGCCGGCCCCGGGCGAGAGGTGACGTGGCATGACGGCGCAGCCGTACGACCAGCCGGATGACCAGCCGTACGATCAGCCGGACGGCCGGTCGTACGACCTGATCACCATGGGCCGCCTCGGCGTGGACCTCTATCCGCTCGAGAGCGGGGTGGAGCTGGCCCGGGTCGAGACCTTCGGGAAGTTCCTGGGCGGCTCCCCGGCCAACGTCGCCGTCGCCGCCGCGCGCCTCGGGCGGAGCACCGCCCTTGTCAGCCGGACCGGAGCCGACCCGTTCGGCGCATACCTGCACCATGAGCTGCGGGCCTTCGGCGTGGACGACCGGTGGGTGACGGAGGTGGCGGCCTACCCCACCCCGCTCACGTTCTGCGAGATCTTCCCGCCCGACGACTTCCCGATCCACTTCTACCGCCTGCCCAAGGCACCCGACCTGGAGATCCACACCCACGAGCTCGACCTGCCCGCGCTCCGCGCCGCCCGGGCCTTCTGGGCCACCGGCACCGGCCTGAGCGCCGAGCCGAGCAGGGCCGCCACGCTCGCGGCCCTGCGCGAGCGCGACGGGTCGCCGCTGACGGTCTTCGACCTGGACTGGCGGCCCACCCTGTGGGACGTGCCCGCCGAGAAGGCCCGCCCGCTCTACCGGGAGGCGCTGCGGCACGCCACGGTCGCCGTCGGCAACGTCGACGAGTGCGAGGTCGCCACCGGCGAGCGCGAGCCGCACGCCGCCGCGCGCGCCCTGCTCGCGGCGGGCGTGCGGCTGGCCGTCGTCAAACAGGGCCCCAAGGGCGTCCTCGCGCTGTCCGCCGACGGCACGGGCGCCGAGGTGCCGCCGCTGCCGGTGGAGGTGGTCAACGGCCTCGGCGCGGGTGACGCGTTCGGCGGCGCGCTCGTCCACGGCCTGCTGGCCGGCTGGGACCTGGAGCGGGTGCTGCGCCACGCCAACGCGGCCGGCGCGATCGTCGCCGGGCGGCTCGCCTGCTCGCCCGCGATGCCGTACGAGGACGAGATCGCCCTCGCCCTCTCCTCGGGCACCGGCACGATCCCGGAGCACCGCCGATGACCACCCCGTCGCCGCCACACGGCCCGCGGCCCGGCCCCGCCCGCCGCCCCGCCCGCCGCCCCGACCCCGGACGGTGCCGCCGTAGCCAGGGCCGCTGTACGGCGAACGGGCGCACGGCGGTGAGGCGAGAGGGCGCGGGGTAGGGAGGAGACCATGGACTCCACGCTCTCCCTGCACCTGCCCGACGGCACGGCCGCCCGTGGGCCGTACGCCGTCGACATCGACCCCGAGCGGGCCGGCTGGACCCACAGCTCGCTGCGGGTGCTCGACCTTCCGGCCGGCGGCACCCACGCGTTCGAGACAGGGAACAGCGAATGGGTGGTGCTTCCGCTGTCCGGGGGCGGTACGGTGCGCGTCGAGGGGGAAATCCTCGAACTCGTGGGCCGTGCCGACGTGTTCGACGGGGTCTCGGACTTCGCCTACGTGCCCAGGGACGCCCACGCCCAGATCGCCTCCGGTGCGGGAGGCCGCTTCGCTTTGGCAGGAGCGAAGTGCGAGCGACGACTCCCCGCCCGCTACGGCCCCGCGCCGGAGGTTCCCGTCGAGATCCGCGGCAGCGGCAACCGCACCCGCACCGTCCGGAACTTCGCCGCCGCCGGAGCCTTCGCCTGCGACCGGCTGATCGCCGTCGAGGTGATCACACCCGGCGGGAACTGGTCGTCCTACCCGCCGCACAAGCACGACGAGTACCACCCGGACGCCGAGTCCGTCCTGGAGGAGATCTACTACTACGAGGTCGACGGCCCGCACGGCTACGGCTACCAGCGGATCACGCCGTCCCGCCCCGGCGGCGCCGAGCTCCTGGCCGAGGTCCGCAGCGGCGACGCCGTGCTCGTACCGGACGGCTGGCATGGCCCGTCGATCGCCCAGCCCGGCCACCCGCTCTACTACCTCAACGTCATGGCCGGCCCGGGGCCCGAGCGGGAGTGGCGGATCCGGTTCCACCCCGACCACACGGAGGGATACAAGTGAGGCGCCTGACCGTCGCCCAGGCGCTGGTGCGCTTCCTCGCCGCCCAGTACACCGAACGCGACGGCGTGCGCCGCCGGCTCGTCACCGCGACCTGGGGCATCTTCGGCCACGGCAACGTCGCCGGGATCGGCCAGGCGCTCGTCGAGTACCCCGGCCTCATGCCGTACCACCAGGGCCGCAACGAACAGGCCATGGTGCACGCCGCCGTCGGCTACGCCCGCCAGTCCCACCGCCTGCGGATCCACGCCGTCACCACCTCCATCGGCCCCGGCGCCACCAACCTCGTCACCGGCGCCGCGCTCGCCACCGTCAACCGGCTGCCGGTCCTGCTGCTGCCCGGCGACACCTTCGCCACCCGGCCCGCCGACCCCGTCCTCCAGCAGCTCGAGGTCCCGTACGCGGGCGAGGTGTCCGTCAACGACTGTCTGCGCCCGGTGTCCCGCTACTTCGACCGGATCACCCGGCCCGAGGCGCTGATCCCGGCCGCGCTCGCCGCCGTACGGGTCCTCACCGACCCCGCCGAGACCGGCGCCGTCACCCTCGCCCTGCCGCAGGACGTCCAGGCCGAGGCGTACGACTGGCCCGAGGAGTTCCTCGCCGAGCGGACCTGGACCGTGCGCCGGCCCCGGCCCGACACGGCCGAACTCGACGCCGCGGTCCGCGCGCTCCGCGCCGCCCGGCGCCCGGTGATCATCGCGGGCGGCGGAGTCGCCCACAGCGGCGCCGAGGACGCCCTGCGCACCTTCGCCGAGCGCACCGGCCTGCCCGTCGCCACCACCCAGGCCGGCAAGGGCGTGCTGCCCTGGGACCATCCCTGCGACGTCGGAGGCGTCGGACACACCGGCACCCGCACCGCCAACGAGCTGGCCCGCGCCGGCGACCTCGTCCTCGGCGTCGGCACCCGCTACTCCGACTTCACCACCGCCTCCGGCACCCTCTTCCGGCCCGACGCCCGGTTCGTCAACCTCAACATCACCGGCTTCGACGCCCACAAGCAGGCCGCGCTGCCGCTCGTCGCCGACGCCCGCGAAGGGCTCACCGCGCTCACCGAGGCGCTCACCGAGGGGCTCGGCGACGCGTTGGGCGAGGGGCTCGGCGACCGTCCGCTCGGCTCGTGGCGCCCGTGGCAGGACGCCCGGCAGGCCCACCCGCACGGCGACCCGCGGGACACGACGCCGTGGGCCGCCTCCAAGCGCGACTGGCAGGCGCGGACCGACGTCGCGTACACGCCCGAGAGCGAGCACGCGCGCCCCACCCAGGCCCAGGTCCTCGGCGTACTCGACACCTTGGTCACCGGGGACGACATCCTGATCAACGCCGCCGGCTCGCTCCCGGGCGACCTCCACAAGCTGTGGCGGACCCGTTCCACCGACCAGTACCACGTCGAATACGGCTACTCCTGCATGGGCTACGAGATCCCGGCGGCGATCGGCGTCGCCCTCGCCGCACCCGGCCGGCCCGTCTGGGCGCTGGTCGGCGACGGGACGTATCTGATGAATCCCACCGAGATCGTCACCGCCGTGCAGGAGGGACTGCCCATCAAGGTGGTCGTCCTGCAGAACCACGGGTACGCCTCGATCGGCGGCCTCTCCGAGGCGGTCGGCGCCGAGCGCTACGGCACCGCCTACCGCTTCCGCGACGCCGACGGAGGCTTCACCGGACCGCCGCTGCCCGTCGACCTCGCCGCCAACGCCGAGTCCCTCGGAATGCGGGTGCTGCGCGCCCGCACCGTCCGTGACCTGCGGGAAGCCCTCGCGGACGCCCGCAGGGCGACGGTTCCCACATGTGTCTACGTGGAGACCGAAACGGCAGACAGTGTGTCGGGCGCGCCCTCCGCCGAGGCGTGGTGGGATGTGCCCGTGGCCGCGACGTCGACCCGCCCGTCGGCGGTCAAGGCCCGCGAGGAGTACGACCGGCACGTCACCGCCCGACGCCGCCATCTCTGAAGGAGTACGTCATGACGAGGACCGTCAACCACTGGATCGGTGGCAAGACCGTCGAGGGCACCTCGGGCAACTGGGGCCCGGTCACCGACCCCGCCACCGGCGCCGTCACCACCAAGGTGGCGCTCGCCTCCGTCGAGGAGGTCGACGCCGCCGTCGCCGCCGCGAAGGACGCCTTCGCCACCTGGGGCACCTCCTCGCTGGCCCAGCGCACCACCATCCTCTTCCGCTTCCGCGCGCTGCTCGACGCCAACCGCGACGCGATCGCCGAGCTGATCGTCGCCGAGCACGGCAAGGTGCACTCCGACGCGCTCGGCGAGGTCGCCCGCGGCCTGGAGATCGTCGACCTGGCCTGCGGCATCACCACCCAGCTCAAGGGCGAGCTGTCCACCCAGGTGTCCAACCGGGTCGACGTGGCCGCGATCCGCCAGCCGGTGGGCGTGGTGGCCGGCATCACGCCGTTCAACTTCCCGGCCATGGTGCCGATGTGGATGTTCCCGCTCGCCATCGCCTGCGGCAACACCTTCATCCTCAAGCCGAGCGAGAAGGACCCGTCGCCGTCCCTCAAGATCGCCGAGCTGCTCGCCGAGGCGGGCCTGCCGGACGGTGTGTTCAACGTCGTCCACGGCGACAAGGTGGCCGTGGACCGGCTCCTGGAGCACCCGGACGTCTCCGCGGTCTCCTTCGTCGGCTCGACGCCGATCGCGCGCCACATCCACACCACCGCCTCCGCCAACGGCAAGCGCGTCCAGGCGCTCGGCGGCGCCAAGAACCACATGCTGGTGCTGCCCGACGCCGACCTGGACGCGGCGGCCGACGCGGCCGTCTCGGCGGCCTACGGCTCGGCGGGCGAGCGCTGCATGGCGATCTCCGCGGTCGTCGCGGTCGGCGCGATCGGCGACGAGCTCGTGCAGAAGATCCGCGAGCGCGCCGAGAAGATCAAGATCGGCCCCGGCAACGACCCGACCTCCGAGATGGGCCCGCTCATCACGGCCGTCCACCGCGACAAGGTCGCCTCCTACGTGCACGGCGCGGCGGACGAGGGCTGCGAGGTCGTCCTCGACGGCACCGGCTACACGGTCGAGGGCCACGAGAACGGTCACTGGATCGGCCTGTCCCTCCTGGACCACGTGCCGACCACCGCCAAGGCCTACCAGGACGAGATCTTCGGCCCCGTCCTGTGCGTCCTGCGCGCCGAGACGTACGAGGAGGGCGTGGCCCTCATCAACGCCTCGCCGTTCGGCAACGGCACCGCGATCTTCACCCGCGACGGCGGCGCCGCCCGCCGCTTCCAGCTGGAGATCGAGGCCGGCATGGTCGGCGTCAACGTGCCGATCCCGGTGCCGGTGGGCTACCACTCCTTCGGCGGCTGGAAGGACTCCCTCTTCGGCGACCACCACATCTACGGCAACGACGGCGTCCACTTCTACACCCGCGGCAAGGTCGTCACGACCCGCTGGCCGGACCCGTCCGAGGCCCCCGTCGGCGTCGACCTGGGCTTCCCGCGCAACCACTGAGCCGCGGCACGCCCGCCCTCACCCGCGTAAACCGATTGCCCCCCAGGGTGCCCACCGCACCACCCTGGGGGCCGTGCCCGCCGTACCGAAACACCAGATCCGCGCCCTGCACACCGACACGACGGTGACCGTCTACCAGGCGTACCGGCCGTCCATCGGCCTCCCGGCGGCCCGCGACGGCCGCTTCCCGGCCGAGTGGAAACGGGACCGGATGACCTGGATCAAGCCCTCCTTCCTGTGGATGGCCTACCGCTGCGGCTGGGGCCTGAAGGAGGGCCAGGAGACCGTCCTGGCCGTCGAGATCACCCGCGAGGGCTTCGAGTGGGCGCTGCGCCACGCCTGCCTCTCGCACTACGTCCGCGGCTTCCACGCCGACCGCGACGCCTGGCGGCGCGAACTCAAGCGCGCGCCCGCCCGCGTCCAGTGGGACCCCGAACGCGACCTCCACCTCCGGCCGCTGGCCCACCGCTCGCTCCAGCTGGGCCTCGCGGGCGAGGCGTCGCGGCGTTACGCGGACGAGTGGACGGTCGGCATCCGGGACGTGACACCGCTCGCCCACGAGATCCACGCCCTCGTCCGCGCCGGCCACCTGACCGACGCCGCCCGCCTGCTGCCCGACGAGCAGCCGTACCCGGTCACGCCCGGCCTCCTCGCCGGCGTGGTCGCCTAGGGCTACTTGGCGGCTCGGCGCCGGGGCCCGGGCCCTTCCCGCCACGCGTACCACGCCTGGTGTACGGCGCCGGTGGCGCGTACGACCTGAGGAGGCCGGAGGATTCCGCCCCGGGGCAGCCGAGCCCGGGCCGCCCCGGCACCTAGGCTCGAGGGCATGCAGCTGCGACTTCCCCGGACCGGCCTTCGCCGCTGGGCCGTGCTCGCCGTCGTCCTCGCCGTCCTCGCGGGCGGCGCCGGTGTCTGGCGCGCCGTCGCCGCCGACGAGCGCGCGCCCGTGCACCGCGCGGACCGGATGCTCGACCTCGGCGGCGTACGGATCGACACCTCGTACTTCACCTCCGGCGGGCCCGGCCGCCGCCCCGCCGTCCTCCTCGGACACGGCTTCGGCGGCTCCAAGGACGACGTCCGCGCCCAGGCCGAACAGCTCGCCCGCGACGGATACGCCGTGCTCACCTGGTCCGCGCGCGGCT
This sequence comes from Streptomyces sp. NPDC053493, assembly GCF_044544825.1. Taxonomy (NCBI): domain Bacteria; kingdom Bacillati; phylum Actinomycetota; class Actinomycetes; order Kitasatosporales; family Streptomycetaceae; genus Streptomyces; species Streptomyces sp. NPDC053493. The sequence continues at coordinate 105,372 of NZ_JBITXS010000010.1, forward strand.
TCGGCGCCTCCGGCGGGCAGATCGGGCTCAATGACCCGCGGCGCGAGGTGAACGACGTCCGCGGCCTCGTCGACTGGCTCGCCGCCCGCCCCGAGGTGCTGCTCGACCGGAAGGGCGACCCGCGCGTCGGCGTCACCGGCGCCTCCTACGGCGGCGCGGCCGCCCTGCTCGCCGCCGGCCACGACCCGCGCGTCGACGCCGTCGCCCCGCAGATCACCTACTGGAACCTCGCCGACGCCCTCTTCCCGAACGGCGTCTTCAAAAAACTGTGGTCCGGCATCTTCTTCTCCTCCGGCGCCGGCGAGGCGACACCGGACGGCTGCGGCCGCTTCAGCCCCGAGGTGTGCGCGCTCTACCAGCGCGTCGCCGTCTCCGGCCACCCCGACGCCGCCGCCCGCGCCCTCCTGGAGGCCCGCAGCCCCTCCGCCGTCGGCGCCCGCATCAAGGTGCCCGCCCTGATCGTCCAGGGCCAGGCCGACTCCCTCTTCACCCTCGCCCAGTCCGACGCCATGGCCAGGGCCGTCGCCGCCAACGGCGCCCCGGTCGCCGTCGACTGGACGGCCGGCGGCCACGACGGCGGCGACCGCGAGACCGGGCGCGTCGAACGGCGCGTCACCGCCTGGTTCGACCGGTACCTCAAGCGCGACACCACCGTCGACACCGGCCCCGCCTTCCGCGTCAGCCGTACCGGAGGCGTCGACTCCACCGACGGCCGGGCCACCCTGCGCGGCGCCACCGCCGACCGCTATCCCGGCCTCGTCGCGGGCCCCGTCGCCCTCGCCCTCTCCGGCCCGCCGCGCTCCTTCGCCAACCCGCCCGGCGCCGGCCCGCCCGCCCTGTCCGCCGTACCCGGCCTCGGCGGCGGCCTGTCCCAGCTGTCCTCGCTCGGCGTCGGCGGCCTCTCCCTCGACTTCCCCGGCCAGTTCGCCGCCTTCGACGCCCGCCCGCAGGCCCGGCCGATGCGCGTCACCGGCGCGTCCACCGTCCGGGTCCGGGTGACCTCCACCGCGCCCGACGGCTCGGCGGTCCTCTTCGCCAAGCTGTACGACGTGGGGCCGGACGGCCGCCGGCAGGTGCTGCCCGCCCAGCTCGTCACACCGGTCCGGGTCGACGACGCCGCGCGCGGCCGCGAGGTGACGCTGAACCTCCCGGCCGTCGACCACGAGATCGAGGCCGGGCACCGGCTGCGGCTGGTGCTCGCCGCCACCGACCTCGGCTACGCCTCGCCGGCCGCGCCCGCCACGTACACCGTCGCCGTCCTGAGCCCGCTGAGCGTGCCGACCGCGCCCGCCGTGACCACCCAGGCGGCCGGCGTCCCGTGGTGGGTGTGGGGCCTGCCGGTCCTCGGCGTCCTGGTGGCGGCGGCGCTCCTGCTGACCGCCCGGCGCCGCACCACGGCCCCGGCCCCGGACCCGGCGCTCGCCGACGTGCCGCTGCAGATCACCGGCCTGACGAAGAAGTACGCGGGCACCGACCGCTACAGCGTGCGCGACCTGTCCTTCCGCGTCGAACAGGGCCAGGTCCTCGGCCTGCTCGGCCCCAACGGCGCCGGCAAGACCACCACCCTGCGCATGCTCATGGGCCTGATCGGTCCCGACGAGGGCGAGATCCGGGTCTTCGGCCACGCGATCCGGCCCGGCGCGCCCGTGCTGTCCCGGGTCGGCGCCTTCGTCGAGGGCGCGGGCTTCCTGCCGCACCTGTCGGGGCGGGAGAACCTGGAGCTGTACTGGCGGGCCACCGGCCGCCCCGCCGAGGACGCCCACCTCGACGAGGCGCTGCGGATCGCCAACCTGGGCGGCGCCCTCGAACGCGCCGTCCGCACCTACTCGCAGGGCATGCGGCAGCGGCTCGCCATCGCCCAGGCCATGCTCGGCCTGCCGGACCTGCTGATCCTGGACGAGCCGACGAACGGCCTCGACCCGCCGCAGATCCGCGAGATGCGGGAGGTGATGATCCGTTACGCGGCGGGCGGCCGCACCGTCATCGTCTCCAGCCACCTCCTCGCCGAGGTCGAACAGTCCTGCACCCACCTCGTGGTGATGGACCGCGGCGGCCTCGTCCAGGCCGGCCCGGTCGAGGAGATCACCGGCTCCGGTGACACCCTCCTCGTCACCCTGGACGGCCCGGTGCCGGACGCGGTGGCGGAGAAGCTCGGCGCCGTACGCGTGGACGGCGGCCTGCTCGTACGGCTCGACGGGCGCAGCGCGACCCAGCTGATCGGCGAACTCGTCCGTCTGGAGGTGCCGGTGACCGGGGTGGGGCCGCACCGACGCCTGGAGGACGCCTTCCTGACCCTGATCGGAGAGACCGCATGACCGCCGCCGCTCCCGCCACCGCCCACGGCTACTCCCCGCACCGCACCCTCCCGCTGCGCGTCGAGGCCGTGCGCCAGCTCAAGCGCCGCCGCACCCTGGTCATGGGCCTGATCCTGGCCGCCCTGCCCTTCGTCCTGATCGTCGCCTTCGCCATCGGCGGCTCCCCGGACGGCGCCGGCGACGGCCGGATCACCCTCATGGACACGGCGACCGCGTCCGGCGCCAACTTCGCGGCCACCTGCCTCTTCGTCTCCGCGGGCTTCCTGCTGGTGATCCCGGTGGCGCTGTTCTGCGGCGACACGGTGGCCTCCGAGGCCGGCTGGTCCTCGCTGCGCTACCTGCTCGCCGCGCCCGTCCCGCGCGCCCGCCTCCTGTGGTCCAAACTCGCCGTCGCCCTCGCCTTCAGCGCCGCCGCGATGCTCCTGCTCCCGCTGGTCGCCCTCGCCGCCGGCACCGTCGCCTACGGCTGGGGGCCGCTGCGCATCCCCACCGGCGGCTCGCTCCCCGCGAACGAGGCCCTCCTCCGGCTCGCCGTCGCGGTCGCCTTCGTCTTCGTCTCCCAACTCGTCACCGCCGGACTCGCCTTCTGGCTCTCCACCCGCACCGACGCGCCCCTCGGCGCGGTCGGCGGCGCCGTCGGCCTGACCATCATCGGCAACGTCCTCGACGCGGTCACCGCCCTCGGCGACTGGCGTGCCTTCCTCCCGGCCCACTGGCAGTTCGCCTGGGCGGACGCCCTCCAGCCCCAGCTCGAGTGGCCGGGCATGGCGAAGGGCGCCTCGATCTCCCTCACCTACGCCGTCATCCTCTTCGCCCTCGCCTTCCGCGGCTTCGCCCGCAAGGATGTCGTGTCCTGAGGCCCGGGGGGGCCAAGCCGTGCAAGCGACAGGAAGGGAGCGGGTCGGGTATGGAGTCATGGCACTTGAGGAGGGACCGGTCTCAGGACTGGCGGTCGCCTGCCTCTCGCGAGGCGGTGTACGCGACGGGCACCACTCCTCTGGGGAGGGTCGCCCTGACGCGTAAGCCGGGATCTCGCACCAGCGCCGAGGCGGCCGCGGACGGCCATGAGAACTGGGTGCTGTCCCTCAGGGACAGCGAGAGACTGACGGTCCATGGGCTCGCCGCCCCGGGGTATGGCAGCCGCAAGGTGGTCAGGGCGGGCGTGGAGGGGATCCTTGACGGCTCAGCCCTACGCATCGCCGCCATGTCGGCACTGCTCCAGTCCGGACGGTCGGTTCGGATGACGGGCGCCTCACTCGACATCACGTTCGTGCCGCGACGGCTGACGGTGCGACTTCTGGAGGCCGGGGTCGAGCGGGGAGTGAGACCTCCGGGCGGGTGGCGGTTCTCGCACCCCACGGACGCCGCGATTCTCGCCGCCTGTCTCTTCGAATGGGCCGAACTGGATCACTTCCTCAGGACACCGGGCCTTCGGGCCCTGTAGAACACCACGCCCCGATCGCCGCCCCGCGACACCCGTCGCCACACACGCGTCGCCTCACACCCACCCTCTTCGAGCCGCCTCCGCGCCCGCGCGGAAGCGGCTCGTCGTGCCCAGGCAGGCCATCAGTTCGCCGACGCGGCGGCTGTAGGTGCGGGGTGACATGCCCAGGCGGGCGGCGGCGGTCTCGTCGGTGAGGCCGGCGAGGAGGGCGTCGAGGACCGGGCGGAGCTGGGCGGGGAGTGCGCCGGGCGGGGCGGTGAGGCCCGCGAGTTCCTGGCTCGTGTCCCAGGACGCGTGGTGGGCGCGGACCAGGGCCTGGACCACGACCGGGTCGCGGATGAGGAGGAGGCCGTTGTAGTGGAGCTCCAGGTCGAGCGGGACGGCCGCGACCGTGCGGTCGACCACGATCATCTTGAACGGGATCGAGTCGGCCACCCGCGCCCGCCCCGGCACCCGCACCGCGCCCGCGACGTGCGGCAGGGCGTGGCGCGGGACGATCCGGCGGACCTCGCCGGCCCGCTCCGCCGCCGCTCGCATGCACGCTCCTGCCAGCTCCAGGAACGGCTCGGGAATCGCACGCGAGGCGGAGGCGGCCGGGTCGTCGAAGGTCAGCAACTCGTGCCGGGTCGAGGCCGCCAGACCGGCCAGCGCCGCGCTGACCCGGCGCGTCCCGCGCACCGGACGCCCCGGCGGACGCTGGAGCTCCGGGCCGGCACGGCCCATCGCCGAACGGGCGAGCATCACGGAGCCCGCAGTCTCTGCCACCGCTGACCACCCCCGCCCGATCGGTGTGCCACTCCATGTACGCACGCGACTGCACACGGTGACAACCCCTGTTGACAAGGATGGCGAGTCCCTGCCACGCCAGCACACCCCAGCCGCCGTTGCCGCATTGAGATCCTTCCGCAACTCCTTCGTCTGCTCCGTCCGGCCCTCCCGAGCGTCACATTCACAAGTGCCGTACTCCGAAAGGGAGATGGGGGAATGGTCGAGATGGTCACACAGCGGCGGCGGGCCGCCGGAGTCCTGCTGGCCGGTGCGCTGCTGCTCACCGGCTGCTCCGGCGGCTCCGGCGGCGTCACCCGTTCGAGCGGCGACCGGTCCGCGCCCGGGCAGGCCGCGCCCGGACAGGCCGCGCCCGCGCCCACCGTGTCGCAGGCGCCCGACGGCCGGCCGGCGTCGCCCGACCGGCTGTCCACCTTCGCGCTCGACGTCGACACCGCCTCGTACGGCTACGCCCGCCGCACCCTCGCCGAGGGACGGCTGCCGGATCCGGCGGACGTACGGCCCGAGGAGTTCGTCAACAGCTTCCGGCCGGACTATCCGCGCCCGAAGGACAACGGCTTCAGCGTCACCCTCGACGGCGCCCGCGCCGGCGCCGCCGGCTGGTCGCTGCTGCGGGTCGGGCTCGCGACCCGGCCGAGCGACGGCGAACGGCCGCCCGCAGCGCTCACGTTCGTCGTCGACGTCTCCGGCTCCATGGGCGAGCCGGGCCGGCTCGGGCTGGTCAAGGAGTCGCTCGGGCTGCTCGCCGACCGGCTGCGCGACGACGACTCCGTGGCCCTGGTCACCTTCAGCTCCGACGCCGAGGTCCGGCTGCCCATGACCCGCGTCGGCGGCAACCGCGGGCGTCTGCACGACGCCGTCGACGCGCTGGAGACCAGCTCGTCCACCAATGTCGAGGCGGGCGTCCGCACCGGCTACGACGTCGCCGTCGACGGCCGGCGCGCAGGCGCCACCAACCGGGTCGTGCTGCTCTCGGACGCGCTCGCCAACACCGGCGACACCGACGCGGCCGGCATCCTGGAGCGGATCGACCAGGAGCGCCGCGCGTACGGGATCACGCTGTTCGGCGTCGGCGTCGGCAGCGACTACGGCGACGCCTTCATGGAGAAGCTCGCCGACAAGGGCGACGGCCACACCACCTACGTCTCCACTCCCGAGCAGGCCCGCAAGGTCTTCGTCGACCAGCTGCCGGGGCATGTCGAACTGCGCGCCCGCGACGCCAAGGCGCAGGTCGCCTTCGACCCGGCGACCGTGGAGAGCTTCCGGCTGATCGGCTACGAGAACCGCGAGGTCGCCGACGAGGACTTCCGCGACGACCGGGTCGACGGCGGCGAGGTGGGTGCCGGGCACACCGTCACCGCGCTCTACGCGGTCAAGCTGCGGCCCGGGGCGGCGGGAACGGCCGGTGAGCCCGGGAAGGCCGGGAAGGCCGGGAAGGCCGGTGGGGCCGGGACGGCCGGGGCGCGCGGAAGGGTCGCCACCGCCACCGTGCGCTGGCTCGACCCCGTCACCCGCGCCCCGCACGAGCGCTCCGGCACGGTGGACGCCGCCGCGCTGACCGGGACGGCGATCTGGGACGGCGGCCACGACAGCCTCCAACTGACCGCCATCGCCGCCTACTTCGCCGACCGGCTGCGCGGCGGCCAGCTGCCCGGCGCGCCCGCCCTGTCGAGCCTGGCCGCCCACGCCGCCGCGCTCGCCGAGCGGGCCGGCTCGGCGTCGGTGCGGGAGCTGGCCGAGGCGATCCGCTCGGCCGACTCACTGGACGATTCCTCTGATCCGTACGCCAGTTGACCCGTCGGGTCGGGAAGGATGGAGACCATGGCCGCCCTGCTGCTCGCTCTCGCCGTCGTGTCCACCGGTCTGTACGCCGGATTCATGCTGATCTTCCGGACCGGGGTGATGCCCGCGCTCGCCCGGCTGACGGACGAGGAGTTCGTCGGCGCGATGCGGCGGATCAACGAGTACGTGCCGAGGCCGGTGTTCCTGCTGGTCTTCCTCGGGGTCGTGGCCTTTCCCGCCGCGGCCCTCCTCGTGCCGGTCGACGGGCGGACCGGCACCCAGAAGTGGCTGGTGGTGGCTGGTCTGGTGGCCGCGGTGGCCAATCATCTGGTCACCGTCGCGGGCAACATCCCGCTCAACACCGCCCTCGCCGCCTCCGAGACGACCGGCGAGCCGGCGGCCGCGGTGCGCGCGGCCTTCGAGAAGCGCTGGAACGGCCTCCACCAGGTGCGGACCCTGCTGATCCTGGCCTCCTTCGGACTGCTCACCGCCTCGGCCGTCGTCACGGGCGGCTGACTCCGACCGCGGGGTCGGTTTCGGGTCGCGGTCCGGATGCGCAGAGTGACGACCGCGTGTTGCTGACGAGGTGTCACGGTCGGGCCGATCGGCCCGACCTGACGTTCTCTCGATCGCTTCGACGCGCAAAGTGCCTGGTGAGAGGCTTGGGCGCGCGATTGGCCGGTCGTCCGGGTTCATGACGAACAAGGCTTCGGGTATGTTCCAGTCGCCGGAAAATAGGTACCCCTAGGTTTGTTTTCTCGGGCCACCGGGATGCCGGTTCGGGTGATGAGAGGGACGTGACTCCCAGATGGCGAAGCAGGATCGGGCGATCCGCACCCGCAAGGCGATCCTGGAGGCGGCGGCCGCCGTCTTCGACGAGCGGGGCTACGAGGCGGCGAAGCTCTCCGACATCCTGGCGCTCGCGCAGGTGACCAAGGGCGCGCTCTACTTCCACTTCGACTCCAAGGAAGACCTCGCCCACGCGGTGATCGAGGCCCAGGTGTCGTCCGTGCCGCCGGCGCCGCCGCAGCTGTCCAAGGTGCAGGAGTTCGTGGACGTCGGCATGGTGTTCGCGCACCGGCTGGCCCGGGACCGGCTGCTGAGCGGCAGTGTGCGGCTCACCCTGGACCAGGGCACGCACGAGCTCAACCGCAGCGGGCCGTACCGGGAGTGGACGGAGATCAACCTCGGTCTGCTCAGCGCGGCCAAGGAGCGCGGCGAGCTGCTGCCGCACGCCGACCCGGAGGAGGTGGCCCCGCTGGTGGTGGGCGCCTACGCGGGCCTGAACCTGATGACCCACGAACTGGAGGGCCACCGCTCGTCCCTGGAGCGCTGGGTCTCGTCCCTCTACCACCACTTACTGCCCAGCATCGTGGTGCCGTCCGTGCTGACCATGCTCGATCTGGAGCCCGGCCGCGGGGCCCGCGCCCTCGGCCTCGCGGAGGACGCCGCGCGCTGAAGCGTCCGCCGAAAGGAGACCGCCTCGGCGGTTTCGGCGGAGTCCTGGCCTGAAGCCACCTGCGCGGCTGCCCGAAAACCCTCGCCAAAGCATACCCGTGGGTCCAATAACTGGATCCGCGGGTACGTTTCGCTGCCTCTTGATGTCCTCTTGATGGTTACAAATGGCCCCGAAAGGGACAAAGTTGCCGCCTTGGCGGTCCGATGTTTCCGTACCGCCCGGTTTCTTATTGACATGCACCGCGGTCTCTTTTCTAATCGTCCAGGGTCATCCCGTGCGCAGACACTGAGGGGGCAAGGTGGACGTCCGGATCCTGGGCGGACTGTCGGTATGTGAGAACGGGGTGTCGGTCACCCCGACCGCCGCCGCGCCCCGACAGCTCCTCGCCGTGCTCGCCGCCTCGGCCGACCAGATCGTTCCCGGCTGCGTCCTCATGGAGGAGGTGTGGCCCTCCGGCGCGCCCGTCGGCGCCCGCGCCGAACTCCAGGCCCACATCGCGGGACTTCGCTCCCTGATCGCCACCGCACTGCCCGTCGGCCGCCCCGGCGCCGACGGCCGCACACCCGAGACCGTCCTCGCCACCGAGCGCGGCGGCTACCGGCTCGACACCGGCGGCGGCTCCCACGACGTCTGGCAGTTCGAGCGTGCGGCCGGCGCCGGATACCGCGCCATGGAAGCGGGCGACCTCCCGCGCGCCGCGCTCCGCCTCGGCGAGGCCCTCGCCCTCTGGCGCGGCGAGCCGTACGCCGGAGTCGACGCCGGCCCGCGCCTGCGCGCCGAGGCCGAGCGCCTCGAAGCCTCCCGGCTCAGCGTGCTCGACCAGTGGGTGGAGGCCCAGCTCGGCCTCGGCCGGCACGCCGAGATGGTCCCCGAACTCGCGCTGCTCACCGCCCGGCATCCCGTCAACGAGTCGCTGCACGCCCAGTTCATGGTCGCGCTGCTGCGCTCCGGACGCACCTTCGACGCCCTGGAGACCTACGGCCGGCTGTGCGCCGCGCTCCAGCGGGACGGCGGCCGGCAGCCCTCGGCCCGCCTGCGCCGGCTGCACCGCTCGCTGCTCGCCGTACGGGACGCCGGCCGGCCCCGCGTGCCCGCGCAGGACCGCGGCGCCTGGACCTGGGCCCGCGTGCCGGCCGTCGCGGGCGTGCCCGCCGGCGCCGGCGCGTCGGTCTGAGCCGTACGACACGCCGACGCCGGCGCCGACACCTCGAAGTGGTACGCGAACGGGAATGAAGCGGTCGATCTCACCGTTGACGGTGTTTCAGGACGGAATTGGTTTCGGCCAGCGGTACGGGTTCCCACGGCGGCGCCCCGTTCTGCTCAGCAGCGGGAGTTGAGGCATGTCCCACCACGGCACGGAGGAGGGCGGGAGCTACGACGCGCTCGCCGTGCTGGAGCTGCTCGCCCGGCAGGAAGCGCCTGAGCGGTTCACCGAACTCCTCGACGGCGCCCGTGCGGCCGGCCTCGCCGAGCCCGAACTCCACCAGCTGGAGAGGGCCGTTCAGCTCGCCACCGGCGTCCGCCACTCCCTCGCCCGCCACGACCGGCGCGAGGCCGGGCTCGACGCCCTCACCGACACCGCCCGCGACCTGACCCTGCCCCACGACGTGGACGGCCTGCTGCGGGTCGTCGTCCGCCGTGCCAAACGGCTCCTCGACCTCGACCTGGCCTGCCTGACGCTGCGCGACGACCACGGCGCCCGCGTGCTCCACAGCATCGAGGGCGCCGTCGGCCCGATCGACCCGGCCACCTGCCGCGGCGCCCTCGGCGAGCACGGACTCGGCGGCCTCGTCCACGCCCTCGGCACTCCCGCCTGGACCGAGGACTATCTCGCCGACGAGCGCTTCAGCCACCATCCCGACGTCGACGCGGTGGTACGGGACGAGGGCCTGCGCGCCGTCCTCGCCGTTCCGCTGCGCGCGGGCGACGCCGTTCTCGGCCTGCTGTACGGCGCCGACCGCCGGCCCCGCCGCTACACCGCGGGCGAACTCGCCCTCGTCGCCTCCCTCGCCGACCTCGCCGCCGTCGCCACGGAGAAGGCCCGGCTCCTCGACCACACCAGGGCCGAGGTCACCGAGCTCGAGCGGGACAGCTCCCGCGCCCGGACCCTGCTCGCCCGCATGCGGTACGTCGGCGAGGCGCACGGCCGGATCATGAACCTGATCCTGGCCGGCGGCGACCTGCTGGGCGTCGCCAAGGCCGCCGGAGACGCCCTGGACGCCTGCGTCCTGATCCGCGACACGGGCGGCCGCACCCTCGCCGCCGCCGGCGAGATCCTGCACCTCGACGAGGAGGCGGTGACGAAGGCCGCGCTCGACGCGCACGCCGGCCGCCGCCCGGTCCTCGCCTGCGGCCGCGCCGGCCCGGACGACACCGCCACCGGCCCCGGGACCGCTCCCGGCACCGGCCTCGGCACCGGCCTCGCCCTCGGCTTCGGGCCCGAGCCCGGCTTCGCCCGCGAACCCGGCTTCGGGCCCGAGCCCGGCTTCGCCCGCGAACCCGGCTTCGGGCCCGAGCCCGGCTTCGACCGCGAGTCCGGCTTCGCCCGCGAGTCCGGCCCGGCCCGGGGCGACGCCCCGCCAGGCGGCCCCACGGACAGCAGGCCCGAGAGCTGGACCGACGGCCGGACCGACGGCCGGGCGGGCAGCCTGGCCGGCAGTCCGGCGGACGGCCGGACCGGCAGTCCGGCGGACGGCTTGAGGGACATCCCGGCGGAGATCCCCGCCGAGGCCCCGGCCGGCGGCCTGGAGGAGTGCCTCGCGGAGGACCGGCCGTGCACCCGGACCTGGGTCGCGCCCGTCATCGCCGGCTCGGAAGACCTCGGCGTCCTCGTCGTCCGCGCCGCCACCCCGCTCACCTGCGAGGACGAACGGCTCCTCGCGCTCGCCGCGCAGTCCGTCGCCTTCCTGCTCCTGATGCAGCGCTCCACCGCCGTCGCCGAGGGCCCCGTCCGCGACGAGCTCCTCGACGACCTGCTCGCCGAGCCGCAGCACGCCCCGCAGCAGATCGCCCAGCGCACCCGCCGCCTCGGCATCGACCTGCGCAAACCGCACCTCATGGTGGTCGCGCGACCCGAGGGCGGCGAGCAGGGCCGCGCCGTCGTGTGGGCGTCCTCGTACGCGTACCGTCTCGGCGGACTGAAGACCGTGCAGGGCGGCTGCATCGTCCTGCTGCTGCCGGGCGTGGACGCCTCCGCCGCCGCCAAGGCCGTCTCGGCCGAGCTGGGCCCGCTGCTCGGCCACCCGGTCTCGGTGGGCGCGGCCGGTCCCGGCTGGAGCGCGGACAGCGTGGGCCGGCTCTACCAGCAGGCCATGCGCTGCCTGGACGCGATGAGCGCGCTGGGCGGCGCGGGCGCCGCGGCGTCCGTGGACGACCTGGGCTTTCTCGGGCTGCTGCTGTCGGACGACCACGACGTGGACGGCTTCATCGAGTCGGCGATCGGTCCCGTACTCGACTACGACGCCGAGCGGTTCACCGATCTGACCCGCACCCTGGAGGCGTACTTCGCCTCCGGAGCCAGCCCGACCAACGCGGCCGAGGCCCTGCACGTGCATCCGAACACGGTCTCGCGCCGGCTGGAGCGGATCGGCGAACTCCTCGGCCCGGAGTGGCAGAAGCCCGGCCAGGTCCTGGAGGTCCAGCTGGCGCTGCGCCTCCAGCGCACCCGCGACGTCCTCGCCCGCCGCCGCGCCGCCCTCACCGACTCCCGCCCGCCCACGTCGCCTTCGGCGCCGCCCGTCAAGGAACCGCCGTCCGCCAAGGAGCCCTAGGCGCACGGGAGGCCCGGGAGCCACGACTCCCGGACCCCGCCGCTGAACGCGCCTTCGCCTCGGCCCACCGGCGCCCCCGGCTCAGCCCGCCGAGCGCCCGTGGACCGATCCGTACGCGTCCCGGTCGGTGTCCAGGACGGTCGCCGCGTGTGCCGCCGAGGCCAGGGTGATGTGCCGGTGCCAGCCGCGGAACGAACGGCCCACGAAGTCCCGCAGTCCCGCGCCCTCGCCGACCTGCCGGAAGTCCCGCTCCACCCGCCGCGACAGCTTCGTGAGCCGCAGCAGCGGGCCGACCGCCGAGCCGGTCAGGTCCGTGATCCACAGCCGGGCCGGGGAGCGCCGCGGGTCGTCCCACTCGCCGAGCAGGAGCAGCGGCCGCTGCCGCTCGCCCGCCGGCACGGGCAGGGTGACCCGGACCGCGGTGGCGAGCGAGGTGCGCGACGTCCGCACACCGGCCGCCGAGTCCACCCAGCTGACCGGGCGGCGCAGGCCCTTCAGGGACTCCAGGATCTGCAGCGCGGTGAGCGGTCCGGAGCCGAAGCCGGGCAGCGAGCGGTCCGCGACGGTCAGCCGGCAGCCGGCGCCGATCCGCGCCACCACCGGGACACCCGCGAGGGCCAGCCGGTGCAGGGCCGCCCGGCCCGCGCCGCCGCGGATGTCGAGGAGCAGCGGCTTGCGGGCCACGTCGGGCCAGCGCGCCACGTCGAGCGCCGCGTTGACCGCGCACTCCTCGAGGGTCTCCTCGGCCGCGCCCTCGGGAACCTCCGCCCGGTCGCGCCGGGTCGGGTCCTTCACCCACGGATCGGGCAGGAAGAGCCGCCAGTTGACGGGAACGCTGGTCTCCTCCGAGGCGAACCAGACGCCGAACGCCTGCTGGCCGCGGAAGACCTGGCCCCGCTCCGGGTCGAAACGCCGGTCGACGCCCACCGAGTGCTGGCCGGCCTTCGGTATCGGCATCGGGCGGACCACCCAGGCCTGCGGGCCGGCGGCGCGCTGGACGAACTGGGCGAGCTCGGCCCGCATCGGCCGCCAGTCCCACGTGGAGCTGGAGATGAAGTGGTGCAGGCTCTGCTCGGCGGCGGGGCCGCCGATCTGCGCGGCGATGTTACGGATCGACTTGCGGCCCTGCGCGGACAGCAGGCCGCGCAGATACTGCTCGGCCTTCAGCCGCTGGTCACGGCGCGGGAATCCGGAGAAGAGCGCGGCGCAGAGTTCGCCGTACACGTCCTCACCGGCCGCCTCACGGTGCGCGGCGACGGTCCTGAACCTGGTTGCGACGGATGTACTCACGACACTCCTGCCCTACGGGTAGCGCAGCTCCCTCCCGCTGCACCTCCACGGTCGCGGGTTCCGGCCGCGAGCACGAGGTGTACCCGGCACCCGTCTGGGCCGCCTGATGGTGGCCGGACCACCGCCCCCCGCGCGACCGGGCCGCAGCCCCGCATCCGGGCGCGCCCCGGCCCCCGCGCCGCCCGCCCGTGATTCCCCTCCATACCCCTCCGGGGGATCTGACAGACTCGGCGGACCGGCTTTGACCCGCGCGATGTCCCGCCCGGACCATCAGGGTGAGGCAGCACGGGCCGGACTCCGGTTAATGCCCCAGGCCGGAGGCCGAGCCTGTGCGCCTCGTTCACGAGCACGTGTCCGTCCGCACGGCTCGTGGAGCTCGTTTCCGCGTTCACGAGCACGTGCCCGTCCGCACGGCTCGTGACGCTCCGTTCCGCCCCGCCCGTCCCGGCCGCCTAATCTGGCCCCATGGGATTCCGCGCGCAGCTGCCGGTCGTCGGGGTGGTCGCCGCCGGCGGCGCCCTCGGCGCCGTCGCCCGCTACGGCGCGACGCTCGCCTGGCCGACCCCGGCCGGCGCCTTCCCTTGGACGATCCTCACCGTCAACGCGGCCGGCTGCGCGGTCCTCGGCGCGCTGATGGTCCTGGTCACCGAGACCGTCACCGCGCCTCACCCGCTGCTGCGGCCCTTCCTCGGGACCGGTGTCTGCGGCGGTTTCACCACCTTCTCCACCTACGCGCTGGACGCCCAGCGGCTGCTCGCCGACGGCGACGCCGCACGCGGTGTGCTGTATCTCGCGGCGACCGCCGTCACCGCGCTCGCCGCCGTGTGGGCGGCCGTCGTGGCGACCAGGGCGGCCGTACGGGCCGTCCCCGAGAGGAGGCGAGGATGACCCGGCTCACCGGCCCCGCCCTGCGCCTGACCGTGCTCGTCGGCGAGAACGACACCTGGCACCACCGGCCGCTGTCCACCGAGATCGTGCACCGCGCCCACGCCGCGGGCCTCGCGGGCGCCTCCGTCTTCCGGGGCGTCGAGGGCTTCGGCGCCTCCTCGCGTGTCCACACCGCCCGGCTGCTCTCGCTCGGCGAGGACCTGCCGGTGGCGGTCGTCGTCGTGGACACCGAGGAGCGCGTACGGGCCTTCCTGCCGGAGCTCGAGGAGCTGGTGACCGACGGCCTGGTGCTGCTCGACGCGTGCGAGGTCGTCCGCCACGGCCCCGCGACGCCGCCCCCCACCGAGCCGTCCGCGACACCGGCGGCCGAAACCCCCACCGAGCCGCTGTCGGAGCCGCCGTCGGAGCCGCCCGCGTGAACTGGCTGCTCGTCGTCGCCGGCGCCGCCGTCGGCGCGCCCCTGCGCTATCTCACCGACCGCGCCGTCCAGGCCCGCCACGACTCCGTCTTCCCCTGGGGCACCTTCGTCGTGAACGTCGTCGGCTCCTTCGTGCTCGGCCTGCTCACCGGCGTGACCTCCGCCCGGGCCGGTCTGCTCCTGGGCACCGGCCTGTGCGGCGCGCTCACCACGTACTCCACGTTCTCCTACGAGACGCTGAAGCTGTACGAGGGCGGGGCCAGGGCCTACGCGGCGGCGAACGTCGCCGGGAGCATCGCCGCCGGTCTCGGCGCGGTCTGGCTGGGCGTGACCGTCGCGGCCGCCTGGGCGTAGCCGGCGCCCCGTACGTACCCCGCGCGCCGGTTCGCGTAGAGAACCCGTCAAGACGGTCCGCGGCGGCGTCAGGGGCCCGTCAACGGCGGCGGTCGGATGGCCGAAAAGGGGTTTCCTCGTCGGGTCAGACAATCCGCTCTCATCCCTGTCAGGAGCTCACGATGGCCGACGTGGCCTTCGTCGTCACCACGGTCGCGGTCTTCGCGCTGGTGGCCTTCGTCGCCAAGGGGGTGGCCAGGCTGTGACCGCCGAGAACGTCGTCGGCCTCGTCGTGGCCGTCGCCCTCCTGGGCTATCTCGTCCTCGCCCTCCTCAAGCCGGAGAGGTTCTGAGCCCCGTCATGAGCCCCGTCCTCGCCGGCGTCCTCCAACTGCTCGCGCTGATCGTCGCCCTCGGCCTGTCCTACCGGCCGCTGGGCGACCACATGGCGCGGGTCTACTCCTCGGACCGGCACCACCGGCCCGAGAAGTGGATCTACAAGGCGGTCGGAGCCGATCCCGACACCGAGATGCGCTGGCCCGCCTATCTGCGCGGCGTGCTCGCGTTCTCCGTGGTCGGCGTCCTCTTCCTCTATCTCCTCCAGCGGCTCCAGGGCTCGCTGCCCGGCTCGCTCGGCTTCGTGTCGATCGACCCGGACCAGGCCTTCAACACGGCCGCGTCCTTCGTCGCGAACACCAACTGGCAGTCGTACTACGGCGAGCAGGCCATGGGCCACGTCGTGCAGACCGGCGGCCTCGCCGTGCAGAACTTCGTCTCGGCGGCCGTGGGCATGGCCGTCGCGGTCGCCCTCGTCCGCGGCTTCGCCCGCTCCCGTACCGGTGAACTGGGCAACTTCTGGGCCGACCTGGTCCGCGGCACCCTGCGCGTCCTGCTGCCGATCTCCGTGGTCGGCGCACTCGTCCTGGTCGCCTGCGGCGCGATCCAGAACTTCTCCGGGATCCACGAGGTCGGCCGGTTCGCCGGCGGCGCCCAGCAGTGGAACGGCGGCGCGGTCGCCTCCCAGGAGGTCATCAAGGAGCTGGGCACCAACGGCGGCGGCTACTTCAACGCCAACTCCGCCCATCCCTTCGAGAATCCCTCCGGGCTCTCCAACCTCTTCGAGATCTATCTGATCCTCGTCATCCCGTTCGCGCTCACCCGCACCTTCGGCCGCATGGTCGGCTCGGTCCGGCAGGGCTACGCGATCCTGGCGACCATGGCCACCGTCTGGGCCGGTTTCACCGCCCTGATGATGTGGACCGAGTTCGCCCATCACGGCCCCGCGTTCGACCTGGCGGGCGGCGCGACGGAGGGCAAGGAGACCCGCTTCGGCATCGCCGGCTCCTCGATCTTCGCGGTGGCCACCACCCTGACCTCCACCGGCGCGGTGAACTCCTTCCACTCCTCGTACACCGGCTTCGGCGGCGGGATCGCGATGCTGGGCATGCAGCTCGGCGAGATCGCGCCCGGCGGAGTCGGCTCCGGCCTCTACGGCATGCTGGTCATGGCGGTCATCGCGGTGTTCGTCGCCGGTCTGATGGTCGGCCGCACGCCCGAGTACCTCGGCAAGAAGATCGGCAGCCGCCAGATCACGTACGCCGCCTGCTACCTCCTCGTCACACCGGCGCTCGTGCTCGGCTTCACCGCCGTCGCCCTGGCCCTGCCCACCCCGGCACAGTCGATGACGAACTCCGGCGCGCACGGCTTCTCCGAGATCCTGTACGCCTACACCTCCGGCGCCAACAACAACGGCTCCGCCTTCGCCGGCCTCGACGCCGACACCCCGTGGTTCAACACGACGATCGGCATCGCCATGCTGCTCGGCCGGTTCCTTCCCATGGTGTTCGTGCTCGCGCTGGCCGGCTCGCTCGCCGAGCAGACGCCCGTACCCGAGACCGCGGGCACCTTGCGCACCGAGAAGCCGCTGTTCACCGGCCTGCTCGTCGGCACCGTTCTCGTCGTCACCGGTCTCACCTACTTCCCGGCCCTCGCGCTGGGACCGCTCGCCGAAGGGCTGGCAGCATGAGCACCCTCACTCCCACTCCCACCCGGGCCCCGCACCAAGGCGACGTGCCATCGGCGCGCACCGGTCACGGGAAGCCGGTCGGCGGCGGCCTGTTCGACCCGCGGCTGCTCGTCGCGTCGCTGCCGGACGCGCTGCGCAAGCTCGATCCGCGGATCATGGTCACGTCCCCGGTCATGTTCGTCGTCGAGGTCGGCTCGGTCGTCACCACGGTCCTCGCGGTGCGGCACCCCGGTGACTGGTTCGGCTGGGCGATCGCCGGCTGGCTGTGGCTGACCACGGTCTTCGCCAACCTCGCCGAGGCCGTCGCCGAGGGCCGCGGCAAGGCGCAGGCCGACACCCTGCGCCAGGCGAAGACCGGCACCGTGGCCCGCAGGTTCGTTCCGGCGGGCGAGGAACGCGTCCCCGGCACCGAGCTGCGCGTCGGCGACCACGTGGTCTGCGAGGCCGGCGACGTCATCCCCGGCGACGGGGACGTCGTCGAGGGCGTCGCCAGCGTGGACGAGTCCGCCGTCACCGGCGAGTCCGCGCCGGTCATCCGCGAGTCCGGCGGCGACCGGTCGGCCGTCACCGGCGGCACGAAGGTGCTGTCCGACCGGATCGTCGTCAAGATCACCACCCGGCCCGGCGAGACCTTCATCGACCGCATGATCCACCTGGTCGAGGGCGCCGCCCGGCAGAAGACGCCCAACGAGATCGCCCTCAACATCCTGCTGGCCTCGCTGACCATCGTCTTCCTGCTCGCGGTCGTGACGCTCAAGCCGTTCGCGATCTACGCCGGCGCCGACGAGCAGACCTCGCTGATCGTGCTCACGGCCCTGCTCGTCTGCCTCATCCCGACCACGATCGGCGCGCTGCTCTCCGCGATCGGCATCGCCGGCATGGACCGGCTCGTCCAGCGCAACGTCCTCGCGATGTCCGGCCGCGCGGTCGAGGCCGCCGGCGACGTGTCGACGCTGCTGCTCGACAAGACCGGCACCATCACGCTCGGCAACCGGCAGGCGGCCGCGTTCGTGCCGGTGCGCGGCGCCACCGAGGCCGAGCTCGCCGAGGCCGCGCAGCTGTCCTCCCTGGCCGACGAGACGCCCGAGGGCCGCTCGGTCGTCGCCCTCGCCGAGGAGAGGTACGGCCTGCCCGGGCGCCACCGGGACGAACTCGCCTCCGCCCGGTGGGTGGCCTTCACCGCCCAGACCCGTATGTCCGGCGTGGACGTCGACGGGCGCAAGGTCCGCAAGGGCGCCGCCGGTTCGGTCCTGGCGTGGGTACGGGAACGCGGCGGCGAGATCGCGCCGGACGCCCGGCAGCTCACCGACGCCATCGCCCAGGGCGGCGGCACACCCCTGCTCGTGGCGGTCGAGGACACCGCCCCGGACGGGACCCGGCGCGCCCGCGTCCTCGGCGTCGTGCACCTCAAGGACGTCGTCAAGGAGGGCATGCGCGAGAGGTTCGAGCAGCTGCGCCGCATGGGCATCAGAACGGTCATGATCACGGGCGACAACCCGCTGACCGCGAAGGCCATCGCCGAGGAGGCGGGCGTCGACGACTTCCTCGCCGAGGCGACGCCCCAGGACAAGATGGCCCTCATCAGGCGCGAGCAGGCCGGCGGCAAGCTCGTCGCGATGACCGGCGACGGCACCAACGACGCACCGGCGCTCGCCCAGGCGGACGTGGGCGTGGCGATGAACACGGGCACGTCGGCCGCGAAGGAGGCCGGCAACATGGTCGACCTCGACTCCGACCCGACCAAGCTCATCGAGATCGTCGAGATCGGCAAGCAGCTCCTGATCACCCGGGGCGCGCTCACCACCTTCTCCATCGCCAACGACGTGGCGAAGTACTTCGCGATCATCCCGGCGATGTTCGCGGCGGCCTACCCGGGCCTGGACACGCTGAACATCATGCGGCTGTCCTCGCCCGAGACCGCGATCCTCTCCGCCGTCGTCTTCAACGCGCTGATCATCGTCGCGCTGGTGCCGCTCGCCCTCAAGGGCGTCCGCTACCGGCCGGCCGGCGCCGACCGGATGCTCCGCCGCAACCTCGGCCTGTACGGACTCGGCGGCCTGGTCGCCCCGTTCCTCGGCATCAAGCTCATCGACCTGCTGCTCTCGCTCGTTCCCGGGCTGCGTTGACCAGAAAGCGTGCCGATCACCATGAACAACACCTCCGTGGCGAGCGCCACCCGGCTGCTCGGGGCGGCCCTGCGCGCCCTCCTCGTCCTCACCGTCGTGTGCGGCGTGCTCTATCCGCTCGCCGTCACCGGCGTCGCCCAACTCGCCTTTCCGCGCCAGGCCAACGGATCGCGGATCGAGGACGCGAGCGGCCGGGTCGTCGGCTCGGAGCTCATCGGGCAGACCTATCCGGACCTGCGGTGGTTCCAGCCCCGCCCGTCGAACGGCCTCGGCGTCAACTCCGTCAACACCCGCTACCGGCTGCTCGTCTCGGGCGCGACCAACCGCTCCGGCGACAATCCCGAGCTGATCAGGTGGGTGAGCGACGCCAAGGCGGCCGTCGTCAGGGACAACTCGACGCCCGGCTTCACCGTACGGCCCGAGGACGTCCCCGCCGACGCCGTCACCTCCTCGGGCTCGGGCCTCGACCCGCACATCTCGCCGCGGTACGCGAGGCTCCAGGTCCACCGGGTCGCCGCGCGCAACCACCTCACCGTCGCCCAGGTCGACCGGCTGGTCACGGAGCACACCGAGGGCCGGCTCCTCGGCTTCGTCGGCGAGCCGAGGGTCAACGTCCTGCGGCTCAACGTGGCGCTCAGGGACCTGGTCTTCGCCGGCCGCCGCTGACGACGTGAGGGCGGGGGCCGGACCGGGCCTCAGGCCCGGCAGGGGTACCGGGCTTCAGGTCCGGCGGCCGGCCGGGGCTTCAGGTCCGGCGGCCCGGCAGGAACAGGGCCGGCACCACCGCGAGCACGAGCAGCAGCGCCGCCACCGCGTACGTGAGGCGGAAGCCGGCCGGGTCGGCGCCCGCCGTGCCCAGGACCACCGAGCACAACGCCGTGCCCACCGACGCGCCGACCTGCGAGTTGATGCTCAGCGCGGTGCTCGCCGCCGCCATCCGCTCCTTCGGCAGATCGCGGCTCGCCGTGGTCATCGTCGGCATCAGGACCATGCCGGCGCCCACGCCCATCACCATCGCCGCGCCGACCACCCGCCAGACCGCCACGTCCTCCGTACCGGTCTGCAGCGCGCTCAGCGTCATGCCGAGCGCCGCGACGGCCACGCCCGCCGGGATCAGCCGCCGGGGCGCGGCGGTGTCGATCCGCCGCGCGGCGACCTGCATCGTCAGTCCGACGGTGAGCCCGACCGGAGCGGCGAGCAGCCCGGCCGCGCTCGCGCTGAAGCCCCGTACCGCCTGCCAGTACACCGGCCCGAGCAGCATCGAGCCGAAGTACGCCATGGTGAACAGGGCGAGGGTCACGATCCCGGCCGCGAAGGTGCGGTCCCGCAGCAGCCGCAGGTCGAGCAGCGGTTCACGGGCCGTCAGGGCCCGGCGTACGAAGGCCGCCACGAGCAGCACGCCCGCCGCCGTCGGCACCAGCGTCCCGGGTGCGGTGAAGTCGCCGCCCTCGCCGCCGCGCGCGAGCCCGTACAGGAGCAGGGCGAGGCCGGGGGAGAGCATCAGGAGACCCGGGACGTCGAGGCGTGGCGCCGGGTCGCCGGCGCGCGGTGCGTCGGGCCGCAGCAGCCGTCCGGCGAGCGCGAGCGCCAGCGCGCCCAGGGGCAGGTTGACCAGGAAGATCCAGTGCCAGGAGGCGGCGTCGACGAGCCAGCCGCCCAGCGTGGGCCCGATCACCGGGCCGACCAGGATGGGCAGTCCGCCCACGGCCATCGCCCGGCCCATCCGTGCCGGGTCGGCCGCGCGCATCGTCATCGTCATGCCGACCGGCATCAGCAGCCCGCCGCCGAGTCCCTGCACCGCGCGGAACGCGATCAGGCTGGGGGCGTCCCAGGCGAGCGCGGCGAGCAGCGAGCCGAGCGTGAACAGGACGAGCGCGGTGAGGTAGGTGCGCTTGGCGCCGATCCGGCCCATGGCCCAGGCGGCGGTCGGGATGACGGCGGCGAGCGCGAGGGTGTAGGCGGTGGCGGCCCACTGGATGGTGGTCAGTGGTGCGTGGAAGGCCTCCGAGAGACTGCGCAGGGCGACGTTGACGATGGTCATGTCGAGGACGGACATGACGGAGCCGAGGACGACGACGGCGAGGACCCGGCCGAGCGGTGTCGTGGGGGCGGGCGGCTCGGCCGTGTGCCGGGCGCGGAGCTGGGTGGTGGTCATGGCGTGCGGCCCTCTCAGAACTGGTAGGGGAGGGCGGCCCGGGCGGTGCGCAGCGCGCGTCCCCACCACAGGAGCTGGTCGAGCATGCCCTTGGCGGCGCCCTCGGTGACCGCCCGGTCGCGCGGCGCGCCGTCCTCGCCGATCCCGGACCAGGGGCCGTGCAGGCTGACGGAGTCGCGCACGGTGGTGGCGTGCATCTCGGCGAAGACCTGCCGGAGCTGCTCGACGGCCCGCAGGCCGCCGCCGAGTCCGCCGTAGGAGACGAAGCCGACGGGCTTGGCCTGCCACTGCGGGCGGTGCCAGTCGATCAGGTTCTTCAGGGCGGCGGGGAAGCTGTGGTTGTACTCGGGCGTCACGACCACGAAGGCGTCGGCGTCCGCGAGCCGCGGCGAGACCTCGGCGAGCGCGGCGACGGCCTGCGGGCTCGGCTTGCCGCCCCAGCCGGGCATGGCCAGCGGCAGGTCGACCTCGGCCAGGTCGATCACGTCCAGGTCCAGGCCGCCGTGCCGGGCGGCGAAGCCGAGGAACCAGTCGGAGACGGCGTCGGCGTGCCGGCCCTCGCGGACGCTGCCGACGATGACGGCGACGCGCAGCGGTGCGGTGGCGGATGCGGCTGCGGGTGCGGCGGGCGTGGTGGCGGTGGTCGTGGCGGCAGTGGTCGCGGACATGGTGGGTCCCCCTGAGAAGCGGGCCGGGACGCCCGGTGCGTTCGGCTCGCCCTGAACGTACAACGCTCGTTGTAAAAAGTGCAACGCCCGTTGTACTTCGAGGCGCGGCCGCGAGTAAGGTGCAGACATGACCGGCATGAGCAGCAGCACCAACGAGGCCTGGATGGCGCGGGCGCGTCGCGAGGTCCCGCCCCGGAAGCTGGAGAAGCAGCTCGCGATGGTCCACGCGGCCTGCGGCGTCTTCGGCCGCGAGGGCTACGCGCGCGCCTCGGTCGACGCCATCGCCACCGCGGCCGGCGTCTCCACCCGCACGCTCTACAACCACTTCCCGGGCGGCAAGGCCCAGCTCTTCCAGACCGTCGTCACCTGGACCGCCCACGAGGTACGGGACGCCCAACTGGCCCGGATCCGGACCCTCCTGGACCCCGCCCGGCTGCCCACCGCCGACACCCTCGAACGCGACCTCGTCGCCGTCGCGCAGGCCTTCACGGACCTCATCTCCGAGTACCCGAACCACTTCGCGCTGGTCCGGCACATCCACTCCGAGGCCGACCACGTGCCCGGCGAGGTCCTCGACGCCTGGCAGCAGGCGGGCCCCGCGCCCGTCGCCGCCGCGCTCGCCGCGGCCCTCACCGCCCTCGCCGACGGCGGCCTGCTCGACCTCCACGGCGACGCCGCCCTGGCGACCGGCCACTTCACGGCGCTCAGTTCCGCGAGCATCCTGCTGCGCTCGCACTACGGCGTCCTGCCGCTGCCGCGGGACGAAACCGACCGGCTGCTGCGGGGCGGCGTCGCCGCCTTCCTGCGCGCCTACCGCCGTACGGGCGAGGCGGCGGCGGCCGACGGGGCGTAGGCGCGCGGAGCCGGGGCGGCGGCGACGGCCAGGGCGAAGCCGTGGTTCGCGGCCACGGACCGGATGTGGTCGGCGGACAGCGAGCCCGACCGTTCCAGCGTGAGCGCCGGCAGCCCGGACCTGCCCCGCCCGGCCGGACGGTGGAACGCGAGCACGCTCGGCGCCGCCGCCGTGTGGTGCGGATACCGCGCGGCACGGCCGGCCGCCCCGCCCTCGTCGTCCGGCGCGAGGACATGGACGTCAGGGTCGAGGGCGGGCGGCCCGGCGAGAGGCATGCGGGCCGGCGCGGCGGGCAGCGTGACGGGTGGCGAGGCGGTCTGCGTGACGGGCGGCGAGGCGAGCTGTGTGAGGGTCGACGCGGCGAGCGACGTGGTCGGCAGCGTTCCCGGCGGGGCTACGAGTGGCGTGACGAGTGGCGCGACGAAGAGGCAGTCAGCGCCGGTCAGTTCGAGCGCCGCGCCGAGAAAGGCGTTGGACGGGCAGTGCCGGCCCGGCGCGAGCACCCGTACGGTCCGCACGCCGTCCCGGCCGGCGGTCAGCCGCTCCGGCACCCGGTCCGAGGCCGGACCGCGGAAGCCGAACGGCCCCAGCTCGTACAGCTCCTCCATCAGCGACCACACCTGCCGCCGGGGCAGCTCGGCGGGCAGCCGGGTCCAGTCGAACAGGGCCGCGATGCCCGACGACACGGTGGTGACACCGCCGCCGCGCCCGGCGACGCCCGCTCCGGCCGCGGCGGCCTCGGGCCGGTCGGGACGGGTGGTCACGGCGTGGCAGTGCGCGAAGCCGTGCATCACCGCGCGCCCCAGGGCCAGCTCCTCCGCCGCCCGCCGTACCGCCCGCTCGTCTCCCATCGCCGCGCCTCCGCTGTCCGTTCGCCTACCTGATCGTTTACGGCGTGCAACGAGCCCGGCCCGATCCGGTCACCGCGGCGGGAAGACCGCCTCCCGGAAGGCGTCGCGCACCGAGGTCACCGGACCGGTTTCGCGCGTGTAGTAGAGCTTGTTGGTGAGCAGCACCGCCCAGCGGCCGCGCGAGGGACTGACCCACATGCCGGTGCCGGTGAAGCCGTAGTGCACCCAGACGTCGTCGCGTAACGCGGTGCCCGGTGCCAGGTGCCAGAACAGGCCGCGGACCGGGGCGAGTTCGCCGGTACGGACGCGGAGCGAGGCCGCGGCCCACTCGGGCCCGAACGGCGGCCGGACCGGATCGAGCACCTGCCGCAGGAAGCGCCCCAGGTCGCCGACCGTGGAGAAGGTCCCGGCGATCCCGCAGGCCCCGCCCAGCAGCCGGGTGGAGAAGTCGTGCACGGTGCCGCGCAGATGGGCGCCGGTCTCCTCGTCGTACTCCGTCGGAGCGGCGCGCTCCACGAGCGCGTCCGGCAGCGGCCCGTAACGGGTGTCCGTCATGCCGAGCGGCTCCCAGACGCGGCGGGTGGCCAGTTCGCGCAGCGGCCGGCCGGTGAGGAACTCGGCCAGATAGCCGAGGACGAGGGCCGCCCGGTCCGTGTACTCGACCGCCTCACCCGGCCGCCGCCGCAGCCGCTCGCGCAGCACGCCGTCGCGCACGTCCTGCGGATCGGAGCCGTACAGGGCACGGAGGTTGGCCCGCAGCGGCAGTCCCGCGGTGTGCGTGAGGAGCTGGAGCGCGGTGACGTCGCCCAGCGGATGCCCGGCGGTCTCGGGCCAGAACGCGCCCAGCGGCACGTCGAGGCGCAGCTTTCCGGCCTCGACGAGGGTGCCGACGACCGGCCACACCGCGATCACCTTGGTGAGGCTGGCGAGGTCGAAGAGCGAGTCGAGCCGGGCGGGTCGAGCGCCGGCGCCGGGCGCGAGAACCCCGGCCGAACCACCCGCCACCGGCCCGCCGGCATCACCGACGGCCCAGGCGGCACCGGGATAGACCTGGGCGTGGAACCCGTCCTGGAGGAGCCGCGCGATGCGGGGAGCGGTGAAGGTCGTGTTCACATCATCTGTCTACCCACCGGAGGGGCCGGAGCCGCGCCAGGGGAGGGGCGCCCTGCCGCCGGCGGTGACAAACCGCCCATCAACGGATGCGCCACCAGCCACCGGCAGTCTGCATGCGACGATCCCGGGGTGAACGCTCCAGAAGACCTCTCCGCCGCCGAGCGCGCCTTCATGCTCAACGCCTTCGAGATCGACATCCTCCCGGGTGTCCGCGGCGATCTGGACGAACCTCTCGCATCGGCGTCACCCGAAGAGCTGACTCCCCTCCTCCTTCCCTTGATCGACAGGGGATGGATCGACGTGTGCCGGGTCATTCCCTGGACGCCTCCGAGCGGAGGCTCCGGCTTCCAGCCCGGTCCGCCCCTCGCCCGCGAGGAACTGTTGGACGTGCTGGCCGACGCGGACAACTGGGAGTATCCGGAAAACGGTGACTGGATCGGCTGCGTGACGCTCACCCACACACCCGAGGGCCGCCTGATCTCCTGGTGACCACCTCTGCCCGGTTCGAGAGGGGCAGGCCGCTCCCAGAAACTTCGGGCATTCGGGAGCGGCGAGGCTGTCAGTGGTGGGGGCTAGCGTGCGTCGCATGGGAGCGAAGACGGCGCTATTGGCGTACGCGGACGGAGACGTGGCCTCTGCACTGCGAAAGGCCGGCGAACCGGCGGCTGAGGGAACGGCGGCGTTGGTCGCCCAGGTCTTTCCAGGCTGGACGATGGAGTCGACGAAGGGCGATGTCCTGGGGGAAACGACGTACCCGCCGGAGCGCCTCACGTATGCGGCGAGCTTCCCCGGCGTGGACCTGGTCTGCGATCGGCGTCTGATGTGCGACCGCCCGTCGGAGCTCCCGGCGCACTTACTGGAGACCGCCGCGGGCCGTCGCGTGATCCTGCACGCGATGCACAGCGCCTCGGACTGGCTTGCCTTCGCGGTCTGGGAGGACGGCCGCCTCCGCCGCTCGCTGAGCCTGTCGCCGGACGGTGGCATCGTGGAGAATATCGGTGACCCGTTCCCCTTCGAGATGCCCTACTGGGCAGGTGACCGGCCCGTGGAGTGTGACCCGGCGTGGGACGAGGAGCCGTACGAGCTGCCGTTCCATCCTCTGGAACTGGGCAACGAAGCCCTTCGAGCCCTCTTCGGCTTCCTCCTCGAAGGCCGGCCCTTGCCTAAGGACGTCGACCCGTACAAAGTCCCGCTGCTCGGCTTCGACCTCACTGACCCGGACATGTCCCGGCGAGCCCGGGAAGGGGGTAGCACTCAATGAGGCGGCCTCCGACCAGGGGCGCTGAGGAGGCGTAGATCCCGCTACGTCACTTCGGTGGCAGGGTCGTCGCGAAGGCGCGGCCCCTTGGCGATCCATGCGGCCAGGGCCCCGTCCTCGGTGACGGCGGAGGCGTCGACCACGACCCAGCCGCGCATCGGCCGGCCCGTCATGTCGAAGATCCGCGCGCCCGGCCGGGCCAGGGCCTCGGCGGTCGCGTCCGGGCCGACGCGGACCATGAGGTCGTCGCCGGTCACACCGACGGCCATGTTGCCCCGCCAGAAGAAGGCGATCCCGCCGAACATGCGCTTCTCGGTGACCTCGGGGTCCGGGCCCAGGTGGCCGCGGATCCGTTCCGCCAGTCCCTCGTCGTATGCCATCGGATGCCTCCCGGTTGGGGTGACGCCTCCTCTTCAAGGATGGCCGACATGGCGGACGCGTGCGTACGACGACCTAGCCGGAATACCAAAAACCGGGCATAAGGCTCGGGCGCCCCGATGTGAGCAGCCGCTCGTGCTTCCCGGGGCCGAGGCCGCGCGCCCGGTCGCCCGTGTTGCGGGGCCGTGGAGGAGGCCGCTTATGGCCGGTTTCGGCCGGACATTTCAAGCCATCCGGAAGCCCCCGGACGGGCTGCCCGCCCTCGACCGAAAACCGCCCCTGACCAGCAAAAAGACCCTCCCTGGGGAGGGTCTTCGTCGTGCGCCCCCGGCAGGACTCGAACCTGCGGCCAAGTGCTTAGAAGGCACTCGGTAGGTCTCGATGACATGTGCCTGTGACCTGCGTGTTTGGGTTCGATGGCGGGTAACGACTCCAATCTTCCGGCGTTTTCGGGACGTCGAGGAGGTGGTGTTGCTGCTGGCCGCCGGGACCTCTGGGGCCAAGGACATCTGCCCTGAGGAGGGTGAAGAGCTCAGCTAGACGGTGGGCTCGAGGCTCGTCGAGCTCATGCCTGGAGGTGGGAACCTGGGGTTTCTCAAGCTAGGGCTTCCCGGGCGTGTCGCCAGCGGCCGTCCTCGCCGTGGATCAGTGATCGCCGAAGTCCAGCCAATGCCTCCTGGCGAAGCACTAATGTGGAAAAGCACGCGCGGCGGAAGGATGAAGCATGCCGGAAGTGCCCACAGGGAGCGCAGGGTTGGCGCTGACGGAGGCCTTGCAACAGGCTGAGTTCGGCGAGGCGATCGCGTCCGAGCTTGAGAAGTGGCAGCAGACGCACGACACCCGGATCGTGTTCGACCGATGGCTAACTCCCGGTAAGAGCAAAGCGGTCCTGGCAGCAGTCGCGCTGACCGGCCCGGTCTTCAATGGCAAGGTCGTCATGAAGGTATGCCCTCCGGGGACGATCACCGGCCGGGAGCCTGGACGGCACACTAAGGCGATCGAGGACGCCCCCGAGGGATTCGCCGACCGGCATCTGGTTAGGCAGCCCGTTGAACCCGTCAGCGTCCCGGGCGTCCCGGGTGGCGCCAAGGTGATGTTCCAGGAGATCGCCGGCGGTAACATCCGCGACGTCAGGCCGCTATCGGCTACCCTGCGCGGCCGTGAACTGCCGGAACTTGTCAGTGTCATCGCACGCTCGATCCTCAGCGACTGGAACCCAACGCCGACGGATATCCGGCGCATGGCCTCGCGGGACTTCATCCTGAGCCATGTGGGCACCCGGATGGACAAGGGCGGCCCGGTCGCGAAGCTCGCCGAGCAGCTGGCCTACGAGCCCGTGGGTGAGCAGGTGCCGCTCTGGATCACCTTCGCAAGCGGCGGGGTCGTACCGAACGTCGTCGCCTGGCTGGAACGCTCCCTCTGGGACGAGCTGGACAGCGACCATGTGCTCGCGATCCTCGGCCGGGCCCATGGCGATCTTCACGCCGACAACATTCTGCTGCCGATGTCGCCAGTCGTGGATGCCGCCGCGTACCGGCTGATTGACCTCTCCGGATATCAGGCAGATGCACCGCTCTCCCGGGATCTTACCCACCTGACGCTCGCTCTCATTCTGAGGGAGTTGCCGGAGCTGACCGAGCGCCAACGCAGTGTCCTGGCTGAGTTTCTGGTTGATCCCGAAGCAGACACCGATGTGGTGCTCCAAGTCGTGGGGCTGGGCAACCTCTCGAACGACATCGCCGAGGCCGGTGAGGTGTACGCCAAGCAGCTATCGATGCCTGACGACTGGCAGGATCAGTACCTCCTTTCGCTGGCAGGAAACGCGCTGCTCTTCGCGACCCGGGACGCGACGGTCGGGTCTCAGGAGCGGGCGTGGTGCTACCAGTTGGCCTGCAGCGCCCTGGGTCGGTTCTTCTCGGGGCGCGGTCTGCATGCGCCCACGGCGACGGCTCCTCGCTGCTCCCTCACCCGAGCCGTCGAGGCTGCTCCGGAGGTCTCGGCCGCTGTCGACCGGCTTGTCGAGGGCTGCGACCGCTGGAGCGCCCGCCGTACGACCATCGCCGTCATTGACTCGGCCGCCTTCGGGGAGGAAGACCTCCAGAAGTTCGCTGGGCTCGGCTGGAACCTGGTCGTCGAGCTCAACCCGGACACCGATGTCGATGGCGGCTGGAAAGCGGCTGCTTCTGCGGGCGGGGGTCGGATCCACCGGCTCCAGCTGCGTGACCAGGACATGATGTTCGGCCGCAACAGCACTAACTGGGTCGCGGCGGCGGGGATCCGCGGGGCGGACCCGGTCTCCCCGACCACGGCCCTGCGCCGCTGGCGCTCGATGTATCTGCCGTTCGTACGGGAGTCAATTGAAGCGCTCAACCGTCACTCAGGGAGGCCGGCGACGGTCGTCTGCTTCGGCGAGGGCGGCAGCGCTGAACGAGCGCTGGTCGAGGCATGCATCGACGTCTTCGACGACCGGGCGAGGATTCTCTCGATCTCGGCCACTGGCGAGGGCAGCCTTGCCGAGTACGATGTTGAACCGCTCGTGTGTGAACCCGCGGACATCCTGGGCGCGTTGCCCAAGCCCTCGTCGGCTGAGGTGCAGAGCCGCCGACCGAGGGTGCCCGCCGAAATGGGCTTCGTGGACGTTCCCGACGGGTTGCTGTCGCGCTTTGAGGACACGGCGGTACTGCTGCACTCCGAGGTCGGGGTGGAGTCGGAGGCGGGCGAGTATGAGGTAGGCGCCTTCTACCGAGGGCGTCCCATTTCGTGGTTCGAGCTGGACCTTCACCTGGACCTGCCACGGGCAGTCACCGAGGACTTCACTGGTCAAGTGCGCACCGCTCTGGAGCAGCGCGACACTCTGCGGGTGATGCTCGCCCACAGCCCTGGCGCCGGGGGCACGACCATAGCTCGCCGGGTGGCCTGGAATCTCAAGGACGAGTTCCCCACGGTCGTGGCCCGTGGCAACCAGGACGAAGCAGTCCTCTCCCAGCTGGCGTCTGACCTGTCGTCCGAGACCGGAAGCCCCGTCCTTCTCCTGCTGGAGCTCCTTCCTGAGTCCTCCCAGCAGCGTCTGTACGAGCTGCTGCGGGCGAGCAGTGTGCCGGTCGTCATGCTGATCACCGCGCGTCGGAGTTCCGCCGGCGATGATGTCGTCCAGACCTCGCCCCAGCGCAGCCTGCGGGTCGGGCCGATGAAGCGGAACGACCGGTTCGAGATGGCCAGGCACTTCACCGATCTGGTGCCGGACCGGGAGGAACCCCTATTCGAGCTGGTCGCAGAGGAGTCAGATCACGGCGTTCCGTTCTTCTTCGCCCTGACCGCATTCAACAAGGAGTTCGAAGGGCTGCCCGGGTACGTCGCCCCGTTCCTCGACGAGGTGTCGGACGTCGACCGGGAGATCTGCACACTGCTTGCCCTGGCCCACCGCTTCAGTGGTGTTCCAGTGCCCTCTGACCTGTTCACGGACCTGCTCGGGGTGGCACCGGCCGACGACGTGGATCTCCGTCTGCATGTCGATGATCGCGTGCTGCCGCTCCTGATCGAGGAGAGCGACGGCATGTGGCGGCTGTCGCATAGCCTGATCGCCGAGGAGGTGCTGCGTCAGCTGCTTGCGCCGCCCGGAGCGGCCGCGGGCCCGGAGGACTGGAAAGCCGCGCTGCCGGGCTGGTGCGAAACGCTCATCGCCCAAGCCGGCCGGGTGTTCCAGAACCGTCTCCCGGACGACATGAAGATCCTGCTGGACCGCCTCTTCATAATGAGAGATGCCCGAGAACCGGTGGAGTTCCAGCGGACCGGCACCTACACGGAGCTGCTTCAGCAGATGACTGTGCCCGGGCGCAAGCAGGTGATTCACGCCCTGGTGCAGGCGTTCCCGAACGAATCGCACTACTGGGGCCACTACGGCCGCCTGCTGTCCTACGACTCCCGGGACTTTCAGGGGGCCCTGAGTGCGGTGGACAAGGCCATCTCGCTGGCTCCGAGCGACCCATTGCTGCATCACATGCGGGGCATGGCCTTCCGGAACGAGATCAGGTCCGTGATCGAGAACCGGGCCCACTCCCACGATGACAGCAGAACTCGCGAGGGTCGGATCCTTGAGCTCGTCGAGTCCGCAAGTGCTTCCTTCGACAAGGCCACGGAGCTGGACGACTCCAGCGAGTACGGCCACATCGCTCTAGCTCAAATGTGCATCAAAGTAATCGAGTTCGGGTTCTCGTGGTCCGGAGCTGCCACCTACTCGGAGTTCCTTGCCCGGCCGAGTGCCGGCGCTTACCGGGCGCTTCTGGAAGAGGCCGAAAGTGCCCTCGACGCGGTGTTGGAGATCCGTGGCTCGGACCGGCTCTCCTATCGGGCGGAGGAAACGGAGGCCGAACTGCAGAAGCTCTACGACAACTATCAGGCGCTGTTGCAGGGCTGGCGAAATCTCCTCTCACGCGACGACGCGTACAAGCCGCCGGTGCGGCGTCGGCTGGCCCGTGCGTACCGGCAGCGCAACGGGTCGTGGCGCAAGGCCCCAGCACACGATGTGCGCCAGGCGGTCGAGCTGCTGAATGCGAACCTTATGGATAACCCGCGCGACTTCACGAGTTTGCGCGAGTGGCTACAGGCAGCCCGGTTCCTGCCGGCATCCCTGGACCGCGCGGCCGACTACGTGACCACGTGGGCCCGGACGGAGTCCATCCGTGAGGCCTTGTTCTACGATTACGTGCTCGCCTGTTTGCGAGTTCTCGAAGGTCAGGACTCGGCTATCGAGGAGTATCGCTCGAAGTTGAACAGGTGTCGGGATCGCACCACTGGCTTCGCCAACCGACACTCGACCGCATATGAGTGGCTAGGGGATGGACAGGAGCTGGGCCGCCTAGTCTCCCACCGGGACCTGAAGCAGTGGAATCGCCGAGAGGGAGAGCCGCCGCCCGCGTATCTGACTCGCCTCCGAGGCCGCGTCTCCCAGATCAAAAGCCGAGCCTCAGGGACCATCGACTTTGGTCGGGGCATCCAGGCATTCACTGTGCCAAGCCGGGCCGGACTGGTCCGAGGTGTGCATGAGAACTGGCCTGCTACTGCCCTGGTCGCCTTCCGCTACGACGGCCCCGAGGCGTGGGCAGTCGAACTCAGTCAGCCATGAGCTGGAGGGCGCGACCTTCGTGGGCGTCGCCGCCCCGGGTTTGGTCCCGGGCTTCGTCGCCCCCAGTTCGTCGACGCCGGATGGCCGCGCGATTCGAACATCTGTTCGGGAATGGGTGGAGTGGTGGGACAAGAAGCCTCACCGGCGAAGTTGAGGTCACCTTGGACGACGGTCTGTACTACGGGTGGCCGACCTGGTCGGCCACCCGTACTGGAACGCCCCCGCAGCCGTAGTCACCAAGGATCTTTACCACCTTGTCGGCTTCGACAAGCCTCGCATAGTGCTTCAACCTCAGTGACTGTCCGACGCGAACGCCTCGGGCTTGATGGTGCGGATACGGGCGATGTCGATCGACCACCATTCGGAATCGGGAAGGGGGGCAGGGAATCCGGCGGCGCCGGGGTGCGTGGACAACACAGCCACACCCGGTGCGTGAAAGTCCAGACTTGATTCTGGAACCACTCAAAAGTCGTCTCGCCCGTGGCCCGGTGACTGTAGACCCGAAATCCCGGTTGGTAAAACCGCTGCCGGAAATCGCCGTGTGATCCGCATCGCTCACGGCAGACAGGAATGCCCTTCCGGAAGGTCCAGCGCGCAAGCTACAGCACCACCCATGCCGCCACGCTCCCTCGAAATCGGACCCGCCGGACGAGCCGCCGCCCACGCCATCGAACGCACCCGCGCCGCCCGCGGATACTCCCAGCGCCAGCTCGCCGCCCGTGTCACCGCCCTCGGCGGGCCCATGACGTTCACCGCGCTCTCCCGCATCGAACGCATGGTCAGGCGCTGCGACATCGACGACCTCGTCGCCATCGCCACGGCCCTCGGGGGCGCCCCGCAGGCCCTTCTCCCCGGCGCTCTCACACCCCCAAGGGTGGCCAGG
This sequence comes from Streptomyces sp. NPDC053493, assembly GCF_044544825.1. Classification (NCBI taxonomy): domain Bacteria; kingdom Bacillati; phylum Actinomycetota; class Actinomycetes; order Kitasatosporales; family Streptomycetaceae; genus Streptomyces; species Streptomyces sp. NPDC053493. Next base: position 137,289 of record NZ_JBITXS010000010.1, read on the forward strand.
GCGGGCGCAACATAGCCGACGATCGCCGGTTAGCCTAACCGGGAATTCTGCGGATGATTGTGGGTCCCGGAACGCCCGCCGTGCCGGTCCCTGCCAGAGCCATGTCCATTTCCCGAAAAGAGAAACCTTGCGCCGATCCCCGATATCCGCCCCCCGTCGCTCCGAAGAAAAGCTCACCATCGACGAGCTCTGCGAAGAGCTCCGGATTTCCCGGTCGACCTTCTACGACTGGCGCCAGAAGGGACGCGCGCCCCGCTGCGTGAAACTCCCGAACGGCAGCCTGCGCGTCCGCCACAGCGACCTGGAGAACTGGCTCACCGACTGTGAGGCCGCTGCGTGACCAACCGGTCCTACAAGGTCCGCTTCTACAAGACGGAGGTCTACGAGGGGAAGCGCGGCACCACCTACACCGTCCGCTGGTCGGTCGACGCCCGGCGGCACGGCGAGACGTTCAAGAAGAGCGCGCTCGCCGAATCCTTCCGCGCCACCCTGCTCGTCGCCACCAACAACGGCGAGCCCTTCGACCGGGACACCGGCCGCCCGGCCTCCCATGCCGCCCCCGTCCACCGAGATCACCTGGTACGACTTCGCCCTCCAGTACGTCGACATGAAGTGGTCCCGTATTTCGGCGAACAACCGCATCAGCGCCGCCAAGGCCCTGACCAAGGCCACGCTCGCCCTCCTCCGGGCCGAACCCGTCCAGCACGAGGGCGTCGACGTCCGCAAGGCGCTGCGTGAGTACGCCTTCAACAAGAACCGCCGGGACGAGGCCCCACCCGAGTACCGGGCGATCCTGGCCTGGATCCGCCGCAACTCGCTCCCGTTGGGCGCCTGGGAGGACACCAGACACGTCGACGCCGTCCTCCACGCGCTCGACACCGTCCTCGACGGCACGCCGGCCGCCGCCAGCTCCGCCAAGCGCTACCGCCGCATCCTCAACGTGGCCCTGCGCCATGCTGTCCGCCAGAACGTCCTCCGGGCCAACCCCATGGCCAAGGGACAGGAGGAGAACGCCGCTCCGAAGACCTCCGGCGCCGTCGACAAGCGGTCCCTCCTCAACCCCCACCAGGTGGCTGCCCTGCTCCTTTGGATCGCCGCGCGTCCTCGCACCGGCCATCGACTCACCGTGTTCTTCGCGACCCTGTACTACGCCGGCCTGCGCCCGGAGGAAGCGGTCGCCCTGCGAGTCGAGGACGCCGTCCTCCCGGCTACCGGCTGGGGCGAGCTCCGCGTCCACACAGCCGAGCCCGAGGTCGGCAGCCACTGGACCGACGACGGCGACGTCCACGAGACCCGCAACCTCAAGGGCCGGGCATCCGGCGACACCCGTACCGTCCCCCTTCACCCCGACCTGGTCGCGAGCCTTCGGGAGCTGATCGCCCGCGATCAGCTCAAGCCCGGCGACCTGCTCTTCCCCGGAGAGAAGGGCGGTTTTCTGGCCGGCTCCGTCTATCGACGGATCTGGGCCAAGGCCCGCAAGGCCGTCCTGCCCGAGCACGAGTTCAAGTCGCCTGTCGGGAAGCGCGTGTACGACCTCCGGCATACCTGTCTCACGACCTGGCTCAACAGCGGCATCCCGCCCGCCCAGGTCGCCGAATGGGCCGGCAACAGCGTCCCCGTCCTGCTCTCCACCTACGCCCGCTGCATCACCGGGCAGATCGCCGAACTCCAGCAACGCATCGAAGGCCCCCAGGCGCTCCCCGGCACGCTCGGCTCTGCGGCTGCCGCGCTTCTTTCTCCCCGGACTTCCCGGACGCTGGGGCGCGCTTGCTGAAGCAGGCGTCGCTCTTTGGAAGGTCCCGCCGGCCCAGTCTTTAACGAGGCAAGGCCGGGCCCGTTGGTCGTAGTCGCCGAAATAATCTGCATAGATGTGTCGGACCTGCGTGGTACGACTGCAACCCAGCAGAGATCGAGTGGAGGGGCGGTCATCAGTGGGACGACAGGAAGAAGCGATCCGTGTTGCGGACGAGCTCTTGGCCGACATCGAGCTCAAGCGATTGAAGACGTCCGAGGTCATCCTGAAGGCGAGCAGGCTCGCCCGCCTGGTCGGTCACACCGAGCTGATGGAGTTCCTCGGGTTCGAGCGTGGCGGTTACCCGACTGACGGTTCCGCGACGACGTGGATCGGACGTGCAGGTCGCTGGGCCGACCAGGAGCAGAAGAAGTTCTACACTCAGTCGATTGCGAAGTTGGAGGCCGAGATCGAGTCCGGTCGCCAGGCCATCGACGCCATGCGCGGCGGGGGCAACTATTCGGGTGACATGGCCAACCTTGCAGCGAGTCGCCATGACGAGCGGATCATCCGTTCTTCGGCCTCCGTCAGCAGGGGGGCCGGGATCTGCGGGCAAGTTGTTGCAACCGTCTATGACATGGTCACCGAGGTCTACCACGAGCTCCTTTTCAGCGAGCTGCAGGCAAGTCTTTTCGCGGACACACAGAAGAAGGTCGACGGGTCGTTGGCGGCAGCGAGTGGGACTGCCCTCGACAAGATCGAGCGCATCTCTGACCGTCTCCGTGACGGCGATCCCGAGTCTGTTAGCCAGGCCCTCACCACCTGCCGCCGGTTGATCGACTCTTCTGCGGACTACGTATTCCCTGCCCAAGAGGAGCCGTACAAGATCGGGGACGAGGCCAACCTCAAGGTCGGCCCACAGCAGGTGCTAAACCGGCTTCAGGCCCACACCCACGCCTGCGGGGTGTCCAAGAGTCGCAGGGACCGGCTGCGTCGAACCCTGTCCGATCTCTACGATCGGTGCTCCGCAGGCACTCACGCCGAGGTCACCATCGACGAGGCCCGCTTCATCTTCCTGCAGACCTACATTGCCCTCGGCGAGATCCTGACCCTAAGTGCGCCGGAGGGCAGCGAATCCGGACTCTGATTGCTGCCGCTGAAATGCCCCGGGACTGCTGGTGACAGGATCGCTGGAAAGCGAACCAGGAGGGACCAGCAGGTGTCACTGGGCGGGTCCCGTTGGGCTGGTACGCGGTCACCCCGCAGGTGCTCGTCTGCGCAGTCGGCGGCGAGTTCGTTGCGTTCGGCGTCGGTGTCGTGCAGGTCGTCCTCCAGGGTCCGGGTGAGGGGAGCTGAACGGCCGCGCCCTGCCGCGTGCTGCCGGGTACGGCGTGCGCCAGCGCTGGGGGCGCCCGTGGCCGCCCCTTCTGCTGTGCCAGTTCGCCGGAGGCAGACGGCGAAGAAGCCGACGGGACTGGGTACGACCCTGGGCCATGTCATCGTGGACGACTGTCCAGAACTTCAACCGCATGGAGGTGCCCTGTACCAACAGCACCCCGAGAGCTCCTCCCTCCCCAACCCGACCTACTGGGTCACCCCTCGCCACCTGACGGGCGGCGAGGAGGCTCTCGCCGACCAGGTGGGCGCGGCACTCTCGTCCGCAGGCTGGCGGATGTGGCCGACCGCCCGCGACACCCTTCCTACATGAGCCCCAACGGGCTGTGCGGTGCCGAGTGGACACGCGCTGCCTACTCGTTCCAGCTGGGGGACCCTCCGGTTGCCTGGCAGGTTTCTGCCCGGTCGCACTCCGGTAGCGGCCTGCCAGAGTGGAACGCGTACTTCACCGCCGGCGTCCCCCCACGAGACGCTGACCGACTTCCTTCTCGCCCTCGACGCCCGCACGGAACCCGCCTTCTCCTTCGAAAGCCCCGAGATCGTCCTCGCGGCGGTCTGTGCCCAAGGATGGGTACGCGACATTGACCGCCCGCACATCGCCGCTCTCGCACCCGGACTCTCCGTCGGTATCTCGCTGGAGGAGGTGCCCCCGCTCGTTCGCGATGCCGATCCGCGGCCTGGTTGCTTCGGCTGGCAGGTGTGGGGCGGAACCTTCTGTCGGCGCCTCGTATCTCTGGTGCGCGACCTTCAGCGGCAGCACGCCGCACGACCTGGTCGCGATCTTCGCAGCATCGCTCGCCTCTCCCCACCCCGTGCCGCGCTCCTGCTTGCCCGCCGGCCTTGAGGGGCAGGTCGACGTCGTCCCCTCAGGCACCCGGTGGCAGAGGGGAGCACGCGGATCCGAGTGAGGCAGGGCAGCGGGCGCCGCCGAAACTTCGGGAAGTTTTCGGGAAATCCAGCCGCCAGAGGCCGCCTCCGACCGGATCCAGCCGGACAGATCCAGCCACTCGGGGAGCTTTCCCCGACCCCCTCGCCCCCGGCCGAAAACTGCCCCTGACCAGCAAAAAGACCCTCCCTGAGGAGGGTCTTCGTCGTGCGCCCCCGGCAGGACTCGAACCTGCGGCCAAGTGCTTAGAAGGCACCTGCTCTATCCGCTGAGCTACGGGGGCCGGCGGTGATCGGGTCAAGGATAGGGGTCCCATTGCCTTGGCCCGGTTGCTTCACCTGCGTGGCACGATGTGGAGGTTCGGTGAAGCGGTCCGATAATCGCAGGCAGGTGCGATTCGTGCAGCGCTTTTCGCGCCACTCGGGCCGGGTGTTGTGCAGTCGTTATGCCTGAGGTCTCCGGCTACATCCGTTCGGTCGGCGCGCAGGGCCGCAATACGCTTCAAAAAGGCTCCAAAATTGGGCATTCTTCGCATGTGGTGACCTTGGACGAACGGCCTCAGCTGATCGACGCACTCTCCGCCCTGCGCGACTGTGTCGCCGCCGTGCGTCTCCCCCTCCCGCTCCCGGGTGCCCCCCGTGCCCGGCAGACCCGGGCCGAGTTGCTCGCCCAGCTCGACGACTACTTGGTGCCCCGTTTGAAAGATCCCGACGCGCCGCTGCTCGCCGTGGTCGGCGGGTCCACCGGGGCCGGGAAGTCGACGCTGGTGAACTCGCTCGTCGGGCGGCGGGTCAGCGAGGCCGGAGTGCTCAGGCCCACCACGCGCACGCCCGTCCTGGTCTGCCACCCCGAGGACCACCACTGGTTCGCCGGAATGCGCGTGCTGCCGCAGCTCACCCGCGTCTGGCTGCCCCAGCAGGACGAGGAGCACCTCGCCGACGAGCCGCTGGAGGACAACTCCCTGCGCGTCGAGACCGCCGCCACCCTGCCCCGCGGGCTCGCCCTCCTCGACGCGCCCGACATCGACTCGCTGGTCGTCGAGAACCGCCTCCTGGCCGCCGAGTTGATCTGCGCCGCCGACATCTGGGTCATGGTCACCACCGCGTCCCGGTACGCCGACGCCGTGCCCTGGCACCTGCTCCGTACCGCCAAGGAGTACGACGCCACGCTCGTCACCGTCCTCGACCGCGTCCCGCACCAGGTCATCGGCGAGGTCTCCCGGCAGTACGAGGCGCTGCTCGACAAGGCGGGCTTCGGCGATCTGCCCCGCTTCACCATTCCCGAGCTGCCCGAGTCCGCGGGCGGCGGCAGCGGGCTGCTGCCCGACAACGCCGTCGCCCCGCTGCGCGGCTGGCTCGCGCACTGCGCCCAGGACCCGGCCGCCCGCCAGCAGGCCGCCGGCCGGACCGCGGCCGGCGTGATCGACTCGCTCGACACCCGGATGCCGGAGCTGGCCGGAGCGGTGGCGGCCCAGTACGCGGCGGCCGTACGGCTCGGCGGCGCCGTCGAGGCGGCGTACGCGGAGCAGCGGCAGCGGGTCAGGGAGCAGCTCCGGCGCGGAGCCGTGCTGGCCGGCGACGCCCGTACCCGCTGGCGCGGCTATCCCCGTGACAGCACCGCGGAGGAACTCCTCGACGCCCTTGTCGAGTCCTTCGCCGCGCTCGTGCAGTGCGCGGTCGCCGCGGCCGAGGAGCGGGTGCGGGACGCCTGGCGCCGCGAGCCGGCCGCCGGCGCGCTCACCGAGGACCAGGACCGGCCCGCGGACCAGGAACCGGACCCGTACCGGTACCCGCACACCTACCCGTACCCGTACCCGTACCAGCAACCGCAGCCGCAACCGCAGGCGAGCCGCGGCCGGCGGCGGCAGCCCGGAGGCGGCGCCGCGGCGGACGAGGGCCAGGACGCCGGTGAGCGGATCGCGATGACCGTACGGCGCTGGCGGCGCGTCCTGGAGGAGATGGTCGAGGAGGAGGTACGGGAGTCGGATCGCCCGGCCGGCGTCCGCGGCACGGGCCTCGGCTCCGGCCGGAGCGCGGCCCGGGGCCCGATCCGCCGGGGCGGCGGCCGCCGCGGCGCCGCTCCCGCCGGCCCCGACACCGAGACCCTCACCGCCCTCCTCGCCGCCGCCCTCCTCGGCGGCCGCCGCGCCCGGGCCGCGGGCGACCGCCTCGCCGAACTCCTCGGTGCCCAGGGCGCCCTGCGGCTGCGCGACAAGGGCGGCGAGCTGGTCGCCGAGTACCTCGACCGCGCCCTGCACACCGAACGCGACCGGCGTCTCGCGCCCCTCGACGCCCTCGACGTGACCCCCGAGCCGCAGGCCGAGCTGATCGCCGCGCTCTCCGTACTGCAGAAGGAGAAGTGACGCCGTGGACGACGTGACGCAGCGCGACCGCGCCGAGCGGCCGGGCCAGGCCGACGGTCAGGCCGAGGGTCAGGCCGAGGGTCAGGCCGACGGCCGGGCGGGCGGTCAGGCCGACGGCCGGGCGGACGGACGCTGGGACGACGGCCTCATCGCGCGCCGCGCCGCCGGCCGCCCGGCCCCGTCCGCCGCGTCCGGCCCGACCGTCACGGCCCGGGACGGCGACTGCGGACCCGACGAGGACGACGACGCGCTCCCGGCCCTCGGCGGCGCCTACGGAGGCGCCCTGCGCACGCGCCTGGACGCCCTTCACGAGCTCGTCGGCCTGTCCCGTACCCGCGTCGAGAGCGAGGTGCTCGCCGAGGCCGGCCGGGTCCTCGACGAGGCCGCCGCCCGCCAGCGGCTGTCCGCCCGGCACACCGTCGTCGCGATCGCCGGCGCCACCGGCAGCGGCAAGTCGACCCTCTTCAACGCCCTCGCCGGCGTGCCCGTCTCCGAGACCGGGCTGCGGCGCCCCACCACCGCCGCGCCGATCGCGCTGAGCTGGTCGGAGGGCGCCGCGGGTCTGCTCGACCGGCTCGGCATCCCGGGGCGGCTGCGGCGCAGACCGCTGGCGGGCGGCGCGGCCGACGCCGACCTGCAGGGGCTTGTCCTGATCGACCTGCCCGACCACGACTCGGCCGTCACCGCCCACCGCGACCAGGTCGACCGTCTGCTCGGCCTGGTCGACGCGGTGATCTGGGTGGTGGACCCGGAGAAGTACGCGGACGCGGCGCTGCACGAGCGCTATCTGCGGCCGCTCGCCGGGCACGCGGAGATCACCTTCGTCGTCCTCAACCAGATCGACCGGCTCGGCACCGAGGCCGCCGACCTCGTCCTGGACGACCTGCGCCGGCTCCTCGACGAGGACGGCATGGCGCTCGGCGAGCACGGCGAACCCGGCGCGACCGTGCTGGCCCTGTCCGCGCACACCGGGGAGGGCGTGCCGGAACTGCGCGAGCTGCTCGGCCGGTTCGTGCAGGAGCGCGTCGCGCCCGAGCGGCGGCTGTCCGCCGACGTCGACGCCGCCGCGGCCAAGCTGCGGCCGGTGTACGTGGCGGACAGCCGGCCCGGGCTCGGGGAGCGGGCCCGTGAGGACTTCGCCGACCGGCTCGCGGTCGCGGTCGGCGCCCGGGCGGCCGGCGAGGCGGCCGAGCGGGTGTGGCGGCGCGGCGCCATCCGCGCCTGCGGGACGCCGTGGCTGCGGCTCTACCGCTGGTACGAGCGGGTGCGCGCGCACGGCAGCGCGGACACCCACGCGGAGTCCCGCACCGAGGACGAGCTGACCGCCCGTCAACGCGTCGAGCAGGCGGTGCGGATCGTGGCCGAGGAGGCCTCGCACGGCCTGCCCGGGCCGTGGGCGCAGGCCGTGCGGGAGGCGGCGGCGCGCGGGGCCGACGGGCTGCCGGAGGCCCTGGACGAGCTGGCGGTGACCATGGGCGACCCGGCGGCCCGGCCGCCCCGCCCGGCGTGGTGGCCGGCGGCGGTCCTCGCGCAGGTGGTGATGACCTTCCTGCAGATCTTCGGCGCCGTGTGGCTGGTCGGCCAGATCGTCGGTGTCGTGGAGCCGCTGCTGTGGCCGCCGGTGCTGATCATGATCGCCGGGATCGTCGGCGGGCCGCTGGTGGAGTGGGCGTGCGCGGCGGCGGTACGGGGGCCGGCGCGGCGTTACGGGCAGGAGGCCGAGCGCAAGCTGCGCGAGGCGGCGGCGGCCTGCGGGCGGGCGCGGGTCCTGGACCCGATCGCGGCGGAGCTGATGCGCTACCGGGAGGTGCGCGAGCAGTACGTGACGGCGGCGGGCGCGACGCGGCTGGCGAGCCGGGCGGCGGGCGGCGCGCGCTTCGGCGTCACGCGCTTCGGGCCGGCGCGGGGAGTCGCACGCGTGCAGTGACGGGAGTCCCACGGGGAGTGCGGTGACGGGAGTCCCACGGGGGGTGCGGTGAGGCGCGGTCCCCGGCGCCGGGCGGGCGGTACGGGCCGTTCGAGGCGCCCGGGGGGGGCCGGGCCGCACGGGCCGTACGGGAGGCCCGGGCGGCCGGGTCGCCACGGCCGTACCGCCCGTGCGGAATCGCTCGTTCGGGTGGCGGAGTTGTCCCCAACCTTCCCGTTGTCCACAGGCTTCAGCGGGTTTCGTCCGCTCGGTCCAGCATGGAGATCGAGCGGAGGAATCCGAGGCGAACGAGGCGTGAGGAGCGGGGACATGAACGAGACGACGGTGACGCTGGTCGGCAACGTGGCGACGAACGTGGAGTATCGGGAGACGGTGTCGGGCGGGGTGGCGCGCTTCCGCTTCGCGGTGACGGCCCGCCGCTGGGACCGCGAGCGCGCGGTCTGGACGGACGGCCCGACCAGCTTCTACACGGTCTCGGCCTGGCGCTCGCTGGGCGCCAACCTGGCGGCGTCGGTGTCCGTGGGCGAACCGCTGGTGGTGCACGGCCGGCTGAAGGTGCGTGAGGAGGAGAGCGACGGACGCCGGAAGACCTTCGTGGACGTGGACGCGCTGGCGGCGGGACACGACCTGACCCGGGGCACGGCGGCCTTCCGGCGATCGGTGAGGCAGAATCCGGAACAGAGCATTCCGGAAGCCCGCGTGCCCGATCCCTGGCAGACGCCACCCGCCTCCGACCTTGCCGTAACCGCCTCCTGACCTTGCGTTGTGGGAATTTGTCGACACCGTGACCAGCGGTTCTTCGTGAACTTCCGGCCTCTGATAACGATTTCGAGTCGGTATGGTTATCGGATCGCATGACGGGACACGGGGGGCTTCCCCCTACCTACTATTCCCGGGTACTCATGAGGCGCTTGCTTCCAGTGGGTCAGTGAGTCTGCTGGCGGGTGCTCCCCCCACGCGTATCGATGGAAGACGCGGAGCAGCCCGCCCGGAGGGGAAATCCATGTTTTCTGTACGGAGGCGCGGCACCGCCCGCCTTGCCGCCGCGACCGTGGTCACGGGCCTTGTCGCGGCGGGTGCGATAGCTGTCGCGGGACCGGCGATGGCCAAGGACGGCAACGCCGGTGGCGGCGGTGCCGCCGCCACGCTCGGCAGCATCGCCGACGGCGGCCTGATCGACGTCAAGGTCGGCGCCAAGACCGAGACCTACACGGGCGGTGTCTTCAACCTCACCGTCGACGGTGGCGGTTCGCTCAAGGCCTACTGCATCGACCTGTTCACCAAGACCAAGCAGGGGACGTCGTACAAGGAGGTCGGCTGGGACGAGTCGACCCTGCACGACAACAAGAACGCCGGCAAGATCCGCTGGATCCTGCAGCACTCGTACCCCGAGGTGAACGACCTCAACGACCTGGCCGGCAAGGCGCACGCCAAGGGCCTGACCAACGCGACCGCCGCGGCGGCCACGCAGGCGGCCATCTGGCACTTCTCGGACAACGTGGAGACCGCTCCGCAGGACGCCGACGCCAAGAAGCTGACCGACTACCTCGTCGCCGAGGCGGAGAAGGCGCCGGACCAGGGCGAGCCCAAGGCCTCCCTGAGCGTGTCGCCGTCCTCGGTCGCCGGCAAGTCCGGCAGCCGTCTCGGCCCCGTCACGGTGCACACCAACGCGGCCCCCGGCGTGACCAAGGTCGCCCTCTCCGCCGACGCCCCGAAGGGCGTCAAGGTCGTCGACAAGGGCGGCAAGGAGATCACCTCGGCCAACGACGGTGACGCGCTCTACGTCGACGTGCCGGCCGGTGCCGGTGACGGCTCCGCGAAGGTGAACCTGGAGTCGACCACCAAGGTCTCGATCGGTCGCGTCTTCGCGAGCACCACCGAGCGCCGTCAGCAGACCCTGATCCTCGCCGGCAGCAGCGAGTCCACGGTCAAGGCGCAGATCGACGCCACCTGGGCGAAGCAGGGCGTCGTCCCGGCCGTCGACTTCAAGGAGAACTGCGCCAAGGGCGGCGTGGACATCACCGTCTCCAACAAGGGCGACGAGGCCTGGAACTTCGACCTCAAGGGCCTGAAGTACACGATCGCCGCCGGTGAGTCCAAGACGATCACCGTCCCGGTCGACGAGGACGCGGAGTACGACTTCACCATCACCGGTCCGAACGACTTCAAGAAGGAGATCAAGGGCGTCCTCGACTGCAAGACGTCCACTCCGGGCCCGAAGCCGTCCGAGACCCCGGCTCCGTCCCAGACCCCGGCCACCGGTGGCACCACCACCGGCGGCTCGACCACCGGTGGCGGCGACCTCGCCGAGACCGGTAGCTCCAGCGCCACCCCGATGATCGCCGGCATCGCCGTCGCGCTCGTCGTGGTCGGCGGCGGCGCGATCTTCTTCCTCCGCAAGAAGAAGGCCGTCGGCCAGTAAGACCCACGCCTGATCCGAGCGGCCCCGGTGCGCGAGACGCGCACCGGGGCCGCCCGGCTTTTCAGGACCCGCGACTCCGCCGGGCGTGGCGGAGCGCGACCACCCGTGACCGTCCATGACCTTCCGTGACCGGACCCGGGCATGGAGATCCGGGTGGAGCGGCGGTGGGGGCCGGGTGAGGCCCAGGTCAGGCGGACGGCGTGGTACTGGTTTCCGCCGACGGGGCTCGGTCAGGCAAGATGGGTCTATCTGCCCACTCACTCCTTGCCGGACGGTTTCTCTTGGCTGAGTACATCTACACCATGCGCAAGACGCGCAAGGCGCACGGCGACAAGGTCATCCTCGATGACGTGACGCTGAGCTTCCTGCCCGGTGCGAAGATCGGTGTGGTCGGCCCCAACGGCGCCGGTAAGTCCACCGTGCTGAAGATCATGGCCGGCCTGGAGCAGCCCTCCAACGGTGACGCCTTCCTCTCGCCCGGCTACTCCGTCGGCATCCTCATGCAGGAGCCGAAGCTCGACGAGTCCAAGACGGTCCTGGAGAACGTCGAGGACGGCGTCGCCGAGATCAAGGGCAAGCTCGACCGGTTCAACGCGATCGCCGAGGAGATGGCGACGAACTACACCGACGAGCTCATGGAGGAGATGGGCAAGCTCCAGGACGACCTGGACCACGCCAACGCGTGGGACCTCGACGCCCAGCTGGAGCAGGCCATGGACGCCCTGGGCTGCCCGCCCGGCGACTGGCCGGTCAACAACCTCTCCGGTGGCGAGAAGCGTCGCGTGGCGCTGTGCAAGCTGCTGCTCGAGGCCCCCGACCTGCTGCTGCTCGACGAGCCCACCAACCACCTCGACGCCGAGTCGGTGAACTGGCTCGAGCAGCACCTCGCCCAGTACAAGGGCACCGTCGTGGCCATCACCCACGACCGGTACTTCCTCGACAACGTCGCCGAGTGGATCCTCGAGCTCGACCGCGGCCGCGCCCACCCGTACGAGGGCAACTACTCGACCTACCTCCAGAAGAAGGCCGAGCGCCTCAAGGTCGAGGGCCGCAAGGACGAGAAGCGCCAGAAGCGCCTCAAGGAAGAGCTCGAGTGGGTGCGGTCGAACGCCAAGGGGCGTCAGGCCAAGTCCAAGGCGCGCCTCGCCCGCTACGAGGAGATGGCCGCCGAGGCCGACAAGATGCGGAAGCTGGACTTCGAGGAGATCCAGATCCCGCCGGGCCCGCGCCTGGGCTCCGTCGTCGTCGAGGTCAGCAACCTCTCCAAGGCCTTCGGCGAGAAGGTCCTCATCGACGACCTGTCCTTCACCCTGCCCCGTAACGGCATCGTCGGCGTGATCGGCCCGAACGGCGCCGGCAAGACCACGCTCTTCAAGATGCTCCAGGGCCTGGAGACCCCGGACGCCGGCGAGATCAAGGTCGGCGAGACCGTCAAGATCTCCTACGTCGACCAGGGCCGCTCCAACATCGACCCGAAGAAGACCCTCTGGGCGGTCGTCTCGGACGAGCTGGACTACATCAACGTCGGCCAGGTCGAGATGCCGTCCCGCGCCTACGTCTCCGCGTTCGGCTTCAAGGGCCCGGACCAGCAGAAGCCGGCCGGCGTGCTCTCCGGCGGTGAGCGCAACCGCCTCAACCTGGCGCTCACCCTCAAGCAGGGCGGCAACCTGCTGCTCCTCGACGAGCCGACCAACGACCTCGACGTCGAGACCCTGTCCTCGCTCGAGAACGCGCTCCTCGACTTCCCCGGCTGCGCCGTGGTCGTCTCCCACGACCGCTGGTTCCTCGACCGGGTCGCCACGCACATCCTGGCGTACGAGGGCGACTCCAAGTGGTTCTGGTTCGAGGGCAACTTCGAGTCCTACGAGAAGAACAAGGTCGAGCGGCTCGGCCCGGACGCCACCCGTCCGCACCGCGCCACCTACAAGAAGCTGACCCGAGGCTGACGAACCGCATGGCACGGCACATCTACTCCTGTCCCCTGCGCTGGTCGGACATGGACGCCTTCGGGCACGTCAACAACGTCGTCTTCCTCCGCTATCTGGAGGAGGCGCGGATCGACTTCATGTTCCGGCTGGCGCCGGGGAACGGGAGCCCGTCGTTCTCCGGCGGGTCCGTCGTGGCCCGGCACGAGATCGACTACGTACGGCCGCTGGTCCACCGGCACGAGCCGGTGACCATCGAGTCCTGGGTCACCAAGATGGGCGCGGCGTCGCTGACGATCGCGTACGAGATCAAGGACCCGGACGTGACGTACGTACGGGCCTCGACGGTGGTCGTGCCGTTCGACCTCAAGGAGCAGCGTCCGCGCCGGATCAGCGACGAGGAGCGCGCGTTCCTGAAGGAGTACATGGACGACGGGATGACGTCCGCGCCATGACGCCGCTCGCACCGCTGCACTTCGACGACGCCAGGGAGGCGGCGGGCCTCGCCGCCTTCCTGCGCCGCCTGCTGCATTACGACCGCGCCGCCGCCGTCCGCCTCCAGGCGGGAGGCGGGGCGCTGGCCGTGTTCGGACGGCCGCCGTCGTTCGAGGTCGTCGCGATCCGTACGGCCCGGCTCGTCGACGCGGTCGACCTGGACGTCACCGTGTCCGCCGGCGAACTCCTCGAAGGCATCGAGGAGTCGGCCGGCAAGGCCGTCGTCCCCGACGCCGTCACCGGTCCGCCGTGGGCCGGAGTCCTGCCGCCCCGCGGCGGCTGGGAGCCGGTCGCCGGACTGCCTCCGGTCGCGGACATGCGGCGCGCGGTCACCGCGGCCGTGGCCGAGTTCCGGGCCCGCGACGAGGCCCTGCCCGAGGAGCGGCGCACCCGGGCCGAGCGCGACCGCATCGGCCGCGAGATCTGGTCCAGGACCCTCGGCGCCACCGGCCTGCCGCTGCGCGCCGTCCACGCCGCCCAGTCCCTCGGCTTCCTGCCGGCCCTTCCCGGCGCCGGCGCCGACCAGCTCCCGGTGGCGCTGTTCACCGCCGGCCCCTGGCTCCGCCTGCGCACCCCGTACGGCTCGATCGCCCTGCGCACCGCCGGCCCCACGTCCTTGACGGTCACCCCGGGCGCCGCCCGTTGAGGCACCCCGAGCACGCGTCCGCGGCGGGCTTCGACGCCGCTCCCGTGCTCGCCGTCGACCGCGAGCTCACCGGCGCCGAGCTCAACGAGCTCTTCCGGGCCTCCTGGCCCGGCCATCGGGACACCGACTTCGGTCCTGTGTTCGCGCGCAGACTGCTGCATGTGACCGCCTGGCGGGGCGGGCGGCTCGTCGGGTACGTGAACGTCGTCGGGGACGGCGGCGCGCACGCGTTCCTGCTCGACACCACCGTGCGTCCCGAGGAGCGGCGCAAGCGCCTCGGCGTCGCGCTCGTACGGGCGGCCGCCGAAGCCGCCCGGGCCCGTGGGGCGCAGTGGCTGCACGTGGACTTCGAGCCGCACCTCGCCGGCTTCTACGAGGAGTGCGGCTTCCGGCCCACGGCGGCCGGGCTCATGGCGCTCGACGGGTGAATTCGGCCTCCTCGTCCGCGTCCTCCGCGACGATCGACAACGCCGACACCGCCGCGCACAGGGCCAGCAGCACCGACGGGAAGACCAGGGAGCCGCGGGCCACGTTGTCCTTCTCCAGGACCGGGTCCATGCGATGGGCCGGGTCGTAGGCGATACGGACGGTCTTGCCCTTGTCGCCGATCCGTTCCTCGGCCTTGAACTCCGTCGGATAGCCGCCGTCGCAGTCGAGCGGATGGCGGTAGAGCCACTTCTCGCTCGGCGCGCCCTCGCCGAAGGTCGGGTGGTACGTCGCCGTGGCCTTGCCCGTGATCACGCACTCGGCGACCTCGCCGCGCACCCGCGAGTCCCGCGCCTCCACCCACACCGCGCCCAGGCCCGCCACCAGCAGCAGCATCGCGACGATGCCGCCGGTCCCGCCGTCCCGGAAGAGCGCGTTGTGCGCGAACAGCGCGGCGGCGGCCAGGACGAGGCCCACGAGGACCGCCACCGCCGTGGGCAGCCGCACCGGACTGCGCATGCTCCAGGCGGCCCACAGGTGGAGCAGGGCACCGGCGCCGAACGGCACGAGGACCGTGCCGGCGTACGAGAGAACCTTCCGCATGCGTCACCCCCCGTAGAGGGACGCGTCCGCGCCCCGCCCGGTTTCCTCCGGCCCCGCGCGCCCGGTTTGCTCCGGCCCCGCGCGCCCGGTTGCCTTCGGCCCCGCCGCGCCCCGGTCTCAGTGCTCCGCGCCGTCCGCCACGTCGTCCGGCCACACGCCGATGTGGTCCTGCTCCAGTTCCAGCGCCACCCGGTGCCGCATGCCGAGGGCCTCGGTGTACTCGGCGGGCAGCTGGAGCCGCCCCGCCCGGTCGAGCATCGCGTACTCCCGCGCCACCAGCGACTCCTGGCCCTCCGCGTCGATCTCGGTGCGGCGCAGCACCTCGGAGGAGGTGCGGCCGTCGCGGATGGCGACCGTGCGGCGGACCTCGGAGGCCACGGCCTGGTCGTGGGTGACGATCACGATCGTCGTGCCCAGCTCCTCGTTGGCACGGCGGAAGGCCGCGAAGACCTGCTCGCCGGTGGCCGAGTCCAGCTCGCCGGTCGGCTCGTCGGCGAGCAGCACGGACGGATGGTTGGCGAGGGCCACGGCGATGGCCACCCGCTGCTGCTGGCCGCCGGACAGCTGGTGCGGGCGGCGGTCGCGGATCTCCGGGATGCCGAGCATCGCGAGCAGCTCCTCCGCCCGCCGGGCCTTGTGGCGCGCGCCGCGCGCCCCGCCCTTCAACTGCATCGGCAGCGCCACGTTCTGGGCGGCCGTCAGATAGGGCAGCAGATTGCGCGCGGTCTGCTGCCAGACGAAACCGACGACCTCGCGGCGGTAGCGCAGCCGCGCCTTGCCGTCCATGGCGAGCAGGTCGCAGCCCGCCACCTTGGCGGCCCCGGCGGTCGGCACGTCGAGCCCGGCCAGGATGTTCATCAGCGTCGACTTGCCGGAGCCGGAGGCCCCGACCAGCGCCATCAGCTCGCCCTCCTTCACCAGCAGGTCGAGGCCCTGGAGCGCCTGCACCTCGACACCGTCCGTGGTGAAGATCCGTACGAGACGGTCGCAGGCGATCAGCGCGTCATGGCCGTACGCGGGCCCGTCCCGCCGCGCCGCCGCCCGCCGCTCAAGCTCCTCCAGCGTCGTACCGGAAGCCGTCGTACCGGAAGCCGTCGTACCGGAGGTTCCCGAGGTCGTCGTCATCGTGCGTCTCCTGCCCTGAGTTCCCTGATCGAGCCCCTGCGCGACGCCCACCACGCCTGCACCACGGCCGCCCCGCCCGCGAGGACCACCACGCCCGCCGCCGGCAGACCGAGCGACCACACGTCCGCCCGCAGCGCCGCGCCCAGCTCCACCGCCTCGTCCGGCGCCGTGGCGAGCGCCAGCCGGGCCAGGTCCACGCCGGGCGAGAGCAGCAGGATCGTCGCCCAGCCCACGAGCGCGCCGCCGCCCGCCGCGAGCAGCGCCTGCGGCAGCGCCTCCAGACCCAGCAGCCGCCGTGCCTGCCCGCGGGTCAGGCCCATGGTGCGCAGCCGGGCGAGCAGCGTGGTGCGTTCGGGCGCGGCCTGGAGCAGGGACAGCAGCACGGCGAGGACGGCGTAGCCGGCGCCCGCGCCGATGGCGACGAGATAGATCCGTTCGGCGCCGGTCTGCATCGGCGAGTCCACGTACTCGGCCCGCTTCTCGTCCCGCAGCACCACCTGGAGGTTCTTCGCCTTCGCGTCGACGGCGGCGCGCAGGGCCCGTCCGTCGAGCGCCCCGTCCGGGCCCGCCGTCACGAGCAGCGCGGTCGCGGCCCGGTTGGTGAGGTCGGCCGCGTTGACGAGGAGGAAGTCCTTGTCGGGCAGGGCGGGCGTGGTGGCGCGCACGGCGACCACCCTCACGTGGAAGCGCCCGGCGGCCGCGGTGACCTCCATCGGCCGGTCGCCGAGCCGTTCGGCGACCCGCGGCGAGGCGATCACGGGCAGCACCCGGCCGGTGTCGCCGACGTGGGCGGGGCCGCCGGTGCCGGTGGACCTCAGCAGCTCGGCGGCGAACGGCCCGAAGCCGGTCCTGGCCGCGAGCCGCGCGTACGAGGCGGGCTCGACGCCGATCAGCGGGGCGGCCATGCCGGGCACGGCGCCGCCGCGCGGCGAGGGCAGCTCCAGGCCGTACTCGATCTGCACGGGCGCCACCTCCCGCACGCCGGTGAAGCCCCGCACGGTCTCGGCGATCCCGGCGGGCAGCGGCGTCGCGTCCAGGTCGCCGCCGACCCGGGCGTCCGCGCCGGCCGTGAGCAGCGCCGCCCGGTCGCGGGCGTCGGCGATGCCGGTGAGCACGGAACCGCCGAACGCCGCGGTGGTCAGCGCCACCAGCAGCGCGAGCAGCGGCAGCGCGCCGGTCGCCGAGGAGCGTCCGGCCCGGGCCAGCGACAGATAGCCGACCGCGCCGCGCAGCCGGCGCGCGGGCCGGGCCATCCAGCGCAGCGGCAGCGGATAGAGCCGTACGAGCACGAACGCGGCGATCAGGCCGACCAGCACCGGCGCGGCGCTCACCAGATGGTCGCCGGCGTCGCCGGTGCCACGGCGGCGCAACGCGGTGACCGCGCCCGCCGCCAGGACGAGGACGGTGAGCTCGACGACCGTACGGCGCCGGGAGGGCCGGGCGGCGATCAGGTCCTCGCGCCCGCCGTGCAGCTGGGGCCGGCGGTGCAGGAACACCGCGCGCAGCGGCAGCACGAGCGAGGCGAGCAGCGCGACGGCTACGGCTCCCGCGCAGGCCGGCCAGAACCGGGCGCCGCTGTCGCCGGCACCGCCGGTCCCGCCGCCGATTCCGTCCGCGGCGAGCGGCAGGGCGAGCAGCAGCCCGAGCGCGGCGGACGGGACGGCGACCACGGCGGTCTCGCCGAGCAGCCGCCCGCCGAGACCGGTCAGCGAGGCGCCGCGGGAGCGCAGCAGCGCCAGCTCGGCGTGGCGGCGGGCGGCGAACAGGCCGCCGGTCATGGCGAGCACGACGGCCGCGACCGCGCCGATGCCGAAGGCGGCGACGGCGACGACCGAGGCGATGGCGGCGCGCATGCCGACATGGGCGGCGACGACGTCGTCGAGTCCGGTGGCGAAGGAGCCGGTCGGGCCGACGACCTCGCGCATCCGCACCAGGTCGGGGCCGCCGGCCGCCGAATCGAGGGCGGCCGTCAGCCGGTCGGTGTCCTGCGCGGTGAGGTGGCCGACGGAGGGCGCGAAGCGCCAGTACTGCTCGGGCTCGCCGAGCGTGGTGGGCAGCCCGGGCGCGCTCTGCGGGGCCACGAGCAGCGTGGCCACCCAGTACCACTTCGGGTCGGAGACGCCCTTGGCGGTGAAGAGCGGGGTGTCCAGGAGCGGGTCGACCGCCCAGTAGCCGCCGCCGGTGCCGCGCGGCTCGACGATGCCGGTGACGGTGACGGGCTTCGGCGTGCCGTCGGTGCCGGGCACATGGACGACGGAACCAACCTTCAGACGCAGCGCCTTGGCGGTCTTCGCCGTGACCGCCGCCTCCATGCCGCCGTCCGCGGCGGCGGCGGGCGCGCGGCCGGCCGTGAGGGTGGCGTGGGCGGCCAGGTCGGAGGGAGCGTCGAGGACGAGCTCGGGCGGCAGCCCGTCCGGCTGGGGCAGCCACCGGTCGAGGCCCGGGATCCGCTTGGTGGTGTGCACGCCGTACGCCGAGTTCGTGGGATCGGTGCGCAGCGGCGCGGGCAGCAGCGGCACCAGCTGGTCCCGCTTGGCGCGGAGCTTGTCCGGCGCGTACGACGCGGCCAGCGCCTCCGGCGGAAGGCTGCTGGGCACGGACGCGGTGAGGCTCATCGCGGTGGTGCGCGGCGCGGCGGAGCCGACGGCGTGCCGCAGGCCCTCGGTCTCGTACGCGTCGACGGCACGCGGCAGCGCGGCCGCGAGGAACGCCGTCACCAGCACGAGCAGGCCGTAGGCGAGCGCGCCGCCCGGGGCGGTCCGCAGCCGGGTACGGACCCACGGCGCCACGGCGCGTGCGGGCTTGCGGGGCATGGCGTTCGCCTTTCCGCGGGCGGAGGTGGACGACGACGTGGGTGTGGAACCGGAACCGGACCCGGCGCCTGGCGCGGGCCCGGGGGCGGCCGGTGGGGTGGAGGTCGGGTCGTTCGGCTGCTTCGGAGGACGGGCGGGGGGCGTCATCAGTGGTCTCCCTGGGTGCGCAGGGTGACGGCCGGGTCCGTGCGGCGCAGGGCGATGACGGCGACCACGGCCACCGGCAGGGCGGCGACTCCGGCGAGCAGCAACGCCACGTGGCCGACGGGGAGTTCGACCAGGACCGCGGGGACGGGCCGGCCGGCCTGGCCGGTGAGCACCACGAGCGGGACGACCACCCGGGTCAGGACGGTCCCGAGCGCGACGCCGACGAGCAGCCCGATGCCGATGAGCAGGCCCTGCTCGGCGGCGACCAGGCGGGCCAGCTGGCGGCGCGGCGCGCCCAGCGCCCGCAGCACCCCGAACTCCCGCGCCCGCTCCCGCAGGGAGCCGGCCGAGCCGACCGCGAAGCCGACCGCCGCGAGGGCCGCGGCGGCGGCCGCGACCGCCATCAGGGCCGAGTTGGGGCCCGCGCCGAGCGGGTCGCCGAGGAGTTCGGCCGCGGCCTCGTCCCGTACGAGGACGAGCGAGGGGTCGGCGTCGGGCCGGTCCCGGAGCTGTGCGGCGACCTCGGCGGCCCGGCCGGGCGCGGTGGTCAGCCACCACTCGGTGGGCGCGAGGGCCGCGGCGGGGTCCTTCGCGAGGGCCCGGTTGGCCGCGTACAGGTCGACCAGGATCGCGCCGCCGTCCTCGGGAGTGGCGGCCGGGGCGGTGGCGGACACCGCACGGGCGCCGGGCCCGGTGGTCGGCAGTTCGCGCACGGTCTCGGCGATCGTCACGTTCAGGGTGTGGCCGCCGAAGGTGACGTCGACGTGGTCGCCGCGCCCGGCCTTGGTGGCGGCGAGGAAGGCGTCCGAGGCGATCGCCGGGATCGACTTGGGCGGGACGGGGCGCGGGGCGGAGAGCGTCAGCGTGTAGCCCTCCGAGCCCTGGCCACCGTCCGCGCCGCCGCCCGCACCGAAGGAGACGGTGAGCGGGGCCGTGGCGGTGGGCCGGCCGCTCAGCGGGAAGGTCTTCGTCTCGCCGCTGCTGAGCTCGGTCGTGTACTCGCCCGCCCAGGCGGCGAGCGCGGCGCGGGCGTCGAGGGCCTGCTCGGCGCCGCCGGCGCGGACGGAGACCACGCGGGCGAGGGTGAGTTCGTGCGGTCCGCCGCGGCCGTCGTCGCCGGTCACACCGCTCAGCTCCAGGCCGGTCAGACCGAGGCCGCTCGCGTCGGCGGTGCGACCCGCGCCACCGGCGACGCCACCGGCACCACCCGCGCCGTCGAGTTCGGGCAGGGCCACGGCGAGCCGGTGGAGACGGCCGTCGGCGGGCAGGGTGCCGAGGAGGCGGCGGTACGGGACGCCGTAACGGTCCGCCAGGACGGCCGTGACCTGCGTGGCCGGTGTGCCGGCCGGCGCCGTGTCGCGCAGTTCGAGGCCCAGGGAGCGGGTGCCGGCCGGCAGCGCGAGGCCCGGGGCCGGTCCGGCCTTCGGCTGTACGGAGGCGAGGCGGGCGGCGGGCGAGCCGTCGGCGAGGTCGGGGCGCAGGAGGACGCCGCCGGCGGCCCGCCGGGTGTCCACGGCGAGCACGGTGGCGAGCCGCCCGGCGATGTCGGTACCGGCGCGGTGCACGGGCGCCGCCTCGGTGACGCCCGGCACGGCCGCGAGCCGCTCCGTCTGCGCGAGTTCGCCGGGGCCGGCGCCGAGCACCCGGACGCTCGCACCGGTCCGGAAGTCGGCCTGGTCGCGCTGCGAGCGGTCCCACGAGTCGCTCTGCCCGATCGCCAGCATGCCCATGGCGACCGCGAGCACGAGCAGCAGCACCGGGCCGGCGCCGCGCAGCGGGCGCCGGCTGAACTGCCAGCCCGCCAGGGCCGCCGGCAGGCCCCGGCCGCCGGCCGCGCGCCGCTCGGCGAGCCGGGCGGCGGGCGGCAGCAGCCGGAGCGTGAGGACGGTGCCGGCCAGCAGCGCGAGGGCGGGCGCGGCGACCAGGAGCGGGTCGACGCCCAGGCCGCCGGAGCGGTCGCCGGTGAGCGCCCCGCCGCCCGCACCGCCCGCGCCGGTCTGCCGGTCGAGCTGCCAGTAGGCGATGCCCGCGACGACGAGCAGGGCGAGGTCGGCCCCGGCCCGTACGGGCGCGGGCAGCGCGGCCGAGCGGCCCGGCCGCAGTGTGACGGCGGCGCCGTCGCCGGCGGCCAGTGCGGGCGCCACGACCGCGGCGGCGCAGCACAGCGCGACGGCGGCGGCGACCAGCCAGACGAACGGCGGGGGAGTGAGGCCGAGGCCCGGACCGAGCGCGTCGAGCGCGGTCCGGTCGGCGAAGAGCCGGGTGAGCGGGCCCGAGAGCAGCGGGGCGGCGACGGCGGCGGGCAGCGCGAGCAGCAGCGCCTCGACGGTGGCGAGCCAGGTGATCCGGCGGCGGGAGGCGCCGCGGGCGCGCAGCAGCGCGGTCTCGCCGGAGCGTTCGGTGCTGAGCAGCCGGGCGACGAGCAGCAGCGCGTAACCGGCGAGCAGCACCAGCTGCACGGCCACGATCGACAGGGTGGAGCGGGAGACGAGCAGGGCCCGCTCGGTCTGCTCCAGGACGGTGGGCAGCGAGGTGGAGGCGGTGACGGTGGTGCCGAAGCCGGCGGTGTCGGCGACGATCGCCTGGGGGCCCTCGGTCGCGGAGGCGCGCAGGGCGGCGATCCGGTCGGTGGTCACGCCGGTGTAGTCGGCGGTGCCCAGCCAGCTGGTGCCGCCGGTGGTGACCCGGCCGGAGTCGAGGACCGCCGGGTCGGTGAGCAGCGGGCCGTAGGTGGTGAAGACGAGGGTCTTCACGCCGCGCCCGGCGGCCTGGTCGAGCTGCCAGTAGAGGTCGGCGGTGTCGACGGGCCGGTAGATGCCGGTGATCCGGGTCCGTACGGGCGGGCCGCCGAGCCGGTCGGTGAGGTCGAGGACGGTGCCGGGAGCGACCTTGAGCCGCTTGGCGGCCTCTTCGGGCAGGGCGGTCTCGATGACGGCGCTGCCGCCGCCCGCGTCGGCGGCGGTCCCGGCGCCCGCGGCGGTCGAGGAGCCGGGCGCGGCGGTCGAGGAGCCGCCCGCGGCGGTCGAGGCGGCGGTGGCTTTCGGCCAGGCGCCGCGGACCAGGGTCAGCCGCGAGCGGTCGAGGGCGGCGAAGTCGGTGAGGTCAGGGTCGCCGGCCCGGGCGGCCGGCGGCTGGAGCGAGCGGGGCAGCGCGTACGGGCCGGAGCGGGCCAGCTTGTGCACGGTGACGGGCAGCCCGGCGAAGGTCCGCTCGGCACCCGCGCGGGCGGCGGCGTCCGCGCTCGCCCGCTTGTCGGGCGGGATCTGGCCGGAGACGACGAGGGCGGCGGCGGGCGCCGAGCGGCCGCGGAGGGTGCCCTGGAGCGCGGCGTCGCCGATGGACCCGGAGAAGGCGGCGAGGGTGGCGAGCACCGCGGTGGTGAGGAGGACGGCGAGCAGGGCGGCCGCGAGGAGCAGGCGATGTGCTCTGACCCGCAGAAGTACGAAGCCCGTCACCCGTTTCCCCCCTGAAAACACCGCGATCGTTCACTATCGAACGTTCTCCGGATGCTTTCAGAGGGGCTTGGCCCTGGAAACCGCTTTCGGACCCACCTTGATGCGATCGTGACCGTTAATCGACGTCCGGTCACCGGAATGTGTTCGTCCGGGAGCGGGCGGTCAGACGACGGCTCCCGGCCGGTCAGACGGGGCTCCCGGCGCGGTCACTCCGCGGTGTTGATCATCGAGGCGGCGGCGTAGGTGAGGTAGCGCCACAGCTGCTCCTCGTGCTCCGGCGCGAGCCCCAGCTCGTCCACCGCGTCCCGCATGTGCCGCAGCCAGGCGTCGTGCGCCGCCCGGTCGACCGTGAACGGCGCGTGCCGCATCCGCAGCCGCGGGTGCCCGCGGCCGTCGCTGTAGGTGCGCGGGCCGCCCCAGTACTGCATGAGGAAGAGCGCCAGCCGCTCCTCGGCCGGGCCGAGGTCCTCCTCGGGGTACATCGGCCGCAGCAGCGGGTCCGCCGCGACACCCTGGTAGAAGCGGCGGACCAGGCGACGGAAGGTCTCCTCGCCACCCACCTGCTCGTAGAAGGACTGCTCCTGAAGCGTGCCGCGCGGAATCTCGTTCACCGTTCCATCGTCTCAGATGCCCCGGCCGAGGACCCGAGGCTTAGGACTGCCCGCTGTCGGGCCACGGTCCGCTGGCCGGAACCGGGCGTCGCGCAGCACCCTGGACGCATGCGCGACACGTTCGCCGAGGAGGGCGCGCGGGCGCGGCGGGCCCTGGTGCGCGAGATCGAGGCGTACGGAGCCCTGGGCGACCCGGCCTGGCGCGAGGCCTTCGCCCGCGTCCCGCGCCACCTCTTCGTGCCCTACTACTACGTCTCCGGCACCGGCGGCTACGAACGCCTCTGGTCCGGCGACCCGGCCCCGCTCCGCCGCACCCGCTGGCTGCGCGGCGCCTACCGGGACAGCGCGCTCGCCACCCGGGTCAGGGACGGCGAGCTGGTCTCCTCCGCCAGCCAGCCCTCCCTCATGGCCCAGATGCTCGAAGCCCTCGACGTCCACGACGGCCACGACGTCCTGGAGATCGGCGCGGGCACCGGCTACAACGCCGCGCTGCTGTGCGAACGCCTCGGCGACGAGCACGTCACCACGATCGACCTGGACGAGGAGATCGCCGAGTCGGCCCGTGCCCACCTCGCCGCCGCCGGCTACCGGCCCGCCGTCGTCACCGGCGACGGCTCCCGCGGCTGCCCCGAGCGCGCCCCGTACGACCGGATCATGGCCACCTGCGCGGTGCCCTCCGTCCCGTACGCCTGGCTGGACCAGTGCCGGCCCGGCGCCCGCGTCCTGACTCCGCTGTCCACGGGTCTGGTCCTGCTCACCGTGGACGGCCCGGGGCAGGCCGAGGGCCGCTTCCTCGCCACCTCCGCGTACTTCGTGGCGCTGCGCGGCGGCGGCGTCCGGGTCCCGCGCCGGCGCGCCGGCGGGGTGCCGCGGCGGGTCTACGAGGACGAGGGCTTCCAGTTCCTGGCCGGTCTGGCCGGCGAGGTCCTGGACATGCGCGAAGCGCTCTCGCTCTGGCAGCGCGAGCGGCGGCCGGAGCGGGAGCGCTTCGGAGTGACGGTGAGCGGCGGCCGGCAGTGGGCCTGGCTGGACGACCCCGAGGGGCCGTACGCCTGGCCGCTGCCGGACCTGTGAACGTCGTCGCCGCTCAGCCGCGGCGCACGGTGATCGTCGTCCAGGCGCCGACGTGCACCCGGTCGCCGTCCTGGAGCCGCACCGGCACATAGGGCTGGATCGGGTCGGGCGAGCCGTTGATCGTGGTGCCGTTGGTGGAGTTCTGGTCCACCACCGCCCACGAGCCGTCGGGCTGCGCCACGAGCACCGCGTGCTGGTGCGAGACGCCCGGGTCCTCCGGCGGCACCGACAGGTCGATGTCGGGCGACTCACCGGTGGAGTGCCGGCGGCGGCCGATGCTGATCTGGTTGCCCTGGAGCGGCACGTGCTGCTCGGGGGAGTACGCGGGCAGGTTGAGCCCGGACGCCTCCGGGCCGCTGCGCTGCATCATCGCCATGAAGTACTCACGGTCCGGACCGACCACCGCCGTCCAGCCCAGCTGCGGCTGCGGCGCCTGGGGCTGCGGCGGCTGCTGCTGGTACGGCGGCGGAGCCTGCGGACCCGGACCCTGCGGACCGGGACCGTGCTGGCCAGGACCCTGCGGACCGGGACCGTGCTGACCGGGACCCTGCGGACCGGGACCGTGCTGACCGGGACCGTGCTGACCGGGACCCTGCGGACCCGGACCCTGCGGTACGGGGCCGGGCGCGGGCGCCGGCGGGTGCGGCTGGGCGTGCGGCTGCGACGGCGGGGACAGCATCCAGTCGTCGTCCGCACGGGGCTGCGGCGGCGCCGGCGGCGCGGGCGCGGCCTGCGGCGGGGCGGCCGCGAACGCGTGCGGGGCGTGCGGCGCCGGAGGCGGCTGGTGCGCCTGCGGGCCGGGGACCTGCGGCGGGCGCGGCGGTGCCTGGTGGTGCGTCGGCTCGGCGCCCAGCGGCTCGGCCGGCCGGTTCACCTGCGAGGGCCGCGAACCCTGGTACTCGAACGGGTCCGGGTGCGGCGGCTGCGGCTGCGCCTGGGCGGGAGGCTGCGGCGGCGACTGGAAGCCCGGCGGCAGGTTGAGCCCGGGCGGCGGGCCCTGCGGCGCGCCCTGAGGAGCGGCCGGGGCCGGCGGGCGCCCGTGCGGCGGGGCGACCGGCGTGTAGGAGGTCGCCGTGTTCGTGAGGAAGTTCCAGCGGCACTCCTCGCAGAACGGCGCCATGTGCTCCCGCGGCGTGCGGCACTGCGGGCACAGCTCCGCCTGCGCCGTCGCGTTCGGGTCGCCGCCGGGCGCGAAGCCGCCGGGCGCGGGCGGGGGCGGCGGCGGGACCGGTCCGCCCGGCCCGCCGGGGCCGGGATAGCCGTACGCGGGCGGCGGCGGGGGAGGCGGCGGCGGTACGGCACCCGGCGCACCCGCCCCGGCCGCCATGCGGTGGCCGCAGACCTCGCACCAGTCGTCGGAGACCGACTGGTGTCCGTTCGGGCAGGTCGGCATGTCGGTGCTTCCCCCTCTCGTCGTCCTCGCCCTGGCGGGCTGTCGCTCGGCTACTTCTTCACGCGAACGGTCTTGGTGGAGCGCGTCTCGAGAGTCATCTCGTCCGCTTCCGCGACCTTCGCCTTCAAACGCACAGTACCCGTCGCGGCATCGACCACGTCCACCACCTTCGAAAGCAGTTTCGCCGTATCGGCGTTGCCCGAGGCCGCCGCGAGCTGCACCGCACGCCCCAGTTTGGCCGTCGCGCCGTCCCGATCACCCGATTTGCGTGCATCCAGGCCCTGCTGGATCGCGTCGGCCAGCTCGGCCTGGCCGGTGTAGTGGGCGACCTGCGGGTTGATGGACGTGCTCATCGCCATGTCGTCCGTCCACACCGCCCGTACCAGCCCTTGGGACAGCGTCGTCGGCGCGCCGCCCGCCGGGTCGGGGACGACCAGCGAGACCCGGGCGGCCAGCATCTCCTGTCCGACCGCCGCCTGCGGCACCCGGACGGACACGTGGTAGTCGCGGGACTCGTCGCCCCACGAACCGGTCGGATAGTCGCCGGCGCGCGGGCCCGCCTCGGTGCGCCGGCCGGTCAGGTCCTCGACGGTCGGCGCGACCTGCTTCACGAAGACGATCTCGACGCCGACCGGGGTCCACAGGCGCAGCGCGACGTCCGCGACCTCCTTGCCCATGGCGTTCTCCATCATGGTGGTGAAGTCGTCCGCCAGGCCCGCCGGGTCGGCGACGATGTCGGCCGTGCCGAGCAGCGCCCGCGCGATGCCCTTGACCTCGTCGACCTCCCAGTCGGTGCCGACGCCGCGCGCGTCGCAGGTGAAGCGGCCCGCGCAGGCGTCCAGGGCGGCCCGCAGCTCCTCGGCCGACTCGTGCTCGTTACGGCCGTCGGTCAGCAGGATGCCGTGCCGGATCGCCGCGTCGGAGGCGGACAGCAGCCGGTCGGCCAGGCGCAGCCAGGTGCCGATGGCGGTGCCGCCGCCGGCGTCCAGGGCGCGCAGCGCCTCCTTGGCCTGCGCGCGGGTCGACGCGTCGGCGACGGCGAGCCGCCCGCCGCCCGGATAGACCTCCTTCGCCACGTGCGTACCGGCGACGACGGCGAAGGAGGTGCCGTCGCGCAGGGTGTCGATGGCGGCGGCGGCCGCCTCGCGGGCCCCGCGCATCTTGGTCGCGGGGTACTCCATCGAACCGGAGCAGTCGAGCATCAGGACGACGGCGGCCGATCCGGACGCGGCGGCGGGCGCCGGGGCGCCGGGGACGGCGTCCGCCGGGCCCTGGGCCGGGACCCGCGCCGGGGCGGGCCCGGCGCCGTTGCCGGTGGCGGTGACCGTGACGATCGCGCTGACGTCCCGGCCGCCCTCGGGCAGGTACTCGTTCTGGTAGACGTCGACCGAGAACTGCGGTCCGGTCGGCTTGGTGAAGTTGGCCATGGGTGATGCGGCTCCTCGGCTCACGAGAAGGAGGGACGTGTCGGTGACATGTCGGGGCGTGGGCGGTCGGCGGCCGGTCAGGCGGATCCTGCCCCGGAGGGCGGGAGCGTGAACGGCAGCAGCGCGACCGTGATGTTGTCGTGGCCGCCGCCGTCGAGGGCGTGGCCCACCAGGACCTGGGCGGCGTGCAGCGGACGCCCGGCCGCGTCCGGCGGCAGGATCCGGGCCATGTCCTCGGCGGCCTCCGCGTAGTTCCACAGCCCGTCGGTGCAGACCACGACCACGCCCGGCCGGTCCGGTTTGAACGCGGCGGTGTGCGGCTCCAGTTCGTACGCGTCGGCGCCGAGCCAGCCGGTGATGGCGTGGGCGCGCTCGTCCGCGTACGCCTGCGCCTCGCTCATCAGGCCGGCCGCGACCATCTGCGCGGCCCACGAGTCGTCCTCGGTGAGCCGGGCGGGCGGCGAGCTGCGGTCGTCGGGCACCCAGTAGGCGCGGCTGTCGCCGACCCAGCCGACGGTCAGCAGACCGCCGGCGACGACGGAGGAGACGAGGGTGCAGGCCGGCGCGTTCTGGTGGTCGCGGTCCGCCGCGTCGGCCTGCCCGGCCAGCGCGTTGACCGCCTCGGCGGCGGCGACGATCGCCTCGTGCATGGCCTGCTGCGGATGGGTGCCGCGGGGCAGGGCCGCGACCAGCGCGGCGCGGGCGGCGGCCGCCGCGGCCTCGGACGCCTCGTCGGGGCGGGTCGCCGAGGACACGCCGTCGCAGACGACGGCGAGCGTGGCGGGCGAGCCGTCGGGTAGCGCGGCGGCGGCGACGGCGAAGGAGTCCTCGTTGCGGTGGTGCCGCAGCCCGCGGTCGCTGACGGCGGCGACGGCCGGCAGCTCCTCCTCCATGTGGTCACGCTCGCGCGGCTGGGCGTGCCCGCAGTGCTCGCAGTACCCGTCGCCGTCCACCCGGCCGGCGCGGCAGGCCACACACACCTTCCGCTCGTCACCGCCCGCGGGCGCGGCGGGCGCGGCGGGTGCCTGGCCCGGAGCGGCGGGTACGACAGGTGCCTGGCCCGGTGCGGCGGCCGCCGAGGCCGGCGTGGCCGGTGCCTGCAGCGCGGCCCGCGGATCGGGCGCGGGAAGCGTGAAGTCCCCGTCGGCGCCTGACTCTTCGCCGCCGCCGGCCTTTCCGGCGCCGTCCTCTCCGCCGCCGGCCGTGGCCGCCGGGCCCCGGCCCGGTGTCTCCGGCACCTCGTCCGTACGGACCGGGACCGTCGGGAGGTCGCGGCCGCCCGAGTCGGTGCCCGGGAGCTCGCCGGGATGCTGGGTGGCGGCGGTCAGCGAGTCCGGGTCCCGCGGCGGAGGCTCCGGCCAGTCCACGGGCAGGGCGATCGGGACCGTCGGCCGGTCGGCCTCCGGGGCGGGCGCTGCCGACAGGTCGTAGCCGCAGGCGCCGCAGAAGCGGTCGCCGGACTCGAGCGGCTCCGAGCAGCCGGGGCAGTTCCCCAGGGGATGCGGGGGCTTGGGCTTCAGGGACATACTCACACCCACGTCCTGGGGCGGAAACGGTTGGCCCGCTCCACCAGTTCGATCCTCTCCTCGCCGCGCTGCGCGAGCCGGGCGAGCACCCGGTACGAGCGTTCGAGGCCGAAGCGCAGTCCGCGCTCGTCCAGTTCGCTGCCGAGCAGCACCGTGCCCGCCGGGCCCGCGCCGGGGCTGCCGGACAGCACCCAGTCGAGGGCCGTACCCAGCACCTCGGTGGACAGCTGCTCGCGGCGCACCGCGTCCAGGCCGAAGCCCTGCAGCGCGGAGACCTGCGCGGCGGCGGCCGTCAGGTCGGCGCCCAGCGGCTCGTTCGCGGGCCGGCGGCGCAGCCGGGCCCGCACGGCGGCCACCCGGGCCGCCGTGTAGTGGATGGACGACTCCGGCACCGACTCCAGGGTGCGTACGGCGCCTGCCCGGTCGCCGGCCGCGAGCTGCACCCGGGCCAGGCCGAAGGCGGCGCTCACATAGCTGGGATCGGTCGTCCACACCAGGCGGTAGTACTCGGCGGCGTTGTCCAACTGGCCGAGCACCTCGGCGCACACGCCCAGGGCCAGCTTGGGCGCGGGCTCGCCCGGGAAGGCGTCGTAGATCGCGTCGAAGGCGACCGCCGCGCTCTCCCGGTCGCCGCCGATCAGCGAGGTCACGCCGCGCAGCCAGACCACCCGCCAGTCGTCGCCGTGGCTCTGCTCCAGGGTGGCGAGCGCCCGTCCGGCGGCGCCGAGGTCGCCCATCTCCAGGCGGGCCCGCAGCTCGCGCAGCCGCAGTTCGAGCGAGGCGACCGGCGCCGCGTGCAGCGCGGTGATCAGCTCGGCGGGCGCGGCGGCGAGCAGACCGGCGAGGAAGCCGGCGTTCGGGTCGCCCGGGTCGACCCGCGGCACCGGCAGCGCCAGCGCGGTCGCCGGCACGTCCAGCGGGCGCAGGAAGCTGCCGGCCCGGCCCGCGACGGAGGTCGGCAGGGCGCCGCGCCGGCCGCGCCGGTTCCGGCGTGCGCCGAGCACCGACACGTCGTCGGTCAGCTCCGCGAACAGCTCCGAGTCCGTCACCCGCACCTCGGCGCCGAACAGCGTCGACAGCGCCGGCCGCGGCCGCCCCGACTGGAGCGCCACGACCTCCCGCAGCACACCCGTCAGCTGCTCGGCCATCTCCTGCGCGGAGGCGAACCGGCGCGCCGGGTCCGGGTCGGTGGCCCGCACCAGGAAGCGGTAGAAGGACTCGTAGGTGCGGAAGACCTCGATGCCGTCCGGTTCGGGCAGCGAGTCGGCGAAGACGTTGGTGTAGCCCTGGAAGTCGAAGGTCAGCACGGCGAGGGTGCGGGCCACGGTGTAGAGGTCGCTCGCCACCGAGGGACCGGCCTCGGCCACCTCGGGCGCCTGGTAGCCGACGGTGCCGTAGATCGCCGACTCGTCGTCGTCCATCCGCCGGACCGCGCCCATGTCGATGAGCTTCAGCTGGTCCTCGGTCTGGATCGCGTTGTCGACCTTGAAGTCGCAGTACAGCAGGTTGCGGCTGTGCAGATGGCCGAGCGCCTCCAGCGCCTCGATGCCGTACGCGCAGGCCTGCTCGACCGGCAGCGGGTCGCGCCGGCCGTCCGGTGTGCGGCGGTCGTTGGCGATCTCCTTGAGCGACTTGCCGCCGACGTACTCCATGACGATGTAGCCGTCCAGGGAGCCCGTGCGCGGGTCCAGGTGCTCGACGAAGTTGTAGATGCGGACGATGTTGGAGTGCTCGATCTCCGCGAGGAAACGGCGCTCGGAGATCGCGGCCGCCATGGCGTCCTGGTCGCCGGTGTCGAGCAGGCCCTTGAGCACCACCCAGCGGTCGGAGACCGCCTTGTCGACGGCGAGATAGATCCAGCCGAGGCCGCCGTGCGCCAGACAGCCCGCCACCTCGTACTGCCCGTGCACCACGTCACCGGCGCGCAGCTTGGGCACGAACGAGTACGGATGGCCGCACTTGGTGCAGAAGCCCTCCGTACGGCCCGGCCGGTCGCCGCGCGAACGGCCCACCGGCGCACCGCAGTCGGAACGCGAGCAGAATCGCTTCCTCTCCGGCACCTCCGGGTCCGTCATCACCGCCGCCCGCGGATCGGGACGCGGCACCTCCGGCACCGTCACCAGGCCCGCGCCCAGCCGGCCCCGCCCCGACGGGCCGCCGGTCGAACCGGAGCTGCGCACCGACACCGAACGCGCCGTGGACGGACCCGACAGCGAACGCGACAGCCGTCCCGACACCGAACGCCGCGACGCCGAGGACCGCGCCGACCGCGAGGACGTACGCGACGAGGCCGCCGACCCGGTCGAACCGGAACGCGACGAGTCGGCGCCCTGCCCGGCGGTGCCCGAACCGGGCACCGCCACCCCGGTCCGCGTCGACCGCAACAGGCCGCCCGGCGCCACCACCGGCGCGAGCCCGCACGTGTCGCAGTACAGCTCGCCGCCTCCCATGTCCTCGTACGAGCCCTCGCACGACGGACGCTGACAGCTGCCGCCCACTCCCGACACCCCGCTCACCACTGACTCCCCCCGTCGTGCCTCGGCCCGGACAGCGTCTCCGCGGCCGCCTGCTGATAGCGCAGCACCGCCTGCTCGGCGACCCGCAGATCGCACGGCGCGCTCCACAGCATCCGCCGGGCCGTGTCGTACCGCTCGACGAGCAGCGGGTCCTCCGCCGCGCCGAGCCGGGCCACCTTCGCCTTGTACGCGTCGAGCCGGCCGCGCAGCTCGGCGCGCACCGCCAGCGGCGCCGTCACCGCGGTCAACGACTCGCGGGCCCGCAGCAGTTCGTCCTCCGCCTCCCGCTCCAGGGAGTCCAGGAGCGGCGAGAGCCGGTGCCACTGGGCGTGCCTGCGGTACTCGGCGGCCTGCGCCAGCCGCTCCTGCAGCGCCGTCGGCGGCCCGCTGACGGCCGGCACCTCCGTGGCGGCGATCTTCGCGAGCACCTCGCCGCGGGCCGCCCGGGCCTCGGCGAGCGTACGGTCCGCGCGCGACAGCACGTCCCGCAGCCGCAGCAGCCGGTCCTCGGAGTCCTGCCGGACCTGGAGCACCGCCTCGATCTCCCGCCGGATGTCCTCCAGCGCGCGGGCCGCCGTGTCGTAGCGCCGGGTGTCCGGCCGGCCGCCGCCGGGCGCCGAACTGCCCTCGGCGGGCGTCCAGAACGCCAGCGGATCGGAGACGACCTGGGCGCGCAGCGCGGACAGCTCGGCGGTGATCTCCGCCAGCTCGTCGCCGGCCGGATGCTCCCCGGGCCGCACGCCGACCGAGTGCGCCAGCGACCGGGTCCGGCCCAGCTCGGCGGCGAGCAGGTCTATCCGCGCGGGCAGCGCCGACCACACGGCGTCGGCCGTGACCACCACGTCCAGCGAGGACGCGTACAGCTCGTTCATCCGCGTGACGAGCCCGTCCAGCGTGAACCGCTCGGTCAGCTCGGAGCGCTCCCGCGCCCCGCCCGCCACGAGCACGCTCTCGCCGCGCAGCCGGTCCGTCAGCTCGACCAGCTCGTCCCGCCCGGGCCAGCGGCGCCGGGCCCGCACCTCACGGGCGTCGTGCAGGGCTGCCGTGTACGCGTCGAAGTACGTCCACAGCAAGGTGATCGTCCGCTCGGTGGCCGCCCAGCGGTCCCGGGTGGTCCCGGTCAGCGCGGCGCCCTCGAGCAGCCTGCGGCCGGCGTGGTCCTGGAGCGCGAGGAGCGAGTCCTCGACCGCCTTGTGCTCCGCGCCGAGCCTCGCCAGCGCACGGTCCACCTCGTCCCGGTCCATCACCGGCCCGGGGGGTCCCGCGACGCCCATCGATCACCTCTCGTTCTACTTGTACTTGGGAGCGGGCGGCCCGGCTATCCCGGGCAGGTCCGCCTTCAGCCACTTGTCGTACGCCAGCTGCCACGGCCCCCGCCGGTACTCCACGAGCACCTGGTTGACCCGGCGGACCAGGTCGTCGTCGCCGAGCTTCGCGGCCACTCCGTAGTACTCGGTGGTGAAGGGTCTGCCCTTGAGCTCGACGGCCGGGTCCTGGGCGGCCTGGCCGGCGGCCAGCGCGTTGTCGGTGACGACCGCGTCGACCTCGCCCATCTGGAGCCGGGCCAGACAGTCCAGCTGGTTGGGCACGGTCAGCAGGTCCGGGTCGTCCTTCGTGCCGTCGCCGACGTCCTTGAAGACCGCGCCGAACGAGTTCTCCTCCAGGGCCTCGTAGGCCGTGGAACCCTCCGCGGTGCAGACCCGCTTGCCGCTCAGCGACGCGTCGTAGCCCGTGACGGGCGAGGACTTGGGCGCCAGGACCTGCTGGCCGGCCTGGAAGTAGGCGGTGGAGAAGGCGACCTGCTGGATCCGCTTGCAGTTGATCGTCATCGTGCGCACCACGAGGTCGACCTTGCCGCTCTCCAGCGCCGCGATCCGCTGGTTGGTCGGGATCGTGCGGAAGATGACGGCGTCCTCGGAACCGAGGAGGGACTTGGCGATGGCCTTCGCCAGGTCGATGTCGAAGCCCTCCAGCTCGCCGGGAGTCTCCTTCACCGAGCCGTCGGCCTGCCGGGTGACGGTCGGCGGCGTGCGGAAGCCCCACTTGTAGCTGGACTGGTCGACGCCCACGACGAGTTTGCCGCGGTTCTTGATCCGGGTGACCGCCGGGCCGTCGGCGGTCGACGGCGTCAGCGAGGCCTCCGGGTCCCTGCAGGTCTCGGCCTTGATCTGCACGCCCCGGCCTACGCCCGGCCCGGAGACGACCGGCGCGACACCGGCGCCGGGACCGCCCGCTCCGGTGCGCGGCAGCGCGAACAGGGCCAGCGAGGCGGTCAGTCCGCAGGCCACCGCCATGGCCGCGACCCCGCCCCACCCGCGCAGCCGCCCGACGCCCCGGCCCGTGCCTGCGCCCGAAGCGCGCCCGAGGGCGTGCGCGTGACCGGTGCCGCCGCCTCCCGGCGACGCGACCCGGGCGGCCCCGTACCCGGCCCCGCTTCCGTCGCCGTACCCGAGCCCGGCTCCCGGTCCCGCTCCGCGCCCGACGGCCTGCCCGTACCCGCGCCCGGCTCCGGTCGTCACCGGTCCTGCGAGGGCGTCCTGTCCGCCGCCGCCCGCCACCCGGCGCGGCCGGGGCACGGCCGTGGCGCCGTCGGCCGGCACCCCGCCCGTCCCGCTCGTCCGCTCGACGCCGTCCGACATCCCGCCCCCTCTCACCGGTACTCCGACAGTCTGCGGTTGACACCCGTCACGGCGCACGCCGCGCCGAGCACACCGAGCACCGCCGCGCCCAGCGGCAGCGCGGTCAGCGCGTCCCGGCCGCCGTCGGCGGCGCGGGTGAACTCGTCCTGCTCGTGGTCGATGGCGCGGCCCAGGGCCGCGTCGATCTGGTCGAAGGACTGCCCCGTCGACTCCGTCGCGCCGATGACCTTCTTCAGCGTGCCGGTGTAGTCGCCCGCGTCGTCCAGCGCCCGGGCCTGCTGGTGGCGCTCGCGCCACTCGCCGGTGCGCGCCGCGGCCTCCGTCACCGGAGCGCGCCCCGCCTCGTCGTCGGCCATCCGCCCGGCCTCGTCGAGCGCCGAGCCGAGCGCGGCGACGCTGGCCGCGTAGTCGGCCTCGTACTTGTCCTGCTTGCCGTCGTCGGTGAGCACGGCGCCGCGCGCCACCACCGTCAGGTTCTCGTCGGCGCGGGCCTTCAGCGACCTGATCCGGGCCTCGTTGAGGACCTGGAGCGAGGCCTGGCCCTCCGCCCGGGCCTCGCCGAGCCCGGCCCTCGCCAGGCCGTGCCCGGCGAGCAGCCACAGCAGGGCGACCAGGCAGGCCGCGGTCGAGGCGAGCAGGCCGCGGTTGAACACCCGACTTGTCATCGCGTAGTTGCGGCGCTGCGCCCACACCAGGACCGCGAGCACGAGCACGCCGAGGCCGATCGACAGGAACGGCCAGGCGCGGGCCTCGTCGTCGTCCCGGTGCAGCCGCTCGGTCTCCGCCGCGTACAGCCGCTCGGCGGCGGGCAGCAGCTGGGTGCTCATCGTCTGGTTCGCGTACCGCAGATAGGCGCCGCCGAGCGGCAGGCCCTGCCGGTTCGCGGCGCGGGCCCGCTCGATCAGGCCGGTGTAGCGCGGCAGATGCTCGCTGAGCGTGGCTATCTCGCGGGCCGACGTGCCGTCCGCGTCCGTGCTGGCGGCGGCCCTGACGAGCAGCCGGGAGGCCGTCGTGATGTCGTCCGCGTACCGCCGGCGGATCTGCTCGGACTCCTGCGGCCCGGACAGGAAGCCGCTCGCCGCCGTGGCGTCCGCGTCGGCCAGCGAGCGGTAGATGTCGGCGGCGTCGGCGCTGAGCGGCTGGCTGCGGCCCACCACGTCGTCCGCGTACGACGCCCGGTCGGCGACCTCGAATGCCGTCACGGCGCCGAAGGCGACGACGAGCAGCGCCAGCACGGCGCCGAGGATCCGCAGCCGGCCCGGCTCGGTCGTGGCGGCCCGGCGCAGCACCTCGCGGCCCTGCGCCCAGGCGCCGGGCGCCGCGGGCGGCGGAACGGCCGCACCGGCCTGCGCCGCCTGCGCGGGCACACCGGAAACCGGCCGCGCGGACGCGGCGGTGCTGGTGCCTTGCGCCACCGAGGCGGCGGGCGCGTTCGGCGGGTATGTCACGTGACCTCCCCCTCGGTCTCAGACGACGACCCGTCCTGCCGGCGCGGTGGCGGACGACGACCCGGCCAGCAGTATGGCCGCAGCGCCCGTCCCGCACACCGGGATTGACTGGATCTTGTTCCTATCGTGCCCCATGTGTCCGCCGCTTCCGCAGGCGAACCCCCCTTCGCACTCCCTTCACTCTGAATACGTCGCCCGGCCGAAATCGGTTCCGCCCCGAACGTCCTCGAACGAGTGAACACGCGTGCGGGGCGCCCCCGAGAGGACGCCCCGCACCCGTCACCCCACACCCGCCGGACTCAGGCCCCGTAGTGCTCCCGCAGCCGGGCCGCCGCCGTCCCGGGCGCCCCCACGGCGTCCAGGGCGAGCAGGCCCGCGCCCAGGACCGGCGGCGCGGTCACCACGCCGATCACGGCCTTCGGGGCCTTCACCGCGAGGAGTTCGGCGATCCGGCCGTCCAGCCGCGGGTGGCGCGCGGCGAGGACGCTGCCGCCGAGCACCACCGGCGCCGCCTCGTCGAGCAGTTCGAGCCGGCCCAGGGCGACCGAGGCCAGCGCCACCACCTCGTCGGCCAGCCGGTCCACCAGGGCCTCGGCCACCGGGTCGCCCTCCGCCGCCGTACGGAAGAGGACGGGCGTCAGCTCGTGCTTGCGCACCAGCGGGACGCGGCCCAGGTGCAGCGCCTCGATCAGCGCGTACATCGTCGGCAGACCGAAGTGCCCGGGCAGCGCGCGGGCCAGCGCCGTCGGCTCGCCCCGGCCGTCCTCGGCGCGCGCGGCGAACCACAGCGCCTCGTCGGCCAGTCCGCCACCGCCGCCCCAGTCGCCGGAGATCTTCCCGATCGCGGGGAAGCGCGCGGTCCGCCCGTCCGGCAGCATGCCCACGCAGTTGATGCCCGCCCCGCACACCACCGCCACGCCCCGCGGCTCGTCGATCCCGGCCCGCAGGAGGGCGAAGGTGTCGTTGTGCACCCGGACCGAGCGGCTCCAGCCGCGCGCCAGGAGCGCCGCCGTCAACTCCGCCTCCTCCACCGGCAGATCGGCGTTGGCGAGACAGGCCGCGACATGGGCGAACCGAGGGTCGAGCCCGGCGCCGCCGGCCGCCTCCCACGCCCGCCCCACGATCTCCGCGAGGGCGTCGACCGCCGTCTCCACTCCCACCACCGGCGGCTGGAACCCGCCGCCGCGGGCCTCCCCCAGGACCGTGCCGCCCGGGCCGAGGACGGTGACGTCGGTCTTGCTGTTGCCGGCGTCGATCGCCAGCAGCGTCCCGTTCAGGCCCACGCCAGGTGCTCCCGGTTGTGCGCGATCAGCCGGTCGGTCAGCTCGTCCGCGGTCGCGAACTGCCCCACCAGCGGGTGCGCGAGGAGCGCCTTGAACACCCGGTCCCGTCCGCCGCGCAGCGCCGCCTCCAGGGCCAGGTCCTCGTACGCGGTGACGTTGGCGATCAGACCCGCGTAGAGCGGGTCGACCGGCGCCACCGGCAGCGGCACGGCGCCGTTGGAGCCCACCGCGGCCTGTACCTCGATCACGGCGTCGTCCGGCAGGAACGGCAGCGTGCCGTTGTTGTACGTGTTCACCACCTGGTACGGCGAGCCTCCCGCTCCCACCAGCGAGGCCGCCAGGTCGACGGCCGCCTCCGAGTAGAAGGCGCCGCCGCGCCGGGCGAGCAGCTCCGGCTTCTCGTCGAGCGCCGGGTCCCCGTACATCTCCAGGAGTTCCTTCTCCATCGCCGCGACCTCCGCCGCCCGCGAGGGCTTGGCGCGCAGCTCCTCGACGACGGCGTCGTGCGCGTAGAAGTAGCGCAGGTAGTACGACGGGACGACGCCGAGCCGGTCGACGACGGAGCGCGGCAGGCGCAGGTCGGCGGCGATCGCGTCGCCGTGCTCGGCGAGCAGCCGGGGCAGCACGTTCTCGCCCTCGGGGCCCCCGAGCCGTACCCCGGTCTCCCAGGTCAGGTGGTTGAGGCCCACGTGGTCGAGATGCACCTCGGCGGGCGTGACACCGAGGTGCGCGGCGAACCTGCGCTGGAAGCCGATCGCCACGTTGCACAGCCCGACGGCCTTGTGCCCGGCCTGGAGCAGCGCCCGGGTCACGATGCCGACGGGATTGGTGAAGTCGATGATCCAGGCGTCCGGGTTGGCGCGCCGGACCCGTTCGGCGATGTCCAGGACGACCGGGACCGTGCGCAGCGCCTTGGCGAGGCCGCCGGCGCCGGTGGTCTCCTGCCCGACGCAGCCGCACTCCAGCGGCCAGGTCTCGTCCCGTTCGCGGGCGGCCTGGCCGCCGACGCGCAGCTGGAGGAGGACGGCGTCGGCGCCGTCGACGCCGGCGTCGAGGTCGGAGGTGGTGACGATCCGCCCGGCGTGGCCCTGCTTGGCGAAGATCCGGCGGGCGAGGCCGCCGACGAGGTCGAGCCGGTCGGCGGCCGGGTCGACGAGGACGAGTTCGGTGACGGGCAGGGTCTCGCGCAACCGCGCGAACCCGTCGATGAGTTCGGGGGTGTAGGTGGAGCCGCCCCCCACGACAGCCAGTTTCATACGCGCGGTCAGCCCTTCACTCCGGTCAGTGTGACGCCTTCGACGAATGCCTTCTGGGCGAGGAAGAAGACGAGGATCACGGGGGCCATGACCAGGACGGTCGCGGCCATGGTCAGATTCCAGTCGGTGTGGTGCGCGCCCTTGAAGGACTCCAGGCCGTAGCTCAGCGTCCACGCGGCCGGGTTCTCGGAGGCGTAGATCTGCGGTCCGAAGTAGTCGTTCCACGCGGCGAAGAACTGGAAGAGCGCGACGGCGGCGATGCCCGGCTTCGCCATCGGCAGCACGATCCTTACGAGCGTGCGCAGTTCGCCGCAGCCGTCGACGCGGGCCGCGTCGAGGTACTCGTTCGGGATGGTCAGCAGGAACTGGCGCAGCAGGAAGATGGAGAACGCGTCGCCGAAGGCCATCGGGACGATCAGCGGCCACAGCGTGCCGGACAGGTCCAGCTGCTTGGCCCAGAACAGGTACATCGGGATGACGACGACCTGCGGCGGCAGCATCATCATCGAGATGACCAGCATCAGGGCGAGCCGGCTGCCGCGGAAGCGGAACTTGGCCAGCGCGTACGCCACCGGGACCGAGGACACCACGGTCAAGGCGGTGCCGAGGCCCGCGTACAGCAGGGTGTTGCGCCACCAGGTGAGGAAGCCCGGCGTCTCGAGGACGCGGACGTAGTTGCCCCACTCCCAGGTGTCGGGCGTGAGGTCGCGGGTGAGCGCCTGCTGGTCGCTCATCAGCGAGGTGAGCAGCACGAAGACGAACGGCAGCACGAAGAACAGCGCGGCGGCGACGCCGAGCGCGTGCACCGCGATCCAGTGCAGCACGGCCTTGCGGCGGGCGGTGCGGCGGGCCGGGGTGGGCCCGGCGTCGCGGGTGTCGAGCGCCGTGGGCGGGTCGAGGACCTGGCTCATGGTTCAGTCACCTGCCTGGATCAGTCCGCCGCGGCGGCGCATGAGTAGCGCGGTGAAGGCCATGGCCAGGGCGAAGAGGATGAGGGCGGTGGCGCAGGCCGCTCCGTAGTCGAAGCGCTGGAAGCCGAGGTTGTAGACGAGCTGCGGCAGGGTCAGCGTGGACTTGTCCGGGTAGCCGGGCTCGAACGGCTGGCCGGAGCCGCCGATGACGCCGGAGGCGACCTTTCCGGCCACCAGCGGCTGGGTGTAGTACTGCATGGCCTGGATGACGCCCGTGACCACGGCGAACATCACGATCGGCGAGATGTTCGGCAGGGTCACGTAGCGGAACCGCTGGAGGGCGGAGGCCCCGTCCAGCTCGGCGGCCTCGTACTGCTCCTTCGGTACGTCGAGCAGCGCGGCCATGAAGATGACCATGAGGTCGCCGACGCCCCACACCGCGAGCACGGTGAGCGCGGGCTTGGACCAGGCGGCGTCGTTGAACCAGGCGGGTCCGGGGATGCCGATCCTGTCGAGGAGCGAGTCGACCGGCCCGGTGCCGGGGTTGAGCAGGAAGACGAAGGCGAGCGTCGCGGCGACCGGCGGGGCCAGGTAGGGCAGGTAGAACAGGGTCCTGAAGACGCCGGCGCCGGTCTTGATCCTGGTGACGAGCAGGCCGACGCCGAGTCCGAAGACCACCCGGCAGGCGGTCATGACGACCACCAGCCACAGGGTGTTGCGCAGCGCCGGCCAGAACATCGGGTAGTCCCGGAAGACGTACGTCCAGTTGGCCAGGCCGTTGAAGGACGGCGCCTGGAAACCGTCGTAGTCCATGAAGGAGAAGTAGACGGTCGAGATCATCGGGTACGCGAAGAAGACGCCGAACCCGACGAGCCAGGGCGACAGGAACGCCGCCGTACGAAGCGCCGCGCGCCGGCGCTTCGAGCGGAGGGAGTGCGTGCTCATCGGCTACTTCGCCTTGGCGATGTCGGTGTCGATCTGCTGCGCGGTCTTCGCGAGGCCGCCCTTGAGGTCGCTCACCGCGCCCTTCTCGTAGCTGAGGGCGAAGTCCTGCAGGGTGTTGAGGTAGGTGGCGCCGTTGACGGCGCCGGCCGGCGTGTTGGACTTCGGGTGCCGGGCGATGTCGAGGAAGGTCTTGAAGCGCGGGTCGAAGGTCAGGTCCGGCGACTTCAGCGCCTCGAAGGTGGAGGGCACGTTGCGGATGCCGTTGGCGAAGCCGACGACGGCCTTGGTGTCGGTGGTCATGAACTTGACCAGTTCCCAGGCGGCGTTCTGCTTCCTGCTCTGCGGCGCGATGCCCATGATCGTGCCGGACAGGAAGCCCTTGCCGTAGTCGGCCGCCTGGCTGTCCGGGACGGGCATCGGGGCGACGCCGATGTCGAAGGGCACCTTGGCGTCCGTGGCCATGCCGAGCCGCCATTCGCCGTCGAGCTGCATGGCGACCTGGCCGGTGTGGAAGGGGTGCTTGGCGCCCCACTCGTCGCCGAAGGAGGTGCGGTACTTCTCCAGCTTCTCGTAGCCGCCGAGTTCGTCGACCATCTTCTTCTGGACGGTCATCATCTCGGCGATCGCCGGGTCGGTGCCGACGGTGGACCTGCCGCTGGCGTCGAAGTAGGCCGGGCCCCAGCTGCCCAGGTAGTGCTCGGTGGTCGTCTCGTAGCCGTGGTAGTTCGGCATGAAGCCGAGCCGCTCGTAGCCGCCGCCCTTCTCCTTGGTGAGCTTCTTGGCGTAGGCGAGCAGCTCGGAGTAGGTCTTCGGCGGCTTCTCGGGGTCGAGGCCGGCCGCCTTGAAGGCGTCCTTGTTGTAGTAGAGGCCGTAGGCGTCGGTGAGCAGCGGCATCGCGCAGCGCCTGCCCTCGAACTGGGTGTAGTCGAGGAGCGTCTTCGGGATGATCGCGGCGAGGTCCAGCCTGGACTTCTCTATGAAGGGCTTGAGGTCGGCGAAGGCGCCCGAGGAGCAGAACTTGCCGACGTTGGACGTGGTGAAGGACGAGACGACGTCGGGGCCCTTCGAACCGCCGGTGCGCAGCGCCTGGTTGAGCTTGTCGTCGTCGATGTTGCCGACGACCTCGACCTTGATGTTGGGGTGCGCGGTCTCGAAGCGCTTGATGTTGTCGGTGATGGCCTGCACCTCGGAGGGCGCGGACCAGCCGTGCCAGAAGGTGATCGTGGTCTTCGCGTTCGGGTCGTCGGTCGCGCCGTGGGTCGCGGAGCCGGTACACGCGGAGGCGAGGAGGGCGGTGGAGGCGGTGGCGGCGAGTGCGGCGACGAGCCTGCGGGGGCGTGCGGGCATGACGGGTACTCCCTGGACGGGTGGAGGAGGAGGAAGGGGCGGGGCGGCCTGGTGAGGTCTAGCGGGAGGTGTCGAAGACCTCGTCGCGGGTGGCGGCGAGGGCGGACTCGAGCGCGCCGCGCAGGACGGGATGCCGGTCGACGGCGGCGAGGACGAGCCGCGGCCGGGCGGCGGCGAGGTCGGCGAGCTGGGTCTGGACGCGGGCGCGCAGCGGCTCGCCGCCGGGGCTGATGGCCTCGCCGGAGAGCACGAGGAGTTCCGGGTCGAGCACGGCGACGAGGGCGGCGAGCCCGGTGGCGAGGCGTTCGGCGTAGTCGTCGAGGAGGCGGGCGTAGCGCTCGTCGTCGGTGTGGCGTTCCACGGCCTCGCGCAGCAGCCGGGCGGCGACCTCGACGTAGGGCTGCTCGGGCGTGCGGATGCCGAGGGCCTTGGCGATCCGCGGTACGGACTGGACGCCGGCGAGTTCCTGGAAGCCGCCGGAGTTGGCTTTGGCGACCTGCCGGACGAGCGGGGTGCCGGGCACCGGCAGGAAGCCGACCTCGCCGGCGCCGCCGGTGAAGCCGCGGTGCAGGCGGCCGCCGAGGACGAGGGCGGCGCCGAGGCCCGTCTCGTTCCACAGCAGGACGAAGTTGTCGTGGCCGCGGGCGGCGCCGAGGCGCTGTTCGGCGAGGGCGACGAGGTTGACGTCGTTCTCGTACTCGAACGGCATGGGCAGCGCGAAGGCCAGCTCCTGCAGGAGGGTGGGGGAGTGCCAGCCGGGCAGGTGGGAGGCGTAGCGCAGCCGTCCGGTGGCCGGGTCGAAGGCGCCGGGCGTGCCGATGACCAGGCGGTGGACGTCGGCGAGGGCGAGTCCGGCGTCCTTGACGGCCCCGTCGAGGGCGTCGACGACCTGGCGTACGACGTCGTCGGCGGCCCGGCCGGGCGTGGGCAGCCGGAACTCGCCCACCACCTCGCCGGTGATGTCGGCGACGGCCGCGTGCAGGCCTTCGGGAGTGACGTCGAGCGCGGCGGCGTGCGCGGCCCGCGGGTTGACCGCGTACAGCTGCGCGTTGGGCCCGGGCCGGCCCTCGGTCGTCCCGGTGGCCACCACGAGTCCGGCCGCTTCGAGCCGGGCGAGGAGCTGGGAGGCGGTGGGCTTCGACAGCCCGGTCATCTTGCCGATCCGGGTGCGCGACAGCGGGCCGTGCGCGAGCAGCAGATCGAGCGCGGCCCGATCGTTCATGGCCCGCAGCACCCGTGGCGTCCCGGGCGTTCCCGGCGTCGTACCGGCCATCGCGTTCCCCCTGCGTGAGCTGCACTGTTAGGAAAGTTTCCTATTGGGTTGGGAGGAAGGTAAGGCCGACGTCGTCGAACCGTCAATACCCGGACACCGCCCGCCTTGCGCGGGCCGGTGCGGAAGCGGCGGTCGGACCGCCACGCGGGCCGACGGAAATCACCGCGCGGGGCACCGAGAAAAAGGGGGGCGCCCCGCCGGTGGCCGGCGGGGCGCCCCTCGCGTCCGTGCACGCGCCGGCGCGCTACTTGGTCAGGTCCGGCCTCGGCAGCGGCGTGGCCGCGGCGGACTGCGGAGAGGACGGCGACGCGAAGGCCGACGGGGCCGCGACGGCGGCCGACGGGTCGGCCGCGGCCGGCTCCTCCACCTGCGGCGGGATGCCGCCGACGATGCGGATGCCCGCCTCGTCCAGGGCCCGCTTGATGCGCCAGCGCAGCTCGCGCTCCACGCCCAGCTTCTTGCCCGGCATCGTCTTCGCCGAGACCCGGACCGTCATCGAGTCCAGCAGCACCTCGGTCAGGCCGAGCACCTCCACCGGGCCCCACAGCCGCTCGTTCCACGGCTCTTCCTTGGACATGGACTCGGCCGCCCCGGCGATCGCCTCGCGGACCCGGTCCAGGTCCTCCGTCGGACGGACGGTGACGTCCACGGCCGCCGTCGCCCAGCCCTGGCTGAGGTTGCCGATCCGCTTGATCTCGCCGTTGCGGACGTACCAGATCTCGCCGTCGACGCCGCGCAGCTTCGTCACCCGCAGGCCGACCTCGATGACCTCGCCGGAGGCGACGCCCGCGTCGACCGTGTCGCCGACGCCGTACTGGTCCTCCAGGATCATGAAGACACCGGAGAGGAAGTCCGTCACCAGATTCCGCGCGCCGAAACCGATCGCCACACCGGCCACACCCGCGGAGGCGAGCAGCGGTGCCAGGTCGATCTTGAAGGCGCCCAGGATCATCAGCCCCGCCGTGCCCAGGATCAGGAACGACGCCACCGAGCGCAGCACCGAGCCGATCGCCTCCGAGCGCTGGCGGCGCCGCTCGGCGTTGACGAGCAGACCGCCCAGCGCGGTGCCCTCCACCGCCTGCGCCGACCGGTTCATGCGGTCTATCAGCTTGGTCAGCGCCTTGCGGACCAGCATCCGCAGCGTCAGCGCGACGACCAGGATGAGGACGATCTTCAGTCCGGTGTTCAGCCAGGTGGACCAGTTCTGCTCCACCCAGCCCGCGGCGTTCGTCGCCTTCTCCGCCGCCT
Organism: Streptomyces sp. NPDC053493; assembly: GCF_044544825.1. Taxonomy (NCBI): domain Bacteria; kingdom Bacillati; phylum Actinomycetota; class Actinomycetes; order Kitasatosporales; family Streptomycetaceae; genus Streptomyces; species Streptomyces sp. NPDC053493. The sequence goes on from NZ_JBITXS010000010.1 coordinate 180,545, forward strand.
CGTCCAGCGTCACCGGAACGGACTGCGAATCGTCGGCGGTCGCCAGGGCGGACCAGGACAACGGGGGCACAGCGAGAACCTCCAGGCAGGCGTGCGCGATCCATCCACACTAACGGGGGACGAGACGTCCTCCCGTTGCCGTGTGCACAGGGGAAGACGGATCGCGGCCGGGGAAGACTCCCGTACGCGTGCCGATGTGGTCGAGAACACCCCAGGGCCGTTACCTCCATGTGGTGGCGCACCGACCAGGCATGAGGAGAGACTGAGAGCAGTTCGTCCCGGCGCGAGCCACGCGCCGCCGGCGTCATAGGAGGCATCCGTGCCGCATGTCCTGGTCCTCAACGCGTCGTACGAGCCGCTCGGCGTCGTACCGCTCCGCCGCGCGCTCGTCCTCGTCCTCGAGAACAAGGCCCTCTGCCTGGAGGAGTCCGGCGCCTTCCTGCACAGCGAGAGCCGCGTCATCGCCGCGCCCAGTGTGGTGCGCCTGAAGCGGTTCGTCCGGGTCCCCTACCGGGGGCCCGTTCCCTTGACCCGCAGAGCCCTCTTCGCCCGCGACGGCGGTCGCTGCATGTACTGCGGTGGCGTCGCAACCAGCGTCGACCACGTCATTCCGCGCAGCCGCGGCGGGACCCACGCCTGGGACAACGTCGTGGCGGCCTGCCGCCGCTGCAACCACGTCAAGGCCGACCGGCACCTGCGCGAGCTGGGCTGGCGGCTGCGGCACCAACCCGCCCCGCCGACCGGACTGGCCTGGCGGATCATCGGGACCGGCCACCGCGACCCGCGGTGGCTGCCCTACCTCCAGCCGTACGGCGCGGACGACGCCCTGGCCCGGATCGACGCGGTCGCCACCGTCCCCCACACCCAGGGGGCCGTGACGACCGGTTGAGCCGGGCCTCGCGCGTTCACGGGGAGCCGGGCGCCGGCGTGCCGCCCGGCTCCTGCCGCGGCGCGTCGCCCGGGCCGTCGCCCGGGCCGCCGCCCTGGGCGTCGTCCGGCGCGGCCTTCGGCTCGTGGGACGGGCCGGCGGGCCGGCCGGTGTCCACGGCGTACGTCTCCACCGACCACAGCGAATAGCCGTACCGCGTCGCCCGCCCGTCGCCCTGCACCCGCAGGAAACGGGTGTCGGCCGCGTCCATGCGTACGGCCTCGCGCCCGCCCCGCCCGTCGCGGACCGTGGCGGCGGTGCGCCAGACACGGCCGTCGGCGGAGACCTGGATGCGATAGCGCGAGGCGTAGGCGTCCTGCCAGTGCAGCACCACCCGGCCTATCCGGGCCGGCTCGGCCAGCTCCATCTGCCACCAGGCGCCGTCCTCGGCGGGCGAGGACCAGCGGGTCGCCGGATCGCCGTCGACCGCGAGCGCGGCGGGGAAGTCGGGCGTCTCGTCGCCCGAGGACGAGGCCGTGGCCGTACGGGCCAGGTCCGGGCCACCGGTCCGCGGGAACGCCCGCACCGTCAAGGTCCGCTCCTCGCCCGCGAAGGACACCGGCACCTCGTACGAGCCGGCCGGCACGTCGGCCGCCACCGACACCTCCAGCGGCACCGTGGTCCGGGCGCCGCGCGGCACCACGGCCTCCTTCGCCACGTCCTTCGGCAGCCGCACCGAGACGCCCTTGGGCGGCCGTACGGTCAGCGGCCCGCGCACCTCCGCCGCGCGCCGCCCCGCCAGCGTCACCTCCACCCGCTGGGCCGGGCCGCCGATCTCGGCGTCCGTCTCCGCGCGGGCGAGCTCGAGACCGGCCCGCGGCTCGTCGGCGAACCACGGCACCAGCGAGCGCACCCGCCCGGGCGCGCCGCCGCTCCACACGATCCGCAGCGCCTGGGCCCGCAGGCCCTTCAGATCGGCCTGGGTCCAGCCGGAGGCGGCGAGCGGGCCGAGCCGGCGCCAGCCCTCGCCCGGCACGTACGCCTCCAGGAAGCCCTGCGCGGGCACACCGCCGGAGCCGCCACCCGGCTCCGTCATCACCGTGAGGGTGTCCACCGGGCGCGAACGGTCGAGCCGGACGGTGTACGCGTCCTCGGCGGCGTCCGCGGTCACGCCGGGCGCCCGGCCGCGGTCGGCACCGGTCCAGGCCGCCGACTCCTTCGCCGCCCGGGCGAGGAAGCCGTCCAGGACGCCCTTGCCGACCGTCACCCCGCCCGGCCGCAGCTCGGCGCGCCGCCGCTCCAGGTCGAGCTGGGCCCGCCAGGCCCCGGCGCCGTCGCCGCGCGCCTGCGCGAGCAGCATGTCGACGGCCGTCTCGCCGGCCGCGCCGTAGCGCGCGAGACGGTCGAGCCACGGCCCGGTCTCGGCGCCGAGGGCGCCGCCCGCCGTGCCCTTCAGCCGCCCGGGAGCCTCGCGCATCACGGTGAACGCGGCCCGCAGCTCGCGGGCCGCCTTCTCGCGCGCGGCCGGGTCGTGGCCGGTGCGGCTGGCCCAGAAGGCGGCCGTGAGCGGCTTCAGATAGGCCGACTCGCCGTCCGGGTCGAGGAGCGAGGAGGCGCCGTTGCCGGCGAGTGCCCGCAGCGCCTCGCGCGCGGCCGGGTCCGGGCCCGCGAGCGCGTCGACGGCGGCCCGCCAGGACTCCTCGGGCCGGTAACCCTTCGGATTCCAGGCGAAGTCGGCGGTGGTGAACAGCGGCACGCGGGAGGCGGCGGCCTGCTCCATGGCGTTGGCGAGGAAGCCGGCGGAACCGGCGGCCACGGCCGGCTCGCGGCCGGTGGCCGGGCCGAGGAAGAGCCGGTCCTGGGCGTAGTCGTTGACCGGGTAGTTGTCCATGGTGACCAGCGGGTGGCGCAGCGCGTCGCGCGCCCCGGCCAGCTCCCGCCCGGTGATGGTGCGCGGCACCGCGCCGACGCCCGTCCAGGCCACCTCCACGCGCGGGTCGAGGGCGCCGGCGAGCGCGGTGCGGTAGTCGGTGGCGCCGTCCTGGTAGTACTCGGTCGGCATCAGCGACAGCGGGGCCGCGCCCGGATGGCGGTCCACCAGGTGCCGGGCCACGGCGTTGGCCACGTGCGCGTGCGCCCGGGCGGCGGCCTCGGGCCCGCGCCCGAAGGCGTCGGCGTCGGCGGAGCCCTCGCAGCCCCACTCGCTGTAGCTGACGTCCTGGAACTGCAGCTGGAAGGCCCGCACGCCGAGCGCCCACATGGCGTCGATCTTCCTGGTCAGGGCCTTCAGGTCGGCGTCGGAGGACAGGCACATGGCCTGGGCCGGGGCGACGGCCCAGGCGAGCGTCACATGGTTGGCGGCGGCCCGGTCGGCCAGCTCCCGGAACGCGGCCCGCTCGGCCGCCGGGTAGGGCTCGCGCCACAGCGCCCGGCGGTAGGGGTCGTCACCGGGCGCGTACAGATAGCGGTTCTGCTTGGTGCGGCCCATGAAGTCGAGCTGGGCGAGCCGGTCGGCCTGCGACCAGGGCCGGCCGTAGAAGCCCTCGGTCAGCCCGCGTACGGCCGTGCCCGGCCAGTCGCGCACGACGGCGCCCGCCAGCGTCCCGCCGGCGCCCACGAGCTGACGGAGGGTCTGGACGGCGTGGAAGAGTCCGTCGTCGCCGACGCCGTCGAGCACGACCGTGTCCCGGCCCTGGAGCTCTCCGGTCGCCAGCCGGTAGCCGCCGTCCGGCAGGTCTCCCCGCTCGGGCACGCCCAGGGCGCGCAGCGCCGTCTCGGTCTCGAACGTGTCGCCGATCCGGATCAGCGGGCCGCGGCCGGGCAGGGTCTCGTGCACGGTCCGCACGCCGGCCGCGTCCAGCAGGGCGCGCAGCGCCTCGACGGCGTACGGGTCGGCGTCGGGAGGCGCGAGCAGCGTCACCTCGCGGCCGAGCGCCACGGTGTGGCCGGTGCCCGCCAGGGACTGGGGCCGGGGCCAGACCGAGGGCGGGGCGGCGGGCTGCCGGTCCGGCGTGGTGACGGGAGGGACGGGTGCGGCCTGGGCGACGCCGGGTACGCCGCCGCCGAGGAGTCCGCCGATCACCGCGGCGGCCACGGCCGTCGCGGTCCGCTTCCTGCGCCCGAGGTGCACGGGGGACTCCCCTTCCCTTTGGTCACGCTGTTCGCTCGTCGTTCGCTCGTCGTGCTCGCTCTTTGGTCACGATTCGATGACGAGCCCACCACCCGGGCCGACGGAGTGTCAATGCACCTGGTCGAACTGTCCGATTTGCCCGTCATCCTTTCGGCGAGGTGACGTCGGTTCGCCAGATTCGACCGGTAGAACGGGAAACGATGGGTAGGGCTCCACCAGCCGTCCAGATGTCTTATCTGTCGAGACGAACCGGGAGATCCCCCGTGACCGCGACCTCCGCGACCGACCACGCCTGCAAACGGATACGCATTCCGACCCAGGGAGCGCCGCTCACCAGCGAGCCGCCCCTCGCCGACGCCACCCCTCTCACCAGCGAACCGCCCCTCACCGAGGTGGCGCCACTGACCAGCGAACCCACCGTCCGCGCCGCCGCGGGCGGCTCGGAGTCCCCCGGAGTGTGACGTGACCCTGGCCCGTCTCGCCGCCCTGCACGGCGTCGCCACCGAGTACGCCCCGTCCGAGGGCGTCACGGTCACCGTTCCGGACGCCACCGTGGTGGCCGTCCTGCGCGCCCTGGACGTCGACGCGTCCACACCGGAGGCGGTCGCCGCGGCGCTCGACGCGGCGGAGCGGGCCGGCCGGGAGCGTCTCCTCCCGCCCACCGTGGTGCTGTGGCGGGACGAGCCCGCGGACACCACCGAGGCCGGGACCGGAGCGCGGGAGACCGGTGAGGCGCCGGAGGGCGCGGGGACGCCGCGAGGGGCGTCGCGGAGCGCCGGGACTCCGGGAGCCGGTGAGGCGCCGGAGGGCCGTCCGCGGGCGCTGCGCGGCCTGCCGCCCGGCACCCGGCTGACCGTCACCACCGAGGACGGCCGGACGGTCACCGGCCTCGACCCGCGCGGTCTGCCGCTCGGCGTGCACCGCTTCGCCGCCGACGCGCCCGACGGGCGCCGCTCCACCGGCACCCTGATCGTGGCGCCCGCGCGCGTACCGACGCCCGGGCGACGGGTGTTCGGCCTGCTCGTCCAGCTCTACTCGCTGCTGTCCGGCCGCTCCTGGGGCATGGGCGACCTCGGTGACCTGCGGGAGCTCGCCGACTGGGCGGGCCGGACGCACGGCGCCGGATTCGTGCAGGTCAACCCGCTGCACGTGGCCGTGCCCGGAGCGCCCACGGACCCTTCCCCGTACCGCCCCTCCTCGCGCCGCTTCCCCGACCCGGTCCATCTGCGGGTCGAGGACGTCCCCGAGTACGCCCATGTCGACCCGGCCCGCCGCGAGGAGCTCGACCGGATCCTCGCCGACGCGGCCGAACAGCGCGAACGGGTCCTCGGCAAGGGCGCCCTGATCGACCGTGACGCGGTCTGGGACGCCAAGCGGCGCGCCCTGGAGCTGGTCCACACCGTGGAGCTCGCACCGGGCCGGCGGGCCGCCTACCGCGACTTCCTGGCCGAGCGCGGCCAGGCCCTGGAGGACCACGCCACCTACCAGGCCCTGGCCGAACGCCACGGCCACCAGTGGCGCCGCTGGCCCGAGCCGCTGCGCGAACCGCGCGGCGCGGAGGCGGCGGTCCGGGCCGACGCGGAGCTGGCCGCCCGGGTCGACTTCCACTGCCGGCTCGCCTGGCTGACCGACCGGCAGCTCGCGGACGCGGCCCGGGCCGCCCGGGAGGCCGGGATGGCGGTCGGGATCGTCCACGACCTGGCCGTCGGCGTCCACCCGGACGGCTCCGACGCCTGGGCGCAGCAGCACGTCTTCGCCGCCGGCATGTCGGTCGGCGCGCCGCCCGACGCCTTCAACGCCCGCGGCCAGGACTGGGGCCTGCCGCCCTGGCGCCCCGACGCCCTGGCCGCCGCGGGCTACGCCCCGTACCGCGGTCTGCTGCGCGAACTCCTGCGGCACGCGGGCGCGCTGCGGATCGACCACGTCATGGGCCTGTTCCGGCTGTGGTGGGTGCCCGAGGGCGAGGAGCCGACGCGGGGCGCGTACGTGCGCTACGACTCCGAGGCGATGCTCGCGCTGCTGGTGCTCGAGGCCCACCGGGCCGGCGCGGCCGTGGTCGGCGAGGACCTGGGGACGGTCGAGCCGGGCGTACGGGAGGCGCTGGCGCGGCGCGGGGTGCTCGGCACCTCCGTGCTCTGGTTCGAGCGGGACTGGGCCGGCACCGGCCGGCCGCTGTCGCCGGGCGAGTGGCGCGCCGACTGCGTGGCCACCGCCACCACCCACGACCTGCCGTCCACCGCGGCCCGGCTGTCCGGCGACCATGTGACGCTGCGCCACCGGCTCGGGCTGCTCACCGGCGACCTGGAACGCGAGCGGAGCCGGGACACCGCCGAGACCACCGAGTGGCTGGGCCTGCTCCAGCGGCTCGGATTCCTGCCGGAGGGCCCGGGCGACGAGGCGGCCGAGGTGCGGGCCGTGCACCGGTTCCTGGCGGCGACACCGGCCCGGATGGTGGGCATGTGGCTGCCGGACGCGGTGGGCGACCGCCGGCCGCAGAACCTGCCGGGCACCTGGGACCAGTACCCGAACTGGCGGCTGCCGGTGGCGGGCCCGGACGGGCAGCCGGTGACCCTGGAGGAACTGGCCGCCTCGCCCCGCGCCCACGACCTGCTGAGGCTGCTCGCGGAGCGGGTCGGAGCCCGTACGGCACCCCCGGGCGCGCGGGCCGTTTAGGTGTTCGCTACTTTTGCACCGTGGACAAGAAGAACGCCCTGCGCGCCGGCGCCGTCGCGGCCGGTACGACGCTGATGATGCTGCTCATGTCGTCCCCCGCGCTCGCGCTGACCCGCGACGACGGTGACGACCCGGCCCCCAAGCTGGAGGTCATCGAGACCATCGGTCTTTTCGTGGCCGCCCCGCTGGTGCTGTTCCTGGTCATCGCCGGCCTGGTGATGGTGCTCGACAAGTCCAAGAAGGCCTGAACAAGTAGGCCGGCCTGAACAAGAGGGCCTGATCAGCAGGCCTGACCGGCAGGTCTGAGCCGAGGAGGCCTCGGCCTCACTCCGACGTTCACGAGGGCGCCGCGCGGTACGGGAAGGTACCGCGCGGCGCCCTCGCATGTCCTCACCCGGTGGCGGCGCGCTCGCTCGTCGTCCCGCCGGTCCTCACGCCGTGGTCGCGAGCAGCTTGCGCAGCAGGCCGGCCAGCTGCTCCGCCTCCTCCCGGGTGAGCGCCGCCTCCAGGGCCGCGCGCTGCTGGGCGAGCCCGGCGCCGACGGCCTGGTCGACGAGGGCGCGGCCCTCGTCGGTGAGGGTGACCCGCAGTCCGCGCCGGTCGTTCGGGTCGGGGCTGCGGGTGAGGTAGCCGGCCCGCTCCAGCTTGTCGAGCCTGCCGGTCATCCCGCCCGTCGTGATCATCAGCGTGGCGGTCAGCTCGCGCGGCGAGAGGGTGTAGGGCGCCCCGGACCGCCGCAGCGTCGCGAGCACGTCGAACTCGCCCAGTGACATCCCGCCGTACTGCGCGTACGCCTTGTCCACCTTGCCGCGCATCGCGTTCGCGAGCCGGTAGATCCGGCCGAAGACGGCCATCGGCAGCGTCTCCAGGTCGGGGCGCACCGCGGCCCACTGATCGGCGATGGCGTCGACGGCGTCGTGGTTCTCCATGTCCCCAGTTTCTCCCCTCGGTGACTCGGTTGCAAGAAAGCCACTTGCAAGTAAGTAGCTTAGTGGTAAGTTAATTACCGCCAAGCCAGCCAGTCGGCCGGCGAACGCCCACCGCAGGGGGAAACCGTCATGTCCCGCAAGGCCGCGACCGTCGCACTGACCGCACTCGCCCCGATCTCCTGGGGCTCCACCTACTTCGTCACCACCGAGTTCCTGCCGCCCGACCGGCCGCTCTTCACCGGCCTGATGCGGGCCCTGCCCGCCGGGCTGGTGCTCCTCGCCCTCACCCGCAAGCTGCCGCAGGGCGCCTGGTGGTGGAAGTCGGCGGTCCTCGGAGCCCTCAACATCGGCGCCTTCTTCCCGCTCCTCTTCCTCGCCGCCTACCGCCTGCCCGGCGGTGTCGCCGCGGTCGTCGGATCGGTCGGCCCGCTCTTCGTCGTCGGCCTCGCCGCCCTCCTCCTGGGTGACCGGCCCACCGTGAAGGCGATGCTCACCGCCGTCGCCGCCGCCTTCGGTGTCAGCCTGGTGGTCCTCAAGGCGGGCGCGGCCTTCGACACGGTCGGCGTGATCGCCGGACTGCTCTCCTCGCTGTCGATGTCCGCCGGCACCGTCCTCACCAAGCGCTGGGGCCGTCCCGAGGGCGTCGGAGCCCTCGCCCTCACCGGCTGGCAGCTCACCGCGGGCGGCCTGGTCCTGCTGCCCGTCGCCTTCCTGATCGAGGGCGCGCCGCCGGCCCTCACCGGCACCAACCTGGCCGGCTACGCCTACCTCGCCTTCGGCAACACCGCCATCTCCTACTTCCTCTGGTTCCGCGGCATCGAGCGGCTGAGCGCGTCCTCGGTCACCCTCCTCGGCCCGCTTTCGCCGATCACCGCCGCCGTCATCGGCTGGGCCGCCCTCGGCCAGGCGCTCGGCCCGGTCCAGGTCGCCGGCATGGTGATCGCCTTCGGTGCGACGCTGGCCGGCCAGTTGAACGGCCCGGCGAAGCCCGCGAAGGCCGCGGAGGCCGCGACGCTTGCCGAGGTCGCGGAGATCGCGGAGCCCGTACAGGCCGCGCAGGCCGCGCAGGCCACGCAGGACGGATCGTTCAGCTCAACTGAAAAGAACGGTCAGGAAGTTTCGATGGACCTGGAAGGTTCGACGATGCGACGGTAGGCGGCATGAACCTCACGACCGCACGCCACCCGACCGCCGGCCCCACCGCCACCGGCACCGCCACCGACAAATCGACCGACACCCACACCGCCACCGAGAGGCCGGCGCCCGCGAGAAGGCTCGCGCGGGGCGCCGGCCTCGGCGTGCTGCTCGCCCTGCTCGCCACGGTCGTCTGGTCCGGCAGCTTCGTCGCCACCCGGGACATGGCCGACTCGATCCCGCCCGTCCAGGCCGTCTTCTGGCGCTGGGTCGTCGCCCTGGTCGCCGTCGCCCCGTTCGCCGCCTGCCCGTTCTGGCGGCAGCGCCGGGTGATCCGCCGTCACCTCGGCTTCGTCGCCCTCGCCACGCTGTTCGGCGTCACCCTCTACAACACCCTGGTCCACCAGGCCGGTCTGACCACCTCCGCCTCCAACATGGGCATGATCATGGCCGCGTCGCCGGTGATCATGGCGGTCTACGCCCGTCTCGGCGGCGAACGGCTCGGCGTCCGCCGCGTCCTCGGGATGCTGGTCGCCGCCCTGGGCGTGCTGCTGCTGGTCGGCAAGGGCTCGCTCGCGGTCGACTTCGCCGCCGGCGACCTGTGGATGTTCGCCGCGGCCCTGTCCTTCGCCTCGTACAGCGCCCTGCTCAAGCGCAAGCCCGCCGAGATCGACCAACTCGCCTTCCTCTTCACCACGTTCGTGCTCGGCGCGCTCATGCTCGCGCCCGCCTACGCCCTCTCGCTCGCCGTCCAGGGCGGCTTCCCCGTCTCCGCCGGGACCGTCGGCCCGCTGCTCTACGTCGGCGTGTTCTCCTCCGCCGTCGCCTTCTTCGCCTGGAACCGCGCGATCGCCCTGATCGGCGCCGCCCGCGCCGGAGCCGTCTACTACCTCCAGCCCGTCTGTGTCGCCCTGCTGTCGTACGTGCTGCTCGGCGAGCGCCTCGGCCTGCTCGGCGTCGCCTGCATGGCCCTGATCCTCGGCGGTGTCGCCCTCGCTAGCGCGACCCGTGCGCGGGCATGAGCGGGACGGGCATCACGACGAGCGCGAACACGAGGTGCCCCAGCGCCAGGAACAGGAGCATGTGGGCCGTCGACGCGAACAGCAGGAACCACAGCGGGAGCAGGAGCAGCCCGGCGAGGCGGGCGCGGAAGGCCGTCCCGGTCCGTTCGCCGAACAGCGCGCAGAGCCAGGAGATCAGGACCGACGGCACCGCGATCACCCAGACCATGTCGAGGGCGAAGCCCAGGTGTTCCAGGACGAGCGCGCCGCGGGAGGGGAACTCCGAGGGGTCCTGCCAGGAGTCGGTGACCCGCGGTGTCGTCAGCCCGACGGCCAGCCAGGCGGCCAGATATGCCAGGACGTAGCGCGCGGCGACGTCGGCCAGGCGCAGGCCGACGGCGCCCAGGCCCCGCCAGGGGCTGTGGGTCGTCATGCGGTCATCCTGACAGAGGAACTGAACGCGTTCAAGGCGATTCTTGAACGCGTTCAGGGCTGTTGGCCGTGACCGGCCCGGTAGGTTGCGCCCCATGACCGAGTGGGACATCAAGAAGCTCCAGATCCTCCGCACCCTCCGCGACCGCGGCACCGTCACCGCGACCGCCGAGACCCTGCTCATGACTCCCTCGGCCGTCTCCCAGCAGCTCAGCAACCTGGCCAGGCAGCTCGGCGTGCAGCTCCTGGAGGCGCACGGACGCCGGGTCCGGCTCACCGACGCCGCGCACCTCGTCCTGCGGCACGCCGAGGCGGTGTTCGCCCAGCTGGAGCGGGCCGAGGCCGAACTCGACGCCCATCTGCGGGGCGAGGCCGGGCGGGTACGGGTCGCCGCCTTCTCCACCGCCGTGCCCGCGCTCGTCGTCCCCGCCGTGCAGGCGCTGCGCCCCGCCCACCCTGGGCTCGACGTGCGGGTCCGGGAGGCCGAGGCCGCGGAGGCGTACGAGCTGCTCACCGCCGGCGAGGTCGATCTGGCGCTCTCGCTCGCGGCCCACGCGCCCACCGCCCGCGATCCCCAGTTCAGCCGGGTGCCGCTGCTCGCCGACCCGCTCGACGTCGCCCTTCCCGCCGGGCATCCACTCGCCGACGCGCCCGGCCTCCGGCTCGCCGACCTGTCCGCCGAGCCCTGGATCTTCGGCGGCTCCGGGCCCTGGTCGGAGATCACCACCGCCGCCTGCGAGGCCGCCGGCTTCGTGCCCGAGCAGGCGCACAGCGCGGCCGGCTGGACCGCGATCCTCGCCATGGTCGAGGCCGGGATGGGCGTGGCCCTGGCGCCCCGGATGGCCGCCGCCGAGCGCCGGGCCGGAGTCGTCATGCGGGTGCTCTCCGCCGATCAGCCGCGCCGCCATGTCGTCGCGGCGGTACGGCGCGGGGCGGAGGAGGGGCCCGCGGTGGCGCGGGTGCTCGCGGCGCTGCGGCAGGCCGCCGTCCAGCGCGAGACCGTTCAGCAAGCCTGAAAAGATCTGTCGAAAACATTCGATGGACCTGCCCGGTCGGTCGGCGGCACAGTCGACACATGAGCCTCGAAGCGAACGACCACGGCCCCGACCTCGACCCGCACGCCAACGACGCCGCGCCCTACGGCGGCGGCGACCCCCACGCCGACTACCGCACCGGTGACTTCCCGTTCACCGAGCTCGTCGACCTCGCCGACCGCCGCCTCGGCGCCGGAGTCGTCGCCGCCAACGACGAGTTCTTCGCCGAGCGCGAGAACCTCCTCGTCCGCGAGCGCGCCGTCTTCGACCCCGAGCACTTCGGCCACAAGGGCAAGATCATGGACGGCTGGGAGACCCGCCGTCGCCGTGGCGCCGACGCCGCCCACCCCTTCCCGGCGCCCGAGGACCACGACTGGGCGATCGTCCGCCTCGGCGCGCCCGGCGTCATCCGCGGCATCGTCGTCGACACCGCCCACTTCCGCGGCAACTACCCGCAGCGGGTGAGCATCCAGGCCGCCGCCGTCGAGGGCACTCCCGGCCCCGAGGAGCTCCTGGACGCCCCGTGGGAGGAGCTCGTCGCGCCCACGCCCGTGCGCGGCCACGCCGCCAACGGCTTCGAGATCACCGCCGAGCGCCGCTACACCCACGTCCGGCTCTGCCAGCACCCCGACGGCGGCGTCGCCCGCCTCCGCGTGCACGGCGAGGTCGTCCCCGACCCCGAGTGGCTCGACGTCCTCGGCACGCTCGACCTGATCGCCGTGGTCAACGGCGGCGTGTACGAGGACGCCTCCGACCGCTTCTACTCCTCGCCCACCCAGATCATCCTGCCCGGCACCTCCCGCAAGATGGACGACGGCTGGGAGAACCGCCGCCGCCGGGTGCGCGGCACCAACGACTGGGTGCGCTTCCGGCTCGCCGCGCAGGGCGCGGTGCGCGCGGTCGAGATCGACACGGCCTACCTCAAGGGCAACTCGGCCGGCTGGATCGCCCTCCAGGGCTGCAACGGCGATCCCTCGGGAAGCGCGGAGTGGTTCGAGATCATCCCGCGCACCCGCCTCCAGCCCGACACCCTGCACCGCTTCCGGCTCCCGGCGCAGGCCGTGGTCACCCATGTCCGCCTGGACGCCTTCCCCGACGGCGGCGTGGCCCGGATGCGGCTGCACGGCAGCCTCACCGCCCAGGGCGCGGCCGACCTGCGCGCGACCTACGCCCGGCTGACAAACTGACCGGCTGACCGGCTGACCGGCTGACCGACGGGCGGACGACCTGGCAGGTCCACGGCAAAAGATCACTAGGCTCTCGGCCATGAGACTTCTCCAGAGAGCGACGGCCGCGCTCGCGCTGCTGGTCTCCGCGGTCCTCACGACCGCGGGGCCGGCCGCCGCCGACGTCGTCGACCCGGCCACCGCACCGCCGGCCCGCGTCATCTCGTACAACGTCTGCGGCGCCTCCTCCGTCTGCCAGAGCAAGCTGGACCTGCCCACCTGGACCGCCAAGGTCAAGGAGCAGACCCTCGCCTGGGACACCGACGCGCTGATGCTCCAGGAACTCTGCTTCACCCAGTGGACGGCCGTGCGCGACGCGCTGGCCGACGCCGGCTACACCGCCGTCTGGGGCTTCGCGACCAAGACCTCCGGCTGCGGCCACTGGGGCGGCACCGACAACGGCTTCGGCCTCGGCGTCTTCGTCAAGGCCGCCGCCGTCGACCGCTACACCGCCCAGCTGACCACGCCCGGCACCGAGCCCCGCCCGGTGCTCTGCGCCCGCGGCCCGATCGACGGCCGCGCCACCCTCGTCTGCAACGTCCACCTCGACCAGAAGATCACCCCCGACAACGGATCCGCCGAGGCGCTCGCCCACGCGGACACCTGGGCGGCCGGACTCCCGGTGATCCTCGGCGGCGACTTCAACGCCGGTACGGAGCCGGCGTACGACCCGGTGCTCGACCCGGTCCGCCAGGGCACGCCCGGCACCGGCCCGTTCGTCGAGGCCGACGAGAACGACCAGGACTTCTTCACCCCGGCCTGCACGAGCGCCGGCGCCGCCGTCTGCCACTCCGGCGAGCCCACCGTCGCCTCCGGCAAGAAGTTCGACCACGTCTTCCTCACCGCCCGCGACTTCCGCACCGTCCGCGCCGACGCCCTCGAACCCGAGCCCGAGGGCACCGCCCCGCTCTCCGACCACAAGCTGCTGCGCGCCGCCGCCTATCCGCTCCAGCCCGGTGACCTCACCGGCGACGGCCGGCCCGACCTCCTCGCGGTCAAGGACGACGGCACCCTGCGCCTCTACCCCGGCACCGGCACCGGCGCCCTGTCCGGCATGCGCCAGACCGGCGCCGGCGGCTGGACCGGCGCCGCCGTCAGCCACCGCGGCGACTGGACCGGCGACGGCCGTGAGGACGTCGTCGCCCGCATCGGCGACGAGCTGTGGGTCTACCCGAACACGGGCAACGGCGAGCTCGGCACCCGGATCGCCATGGGCGGCCGTCCCACCGGCTGGTCCAACGGCGCCGCCCTCCCGCTGGCCGCCGGCGACGTGGACGGCGACGGCCTTCCCGACGTCGTCGCCCGCAGCACCACCGGCCTCTGGCTGCACCGCGGCGGCCCGGCCGTCGACGGAAAGCCCACCTTCGCACCCCGGGCCGCCGTCCAGATCGGCCCGGCCGCCTGGGCGGGCTACGACGTGATCCTGCCCGGCGACGTCACCGGCGACGGCAAGGCCGACGTCTGGGCCCGCGACCGCGCCACCGGAGAGATCAGGCGCTACGTGAGCCAGGGCGCGGCGCCGCTCGCCGCCGACCCGGCGCCGCTGACCGGCGGCCCCTGGACCGTCGCCGACCGGCGCCTCGCCGTCTCGGCCGGCGACGCGAACGGCGACGGCCGGGCGGACCTGTGGACCACCCGTACCTCCGGCACCGCCGAGAACCTGGAGTTCTTCCCGGGCACCGCCACCGGCCTCGGCACCCCGACGACGGTCGGCACCGGCGGCTGGCAGTGGCTCACCGCCCTGGGCTGACGCGGCCGCCCACGGAAAGCGCCCCGGGCCGAGGAGCCCGGACGCGGAAACGGCCCCCGGCTGAAGAGCCCGGGCACGGGAAAGGCCCCGGACCGGTGCGGTCCGGGGCCTTTCCCGTCAGGTCACGGCGGTCAGGAGGCCGCCGCCGCGTCCGCCGCGCGGGCCTTGAGGGCGCGCTCGACGCCCGCGCGCGACTCCGTCACCAGACGGCGGAGGGCCGGCGCCGGGTCGTTGGCGGCGATCCAGGCGTCGGTGGCGTCCAGGGTCTCCTGCGAGACCTGGAGCGTCGGGTAGAGGCCGACCACGATCTGCTGGACGATCTCGTGGCTGCGGGTCTCCGAGACGCGCTTGATCGAGGCGAAGTACTTCGCCGTGTACGGGGCGAGCAGCTCGCGCTGGTCGGTCTGGACGAAGCCGCCGATCACCGCCTCCTGCACCGCGTTCGCCAGCGTGTCGTTCTCCACGACCGACGCCCACGCCTCGGCCTTGGCGGCCTCGGTCGGGCGGGCCGCGCGGGCCGTGGCGGCGTGCCGCTCGCCCGCCGCCGTACGGTCGCGCTCGAGCTCGGCCGCGATCTCCGGCTCGTCGTAGACGCCGGTCGCGGCCAGCCGCTGCACGAAGGCCCAGCGCAGCTCGGCGTCGACGGCCAGGCCCTCGACGGTCTCGCGGCCCTCGAGGAGCGCCGCGAGCAGGTCGAGCTGCTGCGGGGTGCGGGCGGTCGCGGCGAAGGCCCGCGCCCACGCCAGCTGGTGGTCGCTGCCCGGCTCGGCCGCCTGGAGGTGGGCGAGGGTCGCCTCGGTCCAGCGGGTCAGGCCGGCCTCGCGCCACTCCGGCGCCGCGTACAGGTCGAGGGCCGCCTTGACCTGGCCCTGGAGCGACTGGACGACGCCGATGTCGGTCTCCTTGGCGATGCCGGAGAGCACCAGGTCCAGGTACTCGCGGGTGGCGAGCTCGCCGTCCCGCGTCATGTCCCAGGCCGAGGCCCAGCACAGCGCCCGCGGCAGCGACTCGGTGAAGTCGCCGAGGTGGGCGGTGACGTTGCGCAGGGACACCTCGTCGAGGCGGACCTTGGCGTAGGACAGGTCGTCGTCGTTGAGGAGCACGACCGCCGGGCGCTGCCTGCCCGCGAGCTGCGGCACCGAGGTCAGCTCGGCCGCCTCGATGTCCAGCTCGGCCCGCTCGGTGCGGACCAGCTTGCCGCTCTCGTCCAGGTCGTAGAAACCGATGGCGATGCGGTGCGGGCGCAGCACGGGCTCGCCCTTGGCGCCGGCCGGCAGGGCCGGGGCGGTCTGGCGGACGGCGAAGGAGGTGATCGCGCCGTCCTCGTCGGTCTCGATCTCGGGCCGCAGGACGTTGATGCCCGCGGTCTCCAGCCACGCCTTCGACCAGGCCTTCAGGTCACGGCCGGAGGTCTCCTCCAGCGCGCCGAGCAGGTCGGTCAGCCGCGTGTTGCCGAACGCGTGGCGCTTGAAGTACGCCTGCACGCCCTTGAAGAACTCGTCCTGGCCGACGTACGCCACCAGCTGCTTCAGGACGGACGCGCCCTTGGCGTAGGTGATGCCGTCGAAGTTGACGAGCACGTCCTCCAGGTCGTTGATGTCCGCCATGATCGGGTGCGTCGACGGCAGCTGGTCCTGGCGGTAGGCCCAGGTCTTCTCCGCGTTGGCGAAGGTGGTCCAGGCGTTCGGCCAGCGGGTGCCCTCGACGGAGGCCTGGCAGGCGACCGAGGTGTAGGTGGCGAACGACTCGTTCAGCCACAGGTCGTTCCACCACTCCATGGTCACGAGGTCGCCGAACCACATGTGGGCGAGCTCGTGCAGGATCGTCTCGGCCCGGCGCTCGTAGGCCGCGTCCGTCACCTTCGAGCGGAAGACGTACTGGTCGCGGATGGTGACCGCGCCCGCGTTCTCCATCGCGCCCGCGTTGAACTCCGGCACGAAGAGCTGGTCGTACTTGGCGAACGGGTAGTCGTACGCGAACTTCTCCTGGAACCAGTCGAAGCCCTGGCGGGTCACGTCGAAGATGTGGTCCGCGTCGAGGTACTCGGCCAGCGACGGGCGGCAGTAGATGCCGAGCGGGACGACCTGGCCGTCCTTGCCCTCGTACGTCGAGTGCACCGCGTGGTACGGGCCGACGATCAGCGCCGTGATGTACGTGGAGATGCGCGGGGTCGGCTCGAAGACCCACACGTCGTCCTTGGGCTCCGGCGTCGGCGAGTTGGAGATGACCGACCAGCCGCCCGGCGCCTTCACGGTGAACTGGAAGGTCGCCTTGAGGTCGGGCTGCTCGAAGGAGGCGAACACGCGGCGGGCGTCCGGCACCTCGAACTGCGTGTACAGGTAGGCCTGGCCGTCGACCGGGTCGACGAACCGGTGCAGGCCCTCGCCGGTGTTGGTGTACGCGCAGTCCGCGACGACCTTCAGCTCGTTGCGGCCCTGCTTGAGCTGCGGCAGCG
The DNA here is from genome assembly GCF_044544825.1 of Streptomyces sp. NPDC053493. Taxonomy (NCBI): domain Bacteria; kingdom Bacillati; phylum Actinomycetota; class Actinomycetes; order Kitasatosporales; family Streptomycetaceae; genus Streptomyces; species Streptomyces sp. NPDC053493. The sequence goes on from NZ_JBITXS010000010.1 coordinate 197,177, forward strand.
TGATCCGGGAGTCCCGGAAGACGGCGGCCACGTCGAGGGCGTGTCCGTTGAGCACGACCTCGTGCACGGCGGGCGCGACGAGGTCGATGAAGGACTCGGCGCCCTCCTCGGCGGAATCGAAGCGGACGGTGGTGACGGACCGGTAGGTGCCGCCCTCCTGCGCACCGGAGAGGTCGAGGTCGACCTCGTACGCGTCCACGGACAGCAGCTTCGCCCGCTGTGCCGCCTCTTCACGGGTCAGGTTTGTGCCAGGCACCCGGTCAACTCCTCGGTTTCGTGACGTTTGGCCCATCCTTCCACGGGGTGTGTCGGCCGCGCACGGCGCATTTCCCAGGGCGAACACGCCGGAGGGCGGCCGCCTTGCGGACGGCCGCCCTCCGATGCGTACGGGCCGGTGTCAGCCCCGCAGCTCCGCCGCCACGAGCTCGGCGATCTGCACGGCGTTCAGCGCCGCGCCCTTGCGCAGGTTGTCGTTGGACAGGAACAGCGCGAGGCCGTTCTCGACGGTCTCGTCGACCCGGATGCGGCCCACGTAGGAGGCGTCCTTGCCGGCCGCCTGGAGCGGGGTCGGGATCTCGGAGAGCTCGACGCCCTCGGCGTCCTTCAGCAGCTCGTAGGCGCGCTCGACGCTGATCGGACGCTCGAAGCGGGCGTTGACCTGGAGCGAGTGGCCGGAGAAGACCGGGACGCGCACACAGGTGCCGGAGACCTTGAGGTCCGGGATCTCCAGGATCTTGCGGGACTCGTTGCGGAGCTTCTGCTCCTCGTCGGTCTCGAAGGTGCCGTCGTCGACGATCGAGCCGGCCAGCGGGACGACGTTGAAGGCGATGGGACGCTTGTAGACGGCGGGCTCGGGGAAGTCGACGGCCTCGCCGTCGAAGGCCAGCTGGTCGGCGTTCTCGGCCACGGCGCACGCCTGGGTGCGCAGCTCGGCGACGCCCGCGACGCCCGAGCCGGAGACGGCCTGGTAGGTGGTGGCGACCAGCGCGGTCAGGCCGGCCTCCTGGTGGAGCGGCTTGAGGACCGGCATGGCGGCCATGGTGGTGCAGTTCGGGTTGGCGATGATGCCCTTGGGGCGGTCCTTGACCGCGTGCGGGTTCACCTCGGAGACCACCAGCGGGACCTCGGGGTCGCGGCGCCAGGCGGAGGAGTTGTCGATCACCACGGCGCCCTGGGAGGCGACCTTCTCGGCGAGGGCCTTGGAGGTGGCGCCGCCGGCCGAGAAGAGGACGATGTCCAGGCCGGTGTAGTCGGCGGTGGAGGCGTCCTCGACCGTGACGCCGTCCACGACGGTGCCCGCGGAGCGGGCGGAGGCGAACAGCCGCAGCTCGTCCACCGGGAACTTCCGCTCGGCCAGAATCTTCCGCATGACTGTGCCGACCTGACCGGTGGCTCCGACGATTCCGACCTTCACGGGGACTCCTCCGTACGTTTGTGCAGGGTGCTGCCATCCATGATGCGTATGTCCACGGCCGCCTTGTCCAATCGATTGTCCAAGGGACGGGACGGGTCGGAAGACGCCGAAGGGCGGGCGCCGGGTTCCGGCGCCCGCCCCGCTTGGGTCGTGCGGTGCTACGGCGTGACCTTCTCGATCACCACGCTGCCGGTGCCCGCGGAGGTGCCGCGCGCGTTCAGCAGCTGGACCTCGCCGAAGAACTGCCGGCCTTCGGGCGCGGCGGCGTTCACGAGGACCTCGGCGGCCACCTCGGCGGCGGCGCCGTTGGCCAGCTGGACCTGCTTCGACTCGTCGACCTTCACGGAGCCGAGCGCGGACGAGTAGTACACGTCCTTGTAGTCGTAGCTGGTGCCGCCGGCGGCCTGCACCGAGTAGCCGTCGATGACGACGGTGTAGGTGCCCGCGGCGGGCTTGATCAGGGTGACGGACTCCTCGGAGTCGCCGTCGGCGGACTGGCCCACCTGGGTGTCGCCCAGCTTGACCGTGAGGTCGAGGTCGGCGGCCAGGTCGGAGGTGTTGCCGATGGCGATGTCGAGGCGCTCCACGCCCTCACCGATGGTGACGGTCTTGATCTGCTGCTCGTGGTGCTGGATGGTCGACTTCTCGGTCTTCTGCGAGCCGAGCGGGCCGCCCTTGAGCCGGCCGTCGAGCGCGGCGAAGCCGTTGGTGACCTTCCAGGTGACCGGAGCCGGCGTGCCGATCTTCGCCTCGGAGACCGTCTGGACGGCCGGGTCGAAGCCGGCGCCGAGGACGGACACGTTCAGGGTGAACGGGTTGTCCAGGTCGGGCGAGGTACGGCGGGACTCGACGATGATCTCCCAGACGCCCGGGATCGGGTTGGCGTAGGAGCGCACGTCGGGGCGGCAGGTGTTCGCCGGGTTGTAGTGCGGGTAGCACTGGTTGGTCGCGTTGTCCTCGAGGGCCACGCCGTACGGGTGCTGGGTGATGAACCGGGTCTGGCTCTTCTCCTTCAGCCCGCCGAGCGAGACCTCGAGCGACTTGGCGCCCTTGGGCACGGTCACGAAGTACGACTTGTGGCTGTTGCGCTGCGTCGAGGCGGTGGCGGTGAAGCCGTAGCCCGGCGCGGCCAGGTCGTGGGAGACGACCGAGGTGGCGAGGATCTGCTTGTCGACGCCCTCGGTGCGCTCGTCGTCGGCCTCGAGGATGACGCTGTGCACGCCGGCGGTCCGCGGACGGGCCTCCAGACGGACGGTGACCGGCTTGTTCAGCGGCAGGTCGATCTCGTCGTCGCCGAGGATGCGGAAGGTGCCGTCGTTGTACTTCAGGTCCAGCTCGTGCTCGATCGCCCGGTCCGGGCCGTTCGTGCGCGTGATGGTGACGTCGTAGACCTTCTTCTGGCCGACCTTGAGGCCGCCCTCGCGGTCGTACACACCGGTGCCGGTGTGCGGGGCCGGGAAGATCACGGTGTCGACCGGGGCCTGGACCTTGTAGTCGTGGGCGGTGGCACCGTCCTTGATCGACTCCCAGGCCTCCTCGATGTCGATGAGGCCGGCGCCCTGCTCGTGGGCCGCGACGCCCGGGATGCGCTGGGCGGTCGAGGTGAGCGCGGTGCGCAGGGTGAGCGGGGACAGCGCGAGGTGCTTCTGCTTCGCCGCGGAGATCAGCAGCGCGCTCGCGCCCGCCGCCTGCGGCGAGGACATCGAGGTGCCGTTGAGCATGCCGTAGCCGGCGGGCAGCGCGTAGCCCGACTCCGGGACGCCCGCGCCGGGCAGCCAGGTCGGGATGGTGTTCACGGCCGAGCCGGGCGCGGAGATGGTCGGGGTGAAGCCGCCGTCCTCACGCGGGCCGCGCGAGGAGAAGGGGAACATGGCGTACTTCTTCTCGACGGCCGAGCCGTAGTTGGCGGCCCAGGTGTCCTGGGAGACGGCCGCGCCGACCGACAGGACCTTGTCGGCCAGGCCGGGGTCGCCGATCGTGTTGATGCCGGGGCCCTCGTTGCCGGCCGAGATGACCAGCTGCACGCCGTACTCGTCGATGAGACGGGTGTAGAGGCGGGCGCGCACGTTGTCGCCGTCGTTCTGCAGCGGCAGGCCGCCGATCGACATGTTGACGATGTCGACGCCGCGGTTGGCGACGAGGTCGATCATGCCCTCGGTGAGCGCGGTGTTGGTGCAGCCGCCGGTCCAGGTGCAGGCACGGGCGGAGACGATCTTCGCGCCGGGCGCGGCGCCGTTCATCCTGCCGCCGAACAGGCCGTTGGCGGCGGTGATGCCGGCGACGTGGGTGCCGTGCGCGGACTCGGCGAGGCCGATGTTGACGAAGTCGCGCTTCTGGCCGACCCAGCTGCCGCCCAGCGGGTCCATCGGCACGTCCTTGCGGATCTGCACGACGAACGGGGTCTTCTCGACGACGTCGGTGGCCGGGTTGTCGGTACCGAAGTAGCCGACCTGCGCGCCGTCCTTGTACGGCTTCATCGGCGCGTTGTTGGTGAAGTCGCCGTCCTGGTCGTTGTCCACCCGGACGGTGCCGGCGGCGGCGTCGTACAGCAGGCCGAAGACGTCGGTGGTGTCGCCGTCCCGGTTGATGTCGCCCTTCGGGTCGCCGCCCTTGGTGACGGACTCGCTGAAGCGGCTGAAGGTGTAGGCGCCCTCGGGAGCCTTCCAGCTCTGGCCGGAGGCGGTGAAGACGGGGCCCGTGACCGGGGTGACCTGGGCGCGCCAGGTGCCGTCGCTCTCGGTGAGCGGGTCGGTGGCGGTGACCCAGTCGACGATCTTGCGCTCGCCGGTGGTGGTCTTCTGCAGGGCCGGGTGGCCGAGGTCGACACCGGAGTCGAGGATGCCGATGGTCACGCCGCGGCCGTCGGCCTTGGGGTGCTCCTTGACGAAGTCGACCGCGCCCGTCTCGTGGGACGGGTTGTACGGGTTCTTCGCCGGGGTGTCCTTGCCGGGGGCCGGCCAGGTCTTCGTGACGGTGGTGCCCTCGACGGCTCCGGTGGTGCCGGCGTCCGGCGTGGGGTCGTCGAGCTCGATCTCCGCCTGGAGGTCGATCGACTGGACCGAGGAGAGCTTGCCGGCGGCCTTGATGGCCGCGTCGGCCTTGCCGGTGGGCACGGTGGCGCGGACGTAGCCGAGCTTGTCGTCCTGCCGGCCGACGGAGGCGCCGGGCACGGCGTCGAGCTGGCCCGCGACCTGCTCGGTGGCGCCGGGGGCGGTGGCGACGAGGAGGGTGACGTTCGGCGCGCCGGCGGCCTCGGCGTCGGACAGGCGCTGGGCGTCGGTGGTGCCGAGCTTGTCGGCCGGGTCGGCGGTCTTCACCGGGTGGGTGGCCGGGTTGCCGGCCGCCGGGTCGTCGGCGGCCAGGACCGGGGCGGCGCCGGCCGCGACGAGCGCGGTCACGAGGCCGGCGGCGGCGGCGATGCGGGCCGCGCGTCTGGTCCCGGTGTTCGAGCGCCCGGGTATGGAGCTCTGCTTTTCGGGGGTGGTCATTTACATCCCTGAGATGAAGGAGAGGGTCCGGATTCCGGTACCGGATGACCGCTCAGCCTTTCGTAAACGACCGGGGTTTGGGGAGAGTTGCAAGGCCGCCGAATGCGCACATGGCGCACATCCGCCACTGCGGAGCATGCGCCATGCGGGACGAAACGGCCCCAACGGGGGCGTTGTGCCGGGACGGGCTGTCGGGACTAGTTGTCCTTTGTACGGGCATAGTGGCGCGAGGCCTTGGCCCGGTTGCCGCACGCGGCCATCGAGCACCAGCGGCGGGTGCCGTTCCGCGAGGTGTCGAAGAAGTGCAGGATGCACGCCTCGTGCGCGCAGCCGCGGATGCGTTCCGGATTGGCCCGCAGCAGATCGAGGTAGTCGCGGGCGGCGGTCCAGCCGGGGCCCCAGGCCGGGTCGGCGAACTCCGGCTCCTCGCCGGGGCCTTCGGTGGTGAGGGTGGCCCGGATCCGGCCGTGACCGAGGATCGCGTCGACCCGGGCGGTGGCCGCGGGCTCGCCGGGCCGGTCGACGAGCGCGGCGAGCGCGTCCCGGGCGGCCAGGGTGTGGCGCAGGGTGGCCGCGTCGGCCGTGAAGCGCCGGTCGAGGCCGTTGGCGGCCAGCCAGACGGCGAGACCCTCGGTGCCGGTGAGCAGGTCCTGGCGGACGCCGTCCTCGTTCCAGCGCGTGTTGAGCAGGTCCAGGGAGACGGGCTCGCCGGTGAGCGGCCGCGGGTCGGTGACGGTCATGGCGGACGGCCTCCTCGACGGACGGTTTTCGGACTAACCCCTCAAGAGTACGTGACCGGTTGCGCGCGACGGGATCTAACCTCTAAAGTCGTTGTGAGAGGTTAGCCACCGCCCGGAAGGCCCTCGGAAGGGGAACCGCCATGTCCATCGGCACGCTCAGCACCGCCCACATCGGCCTCAACGTCACCGACCTGGAGCGCTCGCTCGGCTTCTACGGAGACGTCCTCGGCTTCGAACTGATCGGCGAGGGCAAGGAGGAGGGCCGCCGCTACGCCTTCCTGGGCCAGGACGGCCGCCTCGTCCTCACCCTCTGGCAGCAGGCGGACGGCGCCTACGACTCCGGCCGCGCCGGCCTGCACCACCTCGCCTTCCAGGCCGAGTCCGCCGACCACCTGCGCGCGGCGGAGGCGGCCCTCACGGAGCGCGGCACGACCTTCGCCTACGAGGGCGTCGTCGCCCACGCCGAAGGCGCGTCCTCCGGCGGCATCTTCTTCCACGACCCGGACGGCACCCGCCTGGAGATCTCGGTCCCCCAGCTCGCCGACGACGCCGAAGCCCCCTCCGGCGCCGCTCCGACCTGCGGATTCTTCTAGAGGCCCCCGTCGCCCACCCGCCCGCACCTGAGGAGCACCCATGCGCGCGTACCACTCCGGCTCCGTCGCCGTGCAGGAGCGCGTCGGCGTCCGGCAGCTCGCCGACCACGTCGGCCGGTCCGTCACCGACGGCATCCGCCCCGTCGCCGCCGCCTTCCTCGAGGCGCAGCCGATGCTCGTCCTCGGCGCCCCCGACCGGCACGGCAGGATCTGGGCGCACCTGCTCACCGGCCGGCCCGGCTTCGCCCGGGCCGCCGGCCCGCACACCCTCTCCGTCGCGGCCGCGCTGCCCGACGGCACCGCCGACGACGCGCCCGTCGGCACGATCGTCCTCGACCCGCGCACCCGCCGCCGCATGCGGCTCAACGGCACCGCCCGCCGCAGCGCACGCGGCTTCACCGTCGAGGCGGACCAGGTCTTCTCCAACTGCCCCAAGTACCTCCAGCAGCGCGAGCTGTACGGCTTCGCCGGCACGCCGGCCCCCGAGGCCGGCGCCGCACGGCACGGCACCGTGCTCAGCCCCGGCCAGCAGCGCCTCGTCCGCACCGCCGACACCTTCTTCGTCGCCAGCGTCGCGCCCGACGGCGTCGACGCCAGCCACCGCGGCGGCAACCCGGGCTTCGTCACGCTCGTCTCGCCCACCGAACTGAGCTGGCCCGACTATCCGGGCAACGCCATGTTCCTCACCCTCGGCAACCTGGAGGCGGACGGCCGCGCCGGCCTGCTCTTCCTCGACTGGACCACCGGCACCACCCTCCAGCTCACGGGCCTCGCCCACACCGAGTACGGCCCCGAGGGCCGCGTGGTCCGCTTCCGCCTCGACCACGCCGTCGAAACCCCGGCCGCGAGCCCGCTCCGCTGGTCGCCGCCCGCATACTCCCCGGCCAACCCGCCCGTCCCGGAGGACCGCCCATGACGACCGCCCCGACCACCGCCGCCGCCGTCGCACCGCCCGCCCCGACCACCGCCGCCGCCGTCGCACCGCCCGCCCCGGCCGCCGCGCCCGCCCGCCCCCGCGCCCGCGTCCTGCTCGCGTCCACCGCCGTCAGCGTCACCGCCCTGCTCCTGCTCGTCGCCCTCGGCACCGTCCTCCACGAGCCGCTGCTCATCCCGCCGCTCGCCGCGAGCATGGCGCTCGTCGCGGGCGCGCCCGACCTGCCGCTCGCCCAGCCCCGCTCCGTCGTCGGCGGCCAACTCCTCTCCGCCCTCACCGGCTTCGCCGTGCTCACGCTCGCCGGGCCCGGACCGTGGGGCGCCGCGGTCGCCGGCGGCCTCGCCCTCGGCGTGATGGCCGCCGCCCGCACCCCGCACTCGCCCGCCGCCGCGACCGCGGTGATCGTGACCCTCCAGAATCCGCCGTTCTGGCTCTTCCTGGGCCTGCTCGCCCTCGCCGCCGTCCTCCTCGTCGCCACCGGCCTGGCCGGCGCCCGCCTCACGGGCCGCCGTTACCCCGCGTACTGGCTCTAGGCGGCGATAAAACCCCTAACCTCCCTTCATGAAGACCGAGTTGAGGGTGGCGGCCTACGCCGTGTGCGTACGGGACGGCGAGATACTCCTCGCCCGCTGGGTGACGAAGGACGGCGCCAGGCGGTGGACCCTGCCCGGCGGCGGCATGGACCACGGCGAGGAGCCCGTCCAGACCGTCGTACGGGAGGTGGCCGAGGAGACCGGATACACCGCCGAGCCCACCGCCCTCCTCGGCATCGACTCCATCCGCCGCAACTGGCTGCGCCGCCTCGGCGGGCCGGGCGACTGGCAGGGCCTGCGCATCCTCTACGAGGTCCGGATCACCGGCGGCGCCCTGCGCAACGAGACCGACGGCTCCACCGACCTCGCCGCCTGGCACCCGCTCGACTCCGTGACCTCCCTCGACCGCGTCGAACTCGTCGACATCGGGCTCCAACTCTGGCGCGACCGGCCGCCGTCGGGCCGCTCGCACCTCACCGATCCGGCGAACGGCTGAAAACGGCTCAACCGTCCCGAGCGGGCTCAACCCGCCGCACGTGCCGCGCGGTCCCCTCCCGTGACCGCACGAACGATCACGGGAGAGCCCGCATGACCGCCGCACGCACCGTCCGTACCGTCCTCGCCGCCGGCCTCGTGGCCGGCATCGCCGCCACCGCGCTCGCCGCGCCCGCCGTCGCCGCGCCCTCGGCCACGCCGCCGAAGCCCGCCGCCCGCCAGGCCGCCCACACCGCCACCCAGCAGGCCCTGGACGCGGCCGTCGCCGCGGGCGTGCCCGGCGCGGTCGCCCAGGCCCGCGACGGCAAGGACCGCTGGACCGGCACCGCCGGCGCGCGCAAGGGCGGCGACCGCTTCCGCGTCGGCTCCATCACCAAGACCTTCACCGCCACCGTCCTGCTCCAGCTCCAGGCCGAGGGCCGCCTCGACCTGGACGACCCGGTCGAGAAGTGGCTGCCCGGCGTGGTCCGGGGACACGGCCACGACGGCCGGAAGATCACCGTCCGCCAGCTGCTCAACCACACCAGCGGCATCTACAGCTACACCGAGGACACCGCCTTCCAGGAGAAGGTGTTCGGCCCCGGCTTCCTCCGGCACCGCTACGACACCTGGACCCCGAAGCAGCTCGTCGACGTCGCCATGGCGCACGAGCCGGACTTCGCCCCGGGCGCCTCCTGGAACTACTCCAACACCAACTTCGTGCTCGCCGGCATGGTCGTCGAGAAGGTCACCGGCCGCCCCTACGGCACCGCCGTCGAGAACCGGATCATCAAGCCCCTGAAGCTGCGCGCCACCACCGTTCCCGGCACGAAGTCCCGGATGCCGAAGCCGAACTCCGGCGCCTACTCCAAGCTCTCGCGCGAGACCGGAGGCCCGACCTACGACGTGACCGACCTGAACCCGAGCATCGCGGGCGCCGCCGGCGAGATGATCTCGGACTCCAACGACCTGCAGACCTTCTACCGCGCCCTGCTGAAGGGCCGGCTGCTGCCCGCGGCCGAGATGAAGGAGATGACGGACACCGTGCAGATCTCGCCCGAGCTGCCCGGCGTCGGCTACGGGCTCGGACTGATGCGGCAGAAGCTGAGCTGCGGCAAGGAGGTCTGGGGCCACGGCGGCGGCATCCACGGTTCCCACTCCGAGGCCCACGTGACCCGGAACGGCGAGCACTCCCTCGCCGGGAACTTCAACGCCGACTGGACGGGCGACACCCAGTCCGTCATCGAGGCGGAGTTCTGCGGCACCGCCCCGGCCGAGCGCTAGCCGTCGGCGGCCCTCAGCGGGGCAGGACGACGACGTAGGCGGCCGGCTGCCGGTCCGGCGCGGCCATCAGCGCCGTACGGACCACGGTCGCCTGCTGGTCCATCGCCTCGCGCAGCTTGCGCGGGGTGATGTGGACGACGGTGATGCCGAGCCGCTCCAGGTGCTCGCGCTTGCGCGTGTACTCCGACCACAGCGCGTCGTCGTCCTGCCGCGGCGCCCGGGTGTCCAGCTCCACCGCCACCGCCTGGTCCGGCCAGTAGGCGTCCACGCCGCCGAGGTGCGGGCCGCCCGGGAGCCGCAGGTCCACGTTCCACAGCGGGTCGGGCAGGGCGAACTCGCGCACCATCGCGTACAGCCGGTCCTCGGCGATCGAGCGGCCCTCGGCGAGCAGCGAGTCCACCGCGTCCACCACGTGCGGCCGGGTCAGCAGCCGCAGCCGGCTCAACTCACGGACCACCGCACCCGGTTCGCAGTGCCCGGCGCTCACCGCCTCGGTGAGCAGCCGGCGCACCACGCTCGCGTCGGACAGCGCCGAGACCGCGTCGGCGAGGGCCCGCGGGACCGGGGCGACCGGCAGCCCGTCGATCTCGACGGGCCGCGGCGGATCGGCGGCCCGCACCACCCGCACCTGACCGGTCGAACGCAGCCGACGGGTCCGCGGCACCAGGACGTCGACCCGGTCGATCATGCCGGCCGACGGAGCGGAGGCGAACCGGTGCAGCGACAGCGCCGCGAGCCCGGTGAGCATCGCCTCGGGGCGGGCGTGGCGGACGGCCTCGCGGAAGCGGTCGACGCCGGTGCGGGGGAGGGGAGGGACGGGAGCCTTGGGGGTGTTGTGGTTCATGCCGACGGTCTTCCGTCGTCCGGGGCCCGATTAACCGCTGTTGCAAGGGCGTTGCCCAATCCGGACAAGACCGCACTAAAGTACGCGCGTTCGAGTGCCGAGGTACGACGGCCCCCGGCGGTGCGCGCACCGCCGGGGGCCGTCCTCACTGTCCGCTCATACGACGGACGCGGCTACTCCGCGCGCCCGTCGCACTCCTGCGCCCGCAGCGCCCGCGCCAGGTCGTCGCGCGCCTCCAGCACGAGACGGCGCAGCGCCGGCGCCGCGTCCGCGTGGTCCGCGAGCCAGGCGTCGGTCGCCGCCAGCGTCTCCGGGCGGTCCTGCAGGCCCGGGAACAGGCCGCGCACGACGTCCATGCCGATCTGGATGGACCGGTCCGCCCAGATCCGCTCGATCACCGCGAAGTACTTCTCCGCGTACGGCGCGATCAGCTCGCGCTGCGAGGGCCGCACGAAGCCCGCGATCGTCGCCTCCACCAGCGCGTTGGACAGCGCGTCCGACTCGACGACCTGCGCCCAGGCCTGCGCCTTGACCGCCGCCGAGGGCCGCGCGGCCAGGCAGCGCACCTGGTGACGCTTGCCGGTGGCCGTGTCGTCCCGCTCCAGCTCGGCGCCGATCCGGGCCTCGTCCGCGCGGCCGTGCGTGGCCAGCGGCTCCAGGAACGCCCAGCGCAGCTCCTGGTCCACGACCAGCCCGTCGATCGCGGCCGAGCCGTCGAGCAGACCTTCCAGGAGCTGGAGGTCGGCGTCCGAGGAGGCCACCGCGGCGAAGAAGCGCGCCCAGGTCAGCTGGTGCTCGCTGCCCGGCTCGGCCAGGCGCAGCTCGCGCAGGCCGCCCTCGGCGAGCAGCCGCCCGCCCTCGGCGCGCCGGTCGGGCGCCGCGTAGTGGGTGACGGCCGACCGCGCCCAGGCGTGCACCATCTGCAGCACGCCGATGTCGGTCTCGCGGCCCGCGAAGTCGAGCACCACCCGCAGGAAGTCGCGGGCGGGCATCAGGCCGTCGCGGGTCAGGTTCCACAGCGCCGACCAGCACAGGGCGCGGGCCAGCGGGTCGGTGATGTCGCCGAGGTGGCCGCGCAGGGTGGCCAGCGAGCCCTCGTCGAAGCGGACCTTGCAGTAGGTCAGGTCGTCGTCGTTGACCAGGACCAGGTCCGGCTTCTCGGCACCGGCGAGGTCGGCCACGACGGTGCGCGCGCCCACGATGTCGGCCTCGGCACGCGCGTACCGCACCAGCTCGCCACCCGAGAGCCGGTAGAGGCCGACGGCGGCGCGGTGCGGACGCAGCTCGTCGCCGTCCTGCAGGACGGCCAGCTCGGTGATCCGGCCCTCGGCGTCGTAGGTGACGACGGGCGTGAGGGTGTTGACCCCGGAGGTCTGCAGCCAGGACTTCGCCCAGGCCTTCATGTCCCGGCCGGAGGTCTCCTCCAGGACGGACAGGAGGTCGCCCAGGCGCGTGTTGCCGTAGGCGTGGCGCTTGAAGTAGCGGCGCGCGCCCTCCAGGAACGCGTCCCGGCCCGCGTACGCCACCAGCTGCTTGAGGACGGAGGCGCCCTTGGCGTAGGTGATGCCGTCGAAGTTGAGCTTGGCGTCCTCCAGGTCACGGATGTCGGCCGTGATCGGGTGGGTGGACGGCAGCTGGTCGGCGCGGTACGCCCAGGACTTGCGGTTGTTGGCGAAGGTCACCCAGCTGTTGGTGAAGCGGGTGGCCTCGGCCAGCGAGAAGGAGCCCATGAAGTCGGCGAAGGACTCCTTCAGCCACAGGTCGTCCCACCACACCATGGTGACCAGGTCGCCGAACCACATGTGGGCCATCTCGTGCAGGATCACGTTGGCCCGGCGCTCGTACGCCGCCTGCGTCACCTTGCCGCGGTAGATGTACTCCTCGCGGAAGGTGACCATGCCCGGGTTCTCCATCGCGCCGAGGTTGTACTCGGGGACGAAGGCCTGGTCGTACTTCCCGAAGGGGTACGGGTAGTCGAAGTTGTCGTGGAAGAAGTCGAAGCCCTGCTTGGTGATCAGGAAGACGTCGTCCGCGTCGAAGTGCCGGGCGAGCCCCTTGCGGCACATCGCGCCCAGCGGGATCTCGATGTCGCCGCGCTTGTAGGTGTCGGTCACGTAGTGGTACGGGCCGGCGACGACGCACGTGATGTACGTGGAGATCGGCGCCGTCTCGGCGAACCGCCACACGCCGTCGGCGTCCTGCTCGCCCACGCCGTTGGACCAGACCGTCCAGCCCTCGGGCGCGGTCACCTCGAAGCGGTAGGGCGCCTTGAGGTCGGGCTGCTCGAAGTTGGCGAAGACGCGACGGGCGTCGGCCGGCTCGTACTGCGTGTAGAGGTAGACCTCGCCGTCCTCCGGGTCGACGAAGCGGTGCATGCCCTCGCCGGTGCGGCTGTAGGCGCACCGGGCGTCGACGACGAGCACGTTCTCGTCGGCCAGCCCGTCGAGGGTGATCCGCGAGCCGTCGAAGACGGCCGCCGGGTCGAGCGCCCGGCCGTTGAGGGTGACCGCGGTGACGGACGGGGCGATCAGGTCGACGAAGGTGGTGTCGCCCGTGCCGGTGCGGCGGAAGCGCAGGGTGGTCACCGAGCGGAAGGTGCGCACGCCCTCCCCGGACTCGCCGACCGCCGACCGCAGGTCGAGGGCGACCTCGTACCCGTCGACGGACAGCAGCTCGGCCCGCTCGCGGGCCTCGTCGCGGGACAGATTCTCACCGGGCACGGTCACTCCTTCGTGGCTCGTTCGAAACAGCACCGATCCTGCCATGTGCCACTGTCGCCCGGCACCGGGGGAATGCGCCGGGCCGCCGTGGCGTTCCGCCTTCTGGCGTAAATCGCATCCATCGCTGAGGAGTGACATGTCCGAGAGCAGGACCACCGCCGACTTCTGGTTCGACCCGCTGTGCCCGTGGGCGTGGATGACCTCCCGCTGGATGCTCGAGGTGGAGAAGGTCCGCCCGGTCGACGTCCGGTGGAAGGTGATGAGCCTCGCCGTCCTCAACGAGGACAAGCTGGACGAGCTTCCGGAGGAGTACCGGGAGATGCTGGAGACCAAGGCCTGGGGCCCGGTCCGGGTGGTCGTCGCCGCCAAGGAGCTGCACGGCGACGACGTCGTCGGCCCGCTCTACACCGCGCTCGGCACCCGCTTCCACAACAAGGGCGAGGGCCCGACCCGCGAGGCCATCGAGGGCGCCCTGACCGACGTCGGCCTGCCCGCCGACCTCGTCGAGTACGCCGACAAGGACGTGTACGACCGCGAGCTGCGCGCCTCCCACAAGGAGGGCATCGAGAAGGTCGGCCAGGACGTCGGCACGCCGGTCATCGCGGTTCCCGGCCCGGACGGCACCGAGGTCGCCTTCTTCGGCCCGGTCGTCACGCCCGCGCCGCAGGGCGAGGAGGCGGCCAAGCTGTGGGACGGCACGCTTCTGGTGGCCTCGATTCCCGGCTTCTACGAGATCAAGCGCACCCGCACCAAGGGCCCGGACTTCTCCAACCTGGGCTGAGCGCGCACGGAAGAACCCCCGCGATTCACGTCATCGCGGGGGTTCTTCGTCTTTCCGCCTGCGGGTGAAGGTTGAGAAGACGATCACGAGCAGGACGATCGTGGGGCGGGAGCGGGCGCCCTCAGAACGAGATCAGCGGCACCGAGGCCTTGGCGGCCTGGTAACGCCTGTTCACGTCCTGCCAGTTGACGACCTGCCACATGGCCTCGATGAAGTCGACCTTCTGGTTCTTGTACTGCAGGTAGAAGGCGTGCTCCCAGGCGTCGAAGACCAGGACCGGCACCGAGCCCTGGCCGACGTTGCCCTGGTGGTCGTAGACCTGCTCGACGATGAGGCGGCCGCTGATCGGCTCGTAGGCGAGCACGCCCCAGCCGGAGCCCTGGGTGGTGGCGGAGGCCTTGGTCAGCTGGGCCTTGAACTTGGCGAAGGAGCCGAAGGACTCGGTGATCGCGTCGGCGAGGTCGCCGACCCCGTCGGCGGCCAGCGGCTCGCCGCCGCCTCCGTCCTTCGGGCTGTTCATGTTGTTCCAGTAGATGGAGTGCAGGATGTGGCCGGAGAGGTGGAAGGCCAGGTTCTTCTCCAGGCCGTTGATCGCGCCCCACTGCTCCTTGTCGCGGGCCTCCTCCAGCTGCTCCAGCGTGTCGTTCGCACCCTTGACGTAGGCGGCGTGGTGCTTGTCGTGGTGCAGCTCGATGATCTGCGGATTGATCACCGGCTCCAGCGCCGCGTAGTCGTACGGCAGCTCCGGAAGTGTGTAGATCGCCATGTGCCGAGCCCTTCGACTGACTGCTTGTTGCAAACTATATGCAAGTGCAGGCTAGCAGCAGGTGCGGGCGGAAGATCATCAGCCCTTGGACCTAGGCCGCTGGTCCAGGCAGCACGAAGCCCCGCCGGGCGCATGCGCCCGGCGGGGCTTCGTGCGTCGGAGTGACGGGGGAGCGGGTCAGGCCTTGTCGGCCACCGCGTCCCGGGTGAGGGCGTCCTCGACGGCCGCGTCCTCGGCCACCGCCGCGGTCGCCGTCTCGCCGCGGTCACCGCGCGCCTTCTGCAGCGCGAAGCCGGCCACCGCGAGCACCAGCGTCAGGGCGCCGGTGTAGTACAGCTGGACGCGGGTGCCCTCCTCGCGGGCCATCAGGACGAAGATCGCGGCCATGCCGGCCAGCGCCACCCAGGTCAGCACCGGGAAGGCCCACATCTTCACGACCAGCTTCTCGGGCGCCTCGCGCTCGGTCCGCCGGCGCAGCACCAGCTGGGAGGCGGCGATGAAGAACCAGACGACGAGGATGATCGCGCCGATGGTGTTGAGCAGCCAGATGAAGGCCTTGTCCGGCGACCAGTAGCTCAGCAGCACACAGCCGAAGCCGACGACGCAGGAGACCAGGACGGCCGGGCGCGGCACGCCGCCGTACAGCCGGCCGAGCGCCTGCGGGCCCTGGCCGCGGGCGACCAGTGAGCCGGCCATGCGGGAGGCGCCGTAGATGTTGGCGTTCATCGCCGACAGCAGCGCGACCAGGACGACCACGTTCATGATCTGGCCAGCCGCCGGAATGCCCAGGTGGTCGAGGGTGGCGACGTAGGGGCCCTTCTCGACGACCGCCTTGTCGCCCCACGGGACGAGCGTGACGATGACCGCCATCGAGCCGATGTAGAAGAGCGCGATGCGCCACATCGCCGTACGGACGGCCTTGGCGACGCCCTGCACCGGGTGCTCGGACTCGGCCGCGGCGATGGTGACGGTCTCCAGACCGCCGTACGCGAAGACCGAGGCGAGCAGGCCGACGATCAGGCCTTCGGAGCCGTGCGGGAAGAAGCCGCCGGCGCCGGTGAGGTTGGCGGTGCCGGGCGCGTCGGTGCCGGGCAGGACGCCGACGATCGCGAGCACGCCGATGCCGAGGAAGAGGACGATCGCGCCGACCTTGAGCGCGGCGAACCAGAACTCGAACTCGCCGAAGTTCTTCACCGCCGCCAGGTTCGTGCCGCAGAACACCACCATGAAGAGGGCCACCCAGGCCCATTCGGGGGTGCCCGGGAACCAGCCGGTCATGATCTTCGCGGCGCCGATGCCCTCCAGGCCGACCGCCACGCAGAGCAGGAACCAGAAGGCCCAGCCCGCCGTGAAGCCGGCCCACGGGCCGAAGGCGCGCTCGGCGTGGACGGAGAAGGAACCGGAGGCGGGATTCGCCGCCGACATCTCGCCCAGCATCCGCATCACCAGCATGACGAGCACACCGGAGATCGCGTACGCGACGACGATGGACGGGCCGGCCGCGGCGATACCCGCGCCCGAGCCGACGAAGAGGCCGGCGCCGATGACGCCGCCGAGGGCGATCATCGAGAGATGGCGCTGCTTGAGACCGGGGGACAGGCCCGCGGTGGTCCGGGACATGGGCGAACCCTGTTCAGTAGCCGAGACGGGGAGGGTGGGCCACAGTCTGTGGGGCCGCACCGCTCACAGGGAACGGATGTCCGCTATACGAGCACGACCTTCACACAAGGTGAAGAACTAGTTCCCCTTCGTGTACGGCGTGTGTGCGGCGGACTCCGCGGCGTCCCCGCCCGTCCCCGCACCGCCCGTCCCCGCACGGCCCGCGCCCTCGCCGGCCGCCCGCCGCCCCGCGCGCAGCTCCCGCAGCCCGGCCACCGCCAGCACCGCCGCCGTCGCCCCGCTCGACCACAGCACCTGCGGCCGCGCCCCGTCGTCCAGGAGCATCAGCACCAGCACCGCCGCCATCGCCGCGAGCGCGGCCCAGGTCAGCCACGGGAAGCCCCACATTCGCAGGGACAGCGTCCCGGGCGCCTCGCGCTCGATCCGCCGCCGCAGCCGCAGCTGCGAGACCGCGATCAGTGCCCACACGAACAGCAGCACCGCGCCGACCGCGTTGAGCATGTAGAGGAAGACGGAATCCGGCCACTTGAGATTGAGCAGCACGGAGACGAAGCCGAACGCCACCGACGCCAGCACCGCCCGCCGCGGCACACCGCCGCCCGACACCGCGAGCAGGCCCCGCGGCGCCTCGCCGCGCTCGGCCAGCGAGAACACCATCCGCGAGGAGCCGTACAGATTGGCGTTGAGCGCCGAGAGCAGCGCCACGAACACCACCACGTTCATGATCTGCCCGGCCGCCGGCACGCCGATCGCGTCCAGGACCGCCACGTACGGGGACTCGCCCGGCCGCATCGCCGTCCACGGCAGCAGGGTCACGATCACCAGCATCGAACCCACGTAGAAGAAGAGGATCCGCCACACCGCGCTGCGCACCGCCCGCGCCACGTTGCGCGCCGGATCGTCCGATTCGGCCGCCGCGATCGTCACGACCTCCAGACCGCCGAACGCGAAGACGACCGCCAGGACGCCCGAGACCACGCCCGACCAGCCGTGGGGCAGGAAGCCGCCGTTCCCGGTCAGGTGGGTGAGCCCCACCGGATCCGTGTCCGGCAGCACGCCCGTGATCGCGAGCACGCCGAGGAGGAGGAAGAGGACGATCGCGCCGACCTTGAGCGCGGCGAACCAGAACTCGAACTCGCCGAAGTTCTTCACCGCCGCCAGGTTCGTGACCGTGAACACCACCATGAACAGCAGCACCCAGCCCCACTGCGGGACACCCGGCGCCCAGCCGTGCGCGATCCGCGCCGCGCCGGTCGCCTCGACCGCGAGCACCACCACCAGCAGGAACCAGTACAGCCAGCCCACCGAGAAGCCCGCCCAGCGGCCCAGCGCCCGCTCCGCGTGCACCGAGAAGGCGCCCGAGGCCGGCATCGCCGCCGACATCTCGCCCAGCATCCGCATGATCAGCATCGCCAGCGCGCCCGCGATCAGGTACGACACGACGATGCCGGGGCCCGCGACCGCGATGCCGGCGCCCGAGCCCACGAAGAGGCCCGCGCCGATCACACCGCCGAGCCCCAGCATCGTGAGGTGACGCTGCTTCAGCGCGGGGGACAGGGGCTCTCGTCCGGCGTCCGGAAGAGGCGGCGGGGCGTCGTGCATGGGGAGGCTCGTGCTCTGGGAGGTTTATGGAGACCCCACAGTCTCTCCTGTCGTCGTCCCATGGCGCAAAAAGGACCACTTGGCAGGAGTGCCCAGTGACCAGCGTCACGTGGCGCCGGGCGGGAACCGCGGGCTTTGTTTGATCTCCACGAAGGGCTCAACCTCCGCTTTGTGGGCGGCTGATGGTGATCGGCCGCTCACTCCTGGCATACGGTCGAGCCTGACCGCCCTGTCCCCTTGTCCCCGTCACCCCGCGGAGTACCGATGAGCACCGCCGCCGCCCCCGTCTCCTCCCTCCGGTCCGGAACGGTTCTGGCCGACCTGATCCCGGCGAGCCGCGTCCGCGACCTCGCGCTGGTCGTCGGCGGCGCCGCGCTGACCGGCCTCGCCGCCCAGCTGTCCGTCACCGTCCCCGGCTCCCCGGTCCCGGTCTCCGGCCAGACCTTCGCCGCGCTGCTCGTGGGCACCGCCCTCGGCGCCCGCCGCGGCTTCCTGGCCCTCGGCCTGTACGCCGTCGCCGGAATGGCGGGCGTGCCGTGGTTCGCCCAGGCCTCCTCCGGCTGGTCCATGCCGTCCTTCGGTTACATCCTCGGCATGGTGCTCGCCGCCACCGTCGTCGGCGCCCTCGCCCGCCGCGGCGCCGACCGCTCGGTGGCGCGCACGGCCGGCGCGATGGTGCTCGGCTCCGCGATCATCTACGCGGTCGGCGTGCCCTACCTGGCGCTGTCCACCGGCATGACGGCCGGTCAGGCCGTCGCCGCCGGCCTCACCCCGTTCCTCGTCGGCGACGCGCTCAAGGCGGCCCTCGCCATGGGCGCCCTGCCGGCCTCCTGGAAGCTGATCGGCCGCAAGGGCTGAGCCCTCCTCACGCCCTTTCGAAGAGGTTCGCCGGGTCGAGTTCCCTCTTGACCGCGGCGAGCCTCTTCGCCGTTCCGGCGTCGTACAGGCCCTCCCGGCGCTCCCGGTCGCCGAAGGCGAAGTTCACCGCACGGCCGAGCGTCCGGGGCGCCAGGACCTCGGCGACGCGCGCGTGCAGCCGCCGGACGGGCGCCGGGCCCTCGGCGTCGAGCGGGTAGAGCGCGCGCACCAGCCAGGCGGCCTCGCGGTACGGCACGGAGTTCGGCGCGCCTTCGCCGAGCGCGCCGCCCAGGTGGTTGAGCTGCACGACCGCCATCCGCCCGGCCTGCGGGCCGGTCAGCCACAGCACCTCGGCGAGCGCGTCCGGGTCGAGCGCGTCGAGCAGGAGTCCGTCGCCCCAGTAGGCGTGCGGGACGTCCGGGTCGGCGTGGATCGTGTGGCTCTCGGCGTACGGGAGTTCCCGCAGCGAGTCGGACAGCGCGGGCCCGGCCTCCCGCAGCGGCGCCACCAGCCGCTCGCCCTCGCTCGCGTCGCCGGTGAAGGCGACCCGCACCGAGAGCACGTACCGGCCGCGCAGGTGCGGCGGCAGCGCGGGCAGGTCCGGGTAGACCAGGGCGGCGAGCGAGGAGGTCAGCGTCCTCGGCAGCTCGGCCGTCCAGCGGGCGTAGGTCCGCAGCAGCGCGGCCGGGTCGACGACCGCGCCGTCGAAGGCGAGCGAGCCGCCGTAGAGCCGGGCGGCCGGCACCAGGCCGACCTCGACGGAGGTGACCACGCCGAGCCCGTGCCCGCCGCCGAGCACCGCCCCGAAGAGCTCGTCGCGCGGTGTGAGGCGCCGCAGGGTGCCGTCCGCCGTCACCAGGTCGAGGGCGCGGACGTGGTCGGCCGCCCAGCCGTAGGTGCGGCCGAGGATGCCGAGGCCGCCGCCGAGGAGGTAGCCGGCCACGCCGACGCCCGGCGAGGAGCCGTTCAGCGGCGCGAGGCCGTGCGGCGCGGCGGCCTCGACGACCTGGCCCCAGCGGGCCCCGGCGCCGACCCGCGCGGTGCGGGCCGCCGGGTCGACGACGACCTCGTCCATGCGACGGGTCAGGAGCAGCAGCCCGCCCTCGACGGGTCCGCCGCGGCCGTGGCCGGTGGACTGCACGGTGACCGTGAGCCCGTGCGCGGCGGCGTACCGGACGGCGGCGCGGACGTCGTCGGGTCCGGCGGCCTCGACGACCCGGTCGGGCCGCACGGGGAAGGCGGTCTGGAAGCCGGCGAGGTCGGCGAGGTCGGCGTGGTCGGTGAGGACGGCGGCGTCGGTGAGGCCGGTGATCTGGGCGTCGGACAGGGAGGCGTCGGACATGGAAAGGCTCTCCGTTCCCGAGGTGGTCGGTGTGCGGAGAGCCTTCCGTGGATACCTGACAGCGTCCGTCAGGTATGGATTCAGATCTTCTCGAGCTCCGAGGACGACTTCTGGATCCGGTCCTTCACGAGGCCGATGGCGAGCACCAGCGCGGCCACGAGCAGCGAGAGCACGACCTGCTCCCGGTTGCTGCCGCCGTCGTAGACCATGTAGCCGAGCACGAAGACGATCATGGCGGCGGTGGCCCAGGTCAGGTACGGGAAGAGCCACATCTTCACGACGAGCTTCTCGGGCGACTCGCGCTGGATGATCCCGCGCATCCGCAGCTGGGTCACACAGATGACCAGCCAGACGAAGAGGGCGACGGCGCCGGAGGAGTTCAGCAGGAAGGCGAAGACGGTGTCGGGCCACTTGTAGTTGAAGAAGACCGCGACGAAGCCGAAGGCCACCGAGGCGAGGATCGCCGTCGTCGGCACACCGCGCGCGTTGGTGCGGGCGAACGCCTTGGGCGCGTCACCGCGCTGGCCGAGCGAGAAGGCCATCCGGGAGGCGGTGTAGAGGCCCGAGTTGAGGCAGGACAGCACGGCGGTCAGGACGATCACGTTCATGACCTGGCCGGCGTGCGGGATGCCGATGGAGTCCAGCGCGGCGACGTACGAGCCCTTGTCGACGATCGACTTGTCGTTCCACGGCAGCAGGGTGAGGACGACGAAGATCGAGCCCAGGTAGAAGACGCCGATCCGCCAGATGACGCTGTTGGTGGCCTTGGTGACGGCCCGCTGCGGGTCCTCCGACTCGCCGGCCGCGAGGGTGACGATCTCGCTGCCCATGAAGGAGAAGACGACCATCAGGACACCGGTGAGGATCGCGCCCGCGCCCATCGGGAAGAAGCCGCCGCTGTCGGTGAGGTGCGCGAAGCCGGCGCCCGGGTTGTCCGAGCCGGGCAGCACGCCGAAGACGGCGAGCAGGCCGACGACGACGAAGGCGGCGATGGCGACGACCTTGATGCCGGCGAACCAGAACTCGAACTCGCCGTACGAGGAGACCGAGGCCAGGTTGGTGGCGGTGAGCACCACCATCACGATGAGCGCCCAGCCCCACTGCGGGACGGCCGGGATCCAGCTCTCCAGGATCTTGGCACCGGCGGTCGCCTCGACGGCGAGCACGACGACCCAGAAGAACCAGTACAGCCAGCCGATGGTGAAGCCGGCCCAGCGGCCGAGCGCCTGGTCGGCGTAGGCCGAGAAGGAGCCGGAGGAGGGGCGGGCGGCGGCCATCTCGCCGAGCATCCGCATCACGAAGACGACCATGGCGCCGACGAGCGCGTAGGACAGCAGGATGGCGGGGCCGGCCGCGGCGATGCCGGAGCCTGAGCCGACGAAGAGGCCGGCGCCGATGACTCCGCCGATGGCGATCATCGACAGGTGGCGGTTCTTCAGTCCTGCCTTGAGGCCGTTGCCGTCGGACTGCTGGGAATCACCGGTGGTTCCGGTGTTCCCGCCTTCCTTCGCCAGGGTCGGCTGCGTGTTCATGAACGCTTCCTTCGGTGTGGGGGCAAGCTCGGGTCGCGAGCTGGAGACATGAAACCGGGTGACCGGGAAGTACGGAAGAGTTGATTCCGGATCGTGATTCAGGACATAAGGTCCGGACCAGCCGTGATCCGGGCCGGACGAGCCGTGATCAGGGCCCCGACGCGGGTCGCGACCCCGCTGACCGATACCCCGCCCCCGGCGTGCCACACTCGGAACCATGCGCGTGTACCTCGGCTCCGACCATGCCGGCTTCGAACTCAAGAACCACCTCGTCGAGTGGCTGAAGGCCCACGGCCACGAGCCCGTCGACTGCGGTCCCCACATCTACGACGCCCAGGACGACTACCCGCCGTTCTGCCTGCGCGCCGCCGAGCGGACGGCCGCGGACCCGGACAGCCTCGGCATCGTGATCGGCGGCTCCGGCAACGGCGAGCAGATCGCCGCGAACAAGGTGAAGGGAGTGCGCGCCGCCCTCGCGTGGAGCGTGCAGACCGCCGCCCTCGGCCGCGAGCACAACAACGCCAACGTCGTCGCCATCGGCGGCCGCATGCACACCCAGGACGAGGCCACCACCTTCGTCGAGGTCTTCCTCAAGACCCCGTACTCGGGTGACGAGCGCCACACCCGCCGCATCGACATGCTGAGCGCGTACGAGACCACCGGCGAGCTCCCGCCGATCCCGGCCCACCACCCGGAGGAGCCCACCGCCTGATGCCCGAAGGGCACACCATCCACCGGCTGGCCGCCGACTACCGGGAACGGTTCGGCGGCCGGCCCGTGCGCGTCACCAGCCCGCAGGGCAAGTTCTCCGACTCCGCCGCCCTCCTCGACGGCACGGTGCTCGCCCGCACCGAGGCGCACGGCAAGCACCTCTTCCTCGGCTTCACCGGCGACGAGTGGGTCCACATCCACCTCGGCCTCTTCGGCAAGGTGACCTTCGGGTCCACCGCCGGCGCCCCGGCCCCGCCGCCCACCGACACGGTCCGGCTGCGGCTCGCCCACCCCGACGCGTACGTCGACCTGCGCGGCCCGACGACCTGCGCGCTCGTCACCGACGGCGAGAAGCGCGCGATACACGAGCGCCTCGGCCCCGACCCGCTGCGCGACGGCGACGACCCGGCCAAGGCGTGGCGGCGGATCTCCCGGTCCCGCACCACCATCGCCGCCCTGCTCATGGACCAGAAGGTCATCGCCGGCGTCGGCAACGTCTACCGCGCCGAGGTCCTGTTCCGGCACGGCATCGACCCGTACCGGGCGGGCAAGGACCTGACCGAGCGCGAATGGCGCGCGATCTGGGACGACCTGGTGACGCTGATGCGCGAAGGCGTGCGCCTCAACCGCATCGACACCGTCCGCCCCGAGCACACGCCCGAGGCGATGGGCCGCCCGCCGCGCGTCGACGACCACGGCGGCGAGGTGTACGTCTACCGCCGGGCCCTGATGCCCTGCCACATCTGTGGCGGCGAGATCCGCACCGCCGACCTCGCCGCCCGCAACCTGTTCTGGTGCCCCGGCTGCCAGCAGGCCTGAAGGATCGCCCGGCGGCCGGTGGCTAGAACCCGTGCGGCAGCCAGGGCGCCACCGGCCACCCGAACGCCACGGACGCCTCCGTCAGCGCGCCCTCGCGCAGCTCCCGCACCCGCCCGGCCGCGGCGAGCGAGAGCAGCGACACCCCGCCCAGATACGCCGAGCCCAACTCCCGTACCGACAGGGCGAGATCCGGCTCGTCGTCCGTACGGACGCAGGACGCGCCCTTGACGTCGCCCGTCAGCCGCCAACGCCCCGCGTTCCACGGACAGAAGGCGTCCTCGACCTCGAACACCACGTCCACCGGAGCCTGGTACGTCCGCGCCTCCAGCGCCGCGCCCACGTCCACGAGCCGCAGGAACAGGTCCTCCCGCAGCGTCGGCTCGCAGCGCCGGATGTCCGACACCAGGTGCTGCCACCCGTCGTCCACCGGACGGCTGCGGACCTCCACCCGCGAGGTCAGGTCCACCGTGCACAGGAACCGCCACAGCGCCGCCTCCGCCACCGGGTCCAGACCCGCCAGCCGCTGCACCGCGACCACGCCCTCCGGACCCGCCCAGGACCACTTCGGCTTGATCGCGTAGTGCGCGTACCCGACGACCTCGCCGTCCCGCTCCGCGAGCACGCACTGCCGCGGCGACGCGCCCTCCCGCTCGCCCGGCGGGTCGAGCAGCGCCAGCCGCTCCCAGCCCGGCCGCCGCTCCAGCATCCCGGGCCGGCCCGGCACCAGCCGCGCGTACACCGCCTCGCAGGCCTCCAGCGCCTCCGCCGGCGTCGTCACCCGCAGCGCCACCTCGTCCGTGCCCTCCGGCAGCGTGA
Source organism: Streptomyces sp. NPDC053493 (assembly GCF_044544825.1). Lineage (NCBI taxonomy): Bacteria > Bacillati > Actinomycetota > Actinomycetes > Kitasatosporales > Streptomycetaceae > Streptomyces > Streptomyces sp. NPDC053493. The sequence continues at coordinate 221,048 of NZ_JBITXS010000010.1, forward strand.
GCCGCACCCGGGTCGTGTCGATCACCGCCCGCGCGGTGAACGTGGCCACGCCGTAACCGAACCGCCCGTAGATCGCCGCCTCCGAGGCGGTCAGCACCGCGAGCGGCTCCCGCCTGGCCCGCACGTCGTCCAGCTGCCGTCGCATCATCGAGGTGAGGATCCCGCGCCGCCGGTGCGTCCCGGCCACGCCCACCATCGTCACCCCGGCCGCCGGCACCACCGCGCCGCCCGGCACCGTCAACCCGAACGAGAACGCGCCCGCCGTACCGACACAGCGGTCACCGTCCCAGGCACCCAGCGACCGCTCGGGCTCGGTCAGCTCCTGCCAGAGCGCCCGCTCCTCGTCCGCCTCCCGGACACCGCCGAACGCCAGCTCGAGCACCGCGTACCAGGCGTCCCATCCGGCAGGGTCGAGGACCCGCAGTTCAGTCGTCATATGCCATCGATATCAGCGCCCCACGACCCGACGCGACCCGATTTCGAATGCAATGTCACCCGGGTCCCCCTGCACGAGCTCCGACCGTGTGGATAGGGTCCAGCCCCATGGGACGTCGCCGAGTGGACTCGTACGCGGCCCGGACACGCAGACGCGCGCTCCGGGCCCGTACCGCGCTGCGCCGGTCCGCCGTCGACTACTTCCGCGGCGACGGCTCCGACTGGGTCGCCCTCGCGGGCCTGCTCCTCACCGTCCCCGCCATCGCCGTCGGCACCCTCGTCAACCCGGTGTGGTGCTCGCCCGTCGCCCTCGTCCTGCCGATCGTCGCCGGCGGCCTGATCCTGCGCCCCGCCAGCCTCCTCGGCCTGTACGCGGCGGCCGCCTCCGCGCTCATCGTCGAGTCCGTCGTCCTCGGGCCCTACACCCAGGGCCCCGCCCGGGTCACACCCGGCACCGTCCTCGTCGTCGCCGCGTGCGGACTCTTCGGCCTGCTCATCGCACAGTTCCGGGCCCGCGTCGGCGTGCCCTGGCGGCGCGGCGGCACCATGCTCTTCGACCTGCGCGAACGCATCCGGGTCCAGAGCGCGCTGCCCCGCCTCCCGGCCGGCTGGCACCGCGAGATGGCGCTGCGCCCGGCCGGCGGCCAGTCCTTCTCCGGCGACTTCGTCGTCGCCGCCCGCACCCACGGCGGCCGCACCCTGGAAGTCGTCCTCACCGACGTCTCCGGCAAGGGCATGGACGCCGGCTCCCGCGCCCTGCTGCTCTCCGGCGCCTTCGGCGGCCTCCTCGGCTCCCTCCCGCCGCACGCCTTCCTGCCCGCCGCCAACGGCTATCTGCTGCGCCAGGACTGGGACGAGGGCTTCGCGACCTCCGTCCACCTCGTCCTCGACCTGGAGTCCGGCGACTACGAACTCCTCTCCGCCGGACACCTGCCCGCGCTCCAGCTCCACGCCGGCACCGGACGCTGGGAGGAGCAGACCGCCGAAGGGCCGCTGCTCGGCGTCTACGACGGCGCCGAGTTCCACCCGGTCAAGGGCTCCCTGCGCCCCGGCGACGTCCTGATGCTCTTCACCGACGGCCTCGTCGAGAGCGCCGACCGCGACATCGCGGAGGGCATCGACCGCCTCACCGGCGAGGCCGACCGCTACGTCGCCAGCGGCTTCGAGGGCGCCGCCTGGCACCTCATCGAGGCCTGCGCCAAGGACGTCAACGACGACCGTGCACTGCTCCTGATCAGCCGCAAGGCATAGGTCGTGTCCGGAAAGTCCCGCCTGGCCCGCGACGCCCGGCACGCACTCCCCCGTAGCCCTTCGGGCACGGGAGGTGCCCCCATGCCGCGTTGTCGTCGGTCGCCATGGCTCCGCCATTGTCTCCCTCCTCCGCCTTGCGATCGCACGCACCGGACGCCGCGGCCCCTGCCCTTCGGGCAGACGACGCTACTTTCCGGACACGACCTAGTCCGGATCCTGGCAGGGTGGGGACAGCCCCACCCAAGATCCACCGGCCGCCGTCATGGCTCCCGCCCCGCCCCGCTCCGTACGTTCGACAGGACGACCACGAACGTACGGAGGAACTCATGGCCCGGGACGCCGCCACCACGACGGCAGCCGTCGAACTCACCGGAGTACGACGCCAGTACGGCAAGGGGCACCGCGCCGTGCACGCCCTGCGCGGCATCGACCTCAGCCTCCCGCACGGCAGCTTCACCGCCGTCATGGGCCCGTCCGGCTCCGGCAAGTCGACCTTCCTCCAGTGCGCCGCCGGACTCGACCGCCCCACCGCCGGATCCGTCCGGCTCGGCGGCACCGAACTCACCCGCCTCGGCGAGAACCAGCTCACCCGGCTGCGCCGCGGCCGCATCGGCTTCGTGTTCCAGGCCTTCAACCTGCTGCCCTCGCTCACCGTCGAGCAGAACGTCCTGCTCCCGCTGAGGCTCGCCGGCAGCCGCCCCGACCGGCAGCGCGCCGCCGAGGTCCTGGCCCAGGTCGGCCTCGGCGACAAGGGCGCGCGCCGGCCGTCCGAGCTGTCCGGCGGCCAGCAGCAGCGGGTCGCCGTCGCCCGGGCCCTCGTCACCCGGCCCGACGTGATCTTCGGCGACGAACCGACCGGCGCCCTGGACACCACGACCGCCGCCGAGGTCCTCGCCCTGCTGCGCGGCGCCGTCGACCGGCTCGGCGCCACCGTCGTCATGGTCACCCACGACCCCGCGGCCGCCGCCTACGCCGACCACGTCCTCTTCCTCGCGGACGGCGCCCTCGCCGACCGGCTGCCCCGGTCCGCACCGGCCCGGATCGCCGCCCGCATGACCGCGCTCACCGCCTCCGCCCGGCTCGGGGCGGCCGCCTGATGTTCCGCACCAACGGCCTCGCCCGCGCCGCCGTCCGCTTCAAGCCGTCCTCCTTCGTCGGCACCTTCGTCGCCCTGCTGCTCGCCGCCGCCGTCGTCTCCGGCTGCGGTCTGCTCCTGCAGACCGGCCTCACCGCCTCCGTCCCGCCCGGCCGCTACGCCGGCGCGCCCGTCGTCGTCGCGGCCGACCAGCGGGTGCACACCACCGTCGACCGGGGCGGCGAGCGCGAGACCGTCCACGCGGCCGTCCCCGACCGCGCCCGCCTCGACGCCTCCCTCGTCCGCACCGTCGCCGGCGTCCCGGGCGTCGCCCACGCCGCCGCCGACGTCAGCTATCCCGTACGCGACGCGTCCGGCGCCCCGCTCACCGCGTCCGGCTGGGGCTCCGCCGCCCTCACCGGCACCCGCCTCGCCACCGGCCGGGCCCCGGGCCCCGGCGAGGCGGTCGCGGGCGGCGGCCACGCGCGCGTCGGGCAGCGGATCACCCTGGACACACCCGCCGGCCGCACCACCCTCACCGTCTCCGGCACCACCACCGAAGCCGGCGTCCTGCTCTCCGACGCGCAGGCGCTCGCCCTCTCCGGCCGTCCCCGGCTCGTCGACGCCGTCGTCGTCCGGCCCGAGGACGGCACCGCCCCCGGCACCCTCGCCGAGGCCCTGGACCGCGCCCTGCACGGCAGGGCGGAGGTGTACACCGGAGACCGGCGCAGCCTCGCCGAAGGGGCCGAACTGCCCGCCGCCAAGGAGCTGCTGACCGCGCTCGGCGGATCCTTCGGCGGCACCGCCACCCTCGTCGCCGTCTTCACCGCCGCCGGCACCGTCGCGCTCTCCGTGAGCCAGCGGGCCCGCGAGTTCGCCCTGCTGCGGGCGATCGGCGCGACCCCGCGCCAGCTGCGGCGCTCCATCGCCACCGAGTCCCTGCTGCTCGCGCCGCTCGCCGGCGCCCTCGGCTGCCTGCCCGGCCTCGCCCTCGCCACCTGGTGGTTCGGGCAGCTCCAGGACAAGGGCGCCGTTCCTCCCGGCGTACGGCTCGACACCGGCCCGCTGCCGTTCTGCGCCGCGGTCCTCGCCGTCGTCCTGACCGCCCTGGCCGGCGGACTCGTCGCCGCCCGCCGCCCGGCCCGCATCCCGCCCGGCAGCGCCCTCGCCGAGGCGCAGACCGAGCGGCGTGCGGCCGGCCCCGTCCGTACCGCGTTCGGCGTGGCCGCCCTGGCCGGCGGCACCGTGCTCGCCGGTGTCGCGGCCGCCCTGTCCGGCGAGGACGCCGCCCACGCGGCACTCGGCGTCGTCATGCTGTTCATGCTGGCCGTCGCCCTGCTCGGCCCGCTCGTCGCCCGGCTCTGCGCGGCCCTGTTCGGTCTGCCGCTGCGCGCCTCCGGCGCCGCCGGGCACCTCGCCGCCGCCAACTCCCGCGGCAACGCGCGCCGGCTCGCCTCCGCGATCACCCCGATCGTCCTCGCCATGGCCTTCGCGTCGACCCTCGTCTTCCTGCACACCAGCACGGACCGGGCGACCGAGCACCAGCAGCGGGCCGGCGTCGTCGCCGACCACGTCGTCACCGCGCCGGCCGGCCTTCCCGTCGACGCCGCCGAGCGGGCCGCCCGCCTCCCGGGCGTCACCGCGGCCGTCACCGTCCAGCACACCGGCGTCCTGCTGCCCGACGGCGACGCGGGCTTCCGCGGCGCCACCGCCCAGGCCGTCTCCGCCGATCCCACGCCCGTCCTCGACCTCGACGTGCGCACCGGCTCGCTCGCCGCCCTGCGCCCCGGCACGGTCGCCGTCGACGCCCACCTCGCCGACGCGACGGGGGTGCGTCCCGGGCAGCGCCTCGACCTGAGGCTGCCCGACGGCCGCCCGGCCTCGCCGCGGGTCGTCGCCACCTACGGCCGCGGCCTCGGCCTCGCCGAGATCACCCTGCCCGCCGCCGACCTGGCCGGCCACGTCACCGCCCCGTACGCCGGGGAACTGCTCGTCCGCGGCGGCCGGCCCGCCGCTCTCGCGGCCCTCGGCACGGTCACCGACGCCGCCGGCCGGGCCGCGGCCCAGAGCCGCGACCGCGCGCTCAACGCCTGGGCCAACACCACCATGGCCGCGGTGCTCGGCGGCTTCGCCGCCGTCGCCGCCGTCAACACCCTGGTGATGACCGTCCTCGACCGGCGCCGCGAACTGCGCACCCTCCGCCTCGTCGGCACCACCCGCCGCCAGGTGCTGCGCATGATCCGCTGGGAGTCCCTGCTCGTCAGCCTCGCGGGCCTCGCCCTCGGCACCGGGATCGCCCTGGCCACCCTCGTGCCCATGACCCACGGCCTGACCGGCGAGGGCCCCTACATCCCGCCGCTGCTGTACGGATCCTTCGCCGGCGCCACCGTCCTCCTCGGCCTCGCGGCCACCGCGCTGCCCGCCCGGGCGGCACTACGCTGACCGCCATGGCCGCCACCCCGTACCTCTCCCTCGCCGAGATCGAGGCGATCGCCGTCGCCGCCCACGCCGGTCAGACCGACAAGGCCGGCCGGCCCTACGCCGAGCACCTGCGGGCGGTGGCGGACGGGGTGCGGGAAAGGGGCGGCAGCCCGGCGCAGATCGCGGCGGCGTGGCTTCACGACGCCGTCGAGGACGACGCCCTGTCCGAGACCTGGCTGGCCGGGGCCGCGCTGCCGGACGGGACCAAGGCGATGGTCCTCGCCCTCACCAAGCGGCCCGGCGAGGCCCTGGAGGACTACACCCGTCGCATTCTGGCCACACCCGGCGCCCTCCTGGTCAAGGAGTCCGACCTCGCCCACAACGCCGACCCGGACCGCCTCGCCGCCCTCGACGCGCCCACCCGCCGGCGGCTGACCGCCAAGTACGCACGCGTACGCGCCCTGTTGGGACTCGACACGCCGAACTGATCCGGCGGATCGGCGCGATATTCGTCACGCCCGGCCGATTGTGCCCTGGACGATTCGTCACCCGTCGCTCCTGGGCAGGAAGTTGGTGGCACGATAGATGCGGCGGGGGTGCTCTGTGACGCGCGCTCCCGGGCGGCAAGGCGGGACCGACCGAGGGTGTGATCAGTTGTGGCCATTTCACTGTCCGTGGTGCTGCTGTTGGCGATCATCATGGTGGTGCTGATCCGCGGCGGAAACCTGAAGGCCGGCCCGGCCGTCGTCGCGGTGCTCTTCGGCTTCTTCCTGGCCTCCACCGGCATGGCCGACGACATCCAGCGCTTCCTCGACTCGATAACCAACACGATCGGGTCCATCAAGTTCTGAGGGCGTACGACGAAGGCCCGCCGGACGGTGTCCGGCGGGCCTTCCTCGCATGGAGCGGGCGACGGGAATCGAACCCGCGTAGCTAGTTTGGAAGACTAGGGCTCTACCATTGAGCTACGCCCGCGAGCACGCGCCACGGGTGATCACCGCGCGGCACGGACGCCATCGTAGCGGGTCGCGGCGGCTCCTCGCACGTCCCTCGGAAACAGGGGGCGTCGCACCGTCTCCGTCCATGTACCCTACGTGTCGCACCGACGGGGTGTGGCGCAGCTTGGTAGCGCGTCCGCTTTGGGAGCGGAAGGCCGTGGGTTCAAATCCCGCCACCCCGACCAGCCATGATCACGTTGTGGGGCGCCTGGCGCTTGCGGTTACTATGCAAGCTGCGTGCCCGTGTGTCTCTCTGACCGGGCCGATCGGCCGGAACCGCCCCCGCGGGTGGTGCAGCCGGAAACCAGAATCAGTCACCAAGGAGACCGAACCGTGAAGAGCGCCGTGGAGACCCTGAACCCGACCCGGGTTCGGCTCACTGTCGAGGTGCCCTTCGAGGAGCTCAAGGACAGCCTCGACGCGGCGTACAAGAAGATCAACCAGCAGGTCACGGTCAAGGGCTTCCGCAAGGGCAAGATCCCCGCGCGCGTCATCGACCAGCGGTTCGGCCGCGGTGCGGTGCTGGAGGAGGCCGTCAACGACGCGCTTCCGAAGCTCTACACCGAGGCGGTCAACGAGGCCGAGGTCAACCCGCTGGGTCAGCCCGAGGTCGACATCACGGAGCTGAAGGACGGCGAGAAGCTGGCCTTCACCGCCGAGGTCGACATCCGCCCGGCCATCGAGATCCCGGACTACTCCGGCATCGAGGTCGAGGTCGACGCCGTCGAGGTCACCGACGAGGACGTCGAGAAGTCCGTGGAGCAGCTGCGCGAGCGCTTCGCCTCCACCAACCCGGTCGAGCGCGCCGCCGCCGAGGGTGACGTCGTCACCATCGACCTCGAGGCCAAGGTCGACGGCGAGGTCCTGCCCGACGGTGTCGCCGAGGGCGTCTCGTACACCATCGGTTCCGGCGAGCTGCTCGACGGCATCGACGAGGCCGTCACCGGCCTCGAGGCCGGCGGCGAGGCCACCTTCACCTCGCAGCTGAAGGGCGGCTCCGCCGAGGGCAAGGACGCCGAGGTCACCGTCAAGGTCACCGCCGTCGCCGCCCGCGAGCTCCCCGAGCTGGACGACGAGTTCGCGCAGATGGCGTCGGAGTTCGACACCCTCGACGAGCTCAAGGCCGACAGCCGCAAGCGCCTCGAGAACATGAAGCAGTTCGACCAGGCCACCCAGGCCCAGGAGCGCGTCCTCGAGGCCCTCCTGGAGCTGGCGGAGATCCCCGTTCCCGAGAAGCTCCTCGAGGACGAGATCAACACCCGCAAGCACAACCTGGAGCACCACCAGCTCGGTCAGATGGGCCTGACCCTCGAGAAGTACCTGGAGTTCCAGGGCAAGACGGTCGAGGAGTTCGAGGCCGAGACCAAGGAGCAGGCGGTCAAGGGCATCAAGACCCAGTTCATCCTCGACGAGCTGGTCAACAAGGAGAAGCTGAACGTGGACCAGGAGGAGCTCACCGAGCACCTCATGCGCCGCGCCGCCTCCTCCGGCATGTCCCCCGACCAGTTCGCCCAGGCCGTCGTCCAGGGCGGCCAGGTGCCGATGCTGGTCGGCGAGGTCGCCCGCGGCAAGGCCCTCGCGGTCGTCGTCGAGGCCGCCACGGTCAAGGACACCAACGGCGAGGTCGTCGACCTGTCCGACGAGGACGACGAGCAGGCCACCGAGACGGTCGAGGCCGTCACCGGCGACGCCGAGGTCTCCGAGGAGAAGTAAGGCTCACCGGGCGGCCCCAAGCCCCCGCTGAACCCCGCGCCACGGGCCCGGACGCACTTGCGGTGCGCCCGGGCCCGTGGACGTACCAGGACCCCTCCGTGGCCCTTTTATGCGCGGCCAACTACCTTGCGCTCCCAGCGAACAGTTCGGGAACCGGGATGGCGCCCGCCGACCAGCGCGTTAGGGTCCATGAATACGAGGGCACTGCCTTCTGAACGAGACGCGAGACGGCCCGGGGCCGTCGGAGACGAGCAGGTGGATACGTGACGAATCTGAAGCCTTACGCCGCGGGTGAGCCGTCCATCGGTGGCGGCCTCGGCGACCATGTCTACAACCGGCTGCTCGGCGAGCGCATCATCTTCCTCGGCCAGCAGGTCGACGACGACATCGCCAACAAGATCACCGCGCAGATGCTCCTCCTGGCCGCCGAGCCGGAGAAGGACATCTTCCTCTACATCAACAGCCCCGGTGGCTCGGTGACGGCCGGCATGGCCGTCTACGACACCATGCAGTACATCCCGAACGACGTCGTCACCATCGGCATGGGCATGGCGGCCTCGATGGGCCAGTTCCTGCTCACCGGCGGCACCCCCGGCAAGCGCTTCGCGCTGCCGAACACCGACATCCTGATGCACCAGGGCTCCGCCGGCATCGGCGGCACCGCCTCGGACATCAAGATCCAGGCCGAGTACCTGCTGCGCACGAAGAAGCGCATGGCCGAGATCACCGCGCACCACTCCGGCCAGACCGTCGAGGCGATCATCCGCGACGGTGACCGCGACCGCTGGTTCACGGCGGAGGAGGCCAAGGAGTACGGCCTCATCGACGACATCATCACGCACGCCGCGGGCGTTCCCGGCGGCGGCGGCACGGGCGCCTGAGCCCGGCAGACCGCTGACGAGCCCCAGCCCCCGCCGAACGCCACCAGGACGGTGAACACCCAGATGCAGAACAACCTCTCCGCGAGCGGCCTCTACACCGGCGCGCCGATGGACAACCGCTACGTCGTCCCGCGCTTCGTCGAGCGCACCTCGCAGGGCATCCGCGAGTACGACCCGTACGCGAAGCTCTTCGAGGAGCGCGTGATCTTCCTCGGCGTGCAGATCGACGACGCCTCGGCCAACGACGTCATGGCGCAGCTGCTGTGCCTGGAGTCGATGGACCCGGACCGCGACATCTCGATCTACATCAACAGCCCCGGTGGCTCCTTCACCGCGCTGACCGCCATCTACGACACGATGCAGTTCGTGAAGCCGGACATCCAGACGGTCTGCATGGGCCAGGCGGCCTCCGCCGCGGCCGTGCTGCTCGCCGCCGGCACGCCCGGCAAGCGGATGGCCCTGCCGAACGCCCGGGTGCTGATCCACCAGCCGTCCGGCGGCACCGGCCGTGAGCAGCTCTCCGACCTGGAGATCGCGGCCAACGAGATCCTGCGCATGCGCAGCCAGCTGGAGGAGATGCTGGCCAAGCACTCCTCGACGCCGATCGAGAAGATCCGCGACGACATCGAGCGCGACAAGATCCTGACCGCCGAGGACGCCCTCGCGTACGGCCTGATCGACCAGATCGTCTCGACCCGCAAGAGCACGGCCGCCGCGGCAGCCTGACGCTCGACCTTCCCGCGTCGTGGTGGGCATGGCCGAATCCCGACCATGCCAACCACGCCAAGGGGGGCCCGAACGGGGGGCCCGGCAAGGTACCGTCGAATATGAGGCACCAGGAGTCGCTGAACCAAGCGCTCCCAGGCGAAGGGGAAGCACCTCGTGGCACGCATCGGTGATGGCGGCGATCTGCTCAAGTGCTCGTTCTGCGGAAAGAGCCAGAAGCAGGTGAAGAAGCTCATCGCGGGACCCGGTGTGTACATCTGCGACGAGTGCATCGACCTCTGCAACGAGATCATCGAGGAAGAGCTCGCGGAGACGAGCGAGGTGCGGTGGGAGGAGCTTCCCAAGCCGCGCGAGATCTACGAATTCCTCGAGGGCTACGTCGTCGGGCAGGAGCCCGCGAAGAAGGCCCTGTCGGTCGCGGTGTACAACCACTACAAGCGCGTCCAGGCCGGCGAGAACGGCGGCGCGCAGGGCCGGGACGACGCCATCGAGCTGGCGAAGTCCAACATCCTGCTGCTCGGCCCGACCGGTTCCGGCAAGACGCTCCTGGCGCAGACCCTGGCCCGGATGCTCAATGTGCCGTTCGCCATCGCCGACGCCACCGCGCTGACGGAGGCGGGCTATGTCGGCGAGGACGTCGAGAACATCCTGCTGAAGCTGATCCAGGCGGCGGACTACGACGTCAAGAAGGCCGAGACCGGGATCATCTACATCGACGAGATCGACAAGGTCGCCCGTAAGAGCGAAAACCCGTCGATCACCCGCGATGTCTCCGGAGAGGGCGTGCAGCAGGCCCTGTTGAAGATCCTGGAGGGCACCACCGCCTCCGTCCCGCCGCAGGGCGGCCGGAAGCACCCGCACCAGGAGTTCATCCAGATCGACACGACGAACGTGCTCTTCATCGTGGGCGGCGCCTTCGCCGGCCTGGAGAAGATCATCGAGTCGCGGGCGGGCGCCAAGGGCATCGGCTTCGGGGCGACCATCCGCTCCAAGCGCGAGATCGAGGCGAGCGACCAGTTCCAGGAGGTCATGCCGGAGGACCTGGTGAAGTTCGGGATGATCCCGGAGTTCATCGGCCGTCTCCCGGTCATCACCTCGGTGCACAACCTGGACCGCGAGGCCCTGCTGAAGATCCTCGTCGAGCCGCGCAACGCGCTGGTGAAGCAGTACCAGCGCCTCTTCGAACTCGACGGCGTCGAGCTGGACTTCGACCGCCCGGCCCTGGAGGCCATCGCCGACCAGGCCATCCTGCGCGGCACCGGCGCGCGCGGCCTGCGCGCCATCATGGAGGAGGTCCTCCAGTCGGTGATGTACGAGGTCCCGTCCCGCAAGGACGTGGCCCGCGTGGTCATCACGGCGGACGTGGTCCGCGACAACGTCAACCCGACGCTGGTCCCGCGGATCGTGCCGAACGACGGCCGGCACGAGAAGTCGGCCTGAGCCGCACGCGACGACGAGAAGGGGCGCCCCGGTCACCGGGGCGCCCCTTCTCGTGTGCGGTCGAACCGTGGCCGGGCGATCAGGCCTTGGTGCGCGCGGTGTTGTACAGCTTGGCGGTCAGGTCGGCCACCTCGGAGCTCGGCAGGGCCGCGCCGCCGGTCATCAGCGTCGACAGGTCGAGCAGGTTGGTCGCGCCGAGGGTGGAGTAGTCGGCCCAGATGCAGGTCGTGGCCTCCATCGACTTCGGGGTGAGGGCCGAGGAGCCGCTGCTGGAGGGCTTCTCGTTGGTCATCCTGATCTTCTGGCACTTCATCAGGGCGCCCTTGAAGCCGGCCGGCTCCATCGTCTCGGCGCTGCCGACGAGTTCGTACTTCACGCCCAGCTGCTTGGCCTCGGGGTTCTTGCCGATGCCGTCGAGGTAGTTGTCGATCGCCTGGTCCGGGTCGGCGATCTCGCCGTACAGACCGGTGAAGGTCAGCTGCTTGCCCTTGAGCGTGTCGGGGTTGTTCTTGTACTGGCGGCCGGCCTGGCCGGCGTTCTTCACGCCGATCGCCTCGGCCCGGGCCTTCTGCTCGCTGGTGAGCTGGCCGTTCTTCTCGTTCGGGTTCGGCACCTTGGCGTACTCGCCGACGTTCTCCGGAGCGGCCAGCTTGTAGCCCTTGGTGTCGTCGCCGACCGCGCTGTTGCCGCCGCCGAGGCCGCCGCCGTCGCCGAAGACGAAGTACGCGCCCGCGCCCAGCGCCGCGACCAGCACGACCGCGCCGATGACCAGGCCGGCCTTCGACTTCTTCGGGGCCGGCGGGTGGGGCACGTAGCCGCCGGGGCCCTGCGGGGCGCCGTAGGGCGGCTGCTGGGGCGGCTGACCGTAGGGGCCGGGCTGCGGGGGCTGCTGGGGATAGCCGTACGGTCCGGGCTGCTGCTGCGGAACGCCCTGCGGGGCCTGCGGGTAGCCGTACCCGGGCTGCGGGGCCTGCGGCTGCCCGTACGGACCCGGCTGCTGCGGCTGGCCGTACGGCCCCGGCTGCCCGTACGGGTTCGGCTGGCCGCCGTACGGGCCCGGCTGGTTGTAGCTCATCGACAGGTTCCCCTCACAAGATGTTTATGCGTAGCGAACATCCTGGCGGAAGCCGTGTCCCGCCGGGGCGCTGGGGGTCACACCGTTACGGAACAATCGTGTTTCAGGACCACCCCGTGACACCTCTAAACTGGCCCCGTGACCGAGAACACTCAGCAGCAGACAGCAGCCACCACCGAATTGCCGACCCAGTACACGCCGGCCGAGGTAGAGGGGCCGCTGTACGAGCGCTGGGTAGAGCGGGGCTACTTCGAGGCGGACGAGAAGAGCGACAAGCCGCCGTACACCGTCGTCATCCCGCCGCCGAACGTCACCGGCTCGCTCCACCTGGGCCACGCCTTCGAGCACACGCTGATCGACGCCCTCACCCGCCGCAAGCGGATGCAGGGCTACGAGACGCTGTGGCAGCCCGGCATGGACCACGCCGGCATCGCCACCCAGAACGTCGTCGAGCGCGAGCTCGCCAAGGAGGGCAAGTCCCGCCACGACCTGGGCCGTGAGGCGTTCGTCGAGCGCGTCTGGAAGTGGAAGGCGGAGTCCGGCGGGCAGATCTCCGGCCAGATGCGCCGCCTCGGTGACGGCGTCGCCTGGTCGCGCGAGCGCTTCACCATGGACGAGGGCCTGTCGCAGGCCGTCCAGACCATCTTCAAGAAGCTCTACGACGACGAGCTGATCTATCGCGCCGAGCGCATCATCAACTGGTGCCCGCGCTGTCTCACCGCGATCTCCGACATCGAGGTCGAGTACCAGGACGACGACGGCGAGCTCGTCTCCATCCGCTACGGCGAGGGCGACGCGTCCATCGTCGTCGCCACCACCCGTGCCGAGACGATGCTGGGTGACACCGCCGTCGCCGTCCATCCGGACGACGAGCGCTACCGTCACCTGGTCGGCACCGAGATCGAGCTGCCGCTGACCGGCCGCCGCATCCCGGTCGTCGCCGACGCGCACGTCGACCCGGAGTTCGGCACCGGCGCCGTCAAGGTGACGCCCGCCCACGACCCGAACGACTTCGAGATCGGCCAGCGGCACGACCTCCCGTCGATCGCCGTCATGGACGAGCACGCGGTCATCACCGTCCACGGCCCCTTCCAGGGTCTGGACCGGCTGGAGGCCCGTTCCGCCATCGTCGCCGCGCTGCGCGCCGAGGGCCGGATCGTCGCCGAGAAGCGGCCGTACACCCACTCCGTCGGCCACTGCTCGCGCTGCAAGACCACCATCGAGCCGCGCCTGTCCATGCAGTGGTGGGTCAAGGTCGGCCCGCTCGCGAAGGCCGCCGGCGACGCGGTCCGCGACGGCAAGGTCAAGATCCATCCTCAGGAGATGGAGAAGCGGTACTTCGACTGGGTCGACAACCTGCACGACTGGTGCATCTCGCGCCAGCTGTGGTGGGGCCACCGCATCCCGGTCTGGTACGGCCCGAACGGCGAGATCGTCTGCGTCGGCCCCGACGAGGAGCCGCCCGCCGGCGACGGCTGGCACCAGGACACCGACGTCCTCGACACCTGGTTCTCCTCGGGCCTGTGGCCGTTCTCCACGATGGGATGGCCCGAGCAGACCGAGAGCCTCGCGAAGTTCTACCCGAACTCCGTCCTGGTCACCGGTTACGACATCCTCTTCTTCTGGGTCGCCCGGATGATGATGTTCGGTCTGTACGCGATGGACGGCACCCCGCCGTTCCACACCATCGCCCTGCACGGCATGGTCCGTGACCAGAACGGCAAGAAGATGTCGAAGTCCTTCGGCAACGTGGTCAACCCGCTGGACTGGATGGACCAGTACGGCTCCGACGCCGTCCGCTTCACCCTGGCCAACGGCGCCAACCCGGGCGTCGACGTCCCGATCGGCGAGGACTGGGTCAAGGCGTCCCGGAACTTCGCCAACAAGATCTGGAACGCGACCCGCTTCGCGCTGATGAACGGTGCGACGATCGAGGGCGAACTGCCGCCGGTCGAGCGGCTGTCGGCGACCGACCGATGGATCCTGTCCCGTCTGAACGAGACGGTCGCCCAGGTTGACGCGCTCTACGAGGACTACCAGTTCGCGAAGCTCAGCGACGCGCTCTACCACTTCGCGTGGGACGAGGTCTTCGACTGGTACGTCGAGCTGTCGAAGACGACGTTCTTCGCGGGCGGCGAGCAGGCCAAGGTCTCCGGCCGGGTCCTCGGCGAGGTCCTGGACGTCATGCTGCGGCTGCTGCACCCGATCGTCCCGTTCGTCACCGACGCCCTGTGGACCACGCTCACCGGGCGCGAGTCGCTGGTCGTCGCCGAGTGGCCGAGCGACAGCGGCTTCCGCGACGAGGCCGCCAAGGCCGAGATCGAGAACCTCCAGCAGGTGGTCACCGAGGTCCGCCGCTTCCGCGCCGACCAGGGTCTCCAGCCCGGCCAGAAGGTCCCCGCCCGCCTCGAGCTCGACGGCACGCCGCTCGCCGCGCACGAGACCGCGATCCGGCAGTTGCTGCGCCTCCAGCCGGAGGGCGAGGGCTTCGCCGCCACCGCCTCCCTGCCGGTCGCCGGCGCCACGGTCTCGCTCGACCTGTCGGGCACGATCGACGTCGCCGCCGAGCGCAAGCGCCTGGCGAAGGACCTCGCGGCGGCCGAGAAGGAGAAGGCGCAGGCCGAGGCCAAGCTCGGCAACGAGGCCTTCCTCGCCAAGGCTCCCGACAACGTCGTGGACAAGATCAAGGGCCGGCTGGCCAAGGCGGACGAGGACATCGCCCGCATCCAGTCCCAGCTGGAGCGCCTGCCGCAGGCGTGACCGCCTGAGACACGTGCGGGAGGCCCCCGGAACCCGTCCCGGTTCCGGGGGCCTTTGCCGTCTCGCCATTCGGGCATTTCGCCCATAAGTGCCCGATCTCACATCAGACGGGACTTCAGGTCCGTCCACCCGGGACCAAGGACCCGGGATGATGGAGGACATGCTCCGCCTCCCCGCCCCGCCCGCGCTGCGCCGCCGCGTGGACCGGTGGGCCGGGTCGCCCCGGGCCATGGACGTCGTCGCCGCGCTCGCCGCCTTCGGCCTGATGCTCCTGGACGTCCCGGGACTCGCCCGCGCGGACAACTCGCTGACCGGCGTCACCGCGACGCTCGTGCTCGCGGCCGGCGCCGCCACGCTGGTGCCGCGCCGCAGGGCGCCGTGGCTGCCGTTCGCGGTGGCGGTCGTGCTGATGGGCTGGCTGCACGAATTCACCATGATCCAGTTTGCGCTGTACTCGCTGGGTCGCTTCCGGGGCCGGCGGACCGCCGTCCTGGCCACCCTGCTCTACGTCGCCGCCGCCTACGCGTACTTCAACACGCCCGGCTGGCCCGCCCGGCACGGCGACACCCTCAGCGACTTCCTCAGCCTCGTCGTCCCGATCGGCGTGCTCGCGGCGGGCGTCGGCATCGCCGCGTACCGCCATGACCTCGTTCGCGCCCTGGAGGCCCAGCGCCGCGAGGCGGCCGCCCGGCAGGCCGTCCAGGAGGAGCGGATCTCGGTCGGCCGGGACGTGCACGACCTGGTGGGACGGGAGCTGACCGTGCTCGCGGTGCGGGCCGAGGTGCTCGCCGTACGGGCCAGGGGAGAGGCGCACGAGAAGGACTTCGAGGAGCTCGCGGACACCGCCCGGCGCGCCCACCGCATGCTCAACGAGACCATCGTGCGGCGCGGCGACGAGCAGACGGCCACGCCGGGACTCGACGGGCTCGCCGCGCTCGCCGCGCAGAGCGAGCGGATGGGCAGCCCGGTGGACCTCACGGTCGCCGCGGCGGCGAAGGCGCTGTCGCCGCTGCGGCAGACGGCCGTGCACCGGGTGGTGCAGGAGTGCCTGACGAACGCCGCCAAGCACGCGCCGGGCCTGCCGGTGACGGTCGCGATCACCGTCGACGGCCCGTCCCTGCGCATCGAGGTCCGCAACCCGCTCGCCGCGGCCCCGCCGGACCGGGCGCCCGTGTCCACCGGCACCGGCCTGTTCTCCATGGACGAGCGCGTCACCAGCATGGGCGGCACCCTGAAGGCCCGCCGCGAGCACGGCGCCTACGTGGTGACGGCGACCCTCCCGTCGGGCCTGCGCTAGCCGCGCCCTCGAGGTCCCGCCTCCCGCCGGGCGGCCCCGCCCGGACCAGGGCGGGACCTGGGGCGAAAGTCCCGAAAGGGGTGGGTCCGCGGTCGTGTCGGTACGGCTCCGTAGACTGGGTGCGTGAGTGAGCCGAGCGATCCGCGCGACCCGAGCGACGACCTGTTCGACGACATCGTCGACAACGAGACCGACCGCGACCCCGACCTGGCGGTGATCGAGGCCGGCAGCCGCACCCTGCGCGCCGTGGCCGGCCCGCCGCAGGGCGACCCGGTGCCCTCCCGGCCCGCCGACCCCGAGGTCGACAAGGCGCTGCGCGAGGTCGAGACCGAGCTGTCCACCCGCTGGGGCGAGACCAAGCTGGAGCCTTCGGTCCGCCGGATCGCGGCCCTGATGGACGTGCTGGGCGAGCCGCAGCGCGCGTATCCGTCGATCCACATCACCGGCACCAACGGCAAGACCTCCACCGCCCGCATGATCGAGGCCCTGCTCGGCGCCTTCGACCTGCGCACCGGGCGCTACACCTCGCCGCACGTGCAGACCATCACCGAGCGGATCAGCCTGGACGGCGCCCCGATCGACCCGGAGCGCTTCGTCGAGACGTACCGGGACGTCAAGCCGTACGTGGAGCTGGTCGACGCCCGCGAGGAGTACCGGCTCTCCTTCTTCGAGGTCCTCACCGGCATGGCGTACGCGGCCTTCGCGGACGCCCCGGTCGACGCGGCCGTCGTCGAGGTCGGCATGGGCGGCACCTGGGACGCCACCAACGTCATCGACGGCTCCGTCGCCGTCGTCACGCCGATCGACCTGGACCACACCGACCGGCTCGGCGGGACGACCGCCGAGATCGCCGGCGAGAAGTCCGGGATCATCAAGCCGGGCGCGACGGTGATCCTCGCCCAGCAGCCCGTGGACGCGGCGCAGGTCCTCCTGAAGAAGGCCGTCGAGACGGACGCGACCGTGGCCCGCGAGGGCATGGAGTTCGGCATCGTCTCGCGCGAGGTCGCCGTCGGCGGCCAGCTGCTGACCCTGCGCGGCCTGGGCGGCGAGTACGACGACATCTTCCTGCCGCTGTACGGCGCGCACCAGGCGCACAACGCGGCCGTGGCGCTCGCCGCCGTCGAGGCCTTCTTCGGCATCGGCGCGCAGCACGCCCGGACCCTGGACGTCGAGACGATCCGCCGGGCCTTCGCCCAGGTGGCCTCGCCCGGCCGCCTGGAGGTCGTGCGTTCCTCGCCGACGGTGATCCTGGACGCCGCGCACAACCCGCACGGCGCGCGGGCCACCGCCGACGGCATCACCGAGTCGTTCGGCTTCTCGCGGCTGATCGGCGTGGTGTCCACCAGTGCCGACAAGGACGCCAAGGGGCTCCTGGAGGCCTTCGAGCCGATCCTCGCCGAAGTCGTGATCACGGCGAACTCCAACCCGCGGGCCACCGACGTCGACGCGCTCGCCGCGCTCGCCGTCGAGGTCTTCGGCGAGGAGCGCGTGGTGGTCGAGCCGCGGCTCGACGACGCCATCGAGGCGGCGATCACGCTCGCCGAGGAGCAGGACGAGTACGCCGGCGCGGGCGTCCTCGTGACCGGTTCGATCTTCACGGTCGGCGACGCCCGGCTGCTGCTCAAGAGGGGCTGACCTCGATGCGCGTGCTGTGTTCCTCGACGCTGATCGGCGAGTTCTTCGTCATCGGCTTCGCCGGTCTGGTCGCCATGAAGGACGACTCGCTGGCGACGGCGACGGTGTGGACGGTCTGCGGGATCGCGATGCTCCTTTCGGTGCTGCTGTGCGGGGCGATCACCCGTCCGGGCGGCGTCCAGCTGGGCTGGGCCCTGCAGATCGCCCTGGTGGCCAGCGGTTTCTTCGTGCCGGTCATGTTCTTCCTCGGCGCGGTCTTCGCCGTGCTGTGGTGGGCCTCGGTGCACTTCGGCCGGAAGATCGACACCATCAAGGCGGACTGGGCGGCGCGCCAGGCCGCCGAGCCGGCCGGGGCCCAGGGCTCCGTAGGGCCTGACGCTGCGTGATGAGGCCTGGTGCGGGCCCTGTAGATTCGTCAGTCCCGCACACCGTTGTTCCGAAGGAGTTCCCCGTGAGCCAGCGATCGCTCGTCCTGCTCAAGCCCGACGCCGTCCGCCGTGGCCTGATCGGCGAGATCATCGGCCGTATCGAGCGCAAGGCCGGCTGGACCATCAAGGCCCTGGAGCTGCGCGAGCTGGACCAGGAGACGCTGGAGCAGCACTACGGCGAGCACAAGGGCAAGCCCTTCTACGAGCCGCTGATGGGCTTCATGCAGTCCGGCCCCGTCGTCGCGCTGGTCGTCGAGGGCGAGCGGGTCATCGAGGGCCTGCGCACCCTGGCCGGCCCGACCGACCCGATCGCCGCGGCCCCGGGCTCCATCCGTGGCGACTTCGGCACCATCGTCCGCGAGAACCTGATCCACGCCTCGGACTCGGAGGAGTCCGCCATTCGGGAACTGAAGCTGTTCTTCCCGGGTCTTTCCTGACCCGGCGTCAGCCGATCAGCTCACGACCTGGGGGCGACCGAAGGAATTCGGTCGCCCCCAGGCATATGAACGCCGATCCCGGGAACGGATCGCCGCGTCATTCCGTCACCTATACAGAGGTGGAACGGGGTGGTCCGCCGCGCGGTATCCGGGCGGGCGGCACTACGATGGGAAAACTCCACGCCGCACCACCTTCCGCCACCACCTCGCCGACCTGAGAAGCCGTCAACGCTCCGCTAGGGAAGGCCCGACGCATCCTCATGGGAAACAAGGGGAACTCAATGTCGTTCATCGGCCGTGACATGGCTGTCGACCTCGGGACCGCCAACACGCTGGTGTACGTCAGGGGTCGAGGCATCGTTCTGAACGAGCCGTCCGTCGTCGCGATCAACACCAACACCGGCGGCATCCTCGCGGTCGGTGCCGAGGCGAAGAAGATGATCGGCCGGACACCCGGCAACATCGTCGCCGTCCGCCCGCTCAAGGACGGCGTCATCGCCGACTTCGAGATCACCGAGCGGATGCTCCGCTACTTCATCCTCAAGATCCACAAGCGCCGCTACCTGGCCCGCCCGCGCGTCGTGGTCTGCGTGCCCTCCGGCATCACCGGAGTCGAGCGCCGCGCCGTCATCGAGGCCTCCACCCAGGCCGGCGCCCGCCAGGTGCACATCATCGAGGAGCCCATGGCCGCCGCCATCGGCTCGGGCCTGCCGGTCCACGAGGCCACCGGCAACATGGTCGTGGACATCGGCGGCGGCACCACCGAGGTCGCCGTCATCTCCCTCGGAGGAATCGTCACGGCACAGTCGATCCGGGTGGCCGGCGACGAGCTCGACAACGCGATCATCCAGCACGTCAAGAAGGAGTACTCGCTCCTCCTCGGCGAGCGCACCGCCGAGCAGATCAAGATCACCATCGGTTCGGCCTACGACCTCGACCAGGACGAGCACACCGAGATCCGCGGCCGCGACCTGGTCTCCGGCCTGCCGAAGACCGTCGTCATCTCCGCCGCCGAGGTCCGCAAGGCCATCGAGGAGCCGGTCAACGCCATTGTCGACGCGGTGAAGACCACCCTCGACAAGTGCCCGCCCGAGCTCTCCGGTGACGTCATGGACCGCGGCATCGTTCTCACCGGTGGCGGCGCCCTGCTGCGCGGCCTCGACGAGCGGCTGCGCCGGGAGACCGGCATGCCGATCCACATCGCCGAGGACCCGCTGGACTCGGTCGCACTCGGCTCCGGCAAGTGCGTCGAGGAGTTCGAGGCGCTGCAGCAGGTGCTCGACGCGCAGCCGCGCCGCTGACCGTACGCACCGCCCCACCCGACAACTCCACACACCGTCACCACCCCCCGGGCTCCGGCCCGGGGGCCCCGCCACAGCCACGTCACAACCCGAAAGGCACGGCCGCCGCACGTGAGGGACACACGAGAGAGCCGGCTGCTCCTGGTGCTGCTGATCGCCATCGCGTTCGCACTGATCACGGTGGACATCCGAGGAGGCCAGGAGTCGCCGGTCGACGGTGCCCGGCAGGCCGCGGCCGCGGCCTTCGGCCCCGTCGAGAACGGAGTCGCCTCGGCGGTCGACCCGATCGGCAACGCGATAGGAGCGGTCCGCGACTCCGGGGAGCGGCACAACCGGATCGCCGTCCTGGAGCAGGAGAACGCCGCACTCAAGGCGAAGCTCGGCAGCGACGACCGCAACCGCAACCGGCTGCGCGAACTCGACGCCATGCTGAAGACCGCGGGCGCCGGCCAGTACGGCATCAAGGGCGCCGAGGTCATCGCCATAGGAGCCGCCCAAGGCTTCTCCTGGACCGTCACCATCGACGTCGGCGCCCGCGACGGCATCCGGCGCGACATGACCGTCCTCAACGGCTCCGGACTCGTCGGCCGCGTCACCACCGTCGGCCCCTCCACGTCGACCGTGCTGCTCGCCAACGACCCCGACTTCACCGTCGGCACCCGCATGGAGAAGACCGACGAACTCGGCTTCGCCACCGGCCAGGGCGACCGCCCGCTGCTCGTCCAGCTCCTCAACGGCAAGGCCAAGGTCAAGCCCGGCGACCGGCTCGTCACCTTCGGCTCGCAGGCCGACAAGCCCTTCGTGCCCGGCGTGCCGGTCGGCGAGGTCGTCCGCGTCGACCCGTCGGGCGGCGGCCTGACCCGTAACGTCTACGTCCGCCCGTTCGTCGGCTTCACCAAGCTCGACATCGTCGGCGTCGTCGTCCAGGCCCCGCGCACCGACCCGCGCGACATGGTGCTGCCGCAGAAGCCCAAGCCCGCGCCGACCGTCACCGTCACCGTCACGCCCACGCCGACGTCGACCGCACCCGACGGCACCCAGCAGGGCGTCAAGCCGGGCGACCAGGCCCAGGACCGGGCGCAGAACCAGGCCCAGGACCCGGCCCGGAAGCCCGACGGACAGAACCCGCCGCAGGACCCGGCACAGAACGAACCACAGGACCAGCCGCAGAACCCGGGGGAGGAAACGCCGTGAAGATCAACCGCATCCTCCTGTCGGCCGCCCTGGTCGTCGTCGCCCTCGTCGTCCAGGTCTCCGTCCTCGCCCGCCTCCAGCTCCCCGGCGCCGTCCCCGACCTCGTCCTGCTGACCGTCGTCGCCCTCGCCCTGGTCTACGGGCACGTCACCGGCGCCCTCGTCGGCTTCACCGCCGGCCTCCTCGCCGACCTCGCCCCGCCCGCCGACCACGCCGCCGGACGCTACGCCCTCGTGCTCTGCGTCGTCGGCTACCTCTGCGGCCTCGCCCGCCCCGACAACGGCCGGCTCAAGTCCGCCACCGGCCCCATGGCCGTGGTCGTCGCCGCCGCCCTCGGCTCCACCCTCCTCTACGCCGGCGTCGGCGCCCTGGTCGGCGACACCGCCGCCCGCCACGTCGGCCTCGGCTTCCTGCTGTTCACCGCGGCCCTCTACGACCTGCTCCTCGCCCCGTTCACCGTGCCGCTCATCATGGCGATCGCCCGGCGCGCCGAGAACGACCCGCTCGCCGGCACCGACGGGGCCAACGGAGCCGACGTCTCCTCCGGCTGGCTGTCCTCCGGCACCGGCCTGAGAATCGGCACCCAGCGCGGCGGCCTGCGCGTCAAGGCCGCCCGCAACCGCGCCTCACGCGCCGGACGCATCAAGGGAGTCAAGCGACTGTGACCAAGGGGGCAGCGGCAGCATGAGCAACATCCCCGAGACCGGACGGACCCCCCGCGTCCAGATCCGGCTCGTCGTCATCCAGGTCCTCGTCTTCTCCCTGCTCGCCACGCTCGGCGGACGCCTCTGGTACCTCCAGATCCGCAACGGCAAGGAGTACACCGACGAGGCCAAGAACAACCACGTCCAGCAGGTCGTCCAGCCCGCCGTCCGCGGCTCCATCCTCGACGCCCGCGGCGTCCCACTCGCCGACAACGAGACCCGGCTCGTGGTCTCCGCCTCGCGCACCGAGCTGATGAAGATGAAGGACGACGGCAAGGGCGTCCTCACCCGGCTCGCCGGCGTCCTCGGCATGAAGCCCGAGGACGTCGTCAACAAGATCCGCCTCTGCGACTCCAAGACGCCCAAGCCCTGCTGGAACGGCTCGCCCTACCAGCCGATCCCGGTCACCGACGAGGCCACCACCCAGCAGGCCCTGCAGATCCGCGAGCGCGCCGAGGACTTCCCCGGCATCACCGCCGAACCCGCCGCCGTCCGCCGCTACCCGGCACCCGGCAAGGCCCGCACCTCCCAGGTCCTCGGCTACCTCTCGCCCGTCACCGACCAGGAGATCGAGAAGGCCAAGGACAGCGACTCGCCCTACCTGCGCTCCGACATGGTCGGCCGCTCCGGCCTGGAACGCACCTACGACAAGCAGCTGCGCGGCAAGGCCGGCGTCACCCGCTACGAGGTCGACAACCTCGGCCGCGTCATCGGCCAGGCCAAGGCCGACCCCGCCGTCCCCGGCGCCAACCTCGTCACCTCCATCGACGCCCGCGTCCAGGCGGTCGCCGAATGGGAGCTGCACAACGCGATGGTCGAGGCCCGCAAGACCTTCGACCGCAACACCAACGAGAACTACAAGGCCGACGCCGGCGCCGTCGTCGTCATGGAGGCCAAGACCGGCCGCATCGTCGCCATGGCCTCCCAGCCCGACTACGACCCCAACGCCTGGGTCGGCGGCATCTCCGCCAAGGACTACGCGGCCCTCACCGGCAAGGACTCCAACCTGCCGCTGCTCAACCGCGCCATCCAGGGCCAGGCCGCCCCCGGCTCCATCTTCAAGGTCGTCTCCACCGCCGCCGCCGTCAACGCCGGCTACGACTTCGACGGCCGCTACCCCTGCACCAGCTCGTACTCCATCGGCAACCAGGTCTTCAAGAACTTCGAGTCGCAGAACCACGGCCCCATCAGCCTCGGCCGCGCCCTCGAAGTCTCCTGCGACACCGTCTTCTACGCCCTCGCCCACCAGCAGTGGATCAAGGACGGCGGCATGAAGCCGAAGAAGAACCCGGGCGACTGGTTCTACAAGACGGCCCATCAGTTCGGCCTCGGCGCCGAGACCGGCATCGACCTGCCCAACGAGGTCACCGGCCGCGTCCCCGACCGCCAGTGGAAGCAGAGCTTCTGGGAGGCCAACAAGGACTGGTGGTGCAAGAACGGCAAGAAGGGCGGCACCTACGTCCAGCAGCTCTCCTACGAGAACTGCCTCGAGGGCAACCTGATGCGCGCCGGTGACTCCGTCAACTACTCCATCGGACAGGGCGACACCCTCGTCACGCCCATCCAGATGGCCACCATCTACGCCGCCATCTCCAACGGCGGCACCCTGTGGAACCCCACCGTCGGCAAGGCCGTCGTCAGCGCCGACGGCAAGAAGGTCCAGGAGATCAGGCCCACCTCCCACGGCCGGCTGCCGTTCGACGCCCAGACCCGCGACTTGATAGACGAAGCCCTCGCGGGAGTCGCCACCCGCGGTACCGCCGCCTGGCGCTTCGCCCAGGTCGGCTGGCCGCAGGACAAGATCCCGATGCACGCCAAGACGGGTACCGCCGAGGTCTACGGCAAGCAGACGACCTCCTGGTTCGCCACGTACACCAAGGACTACGCGATCGTCATGACGATCTCCCAGGGTGGTACGGGCTCCGGCGCCTCCGGCCCCGCCGTGCGCAACATCTACGACGCGCTGTACGGACTCGACGACGCCGGCAACCAGGACCTGAAGCGGGCCCTGCTGCCGCAGCCGCAGAAGGCGCTGCCCAAGATCGAGACCGACGGCTCCATCGACGCGCCGAAGATCAAGCCGTACGACCCCGAGGCGCAGAAGGTCGACCCCGAGACCGTGAAGGCCGGCGCCACCCAGCCGCCCGCCGACCCGACACAGCCCGCCACCGACCCGACCCGGCCGGCGAAACCCGACGACGACCCGCTCGCGGGCCCGCCCGCCACCCGGCGAGGGAGGCTCTGAACCGATGACCGCACCCCACGGCTTCTCCGTCTCCCGCTACGCCCCCCGGCGCGGCGCCCTCGCCCGGCTCACCGCCCGCGACTCCGCGCTGCGCCGGCTCGACTGGCCCATCCTGCTCTCCGCGCTCGCCCTGTCCTTCCTCGGCTCGCTGCTCGTGTGGTCCGCCACCCGCGGCCGCACCGAGCTCAACCAGGGCGACCCGTACTACTTCCTGTTCCGGCACGTCCTCAACACCGGCATCGGCCTCGCCCTGATGATCGGCACGGTCTGGCTCGGCCACCGCACCCTGCGCGGAGCCGTGCCGATCCTCTACGGCATCTCCGTCCTGCTGATCCTCGCCGTCCTCACCCCGCTCGGCGCGACCATCAACGGCGCCCATGCCTGGATCGTCATCGGCGGCGGCTTCTCGCTCCAGCCCAGCGAGTTCGTCAAGATCACCATCATCCTGATCATGGCGATGCTGCTGGCCGCCAAGGTCGACGCCGGCGACCAGCTCCACCCCGACCACCGCACCGTCGCCAAGGCCCTTGCCCTCGCCGCCCTCCCCATGGGCATCGTCATGCTGATGCCCGACCTCGGCTCCGTCATGGTCATGGCCGTCATCGTCCTCGGCGTGCTCCTCGCCTCCGGCGCCTCCAACCGCTGGGTCCTCGGCCTGATCGGCGCCGGCGTCCTCGGCGCCGTCCTCGTCACCGCCCTCGGCATGCTCGACGAGTACCAGATCAACCGCTTCGCCGCCTTCGCCAACCCCGACCTCGACCCGGCCGGCGTCGGCTACAACACCAACCAGGCCCGCATCGCCATCGGCTCCGGCGGACTGCTCGGCGCCGGCCTCTTCAAGGGCTCCCAGACCACCGGCCAGTTCGTCCCCGAACAGCAGACCGACTTCGTCTTCACCGTCGCCGGAGAGGAACTCGGCTTCGTCGGCGCCGGCTTCATACTCTTCCTGCTCGGCGTCATCCTCTGGCGCGCCTGCCGCATCGCCCGCGAGACGACCGAGCTCTACGGCACGATCGTCGCCGCCGGCATCATCGCCTGGTTCGCCTTCCAGTCCTTCGAGAACATCGGCATGACCCTCGGCATCATGCCGGTCGCCGGCCTCCCGCTGCCCTTCGTCTCCTACGGCGGCTCCTCGATGTTCGCCGTCTGGGTGGCCATCGGACTGCTCCAGTCGATCCGGGTGCAGCGACCCATAACGGCCTGAGGACCGCTAGATTCGAGGCATGGCCGAGACGAAACGCGAGATCGAGCGGAAGTACGAAGCCACCGGGGACACCGAGCTGCCCGACCTCACCGGCGTGCCCGGGGCCGGCTCGGTCACCCACGAAGGCGTCACCGACCTCGACGCCCTCTACTACGACACCCCGGACCTCCGGCTCGCCGCCGACTCCCTCACCCTGCGCCGCCGCACCGGCGGCGCGGACGAGGGCTGGCACCTCAAGTTCCCCGTCGCCGTCGGCATCCGCGACGAGATCAGAGCCCCGCTCTCCGAGACCCTCCCGGCCTCGCTGGCGGGGCTCCTGCGCTCCCGCGTCCGCCACGCCGACGTCGTCCCCGTCGTCCGCCTCCGCTCCTCCCGCGACGTCCGCCACCTGCGCGCCGCCGACGGCACCCTGCTCGCCGAGATCTCCCACGACACCGTCCACGCCACCCGCCTGCCCGGCGGCGAGACCGCCACCTGGACCGAGATCGAGGTCGAACTCGCGGACGGCCTGGACGACACCGGCGACCGTATCCTCGACGCCGTCGAGGAACAGCTCGCCCAGGCCGGCATCCACCCCTCCGATGCACCGTCCAAACTCGCCAGGGCCCTGCACGAGACCGGCCCGGGCCCGGCCGGACACCGGCCGCCGCACGACGACGCCCCGAAGGACGGCACCGCCGGCGCCGCCGTGCTCGCCTACGTACGCACACAGGTGGACGCCGTCGTCACCCTCGACCCCGCCGTACGCCGCGACCTGCCCGACGCCGTCCACAAGATGCGCGTCGCCTGCCGACGCCTGCGCAGCGCCTTCAAGACCTACCGCAAGGTGCTCGACCGCACCGTCACCGACCCCGTCGCCGACGAGCTCACATGGCTCGCCGGCGAGCTCGGCACCGCCCGCGACGAAGAGGTGCTGTCCGAACGCCTCGCCGCCCGCCTCGACGACCTCCCCGACACCCTCCTCCTCGGCCCCGCCCGCGCCCGCCTCACGAGCCGCACCGCCCGCCGTGCCGAAGACGCCCGCCGCACCGTGCTCGCCGCCCTCGACTCCGACCGCCACCTCGCCCTCCTCGACACCCTCGACGCGCTCCTCGCCGCCCCGCCGCTGCGCGAGGCCGCCACCCACGAGGCACCCCGCGTCCTCGCCCGCGCCGTCCGCAAGGACTTCGACCGCCTCGCCACCCGCGTCGAGCACGCCCTCGGCCTCCCACCGGGCCACGACCGCGACCTCGCCCTCCACGAGGCCCGCAAGGCCGCCAAACGCGCCCGCTACGCCGCCGACGCCGCCAAACCCACCCTCGGCAAGCCCGCGAAACGCTTCTCCCGACGAGTGAAGGCCGTCCAGTCCCTCCTCGGCGACCACCAGGACAGCGTCGTCGCCCGCGCCGCCCTGAAGGAGACCGCCGGCCAGGCCCACGCCGCCGGCGAGACCGCCTTCACCTGGGGACTCCTCTACGGCCGCGAGGAGGCCGCCGCCGCGGCCGGCGAACGCGAGCTGCCCGAGGTCTGGGCCCGCGCCGCGGCCCCGAAGCTCCGGGCGGCGCTGGGTCACTGAGCACCGGGGTACGCTTGAGAGTCGCCCCCCTGCCAGCTCACGAAGGTTCGAGATGTCTGCTGCCGAGTCTGTCTTCCCGCAGCTCGAAGCTCTGCTCCCGCACGTGCAGAAGCCGATTCAGTACGTCGGTGGAGAGCTGAACTCCACGGTCAAGCCGTGGGAGTCCGCCGACGTCCGCTGGGCGCTGATGTACCCGGACGCGTACGAGGTCGGCCTGCCCAACCAGGGCGTCATGATCCTCTACGAGGTACTGAACGAGCGCGAGGGCGTCCTCGCCGAGCGCACCTACAGCGTGTGGCCCGACCTCGAAGAGCTGATGCGCGAGCACAACGTGCCCCAGTTCACCGTGGACAGCCACCGCCCGGTCGGCGCCTTCGACGTCTTCGGCCTGAGCTTCTCCACCGAGCTCGGCTACACCAACATGCTCACCGCCCTCGACCTCGCCGGCATCCCGCTGGAGTCGAAGGACCGCACCGTCGACCACCCGATCGTGCTCGCCGGCGGCCACGCCGCCTTCAACCCCGAGCCCATCGCCGACTTCATCGACGCGGCGATCATCGGCGACGGCGAGCAGGCCGTGCTCGACATGACCGAGATCATCCGCCGGTGGAAGGCCGAGGGCCGGCCCGGCGGACGCGACGAGGTCCTCTTCCGCCTGGCCAAGACCGGCGCCGTCTACATCCCGCGGTTCTACGACGTCGAGTACCTGCCCGACGGCCGCATCGGCCGCGTCGTCCCCAACCGGTCCGGCGTGCCGTGGCGCGTCTCCAAGCACACCGTCATGGACCTCGACGAGTGGCCCTACCCCAAGCAGCCGCTCGTCCCGCTCGCCGAGACCGTGCACGAGCGCATGTCCGTCGAGATCTTCCGCGGCTGCACCCGCGGCTGCCGCTTCTGCCAGGCCGGCATGATCACGCGCCCCGTGCGGGAGCGAAGCATCACCGGCATCGGCGAGATGGTGGACCGCGGTCTGAAGGCGACCGGCTTCGAGGAGGTCGGCCTGCTCTCGCTGTCCTCCGCCGACCACTCCGAGATCGGCGACATCGCCAAGGGCCTCGCCGACCGCTACGAGGACGACAAGATCGGCCTGTCGCTGCCGTCGACCCGCGTCGACGCCTTCAACGTCGACCTCGCCAACGAGCTGACCCGCAACGGCCGCCGCTCCGGCCTCACCTTCGCCCCCGAGGGCGGCTCCGAGCGCATGCGCAAGGTCATCAACAAGATGGTCTCGGAGGAGGACCTGATCCGGACCGTCTCCACCGCCTACGGCAACGGCTGGCGCCAGGTGAAGCTGTACTTCATGTGCGGCCTGCCGACGGAGACCGACGAGGACGTCCTGCAGATCGCCGACATGGCGATGAACGTGATCGCCGAGGGCCGCAAGGTCTCCGGTCAGAACGACATCCGCTGCACCGTCTCCATCGGCGGCTTCGTGCCCAAGCCCCACACCCCGTTCCAGTGGGCCCCGCAGCTGTCGGCCGAGGAGACGGACGAGCGCCTGGCCAAGCTCCGCGACAAGATCCGCGGCGACAAGAAGTACGGCCGCTCCATCGGCTTCCGCTACCACGACGGCAAGCCCGGCATCGTCGAGGGCCTCCTCTCCCGCGGCGACCGCCGCATCGGCGCCGTCATCCGCGCCGTCTACGAGGACGGCGGCCGCTTCGACGGCTGGCGCGAGCACTTCTCGTACGACCGCTGGATGGCCTGCGCCGAGAAGACCCTGCCCGAGTACGGCGTCGACGTCGCCTGGTACACCACCCGCGAGCGCACCTACGAGGAGGTCCTGCCCTGGGACCACCTGGACTCCGGCCTCGACAAGGACTGGCTCTGGGAGGACTGGCAGGACGCCCTCGACGAGACCGAGGTCGAGGACTGCCGCTGGACGCCGTGCTTCGACTGCGGCGTCTGCCCGGCCATGCAGACCGAGATCCAGGTCGGCCCGACGGGCAAGAAGCTGCTGCCGCTGTCCGTGGTGAACAAGTAGCCGCGTAACGCTCTGATGACGGCTCGGCGAAGGGGAAACCCTTCGTCGGGCCGTCTCGTCGTTTCGGGCATGAACACGGAAAACCCGGGCTGTCTCACCGGCGTGGCGCGAGCCGTCGCCCTGGTGGTCGTCCTGCCCGTCCGGCTCGTCTGGGACGCGCTCGTCTGGTGTCTGAAGCAGCTGTGGCGGTGGATCCTGGCGCCGCTCGGGCGGGCCCTCGGATGGCTGATCCACCATCTGGTCCTGGTGCCGCTGCGGTGGCTCTGGGAGTGGGTGCTCGTGCCGGTCGGCCGGGCCCTG
Organism: Streptomyces sp. NPDC053493; assembly: GCF_044544825.1. Lineage (NCBI taxonomy): Bacteria > Bacillati > Actinomycetota > Actinomycetes > Kitasatosporales > Streptomycetaceae > Streptomyces > Streptomyces sp. NPDC053493. Next base: position 250,107 of record NZ_JBITXS010000010.1, read on the forward strand.
TGGTGGCTGATCGACCTGCTGGTGGTCACACCGCTGGCCTGGCTCTGGCGCTGGGTGCTGCTTCCGGTCGGCAAGGCCGTGTGGTGGGTGGTGGACCTGCTGCTGGTCACGCCGCTGGCCTGGCTCTGGCGGCAGGTGCTCGCGCCCGTCGGCCGGGCGGTCGGTGCCGCGCTCGCCTGGGCCTGGGAGGTGGCCGGGCGGGTCTCGCGGGCCGTCGGGCGGGTGATCGGCTGGGTGCTGTGGAACGTGGTCGGCCGGCCCCTCGCCTGGGTGTACCGGGTGATCCTCACTCCGGTCGGCCACTGGCTGCGGGCCTGGGTCTGGCGGCCGGTCGCCGCCGCCGCGCGGGCCGTGCGCGCCGCCGCCCGGGAGGTGCGCCAGGCGCTCTTCGGCGGGCTCGGCTGACCTGCCCGGGGAACCGGAGGTGGCCCGGGCGCGTACTCTGGGTAGTACAACGAACGTTCCCGGCGCGGCGCCCGCACCCGAGATCTCCCCGCAGACGCGGGGGTGAGCCGGGCGGGTCCCCCGGGGCACCACCGCATTTCGAGGGCGGTGCGCCACCCGCGCCCGCCCCGCACCGAGGAGAAGAACCACTGGGCAAGCGACAGCCCGAAGGCCCGCCGCCCGCACCGGCGGTGCAGCGCATCCGACTGCGCTACACCAAGCGCGGCCGCCTCCGGTTCACCAGCCACCGTGACTTCCAGCGCGCTTTCGAGCGTGCGCTGCGCCGTGCCGAGGTGCCCATGGCGTACTCGGCCGGGTTCACCCCGCACCCGAAGGTGTCGTACGCCAACGCCGCCCCGACGGGTACGGGCTCCGAGGCCGAATACCTGGAGATCGCGCTCACCGAGACCCGTGACCCGGAGGCTCTGCGGGCGATGCTCGACGAGTCGATGCCGAGCGGTCTCGACATCGTCGACGCCGTCGAGGCCCGGACCTCCGGTCTCGCCGACCGGCTCACCGCCTCCGTGTGGGAGCTGCGGCTCGACGGTGTGGACGTCGAGGACGCGCGGAAGGCCGTCGAGGCGTTTCTCGCGGCCGAGACGGTGGAAGTACAGCGCAAGACCAAGAACGGCCTGCGCACCTTCGACACCCGCGAGGCCGTCGTCGAGCTGACCGCCGGCCCGGCCCCGGGCGATCCCCAGGGTGATAGGCCGCTGGACAGCGCCTGTGCGATACTGCGGCTGGTTGTTCGGCACGTGACACCTGCCGTGCGACCCGACGACGTCCTGTCCGGTCTCCGAGCTGTGGCCGACCTGGCGCCGCCGGTCCCCGCTGCGGTGACCAGGCTGGCGCAGGGGCTCTTCGACGAGGAGTCCGGCACGGTGACCGACCCGCTCGCGCCCGACCGCGAGGCAGCCACGGCCGCTCCATCCACGGCCGCCGCGACCGCCTCAGCGACGGCGCCGGGTGTCGGTACCGCGTAGGGAGCGGTCGTTGTAGCGCCGCCCTGGTACTCGGGAGCCACCTGGGTCGGGCAGCGCACTGACACCAGGAGACTTTCGCCAGGCCGTACGCACAGGGCGTACGGAACCGGCGAGCCAGACACTGAGCTCCCGTGCGGCGCCCGCGCCCCGGACGGCGGCACCGCGCTTCACGCGCGTCCGTGCCGCCGGACCGGAACCAGACGCGGCGCCCGGGAGCGTGACGGGAGAACCGCCCGCATGCTCGAACAGCCCGAAGAGAACGAGAACAACAACGCACCCGGTGACAAGCTGCCGCCGCGCCGTCGGCGCCGCGCCGCTTCCCGCCCGGCCGGCCCGCCGGTGACGGCCGAGGCCGCCGCCACCGACACGACCGAGACCGCTCCGGCCGTCGAGCCCGCCCCGGCTCCCGCCGAGGAGCCGGCGCCCGCGCGTCCGCGCCGCCGCGCCACCCGTAAGGCCACCGCGCCGCAGACCGCTCCGGCCGCCGAGACCGCCGAGGTCGCTCCGGCCGCCGAGGTGGCTCACATCGCCGAGCAGGCCGAGGAGCCCGCCGCGCCCGCGCCCCGTACCCGTCGCCGCGCGACCCGTGCCGTCGCGACTCCGGAGCCGGTCGCCGAGACCGCCCCGGCCGCCGAGAGCACCCCGGCTGCCGAGACGGCCGCTCCGGCTGCCGAGCAGGCCGAGGAGCCCGCCGCTCCGGCGCCCCGTACCCGTCGCCGCGCGACCCGTGCCGTCGCGACTCCGGAGCCGGTCGCCGAGGCCGCCCCGGCCGCCCCGGTCGCCGAGACGTCCGCCCCGGCTGCCGAGCAGGCCGAGGAGTCCGCCGCGCCCGCGCCCCGTACCCGTCGCCGCGCCACCCGTAAGGCCACCGCGCCCGAGGTGACCACCCCGGCCGCGGCCGCCGAGATCGCCGCCGAGACCTCCGGCGAGGCGCTGCCCGAGGACACCGTCGAGGAGATCGCCTCGCACGCCGCCGACGTCGCCGCCGCCGAGCAGGCCGCCACCCGCGGCCGCGGCCGCCGTCGCGCCGCGTCGCCGCAGTTCACCGCCGAGCCGTCCGCCGCGGCCGAGGAGGCGCCGCGCTCGCGCCGCGCCACCCGCCCGGCCGTCCCGGTCTTCCAGGCCCCGGTCTTCACCGAGCCCATGTTCCAGACCCCGGAGACCGCCGCCATCATCGCGGCCGCCGAGGCCGAGGAGGAGGAGCCCGAGGAGGAGACGGCGGAGACCACCGCGGCCGCCGAGCCCGCCGAGGCCGTGGAGCGCGCCGAGACCGGTGCCCGCCGCCGCCGTCGCCGCCGTGGCGAGCCCGTCGCCGTCGAGCCCGTCCCGGCGACCGTCGCCGACGAGCCCGAGGTCGAGTCCACGCCCGAGGCGGAGGCCGAGGTCGAGGCCGAGGCCGGCGCCGAGGAGACCGACGAGTACGAGGACCGCCCGTCCCGCCGTCGCCGCCGTGGCGGCCGTCGCCGTCGCCGTGGCGAGCTGACCGAGGCCGAGGAGACCGAGGCCGAGGACGAGGGCGAGGAGCCCCACGCCGAGGAGGCCGAGGCCGACGAGGCGGAGGAGACCGAGGACGAGGGCGCGGTCGGCGGCTCCAGCAGCTCCCGCCGTCGCCGTCGCCGTCGCCGCCGCAGCGGTGACAGCGCCGAGGCCGAGACCACCGAAGAGGACGGCGTCCGCACGGTCGTCAAGGTCCGCGAGCCCCGCCCGGCCCGTGAGAAGTCCGAGCCGTCCGACGAGGTGCAGTCCATCAAGGGCTCGACCCGTCTGGAGGCCAAGAAGCAGCGCCGCCGTGAAGGCCGTGAGCAGGGCCGCCGTCGCGTCCCGATCATCACCGAGGCCGAGTTCCTGGCCCGCCGCGAGGCCGTCGAGCGGGTGATGGTCGTCCGCCAGAACGGTGAGCGCACCCAGATCGGCGTCCTGGAAGACAACGTGCTCGTCGAGCACTACGTCAACAAGGAGCAGGCCACCTCGTACGTCGGCAACGTCTACCTGGGCAAGGTCCAGAACGTGCTGCCGTCCATGGAGGCCGCCTTCGTCGACATCGGCAAGGGCCGCAACGCGGTCCTGTACGCCGGCGAGGTCAACTTCGAGGCGCTCGGCATGGCCAACGGCCCGCGCCGCATCGAGAGCGCCCTGAAGTCCGGCCAGTCGGTCCTGGTGCAGGTCACCAAGGACCCGATCGGTCACAAGGGTGCCCGTCTGACCAGTCAGGTCTCCCTCCCCGGCCGCTACCTGGTGTACGTGCCCGAGGGCTCGATGACCGGCATCAGCCGCAAGCTCCCGGACACCGAGCGCGCGCGTCTGAAGAGCATCCTCAAGAAGATCGTTCCCGAGGACGCGGGCGTCATCGTGCGCACCGCCGCCGAGGGCGCGAGCGAGGACGAGCTGCGCCGTGACGTCGAGCGGCTGCAGGCGCAGTGGGAGGACATCCAGAAGAAGGCGAAGAGCGGCAACGCCCCGACCCTTCTGTACGGCGAGCCGGACATGACCGTCCGGGTGGTCCGCGACATCTTCAACGAGGACTTCTCCAAGGTCATCGTCAGCGGTGACGACGCCTGGGAGACCATCCACGGCTACGTGAACCACGTCGCCCCGGACCTCACCGACCGGCTGTCCAAGTGGACCAGCGAGGTCGACGTCTTCGCCACGTACCGGATCGACGAGCAGCTGATGAAGGCGCTGGACCGCAAGGTCTGGCTGCCGTCCGGCGGCTCGCTGGTGATCGACAAGACCGAGGCGATGGTCGTGGTCGACGTCAACACCGGCAAGTTCACCGGTCAGGGCGGCAACCTCGAGGAGACCGTCACCAGGAACAACCTGGAGGCGGCCGAGGAGATCGTCCGGCAGCTGCGCCTGCGTGACCTGGGCGGCATCGTCGTCATCGACTTCATCGACATGGTCCTGGAGTCCAACCGCGACCTGGTGCTGCGCCGCCTCCTGGAGTGCCTGGGCCGGGACCGGACCAAGCACCAGGTGGCCGAGGTCACCTCGCTCGGCCTGGTGCAGATGACCCGCAAGCGGGTCGGCCAGGGCCTCCTGGAGTCGTTCTCGGAGACCTGCGTCCACTGCAACGGCCGCGGTGTCATCGTCCACATGGAGCAGCCGGCCACGCACGGCGGCGGTGGCGGCGGCAAGCGCTCGAAGAAGCGCGGCCGCGGCGGTGCCGAGCACGAGCACGTCCACGAGCACGAGGCCGTTGAGGCCCCGGCCGAGGCGGAGGCCGCGGCCGGCACCGAGGTCGAGACCGAGGCCGAGGTCGCGGCGGAGCTCGCGGCGCCGGTGGCGCTGCCCGAGCCGATCGCCCCGGACGAGGAGCTGTACGGCAGCGTCGCGGAGGCCGAGGCGGCCGCCACGCGCGGTCGTGGCCGCCGCCGTGCCACCCGCCGGGTGTCGGCGCCGGTGTCCTCGCCGGCCGTGACCGAGACGGAGACCTTCGAGGTCGTCGTCCCGGAGACGAAGCCCGGGAAGCCCGAGGCGAAGCCGGAGGCCGAGGCGGAGCCCGTCGCCGAGCCGGCCGTGGCCGAGGAGGAGGCCGCTCCGGCGCCTCGTGGCCGCCGCCGTGCCACCCGTAAGGTGTCGGCCCCGGTGGTCTCCACCGAGCCGGCCGCCGCGGAAACCGTGGTCGAGACCGTCGTCGCCGAGCAGGCCCCGGCCGTCGCCGAGGCGCCCGCGGCCGAGCCGGTCGCCGAGCCCGTCGCCGAGGAGGCCCCCGTGGCCGCCCCGCCGAAGGCGCGCCGCCGGGTGGTCCGCAAGGCCACCGCTCCCGCCGGTGCGCCGGCCGGTGCCGAGGAGGCCGCCGTGGTCGTGGTGGCTTCCGCCGCCCCGGCCGAGGCCGAGACCGCCGAGACCTCCGAGGCCGCGGCCCCCGAGGCCGAGACCGCCGAGGCCACGGCTCCGGCGGCCAAGAAGGCGGCCCGCAAGACCGCCAAGAAGGCCACCGCGAAGAAGGCCGCCACCAAGAAGACGGCGGCGGCCAAGAAGACCGCGGCGAAGAAGACCACGACGGCGAAGAAGGCGGCGAAGAAGACCGCCGCTCCCGCGCAGGACTGACCCAGTCCCCGACGTGACCCGTGTGGACCGTCCTCCCGCCGAGGACGGTCCACACGGCATTGCCCCCGGATCGGAAACCAGGAACCAGCCCGATGAACAACACCCCCACTCCCCGCGTGCGCAAGGCAGTCATCCCGGCCGCCGGTCTCGGCACGCGCTTCCTTCCCGCCACCAAGGCGACGCCGAAGGAGATGCTGCCGGTCGTCGACAAGCCGGCGATCCAGTACGTCGTGGAGGAGGCGGTCTCGGCGGGGCTCTCGGACGTCCTGATGATCACGGGCCGCAACAAGCGCCCGCTCGAGGACCACTTCGACCGGAACTACGAGCTGGAGGAGGCGCTCACCCGCAAGGGTGACGAGGAGCGCCTCGCACGGGTCCAGGAGTCCAGCGAACTCGCCACCATGCACTACGTACGCCAGGGCGACCCGCGCGGCCTCGGCCACGCCGTCCTGTGCGCCGCCCCGCACGTCGGCGACGAGCCCTTCGCCGTCCTGCTCGGCGACGACCTGATCGACCCGCGCGACCCGCTGCTCGCCCGCATGCTGGAGGTCCTCGGCGAGTCCGGCGGCAGCGTCGTGGCGCTCATGGAGGTCGACCCGGCGCAGATCCACCTCTACGGCTGCGCGGCCGTCGAGCCGACCGGCGACGCCGACGTCGTACGCATCACCGGCCTGGTCGAGAAGCCGGACCCGGCCGAGGCGCCCAGCAACTACGCGATCATCGGCCGTTACGTCCTCGACCCGGCCGTCTTCGACGTGCTGCGCGGGACCGAGCCGGGCCGCGGCGGCGAGATCCAGCTCACCGACGCGCTCCAGAAGATGGCCGCCGACGAGCGCCTCGGCGGCCCGGTGCACGGTGTCGTCTTCAAGGGCCGGCGTTACGACACGGGTGACCGCGGCGACTACCTGCGGGCCATCGTGCGGCTGGCCTGCGAGCGCGAGGACCTCGGCCCGGACTTCCGCGCCTGGCTGAAGGGCTTCGTCGCCGAGACCGAGGCGACGGCCCAGGCCGCCGCGACGGCCGAGGCCGCCGGGCCCGCCGGAATTTGACCCCTTACGGGGCCCGCCCGTAACCTAGACCGTCGGCGTGTCTGATGCGCGCCACACCTCTGAGCACCTCCCTCCCGGTCCGCCGGGAGAGGCCGCTCGTCCGATCCCGGATCGCCGCAGGCCCTCGGCCCGCGTGGGCGGCTGGCATCAGAGGTCCCGAATTCCGAGTGAGAGAGAGATCCGCGTGTACGCCATCGTGCGCAGCGGTGGTCGCCAGCACAAGGTTGCTGTCGGCGACATCGTCGAGGTTGACAAGATTTCCACCGCCAATGTTGGCGACACGGTCGAGCTCTCGACCCTGCTCGTTGTCGACGGCGACGCCGTGACCAGCGACCCGTGGGTCCTGGCGGGCATCAAGGTCCAGGCCGAGGTCGTGGACCACCACAAGGGCGCCAAGATCGACATCCTGCGCTACAAGAACAAGACCGGCTACCGCCGTCGCCAGGGTCACCGTCAGCAGTACACGGCGATCAAGGTCACGTCCATCCCGACGGCCGCGAAGTAAAGAGGGACTGAGCAATGGCACACAAGAAGGGCGCATCGTCCACCCGGAACGGTCGCGACTCCAACGCCCAGCGGCTCGGCGTGAAGCGCTTCGGCGGTCAGGTCGTCAACGCGGGTGAGATCCTGGTCCGCCAGCGCGGCACCCACTTCCACCCGGGCTCGGGTGTCGGCCGTGGTGGCGACGACACGCTGTTCGCCCTGCAGGCCGGTTCGGTGCAGTTCGGCACCTTCCGTGGCCGCAAGGTCGTGAACATCGTTCCGGTCGCCTGATCGGACACTTCGCGTGAGGCGGACCTCACTTCCCGACCAGGGAAGCGGGTCCGCCTTTCGCGTGTTACTAGATAGACATTCCCACCCATAAGTTTTTCTGGAGGCACAGAACCATGACCACCTTCGTGGACCGCGTCGAACTGCATGTCGCCGCGGGTAACGGAGGCCACGGCTGCGCCTCCGTCCACCGGGAGAAGTTCAAGCCGCTCGGCGGCCCGGACGGCGGCAACGGCGGCCGTGGCGGTGACGTGATCCTGGTCGTCGACCAGTCCGTCACCACGCTCCTCGAGTACCACCACTCGCCGCACCGCAAGGCCACCAACGGCAAGCCCGGCGAGGGCGGCAACCGCTCCGGCAAGGACGGCCAGGACCTCGTCCTCACCGTGCCCGACGGCACCGTCGTCCTCGACAAGAAGGGCAACGTGCTCGCCGACCTGATCGGTGAGGGCACCACGTACGTCGCCGCCCAGGGCGGCCGCGGCGGCCTCGGCAACGCGGCGCTGGCCTCCGCCCGCCGCAAGGCGCCCGGCTTCGCGCTGCTCGGCGAGCCCGGCGACCTCGAGGACATCGTCCTGGAGCTCAAGACGGTCGCCGACGTGGCGCTGGTGGGCTATCCGAGCGCCGGCAAGTCCTCGCTGATCTCCGTCCTGTCGGCCGCCAAGCCGAAGATCGCGGACTATCCCTTCACGACGCTCGTCCCGAACCTCGGCGTGGTCACGGCCGGCTCGACCGTCTACACCATCGCCGACGTCCCCGGCCTCATCCCCGGCGCCAGCCAGGGCCGTGGCCTGGGCCTGGAGTTCCTGCGGCACGTCGAGCGCTGCTCGGTGCTCGTCCACGTCCTCGACACGGCGACGCTGGAGTCCGACCGCGACCCGGTCACGGACCTCGACGTCATCGAGGAGGAGCTGAAGCAGTACGGCGGTCTGGACGACCGCCCGCGCGTCGTCGTCCTCAACAAGATCGACATCCCGGACGGCCAGGACCTCGCGGACATGATCCGCCCGGACCTGGAGGAGCGCGGCTACCGCGTCTTCGAGGTGTCCGCGGTCGCCCGTACGGGCCTGAAGGAGCTCTCCTTCGCCCTGGCCGAGATCGTCGCGAAGGCGCGCGCGGCCAAGCCGAAGGAGGAGGCGACCCGGATCGTCATCCGCCCGAAGGCGGTCGACGACGCCGGCTTCACCGTCACCTACGACGAGCACGAGGACGTCTACCGCGTGCGCGGCGAGAAGCCGGAGCGCTGGGTCCGCCAGACCGACTTCAACAACGACGAGGCCGTCGGCTACCTCGCGGACCGGCTCAACCGCCTCGGCGTCGAGGACGAGCTGATGAAGGCCGGCGCCCGTGCCGGCGACGGCGTAGCGATCGGCTCCGAGGAGAACGCGGTCGTCTTCGACTGGGAGCCCTCCATGGTCGCCGGCGCCGAGATGCTCGGCCGCCGCGGCGAGGACCACCGTCTCGAGGCCCCGCGTCCGGCCGCCCAGCGCCGCCGCGACCGCGAGGCGGAGCGCGACGACGCCCAGCGCGAGTTCGACGAGTTCAACCCGTTCTAACGGCCTCCACGACGGGCCCCTGCCGGACTTCTCGTCCCGGCGGGGGCCCTTCGCGTCGCCGGACGGAGTCCGGCGCCACGGGCGCCGTTCTCACGGCTTCCAGGAGCTTCGCGGGCCTCCGGTCGGGCCCTCTCGTCCCGGCGGGGGCCCGTTCCCTATTTTTCGGCGGCAGGCCGGGCATGCATCGTGTGGCTCGGGGTACGCGGACGGCGACGGCCCCCGTTCGTCCCCCCGGCGGGGGCCGCCTGCGGCGTCGGATCTGGGTGCTCCGGCGTCAGGGTCGGGTATGGCAGACGGGCCCCGTCCTCCTCGCGAGAGGAGGACGGGGCCCGTCGTCGTGCCGGTGCCGGGCGGTCAGGCGACCGTGGCCGGTGCGGGCTCCGGGTCCGGGTCCGCGTCGGTGTCCTGCTTCTCCGACTCCTGCGGCGAGGCCGCCGGCTTCTCGTCCGGCCGCGCGTCGAAGCGGGGCTTCGCGCGCAGCAGCGGGAGGGTCAGGATGCCGATGAAGATCGGGCCGATCATGTAGCGCCACAGCGGCGCCGGGTTCGCGGCCAGGACCGTGAGCTGGAGGCCCAGGGTGACCGACAGGAGCGCCAGCGTGCCCTTCGCCTTGGTGCGGCGGCGGAACAGCAGCACGATCGCGTACGTCGCGTAGCACCAGATCGCGCCGCGGAAGAGCAGCCACTGCAGCTGCGGCACCTTGAACGCGCGCCACGAGAAGTCCGCGACGCTGTGCAGCGGCTCCGACAGCGGACGGATCTTCAGCTTCGGCCGGTACGGGCTGTGCTTGATGTCCTCGTTCCACTTGAGGTAGCTGAAGAGCGTCTTCGACGTCTTCGGGTCGCTCAGCAGCGTGTCCGCCCGCAGCTCCTTCGGGCCCGGGAAGATCGCCCACGCGATGTGCGCCCGGCACACCCGCGCGCCGATGACGAGGTCCGGCGTCCGCTTCAGGACCCGCTTCCACAGCGCCATGAGCTCGTCGTTGCGCTGGGCGGCGAGCGGCCGGTTCATCGGCGGCGACTCCATCGCCCAGTCCGCGTTGTAGCAGTTGGCGGCGTGGCCGCCCCAGTGGGACAGCGGCGCGATGGAGGACATCAGCGCCTTGTCCTCCTTGGTGAAGTAGCCCGGGTGCTGGCCGTAGGCGACGGCGATGTCCGCGTAGAAGAAGGCGTACACCGCGTCCTTCGGCGGCGTCTTCACGCCGGCCGCCGGGTAGATCACGCTGGTCAGCAGGCCGAAGATCAGCACCGGCACGGCGGTCGCCGCCAGCACCCAACGCCGCATCGACGGCAGCGCGATCAGCAGGATCGGCGCGGCGACGACGGCGACGAGCATGCCGTTGTTGCGGAACACCGCGAGCATCAGGAAGCCCAGGAAGAGCAGCCCGACCGTGCGGTAGAAGTCGCGGTCACGGACGGCCTGCCGGCCGCGGGCCCGCCGGGCGGCGAGCCGGCCCGCCGCGCCGAAGGCCAGGATCGCGCCGAGGACGAACGGCACGTCCTTCCACACGAAGATGATGAAGACGGCCGTCGGCGGCAGCAGCGCCGGCACGGACGCGGCGACGGCCGCCCACCGCTGCCGTACACCCCACTCCCGCAGGGTGACGGAGCAGTAGGCGAGCACCGCCGACGCCACGACGGTCTGCGCCAGCGTCAGGATCCACAGATCACCCGTGGTGTTGAGGGACAGCCACACCAGGGAGTCGTAGGCCACCGAGTGGTTGGACTCCCAGTGGTTGGTGGTGACGTGCCACACATAGGTGATCGAGTCGTAGCTCAGGGCGCCGGGGAAGAACGCCGCCCACCACAGCAGGAAGAGGATCTGCGTCGTCGCGTAGACCGCGACGGGCAGTCGGCGCTTCTCCGGGATCCTCTCCCACTGCTTGCTGAGAAAGGCGTTGCGCGGGAGTTTCAACTCGGCTCCGCTGGGCTGATCGGGGATGGACGTTCGGAACGTTCGAACAGACTAGTCGGTTCAGACGGTCTCGCGGTCGCGCGGCCTGGTCGCCTCGGAGAGCTCCTGCCGGCCCGGACGCGGCGGCACGGGACGCTCGTCGAGCGGCAGCACCGGCGGGACCTCGTCCTGCCCGAGGAACACCTTGCGGACCACGCGCTCGGCCGCCCGGCCGTCGTCGAACTCGCAGAAGGTCTTGCGGAAGGCGGCGCGGGCCTCGTCCGACTCGGCGCTGTTCCAGCGGCCGGAGGTGAAGGCCTCGGTGAGCTCGGCCTCGGTCTGCACGGTCAGGCCGGGGGAGTCGACGGTGATGTCGAAGTAGGTGCCGCGGGTGGTGCGGTACACCTCCCAGTCGTTCGCGTAGATCACGATCGGCCGGTCGAGGTTCGCGTAGTCGAACATCACCGACGAGTAGTCCGTCAGCAGGCAGTCCGCGGCGAGGTACAGCTCCTCGACCGAGGGGTGTGCGCTCACGTCGACGAGGCGGGCGCTGCCGCTCGAACCGGACGCCAGCAGGCTCTGGTCGTAGAAGTAGTGCGCGCGCACCAGGAGCGTGAAGCCGTCGCCGAGGGCCTCGGCGAAGCGCTCCAGGTCCAGCATCTGCTTCGGGGCGTCGTGGTAGTCGCGGTGGGTCGGCGTGTAGAGGATCACCTGGGTGTCCTCGGCCAGGCCGAGCTTCTTGCGGGCCGCGGCCACGTCCGCCGCCGTCGCGTTCACGAGCTGGTCGTTGCGCGGGTAGCCGTACTCCAGCGCCTCGTAGTACGAGGGGTAGGCGCGGTCCCAGGCGGCGGTGGAGAAGCTGTTGGAGGTGAGGCTGTAGTCCCAGCGGTCCACGCGGTCCATCAGGCGGACCAGGTTCATGCCGCGGCGGCCGACCGGGTACTCCGCCAGGTCGACGCCCATGCGCTTGAGCGGGGTGCCGTGGTGGGTCTGGAGGTGGACCTGGCCGGGGCGCTTGACCACGCTGGGCGGGAAGTTGACGTTGTTGACGAAGTACTTGCCGCGCGCCATGACCTTCCAGAACCCGAGCGAGCCGGGGTGGACGGTCGGGACGCCCTTCGGCGGCCGGCTGGTGGCGTCGTTCTTGAGGACCCACACCGCCTTCATGCCGGGGGCGAGTTCCGTCATCTTCTGGTGGATGGCGGCCGGGTTGCAGGAGTACGACCCGTTCCAGTACGCGGCGAAGACGGCGACGTCCTGCTGGACGGGCAGCATGCGCTGGGCCCGGTAGTAGGCCTGGAGCAGACGACTGCGCAGCTTCTTCTTCAGCTTGGCCGGCACGGACTTCTTGGCGCGCAGCGAGCGGACCGTCTTGCGGGCCTTCTCGCGGCCCTTGCCGGTGATCAGCTGGCCCTTGGGCTTGGGCGCCGTGTGGCCCTGCGGGCGGTGGCGGGCGTCGGCCTCGGCCCAGCGCTGGCGGAACTCGGCGCGCGAGTCGTCGGGGAGGCGGCCGGGGGAGACGTCCACGACGCGGAAGTGGTTGACCATCCGCTCGTAGAGCGCGGCCCGGTACTCCTCGAACTGCGGGTTGTCGGCGAGGAACTTGAAGACCAGGTCGTACTGGTCGAACACGTCGAAGTGCTTGCGGCTGGTGCTGTGCAGGATGCTGCCCTGGCGCCGCTGGCGGTAGTAGACGCAGACGCGGTCGAGGACGGCGATGGTCTCCGCCGCGATCATGACCGGGTAGGTCCAGGGGGTGTCCTCGTAGTAGCCCGACGGGTACTGGAAGCCCCACTGCTCGACGAAGTCCCGGCGGTACGCCTTGTTCCACGCGACCTGCAGCAGGTTGAGCAGCTCCGGCTGGTCCTTCAGCGCGAAGACGCCCTGCTGGGCGGCCTTGGCCAGCACGTCGGCACGGGCGTTCGGCGTGACGCGGCCGTCCCAGTGGGTGCGGGAGTAGTCGAAGATCACCAGGTCCGGGTCGTCGGACTCGGCGATGCGGCGGGCGATGGCCTGGAGCGAGCCGGGCAGCATCGTGTCGTCGCTGTCGAGGAAGAGCAGGTACCTGCCCTTGGCGCGGGCCATGCCGGCGTTGCGCGCCCGGCCGAGGCCGACGTTCTGCTCCAGGTGCATCGCCACGACACGGGAGTCGGCCTTGGCGTAGTCGTCGATGATCTCACCGCAACCGTCCGGCGAGCAGTCGTTGACGACCAGGAGCTCGTAGTCCCGGAACGACTGCTCCAGCACCGAGTCCAGACAGTCCCGCAGGAACGCCTGCACCTTGTAGGTGGGAACGATGATGCTGAACAGGGGGGCTTCGGAACCGGAGGAGGGTTGCGTCTGTGTCATCTCAATACCGTGGAATCTGACGTGGGAGACAGGGCCGTGACCGCCGGGTCAGCGCTGGCTCGTGGACAGGGCGTAGCCGAGGAGGGTGCGTATGGTCTTCGACTGGCCGTGGCGCAGCGCCCCCGGAACCATTGTCAGCGCGTGCAGCCGCATCGAAAGGTGCCGACGCGCGGCGCGGGCGGCCTTCGGCCAGCCGTGCCGGTCGAGGTCGTCGGCGACCTCGTGGAAGAACCGTACGGCCTCTCCGAAGCGGGCGCCGGTGACCGCTTCGGCGGAGGACAGGCTGCCCGAGTGACGCCGGTAGTGGAACGTGGTGGTGGGCTCGACGACGAGCTTCTCGCCGCGCCGGATCAGCTCGATGATCAGGGCCAGGTCCTGGATCACCGACAGGTCCTCGCGGAAGCTGACGGCCTTGACGGCGTCGGCTCGCCACACGATGGAGGGGAAGTAGAGCCAGTTGCCGCCGAGCAGGTTCGCGGCGAGCGACTCGCCGGAGAGCACCAGTCGGCGGTCGGTCCGCTTCGGCGCGTACAGGCGCTTCTTCACCTCGTCGCCGAGGGTGGTGACCGGCTTGCCGTGCTCGTCGATGACGTCGACGCCGGGCTGGTAGATCGCCGCGTGGGGATGGGCCGCGACGGCGGCGCGCATCGTCGCGACGTAGTTGGGCAGCAGCAGGTCGTCGCTGCCGAGCATGCTGAAGTGGGTGGACTCGACGAGGTCCACGCACTTGCGGAAGTTCTTCGTGATGCCGAGGTTCTGCTCGTTGCGCAGATAGCGGACGCGGCTGTCGCCGAGGGAGGCGAACCACTCGGGTACGCCCGGCTCCTTGCCGTCGTCCACGACGGTCAGCCGCCAGTCCTTGTCGGTCTGGTCGAGGACGCTGCGCACCGCGGCCTGCATGAGGGCGGTGTCCCCGTAGTGCGGCAGCATGATGTCCAGGGTCTGCACCGCGGTCACTTGGCCTTCCTCTTGGGGCCGAGGGCCGAGCGGCGGCTGAGCGCGAGCAGCAGGATCATGCCGATGCGGCCCAGGTAGAGCGTCGCCTTCCAGGGCGACTGGCTCGGCGTGCCGGTGGCGCGCGGGCGCATGGCGACGGGCACCTGCTCGATGCGGTAGCCGGCCCGGACGACGGCGATGGAGGACTCCACCGTGTCGCCCAGGTACTCGACCGGGTACCAGTGCGCGAAGACGTCGATCAGGTCGCGGTTGGAGGCGCGGAAGCCGGAGGTGACGTCGGTGAGCTTGGTCTTCGCCATCCGCGACAGCCAGAAGGCGAGCACGACCATGGCCCACTTGCGCGGGCCGCGGGTCTCGTAGTCGCCGGTGCCGGCGAAGCGGGCGCCCATCACGAGGTCGGCGCCGGCGTCGAGGCGGGCGAGCAGCTCGGGGACGTTGCGCGGGTCGTGCTGGCCGTCGGCGTCGACCTGGATGGCGACGTCGTAGCCGCGGTCGTGCGCGTAGCGGTAGCCGGCTCGCATCGCGCCGCCGACGCCGAGGTTGTACGGGAGGGTCATCACGGTCGCGCCGGCGGCGCGGGCCACCCGGCTGGTGTCGTCGGCCGAGCCGTCGTCGACGACCAGGACGTCGGCACCCGGAAGCGTGGTGTGGACCTCCTTGATGACGTCGGCGACGCCCTCGGCCTCGTTCCACGCGGGCATGATGATCAGTACGCGCTTGCCGTCGATCACTTGGTGCTCCCCTGACCGGCCCGGTCGGCCGTCTCCCCGCCCTGCGTCTGCTCGGCGAGCTGCGTGCGCAGCTCCTGCACGTCGATCCGGAGCAGGGCCACTTCCTCCGAAAGGGTGCGGCCCTCCTCCTCCAGGTGTCCCACTTCCCAGCTCAGCTGGAGGCAGACGATGAAGAGGAAGGCGACGCTGAGGAAGAGGAGCAGGCTGACGCCGGAGCGGACGCCGACGGCGCGGGCGACCGAGTCGAGGCCGCTCGGGAAGAAGCCGAGCGGAATGATCACGAGTCCGGTGAGGACCCACAGGAACGCGTACTTCTCCTTGAGCTTGCGACGGCGCAGCAGCTCGATGATGCACGCGACGAGAAAGACTCCGGTGACCGAAGTCAGCATCCACAACTTCACGCCAGGCTCCGGTGTATCGGACGACTCATGGAAAGGCCCTGTCTACTCTTCCAAGAATGGGCGGCTGGCGAAGGAGCCACCGAATTGCAGTCCACTGTCCGCCGCGATGGTCACGGAGAGTGAGGGAATGGTGATCATTCCTATGAGTGCACCGAACGGTAGCCTACACGAGAGCGAAGAACGACCGTCATGCAGGTGACCACCGCGAGCGACCCCACAGCGTAGGCGATTTCGACCCTGCTGCGCAGCTCCAGAGGACTGAGAGTGACCGCCGCGAGGACGACCGTACCCACGATCCAGGCCACCAGCTGAAGACGCGCCGCGCCGCTCGTGAGCAGCGCCTGGCCGAGCACCATCGCCAGCATGTAGAGGACGGTGCCGAGCGCCAGCCACGCGAAGTCCACCGGCCCGAGCACGTCCGGCGAACCGAACAGCACCGGCAGCAGCACGGGACCCAGCGCGACCGCGCCGATCCCGAAGACCGCGCCGAGGCCGGCCGTGATCCCGCAGGCCCGCAGCAGCATCCGCCGGTAGCCCGCCGTGTCGCCCTCGGCCTGCGCCGTCGACAGACCCGCGAGCAGCGAGGCCTGGAAGGCGCCGAAGGCGAACAGCGGCACCCGCGCCAGGACCAGCGCCGACAGCAGCGCCGCCACCAGGGCGCTGTCGTCCGTCGCGATCAGCTTGGTGCTGATCACCGCGATGTTCACGAGCACCTGCGCGAGCAGCGTGGAGCCGATCAGCAGCCCCAGGTGCTCGACGAGAGCGCCCCACTGCGCCGTCGACCCGGGCCGCGCCCCGCGCAGCACCGGCGGCAGGGTGACGACCACCGCGATCAGCGGCGCCACCGTCATCACGGCCGCGAACACGAACGCGGACGTGACACCGGCCACGGCCAGCGCCACGGACAGCACGATCCGCAACAGACCGTCGAGGCCCAGCTGCAGTCCGTACGCCTCGAACCGGCCGAGCCCGGCCAGCACGCCACGCGTCACGTAGGAGCACGCCAGCGCCGCGAAGGCGCCGCCGAGCGCGGCCACGAGACCGCGGTCGCCGTGGAAGAAGAGGTCGGCGAGCGGTCCCGCGAACAGCGCGAGCGGTACGAGGACCACGGCGAGCAGCCCGAAGGCCAGCGTCGCGCCGCGCCGCAGCACGGGCAGCGCGCCGTCGCCGGCCACCACCCGCGCGGCGACCACCCGGGTGATCTCCTGTTCGACCGGGAAGAACAGGCCGAGACCTATGGAGGCCACGACCGTCCACAGCACGGAGAAGCTCGCCATGTCGTCGACGGAGAGCGAGTGGCCCGCCGCCGCGAGATGCACGTAGTTGGCCCCGCCGAGCAGCGCGGTGCCGACACCCACGAAGGCGGTGCCGCGCGGCAGGGCCGTGGTGATGCGGTCGAGCAGACTCACGCGCCGGAACCGCCCGGTGCCATGGTCACCAGAGCCTCGGCGAGCTGGTCGCGCCAGTGCGGCTGGACCGCGACGCCCGCCTCGGCCCACCGGTCGTGCGCCAGCACGCTGAAGGAGGGCCGGCGCGCGGGCCGTACGAACTTCTCCGAGGTGGTCGGCCGCACCCGCTCCGGGTCCAGGCCGGTCAGCTCGAAGGCCGCCCGGGCCAGGTCGAACCAGGTCGCCGTCTGCGAGGCCGTGCCGTGGTAGACGCCCGCCGGGGCGCTGCCCGCGAGGGCCGCCTCACCGAGGTCGCGCAGCTGGCGGGCCAGCGCGCGGGTCCAGGTCGGCTGGCCGCGCTGGTCGTCGACGACGTCGACGGTCTCGCGCTGCGCGGCCAGGCCCAGCATGGTCGACACGAAGTTGCGGCCGTGCGCGCCGTACAGCCAGGCCGTCCGCACCACGTAGCCGCGCTCCGGCAGCAGCTCGGTGACCGCCTGCTCGCCGGCCAGCTTGCTCCGCCCGTAGGCGTTGACCGGGGAGGTCGGGGCGTCGTGCGGGTACGGCTCGGTGGCGTCGCCCGGGAAGACGTAGTCCGTCGAGACCTGCAGCAGCACGGCGCCGCTGTCGGCGCAGGCCGCGGCGAGGACGCGCGGGCCGTCGCCGTTGATCCGGGTGGCCGCGGCCTCCTCGGTCTCGGCGCCGTCGACGTCGGTCCAGGCGGCCGCGTTGACGACCACGTCGTGGCCGGCGACGGCGGCCCGGACGGCCTCGGCGTCGGTGATGTCGAGTTCCTTGCGGGTCAGCGCGGTGACGTCCGCGCCGGCCTCGGTGAGGACCTCGGTGAGGTCGCGGCCGAGCATCCCGGCCGCACCGGTGATCAGCCAGCGGCTCATGCGGACAGCGCCGCCTTCGCCTTCAGCGGCTCCCACCAGGCGCGGTTGTCGCGGTACCACTGGACGGTGTCGGCGAGACCCTGCTCGAAGGTGACCTGCGGCGTGTAGCCGAGCTCCTCCTGGATCTTGGCGATGGACAGCGAGTAGCGCAGGTCGTGGCCCTTGCGGTCCTCGACGTGCTCGACCATGTCCCAGCCGGCGCCGCAGGCGTCGAGGAGGAGACCGGTGAGCTCCTTGTTGGTGACCTCGGTGCCGCCGCCGATGTGGTAGACCTCACCGGCGCGGCCGCCGCGCAGCACCATCTCGATGCCACGGCAGTGGTCGGAGACGTGCAGCCAGTCGCGGATGTTCAGGCCCTCGCCGTAGAGCGGCACCTTCTTCCCGTCCAGCAGGTTCGTGGTGAACAGCGGGATCATCTTCTCGGGGAAGTGGTACTGCCCGTAGTTGTTGGAGCAGCGGGTCACGACGACGTCCATGCCGTGCGTGCGGTGGTACGAGAGGGCCAGCAGGTCGGAGCCCGCCTTGGAGGCCGAGTACGGGGAGTTCGGCGCGAGCGGCCAGTCCTCGGTCCACGAGCCCTCGGAGATCGAGCCGTACACCTCGTCGGTGGAGACGTGCACGAACCGGCCGACGCCGTGCCGCTTGGCGGCGTCGAGCAGCACCTGGGTGCCGAGCACGTTCGTGGTGACGAAGGGCGAGGAGTCGAGGATCGAGCGGTCCACGTGGGACTCGGCCGCGAAGTGCACGACCGCGTCCTGGCCGCGCATGGCGTCGTCGACGACCGCGTAGTCGCGGATGTCGCCGTGGACGAAGGTGTAGCCGGGCTTGTCCGCCACCGGGGCGAGGTTGGCCTCGTTGCCCGAATACGTCAGGTTGTCCAGGACGGTGACCTGGGCGCCTTCACCCGAGGGCAGCTCTCCGGAGAGCAGTGCCCGCACGAACTGTGAACCGATGAACCCGGCGCCGCCGGTGACGAGAATCTTCATAAGAGCCACCATTCTATGGGCTGGGCTTCGCGCGCCGTTCCGTGGCCGTTCTCACGGCGGTGATGACGGCCGGGATGGTGAGCGGCCCCGCGGGCCTGCCGTAGGCTGCGTGCCCATGCGTGGAATTTTGCTTGCCGGTGGTACCGGCTCCCGACTGTGGCCGATCACCCGAGCCGTGTCGAAGCAGCTGATGCCGGTCTTCGACAAGCCGATGATCTATTACCCCCTGTCGACGCTCGTGATGGCGGGCATCAGGGAGATTCTGATCATCACGGGGCCCGAGGAGCGGCCCCAGTTCGAGCGGCTTCTGGGCGACGGGTCCGATTTCGGCCTGGACATCCAGTTCGCCACGCAGGAGCACCCGAACGGAATTGCCGAGGCATTCGTCATCGGCGAGGAATTCATCGGTGACGACCCGGTCGCCCTGATCCTCGGCGACAACATCTTCCACGGCGTCGGCCTCGGCCGTCAGCTGGCGAAGTACGCGCAGCCCGAGGGCGGTGTCGTCTTCGCCCACGCCGTCTCCGACCCGACCGCCTACGGCGTCGTCGACTTCGACGAGAACGGCGTCGCCCGTTCCATCGAGGAGAAGCCGAAGAACCCCAAGTCCCGCTACGCGGTGCCCGGCCTGTACTTCTACGACAGCCGGGTCGTCGAGATCGCCAAGGGCCTCAAGCCCAGCGGCCGCGGCGAGCTGGAGATCACCGACGTCAACAAGCACTACCTCGACCGCGGCGAGCTCCAGGTCTCGGTCCTCGACCGCGGCACCGTCTGGCTGGACACCGGCACCTTCCAGTCCCTCGTGCAGGCCTCCGAGTACGTCCGCGTGGTCGAGGAGCGCCAGGGCATGAAGATCGGCTGCCTGGAAGAGGCCGCCTGGCGCGCCGGCTTCATCGACGACGCGCGGCTGCGCGCGCTCGCCGAGCCGCTGACCAAGAGCGGCTACGGCGACTACCTGCTCAACCTGCTCGCGTACGAGGCCGAGAAGGCCGAGCTGGCCCTGACGGCCGACGAGGCCTGAGGCCCGAGAGAGGACCGGACCCTTTTCATGAAGGTCAACCCGCTTGGCATCGAGGGTGCCTGGGAGCTCGTCCCGCAGCAGCACGGGGACGCCCGGGGCCTGTTCCTCGAGTGGTACAAGGCCGAGACGCTCGCCGAGGCCGTCGGCCACCCGCTCGGCCTGAAGCAGGCCAACCTCTCGGTGTCCGCCGCCGGCGTCGTGCGCGGCATCCACTTCGCCGACGTGCCGCCCGGCCAGGCGAAGTACGTGACCTGTGTGCGCGGCGCGGTGCTCGACATCATCGTCGACGTCCGGGTCGGCTCGCCGACCTTCGGCCGCTGGGAGGCCGTGCGCCTCGACGACCAGGAGCGCAAGGCCGTCTACCTCTCCGAGGGCCTCGGCCACGGCTTCTGCGCGCTGACGGACGACGCGACCGTGACGTACCTGTGCTCCGAGGGCTACGCGCCGCAGCGTGAGCGCACCGTCTACCCGCTCGACCCGGAGATCGGCATCGAGTGGCCGGTCGAGGGCGAGCCCGAGCTGTCCGCCAAGGACGCCCAGGGCCCGACCCTCGCGCAGGCCCGCGAGGCCGGCATCCTGCCGGTGTACGAGGAGTGCGTGGCCTTCCGCCGCTCGCTGGCCGAGCGCGGCTGAGGCTCCTGCCCGTGGCGGCGGCCCGGCGGTCCTTCCAGGAGCGCCGGGCCGCCGCGTTCGTTTTTCCGACCTCTGTCCCCGTTCGCGTTAGGCTGCCCGAATGACGTGGCTCATCACCGGCGGCGCCGGCTACATCGGTTCCCATGTCGTCAAGTCCATGGCCGAGGCCGGCGAGCGGGTGGCCGTCCTGGACGACCTCTCGACCGGCGACCCGGCCCGGGTCCCGGCGGGCGTCCCGCTCGAACGCGGCAGCGTCCTCGACCGCCCGCTCCTCGACCGGGTGCTGCGCGAGCACCAGGTCCGCGGGATCGTCCACCTCGCCGCGAAGAAGGCCGTCGGCGAATCCGTCGAACTCCCGCTCCTCTACTACCGCGAGAACGTCAGCGGCCTCCAGGTGCTCCTGGAGGCGGCGGCCGCCGCCGGCGTCGGCAGCTTCCTCTTCTCCTCCTCCGCCTCCGTGTACGGGATGCCCGACACCGACCTGGTGACCGAGGACACGCCGTGCGCGCCGCTCAGCCCGTACGGCGAGACCAAGGTCGCCGGCGAGTGGATGGTCCGCTCGACCGGGCGCGCCCACTCCATGGCCACCGCCTGCCTGCGCTACTTCAACGTGGCCGGCACCGCCGCTCCCGAACTCGCCGACACCGGCGTCAACAACCTCGTGCCGATGGTCTTCGCGCGGCTCGACGCCGGGCTGCCGCCGCTCGTCTTCGGCGACGACTACCCGACGCCCGACGGCACCTGCGTCCGCGACTACATCCACGTCGCCGACCTCGCCGACGCCCACCTGGCCGCCGCCCGCCGGCTCGGCGAACTGGCCGCCGCCGGCGACTTTCGCGACCTCACCCTCAACATCGGCCGCGGCGAAGGCGTTTCGGTAGCCGAGATGATCGACCTGGTCCGCGAGGTCACCGGCCGCGACATCGCGCCCGAGGTCGTCGCCCGCCGGCCCGGCGACCCGGCGAAGGTGGTCGCCTCCGCCGAGCGGACCGCCGCCGAACTGGGCTGGAAGGCCCGTCACGACGTCCGCTCCATGATCGCCTCCGCCTGGGAGGCGCACACCGCGGCCGCGGTCCAGCCGGTGGAATAGGCGGGCGGCGCCCCGCGCCGCTCGCGTAGATTGCCAGCCGAGCGAGAGCACGAGCAGGAACGGCGAGGACGACGCAGGTGACAGTGGCCAGGCAGTACGTGACGGAAGCCCGCAGGATCGTCGTGAAGGTCGGCTCGTCCTCGCTGACCACCGCCTCCGGCGGCCTCGACGCCGACCGCGTCGACGCCCTCGTCGACGTCCTCGCCACCGTGCGCAGCGGCGGCGAGAAGGAGATCGTCCTGGTCTCCTCCGGCGCCATCGCCGCCGGCCTCGCCCCGCTCGGCCTCACCCGCCGCCCCAAGGACCTGGCCCGGCAGCAGGCCGCCGCCAGCGTCGGCCAGGGCCTGCTCGTCGCCCGCTACACCGCCTCCTTCGCCCGGTACGGGGTGCGCGTCGGCCAGGTGCTGCTCACCACCGACGACACCAGCCGCCGTGCCCACTACCGCAACGCCTACCGGACGCTCGACCAGCTGCTCGCCATGGGCGCGCTGCCGGTCGTCAACGAGAACGACACCGTCGCCACGGACGAGATCCGCTTCGGCGACAACGACCGCCTCGCCGCCCTCGTCGCCCACCTCGTCCGCGCCGACCTGCTCGTGCTGCTCTCCGACGTGGACGGGCTCTACGACGGCGACCCGGCCAAGCCCGGCACCTCGCGGATCGACGAGGTGCGCGGCCCGGCCGACATCGCCCACGTCGAGATCGGCTCGGCCGGCAAGGCCGGCGTGGGCACCGGCGGCATGGTTACCAAGGTCGAGGCGGCCCGGATCGCCGCCGCCGCCGGCATCCCGGTCGTCCTCACCTCCGCCGTCCGCGCCGCCGACGCCCTGGCGGGCCGCGACACCGGCACGTACTTCCACCGCACCGGCCGCCGCTCCGCCGACCGGCTCCTCTGGCTCGCCCACGCCTCCACCCCGCAGGGCGCACTGACCCTCGACGACGGTGCCGTGCGGGCCGTGGTCGAGGGCAAGAAGTCGCTGCTCGCGGCAGGAATCGCCGCCGTCGAGGGCGAGTTCACGGCCGGCGACCCGGTCGAGCTGCGCGACACCGCCGGCCGCGCCGTCGCCCGCGGACTGGTCAACTTCGACGCCAAGGAGATCCCCCAGCTGCTCGGCCGCTCCACCCACGAGCTGGCCAGGGAGCTCGGACCCGAGTACGAGCGCGAGGTGGTCCACCGTGACGACCTCGTCGTGATGTGAACCGAAACGGCTGAAAGTCTGGTCATCCGGTAGGGACCTTTACCAAAACCGCCCCATGCGCCGCCGCGGGCTGGTGGACTTTGTCCTGGGGGCAAGGAGGGGCGGGGACAGAGCACGCGCAGCAGCGCGGCACAACGCAGCAGCACGCAGCACAGGCATCACACAGGAGGCCGCCGGTGAGACGAGCGCGCCCAGGGGCAGTGCCCCGCGGGACGGCCGAACGCGCCCTGACGAGCGTCGAGGCCGGAGCCGACTTCGACAAGGAACGCGACAAGGAGACCGCCGACGGGGCGTCCTTCGACAGGGAGCCCGAGAACACGCGGACACGGGACCGGGAGGTGTCCAAGCTCTGGCACATCACCCTCAGCGTCTCCGGTGCGGCGGCGCCGCTGAAGGAGGTGCGCCGTGCCCTCGAGCAGCTGGCCCACGACCATCCCTTCCTGCTGACCAGCCGCTATGCCGCCGACCATGCCGAGATCCGGTACTGGGAGGAGGCCCGCGACCTGCACGACGCCGCGGCCGTCGCCCTGCGTCTGTGGGGCGAGCACCGCCAGAGCGCGAAGCTGCCGCCGTGGGAGATCGTCGGCCTGGAGGTCATCGACCGGGAGACCTACCACCAGCGGATCGCCGAGGGCTACGGCCCGCCGCCGGCCGCGCCGGTCGGCGTCCACCCGTACTGACCTCGCCAGGCGCCCGGCCCGTGACATGCCCGTCTCGCAGTACGGGACGGGTGGGAGATACGTGAGGGATGTCCGCAGCGGTGCCAGTACCCTGCGGACATGACCTCGCTCACCCCCTTCGACAACATGTCCCCGGTCGCCCAGGCCGCCTACCGGGCCCGTGGCGCGGCCGCCGAAATCGCGCCACTCCCGCGCGCGGCCAAGGACGACGCCCTGCTCGCCGTCGCGGACGCCCTCGAGGTGCGCACGGCCGAGATCGTCGAGGCCAACGCCGAGGACATCGCCCGCGCCCGCGAGGCCGGCACCAGCGAGGCCATCATCGACCGGCTCACCCTGACGCCCGAGCGGGTGCGGGCCATCGCCGCCGACGTCCGGCACGTGGCCGCCCTGCCCGACCCGGTCGGCGAGGTCGTGCGCGGCTCCACCCTTCCCAACGGCATCGACCTGCGCCAGGTCCGGGTGCCGCTCGGCGTCGTCGGCATCATCTACGAGGCCCGGCCCAACGTCACCGTCGACGCCGCCGCCCTCTGCCTGAAGTCCGGCAACGCCGTCCTGCTGCGCGGCTCCTCCTCCGCGTACTCCTCCAACACCGCCCTGGTGAAGGTCCTGCGCGACGCCGTCGGCGGGGCCGGCCTGCCCGCCGACGCCGTCCAGCTCGTCCCCGGCGAGTCCCGCGACTCGGTGCGCGAGCTGATGCGCGCCCGCGGCCTCGTCGACGTCCTCATCCCGCGCGGCGGCGCCTCCCTGATCAAGACCGTCGTCGAGGAGTCCACCGTCCCGGTCATCGAGACGGGCACCGGCAACTGCCACGTCTACGTCGACGCCGACGCCGACCTCGACATGGCCGTCGAGATCCTGATCAACTCCAAGGCCCACCGGGTCAGCGTCTGCAACGCCGCCGAGACCCTCCTGGTCCACCAGGACATCGCCGACGCCTTCCTGCCGCGCGCCCTGGACGCCCTGGCCGAGGCCGGCGTCACCGTCCACGCCGACGAGCGCGTCCTCGCCCGCGCCGAGGGCACCAAGGCCACCGTCGTCCCCGCCACGCCGGAGGACTGGGAGACCGAGTACCTCTCCTACGACATCGCCGCCGCCGTCGTCGACTCCCTCGACAAGGCCGTCGAGCACATCCGGCTGTGGACCTCCGGCCACACCGAGGCCATCGTCACCACCTCCCAGGCCGCGGCGCGCCGCTTCACCCAGCTGGTCGACTCCACCACCGTCGCCGTCAACGCCTCCACCCGCTTCACGGACGGCGGACAGTTCGGCTTCGGCGCCGAGATCGGGATCTCCACCCAGAAGCTCCACGCCCGCGGCCCCATGGGCCTTCCCGAGCTCACCTCCACGAAGTACATCGTGACCGGCGACGGTCACGTTCGGTAACGGACACCTTCCGGTGCGGGCAGGGAGGCTTCGCGCTCTCCCTGCCCAAAACCACCTCCCGGGTCTACTCTGAATCCGTGCCGGACGACGTGGGGGGCAGGCCGTTTCCTGACGGCGGGGACCCCGAGGACTCTGTCGACCGCGGAGGCGCCGACGAGGACTTCGCCACCGTGGTCTTCGACGAGGACTTCGTCCGGGCCGCCACGGTCCACGAGCCGACCGCCGTCGAACGCCTCCTCGCCGCCGCCCAGGCCCGCGCCGAGGCCGAGGCCGCCCGGGCCCGGGCCGTCGCCGGTCTCGCCGACGAGGACCTCTACGAGGACGGCTACGACCCCGCCCGCTTCCCCGACGGCTACGACCCGGACACCGCCGACGACGACTTCGACCCGTACGGCCCGCACGGCGGCGCCCTGCGCCCCTACCGCGGCAGCGCCCGCTGGCACCGCCCGGTCGCCTGGGTGCTGGCCCTGGTGATGGGCGTCGGCATGGTCGCCCTCGCCTTCAGCGCGGTCTACCGCGGCGCCTCCGCCAACCGCCAGGACCAGATCCCTCCGCCGGCCACCAGCGGCGTCGACAAGCCCCGCACCGTCCCTTCCGCGGTCCCCGCCTCCCCGGCCGCACCCTAGAGCCGTCCGGCCGCCCCGGACGCCGGGACGGGCCCGTCGCCCGTTCGCCGCAGCCGCGTCCGAATTCTTCGGAACTTGTCGTATACCTGGGCGTTTACGGGAGCTTCCGCCGACCTACCCTGAAGATATGGCAGGGCGTGGCGACCCGCCTGAGGGGACTCCCGAGGGACTCCCCGGCGGTGAGGACGAGTACCGATCCGTCGTCTTCGACGAGGCGTTCGTCCAGGCTGCCCGCCTCCAGGAGTTCTCCGCCCAGGAGCGGATGGGCGAGCACGCCCAGGCCGTGCGGTCCCGTCCGGCCTGGGAGGGCCGGGGCGGCGGTGGCTCCCGGCAGGCCCTGATGCTCGTCCTGCTGATCCTGCTCGCCTTCGGCACCGCCGTCTATCTCGGCGTCCGCAACCCCTACCAGCCTCCCGTCGACCAGCCGGCCGAGGCACTGCGGACCACCGTGGTCCCGCTCGCCCCGCAGGGCCCCGTCCCGGGCGGCGAGCCCGCCGGTCTCTTCGCCCACAGCCCCGCCGCCGAACACCGCACCGGCGCCTCCGGCATCAACCTGCCCATGGCCGCCCGCACCACCCACTTCTCCGAGAGCCAGGTGGTCGCGGCCCTCGGCATCGCCAAGGACTACCTCGTCGCCTCCTCCCTCGAACCCGACGTCCTCGCCGGCCTGACCGTTCGCCCGCCCCGGCTCCTGATCGATCCCGACCAGCTGGAGCAGTTCGACCACAGCGTCGCCTCGCCCAAGGACGACGGCCGGCACGCCGTCGGCGCCTGGCTGGTCCGCTTCGACCCTCGCCGGGTCGTCCTCGCCGACCCGTCCGTCCGGGTCCAGGGCACCCTGCGCTTCGCGGAGATCAACGCCGACGTCCTGGAGGTCACGGCGGACCACACCTTCACCTACGCCGTCCGCCCCGCCTCCACCGGCAGCACCGGCCCCCAGGCCCGGGCCTCGCTGTTCACCGTCCACCGCGAGCTGCGCTTCCGCTTCGACCGCGACGACCTGCGGATGCACCGCGCCGAGCTGCTCACCAGCACCGTGCAGGCCGGGCCGCAGTCCTGCGACGGCGACACCACCGGCTCGCTGCGGCCGCTGCTCGCGGGCGAACGGGCCGCCGGTCCCGAGGCGCGGGCGGTCACCGACCCGTACGCCACGAGCCGGCCCGCCACGTCCTCCCTCTGCGGCACGCTGGCCCCGGGCGCTCAGCCCTCGTTCTGACCCCGCTCGCCCGGCCGGCCCCGCTCGTCGGAGCCGCCGCCGGCCTGGCCGCCGGCCTGACCGTCGCCGTCGGTGCCGCCGGCGCCGTTTCCGGCGGCCCCGTTGCCTGCGCCGAAGCGGCCGAAGAGCTTGCCGCCCAGGTCGCCCGCGAGGTCGCCCGCGCCGCCGGCTATGTCGCTGACCAGCTTCATCAGCGGATCCTTGCTCGTGCGCACCGACTCCGCGTAGTGCCGGCCCGACTCGCGGAAGGAGTCGGTCACCGAGGTGTCCTTGTCCTCCGACCGCTTCGGGTAGTGGCCGTCCATGAGCCGCTGGAAGTCGCGGGTCTCGGACCACTTCTTCAGCTCGGCCGCCCGCACCGTCGTGAACGGGTGCGAGCGCGGCAGCACGTTCAGGATCTTCAGCACGGAGTCGCGCAGGTCGCCGCCCTTCTCGTACTCGTCGGCCTGGGCGAGGAAGGCGTCCACGTTCATCTCGTGGAGGTGGTTGCCGCCCGCGATCTTCATCAGACCGCGCATCGAGGCCTGCAGGTCCTGCCCCACGAGCAGTCCCGCCCGGTCGGCCGACAGCTCCGACTTGCGGAACCACTCGCGCAGCGCCGTCACGATCGCCATGACCGCGACGTTCCCCAGCGGGATCCAGGCGATCTTCAGCGCCAGGCTGGTGAGGAAGAGCAGGATCGTCCGGTAGACCGAGTGACCCGAGAGGGCGTGGCCGACCTCGTGTCCGACGACCGCGCGCATCTCCTCCTCGTCGAGGAGCTCCACCAGACCGGTGGTGACCACGATGATCGGCTCGTCGAGACCGATGCACATCGCGTTCGGCTTCGGGTCCTGCGTGACGTACATCGGCGGGACCTTCTCCAGGTCCAGGATGTAACAGGCGTCCCGCAGCATGTCGTTGAGATGCGAGAACTGCGCGTCGCTCACCCGCACGGAGTCGGAGAGGAACAGCAGCCGCAGGCTCCGCTCGGGCAGCAGCCCGCTCAGTGCCTTGAAGACGGTGTCGAAGCCGCTCAGTTTGCGCAGCGCGACCAGCGCCGAGCGGTCGGCCGGATGCTCGTAGGCCCGCGAGGAGATGCCCGGGAAGCGCCTGCGCTGCCTGCCCGGGAGGTTCCCCTGGTGGTGCTCGGTCATGGATGCCCCCTGTTCGTACGAGTCGGTGCTCGTCCCCCTGACGCGACCCAGACTAGGCGAGCGGGCTACCGTGTGCCGGAGTGCCTGTGGATAACTCGGGCGCTGTGGACGACCGAGGAGCACGACCACCATGACGGACACCGCGGCCACCGCCGTCACCACGCTGCTCGCCGCGCCGGCGCAGCAGGGCCCGGGCGACACGCTCCGCATCGTGCTGCTCGTGTCGATCGTCGGCGCCGCTCTGCTCGCCTGGTTCCTGCTGCGCGGCTACCGCCGCGACGCCGACGACGCCACGGACACCTCCGACGCCACGGACGCCTCGGACACCAGGTGAAACGACGCCGGTGACGCCAACGCCTGAGTCGGCGTGAGCGCTCCGCGACGTCCCGCATACGATGTGCGCGAAGTCTCCGCTCCCATCCCCGATCGAAGGTCCTGCCGAAGATGAGCCTCCACGCCACCGCCGCCAACCTGGTCACGCTCGCGAACGAGGGTGCCGAGCACGGCGGCAACCACGAAAGCCTCAGCCCGTACGTGACGGGTGGCGGCGCCCTGCTCGCCCTTCTTCTGCTGCTCTGGATCACCACCCGCTTCAACCGCGACCGCTGAGCCGGGAGGCCGCTGATCCGGCGTCCGTCGCCGTGCCAGTAGGCTCTGCACGCATGGGAGAGCAGGAAATGCCTACTGGCGGTCGCGGCAAGCGCCGACTCGGCGTGATGGGCGGAACGTTTGATCCGATCCATCACGGACACCTGGTGGCCGCCAGCGAGGTGGCCGCCCTGTTCCACCTCGACGAGGTGGTGTTCGTGCCGACCGGGCAGCCGTGGCAGAAGAGCCACAAGGCCGTCTCGCCGGCCGAGGACCGCTATCTGATGACGGTCATCGCCACGGCGTCCAACCCGCAGTTCTCCGTCAGCCGCATCGACATCGACCGGGGCGGCGCCACGTACACCATCGACACGCTGCGGGACCTGCGCTCCCTCAACAGCGACTCGGACCTCTTCTTCATCACCGGCGCCGACGCGCTGTCGCAGATCCTCACCTGGCGGGACGCCGAGGAACTGTTCTCGCTCGCCCACTTCATCGGCGTCACCCGCCCGGGCCACGACCTCACCGACGACGGACTGCCCAAGGGCGGCGTGTCCCTGGTCGAGGTTCCCGCGCTCGCCATCTCCTCCACCGACTGCCGGGCGAGGGTCGCGCAGGGCGACCCGGTCTGGTACTTGGTTCCGGACGGTGTGGTGCGCTACATCGACAAGCGCCAGTTGTACCGCGGCGAGTGAGCCTCGGGGAGGGGCACCGGTGAACGATCAGCACAACCCGTACGACCCGTACCACCCGCAGCCGCAGATCATCGGCTACGACGCGTACGGGCAGCCGGTGTACCAGCAGCAGGTCCCGCAGCAGCACTACGACCCGTACGGACAGCCCGTACAGCAGCAGCCTGCCCCGCAGCAGCAGGACTACGGCTACGACCCGTACGGGCAGCAGCAGGCCCCGCACGCGCCGCAGCCCCACGCCCAGCCCTACCAGCAGCCGCAGTACGACCCGTACGCGCAGCCGCAGCAGCCGGCCTACGACTACCCGCAGCAGTACGACACCGGTCAGCAGTACGACACCGGTCAGCAGTGGGCCGTGCGGACCGAGCAGGCACACGCGCCGCAGGTACCGGCCCCGGCCGCCGAGCCCGCCGCGCCGCCGGCCCCGGCCGCCGGCGTGCCCTCCCAGCGCCCCGCGCCGGACGACGACGACCGGGCCTACCGCACCGAGCAGTTCTCGTTCATCGAGGAGCCCGACGAGGACTCCGAGGACGTCATCGACTGGCTCAAGTTCACCGAGAGCCGCTCCGAGCGGCGCGAGGAGGCCCGCCGGCGCGGCCGCAACCGCGTCGTCGCCCTCGTCGTCGTCCTCGCGCTCGCCGTCGCCGGCGGCGTCGGCTACCTCTGGTCGGCCGGCAAGCTGCCCGGCATGTCCGGCGACGACCAGCGGCAGAACACCGCCACCGGTCCCCAGCAGCGGGACACGATCGTCGTCCACCTCCACGACACCAAGGGCGGCGGCACCTCCACCGCGCTCCTCGTGAACAACGCCACCACCCACCAGGGCACCACCGTCCTGCTCCCCAACTCGCTCGCCGTCGCCGACGCCGAGGGCACCGCCACCACCACGCTCGCCAAGTCCGTCGAGGACGACGGCTCCGGCGGCACCCGCGAGGCGATCGGCAACCTCCTGGGCACCAAGATCACCGGTACCTGGCGGCTGGACACCCCGTTCCTGGAGAACCTCGTCGAGCTGGTCAGCAACATCGACATCACCACCGACACCGACGTGCCCGGTGACAAGCCCGGCGCCGAGCCGCTGGTCAAAAAGGGCGAGAACCAGACCCTGGGCGGCCGCGCCGCCGTCGCCTACGCCACCTACCGGGCGCCCGGCGAGGCCGAGGCCAAGCAGCTCCAGCGGTTCGGCCAGGTCATGTACGGCGTGCTGCGGAAGATCTCCAGCGATCCCAAGGCCGCCACGACGACCATCGAGACGCTCGCCCAGATCCTCGACCCGTCCCTGCCCGAGAAGGACCTCGCCGCCTCGCTCGCCAAGCTCGCCGAGCACGCCAAGGTCGGCGACTACAAGACGGCGCTGCTGCCCGTCGAGCCCGACGGCTCGCTCAGCGAGGCCACCGGCGACAGCGTCGTCAAGGACATCCTCGGCGGCAAGGTCAGCGCGCCCGAGCAGGGCGCGGCGACCCGGGTCGCGATCCGCGACGCCAGCGGCAAGGACGCCACGGAGGCGGCCCGCGTGGTCCTGGTCAACGGCGGCTACGCCGTGATCGGCGGCACCCGGGCCGGCACCGAGGACAGGTCCCAGGTCCTCTACGGCGACGACGCCCAGAAGGCGAGCGCCGCCGAGGTCGCCAAGACCCTCGGCCTGCCGGCCGGATCCGTCGCCAAGGGCAAGACCGCCGGAAACGCCGACGTCACCGTCGTTCTCGGCCAGGACTACAAGATCCCCGGAGCGAAAAGGTGACGCTCCGATAATCGTTTTCGGGCCCGTCGGCGGTACATGAGACCCTTGAGGTGACTCAGACCGCCGACGAAAGCCTGCCTGTGACCGCCACGGACCGCGCCATCGAGCTCGTCAGCACCGCCGCCCAGGCGGCGGCCGACCGGCTCGCTCACGACATCATCGCCTACGACGTCAGCGATGTGCTGTCGATCACCGATGCCTTCCTGCTCGCCTCCGCTCCCAACGACCGCCAGGTCAAGTCGATCGTCGACGAGATCGAGGAGCGCCTCCTCAAGGAGCGCGGCGCCAAGCCCGTGCGCCGCGAGGGCGACCGGGACGCCCGCTGGATCCTCCTCGACTACGTCGACATCGTCGTCCACGTGCAGCACAGCGAGGAGCGTGTCTTCTACGCCCTGGAGCGGCTGTGGAAGGACTGCCCCGAGCTGCCGCTGCCCGAGGACGCCCAGAAGACCCGCGGCAAGGCGCAGGAGCACGCCCGGCTCATGGGCGTCGACGGAGCGGACGGTGAGCTGAGCTGACCAGCGGCAAGGGCGGCACCGGCCGCCGCATCGTGCTGTGGCGTCACGGCCAGACCTCCTGGAACCTGGAGCGCAGGTTCCAGGGGTCCACGGACATCGAGCTGACGGAGGCCGGCGTCGCCCAGGCGCGCCGGGCCGCCCGGCTGCTCGCCGCGCTGAAGCCGGACGCCATCGTCGCCTCCGACCTCAAGCGGGCCGCGGCCACGGCCGCCGAGCTGTCCGCGCTCACCGGCCACGCCGTCGCCCACGACTCCGCTCTGCGCGAGACGTACGCGGGCGACTGGCAGGGACTGACCCACGACGAGATCACCGCGCGGTTCGGCGAGCAGTACGCCGCCTGGAAGCGCGGCGAGCCGGTGCGCCGCGGTGGCGGCGAGCTGGAGACCGAGGTGGCCGACCGGGCCGCTCCGGTGGTCCTGGCGCACGCCGAGAAGCTGCCCGTGGACGGCACCCTGGTCGTGGTCAGCCACGGCGGCACCATCCGCACCACCATCGGCCGGCTCCTCGGCCTGGAGGCCCGGCACTGGGAGGGCCTGGGCGGGCTCTCCAACTGCTGCTGGTCCGTCCTCGGCGAGGGAGCGCGCGGCTGGCGCCTCCTGGAGCACAACGCCGGCACCCTGCCCGAGCCCGTCCTCGGCGACGACGACTGAGCCCCGCGGGCGGCCTGCCGGACCCGGATTTCACTTTCCGGCAGGTCACAGGCTAAAGTTCTTCTTGTTCGCAGCGCGGAGCGCGAAGAACACGAGGGGCTATAGCTCAGTTGGTAGAGCGCCTGCATGGCATGCAGGAGGTCAGGAGTTCAATTCTCCTTAGCTCCACAGTCACCGAATCCCGTCCCCGCCAGGGGGCGGGATTCGTCGTTCCGTCACCTTCTTCCGGGCAGGCGGCCGATGGCCGTACGGCTCTCCTCGTCGTTCGGCGTGTACGTGACGATCCGGCACTCCGGCATCCCGTTGATCGACAACGAGACCGAGGTCATCCGCACCTCGCCGATCAGCTCGTGCCGGAACGCCTTCACCCGGGTCCCGGGCGGCACCACGTCGCCGCTGCGCCACAGCTCCGCGAAGTACGGACTGGCCTCGCTCAGCACCCGTACGAACGACTCCCACGCCGGCTCGCCGACATGGCGGCCGTACGCCCCGCGCAGCTGCGCCACCATCAGCGGCAGCTCGATCCGCCGGTTGAGCACCGGGCAGCGCGGCTCGGGCACCGTGAACAGGCTCCACAGCACGTTGCGCACGCCGAGCGGGCCCACCATCGGGAAGTCGTCGTGGACGAACAGCAGGTCGTACGTCGCGTTGGTCGCCAGCACGTCGTAGCGCGCGTTGTACACCACCGCCGGATGGGGCACCAGGGCGTCGAGGATGCCCTGAATCTCCGGGCTCACGCCCGTCACGTCCGCGGGCGCCGCCTCGGCCTCGTACGGCACCTCCGCCAGGTGGTACAGATGCTCCCGCTCCGGCCGGTCGAGCCGCAGCGTGCGGGCCACCGCGTCGAGCACCTGCGCCGAGGCGTTGATCGGCCGCCCCTGCTCCAGCCATGTGTACCAGGTCACGCCCACGCCGGAGAGCTGCGCCACCTCCTCGCGGCGCAGCCCGGGCGTGCGCCGTCTCAGCCCCGGCGGCATGCCCACGTCCTCAGGAGTCACCCGGGCCCGGCGGCTGCGCAGGAAGGCCGCCAGCTCCGGCCTGCGCCGCGCCCCAGTCGGTACTGCCACAGTCGTCACACCCCCATGGTCGAGTCCCCGTGCCCGCGTTGCCAGGTGCTGTCGGTACCAGCATCGGCGGGCTCTCGTTACCCGTATCGGATCGGCGTCACGCTCCTGGCATGACGACGACCACCCCACCTCCCGCACTCAGTAAAGACCCTGCCACCGACAACCGCCGCGGTCCGCTGCTCGCCGTCGTGCTCACGGCCCAGTTCATGGCCCTGCTCGACGTCTTCATCGTCAACGTCGCCGCGCCCACCATCCGTACCGAACTCGCCGCCACCGGCGCCGGAATCCAGCTCGTCGTCGCCGGATACACCATCTCCTACGCGGTGTTGCTGATCACCGGCGCACGGCTCGGCGACCTGATCGGCCACCGGCGCGCCTACCTCGCCGGGCTCGCGCTGTTCACCGCCGCGTCCCTCGCCTGCGGACTCGCCGTCGGCACCGGGCAGTTGATCGCCTTCCGGATCGCCCAGGGCGCCGGATCGGCCCTGATGATCCCGCAGGTGCTCAGCCTCATCCAGCGCAACTTCACCGGCGAGGCCCGGGTCCGCGCGCTCAGTGCCTACTCCGCCGTCCTCGCCACCGGCGCGGCAGCCGGCCAGGTCCTCGGGGGCGTCCTCGTCAGCGCCGACCTCTTCGGCACCGGCTGGCGCCCGGTCTTCCTGGTCAACGTGCCGCTCGGACTCGTCCTCCTCGTCCTCGGCGCGAAGACGTTGCCCCGCGACTCCCGCCACGAGGCCGAGCGGGCCCGCGGACTCGACCTGCCCGGGCTGCTGCTGCTCGCCGCCTCCGTCTCGCTCCTCACGGTCCCGCTCGTCCTCGGCCAGGAGGAGGGCTGGCCGCTGTGGACCTGGCTGTCCCTCGGCGCCTGCGTGCTCCTGTTCGCCGCCTTCTTCGCGTACGAGACGCGGCTCGCCCGCCGCGGCGGCAGCCCGCTCATCGCGCCCCGGGTGCTGCGCATCCCCGGCATCGGGCGGGCCGTCTTCCGGATCGCCGCCGTGATGGCCGTCAACGCCGGCTTCCTCTTCACCCTCACCCTGCACCTCCAGGGCGGTCTCGGGCACAGCGCCCTGCGCGCCGGGCTCACCTTCGGGCCCACCGCCGCGGTCTTCGGGCTCGTCGGGCTCACCTGGCGGCGCTGGCCGGCCCGCTGGCAGCCGTTGCTGGTGCCGTCCGGTTTCCTGCTGACGGCCGCCGCCGCGGTCGGCGTGGGCGCCGTCCTCAGGGACGGCGGCACCGGAGGCTGGGCGCTCTACCCGGCGTTCTTCGCCATGGGCGCCGGTCTCGCCCTCGCCTTCAGCCCCGCCCTGACCGGCGCGCTCGCGGCCGTACGGCCCGAGGACGCCGCCGACGCCAGCGGGCTGCTCGCCACCGTCACCCAGCTCGGCCAGCTGATCGGGGTCGCCGCCTTCGGCAGCCTCTTCCTCGGCGACATCACCGCACCCGGGCCGCTCGTCTCCGCCGAGGCCCTGTGGAGCTGCACCCTCGCACTGGCCGCGGCGGCCGTCCTGGGCTGGTCGGCGAGCCTGCTCCGTCGACGACGCTGACCCCCTTGCGGGGCCATGGCAGAATCGGACCGCCGGAGGGGAACGAGGGTCCGGGCGGGAGGGAGCGCGCATGGCCGTGGACGGTGCCGAGGAGGCCGAAGCCGATGCCGTCGCGGAATCCGCTCCCGGGTCACAGGCCGGCCGTGCACGTCCCGCGCTCACGTCTGGAGCCGAGTGATGGGTGCCCACAGGCGGAAGTGCGACTGGTGCGGCAGCGGCACGCCCATCGTCCGTGACATGGACCCGGTCAACACCGCGTTCCAGTACTGGTGCGAGGAGTGCGCGCGGGCGCTGATCATAAAAGGCGACCCCATCGAGACCTACCGCGAGCTCGAAGGCGAGCCGATCTACGGCCGGCTCCTCGACGAGCACTGCACCCTGAAGCGGTTCTACTCCTTCGCCACGGCCTGAGAGGCCTCCGCCGGCTCACGCGACGGCTCCTCCGCCTGTGCCTGAGCCGGCTCCCGCCTCCGGTCCCGCGCCGGCTCCCGCGTCCGCTCCGGGACGACGGCCCGCGGCTCCCGCGCCGCGCGGCGCAGCGTCAGCGCGTAGCCCGCGAAGACCGCGAGGGCGGTCAGCGGATAGACCGCGGAGAGCAGCATCTGCCCGGCGTTCTGGTCGAGTTCGGGACGGCCCGGGTCGTGCGGCACCCACCACAGCGCGAACGAGGCGAAGGCCAGCGCCACGGCGCCCGTCACCGGCCACGCGCGCGTGGCGCGGTCGTACAGCAGGATCAGCAGCGGCACGCACCACACCCAGTGGTGGGACCAGGAGATCGGGCTGATCATCAGCGCCGTGAACGCCGTGATCACCACGGCCACCGCCCGGTCGCCCCGTACCGCCGCCCGGACCGCGAGCGCCATCGCCGCGGCGCCCAGAAGGCCCGCCGTCGCCACCCACCACAGGCCGGGCGCGTCGGTGTGCAGCAGCCGGGCCAGGACGCCGCTGAGCGACTGGTTGGCGGTCTCCTCCGCGTGGCCGACGCGGCCCGTCTCGAACAGCGTCCGCGTCCAGAACGTCCGCGAGTCGGCCGGCAGCGCCAGCGCCGTCGCCAGCGTCACCGCGAGGAAGACGCCGGTCGCCGTCAGGGCCGTCCGCAGCCACTGGTTCAGGCGCCGGTCCCGCCGCCACAGCAGCAGGCCCGCGGCGAACAGCAGCACCACGAACAGGCCCGGGGTGAGCTTCACGGCGGTGGCCAGCCCGATGCCCGCGCCGGCCCAGCGGGCGCCGCGCCCGCCCTCCCGGCGGGTCAGGTCCCAGAGCACCGCCACCGCGACGAGCAGATTGATCTGCCCGTACCGCAGCGTCGTCCACACCGGCTCGCACCACACCACCACCGCGGCGATCCACAGCGCCGAACGCCACAGATCGGCGCGCGCACCCGGCCGGGACAGCGCCGGGCGGACCAGCCGCAGCGACAGCACCACCAGGGCCGCCACCAGGAGCAGGTTTCCCGCCGTGGTCAGCGTCCGCATCAGCGGGACGCCGACCAGGGTCAGCGGCAGGAAGAGCACGGCGGCGAACGGCGGATAGGTCATGGCGAGGTTCGCCGACGTGGCGCGCATCGCGTACAGGTCGTCGCCGGCCCGCAGCGTCTCGGCCTCGGCCCGGTAGACCATCACGTCGAGCATGTTCACGTGGGCGAGGCGTTGCGCCACCCAGAAGGCAGTGAACGACAGCAGACAGACCGCCGCGGCGGTGGCCAGGGGCCACGGCCGGGCGCGGGTCGGGGAGGGCGCGGAGACGGACACAGTCGGCGACCCTACCCGGAGGCCCTCAGGGCCCTGGAGAACCGATTTGGTGATCCGGCGGTGGTCCGGTTAATGTTCTGTCTGTCGCCGCGAGGGAAACCGGAACGGAAACGGGTACGGAAGACCGGGGCGGAGACGAAAAGCAAGGGGCTATAGCTCAGTTGGTAGAGCGCCTGCATGGCATGCAGGAGGTCAGGAGTTCAATTCTCCTTAGCTCCACAGAAAAGAAGCGGGTCATCCGGATCGGATGGCCCGCTTCTTCGTGTGTCACACGGCGGAACGCCGGTGCGGCCCCCGCAGGCCCTGCGGTACCCTGACGCCATGCGTGCCGTACGCCTTCTGCTTAGCGAGCCGCGCTGATCAGTCCCGACGGATGAAGATCCGGTCGGCATCGGCGCGGCGTCCCCTCCTGTGCGAGGGGATTTTTCATTTCGTGGCAGTGCTGGCAGTGGGCAGAGACGATCGATGGAGCTTCAAGGATCATGACCGAGATCAACACGGCTGCCGAGACGGCGGCCCCGCATCGCTACACGGCGGCCGTGGCCGCCGACATCGAGGCACGCTGGCAGGACGTATGGGACGCCGAGGGCACCTACGAGGCGCCGAACCCCAGTGGTGACCTGGCCGGCGACGCCGCCGTCGCGGCCCGCCCCAAGAAGTTCATCATGGACATGTTCCCCTACCCGTCGGGCGCGGGCCTGCACGTCGGCCACCCGCTGGGCTACATCGCCACCGACGTCTTCGCCCGCCACGCGCGCATGACCGGGCACAACGTCCTGCACACCCTGGGCTTCGACGCCTTCGGCCTGCCGGCCGAGCAGTACGCCGTGCAGACCGGCACGCACCCGCGCGTGTCCACCGAGGCCAACATGGAGAACATGAAGGTCCAGCTGCGCCGGCTGGGCCTGGGCCACGACAAGCGCCGGTCGTTCGCCACGATCGACCCGGAGTACTACAAGTGGACCCAGTGGATCTTCCTGCAGATCTTCAACTCCTGGTACGACACCGAGGCCAAGAAGGCCCGCCCGATCGCCGAGCTGGTCGAGCAGTTCGAGAACGGCACCCGTGAGATTCCCGGCAGCACGCGCGCGTGGAGCGAGCTGAGCGCGACCGAGCGCGCCGACGTCCTGGGCGAGTACCGCCTGGCGTACGCCTCCGACGCGCCGGTCAACTGGTGCCCCGGCCTGGGCACCGTCCTGGCCAACGAGGAGGTCACCGCCGACGGCCGCTCCGAGCGCGGCAACTTCCCCGTCTTCAAGGCCAAGCTGCGCCAGTGGAACATGCGCATCACCGCCTACGCGGACCGCCTGCTGGACGACCTGGACGCGCTGGACTGGCCCGAGGCCATCAAGCTGCAGCAGCGCAACTGGATCGGCCGCTCCGAGGGCGCCCGCGTCGACTTCCAGGTCGGCGACACCGGCGCCATCACCGTCTTCACCACCCGCCAGGACACCCTGTTCGGCGCCACCTACATGGTGCTGGCGCCGGAGCACGACCTGGTCGAGAAGATCGTCCCGGCCGCCTGGCCCGAGGGCACCC
The DNA here is from genome assembly GCF_044544825.1 of Streptomyces sp. NPDC053493. Taxonomy (NCBI): domain Bacteria; kingdom Bacillati; phylum Actinomycetota; class Actinomycetes; order Kitasatosporales; family Streptomycetaceae; genus Streptomyces; species Streptomyces sp. NPDC053493. The sequence goes on from NZ_JBITXS010000010.1 coordinate 287,635, forward strand.
ACGACGTGTGGACCGGCGGCCACGCCACCCCGGCCGAGGCCGTCGACGCCTACCGCAAGCAGGCCGCGGCCAAGTCCGACGTCGAGCGGCAGGCCGACGCCAAGGAGAAGACCGGCGTCTTCACCGGCGCGTACGCGACCAACCCGGTCAGCGGCGAGCAGGTCCCGGTCTTCATCGCCGACTACGTCCTGATGGGCTACGGCACCGGCGCCATCATGGCCGTCCCGGCGCACGACAGCCGCGACTTCGCCTTCGCCCGCGCCTTCGAGCTGCCGATGCGCTGCGTCGTGGAGCCGTCGGACGACCGCGGCACCGACCCGTCGACCTGGGACGACGCCTTCGGCTCGTACGAGGCCAAGCTGGTCAACTCCGCCAACGACGAGATCTCCCTGGACGGCCTGGGCGTCGTCGAGGCCAAGGAGAAGATCACCGCCTGGCTGGCCGACCGCGGCATCGGCGAGGGCACCGTCAACTTCCGTCTGCGCGACTGGCTGTTCAGCCGCCAGCGCTACTGGGGCGAGCCCTTCCCGATCGTCTACGACGAGGACGGCGTCGCCCACTCGCTTCCCGAGTCGATGCTGCCGCTGGAGCTGCCGGAGGTCGACGACTACTCGCCGCGCACCTTCGACCCGGACGACGCGGACACCCAGCCGGAGACGCCGCTGTCCCGCAACGAGGACTGGGTGAACGTCACCCTGGACCTGGGCGACGGGCCCAAGAAGTACCGCCGCGAGACCAACACCATGCCCAACTGGGCCGGTTCCTGCTGGTACGAGCTGCGCTACCTGGACCCGCACAACGACCAGAAGCTGGTCGACCCGGCGATCGAGCAGTACTGGATGGGCCCGCGCGAGGGCATGCCCACCGGTGGTGTCGACCTGTACGTGGGCGGCGCCGAGCACGCCGTGCTGCACCTGCTGTACGCGCGCTTCTGGTCCAAGATCCTGTTCGACCTGGGCCACGTGTCCTCGGCCGAGCCGTTCCACAAGCTGTACAACCAGGGCATGATCCAGGCCTTCGTCTACCGGGACTCCCGCGGCATCGCCGTCCCGGCCGCCGAGGTCGAGGAGCGCGACGGCGCGTTCTACTACCAGGGCGAGAAGGTCAGCCGCGTCCTGGGCAAGATGGGCAAGTCGCTGAAGAACGCGGTCACGCCGGACGAGATCTGCGTCGAGTACGGCGCCGACACCCTGCGCCTGTACGAGATGGCCATGGGCCCGCTGGACGTCTCCCGCCCGTGGGACACCCGCGCGGTCGTCGGCCAGTACCGGCTGCTGCAGCGCCTGTGGCGCAACATCGTCGACGAGACGACCGGCGAGGTCACCGTCGTCGACGAGCCGGCCGACGAGGACACCCTGCGTGCCCTGCACAAGGCCATCGACGGCGTCGCGCAGGACATGGCCGCGATGCGCTTCAACACCGCCATCGCCAAGATCACCGAGCTGAACAACCACCTCACCAAGTCCGGTGGCGCGGTCTCCCGCACGGTCGCCGAGCAGCTGGTGCTGCTGGTCGCCCCGCTGGCCCCGCACATCGCCGAGGAGCTGTGGCACCGCCTGGGCCACACCGACTCGGTCGTCCACCAGGACTTCCCGGTCGCCGACCCGGCCTACGTCGTCGACGAGACCGTGACCTGCGTCGTGCAGATCAAGGGCAAGGTCAAGGCGCGCCTGGAGGTCTCCCCGTCGATCACCGACGCGGAGCTGGAGGCGCTGGCGCTGGCCGACGCGAACGTCGTCGCCGCGCTCGGCGGCGCGCAGATCCGCAAGGTCGTCGTCCGCGCGCCGAAGCTGGTCAACATCGTCGCGGGCTGACGACTCCTCCCCCTAGGGGGAGCGTCGGGGCAGGTTGGGGGTTCCATCGGAACCGCCGGCCTGCCCCTTCCGTTTACCGTGGAGGAACCACAACCGAAGGCGGAGGGGCGAGGCACATGGAAGCCGCGATCACGATCATGGCGTTGCTGTTCGTCGCCCTCGTGGCCTTGGGCGTCTACGCCACGGTGAAAGTCGTCAAGGCGGCCAAGCGAGGCGTCGACCGCACGATCGACCACGCTCGGCGCACGGTCGAGGACACCACGCTGAGGGCGAAGAGCTTCGGCCAGACCGGCGTCGCGGGTGAGCTCGCCCAGCTGCGGCTCTCGCTGCGCAGCTCGATGCGCGCCACGCAGGACGCCCTGCACGCGGGCGTCGCCGAGGACGCCTCGCTGAAGGAGTCCCTGGACCTCTTCCAGCGACTCAGCGCCCACGGCCGCGAGCTGGACGAGGACCTCAAGCGGCTGGAGCGCGAGCCGGACCGGTCGCACGTCGCGGCCCGGATGCCGGACCTGCGGCGCCGCACCGAGCAGATCACCCACTCCGCCGACGCGCTGCGCTTCGCGGCCCGCGACCGGGCCCGGCAGTTCGCCGAGGACGACCTGTCGGCGCTGAGCGCCCAGATCGACGTGGAGGCGGGCGCCCTGCGGCACTGGACCACGACGGACGGTGCGGCCGCGGGCGCGGCCGGTGGCGAGCGGGGCCAGGCCTGGCCGGGCGCGGACGACCCGGCGCCCGAGCAGCAGCCGCAGGCGATCACCGCCCCCGACCCGCGCCGCACGGCGTACCCGTGGGAGAAGTCGACCCGGCCCGAGACGACGACCTGACGACGATTCGGCGGGGCGCGCCGAGGGTGATCTGACGACGGACCGAGGGCGGCCGGGCGACGGCCTGAGGGCAACTTGACGACGGCCCGAGGGCGATCCGACGAGGGCCTGAGGGTGGCCCGCGGCGGCCTGAGGACAATGTGACGACGGCTTGAGGGCGGCCGGCGGCGGGCCGCCGAGGACACGGGCGGACACAGTCGGACGCGGGCGCCCGAGGGCGCGGGGACCCGCTGACGGGGGCCGGGCTGCCGGGCGGCGGGCCCGGCGGGTAACCTCCCGCTCATGTCCCGGCATGTCGCGATCGTCACCGATTCCACGGCCTACCTGCCACCCCAGACGATGGAGCGGCACGCCATCACCGCCGTCCCGCTCACCGTCGTGATCGGCGACCGCGCGCTGGAGGAAGGGACCGAGATCTCGGCCCGCTCGCTCGCGGAGGCGCTGCAGAAGCGGCGCTCGGTGACCACCTCGCGGCCCGCGCCCGAGGTCTTCGCCGCGGCCTATCGCGCCGCCGCCGAGGCGGGCGCCCGCGGCATCGTCTCGCTCCACCTGTCCGGCGAGTTCTCCGGCACCTACGACGCCGCCGTGCTCGCCGCCAAGGACGCGCCCGTGCCCGTCCGGGTCGTCGACACCCGCATGGTGGGCATGGCGCTCGGCTTCTGCGCCCTGGCGGCGGCGGAGGTCGCCGACGCGGGCGGCTCGCTGGACGAGGCGGCGGCCGCGGCCGAGAAGCGGGCCGCGAGCACCTCCGCCTTCTTCTACGTCGACACGCTCGACTACCTGCGCCGCGGCGGGCGCATCGGGGCCGCGCAGGCGCTCCTCGGCTCCGCGCTGGCGGTGAAGCCCCTGCTCGAACTCGACGGCGGGCGGATCGAGCTGCGGGAGAAGGTGCGCACGGCGTCGAAGGCGATCGCGCGCCTGGAGGAGATCGCGGTCGAGCGGGCCGGGGCCGGCCCCGTCGACATCGCCGTGCACCACCTCTCCGCGCCGGACCGGGCGGCCGTCCTGGCCGACCGGCTGCGCGAGCGGCTGCCGGCCGTCGAGGACCTCCAGGTCACCGAGGTCGGCGCGGTCATCGGCGCGCACACCGGCCCCGGGCTGCTCGCGGTGGTCGTCTCCTCGCACTGACGGCTCCGGCGCTGTTCCGTCGCTCGTGCGGGTGACGGAGTTTTCCACAACTCGCGGGTTGTCCACGGAAGTCGAGCGGTCTCGGCAGATCGCCCGGAATCCGGCCTACGGTCGTTCCATGACTCTTCGTACGCATGTCGCAGCACGCCGTCACTCCGCGACGAGCGGCCCCGGCCGGCCGCCGGGATCGGACGGAAGGACACGGTCGCGAGGCCGTGGCGGCCGAAGCCGGGGAAGGCACGCGGTCGGGGCCGTTCCGGGATCGGTACGGCGCAGGGGCGAGGCCCTGTTCCCGCCGCTGCCGTCGCCGCCGACGTTCTCGCCCGTGCCCCTGCCCGAGGAACCACCGGACCCGCACCTCGACGTGGACGTCGGGCCGGCCGCCGACCCGGGCGCGGGCCTGGACGCCGGCCTGGACGCGGAACGGGACGGGCGCCCGGGCCTGGAGGCGGGTGCGGATCGTGAGCGCGCGGGGCCGGAGCCGCCCGCGCGGCGCGGGGAGCGGTTACGGCTCGCGCTGCGGGACCGGCTGCCGCTGTGGGTGCAGACCCGCTGCGGTCTCGAACGGCGCTCGCTGGCCGCTCTGTCCGTGGTCCTGGTCGTCGCGGCCGGGGCCGCCGGGGCCTACTTCTGGTCGGGCCGGCCCGAGCAGGTCAGGGCGCCCGAGGTGGTGGCGGCCGCCCGCCCGCTGCCCGAGGCCGCCGGGCCCGCGCTTCCGGAGCCCGCGGCACCCTCGCCGACGGGGACGAGCGCGGTCGTGGTGGTGGACGTCGGCGGCAAGGTGCGCGAGCCGGGAGTGTTCACGCTGCCCGCCGGATCCCGCGTGACCGACGCCCTGCGCGCGGCCGGCGGCATCCGCCCGGGCGCCGACCTGACCGGCCTCAACCGGGCGCGCGTCCTCCTGGACGGCGAACAGGTCGTGGTCGGCGTCCCGGCCGCGGCCGGGACCGGCGCGGTCGGCGGCGTGAGCGCGGCGGGCGGAGCGGTCGGGGCGGCGGGCCCGTCGGCTCCGCTGAGTCTCAACGCCGCGACCGTCGAACAGCTCGACACCCTGCCCGGCGTCGGACCGGTCCTCGCCCGGCACATCGTCGAACACCGCGTCCAGCACGGCGGGTTCCGGTCGGTCGCCGAACTGCGGGACGTCAACGGGATCGGCGCGCGCCGGTTCGCGGACCTCGAACCGCTGGTGCGGCCATGAGCGAGGACCTCCGGGCCGCCGAGCACGCCGTGGTCACGCGCGCACCGGTGTGGGAGGAGGGCCCGGCCGATCTGCGGCTGGTGCCGCCGGCGCTCGCCGCCTGGGGCGGCGCGGCGCTCGCGATCGGCGCCGCGGGCTGGTGGACCGTCGCGGGCGTGCTGCTGTGCCTGGCCGGAGCGGCGCTGCTGACGGTCCCCGCCGCACGGCGCGGGCTGAGGACGACCGCCTGCGCCGGCGTGCTGCTCTGCGCCGCCGCGGGCGCCGCGTCCGGCGGCCTGCACGCGGCCGATCTGCGGCGCGGTCCGGTGCCCGCACTCGCGCGCGACACCGGCCGGGTCGTGGCCGAGGTGACGGTCACCTCCGATCCGCGGCTCACCGCCCCGAGAGTGAGCGGAAGCCGGGCGGCGCCGGTGTCGGTCGTGACGGAGGCCGAGGTGCTCCGTGTCGAGTCGCGGGACGGCGCGACGCACCGGACCAGAGCGCCGGTCCTGCTCGTGGTGCGGGCCGGAGAGGGCCGCCGGGCATGGCTGGGGCTGCTGCCCTCCACCCGGCTGAGAGTGGCGGGCAGGCTCGCCGTGCCGGTGCGGCCGGGCGACCCGTTCGCCGCGGTGCTGCGGGTCGACGGCACCGGCCCGCCCCGGATCACCGGTCCGCCGAGCGTGCCGCAGCGCACGGCCGGTGCGCTGCGCGCCGGACTGCGGCGGGCCACGGAGGGACTGTCCCCGGACGCCCGGGCGCTGCTGCCGGGCCTGGTGGTGGGCGACACCTCCCGGATCGGGCCCGAGCTGAAGCGGGCCTTCGAGGACACGGACCTGTCCCACCTGCTGGCCGTGTCCGGATCGAACCTGACCGTGATCCTGCTGCTGCTCATCGGCCGGCCCGGCACGGCGCAGCAGATCGAGCGGGGCGGGCTCGCCCCGAGGCTCGGCATGCCGCTCCGGACGACCGCGATCGCCGGCGGCGGGCTGACGCTCGCCTTCGTGGTGGTGTGCCGTCCCGACCCGAGCGTGCTGCGGGCGGCGGCGTGCGGGCTCGTCACGCTGCTCGCCGTCGCGACGGGCCGGCGCCGCTCGCTGATCCCGGCCCTCGCCGCCGTGGTGCTCGCCCTGGTGCTCTACGACCCGTGGCTGGCGCGGAGTTACGGCTTCCTGCTCTCGGTCCTGGCGACCGGGGCGCTGCTGACCGTGGCGCCGCGCTGGAGCGAGGCGCTGCGGCGGCGCCGGGTGCCGGGCAGGGTCGCGGAGGCGCTGGGCGCGACGCTGGCGGCGCAGGTGGTGTGCGCGCCGGTCGTGGTGGTCTTCGCCGCCCGGGTGAGCCTGGTGGCGGTCCCCGCCAATCTGCTCGCGGAGCCGGCGGTGGCGCCGGCCACCGTCCTGGGCTTCGCCACGCTGGGCCTGGCCCCCGTGTGGCCGGGCGCGGCGGAGGCGGTGGCATGGGTCGCCGGCCTGGCCGCCGGGTGGATCGCGTGGGTGGCCCGCACCGGGGCGGGGCTGCCCGGGGCGCGGGCGGCCTGGCCGGAGGGCTGGTGGGGCGGTCTGCTGCTCGCGGCGCTGTCGGGGCTGGTGCTCGCCGCGGTGGGGCGGCTGCCGTACCGGCGGTGGATCGGTGCGGGCTGCGCGGTGCTGCTGTGCCTCGTGGTGGTGCGGCCGCCGCCGCTGGTCCGGCTGGTGACGGGCTGGCCGCCGCCGGGCTGGGTGTTCGCGATGTGCCAGGTCGGTCAGGGTGACGCGACCGTGCTCGCGGCCGGCGGCGACAGCGCGGTCGTGGTGGACGCCGGGCCGGACCCGGCGGCGGTGGACCGGTGCCTGAGCGACCTCGGTGTGCGCCGGATCCCGCTGCTGGTGCTGACCCACTTCCACGCGGACCATGTGGCCGGCCTGCCGGGTGTGCTGCGCGGCCGGGCGGTGGGCGCGATCCAGACGACGGGACTCCAGGAGCCGCCGGAGCAGGCGGAGTTCGTGCGGCGGACGGCGCGCGCGGCCGGCGTGCCGGTGGTGCGGGCCGAGGCGGGCGAGCGGCGGCGGCTCGGGCCGCTGGAGTGGCGGGTCCTGTGGCCGCGCGCGGACCCACGTGGCGACCCGCGGTCCGGCCCGCGCGGCGGGGGAGTGGCGGGCGGCCTCGGGGCGGAGGAGTCGGGGGAGTCGGGGGCCAACGACGCCAGCGTCACCCTGTTCGTGCGGGCCGCCGGCGGGCTCACCCTGCTGCTGCTCGGCGATCTCGAACCGCCCGCTCAACAGGGCCTGTTGCGGGAGTACCCGGCGCTGCCGCCGGTCGATGTGCTCAAGGTCGCGCACCATGGCTCGGCCCATCAGGATCCCGCGCTGATACGCGCGGCGCGGCCGCGGCTGGCGCTGGTGTCGGCCGGCCGGGACAACCCGTACGGCCATCCGTCGCCGCTGACGGTGGCGGCGCTGCGGGCCGGTGGCGCCCGGGTGCTGAGCACGGACCGGGACGGTGCGATCGCGGTGACCGGCGCGGGCGCGGGCCTCACGGCGCACACGGTCGCGGTCGCCGTGGCCGGTCCGGGCTGAGGAGCGTGCCGTCGGAGTCCGGCGCGCACCGGCGGGTCATATCGGACCCTGGGTAACAGATGCGCCGTTTGCCTCGAACGCCTCAACAGTGATCGAATGCGTCTTCGTTGAGGCAAGAGGTCAGCGATGTGCTCGGGGGTACGGGGAAGTGTTCGGTCTGTTCGGCAAGCGTGGTGCGGGAGCCTCCCGGGGCGGACCGCTGGCGGGCCTCCCGGTGCCGGCCACGGCGGGCGTGCTGAGCTGCCGGGTCCTCGACCCCGTCCACGAGCCGGTCCGCCAGGCCGAGTTCGTCGTCAGCGACACCGCGGGCCGCAAGGTGCTCGCCGGCGAGACCGACCCGTACGGCAGTGTCCTCGCCGCCGTGCCGGCCGGGGAGTACCGGCTGGCGGTGACGTCGGAGGGCTACACGCCCTACCACGGCAGCGCCGTCGTGGCGGAGAGCGGTCACGCCCACCTGGGCGACGTGCTCCTCCAGGTCGCGCCGCAGCCGCCGCTGCCCGAGCCGGGCGACTGGGAGATCGACCCCGCGCACTCGCAGATCGGCTTCACCGCGCGGCACATCGGACTCGCCCGCATCCACGGGCGGTTCAACAGCTTCGCCGGCGCGGTCCGGATCGCCGACCGGATGGAGCGGTCGGCGATGCACGTGGTGATCGACGCCGCCTCCATCGACACCGGCGTGCAGATGCGCGACGACCACCTGCGCTCCGGCGACTTCCTCGACGTCGGCGCGTATCCGACGATGGAGTTCTTCAGCGAGCGCTTCGTCCACAAGGGCGGCAGCCGCTGGGCCGTCAGCGGCGCGCTCACCCTGCACGGCGTGAGCCGCACGGTCACCCTCGACACGCAGTACCTCGGCCTCGGCAACGGCCTGGAGGGCGAGACCCGCGTCGCCTGCCGCGCGACCACCGAACTCCACCGCGAGGACTTCACCCTGACCTGGCAGACGCTGCTCGCCCGCGGCATCGCCGCGGTCGGCTCCAGCATCACCATCGACCTGGACGTCCAGATCGTGCCGAAGAAGCAGGCCTAGCGGCACCGGCTAGGGAGCCTCCAGCCAGCCCTCGTACTCGGCGGCCAGGGCGTCGAGGGCCGCCGGGTCGAGGCGGGCGTCGGGGTCCTCGACGACGACCAGCCACTGGGCGTCCTCGGCGTCGTCCTCGCCGGCCAGCGCGTCCCGGACGAGCTGGGGCTCCTCGGCCACGCCGAAGCGGTCCGGCAGCTCGCCCGCGACCTCCTCCGCGGCGTCGCGGTCGGGCAGCACCAGTACGTGTCTCACATCGCTCACGTGCACATTCTCGACGATGGCCGGACTGTCGGTGCCGCGTGGGATGCTGGAGCGCGATGGCCACCAGAAAGACTTCCTCCGACGACCTCCTCGCCCCGGTCACGCTCGCCGTGGGCCAGGAGGACCTGCTGCTCGACCGCGCGGTCCGCGAGGTGGTGGCGGCGGCGCGCGCCGCCGACGCCGACACGGACGTGCGCGACCTCGCACCCGAACAGCTTCAGCCCGGCGCGCTGGCGGAGCTGACCAGCCCCTCGCTCTTCGCCGAGCGCAAGGTGCTGGTGATGCGCAACGCGCAGGACCTGCCGGCGGACACCGTCAAGGAGATCAAGGCGTATCTCGACGCGCCGGCCGAGGAGATCACCCTCGTGCTGCTGCACGCGGGCGGCGCCAAGGGCAAGGGACTCCTCGACGCGGCCCGCAAGGCGGGAGCGCGTGAGGTGGCCTGCCCGAAGACGACGAAGCCGGCGGAGCGGCTGACGTTCGTGCGCCAGGAGTTCCGGTCGCTCGGGCGTTCGGCCACGCCCGAGGCGTGCCAGGCGCTCGTCGACTCGATCGGCAGCGACCTGCGGGAGCTGGCCTCCGCGGTGGCGCAGCTGACCGCGGACGTCGACGGCACGATCGACGAGGCGGTCGTCGGCCGCTATTACACGGGCCGCGCCGAGGCCTCGTCCTTCACGGTCGCCGACCGCGCCGTCGAGGGCCGGGCGGCGGAGGCCCTGGAGGCCCTGCGCTGGTCGCTGTCGACCGGCGTCGCACCCGTCCTGATCACCAGTGCGCTCGCCCAGGGCGTCCGGGCCATCGGCAAGCTCTCCTCGGCCCGCGGCGGCCGGCCGGCGGACCTCGCGCGCGAGCTGGGCATGCCGCCGTGGAAGATCGACCGCGTCCGTCAGCAGATGCGCGGCTGGACGCCTGACGGCGTCGCCGTCGCCCTGCGGGCGGTCGCGGAGGCCGACGCGGGCGTGAAGGGCGGCGGCGACGACCCGGAGTACGCCCTGGAGAAGGCCGTGGTCGCCATCGCCCGCGCCGCCCGCATGCGCCGCAGCTGAGGCCAGGCATCGCCGGCCGGTAGGCCAGGGCAGCACCGGCCCCTCCACCAGCGGCACCGGCCGGTCGGCCCGGCACCGGCCGGTCGGTCAGCTGGCGCCGGCCGCTCCACCAGCCGGCAACGGCCGGTCGGCCCGGCATCGGCCGGTCGGTCAGGCGGCACCGGCCCCTCGACCAACGGCAACGGCCGGTCGGTCAACCCGCGCCGGCCGCTCGACCAGCGGCAACGGCCGCTCGACCAGCCGGCACCGGTCCCTTGACCCGTCGGCGCCCGCCCGTCAGCGGCGGTGTGGTCGTCTGCCGCCGCGTGCCGCGCGTGCGGTGCGACGGACCGCGCGGGTGAGGAGGCCCGGGCGGCGTCGGGGCGGGGTGAGCGGTCTGCGCGCCGGCCGGAAGCCGTCGGGCGACACCAGCGGCGTCTTGCGCTCGGCCTGCGCCCGGATCTCCACGTACGACTCGTGCGCCGTGATCCTGAACGCCTCGTCGTGCGCGGCCAGCGCCGCCGTGATCGCCGCGCCCGCCGTGCCCCGGCGGCGCGCCACGACGGCCAGGCGGGCCAGCAGTCCCAGCACCCCGGCGAGCGCCGCGGCGATCACCAGGAGCGGCAGGAAGTCGGTCATGCGGCGAGCGTACGCGCCCCACGGCGTACGGCGAAGGCCCCGTCGCCTCCTGGGGAAGGAGGGCGGCGGGGCCTTCGTCGTACAACACGGGTGGCCCGTACACGCGTGGCGAACGCGTCTCGCGTACGAGGCCGGGTGGCCGGGCGGGAGCGGTTAGAGGGCCCGCTGGGTCCCGTACGGCCGGTGAAGCCTTGAGATCAGAGCTCAGCCCTGGAGGGAGGCAACCTTCTGAGCCAGCGCCGACTTCTTGTTGGCGGCCGAGTTCTTGTGGATGACACCCTTCGAGACAGCCTTGTCGAGCTGACGCGAAGCGGCACGAGCGGCCACGGTGGCCTTCTCGAGGTCGCCGGCGGCGACAGCCTCACGGGCCTTGCGGATCGCGGTCTTGAGCGACGACTTGACGGCCTTGTTGCGCAGGCGCGCCTTCTCGTTGGTCTTGTTCCGCTTGATCTGGGACTTGATGTTCGCCACGAAAAGAGCCTTTACAGGTTCGATGTTTCTTCAGGATGTGCCACGCAGCTGAGAGGGCACACGAGACACAGCTGTCCACGGTATCAGCCGCTCTCCACCCCGCCCAAACCGAGCACCGGCCCGCAGCCATGGGACCATGGAGCCTACGTATCCGTTCTGAACATCGCCCGAGACGAGAACCCTGCGTGCCCGCGACTCCTACCCACGTGCCCGAGCCGAGCCGAACCGACCCGGCTCTGATCCGCAACTTCTGCATCATCGCGCACATCGACCACGGCAAGTCCACGCTCGCCGACCGGATGCTCCAGCTGACCGGTGTGGTCGACCAGCGGCAGATGCGCGCCCAGTATCTCGACCGGATGGACATCGAGCGTGAGCGCGGCATCACGATCAAGTCCCAGGCGGTCCGGCTGCCCTGGGCCCCCTCCGAGGGGCCCGAGCAGGGCACGACGCACATCCTGAACATGATCGACACCCCCGGGCACGTCGACTTCACCTACGAGGTCTCGCGTTCGCTCGCGGCCTGCGAGGGCACGATCCTGCTGGTCGACGCCGCGCAGGGCATCGAGGCGCAGACCCTGGCCAACCTGTACCTGGCCATGGAGAACGACCTCACCATCGTCCCGGTGCTCAACAAGATCGACCTGCCGGCCGCCCAGCCGGAGAAGTTCGCCGAGGAGCTGGCCAACCTCATCGGCTGCCAGCCGGAGGACGTGCTCAAGGTCTCCGCCAAGACCGGCATGGGCGTCGAGGCGCTGCTCGACCGCGTCGTCCGGGACATCCCGGCCCCGGTCGGCGTCGCCGACGCACCCGCCCGCGCGATGATCTTCGACTCGGTCTACGACTCCTACCGTGGCGTGGTCACCTACGTCCGTGTGGTCGACGGCCAGCTCAACAAGCGCGAGCGCATCCGGATGATGTCGACCGGCGCGACCCACGAGCTGCTGGAGATCGGCACCAACTCGCCCGAGATGCTGCCGGCCGACGGCCTCGGCGTCGGCGAGGTGGGCTACCTGATCACCGGTGTGAAGGACGTCCGCCAGTCCAAGGTCGGTGACACGATCACCTCCCAGAGCAAGGGAGCCGAGGAGGCGCTCGGCGGCTACAAGGACCCGAAGCCGATGGTCTTCTCCGGTCTGTATCCGCTGGACGGCTCGGACTACCCCGAGCTGCGCGACGCCCTCGACAAGCTCCAGCTCAACGACGCCGCGCTGGTCTACGAGCCCGAGACCTCCGCCGCCCTCGGCTTCGGCTTCCGCGTCGGCTTCCTCGGCCTGCTCCACCTGGACGTGATCCGCGAGCGCCTGGAGCGCGAGTTCGGTCTCGACCTGATCGCCACCGCCCCCAACGTGGTCTACCGCGTGGTCATGGAGGACGGCAGCGAGCACACGGTCACCAACCCGAGCGAGTTCCCCGAGGGCAAGATCAGCGAGGTCTACGAGCCGGTCGTGCGCGCCACGATCCTCGCCCCGACCGAGTTCATCGGCTCGATCATGGAGCTGTGCCAGAACCGGCGCGGCACCCTGCTCGGCATGGACTACCTCTCCGAGGACCGGGTCGAGATCCGCTACACCCTGCCACTGGCCGAGATCGTCTTCGACTTCTTCGACCAGCTGAAGTCCAAGACCCGCGGCTACGCCTCGCTCGACTACGAGCCCACCGGCGAGCAGGCCTCCAGCCTGGTCAAGGTCGACATCCTGCTGCACGGCGACAAGGTCGACGCCTTCTCGGCCATCACCCACAAGGACGCGGCGTACGCGTACGGCGTCCGGCTGGTCGCCAAGCTGCGCGAGCTGATCCCGCGGCAGGCCTTCGAGGTGCCGATCCAGGCCGCCATCGGCTCCCGGGTGATCGCCCGGGAGACCATCCGCGCCATCCGCAAGGACGTCCTCGCCAAGTGCTACGGCGGTGACATCTCCCGTAAGCGGAAGCTGCTCGAGAAGCAGAAGGAAGGCAAGAAGCGGATGAAGATGGTCGGCTCGGTGGAGGTCCCGCAGGAGGCCTTCATCGCCGTCCTGTCCAGCGACGAGTCGGCGGGCAAGGCCAAGAAGTAGGCCATGCGGTAGCTGCCGTGTACACCGAACGGGTCTGTGCGCCGAGTGCGCGCAGACCCGTTCGTTATATGCAAGCCCTTACGCGCCAGTCTCAGGCGCTCTACTCTGAAGCCGCTCGAAGGTTACTCGCCAGTTAGTTACGCACTGCCCGACCCACCGCCTGACCGCACCGCCGCCGCCCGGAGGACGTCGTGAGCGACACACAGACCCTGATCGAGAACCGGCCGCCGTCCGTGGCGACCCTTTTCCTTGAGCGCGTCGAGCGGACTCCGGATGCGGAGGCCTACCGCTATCCCGTCCCCGCCGCCTCCGGCCAGGGCCCCGAGGAGTGGAAGTCGCTGAGCTGGGCGCAGGCCGCCGAGCGGGTCTACGGGATCGCCGCCGGCCTCGTCGACCTCGGCGTCCAGCCGGAGGAGCGGATCGCGCTCGCCTCCTCGACCCGGGTCGAGTGGATCCTCGCCGACCTCGGCATCATGTGCGCCGGCGCCGCCGTCACCACCGTCTACCCGCAGACCAACGCCGAGGAGTCGGCGTTCATCCTCTCCGACTCCGACTCCCGCGTGCTGATCGCCGAGAACGCCGCCCAGCTCGCCAAGGCCGTCGAGCGCCGCGCCGACCTGCCGCACCTCCACCACGTCGTCGTCATCGATCCCGAGGGCGCGGACACCTCCGACGAATGGGTGATCACCCTCGCCGACCTGGAGAAGCGCGGCAGGGCGTACCTCGAGAAGCACCCGGAGGCCGTCAAGGAGCGGGTCGCGGCGATCACCGCCGACCAGCTGGCCACGCTCATCTACACCTCGGGCACCACCGGCCGCCCCAAGGGCGTCCGGCTCCCGCACGACAACTGGTCGTACATGGCCAAGGCCATCGCCGCCACCGGCCTCGTCACCCAGGACGACGTCCAGTACCTGTGGCTGCCGCTCGCCCACGTCTTCGGCAAGGTCCTCACCTCCGGCCAGATCGAGGTCGGCCACGTCACCGCCGTCGACGGCCGCATCGACAAGATCATCGTCAATCTGCCGGTCGTGCAGCCCACCTACATGGCCGCCGTCCCGCGCATCTTCGAGAAGGTCTACAACGGCGTCGCCGCCAAGGCCCGCGAGGGCGGCGCCGCCAAGTACAAGATCTTCCAGTGGGCGGCCGGCGTCGCCCGCGAGTACGCCAAGGTCACCCAGGACAACTTCCGCCGCACCGGCACCGCCTCCGCGCCCTTCGGCCTCGCCGCCAAGCACAAGGTCGCCGACGCGCTCGTCTACAAGAAGCTCCGCGAGGCCTTCGGCGGCCGGCTGCGCGCCGCCGTCTCCGGCTCCGTCGCCCTGGCTCCCGAGATCGGCTACTTCTTCTCCGGCGCGGGCATCCACATCCTGGAGGGCTACGGCCTCACCGAGTCCTCCGCCGCCTCCTTCGTCAACCCCGGCGAGGCCTACCGCACCGGCACCGTCGGCAAGCCGCTGCCCGGCACCGAGGTCCGCATCGCCGACGACGGCGAGATCCTGCTGCGCAGCCCCGGCATCATGGAGGGCTACCACGGCCTGCCGGAGAAGACCGCCGAGGTCCTGGAGGCCGACGGCTGGTTCCACACCGGCGACATCGGCGAGCTGTCCGCCGACGGCTACCTGCGGATCACCGACCGCAAGAAGGACCTGTTCAAGACCTCCGGCGGCAAGTACATCGCCCCGACGGAGATCGAGGGCCAGTTCAAGGCCGTCTGCCCCTTCGTCTCCAACATCGTGGTGCTCGGCGCCGACCGGAACTACTGCAGCGCGCTCATCGCCCTCGACGAGCCCGCCATCCTCGGCTGGGCCGCCGAGCACGGCCTCGACGGCAAGACCTACGCCGAGGTCGTCGCCTCCCCGCAGACCGAGCAGCTGATCGAGGGCTACGTCGGCCGGCTCAACGAGGGCCTGCAGCGCTGGCAGACGATCAAGAAGTTCCGGCTGCTGCCGCGCGACCTCGACGTCGAGCACGGCGAGCTCACGCCCAGCCTGAAGATGAAGCGGCCGGTCGTGGAGCGGACGTACCAGCACCTGATCGACGAGATGTACGCGGGAGCGCGGGAGGCCTGACCTGGGCTTTCTCTGAACGCCGGGGAGTTGTCCACAGGCTCGCCGGAGATGTCGGGCAGTACGGGACAATGGCTTCATGCCTTCCGTACTGCCCGATGGTGAGCCCATGCCCGAGGACGGGGCGCTGCCCGCCCACGCCCTGACGGGCGCTGGGGAGCGGCCGCTCGGGTTCTATCTGCACGTGCCGTACTGCGCCACCCGGTGCGGCTACTGCGACTTCAACACCTACACCGCGAGCGAGCTGCGCGGTGCCGGCGGCGTGCTCGCCTCCCGGGAGAACTACGCGGGGCAGGTCGCGGAGGAGATACGCCTCGCCCGCAAGGTCCTCGGCGACGACCCGCGCCCGGTCCGGACCGTCTTCGTCGGTGGCGGCACGCCCACGCTGCTCGACGCGGGCGACCTCGTGGCCATGCTCGGCACGATCCGCGAGGAGTTCGGGCTCGCCGAGGACGCCGAGGTGACCACCGAGGCGAATCCGGAGTCCGTCGACCCGGCGTATCTGGAGGAGCTGAGGGCCGGCGGCTTCAACCGGATCTCCTTCGGCATGCAGAGCGCCCGGCAGCACGTCCTGAAGATCCTCGACCGCAGCCACACCCCGGGACGGCCCGAGCGCTGCGTCGCGGAGGCGCGGGCGGCCGGCTTCGACCACGTCAACCTCGACCTCATCTACGGCACGCCCGGCGAGTCCGACGACGACTGGCGGGCCTCCCTCGACGCGGCGATCGGCGCCGGACCTGACCACGTCAGCGCGTACGCGCTCATCGTGGAGGAGGGCACCCAGCTGGCCCGGCGCATCCGGCGCGGCGAGATACCGATGACCGACGACGACGTGCACGCCGACCGGTACCTGATGGCGGAGGAGGTGCTGTCCGGCGCGGGATTCGCGTGGTACGAGGTGTCCAACTGGGCCACCTCGGACGCCGGCCGCTGCCTCCACAACGAGCTGTACTGGCGCGGCGCCGACTGGTGGGGCGCCGGGCCGGGCGCGCACAGCCACGTCGGCGGCGTGCGCTGGTGGAACGTGAAGCACCCGGGCGCCTACGCGGCGGCGCTGGGCTCGGGCGTGTCGCCGGGCGCCGGACGCGAGGTGCTGTCGGAGGAGGACCGCCGGGTGGAGCGGGTGCTCCTTGAGCTGCGACTGCGGGAGGGCGTGGAGCTCGGCCTGCTGAAGCCGGCGGGTCTGGCCGCCGCGCGGAAGGCGCTGGAGGACGGACTCCTCGCGGCCGAGCCGTACGCCGAGGGGCGGGCCGTGCTGACGCTGCGCGGACGCCTGCTCGCGGACGCGGTGGTGCGGGACCTGGTCGACTAGGGCCTGTCGGGCGATCAGAGCCCTGTCCGGCCCCTCGCCGCCGTCCGGCGTGGTGCGGGGCGGGAGCGGGAGGAGGAGGCGCCCGCCCGGGCGGCGTCCCGTGCACCCGCCCGTCCCGCCCCGCGGGACGACCGCCCGCGACGGGACGGCGTCGTCCGTCGCGCCCGCCGCGGCCCACCCCCTAAGGGGCCGTCACGAAGTCGATCAGCTCCTCGACGCGGCCCAGGAGCGCCGGCTCCAGGTCCTTGTAGGAGTGGACCCGGGAGAGGATGTGCTGCCAGGCGGCGCCGGTGTTCGGCGGCCAGCCGAGGGCGTGGCAGACGCCGGTCTTCCAGTCCTGGCCGCGCGGCACGGTGGGCCAGGCCGGGATGCCGAGGGAGGAGGGCTTCACGGCCTCCCAGACGTCGATGTACGGGTGGCCGACGACCAGGACGTCCGGGGAGGAGATCTGGGCGGCGATGCGGGACTCCTTGGAGCCCTCCACGAGGTGGTCGACCAGGACGCCCAGCCGGGCGTCCGGCCCAGGGCGGAAGTCGGCGACGACGGCCGGCAGGTCGTCGACGCCCTCCAGATACTCCACGACCACGCCCTCGATCCGCAGGTCGTCGCCCCAGACCCGTTCCACCAGCTCCGCGTCGTGCCGGCCCTCGACGTAGATCCGGCCGGCCCGGGCGACCCGCGCCCGGGCGCCCGGGACCGCGACCGAGCCGGAGGCCGTGCGCGTGGGGCGGGCGGGTGCGCCCGAGGCCGGGCGGACCAGGGTGACGACCCGGCCCTCCAGGAGGAAGCCGCGCGGCTCCATCGGGAAGACCCGGTGTTTGCCGAAGCGGTCCTCCAGGGTCACGGTGCCCGCCTCGCAGCGGATCACCGCTCCGCAGAAGCCCGTCGCGACCTCCTCGACGACGAGGTCGCGGTCCGCCGGGACCTCCGGGACGGGCGCCGGGCGTTTCCAAGACGGTGTCAGGTCCGGGTCGTAGCTGCGCATTCGGGGGACGTTATGCCACGGAGAAGCGCCGTGCCAGTTCATCGCGCTGGCGTCGTACGAAGGCGGCGTCGACCACCGCCCCGTGGCCCGGCACGTACGCCGCGTCCTCGCCGCCGAGGGCGAGGAGCCGGTCCAGGGCGGCCGGCCAGCGGCCCGGGATGGCGTCCGGGCCGGCCTGCGGCTCGCCCGACTCCTCCACCAGGTCGCCGCAGAACACCACCTCGGGCGCGCCGGGCACGAACAGCGCCAGGTCGTGGCCGGTGTGGCCGGGTCCGACGTTCGCAAGCAGCACCTGCCGGCCGCCGAGGTCCAGGGTCCATTCGCCGGTCACGGTGTGCCGCGGCGCGACCAGCACCTCGGCCGCCTCCGTCGCGGCCGCCTCGTCAACGCCCTGCCGCACCGCGTCCAGGCGCAGCTCGTCGGCCTCGCGCCGCATCAGCGCGTCCACGCCGACCGCGCCGAAGACCTCCGCGCCGGCGAAGACCGCCGTGCCGAGGACATGGTCGAAGTGCGGGTGGCTGAGTGCGATGTGCGTCACCCTGCGGCCGCCCGTGAGAGCCGCCACATCCGCGTGGAGCTCGGCGCCCTGCGCGAGCGTGGCGCCCGTGTCGTAGAGGAGCACCGCGTCCCGCCCGATCACCAGGCCCGCCGTGGCGTCCCAGCCCCGCAGTCTGCGGCGTCCCACGCCCTCGCCGAGCCGCTCCCAGCCGTACGCTTCCCAGTCCACGTGGATGTCCATGTCCATGCCGCGACGCTATCCGCTCCGGCGCCGTCGACGTCGCCTCCTTGCCAGGAGCGATGTCCGCCGCCTTACACTGGCCGGGGGTTTCCTGGCACTCGGGCAGGGCGAGTGCCAAAAGTGGAGCAACCGGAACCGGATCGACAGCTGGAGGTGCGTGCGATGCTCAGCGAACGCAGACTCGAGGTGCTCCGCGCCATCGTCCAGGACTATGTCGGGACGGAGGAGCCGGTCGGCTCCAAGGCGCTGACCGAGCGCCACAAGCTCGGCGTCTCGCCCGCCACCGTGCGCAACGACATGGCGGTCCTGGAGGAGGAGGGCTACATCGCCCAGCCTCACACCAGCGCCGGACGCATCCCCACCGACAAGGGCTACCGCCTCTTCGTCGACCGGCTGGCCGGCGTCAAGCCGCTGTCGACCCCCGAGCGGCGCGCCATCCACAACTTCCTCGACGGAGCCGTCGACCTCGACGACGTCGTCGGCCGCACCGTGCGGCTGCTCGCGCAGCTCACCCGGCAGGTCGCCGTCGTGCAGTACCCGTCGCTGACCCGCTCGACGGTCCGGCACGTGGAACTGCTGTCGCTGGCGCCCGCCCGGCTGATGCTGGTGCTGATCACCGACACCGGCCGGGTCGAGCAGCGGGTGATCGACTGCCCGGCGCCGTTCGGCGAGACCTCCCTCGCCGATCTGCGGGCCCGGCTCAACAGCCGGGTCGTCGGCCGCCGGTTCGCCGACGTGCCGCAGCTGGTGCAGGACCTGCCGGAGTCCTTCGAGGAGACCGAGGACCGCGGCACGGTCTCGACGGTGCTCGCGACCCTTCTCGAGACGCTCGTGGAGGAGCACGAGGAGCGGCTGATGATCGGCGGCACCGCCAATCTGACCCGCTTCGGACACGACTTCCCCCTGACGATCAGGCCCGTCCTGGAAGCCCTTGAGGAGCAGGTCGTGCTCCTCAAGCTGCTCGGCGAGGCCAAGGAATCGGGCATGACCGTACGGATCGGGCACGAGAACGCCCACGAGGGCCTGACGTCCACGTCCGTCGTCTCGGTCGGCTACGGTTCCGGCGGCGAAGCAGTCGCCAAACTCGGCGTGGTCGGACCGACCCGCATGGACTACCCCGGAACGATGGGAGCGGTACGCGCAGTGGCACGTTACGTCGGACAGATCCTGGCGGAGTCGTAAGTGGCCACGGACTACTACGCCGTACTCGGCGTACGCCGCGACGCGTCGCAGGACGAGATCAAGAAGGCCTTCCGCCGACTCGCCCGCGAGCTTCACCCGGACGTGAACCCGGATCCGAAGACCCAGGAGCGGTTCAAGGAGATCAACGCCGCTTACGAGGTGCTGTCGGACCCGCAGAAGAAGCAGGTCTACGACCTTGGCGGCGACCCGCTGTCCGCCTCCGGCGGCGGCGGTGGCGCGGGCGGCTTCGGCGCGGGCGGCTTCGGGAACTTCTCGGACATCATGGACGCCTTCTTCGGTACGGCGTCCCAGCGCGGCCCGCGCTCGCGCACCCGGCGCGGCCAGGACGCGATGATCCGCCTGGAGGTGACCCTCGACGAGGCCGCCTTCGGCACCACCAAGGACATCCAGGTCGACACGGCCGTCGTCTGCACCACCTGCTCCGGCGAGGGCGCCGCGCCCGGCACCTCCGCGCAGACCTGTGACATGTGCCGCGGCCGCGGCGAGGTCTCCCAGGTCACGCGGTCCTTCCTGGGCCAGGTCATGACCTCCCGCCCCTGCCCGCAGTGCCAGGGCTTCGGCACCGTGGTCCCGACCCCGTGCCCCGAGTGCGCGGGCGACGGCCGGGTGCGGTCGCGCCGGACGCTCACGGTCAAGATCCCGGCCGGTGTCGACAACGGCACGCGCATCCAGCTGGCCGGCGAGGGCGAGGTCGGCCCCGGCGGCGGCCCGGCCGGCGACCTGTACGTGGAGATCCACGAGGTCCCGCACGAGGTCTTCCAGCGCCGCGGCGACGACCTGCACTGCACGGTGACCATCCCGATGACGGCGGCCGCGCTCGGCACGAAGGTGCAGCTGCAGACGCTGGACGGCCTCGAGGACGTCGACATCCGCCCGGGCACCCAGTCCGGCCAGTCGATCCCGCTGCACGGCCGGGGCGTCACGCACCTGCGCGGCAACGGGCGCGGCGACCTGATCGTCCACGTCGAGGTCCAGACCCCGACGAAGCTCGACCCGGAGCAGGAGCGGCTGCTGCGCGAGCTCGCCAAGCTGCGCGGCGAGGAGCGGCCCACGGGGCAGTTCCAGCCGGGCCAGCAGGGCCTCTTCTCCCGGCTCAAGGACGCGTTCAACGGCCGCTGAGGCCGCTTCCGTACGGCGCCGGCGCCGGTTCCGTACGGCGTCCAGGCCAAGCGCGTAACGGCGCCCAGGCCGGTTCCGTACGGCGTCCAGGCCGGGCGTGAAACGGCGCGAGGGGCGGCCCGCACCAGGTGCGGGCCGCCCCTCGCGCGTGCTCCGGCCGTCGATTCGGCGCCGTCGCGCCGTCATGGCACGATGCCTGCATGTCCACCCCGCTGAGCGATCTCTCCCGCCATCCGATCGTGCAGGCCCCCATGGCCGGCGGGGCCTCCTGCCCCGAGCTCGTCGGTGCCGTGTGCGAGGCGGGCGCGCTCGGCTTCCTGGCCGGCGGATACAAGACGGCCGGCGGGCTCTACCAGGAGATCAAGCAGGTCCGCGCGCTCACCGGCCGGCCCTTCGGGGTCAACCTCTTCATGCCGCCGAGCGGCCAGCCCGCCGACCCCGGCGCCCTCGAGGTCTACCGGCACCAGCTGGCCGGCGAGGCCGGCTGGTACGAGACCGCGCTCGGCGACCCGGAGCAGGGCGGCCGGGACGACGCGTACGACGCCAAGCTGGCGATCCTCCTCGACGACCCCGTGCCGGTCGTCTCCTTCACCTTCGGCTGCCCCGACCGCGACGCGCTCGACGCCTTCCACCGGGCGGGCAGCTTCACGATCGTCACCGTCACCTCCGTCGACGAGGCCCGCACCGCCGAACGGGCCGGCGCCGGCGCGGTCTGCGTGCAGGGCATCGAGGCCGGCGGGCACCAGGGCACCTACCGGGACGACCCGGCCGACGGGCCGTCCGCCGGCAGCGGCGCCGGGCTGCTCCCGCTGCTCACCGAGGTCCGCGAGAGCGTCCGGCTGCCGATCGTCGCGACCGGCGGGATCATGCGCGGCCGGCAGATCGCCGCCGTGTTGGCCGCGGGCGCCGACGCCGCGCAGCTGGGCACCGCGTTCCTGGTCTGCCCCGAGTCGGGCGCGCACCCGCTGCACAAGCGGGCCATGATCGATCCGCTCTTCACCCGCACCGAGCTCACCCGGGCGTTCTCCGGGCGTCCGGCCCGCGGTCTGGTGAACCGTTTCATGCGCGAGCACGGGCCGTACGCGCCCGCCGGCTATCCGGAGATCCACCACCTCACCGCGCCGCTGCGCAAGGCCGCCGCGACCGCGGGCGACCCGCAGGGCATGGCCCTGTGGGCCGGACAGGGCCACCGGCTCGCCCGCGACCTGCCCGCCGGGCGGCTGGTGGAGGTCCTCGCCGCCGAACTCGACACCGCCCTCTCCGACCCGGCCCACAGGAGTGCCTCGTGACCGCGCCCGTCTTCCTCGTCGACACCGTGCCCGCCGCCGGCGGATTCCTCCTGGACGGGCCGGAGGGCCGGCACGCCGTCTCCGTGAAGCGGCTGCGCGCGGGCGAGGAGCTGGTGCTCACCGACGGGCAGGGCCGCTGGGCCGAGTGCGTCGTCGCCGCGGCCGAGGGCAAGGACCAGCTGACCGTCGAGGTCACCGCCGTCCACGAGGACCCGGCCCCCGAGCCCCGCGTCACCGTCGTGCAGGCCCTGCCCAAGGGCGACCGCGGCGAACTGGCCGTCGAGACCATGACGGAGACCGGCGTCGACGCGATCGTGCCGTGGGCCGCGTCCCGCTGCATCACCCAGTGGAAGGGCGAGCGCGGTCTGAAGGCGCTCGGCAAGTGGCGGGCCACCGCGCGCGAGGCCGGCAAGCAGTCGCGCCGCACCCGCTTCCCCGAGGTGACGGACCTGATGACGGGCAAGCAGGTCGCGGCGCTGCTCGCCGACGCCGACTTCGCGGCCGTCCTGCACGAGGACCGCGACCACCCGAGCGGGGCGCTGGCCACCGCCGAGCTGCCGGCCAAGGGCTCGGTCGTGCTGGTCGTCGGGCCCGAAGGCGGCGTGTCGCCGGAGGAGTTGGCGCTGTTCGAGGAGGCCGGCGCCAAGCCGTACCGCCTCGGGCCCAGCGTCCTGCGCACCAGCACGGCGGGTACGGCCGCCACGGCGCTCGTCCTCGGCCGCACCGGCCGCTGGTCCTAGCAGGGGCCTCGCGGCCGCCCCGGCCCCGAGGAGCCTCGCGCCCGCCCCGGCCAGCCGCGCCGGTTCGCGCGGCGGCCCCGCCCGCCGCGTGAGTTCGTGCGTCCGCCGGGTCCCGGTGGTCGTCGCGGCCGTTCCCGGGGACGGCCGGATAGCATGCGGGTGTACGGATCACCGACGGAGGCGAGGAGGCCCGGGCCATGGCCGGAGAGCCGCAGAGCGACTGCCTGTTCTGCAAGATCGCGGAGGGGGAGGTCCCGGCGACGATCGTGCGCGAGACGGAGACGACGGTCGCCTTCCGCGACATCAACCCGCAGGCGCCGAGCCACGTCCTGGTCATCCCGCGCGTGCACTACCCGGACGCCGCCTCGCTGGCCGCCGCCGCGCCGACCGTCGCCGCCGACGTGCTGCGCGAGGCGGGCGAGGTCGCCGAGCAGGAGAAGATCGACGGCTCCGGCTTCCGGATCGTCTTCAACACCGGCGCCGGCGCCGGGCAGACCGTCTTCCACGCCCACGCGCACGTCCTGGGCGGCCGCGGCCTCAACTGGCCGCCCGGATAAGCCGTGTCCGTACGCGAACTGGTCGTCCTCGGGACGGCCAGCCAGGTCCCGACCCGGCACCGCAACCACAACGGCTATCTGCTGCGCTGGGACGGGCAGGGCATCCTCTTCGACCCGGGCGAGGGCACCCAGCGGCAGATGCTCAGGGCCGGCGTCGCGGCGCACGACCTGAACCGGATCTGCGTCACGCACTTCCACGGCGACCACTCGCTCGGCCTGGCCGGGGTGATCCAGCGGATCAACCTCGACCAGGTCCCGCACCCGGTCACCGCGCACTACCCGGCCGACGGGCAGCGCTTCTTCGAGCGGCTGCGGTACGCGACGGCCTACCGCGAGACGGTGCGGCTCACCGAGGCGCCGGTCTCGGCCGACGGGCCGCTCGCGGTCACCGAGTCGTACACGCTGGAGGCCTGCCGGCTGTCCCATCCCGTGGAGTCGTACGGCTACCGCCTCGTCGAGCCGGACGGGCGCCGCATCCTGCCCGAGCGGCTCGCGGCGCTCGGCATCAAGGGCCCCGACGTGGGCCGGATCCAGCGCGAGGGCGTGCTGGACGGCGTCACGCTGGACCAGGTGAGCGAGGTGCGGCGCGGGCAGCGGTTCGCGTTCGTGATGGACACCCGGCTGTGCGACGGCGTGCACGCGCTCGCGGAGGGCGCGGACATGCTCGTCATCGAGTCCACCTTCCTCGACGAGGACGTCCGGCTGGCCACCGACCACGGACACCTGACGGCCGGTCAGGCGGCATCGGTGGCGCGGCAGGCGGGCGTGCGGCACCTGGTGCTGACGCACTTCTCGCAGCGCTACTCCGAGCCGGAGGAGTTCGAGCGGCAGGCGCGGGCGGCCGGGTTCGAGGGGGAGCTGAGCATTGCCCAGGACCTGATGAGGGTCCCCGTACCGAAGAGATAGACGCACCACCATGCCCCTTCCGAAGGCCGAACTCCACCTCCACATCGAAGGCACCCTCGAACCCGAGCTGGCCTTCGCGCTCGCCGCGCGCAACGGCGTGACGCTGCCCTACGGGGACACGGACGCGCTGCGGGAGGCGTACCGGTTCAGCGACCTGCAGTCCTTCCTCGACCTGTACTACGGCCTGATGGCGGTCCTGCGCACCGCCGAGGACTTCACCGAACTCGCCGACGCCTATCTGGCGCGGGCGGCGGAGCAGGGCGTGCGGCACGCCGAGATCTTCTTCGACCCGCAGGCGCACGCGGCGCGCGGCGTGCCGATGGGCGTGGTGGTGGAGGGCCTCGGCGCGGCCCTCGACCGCGCCGAGGAGCGCCACGGCGTCTCCACCCGGCTCATCATGTGCTTCCTGCGCGACGAGTCGGCCGAGTCGGCGTGGGCGACGCTGGAGGCGGCGAAGCCGTACCTGGACCGGATCACGGGCGTCGGGCTGGACTCGGCGGAGGTCGGGCACCCGCCGGCGAAGTTCCGCGCGGTGTACGAGGAGGCCGCGCGGCTCGGTCTGCGGCGGGTCGCGCACGCGGGCGAGGAGGGCCCGGCGGAGTACGTGCGCGAGGCGCTCGACGTCCTGGGCGTGGAGCGGATCGACCACGGGCTGCGCTGCCTGGAGGATCCCGGGCTCGTCGAGCGGCTGGTTCACGACCGGGTCCCGCTGACCCTGTGCCCGCTGTCCAACGTCCGCCTGCGGGCGGTCGACGTCCTCGAGGCGCACCCGCTGCCCACGATGCTCGCGGCGGGCCTCGTCGCGACGGTCAACTCCGACGACCCGGCGTACTTCGGCGGCTACGTCGGCGACAACTTCGACGCGGTCCGCGCGGAGCTCGGCCTCACGCCGGAGGACCTGCGCACCCTCGCCCGGAACTCCTTCCTGGCCTCGTTCCTGGAGGACGACGAACCGCGCCGGGAGCGGTACCTGGCGGAGGTCGAGGCGTACACCTTCCCCGACCCGACGCAGCCGACGCAGCCGACGCAGACGTAAGCGCCGAAGCCGAAGCCGAAGCCCCGCTAGTCGCGGCCGTCCGGGCGGGCCAGGCGGAAGGCGGACCTCGTCGCGCGGGCCGGCCGCGCGGCGACGGCGATCTCGGCGACCTGCTGTTCCGGGGCGCCCATCTGGGGCACCTGGGGCGGCGTCGCGGACGCCGTGCCGGCCAGCACGGCGGTGGGCGCGCCGCCGCGGCGGCGCACGGAGCCCGGGACGAGCGGACGCCCGGAGGTGTGGTGGGCGACGGCGGTCATGGGCAGGGCGGTCAGGAGCAGCAGCGCGCACAGGGCCACGCCCATGCCGGGATAGCCGGCCGCCTCGGACAGGAGGCTGCCGGTGACCGGGCCGCAGGCCACGCCGAGGGACGAGGCGGAGCCGACCAGGACGGCCCAGCGGCCGCGCGGGTCGAGGGAGGCGGCGAGGCCGAGGAGGTACGAGAGGACGACGGGGTACAGCGCGTTCCACAGGATCTCGCCGGCCGCGAAGGAGGCCGGGCCCCGGGCGGCCGAGCTGAGCAGCACGCAGCCGGCGATCAGGGCCGTGCCCGCGCCGACGGGCACCGCGCGGCCGAGCCGTGAGCCCAGCGCCCCGGCCGCGGTGACGCCCACCAGGCCGGCGCCGAGCGCCGCGGCGAAGACCATGCCGAGGGCCACCTCGGACAGTCCCGCCTGGGTCAGGCCGATGCGGCCGCTCACGCCCCACAGCGCGTTCTGGGCCATCGACCAGAGCAGGACGGCGCCCGCGAGGACCGCGCCGGATCCGCGGTGGGGCGCCGGCCCCGCCACGGACGGGGCGTCGCGGACGGACCGGCCGGCGGCCGGCAGCCAGGCCGTCACCGGCCACACCAGCACCGCCGCGGCCGCGATCGCCGCGAACGGCAGCGCGTGCCCGCCGCCCAGGTGCGGCAGCGTCAGATAGAGCGCGCCCGCCGCCGCGGAGACCGACAGCAGGCCCAGGGTGGAGGTGCGCTGCGGGTCCGGGCGGCCCGCGATGCCGGCCGCGGCGACCGCCGTCGACGTGCCGGAGCCGAAGCCGCCGACCACCGCGCCGAGCACGACCGGCGCGACCGAGTCCGTCGCCGCCGCCGTGCCGTAGCCGAGCACCATGGCGAGCAGGCCGAGCCGCGCCGCCCGGCGCGGGCCGACGCGGTCGACGCGGGCGGCGAGCGTGAAGCCCGCGCAGGCCGAGCCGAGCAGCAGGATCGAGCCGACCAGACCGGCCTGGGCGGGGCCGAGACCGAGGCCGGCGGACAGCCGGCCGACGACGGTCGGCAGCAGATACGGGGCGAGGTAACCGGCCGTGAACAGGGCGACGAGCGCGGTGGGCGCTCCCAGGGCACGCGGGTGGCGCGACGGCATGGGCGTTCCAGGAACTGAACGGAGAAATGAGACGGCGCCCGGTGGGCCACGGGATCGCGGCACCATGTGTATCAAGCATCCGAGTGGGCGGAGAAGGCGGTATCCCCCGATTCGGTCTGTGATGTGGGTCACGATCGGTTTGGGGCAGGATGAGCCGGGTAAGAGGGTGCGATCTCATCGCGTGCCACCTCCGTCACCCCGTCCTCTTCGGGCACACTGTCTGGATCGGCACCCTCAGCACCCGTGCCGACCCACCCGACGACGCACCACCGACCGGGGAGCCTGCCGTGACCGAACGCGACACCGACGTCGACCCGCTGGTGCGCCTGCGCGAACCCACCGACCCCGGTTGCGACGTCTTCCTCACCGGCACAGTCTTCCTCGACATCATCTTCACCGGCCTCGACAGCGCGCCCGTGCGCGGCACCGAGTCCTGGGCCCGCGGCATGGGATCCAGCCCCGGCGGCGTCGCGAACATGGCCACCGCCCTCGCCCGGCTCGGCCTGCGCACCTCGCTGGCCGCCGCCTTCGGCGACGACCACTACGGCGAGTACTGCTGGGACGCCCTGGAGCAGGGTGAGGGCATCGACCTGTCGCTGTCCAGGACCGTCCCCGGCTGGCACTCGCCCGTCACCGTCTCCATGGCCTACGAGGGCGAGCGGACCATGGTCTCCCACGGCCACGCCGCCCCGACCGTCGACGGCACCCTGCCCGCCTGTCCGCCGCGCGCCCGCGCCGCCGTCGCCTCCCTCGTGCCCGGCCGCAGCGAGGAGTGGGTGTCCCGGGCCGCCCGGGACGGCGCCAAGGTCTTCGCCGACGTCGGCTGGGACGACACCGGCCGCTGGGACCTGGCGGGACTGACCGACCTGGAGCACTGCGAGGCCTTCCTGCCCAACGCCGCCGAGGCGATGCGCTACACCCGCACCGACTGCCCGCGCGCCGCCGCCCACGCCCTCGCCGACAAGGTGCGCTACGCCGTCGTCACGCTCGGCGCCGAGGGCGCCTACGCCGTGGACGGCGCCACCGGCGAGACCGCCGAGGTGCCCGCCATCCAGGTCGCCGCCCTCGACCCGACCGGCGCCGGCGACGTCTTCGTGGCCGGGTTCGTCACCGGCACCCTGGCCGGCTGGCCGCTCGCCGACCGGCTCGCCTTCGCCGGGCTGACCGCCGCCCTGTCCGTGCAGGAGTTCGGCGGCTCGCTCTCCGCGCCGACCTGGGGCGAGATCGCGGCCTGGTGGCAGCACGTGCAGGGCCACGAGGGCCAGGACCCGGCGGCCCTGCGCGACCGCTACGCCTTCCTGGAGCGGCTGCTGCCCGCCCCGGACCGGCCCTGGCCGCTGCGCCGAGCGGTCCCGACCATCGGCTTCCGGCGGGCCGCGGCCTCCTGACGCCCCGCCCGCGGCCCCGGCGCGGCGCCCGGCCGTGACCGGCCGCCCCCACTCCGTAAAAACCGTTCAGGGATGTCCGAGCCGAGTCGTAGGCTTGGTACCCGAGAGGTTGTCGAGCAGCGAGAACCCTGCAACGGGAGGTATGTGCAGGCCACAGTGCCGGCCCATGACTCAGACACCCACAGACCGTGCCCCCGCGCCGGGGCAGGCGCGCGCACAGTTCACCGTCCCCGCGAAGCATCCGATGGTGATGATGCTGGGTTCCGGCGACTCCCTCCTGCGCGTCATAGAGAAGGCGTTCCCGGCGACGGACATCCACGTCCGGGGAAACGAGATCAGCGCGGTGGGCGACGCGAGGGAAGTCGCCCTGATCCAGCGCCTGTTCGACGAGATGATGCTGGTGCTCCGCACCGGACAGCCGATGACGGAGGATGCCGTGGAACGTTCGATCGCCATGCTGCGTGAGGAGAACGGAGAAGCGGCGGTCGAGACGCCCTCCGAGGTGCTCACCCAGAACATCCTCTCCAGCCGCGGTCGCACCATCCGCCCCAAGACGCTCAACCAGAAGCGCTACGTCGACGCCATCGACAAGCACACGATCGTCTTCGGCATCGGCCCCGCCGGCACCGGCAAGACGTATCTGGCCATGGCCAAGGCGGTCCAGGCCCTGCAGTCCAAGCAGGTCACCCGGATCATCCTGACCCGGCCGGCCGTCGAGGCGGGCGAGCGCCTGGGCTTCCTGCCCGGCACGCTCTACGAGAAGATCGACCCGTATCTGCGGCCGCTGTACGACGCGCTGCACGACATGCTCGACCCCGACTCCATCCCCAAGCTGATGGCGAACGGGACGATCGAGGTCGCGCCGCTGGCGTACATGCGCGGCCGGACGCTCAACGACGCGTTCATCATCCTCGACGAGGCGCAGAACACGAATCCCGAGCAGATGAAGATGTTCCTCACCCGCCTCGGCTTCGACTCGAAGATCGTCATCACCGGTGACATCACCCAGGTCGACCTGCCCGGCGGCACCAAGAGCGGTCTGCGCCAGGTGCGGGACATCCTCGACGGGGTCCCCGACGTGCACTTCTCCGCGCTCACGTCGCAGGATGTCGTACGGCACAAGCTCGTCGGCCGTATCGTCGACGCGTACGAGCAGTACGACAGCCGCAACGGCGGCCGTCAGGAAAGCCGCAACGGGAAGTAGAAGCAACCGCACATGTCGATCGACGTCAACAACGAGTCCGGCACCGAGGTCGACGAGCAGGCGATCCTCGACATCGCCCGCTACGCGCTCGCGCGCATGCGTATCCACCCGCTCTCCGAGCTCTCGGTGATCGTGGTGGACGCGGAGGCGATGGAGCAGCTCCACATCCAGTGGATGGACCTGCCCGGCCCCACCGACGTCATGTCCTTCCCGATGGACGAGCTGCGCCCGCCGGCCAAGGACGACGAGGAGCCCCCGCAGGGGCTCCTCGGCGACATCGTGCTCTGCCCCGAGGTCGCCAAGAAGCAGGGCGAGGACGCCCCGACGCGGCACTCCATGGACGAGGAGCTCCAGCTCCTCACCGTCCACGGCGTGCTGCACCTGCTGGGTTACGACCACGAGGAGCCGGACGAGAAGGCCGAGATGTTCGGCCTCCAGGCGGCCATCGTGGACGGCTGGCGCGCGGAGAAGGGCCTGACCGGCCCGTCGCCCGCGCCGACCGTCTCCTGAGCGGGCGGCCATGAGTGCTCAGTTGATCCTGGGCGCGGTCGCCCTGGTCGTCGTGGCCTGGCTCGCCGCCTGCGCCGAGGCCGGCATCGCCCGCGTCTCCAGTTTCCGCGCCGCCGAGGCCGTACGGTCGGGGCGGCGCGGCGCGGAGCGGCTGACGCAGGTCGCCTCCGACCCCACCCGCTACCTCAACGTGGCGCTGCTCGTCCGCGTCGCCTGCGAGATGGCGGCCGGCGCCCTCGTCACGTACGCCTGCCTGGAGGAGTTCCCGGAGACCTGGCAGGCGCTGCTCGTCGCGATCGCCGTGATGGTGCTGGTGTCGTACGTCGCCGTCGGCGTCTCACCGCGCACCATCGGCCGCCAGCACCCGCTGAACACGGCGACCGCCGCCGCGTACGTGCTGCTCCCGCTGGCCCGGATCATGGGCCCGATCCCGCAGCTGCTCATCCTCATCGGCAATGCGGTCACGCCCGGCAAGGGCTTCCGCAAGGGCCCCTTCGCCTCCGAGGCCGAGCTGCGGGCGATGGTCGACCTCGCCGAGCAGGAGTCGCTGATCGAGGACGACGAGCGCCGCATGGTGCACTCGGTCTTCGAGCTCGGCGACACCCTGGTGCGCGAGGTGATGGTGCCGCGCACCGACCTCGTCTGCATCGAGCGCTACAAGACCGTCCGCCAGGCCCTCACCCTCGCGCTGCGCTCCGGTTTCTCCCGCATCCCGGTGACCGGCGAGAACGAGGACGACATCGTCGGCATCGTGTATCTGAAGGACCTGGTCCGCAAGACGCACATCAACCGGGACGCGGAGGCGGACCTGGTGTCCACGGCCATGCGCCCGGCGGCGTTCGTGCCCGACACCAAGAACGCGGGCGATCTGCTGCGCGAGATGCAGCAGGAGCGCAACCACGTCGCCGTCGTCATCGACGAGTACGGCGGCACGGCCGGCATCGTCACCATCGAGGACATCCTCGAGGAGATCGTCGGCGAGATCACCGACGAGTACGACCGGGAGCTGCCGCCCGTCGAGGAGCTCGGCGAGGACCGCTACCGGGTCACCGCCCGCCTCGACATCGGCGACCTCGGCGAGCTCTACGGCTTCGGCCAGGACGAGTACGACGACGAGGACGTGGAGACCGTCGGCGGACTGCTCGCCAAGGCCCTCGGCCGGGTGCCGATCGCCGGCGCGAACGCCGTCGTGGAGCTGCCCGACCGCCGCACGCTGCGGCTGACCGCCGAGTCGCCGGCCGGCCGCCGCAACAAGATCGTGACCGTGCTCGTCGAACCGCTCGCCAAGGCCGGCGAGGAGGAGGCGGAGGCGTGACGCCCGACCAGCTGCGCGCGTTCTGCCTGGACTTCAACGACGCGACCGAGGAGTTCCCGTTCGGCGCGGACGTCTCGGTCTTCAAGGTGGCCGGGAAGATGTTCGCGCTGTCGTGGCTGGACGCCGAACCGCTCACCGTCAACCTCAAGTGCGATCCGGAGGACGCCGTACGGCTCCGCGAGGAGTATCCGGCGATCGCTCCCGGCTATCACATGAACAAGCGGCACTGGAACACCGTGAGCGTGGCCGGGCTCCCGGACCGGATGGTCCGGGAGCTGATCGAGGACTCCTACGACCTCGTCGTCGCCGGTCTGCCGAAGGCGGTACGGCTCCGCCTCGACCGCCCCTAGGAAGTGGCTCGCCCCGGGCGGGCTCACTTCGCGGCGCGCCGCAGTCCCACGGCGACCAGGGCCGCGGTCACCAGCACGATCACCGCGTCCAGGCCGATGACGGTGCGGACACCGGAGAACAGGTCCTGGCTCGTGGTGGCGAGCACACCGAGCATCGGGATGCCGACGGTGAGGCCGACCTGCTGGGTCGTGGTGACCAGGCCCGTCGCCAGGCCCTGCTCCTCGTCCGGGACGCCGGAGGTGACGGTCACGCCGTACGAGATGATCGCGGCCAGGTGGAACATGGACGCCAGCGTCACCAGGACCGTCGCCACGACCGCGCCCGACTCCTGTCCGATGCCGAGCAGCCCGGCCGTGAGCAGGCCCTGGCCGGCGAGGCCCACCACCAGCGTGCGGCGGGCGCCGAGCCGGCCGATCACCCTCGGGGTGACCATGCCGGCGAGGACCGAGAACAGGCCCTGGACACCGAAGACGACGCCGGAGGCGAAGGCCGACAGGCCCAGCGTCTCCTGCAGGTAGAGCGTCAGCACGAACACGATGGTCGACATCATCGAGAAGGTGACCAGACCGCCGATGTTGCCGAAGGCGACGGTGCGGCGGCGCAGCACCGGCAGCGAGACCAGCGGCGCCGGGTGCCGGGACTCGACGACGGCGAACACCGCGAGCAGCAGCACGCCCGCCACCAGGGTGACCAGGACGTCCGCGCCGCCGAAGCCGTGCTCGGCGGCCGTGGACAGGGCGTAGATCAGGGACAGCAGACCGCCGGTGACGGTCACCGCGCCGGGCACGTCGAGCCGCGGCCGCTCCGGGGTGCGGGACTCGGGCAGCAGACCGGGCGCGAGCGGCAGCACCACCAGCGTGAAGACGGCGAGCAGGGCCATCGTGGAGCGCCAGCCGAGGGTGTCGGTCATGACACCGCCGAGGACCATGCCGATGGTGAAGCCGAGGGACATCAGCGTGCCGGAGATGCCGAGCGCGCGCTCCCGCAGCGGACCTTCGGGGAAGACGGTGGTCAGCAGCGCCATGCCGGTGGGCACGATCGCCGCCGCGCCGAGGCCCTGCAGGGCGCGGCCGGCGAGGAAGGCGCCGGGGCTCCAGGCGAGGGTGGCGAGCAGGGAGGCGGCGCCGAAGAGCGTGAGGCCGGCCAGGAACAGCTTCTTGCGGCCGAACAGGTCGCCGATGCGGCCGAAGAGGAGCAGGAAGCCGCCGGACGGCAGGGCGAAGGCGGTGACCGCCCACTGCAGGGCGGCCGGGTCGAAGCCGAGGTCGGCGCCGAGGACGGGCAGGGCCACGTTCAGGACGGAGAAGTCGAGGGCGACCATGAACTGGGCGGCGCACAGCACGAACAGCACGAGCCGGGCGCGGCCGGTGAGCGCGGCGTCCGGCACCGGGTGCGCGGCGGCCGGGCCGGCCGCCGCCGGCGCGGGAGCGGAAGCGGAGGCGGCGGACGCGGCGGACGCGGCGGGAGGCGTGGAGGGCGTCGAGGGCGTCGGGTCGGAGGGGCGAGAGGTCACTGTTGCCATGCCCACGACTCTCGCGGCCCGGGAACAATGCTGGGGAGCGGGAACTTATCCTGTTGGTCGCACCACCAGGCATCCGGGGGAGGATCACACGTGGCCACCGCACTGGAGAGCGCCGACGGCAAGGCCCACCGTCTGGCCGAGCTGCGCGAGTTCCTGATGAGCCGGCGGGCCCGGGTGAGCCCCGCCGAGGCCGGACTGCCGGACGGCGGCGCCCGGCGCCGCACGCCCGGGCTGCGCCGCGAGGAGGTCGCCGTCCTCGCCGGTGTCGGAGTGTCCTGGTACCAGTGGCTGGAGCAGGGCCGGGACATCACGGTCTCGCCGCAGGTCCTCGACTCGGTGGCGCGGGTGCTGCGGCTCAGCCCGACCGAGCGCCGCCACCTCTACGTGCTGGCCGCGCTCAACCCGCCGGCGCCGGAGCTCGCGCCGGAGGACCGGGACATGTGCCACGGCCTGCGGCGGCTGATCGACACCTGGATGCCGTTCCCCGCGCACATCATGGACCAGTACTGGAACACCGTGATGTACAACGACGCGGCGGCGATCGTGCTCGGCATGCGGCCGGAGATCGTGCAGAACTGCCTGATCGCGTTCTTCACGGACCCGCTGTACCGCACCTACTCCCAGCGCTGGGAGGAGCTGGCGCCGAAGGTCGTCGCGCAGTTCCGGGCGGCGTGCTCGGAGTGCCCGGACGACGAGGGCTTCCGGGCGGTGGTCGAGGAGGCCAAGGCCGCGAGCGAGGAGTTCGCGGAGCTGTGGGAGCGGCGGGACATCCTGCCGGGCGGCCAGAACCGCAAGGAGATGGAGCACCCGCTGGTGGGCCGGCTGCACGTCGAGGCGACCCAGCTGCGGGTCCCGGCGCGCCCTGACCTGGTGATCGTGCTGCACACGCCGCTCCCGGAGGCGGACACGGCGGCGAAGCTGGAGTGGCTGGTGTCGCCGGAGGGCCGGCGCGGGGCGATGTACCCGGTGGCGGGCTGACCGGAGCCGGCGGACCGGCGCGCGGCGGCGCGTCCGTGGCGGGCCGGCCGGAGCCGAAGGGCCGGCGCGCGGCGGCGCCTCCGTGGCGGGCCGGCCGGAGCCGGAGGAGCGCCCCATGGCGGGCCGGCCGGAGCCGGGCCGGCGGCGCCGGATGTCGGGGGCCGTTCGCCCGGGTGTCACCCGCGGCGGCTATTCTCCTGGCCGACCGGCCTCCGCTCGTACGGCCGTTCGTCTCCCCGTACCCTCACTTCAAGGGCTTGTGCACTCATGCGTACGCGTATCTCCCGCGGCCTGGCCGCCGCCCTCGCCGTCTCGGCGCTCTCGCTGACCGCCGCCTGCAACGGCTCGGACGACCCCGCGAAGGACGGCGCCGACAAGCCGTCCGCCGGCGCGACCGGCACCGCCTCGGCGGCGCCCACGTCCAAGGCGCCCGCCACGCCGCTGACGGCCGCGCAGATGAAGGCCGCCGCCATGGAGCTGAAGGACCTGCCGGCGGGCTGGAAGGTCGCCAAGACGGACGACGACAACACCAACTACAAGGCCGACAAGGCCGAGTGCCAGCCGCTCGCCGCGGTCATGAGCGCCGACGTCGAGGGCTCGACCCTGGGCGCCAGCGCCGACTTCGTCCTCGGCAGGCAGCAGTCCGAGCTGAGCGAGGAGGTCGTGACCTTCTCCGGTACGGGTGCGGCCGACTACACCAAGAAGCTCGCCACGGCCCTGGACGCCTGCACCGACTTCACCGTCGACGTGGAGGGCCAGAAGACGAAGTTCTCGGTGCGCAAGCTCACCGCGCCGCAGGGCGCCGAGGAGGTCCTCGCCTTCGGCCTCACGATGGAGGTCGCGCCCGGCATCAAGATCGAGCCGAACCTCGTCGTCGGCCGTCAGGGCGCCGGCGTGTTCCGCATGGTGCACCTCGCGGACACCACGTCGACCAAGAAGGACTTCGACTCCTTCGCCAAGCTGGCCACGGAGAAGTTCGCCAAGGCCGCCCAGGGCTGAGCCCACCGCCCGGCCCGCTCCGGCCCGACCTATCCTCGGATCATGACACTCAACCGCGAGCACGACGACCTCGGCGCCGAGGACCTCAAGATCATCACGCTGGCGCGCAGCGCCCGCGCCCGCAACGGGGTGCCGGAGGGCGCGGCGGTGCGCGACGAGACCGGGCGGACGTACGTCGCCGGGACCGTGGCCCTCGAGTCGCTCAAGCTGAGCGCGCTGCAGACCGCGGTCGCCATGGCCGTCGCCAGCGGCGCCCAGTCGCTGGAGGCCGCGGCCGTCGTCTCCACCGCCGAGGCCGCGTCCGACGCGGACCGCGCGGCGGTACGGGACCTGGGCGGGCCGCAGACCCCGGTGCTGCTCGCGGGTCCGGACGGGCAGCTGCGGGCGGCGGTCACCGCGGGCTGAACGCGGACGCCGTACGGGGCCGGATCCCGGCACCGTACGAGCGGAGGCCCGGCGCGAACGCAAGGCGCCGGGCCTTCGTGGTACCGCTCCCGCACGGGCCTTGTGCTCTTGTGAAGAATGCGCATCAATAGCTGCGAACGGCCCGACGGGCCGTCAGGTCTCCGCCGTTCTCGCGGAGTCTCCTCGACGCAGTGCCCGCACCCCTGCGTTCGTCAACGGAAGGGGTACGACCTCGCCATGAGAACCAGAAGCAGCTTAGGGCTCGCCGCGATGCTCTCCGGCGCGCTCGCCGCCACGGCGCTCGTCTTCGCTCCGGGCGCCGCGGCCGTCTCGCCCGGCACGGCCACCGCCACGTACGACTGCGGGTCCTGGGGCGGCGGCGGTGCCACCCTCACCGCCACGCAGAGCGGCACCGCCGCGACCGTCACCCTCACCTCGGCCGTCAAGACGCCCATCGCGGTGGGCGCCGACCAGATCAACGCCACGCTGACGCTGGCCAGGGCCGGCGGCGGCACCCGGGTCTTCTCCGGCAAGAAGAACCCGGCGCTCGCCGCGAACCAGTCCGTGACCATCGGCCCGCTCAGTGGGACCGTCGCCTCCGGCGACAGCCTCAACTCCTACTTCGCGGGCACGGCGCTGAAGATGGTGATCTTCGGGGTCACGGTGAACTGCGACGCGCTCACCTCGCAGTCGCCCGGCCCGTTCGTGTTCAGCTGAGCTCCTTCCGCACGGCCGGCCGGTACCGCCGAGGGCGGTACCGGCCTCTGCTGTGACCTGCGCGAATCCGGCAAGTGCGCCGATCTTGACAGCATCTGATGGGTCATCAGTCGATGGGTTTCGACGCCATTGACTTCTCTCGGCCCGCAGCCGTCAATGGCGCCCTCTCATCCCTCAGGAGGGGGCCCACATGGCACTCGAACGAAGCCGCGCGGCGGCCCGAAGACGGCGACGCTGGACCGCCGTCCTCGGCGCCACCGCGCTCGCGGTCACTGCCGGCGGAGCGCTCGCCGCCCCGGCCGGCGCGCTCACCGCCGCCTCCACGCCCGTGGAGTTCGCCACCCACTGCGTGCCGCCGCCCATCGCCGGCATCCCGCCGATCGACGGCACCACCACCGCCCAGATCACCGTCGACAACGCCGTGCCCAAGGTCGGCGACACGGTCACCGTCACCTACACGGTCACCAAGCCCGCCGCCTCCAACCCGGTCGACCTCGCCCTCCCGGCCGACATCATGACGCCGAGCGGCAAGGTCACCCTCGGCGGCGCCCAGTCCGGCGCCGTCACCGTCACCGGCGAGAAGAAGAACCCGCCCGTCCCCGGCAAGGGCACCTTCCCGCCCTTCTCGATGAAGGGCACCTTCACGGTGACCGCGCCCGGCGCGATCACCCTCTCGCCCGGCGACTACAACATCCACACCAGCTACCTCATGGAGCTGGACACGCCCTGCACCGTCACCCACCCGCCCGCGCCCGTCTCCGAGACGGTCACCGCCGCCGCCCAGCCCGGCGCCAACGAGCGGGCCCTGCAGCTCGACAACGCCTCCGGCGCGCCCGGCGTCCGCGTCACCGTCACCGGCACCAAGTTCACCCCGCTCACCGAGGTCACCGTCGTCGGCCGGGCCGGAGCCGCCGAGACCGCCGACAAGATGACCGTCACGACCGACAGCGAGGGCGGCTTCGCCGCGCGCCTGAAGGTCAACGACAAGGCGACCACCGGAATCGTGGCGTACGAGGGCGCCGCCTGGGACGCCGACAAGGGCGCGGGCCCCGTCGCGTACCAGGTCGTCGACGACACCCCGGCCCCGCCGAACAGCCAGAAGATCACCGCCTCGGTCAAGGCGGGCGCCCTGTCGATGACCCAGGCCGGCGACGCCGTCCAGCTCTCGGCCGTCGACTTCGGCCAGGGCGGCGCGGCCACCGGATCCCTGCGGACGGTGACGGTCAAGGACTTCCGCGGCGGCCCCGCCGGCTGGTCCCTGACCGGCAAGGTCACCGACTTCACCGGCCCCGGCGGCGCCATCGGAGCCGGCCGGCTCAGCTGGACCCCGGCCTGCACCACCAAGGCCGGCAGCCCCAGCACCTGCGTCCCCGGCAGCGCGGGACCGGTCGGCAGCGGCGGCGCGACCCTCGCCTCCACGCCCAACGGCACCCTCACCGGTGGCGAGTTCACCGTCGACGCGGGTCTCTCCCTCGACGTCCCGGCCTTCACCGCGCCGGGCTCGTACGCGGGCGTGCTCACGCTGACGCTGTCCTGACCGAGACGACGAAGGGGTCCGCACCCGTGCGCCAGCCGTACGCCCTCCTCCGACCCGTCCGACACGTCCTCGGC
This sequence comes from Streptomyces sp. NPDC053493, assembly GCF_044544825.1. Lineage (NCBI taxonomy): Bacteria > Bacillati > Actinomycetota > Actinomycetes > Kitasatosporales > Streptomycetaceae > Streptomyces > Streptomyces sp. NPDC053493. Next base: position 324,920 of record NZ_JBITXS010000010.1, read on the forward strand.
CTCCTGTGCGCCGTGCTGCTGCTCGGTGCGCAGGGGGCCGGGGCGCCCACCGCCTCCGCCGCCGAGAACGGCGAGTGGGCCGTCTATCCGGCCGCCGCCGGCCTCGGCAACCGCCCGTACTTCTACCTCTCCGCCGACCCGGGCACCACCGTCACCGACCGGGTCACCGTCACCAACAAGTCGGCCGCCCCGCTCACCTTCCTCCTCTACGGCGCCGACGCCTACAACACCGAACGCGACGGCGGCTTCGCCGTCCGCACCCGGCAGGAGAAGCAGACCGGCGCCGGCGCCTGGATCCGGCCCGCCCGGGACCGGGTCACCGTCCCGCCGCGCTCCGCCGTCACCGTGCCCTACACCCTCACCGTGCCCGCCGACGCCGAACCCGGCGACCACCCCGGCGCGCTCGTCGCCCTCGACGAGCGCGTCGCCCGCGGCACCGGCGGCGCCGTCGCGCTCGGCGTGCAGCGCGCGGTCGGCGCCCGCGTGTACCTGCGGGTCGGCGGCCCCACCGTGCCCGCCCTCTCCGTCGAGGACGTCACCCTCGAACAGCACCGGCCGCTGGTCCCCGGCGCCGGCACCAGCAGCGCCGTCGTCTCGTACACCCTCCACAACCGCGGCAACGTCACCCTCAGCCCCAAGGTCGCCCTGGAGGCCCGTGGCCTCTTCGGCCGCACACTGCTCTCCCGCGACCTCGACCGGCTGCCCGCCGAGCTGCTGCCCCGGCAGAAGATCCGCCTCACCGCGCGGTGGACGGGCTCGCCGCAGTTCGACCGCGGTGAAGTGGTCCTGACGGCCACCGCCAAGGACGTCCGCGAGTCCGGCCGGGTCTCCTTCCTGGCCCTGCCCTGGCTGCCGCTCGCGGTGCTGCTCACCGGCGCCGCCGGAGGCGCCGGCGCCCTGTGGATCCGCCGCCGCCGGGCCGCGAACGCGCACTGAGTACGTGAGGCGGGCGCTCATCGGCGACAATGGCCCCCATGAGCGTTCGCACTGATGAGAACACCGCCCCCCACCGGGCCGGCTTCGCCTGCTTCGTCGGCCGCCCCAACGCGGGCAAGTCCACCCTCACGAACGCTCTCGTCGGTCAGAAGGTGGCGATCACCTCCAACCGGCCGCAGACGACGCGGCACACCGTCCGCGGCATCGTGCACCGCCCCGACGCCCAGCTGATCCTGGTCGACACCCCGGGCCTCCACAAGCCGCGCACCCTGCTCGGCGAGCGCCTCAACGACGTCGTGCGCACCACCTGGGCCGAGGTCGACGTGATCGGCTTCTGCCTGCCCGCCGACCAGAAGCTCGGCCCCGGCGACCGCTTCATCGCCAAGGAACTCGCCGAGATCAGGAAGACCCCGAAGGTCGCGATCGTCACCAAGACCGACCTCGTCGACTCCAAGACGCTCGCCGAGCAGCTCATCGCCATCGACCAGCTCGGCAAGGAGCTGGGCATCGAGTGGGCCCAGATCGTGCCCGTCTCCGCCGTCGGCAACAAGCAGGTCCAGCTCGTCGCCGACCTGCTCATCCCGCTCCTGCCGGAGTCCCCGCCGCTCTACCCGGAGGGCGACCTCACCGACGAGCCCGAGATGGTCATGGTCGCCGAGCTGATCCGCGAGGCCGCGCTCGAAGGCGTACGCGACGAGCTGCCGCACTCCATCGCGGTGGTCGTGGAGGAGATGCTGCCGCGCGAGAACCGCCCGGCGGACCGGCCGCTGCTCGACATCCACGCCAACGTGTACATCGAGCGGCCCAGCCAGAAGGGCATCATCATCGGCCCCAAGGGCAAGCGCCTGAAGGAGGTCGGGATGAAGTCCCGCAAGCACATCGAGGCGCTGCTCGGGACCCCGGTCTTCCTCGACCTGCACGTGAAGGTCGCGAAGGACTGGCAGCGGGACCCCAAGCAGCTGCGCAAGCTCGGCTTCTAGGCGCTCCGGGCCCGGCGCTTCTGCGCCGGGCCCGGGCCGCCGGTCCAGTCCATGCGGCCGGGCCCGGGTCCCTAGTTCCAGAGGCTGGAGAAGCCCAGCCGGAGGCGTTCGGCCGTGGCGTCGACGTTCTGGCTGTTGCCCGCGGACGTCGCCTCGGCGGGCGTCAGCGCCCGGGCGAAGAGGCGGATCTCGTCGAGCGCCCCGGTGAAGCGGTCCGCGCCGTCGGGCCGCGTGCCGACCCGCAGGACGGGAGGCCCGGCGGGCGTGATCGCACCGCTCGCGTTCCGGCCGGCGGCCGACACGGCCGTCACACCGTCCACGGAGAGCCGCAGCTGCTGGCCTTCCCGGGTGAGGACCACGAGGTGCCACGCCGGGTCGTTGAACGCGCCGGGCACCGCGACGTCCACCGCGTCGGCCGTGCCGGTGTCCACCAGCGCGTGGATCCGGCCCTTGCCCTGGTCGGCGCCCGGCTCCGCGCGCAGCCAGAACTGCGGCTCGTCCGGTCCCTGGCCGTACGCCCACAGGATCGTGTGGGAGCCGCTCGTCGCGCCGTAGCGGAACCAGGCGGTCACGGTGAAGTCGGACGCGCCGACCGCCAGGTCGGACGAGCAGGTCGTGGTCTCCAGGTAGTCGTCCACGCCGTCGAAGGCCAGGGCCTTGCCGGCGCCTCGGGTGGCGGGGACCGGGCCGCCGCGCACGGCGGGGTGGTCGCGGTAGAGGCCGGCGGTGTCGGTGGTGCGCCGCTCGCGCACGACCGTCTCCTCGTTCTTCAGCTGGGCGTCGTCGAAGGTCGTGAAGCGGACGTAGCCGTGCGGTGTCTTCGTGGCCCATTCGTAGACCATGCCGACCTTGTCGGGCGACAGGGCCGCCAGGTCGGAGTAGCCGGAGAGCCCGGGCACGATGCGCGTTCCCCTGCCGGACCAGGTGCCGCCGCCGTCGGTGGTGGACCGGATGGTGAGGTCCTGGCGGTCCAGCACGGTGCCGCCCGAGCGGTTGGACGCGGAGAAGAGGATGCGGTCGTGCAGCCGCAGCAGGGAGCCGAAGACCGGCGGCGCGTCGAGATCGGTGACGGCCTTGAACGCGGTGGTGAAGCTGTCGCCGCCGTCGGTCGACTCGGCCGCGAGCCGCCGCTCGTTGTAGCCGCAGGAGTTCTTGTCCCGCGCGTTGAAGTAGAGCGAGCCGTCGGCCCGCTCGACGACGGCGATCTCGTTGGGCGCCTGCGGGAGCGGCTCGCCGGGCGCGGCGACGAGGGACTCGTCGGTGGTCCCGGTCATGCGCCAGGTCCGGCCGCCGTCGTCGCTGACGTACAGCTGGGCGCCGCCGCGGGTCTTGCCCTGGTTCTGGTGGTCGCCGGTGACGACGAGCCGGCCGGCGTGCGCGCCCTGGGCGAGCTGGATGCCGTGGCCGGGGCCGACGGAGGTCCAGCCCCAGTCGGCCGGCTTGGTGCCGACGGCCCGGTCCGCGGTCCAGGTCGAGCCGTTGTCGTCGCTGTTGACGACGCGCACGCTGCGCTTGACGCGGTCGTGGACCGGGGAGGTGGCGTAGACGAGCGAGATCCGGCCGCTGGCGCGGTCGACGACGGGGGAGGGGTTGCCGTTGGCGAGCGTGTCGTTCGTGCCGACGACGACGACGGTCTCCTCCGCCGGCCAGGTGGCACCGCCGTCGTGGGATCGCTTCATGACGATGTCGATGTGCGTGTCGTCGGAGCAGTCGTCCTTGCGTCCCTCGGCGAAGACGAGGAGGTCGCCGTTGGCGGCCTTGATCACCGACGGGATGCGGAAGCAGGCATAGCCCTCGTCGAGGCCGAACGGCTGCGACTCGTAGACCTTGATGGGCGCGGGTTCGTCCGCGGCGCCGGCCGGGGAGGCCACGGCGGGGACGAGACCGCAGGCCGTCGCGAGGGCGAGTGCCCCCGCGGTGGTCGCGCGGCTTAAGCGTGGTGAGAACACGGGATCCTTCGTGGGCTACGTTGATGATCTTGCTGACGCGAAGGACTCTAAGAGCGGGTTGAACTAAGTACAAGCCGTTTCCGAACGTGGTTCACATGATGGACACGGTTAAAGGCGCCGACCGCCCGCGAGGGCCGTCGGCGCCTTGAGTGCGCCGTGCGTTACGCGCCTTCCTTCAGGACCCGCTGGACCAGGGCCCGCTGGGCCTCGGTGAGATGCGGGTCGCGGCAGTGGACCGTGCGGCCGTCGACCGTGATCTCGTACGAGAAGCCGTCCGGCACGCCCGCTCCCGTGCCGTCGCCGTCGGCGAGGACCGCCGACGCCAGGGAGTGCCACTCGCCGGCGTCCGGCCGGCCCGCGGTGTCCACCTCCGCCGACCGCCCGATCCCCGCGAAACCGCCCGTGCGCCGCACCCGAATCCGCATACGCCCTGTCTATCAGGAGCGGCGGACTCAGGAGGTCGCTACGCCGACGACCGACCAGGCCTTCAGAACGGCCTCGACCTCGTCGCCGCCCTCGCCGAACAGCTTCTTGGCCGAGGCCACCGTGGCCCGCGCGAACTCGGAGAAGCGGGTCTCCTCGGTCAGCGTGCCGCCCGTCATCACGTCGTACCAGATCCGCCCGGCCCGCTCCCACGCCGAGCCGCCGAGCTCGGTGGCCAGGACGTAGAAGGCGTGGTTCGGGATGCCCGAGTTGATGTGGACGCCGCCGTTGTCGGAGCTGGTGCGGACGTAGTCGTCCATCGTCGCGGGCTGCGGGTCCTTGCCGAGCACGTCGTCGTCGTACGCCGTGCCCGGGGCCTTCATGGAGCGCAGCGCCGTGCCCCGGTCCACGGCCGGCCCGAGCAGACCGGCACCGATGAGCCAGTCGGCCTGCTCCGCGGTCTGCCCGAGCGCGTACTGCTTGACCAGCGAGCCGAAGACGTCGGAGACGGACTCGTTGAGCGCGCCGGGCTGGCCGTAGTAGGCGAGGTTCGCGGTGTGCTGGGTGAAGCCGTGGGTCAGCTCGTGGCCGATGACGTCGACCGGGATCGTGAAGTCGAGGAACAGCTCGCCGTCGCCGTCGCCGAACACCATCTGCTCGCCGTTCCAGAAGGCGTTGTCGTACTTCTCGTCGTAGTGGACCGTCGCCAGGAGCGGCATCCCGGCCCCGTCGATCGAGCGGCGGCCGAAGCCCTTGAGGAAGAGCTCGAAGGTGGCGCCGAGGCCGGCGTAGGCGCGGTTGACGGTGGCGTCCTGGCCGGCCGGATCGCCCTCGCCGCGCACCCGCACGCCCGGCAGCGCGGTGCCGTGGCGGGCGTCGTACAGCGTGCGCCGCGGGCTGTCGGAGTCCGCGCCGGCCGCGCCGGCCGCGCCCGCCGCGGGCGCCTCGGCGCGGGCGGTGCGCTGGGCCGCGTCCACCGCGAGGGTGCGCCGTGCGGCCTCGGCGTGTGCCGGGTTCCCCGACTCGGCCAGCCGCTCCAGGATGTGCGGCGGGACGATCGAGCAGAAGACGGAGGAGGCGGAGGAAGAGGCGGAGGCAGACGTGTGGGGAGTCATGACGGCAATGTGGCACTGTGTGGTGCCGCTGTCACGACCTGCGACCATGATTGCCGAAATGGAGTGATGGGTCACGTTTCGGGCTTGACGCGGAGGCCGTCCCGCATACTGAAACGGGACGTCCGCCTCCGCCGGGCCTGGGCTATGGTGACGCACATCATGCGTTTCGGGCTGCTTCTCCTTAGCTGCCGCGGCGAGGGCCTGTAGTCGTAGGCCGACCCCCTCCCCGCGGGTTTCGGTGTTGCGTTCGACAGTCGGCCGTCCCCCCCGCAGGACCCCGAGGAGCCCTACGCAATGTCCCAGCACCAGTCGCAGTCTCCGTTCGTCGACCGTCCGACGCCCGTCACCAACGCGACCCACGCGCAGAAGCCGTCCGGAATGCCCGTCCACAAGTACGGGCAGTACGAGGCCGTCGACATCCCCGACCGCACCTGGCCCGAGCGGCGCATCACCAAGGCCCCCCGCTGGCTGTCCACGGACCTGCGCGACGGCAACCAGGCCCTGATCGACCCGATGAGCCCGGCCCGCAAGCGCGAGATGTTCGACCTGCTCGTACGCATGGGCTACAAGGAGATCGAGGTCGGCTTCCCGTCCTCCGGCGAGACCGACTTCGCCTTCGTGCGCTCCATCATCGAAGAGGGCGCCATCCCGGACGACGTCACCATCTCCGTCCTGACCCAGGCCCGCGAGGACCTGATCGAGCGGACCGTGGAGTCGCTGAAGGGCGCCAGGCGCGCCACCGTGCACCTGTACAACGCGACCGCGCCCACCTTCCGCCGGGTCGTCTTCCGCGGCTCGAAGGAGGACATCAAGCAGATCGCGGTCGACGGCACCCGCCTGGTGATGGAGTACGCCGAGAAGCTGCTGGGCCCGGAGACGACCTTCGGCTACCAGTACAGCCCGGAGATCTTCACCGACACCGAGCTGGACTTCGCCCTGGAGGTCTGCGAGGCGGTCTGTGACGTCTGGCAGCCCGGCCCGGGCCGCGAGATCATCCTCAACCTGCCCGCCACCGTGGAGCGTTCGACGCCGTCCACGCACGCGGACCGCTTCGAGTGGATGTCCCGCAACCTGACCCGCCGCGAGTACGTCTGTCTGTCCGTCCACCCGCACAACGACCGCGGTACGGCGGTGGCGGCGGCCGAGCTGGCGATCATGGCCGGCGCGGACCGCATCGAGGGCTGCCTGTTCGGGCAGGGCGAGCGCACCGGCAACGTCGACCTGGTGACCCTGGGCATGAACCTGTTCAGCCAGGGCGTCGACCCGCAGATCGACTTCTCGCAGATCGACGAGATCCGCCGGACCTCCGAGTACTGCAACCAGATGGAGGTCCACCCGCGCCACCCGTACGCCGGCGACCTCGTCTACACCGCCTTCTCCGGCTCCCACCAGGACGCCATCAAGAAGGGCTTCGACGCCATGGAGGCGGACGCCGCCGCCCAGGGCAAGACCGTCGACGAGATCGAGTGGGCCGTTCCGTACCTGCCGATCGACCCGAAGGACGTCGGCCGCTCCTACGAGGCCGTCATCCGGGTCAACTCGCAGTCCGGCAAGGGCGGCATCGCCTACGTCCTGAAGAACGACCACAAGCTGGACCTGCCGCGCCGCATGCAGATCGAGTTCTCGCGGATCATCCAGGCGAAGACCGACGCCGAGGGCGGCGAGGTCACGCCGAAGGAGATCTGGTCCGTCTTCCAGGACGAGTACCTGCCCAACCCGGACAACCCGTGGGGCCGCATCCAGCTGCGCTCGGGCCAGTCCACCTCCGACACCGACGGCACCGACACGCTGAAGGTCGAGGCGGTCGTCGACGGCGTCGAGACCGTCCTGACCGGCTCCGGCAACGGTCCGATCTCCGCCTTCTTCGCCGCCCTGCAGGCGATCGGCGTGGACGCCCGCCTGCTGGACTACCAGGAGCACACGATGAGCGAGGGCGCCTCCGCGCAGGCCGCCTCCTACATCGAGTGCGCCATCGACGGCAAGGTGCTGTGGGGCATCGGCATCGACGCCAACACCACCCGCGCCTCCCTGAAGGCGGTCGTCTCGGCGGTCAACCGCTCCGCGCGCTGACGCCCCTTCCCACGGTGCCCCGCATCCCTTCCAAGGGATGCGGGGCACCGTCGCGTGTGGCGTGCGTCACGGTTTCAGGTTCGCTTAAGGAAGATTGTTCGGCCATGCCGGAATCGGCGTCATATCAGCTGAGTTGACGCCACATCAGCGACTGGCGGAAGGTCGGCTCGTCCGCTCGGACACCCTCCCCGGAAGACCCCCTCCCCGCACTCCCGACCTGGAGCTCGCATGCGCACGCCCGCCGCCGTGGCCGCCGTTCTCGCGGTGACCGGTGCCGCCCTGACCTGGGCCCCCGCCGCCTCCGCCACCACCGCGTGCGCGCCGCATCCGCTCGGCACCGCCGGCCGCTACGCCGAGTTCGTCGAGAAGGACTCCGTGCGCCACTCCGACTCCGAAGGCGCGGTCGCCGTCGGCGGCGACGCCACCTTCGGCAGCCCCGAGCAGCGCTCCGGCTTCTCCGTCGGCAGCCGGCTCACCTCCGCCGACCTCGCCGCGCTGCCCGGCGGCCACAGCCTCGTCGTCGGCGGCACCCTCTACGCGAACCAGGTCGTCCTCGACAAGGGCACCGGCGTCGCGGGCAAGGTCGTCGACCGCTCCACCCAGGGCGCCGGCTTCGGCGTCGACGGCGACAAGGTCAAGGAGGGCCCCTCGCCCGTCGACTTCGGCAAGGAGTTCACCGCCCTGCGCGCCCTGTCCACCGGCTGGGCGGGCGTCACGCCGAACGGCACCGTGGCCGGCTCGGGCGACGGCCTGTTCCTCACCGGCACGGACCGGCGGCTCAACGTCTTCGCCGTCGCCGCCGCCGACCTGGAGAAGGCCCGCGCGATCACCCTGAAGGTCCCGGCCGGCGCCTCGACCCTGGTCAACGTGCTCGGCGCCGCGTACGACATGAACGCCTCCGGCACCTACGGCGTCTACTACCAGGGCGCGAGCGGCGCTCCCGTCATCGACGACTACGACCTGCCCGGCGACGAGCTCCGGCAGATCCGCGCCGGGCTGCTGTGGAACTTCCCGCAGGCCCGCAGCGTGAAGAAGAACCACACCTCCTGGCCCGGCACGATCCTGGCGCCGAACGCCACCGTCGAGATGGGCGGCAAGGGCGTGGGCCCCGGCCACGTCAACGGCTCCGTGATCGCCGAGAAGCTGCTCACCGTGCCCGGCGCCGAGACCCACCAGATGAACTTCTCCGGCTGCCTGCCGAAGCCGGCCACGCCCGGCCCGGTCGTCACCCCGGAGCAGCCGAAGCCGACCGAGACCCCGGTCCCCACGGCCTCGACGCCCACCGGCACCGCCGCCCCGAAGCCCTCCTCCCCGGCCACTTCCGCTCCGGCCCCGTCCGAGTCCTCCTCGGGAGCGGCGCCCGCGCCCGCGCCGTCGTCCACCCCGGAGGGTGATCTCGCCACGACCGGTTCGTCCCTCGGACCTGGCGCGATGGGCGTCGCCGGAGCGGCCGTCCTCGTCGGCGGCGGCTTCCTGGCCTTCGCGAAGCTGCGCAAGCGCGCGTCCTGAGGCCCGCCGGGGCGCGGCGGGTCTCGGCCATCTCCGTGGCGTTCTGCTGACGAGGTGCTGACGCCACATCATCGATGTGGCTAACATCACGCCAACGCAGGCGGTGTTGCCTGGGGGTACCTCCCGTGCCGAGGGCTACGGGGGCGTGAAGGAGGTGCGGCGTGCGATCAGCGCGGAAGTCTCGTGAGCGAAGCCTGGTTCTCTGCGGAATCCGCACCTCGTGGAACACGGTCGGCGACGGCGAGTTCTTCTGCGAGGAGTGCGGCGGGGACCGCAACTACCGGCGCCGCACCGGCCGCCGCCGGTTCGCCCTGCTGGGCGTGCCGGTGCTGCCGCGCGGTCAGGCCGGGCCGGTCGTCGAGTGCGCCGCCTGCCACACCCACTTCGGTACGGAGGTGCTGGCCCACCCGACGACCAGCAGGTTCTCGGGGATGCTCCGGGACGCGGTGCACACCGTCGCGCTCGCCGTCCTCGCGGCCGGCGGCACCTCCTCGCGTACCGCCGTGGACATCGCCGCCGCCGGCGTGCGGGCGGCCGGGTTCGCGGACTGTACCGGCCTCCAGCTCGTCGAGCTGGTCGAGGCGCTCGCGGCCGACACCGGCCGCTTCCTGCCCGACGCGAGCAGCGGCGGAGCGGCCCTCGCCATCGAGCTCCACGAGGCGCTCGAACCGCTCTCCCCGCACCTCGCGGTCTCCGGCCGCGAGTCGATCCTGCTGCAGGGCGCCCGCATCGCCCTCGCGGACGGCCCGTACACCCCGGCCGAGCGCGAGGCCCTCGGCACCGTCGGCAACGCGCTGGCCCTGTGCGCCGACGACACGGCCCGGCTCCTGGCGTCGGCGCGCAAGGTGGCCTGAGGCCGGGCCTCCGGCTTCGGCCGCGGCCGGTCGCGGCCGGGCGGCCCAGTGGGGAGCCGGCCGTCAGGTCGGGCCGGGGTCGTCGGCGCCGGTCAGGAGGGTGGTCGCCTTGCGGGCGGCCGGGGTGGCGCCGAGGTGTTCGAAGGTGGTGCGGGCGGCGGTCAGGCCGCGGCGGGCCGCCTCCTCGTCGCCCGCCGCCCGGTCGGCCGCCGCGAGCAGCGTCCGTACCCGCGCCGCCTCGTACGGCACCCGCAGCTCCAGCCAGAGTGCGAGCGCCCGCCGCAGCGGCCCGCGCGCCAGGTCCACCGCACCGCGCGCGGTGGCGGCCATGGCGGCGAGCAGCGGCGCGTCGGCGCCCGCGAGCCGTTCCAGCTCCTCGGCCGCGTCCGCGGCGGCGGACCGCTCGCCGAGGGCGAGGCTCACCTCGGTGAGCGCGGCGAGCAGCCGGGCCCGGCCGAGGAGGTCGTGCGCCGGGTCGGACTGGCAGGCCAGGGCCAGCCGCACACCGGCGAGCGCCGCGTCGGGCCGGCCCTGGGCGAGCCGCAGCAGCGCGAGCCCCGGCTGCGGCACCCGGCCGAGCTCATGGGCGTGCGCGTACGAGCGGGCCGCCTCCTCCAGGCGTCCCTGCCGCCGCTGGATCTCACCGAGCGCGTACGCCGCGGCGGCCGCCGCCCCGAGGCTGTCGGGCAGCACCTCCCGGCCCACGAGCCGCGCCTCGTCCTCCGCCCGCGCCCAGTCGCCGCGCAGGTCGAGCACCTCGGCGTGGTGGACACGGCAGGGCCCGCGGAAGGGACGGCCGGCCGGGAGCGCGCACCATGCCGTCGCCGCGTCCGTCCACCGGACCACGCGGTCGAGGTCCGCGGCGCCCATGCAGCGGGCGAGGGCCAGGCAGTACAGCCGGCCCGTGACGACGCCGCTCAGCTCGCCCGCCGTGACCGGGCGCATCGCCACGTCGAGGAGCGCGAGGGCTTCCGTCCGCCGGCCCTGGGCGAGGAGGACGGAGGCCTCGGCCTGGCGGCTCAGGGCGAGGAGGTCGGCGCTGCCTGCCCGGACCGCGAGCCGCGTCATGCGCCGGGCGGCGGCGAGGGCCGCGGCCGGGTCGTGGTGCTCCTCGGCCTCCTCGGCATCCGCCCAGGCGAGGTAGCACTGCTCGGGGCCGTCGGGCCGGCCCTCCAGGTGGTGCCGGGCCCGGCGCAGCCAGCCCGCGGCGGCCGCCGGCCGGCCCAGGTGGCGGTACTCGAAGGACAGCCACCACGCCGTGAGCCCGGCACCGCGCACGTCGCCCGCCGCCACGTAGGCGGCGTGGGCCCGCAGCCGGGCCGCGACGGACTCGTCGACGTGGCCGGACCACCAGGCGGAGTCGGCGAGGACGTCCAGGTCGCCGGGCCCGAGCGGCCCGGTGGGATGCCGGTCGGCCTCGTGCAGGAGGGCGTACGCACCGGCCCAGTCCTCGCGGGCCGCCGCGTTCCTGGCCCGTTCCATGACGGCCATGGCGGCTCCTTCCCGACCCTCTCAGGGTAGGACCGGGAAGCGCGACGGGCCCGGTCCGGACCTCAGGGGAGACCGAACCGGGCCCGTTCCTTCACGCGGGCTCAGGCGAGTTCGACGCCGCTCGCGCGCAGCATGTCCTCGCGCTCCACGATCTTCACGCGCTCGCGGCCCTGCGGCTCGCCGAGCGCCTTCTCGGCGGCGTCCAGCCGGTACCAGCCCTCCCACGTGGTGTACGTGAGGCCCTTCTCCTCCAGGAAGGACACGACCGCGTCCTCCTCCGGGTGGTCGGGCGTGAGCAGCCGGCCGTTCGCGTGGTCGTCGAGCAGGTTGGCCACGGTCTCGTTGGCGTCGCCCTTGGTGTGGCCGATGAGGCCGACGGGGCCGCGCCGGATCCAGCCGGTGACGTAGGTGGAGGCCATGTGCTCGCCGTTCTCCTCCAGCACCCGGCCGCCCTCGTCGGGCACGGTGCCGCTGACGGTGTCCCAGGGCAGCTTGGGCAGCTCGTCGGAGAGGTAGCCGACGGCGCGGTAGACGGCCTGGACGTCCCAGTCGGTGGTCCGGCCGGTGCCGGTGACGTTGCCGGTGCCGTCGAGCTCGGTGCGCTCGGTGCGCAGGCCGACGACCTTGCCGTCCTCGCCGAGGATCTCGACGGGCGACTCGAAGAAGTGCAGGAAGAGCTTGTGCGGGCGGTCGCCGACGTCGCGGATCGCCCAGTTCTCCAGGGTCTTGGCGACCATGTCGGTCTGCTTGTTCTTGCGGCGCTCGGCGATCGAGCCCTCGTCGTAGTCGATGTCCTCGGGGTTGACGACGACCTCGATGGTGGGGGAGTGGTCCAGCTCGCGCAGCTCCATCGGGCTGAACTTGGCCTGGGCCGGGCCGCGGCGGCCGAAGACGTGGATCTCCTTGGCCCTGTTGGCCTTGAGACCGTCGTAGACGTTCGGCGGGATCTCGGTCGGCAGCAGCTCGTCGGCGGTCTTGGCGAGGATGCGGGCGATGTCGAGGGCGACGTTGCCGACGCCGAGGACGGCGACCTTCTCGGCCTCCAGCTCCCAGGTGCGCGGGACGTCCGGGTGGCCGTCGTACCAGGAGGCGAAGTCGGCGGCGCCGAAGGAGCCGTCGAGCTCGACGCCCGGGATGCGGAGCTCGCGGTCGGCCATGGCGCCGGTGGAGAAGACGACGGCGTCGTAGAAGGCGCGGAGGTCGTCGAGGTGGATGTCGGTGCCGTAGTCGACGTTGCCGAAGAGCCGGACCTGCGGCTTGTCGAGGACCTGGTGGAGGGCGGTGATGATGCCCTTGATGCGCGGGTGGTCGGGCGCCACGCCGTAGCGGATGAGGCCGAACGGCGCCGGCATCCGCTCGAAGAGGTCGATGGACACGCCCGGTTCGGCGGCGGCCTCGGACTTCAGCAGCGCATCAGCGGCGTAGATCCCGGCGGGGCCGGCGCCGACGATCGCGACCCGGAGGGGGCGGGGCATGACGGGTTTCCCTTCGCAAGCGACGTGGCGGCGAGAGGCCGCCGCCACTTAGGTCACCCTAAATAACGCTCCAAATGATCCGGTACCCGGCCCCGGCCTATGACCTCATAAGCCGCGCTTATGGGATCACAAAGGGAACCCTGGACTCCGCCACCGGCCCGGCCGGGGCCGCGAGGTGCCCCGCAGGTGTTCCTGGGGTGTCCCTTAGGGTGGGTTTTCATGCGGAATTGGATGTTCGGCGGCATTTACGGCACGGTGCTGGCGAGTGCGCTGCTGGCCGCCCTCCAGAGCGAGGGCGAGAGCTTCACGCCCGTGTACGACGCGCTGTGGATCCTGGTCACGGCGGTGGCCTCGGGCCTCGTCCACGGCTACGCGCACCACATGGCCACCCATCACACCGGCAGCGCCTCGGTCCGCTGGCGACGCCTGCTCACCGCCCTGGGCGACGAATGGCCGCTGGTGGCCGCCGTCCTGCCGACCGTCGTGCTGCTCCTGCTCGCGGGCGCGGCCGACTGGCCCGAGCCCCCGGTCACGACGGCCGGCCTCACCCTCAACACCCTGCTCCTGGGCGCCTGGGGCACCTTCGCCGCCCTGAAGTCCGGCTACCGCCGCGGCTCGGCGGTCCTGGTGGGCCTGGCCGACGCGACGATCGGCCTGGCGATCGCGGTGGCCAACGCGCTCATCAAGTAGGACGGCCGACGGTAAATGCCTGGCACGGGGCCCGAAAGAGGCCGAGACTCGCCCCATGGCTGACATGAGGTCCTTCCGGGAAGCGGTCATCGGGTGGGCGGCGGCCGGCCCCGACGACGCCGAGAGGCCGCGGGAGGCCGCGCGCGAGCTGGCCGGGCGGCTGTCCGTCCAGGCCGTGGTCCTGCTCGAAGGACCGAGTGACGTCGCGGCCGTGGACGCGCTGGCAGTGCGCCGCGGCCGCGACCTGGCGGCGGAGGGCGTCTGCGTCCTGCCGATCGGCGGCGCGATGGCCGTCGGGCGCTTCGCCCGCCTGCTCGGACCGTCCGGCCTGGGCCTGCGCCTCACCGGCCTGTGCGACGAACGCGAGAGTCCCTACTACGCCCGAGGCCTGGAACGGCAGCGCTTCTTCGTCTGCGCGGCGGACCTGGAGGACGAGCTGATCCGCGCGCTCGGCGTGGAGCGCGTCGCGGAGCTCGTACGGGCGGAGGGCGACGAACGGGCCCTGCGGACCTTCCTGCGCCAGCCCGCACAACAGGGCAGGCCCGAGCAGCAGCGGCTGCGCCGCTTCTTCGGCACGAAGAAGGGCCGCAAGATCCACTACGGCCGCGTGCTCGTGGACGCCCTCGACGCCGACCGCGTACCGGCACCGCTGGAGGACCTGTTCGCCGTCCTCTGAGGCCGGCTCGTGTCCCCCATCGGGGGTACCGCCTGTGAGGACCGGGACGGCCGGTGGAAGGCATGCCTGCACAGCCCGACCCAGCCCGACCCAGCCCGAACGGACCTTCCCTCTGTCTGGAGGCCGGTATGCCTTCTGCCTCCTCCGGCTCCTCCGAGGACGACGCCGTCGTCGAGCGGCTGCTGCGGCACCGCATCATCCACGTCGCCGAGCCGATCTCCGGCGCGACCGCCGACCGCGTCACCGCCGAACTGCTGCTGCTGGCCGCCGAGAGCGACCTGCCCGTCACCCTCTACATCAACTCGTCGGGCGGCTCGGTGCCCGCCGGCATGGCGATCTACGACACCATGCAGTACATCCGGAACGACGTGGTCACCATCGGCCTCGGCTACTGCGCCTCGATGGCCCAGTTCCTCGTCTCCGCCGGCACCCCGGGCAAGCGCTACGCGCTGCCCAACACCCGCATGATGCTGCATCTGCCGTCCTTCGCCGACGCGGGCGCCGCGGACAGCGAGGGCACGCCGGTCGGCGAACTGCACCACACCAGGGCCCGGATCACCGATCTCATCGCCCGCCACACCCACCGCGAACCGGCCCAGGTCGCCGCCGACTTCGCCGACGACCGCTGGCTCACTCCGGCGGAGGCGAAGGACTACGGGCTCATCGACGACGTCCTGGCTGCCGCGACGCCGTGACGGCCGACGCGGTGGCCGTCAGACACTCAGCAGCGTCGTCACGCCTTCACGCCGGCCACGAACGCGGCCCACGCGGCGGCGGGAACGACGAGCGCCGGGCCGTCCGGGACCTTGCTGTCGCGGACGGGGACGACGCCGGGGACACCGTCGAGGACTTCGAGGCAGTCGCCGCCCGACCCGTTGCTGTACGAGCTCTTGCGCCAGGCGGCGCCGGCGAAGTCGTAGGAGACCTCCACGCAGGATCCGCCCTCGCCGTTGCTGTGGGAGCTCTTGAACCAGTGGGCGTTGTTCAGGTCGTACGCGCGCATCGTCTGAAGTCCTCCGCCGCCGACTCGATCAGTGCGAGGGACGCCTCCGGCGACAGCGTGGCGACCCTGAGCAGATCGTAGGTCCGCTGCGCCTGCTTCACCACTGCCGGATCATCGAGGAGAGTCCCCGAAAACTCCGTTTCTGTATAGGCCGTTGGCGGCTGGTCCGCGAACTCCATGAGTTTGAGGGTTCCGGTCATGTGCGCGTGTGCGCCGACCTTGCGGGGCAGCACGGTCACCAGCACCCAACGCTGCCGCGCCAGCGCCGCGATGTGCTCCAGCTGAGCCGCCATGACCGCCGTCCCGCCCACGGGAGTGAGCAGGGCGTTCTCATGCAGAATGACCCAATACTCAGGCCTTGTAGCGCCCTTGAGGATCGTCTGCCTCTTGATCCGTGAGGTGACCTTCTCCTCGATGTAGTCCTCCGCGGCGAACGGATGCACAGCCAGCGTCACCGCACGCGCGTACTCCGGAGTCTGAAGCAGCCCCGGCACCACCATTGGCGCGAACTCGCACAGCTTCGTCGCCACCGACTCCAGCTCCGCCACCTCGTGGAAATACGAGGCGTACGGCGAGCCGTCG
>NZ_JBITXS010000011.1:0-251711 GCF_044544825.1 Streptomyces sp. NPDC053493
GTGTGCGGTGAAGCCTAGACACCTCCACCACACCGGAGGTCTTCGCCATGATCAAGACCCGCGACTGTCAACAACGCTCGTGATCAATACACCTAGGGCGCGCCGAGGCGGTCGGCCTGGGCCTCGGCCGCGGCGAGGACGCCGTCGAGGAGACCGGGGAAGAGCGCGTCGAGGTCGTCGCGGCGGAGCATGTTCAGCTTGGCGGTGCCCCGGTAGAGCTGCCGCACGACGCCGCTCTCGCGCAGTACGCGGAAGTGGTGCGTACTGGTCGACTTGGTCACCGGCAGGTCGAAGTACGAGCAGCTGAAGGCGTCCGCGCCGCCGCGGGCCATGGCGCGCACGATGCGCAGCCGTACCGGGTCCGAGAGCGCGTGCAGCACGGCTTCGAGGCGGATCTCCTCGCGCGCGGGGTGGTCCAGGACCCGGGCGTTGGTCGCGGTCGTCACGGCGGCGGCTCCACGGCTCTCGGGGATGATGCGCACCATTGTACGAGAAGCCTCGTAGTTTGACAGTCGCCGTACTACGATGGGTATCGTACGAGTGCCCCGGCAGCCAGCCCCCGGCAGCACCTGTCACGCCGAAAAACGGAGTCCGCCATGAGCGCCGCCCTGTTCGAGCCCCTCACCCTCCGGTCCGTCACCTTCCCCCACCGCGTCTGGATGGCACCGATGTGCCAGTACTCGGCGGAGCCGACGGGACCGGGCGCGGGCGCGGCGCGCGACTGGCACTTCGCGCACTACGCGGCCCGCGCGACCGGTGGGGCCGGACTGATCCTCCTGGAGGCGACCGCCGTCGCGCCCGAGGGCCGGATCAGCCCGTACGACCTCGGCATCTGGGACGACGCGCACATCGAGGGGCTGCGCCGGATCACCGGCTTCCTGACCGCGCACGGCACCGTGCCGGGCATCCAGATCGGCCATGCCGGCCGCAAGGCCGCCACCCGGCGCCCCTGGGAGGGCAGCGGGCCCGTCGACCCCGACTCCGGGCTGTCCTGGCAGCCGGTCGGTCCCAGCCCGGTCGCCTACGACGAGCGGCACGTCGAGCCGGCCGAGCTGACGGTCGAGCAGATCCGTGAGATCACGGGGCAGTTCGTGGACGCGGCGCGGCGGGCCCTCGCGGCCGGCTTCCGGGTCCTGGAGGTGCACGGCGCCCACGGCTACCTGCTCGGCCAGTTCCTCTCCCCGTACAGCAACCGGCGCACCGACGCGTACGGCGGCTCGTTCGAGAACCGTACGCGCCTGGCCCTGGAGGTCGTCGACGCCGTGCGCGCCGTGTGGCCCGAGGAACTGCCCCTCTTCTTCCGCGTCTCGGCCACCGACTGGCTCGAGGAGCAGGGCTGGACGGCGGACGAGACCGTGCGCCTGGCCGCCCTGCTGCGCGCGCACGGCGTCGACCTGCTCGACGTGTCCACCGGCGGCAACGGCGGCCCCGCCCGCATCCCGGTGGGCCCGGGCTATCAGGTGCCCTTCGCCGCCCGCGTGCGCGAGGAGACCGGGCTGCCCGTGGCGGCCGTGGGTCTGATCACCGAGAGCGAGCAGGCCGAGAAGATCGTCGCGAACGGCGAGGCGGACGCCGTCCTGCTCGGCCGCGAGCTGCTGCGCGACCCGTCCTGGCCGCGCCGCGCGGCCCGCGAACTGGGCGCCGAGGTCGCCGTCCCGCCCCAGTACGCGCGCGCCCACTGAGCCCGCAACACGCCTCCCACCTGCGGCGCAGCCGCCTCCGGGGGCCGTTGTCAGTGGTCGGGTGCAGACTGGCCCGTATCTGAGACAACGGCGTCCTGGAGGTGTCGGCATGACCGACGTGCTACTGACCGTGGGCACCCGCAAGGGTCTGTTCGTCGGCCGCGGGCGAGACGGCCGGTGGGAGTTCGACGACGAGCCGTACTTCAACGCGCAGGCGATCTATTCGGTCGCGATCGACCGGCGTCGGACCACGCCCAGGATCCTCGTCGGCGGGGACAGTTCGCACTGGGGGCCCTCGGTCTTCCACTCCGACGACCTGGGCCGGACCTGGACGGAGCCGAGCAGACCGGCGGTCCGGTTCCCGCAGGACACCGGCGCCTCCCTGGAGCGGGTCTGGCAGCTGCACCCGGCGCCCGCGCACTCCCCCGACGTCGTGTACGCGGGGACGGAGCCGGCCGCGCTCTTCCGGTCCACCGACGGCGGCGAGTCCTTCGAGCTGGTGCGCCCGCTGTGGGAGCACCCGACGCGCGACCGGTGGGTGCCCGGCGGTGGTGGCGAGGCGGTGCACACCGTCGTCACCGACGCCCGCGACCCGGACACGGTGGCGGTCGCCGTGTCGACCGCGGGCGTCTTCCGCTCGCGCGACGGCGGCGCGAGCTGGGCGCCCGCCAATCAGGGCGTGTCGGCGGTCTTCCTGCCCGACCCGAACCCGGAGTTCGGGCAGTGCGTGCACAAGGTCGCCCAGGACGCCGGCGACCTCGACCGGCTCTATCTGCAGAACCACTGGGGCGTCTTCCGCAGCGACGACGGAGGCGGCCGGTGGACCGACATCGGTGACGGGCTGCCCTCCGACTTCGGCTTCGCCGTCGCCGCCCACCCGCACCGGCCGGACACCGCCTACCTCTTCCCGCTCAACGCCGACTCCGACCGTGTGCCCGCCGGCCGGCGCTGCCGCGTCTACCGGACCACCGACGCGGGCGCCAGCTGGGAGCCGCTCTCCAAGGGGCTTCCCGAGGGCGACCATTACGGCACGGTGCTGCGGGACGCGCTGTGCACGGACGACGGCGACCCGGCCGGCGTCTACTTCGGCAACCGCAACGGCGAGGTGTACGCGAGCGCGGACGACGGGGACAGCTGGCAGCTGCTCGCCGAGCACCTGCCGGACGTGCTGTGCGTCAGAGCGGCGGTGATCGGCTGAAGCCGGGCGGGCCCGCGGCCGGACGGGAGTGCCGCGGTGCGCCAGTAGAGTGACGGCGTGGCAGCACGACCGTTGAACGAAATCGTCGAGGCCGGGTGGGCGCACGCGCTCGCGCCGGTGGCCGAACGCATCGCCGCGATGGGCGACTTCCTCCGGCAGGAGATCGCCGCCGGGCGGACCTACCTGCCGGCGGGAGCGAACGTCCTGCGGGCGTTCCAGCAGCCCTTCGACGAGGTGCGGGTCCTCATCGTCGGCCAGGACCCCTATCCGACGCCCGGCCACGCCGTGGGCCTGAGCTTCTCCGTGGCGCCGGACGTGCGTCCGCTGCCGCCGAGCCTGGAGAACATCTTCCGGGAGATGAACACCGACCTGGGCCTCCCGCGGCCCTCGAACGGCGATCTGACGCCGTGGACCCGGCAGGGCGTCCTGCTGCTCAACAGGGCGCTCACCACGGCGCCGCGCCGGCCGGGCGCGCACCGGGACAAGGGCTGGGAGGCCGTCACGGAGCAGGCGATCCGGGCGCTCGCCGCGCGCGGCAAGCCGCTGGTGTCCGTGCT
This sequence comes from Streptomyces sp. NPDC053493, assembly GCF_044544825.1. NCBI lineage: Bacteria > Bacillati > Actinomycetota > Actinomycetes > Kitasatosporales > Streptomycetaceae > Streptomyces > Streptomyces sp. NPDC053493. Next base: position 3,438 of record NZ_JBITXS010000011.1, read on the forward strand.
GTGGGGCCGGGACGCCCGCAATCTGCGGCCGCTGCTCGGCAATCTGCCGGCCATCGAGTCCTCGCATCCCTCGCCCATGTCCGCCGACCGCGGCTTCTTCGGCTCCCGGCCGTTCAGCCGCACCAACGAACTGCTGCTGCGCCAGGGCGCCCAGCCCGTGGACTGGCAGCTGCCGTGACGGCCGCGCCCGGACGGGACCTCGTCGTCGGTGTCGACTCCGGCGGCTCGGGCCTGCGGATCGCGCTCGCGCGGGCCGAGGACGGCCGGGTCCTGGAGACGGTCACCTCGCGCGAGCCGGTGCCGACCGGCGCCGGCGGGATCGACGCCGGGCACCTGCTGGAGCGGCTGCTGCCCGCGGTCGACGCGATGGCGCACGACGGCCGGGACCGGGGCGGCGAGCGGATCGTCGCGGTCGCCGTGGGCGCGGCCGGGATGGCGACGCTCGGCGACCGGTTGCGGGCCGAGCTGCCCGGCGGGCTCGAACGGGCCTGGGGCGTACGGCGGCTCGCGCTGGCGGCCGACGCCGTCACCGCGTACGCCGGAGCGCTCGGTCAGCGGCCGGGCGTGGTCGTCGCGGGCGGCACCGGTCTGATCGCGCTCGGCACCGACCTGTCCGGCTGGCGCCGGGCGGACGGCTGGGGCCATCTGCTCGGCGACTGCGGCAGCGGCGCCTGGATCGGCCGGGCGGGCCTGGAGGCCGCGATGCGGGCGTACGACGGGCGGCGCGGCGGCTCGGCGCCCTTGCTCGCGCGCGCCGAGGAACTCTTCGGCCCCGCGGCCGGGTTGCCGGCGGCGCTCTACCCGCGCACCGACCGGCCGGCGGTCCTCGCCTCGTTCGCGCCGGAGGTGGCCGGCCGTGCCGTCGCCGGCGACCCGGTGGCGGCGGACATCCTGCGGCGGGCGGCCCGCCATGTCGCGGAGGCCGCCGCGGCCGCCTGTCCCACCGGCGCCCCGGCCGAAGTGGCGCTGACCGGCGGCCTGTTCGCGATGGGCGAGCCGCTGCTCGGGCCGCTGCGCGAGGAACTCGCCCTGCTGCTGCCGGACGCACGGGAGGTGCCGGCGGCGGGAGATCCGACGGCCGGGGCGGTGGCGATCGCGGTCGCGCTCGCGCAGGAAGGGCTCCGTCTGCCGGAGGATCCCCGCCTGCTCCAAGTCACCAGGTAAACGGCGGTTCCCGGCCAGTTCGGACATAGCGGGGCAGACGTCGCTCGACCGCACCTCAGCGCACGGGACGGCGGGCGAAACCAGTAGCATGCGGCGCCATGAGCTCCCCCACTGGGCCCACTCCCGGCCTGCCCGTACGAATGCCGCGACCCCGACAGTCCGGACGGCACCGTCGCCCTGAACCCGTGGTGGCGCCCGAGGGCGCGGCGGCACTGGTTCTCGCCGTCCCCGGCGTGCCGTCGGCCGCCATACGCTCGCTGGCCGAAGAGGTCGTGAGCATCGCCCGCTCCGAGCTGCCCGGCCTGGAGGCCGTGATCGGCTGGCTGGACGGCGACGACGCCGAGTACCCGACCCTCACGTCGGTGCTGACGCGGGCCTCGGCCCTGCGCACCGAGCGGTACGAGATCGCCGTGGCCGCGGGCCGCGAGGTCGCCGCCCCGGAGGGTCCGGCGGCAGTCGTGGTCCCGCTGCTCGCGGGTCCCGACAGCGCGCTGACCCGGCAGATCCGCCAGGCCGTCATGGACGCCGGCAACAACGCCGAGCTGACCGACGTGCTCGGCCCGCACCCGCTGCTCGCCGAGGCGCTGCACGTGCGGCTCTCCGAGGCCGGTCTGGCCCGTGCCGACCGCGCCCGGCTGTTCACGGTCGCCACGGCGGCCGACGGCATCATCCTGGCCACGGTCGGCGGCGAGGAGGCGGTGCAGGCCGCCGGGATCACCGGCATGCTGCTGGCGGCCCGGCTCGCGGTGCCGGTGATGGCCGCGGCGCTGGACCAGGAGGGTTCGATCACCGCGATCGCCGAGCAGCTGCGCGGCGCGGGTTCGGAGCAGCTGGCGCTCGCCCCGTACCTGATCGGTCCCGAGCTGGCCGAGGGGCTGCTGGACGCGGCGGCGAAGGAGGCGGGCTGCGCGGCGGCCGAGGCGCTGGGCGCGTACCCGGCGATCGGCCGGCTGGTGCTCTCGCAGTACATGGCGGCGCTCGGCATCGCCCCGCAGCAGGGTTCGCCGGTGCACTGAGTGCGCCGAGGTCGTCTCGACCGCGTGACCGTGACGGGAAGGGCCCGCACCGGAGGAATCCGGTGCGGGCCCTTCCCGTACACGGTCCCGTACACGTCACACGCCTCGTGCGTCGGGCGCGCGGTCAGCCGAAGACGACGCAGGAGGCGGCCGGTGCCGGGATCGCGCCGACGCGCTCGGGCAGGCCGGTCGCCGGGTCGAGCGAGAACCAGGTGACGTCGCCGGAGCGCTCGTTCGCCGCGTAGAGGTGCCGCCCGGTGGGGCCGAGGGCGAGGTCGCGCGGCCAGTGGCCGCCGCAGGGCACCGAGGCGGTCAGCCGGGCCGTGGCGCCGGACGCGTCGAGGGCGAGGACGGCGAGGGTGTCGCCGCCGCGTACGGCGGCCCACAGGAAACGCCCGCCGGGGTCGGCGACGATCTCGGACGGGTACTGCGGGCCGGTGGCGCCGTCGGGCACGACGGGCGTCTCGCCGAGCGGCGTGAGGACGCCGCCGGCGGCGTCCCAGCGGCACACGGTGAGCGTGGGCTCCAGCTCGTTGAGGACGTAGGCGTGGGTGCCGGCCGGGTGGAAGGCGAGGTGGCGCGGTCCGGTGCCGGGCCGCAGCGCGGTCGTCGCGTGCGGGCTCAGGGCGCCCGTGGCGGGATCGAGGGCGGTGACGGTCACGGAGTCGGTGCCGAGGTCGACGGCGAGGACCCAGCGGCCGCTCGGGTCGGGCAGGACCTGGTGGGCGTGCGGGGCGCTCTGGCGGTCGGCGACGGGACCGGAGCCCTCGTGGCGCACCCGGCCGGAGACGGCGCCGGGCCCGCCGTCGGCGGTGAGGGACACGGCGGTGACGCTGCCGGAGGTGTAGTTCGCGGTGAGGACGTGCCCGGCGACGACGGCGAGGTGGGTGGGACCGGCCGCGTCGAGGGCCACGGGCGGGCCGAGCGGGCGGGGCGCGGGGCCGGTGACGTCGAAGGCGGCGACGGCGCCCTGCTCGGTCTCGGAGACGGCGTAGAGGACGGCTCCGCCGCCGTGACCGCCGAGCGCGAGGAAGGAGGGATCGGCGACCGCGTCGCTCGACCCGGTGACGGTGAGCGCGCCGCTCGCCGGGTCCAGCTCGGCGGTCATCACTCCTCGGCCGCCCGCCGACGTGAACGAGCCGACGAACGCCCGCGTCCGTGTGCCATCCACAGTGCTCACAGCGCCTCCCCTGTCCGGTGACCGGGCCGGCCCGGCGGACCGGCCGTTCTCCGGGCCGACGTTAGCAGGCGCGGTCTAGACCAGGTGAGACTCCGGGAGCTCCATGGAGAGGCGGGGAGACCCGGAGAGGTCAGGCGGCGGGCGCGAGCGGCGCGCGCGGAGAGGTGCGCAGCGGCGTCGCCAGGGCGACGAGGGCCTGCTCCAGGCTGTGCAGATGGGTCAGGGCCGCCTCTGCGCCCGGGTGGTGGGAGGGAAGGTCGTGCGGCAGGTCCGGCGTGGCGGCGGGCTGCGGCACGGCCGCGGTGTCCGCCACGGCTCCGAGGTCCGGCGCGGCCGGCTGCGGGCGGCGCGGCGGGACGGCGGCCGGGACCAGGGCGTGCACGGCGGCCTCGACGCGCCAGGCGGCCGCCACGAGGCGGGCGTCGTGCGAGGCGTCGGGATCGGCGGCGACGGCGGCCAGGCCGCGGATCTCGCGGGCGCAGTCGTCGAGCAGCGCGAGCACCCGGCGGGCCCGGGCCTTGCGGGCGCGCAGCGGGCTGAGCGGGTGGACCAGCGGAGCCAGGGTGAGGCGCGCGCGGGCCAGGAGCAGGTCGAGGTCGGCGGCGTGCCGGGCCGGATCGGCCTCGGGGGCGCCGGCGAGGCGCCGGGCGGCCGCGGTGGTGCAGGCGTGCACGCAGGTCACGGCCCGCTGGATCCAGGCGTTGGTGGCCGCGTGGGTGGTGATCGGCAGCAGGGCGACGCCGACGGCCGCGCCGAGGGCGCCGGCCGCGGTCTCCTCGAAGCGGAGCAGCAGCAGGCCGGGGTGCAGGACGCCCATGAGCCCGTACAGCAGTCCCGCCATGACGGTCACGAAGAACATCATCCAGCTGTACGAGAGCGGCGCGGTGTAGAAGATGCCGAAGACGCAGACGGCGACGAGGGCGGCCGTCGGGGCCGGGGCGCCGCCGAGCGGCAGGGCGACGAACAGTCCGGCGGCGATGCCGGTGACGGTGCCGACCACCCGGCGAAAGCCCCGGACGAGCGTCTCGCCGCGCGAGGCGGTGTTGACGAAGATCCACCAGGCGGTGCCGACGGCCCAGTACCAGCGCTCGTGGGACACGATCTGGCCGGCGGCGAGCGCGATGGCACAGGCGGCGGTGGCCTGGAAGGCCTGCCGGGTGGTGGGCCGGTGCAGGCCGGTGCCGGGCAGCGGCTCGGGGGCGGCGGGCGGCGGCACCCGCCGCTCGACGCACCAGAGGACGAAGCGGACCGTGCCGACCGTGCCCAGGGCGAGCAGCACGGCGGCGTACAGCTCGGGCAGCTGGGCCGGCAGCGCGTGCAGGAACTGGGTGACGAAGAACTGCATGAAGGCGAAGATGCCGAGGGCGTGGCCGCGCGGTCCCCAGCGCCGCGCGTACACGCCGGCGAACACGACGAGCAGCCAGGCGGCGTCGCGCAGCGCGGGCGCGCCGTGCAGGGCGGTCGCGAGCGCGAGGACGGGGAAGCCGGCGAGCGGCAGCAGGGCGGTGGTGACCGCCTGGCGGCGCACGGTGGGGTCGCCGACGGTGAAGAGCGCGAGGAGCGCGGCGAGGCCGGCCGTGATGGAGGCGGTCAGCGAGAGCCCGGCCAGCTCGGCCACGGCGACGGAGAGGCCGACGCCGAGGACGGCGCGGCTCGCGATCCGCAGCCGCACCTTGCCCGGGTCGGGCGCGACGCACATGCGCCGCAGGATGCCGGTCGTCACCGCAAGGCTCTTCTTCACGACGGTCACTCCGCCCCCGCTGTCGTACACACACCCTCTTCGTCGTCGTACGCCGTCCGGACATGGCGATGGCGCCGCGGGTCCGGATCCCGGCCACCTCGCCGGTCCGGCGCGTGCGCGGCGCCATCTGTCCAACTCTGTTCAAGAGGAAAGCACTCTTCCACCCACTGGCTCAACCGACGACCGATGAGCTGGGCCATTGGTACAGTGGATGACAGGAAGGCCCAGCCAGAAGGAGGCCAACGGACCATGGCGGTGGACGAGCTCGACACCCGCATCCTCCGGCTCCTCATCGAGCAGCCGCGGACCAGCGTGCGCGAGTACGCGCGGATCCTGGGCGTGGCCCGGGGCACCGTGCAGGCGCGGATCGACCGGCTCGAACGGGACGGGGTGATCACGGCCACCGGCCCCGTCCTGTCCCCCGCCGCCCTCGGGCACCCGGTGCTCGCGTTCGTGCACATCGAGGTGACCCAGGGCCATCTGGACGAGGTCGGCGACGCGCTCGCCACCGTCCCGGAGATCGTGGAAGCGTTCTCGATCACCGGCGGCGGCGACCTGCTGACGCGAGTGGTAGCGCGGGACGCGGGGCATCTGGAGGACGTGATCCAGCGCCTGATCCAGCTGCCCGGGGTGGTCCGCACCCGGACCGAGATCGCGCTCCGCGAGCGGGTCCCGCACCGGCTGCTGCCGCTGGTCGAGGCGGTGGGACGCGGCGCGGGCTGAGGCGGGACCTGGACGGGCGGGACTCCGTGGCCGGCGGCGGGCCGCGGGACGGGCGACCGCTGCCGCCGGGTCGGGCGAAATCCCGTGGCCGGGGCGGGAGTTCTGTGCAAGGGTGCGGGGCGCACCGATCCTCTGGCCTGGAGCGTCTCATGCCCCTTCCGTCCCGCCTCGTCCCTCTCCTCGAGCAGTTCGACTTCGCGCGCGAGCGACTGGTGAACCGGCTCACCGGACCCGTGGTGAACAGCGGAAACGGCACGGACGTCCCCGTCGGACCGATGACCGACGAGGAGTACCGGTGGGAGCCGGTGCCGGGCTGCTGGTCGGTACGGCGTCACGAGGACGGGCCGGGCCCGCGCGCCACGCTCCTGGTCGGAGCCGGCGACTGGGGCCGGGACACGACGCCTCCGCCGCACCCGGACCCGGCGCCGTTCACGACGATCGCCTGGCGCCTGAACCACCTCGTCGAGATGTTCGCGCTGCGCACCGAGTACACGACGGGCGACCGTCGGCTCACCCGGGACGACGTTCCGGGTCGTGGTGACGCCGCCTCGGCCGTCGCCGACCTCGAGGAGGCGACGCACGGCTGGCGCAAGACGCTGCTCGCGGTCACCGACGCCGACCTGGACACGGTGGGCCTGAGCACCTACCCGTACGGCAGCGACGCCGAGAACCCGTTCCTCGACATCGTCTGGTGGATGAACCAGGAGCTGCTCCACCACGGCGCGGAGATCGCCCTGCTCAGGGACCTGTACCGGGCGCGCGGCGAAGGCCGCTGACGCTGCGGGGCGACGGTCCCGCGTGGGAAAATGGGACATGTCCATCCTCGCGCACGCAAGGAGGCGACATGTCCAGGATCAACGCCTCCGTCGACATCTCCCGTCGCCCGGAGGAGGTCTTCCGTTATCTGACGAACCCCGAGCACCTGCCGGAGTGGCAGAAGAGTGCGGTCAGGGTCCGCCGGATCAGCGGGGCGCCGGGCCAGGCCGGGGAGAAGGTCAGGGTGACCCGGCACATGGGGCGGCGTGATTTCGACACGGACGTGGAGCTCACCAAGGTGGACCCGCCGCGCAGCTGGCACGTGCACGGCACCGAGGGGCCCGTCCGTCCCGACCTCGAGGGCACCGTCGAGCCGCTCGACGGCGGCCGGCGCTCGCGGGTGACGTTCTCGCTCGACTTCGAGGGCCATGGGATGGGGAAGGTGCTCGTCCCGCTGGTCGTCAAGCCGGGCATCCGCAAGGAGATGGCCCGCGACGAGCAGACCCTGAAGGAGATTCTCGAGCGCGGCGCCACCGGCTGACGTCGGTCCCTGCCCTGCTCCCTCCCTCGGGGCGTCAGTCCTTCTTCGTACGGGCGATCAGCATCGCCACGTCGTCCTGCGCCGGGCCCTCGGGGAGCCCGGCCAGGACCTCGTCGCACAGCTCGTCCAGCGGCCGGTCCATGTTCCGCAGTGCCCGGGCGAGCCGGGCCATGCCCTGGTCGAGATCGCGGTCCCGGGACTCGATGAGGCCGTCGGTGTAGAGGACGAGCAGCCCACCGGCCGGGAGCGCGACCTCCTCGGTGCCGAACGCGTGGGCTCCGGTGCCCAGCGGCGTGCCGGGCGGGCCGTCGAGGAAGCTGATGTCTCCGTCGGGCGTGACGACGGCGGGCGGCGGGTGCCCCGCCCGGGCGATGGTCCACACCTCCGTGGCCGGGTCGTGCACCGCGTACACGCAGGTGGCCATCTCGTCCTCGCCCAGGTCGGCGATGACGGCGTCCAGGGAGCTCAGCATGCGCTCGGGTGCGATGTCGTGTCGGGCCAGGGTGCGGACGGCGGTGCGCAGCTGCCCCATGACGGCCGCCGCGTGGATGCCGTGGCCCATGACGTCACCGATGACCAGGCCGGTGCGGCCGCCCGGCAGTGCGACCACGTCGAACCAGTCGCCGCCGACGTCGTGGTCGCTGGCCGGCAGATAGCGGCCGGTGAGCTCCAGGCCGGTGACATCGGGCAGGGCGTTGTTGGTGAGGCTGCGCTGGAGGGTGCGGGCGGCCTGCCGCTGGGTGGTGTAGAGGCGCGCGTTGTCGATGTTGAGCGCGGCGCGGGACACCACGTCGTTGATCAGGACCCGGTCCTCCTCGTCGAAGGGTTCGCGGGTGCGCAGCCGGGTCACCGAGACCGTACCGAGCACCTTGCCGCGGGCGACCAGCGGGATCAGCCGGGCCGAGCCGATGCGGGTGGCGAGATAGCGACGCAGGGCCTCGAGCCGCGGGTCGCGGATGAGGGCGGGGATGTCGCCGACGGTCAGGTCCATGGCGCGGGCCTCGGTGATGACCTCCTCGTACACCGAGTCCAGCGGGATCTGGAAGGTCTGGCCGACGGCGAGGAGGGCGGTGGGCGCGGTCGGGTCGGGGAAGCGGACGGCGAGGCGGCGCAGCACGCCGCGGGTGGCGGCGGTGGACTCGTCGGGGTCGAGGACGGATTCGAGGAGCTGGACGTCGGCGGAGTCGGCGAGCTGGGGCACCAGGAAGCTCGCCACCTCCTCCGCGGTCTGCCGCAGGTCGAGGGTGGTGCCGATGCGTTCGCCGGCCTCGGCGAGGAGGGCGAAGCGGTGCCGGGCGCGTTCGACCTCGATGTGGGCCTGCTGGCTCTCGGTGATGTCGATGAGGGAGGCGATGATGCCGAGAGGGCGGCCGCCGTGGTCGAGGAGCGGTGCGTAGGAGTTGGACCAGATGTGGTCGTGGTCGGGGTCGGCGGGCGTACGGCCGGCCCGGCGGGCGTCGACGACGGCGACGCCCGTGTCGAGGACGCGCCGCATGAGGGCTTCGAGGGCGCCGGCGTTGACGCCGGGCACGACCTCGGTGAGGCGTCGGCCCACGTGGGCGGAGGGCGGCATGCCGTTCATCCGGGCGAGGGCGTCGTTGACGCGGACGAAGCGCAGGTCGGGGCCGAGGGTGGCGAGGCCGATCGGCGACTGGGTGAAGAGGGACTCGAGGGCGGCGAGCGAGTCGCGCATCTTCAGGACCTGCGAGGTCTCGAAGGCGATCAGCATGGCGCCGGGCCGGCCCTCCGGATCGGCGGCGGGCACGATCCACATCTCCATGGCGATGGAGTGGCCGTCGCGGTGCCGGACGGGCAGGGTGCCGACGACGGTCTCGCCGGCCTGGACCTGGCGGGTCAGGCGTTCGGCCAGCTCCCGGTTGGCGTCGGGCACGAGGAGCGGGGTGGCGAGCCGGCCGATGACGTCCTCGGCGCGGTGTCCGAGCAGGTCCTGCGCGGCCAGCGACCACTCGACGATGCGGCCGTGCGCGTCCTCGCGCCACAGCGCGATCGGCAACAGGTCGTTGAGCACGCCCGCGTAACCGACGGCCGCCCGGGGCGGCTGCGGAACCCTGCTCGGCGACTGGTGAGTGTCCAACGCATCGACCTACGCATCGGCCGGGCCCCGTGGGGCGAAATCCCGCGATTCCTATCGAATCACCCTATATGAGACGTCAGGGGTGGGCGCTGCGCGGATCGGCCGGGCGTGAACTTCCGAGGGCGGCGATACGGGCCCGAGGGCGCCCGTACGGGCCCGGCGGCGCCGGTACGGACGTGCGGGCAGGGCGTACGGGACGTGTGGGGCGGCCGCGTGGGGCCGGGCGCGGAGGCCGGGCCGGCGCGGGCGGCCGGGCGCGGCGAGGGGCCGGGCGCGGCAAGGGGCCGGGCGCGGCAAGGGGCCGGGCGCGGCAAGGGGCCGGCGGCCCGGGCTTCCGGAAAGCCGGCCCCTCGCCCGCGCGGGTCAGGCCTTCGCGCCGGCCGCCGCGGCCGTGGCGGCCGCCTCCGCGGCCCTGGCCTCGCCTTCCGCGCGGGAGCGCTTGGCGGTGCGGACGGTCCACAGGACGAGCAGGCCGAGCGTGCCGTAGATGAGGAACGGGTTCACGACCACCATCGTGTCGGTGGACAGCACGTAGGAGAGCACGATGCGGACGGCGGCCTCGACGAGGTAGGCGGTGCCCCAGACGATCGTCATGAGGCGCATGACGGCCCGGAAGCCCTCGAGGTGCCACAGGCCGTTCCACCAGGCGTGGCTCTCGGGCGTGCCGTCGGTGGAGAAGCGCCGGCCGAAGTAGAACATGAGCGGCTTGGGCGCCAGCAGGGTGCCGAGACACAGGATGCCGAAGAGGCCGGTCACGGCCGAGTCCTTGACGAGCAGGGCCCGGGTGGAGTGGGCGCCGACGAGCGAGACGACGGCCGTGAGGGCGAGCAGGAAGAGCGTGACGACCGCGAACTCGTCCATCTTCCGGTGCCAGACGAGATGGATCACGGTGTCGAGAACCGGCCACGCGCCGCTGACGAGGAGCGCGGAGAACTCACTCCAGCCGCGGTCCTCGAGGGCCCCGTACGTGAGGATGGGCGCCACGACGTTCAGGCCGATGGTGAGCAGCCAGCCGATGGCGACGGCTGCGCCCGAGCGCGCCGGGGCGGCGGGTTGGGCGTGTGGTGCGGACATGGTTCCCCCTGAGGTGGTGCTGGTCGGTGCGGCATCGGCACGCTAGGCGCGGCGGAGCGGGCGTCACAAGGTGCATCCGACCAAAATGATCTTCAAGCTGTCCGGAGGGCGGAGCTCCGATTCTTTTCCGCCATGTCGGCGGGGCCGCCCGGAGGGACGCCCCGGACGGGACGGCGCACCGGTCGCGCGACCGGCCGCGGCGGGCGAACGGATTCGGCGGGCAAACGACTCGGCGGGCGAACGGATTCGGCCGGACGGCGCGGGTCGGCGCACCGGTCGCGGCCGGTGTGACGAGGGCAACGCCCGCAGGGGCGATCTTGACGCTTTCCTGACGGGCTCCGGACCGTCGCGGACGCGTGCCGTGCGTACGCTGACTCGGCCGCCGTCCGTGCGATGGCCGAAATCCGACTACCACGTCGCCCACCGGACAGCAGGAGTCTTTCCATGGCCACCCCGCCCGCCGACCGAACCAGCCGCCTGCGCGCATGGATGCTGGAGGGGCTGTCCGACATGGGCAAGGCGCGGTCCACCGCCACGGCCCCGCCCGAGGCCGCCGAGCCGGCGCCCGAGCACAAGGGCCAGCCCTGGTGGCGGGTCATGTGCCTCACCGGTGTCGACTACTTCTCGACCCTCGGCTACCAGCCGGGCATCGCCGCCCTCGCGGCCGGTCTGCTCTCTCCCGTCGCGACGGTCGTGCTCGTCGTCGTCACCCTGGGGGGCGCGCTGCCGGTCTACCGCCGGGTGGCGGAGGAGAGCCCGCACGGCGAGGGCTCGATCGCGATGCTCTCGCGGCTGCTCTCCTTCTGGCAGGGCAAGCTGTTCGTCCTGACCCTGCTGGGCTTCGCCGCGACGGACTTCCTGATCACGATCACGCTCTCGGCGGCGGACGCCTCCACCCACCTGGTGGAGAACCCGCACCTCGAGAACGCCCTTCACGACAAGCAGGTGCTGATCACGCTGATCCTGATCGCGCTGCTCGGCGCCGTCTTCCTGAAGGGCTTCCTGGAGGCCATCGGCGTCGCGGTCGCGCTGGTCGGCGCCTATCTGGCGCTGAACGCCGTCGTCGTCGTCACCGGTCTGTGGCACGTGGTCACCGAGGGCCATGTCGTCACCGACTGGTCCGCCGCCCTGACCACCGAGCACGGCAACGCCTTCGCGATGATCGGCGTCGCGCTCGTCGTCTTCCCGAAGCTGGCGCTCGGCCTGTCCGGATTCGAGACCGGCGTCGCCGTCATGCCGCACGTCAAGGGCGCCGAGGACGACACCGAGGCCCGGCCCGCCGGCCGGATCCGCGGCACGAAGAAGCTGCTGACCACCGCCGCGCTCGTCATGAGCGTCTTCCTCATCTGCACCAGCTTCATCACCACCGTGCTCATCCCGCACGAGGAGTTCGAGTCCGGCGGCAAGGCCAACGGCCGCGCGCTCGCCTACCTCGCCCACGAGTACCTCGGCAACACCTTCGGCACCGTCTACGACGTCTCCACGATCGCGATCCTGTGGTTCGCGGGCGCCTCCGCCATGGCCGGCCTGCTCAATCTGATGCCCCGCTATCTGCCCAAGTACGGCATGGCCCCGCACTGGGCCCGCGCCGTGCGCCCCATGGTCATCGTCTTCACGCTGGTCGCCTTCCTCGTGACCTGGCTCTTCGACGCGGACGTCGACGCGCAGGGCGGCGCGTACGCGACCGGTGTGCTGGTGCTGATCTGCTCCGCGGCCATCGCCGTGACCATCGCCGCCCGCAAGGCCGGGCAGCGCGGCTGGGCGATCGGCTTCGGCGTCATCTCGGCCGTCTTCCTCTACACCACGGTCGTCAACGTCATCGAGCGCCCGGACGGCGTGAAGATCGGTGCCTGCTTCATCGCCGGCATCATCCTCATCTCCCTCCTCTCCCGGCTCGGCCGCGCCTTCGAACTGCGCGTCACCCATGTCGACCTGGACGAGACGGCCGAACGCTTCGTCCGCGACATCGCGAGCCGCACACCGCGCTTCATCGCCAACGAGCCGGACCAGCGGGACGTCGCCGAGTACCGCGACAAGATCGAGCAGATCCGCACCGACAACGACCTGCCGACCACCGAGGACTTCGTCTTCGTCGAGGTGACGGTCACCGACCCGTCGGAGTTCGAGGCCGGACTGACCGTCCGCGGCGAGGTGCTGCACGACCGCTACCGCGTCCTCACGCTGGAGAGCTCCTCGGTCTCCAACGCGCTGGCGGCCCTGCTCCTGCACGCCCGCGACCTCACCGGCACCCGTCCGCACATCTACTTCGAGTGGACCGAGGGCAATCCCTTCGCCAACTTCGTCCGCTTCTTCCTCTTCGGCCAGGGCGAGGTCGCCCCGGTGACGCGCGAGGTGCTCCGCGAGGCGGAGCCCGACCGGGAGCGCCGTCCGCGCGTCCACGTCGGCTGACGCCCGCGCACCCACTCCCCTATAGTCAACAAAGTGAATAATGAACGAGGCTATCTTCGGTATGTCGCCCTCGGCGACAGCCAGACCGAAGGCGTCGGCGACGGCGACGACACCCGCGGACTGCGCGGCTGGGCCGACCGGTTCGCCGAACTGGCCGCCCGTACGAGTCCTGAGCTGCGCTACGCCAACCTGGCCGTACGAGGACGGCTCGCCGGCCAGGTGCGGGCCGAGCAGCTCGCGCCGGCCCTCGCGCTGGAGCCGGACCTCGCGACGGTCGTCGCCGGCGTGAACGACCTGCTGCGGCCCCGCTTCGACGCGGACGAGGTCGCCGGGCACCTCGCGGCGATGTTCGCCGCGCTCACCGCCGCCGGGGCCCGGGTCGTCACCCTCACCTTCCCCGACCTGACCAGGATGATCCCGGTCGCCCGCCCGGTCGCGCCCCGGATCGCCGCGCTCAACGCGCGCGTCCGGGAGGCGGCCCGCCCGTACGACGTGCTGGTCGTCGAGACCGGCCACCATCCGGTCGTGAACGATCCGCGGCTGTGGAGCCCCGACCGCCTGCACGCGGCTCCGCTCGGCCATGCCCGGATCGCCGCCGCCGTCGCCCACGCGCTCGGCCTGCCGGACTGCGACGACTCCTGGACCCGCCCGCTCCCGCCGCCCGGTACGCGCCCGGCGACCGGGCTGCGCGCGGCGGGCGTGGAGCTGGCCTGGGCGGCCGCCTTCCTCGGCCCCTGGCTGGGCCGCCGCCTGCGCGGCCGCTCCTCCGGGGACGCCCGTACGGCCAAGCGGCCCGCCCTGCTGCCGGTGGCGCCCTCCCGATGAGCCCGGCGGGTCTTCCCGATCCGGCCGGCGGGTCCTCCCGATCGGGCCGGATCGGCGAGAGACCGCCTACGCTCGGAGGCATGGCTGAGGACGGCGAGTTCGAGCGGGACCAGAACTACATCACGACGCGGATCACGGCCGACGGACGGGACGGATTTCCCGTCGAACCCGGGCGCTACCGGCTGATCGCCGCCCGCGCCTGCCCGTGGGCGAACCGGGCGGTGATCGTCCGGCGGCTGATGGGCCTGGAGGACGTGCTGTCGATGGGCATCGCCGGACCGCTGCACGACGAGCGCAGCTGGGCCTTCCACCTGGATCCCGGCGGCAGGGACCCGGTCCTCGGCATCGAGCGGCTGCAGGAGGCGTTCCTCGCACGGGATCCCGACTACGATCGCGGCATCACCGTGCCCGCGATCGTCGACGTCCCGACCGGCGAGGTGGTCACCAACGACTTCGCGCAGATGACGATCGACCTGGGCCACGAGTGGGCGGCCCACCAGCGCGACGGCGCACCGGACCTCTATCCCGAGAAGCTGCGCGACGAGATCGACGACGTGGCGGCGAAGGTCTTCCGGGACGTCAACAACGGCGTCTACAAGTGCGGCTTCGCCACCACGCAGAAGGCGTACGACGCGGCCTACGAGAGGCTGTGGGACCGTCTCGACCAGCTGGAGGAACGGCTGACGCACCGCCGTTACCTGGTCGGCGACACCCTCACCGAGGCCGACGTCCGGCTCTTCACCACCCTGGTCCGCTTCGACGCGGTCTACCACGGCCACTTCAAGTGCAACCGGCAGAAGCTGACCGAGCTGCCCGCGCTCTGGGCCTACGCGCGGGACCTGTTCCAGACGCCCGGCTTCGGCGACACCATCGACTTCGACCAGATCAAGGCGCACTACTACGTCGTGCACCACACCATCAACCCGACCGGCGTCGTCCCGAAGGGCCCGGACACCCGCGGCTGGCTCACGCCGCACGGGCGGGAGGCCCTCGGCGGGCGTCCGTTCGGCGACGGCACGCCGCCCGGGCCGCCGCCCGAGTCGGAGCGGGTCCCGCCGCCGGCCTGACCGCGGGGAGCAGGAACCGGCGCGGGACCGGCCCGCGGTCCGGTCCGTGCCGGACGGCCCGCGAAAAATCACGGGCGGGTCTCCGGGCTCCCTGTTACCGTCCCTCCCATGGGTTCGTACACGTATTACTTCTTCCGCTGATCCAGGCCACGGACACGGTCTGAACCGCCGGCGCGCCTTCGCGGCGCCGTCGTGCGGCGGGCTGCGGTGTCCGGGCACGTCCTGATCAGCCGAACCCACCCTCAGGGACCTTCACCATGCGCGAACGCGCCCAGCTCACGTTTCACCATGTCTCGCTGTCCTACGGCGAGCGTCAGATCCTCGACCAGGTCTCCTTCACCGTCCGGCCCGCGGAGCGCGCCGCCGTCGTCGGCGAGAACGGCTCCGGGAAGTCGACGCTGCTGCGCCTGATCGCCGGGGCCGAGGCCCCGGACGCCGGCGAGGTCACCGTCCGCTTCCCCGGTTCCGTCGCCCGGCTCGCCCAGACGCTGGGCGAGACCTACCCCGTCGGACCCGACGACACCGTCCAGGACGTGATCGACGCGGCGCTCCACGAACTGCGCTCCATGGCGGCGGAGTTGCGCGCCGCCGAGGAGGGCCTCGCGGACGCGGGCGCCGAACAGCTCGCCGCGTACGGCGCGTTGCTGGACCGCTTCGAGGAACGCGGCGGCTACCGCGCCGACGCCGACATGGCCGCCGCGCTGCACGGCCTCGGCCTGGCCTCCGTCCCGTACGACCGCCGGATCGGCACGCTGTCGGGCGGTGAGCAGTCGCGGCTCGCGCTGGCCTGCGTCCTGGCCTCCGGGGCCGAGCTGCTGCTGCTCGACGAGCCGACCAACCACCTCGACCGCGGCGCCGTCCGCTGGCTCCAAGGGCGGCTGCGCGCCCACCGCGGCACCGTCGTCGTGGTCACCCACGACCGGACGTTCCTGGAGGCGGTGGCCACCACGATCCTGGAGGTCGACCGGGACACCCGCTCCGTCGCCCGCTACGGCGACGGCTGGTCCGGATACCGTACGGCCAAGGCGGCCGCCCGCCGCCGGCAGGCGCAGGAACACCAGGAGTGGCGGGACGAACTGGCCCGCACCGAGGAGCTGGTGACCGGTGCCGCGCAACGGCTCGCCGCCACCGGACGCGATCCGGGCCAGGGCTTCGGCAAGCACCGGCGCTCCAGCGAGAGCAAGCTGTCCGGGCAGGTCAGGGCGGCCCGTGTCCGGCTCGACGAGCTCCGCGCCCGACCCGTACCGCCGCCGCCGGAACCGCTGCGTTTCCACGCCCGGTTCGCCGCCGACGCAGGAGCGGACGAGCACGGGGAAACGGGAAGGGAGACGGCGCCGGGCGCGGACGTCGCCGAGCTGAGCGCGGTGGCCGTCGGCGACCGGCTGGCCGTGGACGGGCTGCGCGTCGGGCCCGGCGGGCGGCTGCTGGTCTGCGGCCCGAACGGCGCCGGCAAGACCACGCTGCTCAGGGTGCTGGCCGGTGAACTCGTGCCGGACGCGGGCACCGTGAACCTTCCGGCCCGGATCGGCCACCTCCGTCAGGAGCTTCCGGCGGTCGCCGCTCCGGAACCGCTGCTCACCGCCTACGCCCAGGGCCGCCCCGGCCCGCCCGAGGAGCACGCGGAGGAGCTGCTCGGTCTCGGCCTGTTCCGCGAGGAGGACCTGACGGTCCCGGTGCGGGCCCTGTCCGTGGGCCAGCGGCGGCGCCTGGAGCTGGCCCGTCTGGTCACCCGGCCCGTCGACCTCCTCGTCCTCGACGAGCCGACGAACCACCTGGCCCTGTCGCTGGTCGAGGAGCTGGAGGCGGCGCTCGCCGTCTACGCGGGCGCGGTGGTCGCCGTCTCCCACGACCACCGCTTCCAGGAGGCCTTCGGCGGCGCCCGCCTGGAGCTGCGCGGCGGACGCGCCGTGTGACCCCTGCCGCACCGTCTCTTCGCCCGCCGGCTCCCGCCCGTTGACGGTGTGTTGGGTGCGGCGCCGCTCCACCGATGTGCGGTGGGCGTATGGGCGGCGGGCGACAGGGACGACAGGGACGGCACGGCCGGGGGACGCGGGGGACGCGGGTGGCGGCGGTGGCCGTCGCGGGCGCGGTGGTGGGCATGGCCGTCGCCGTGGCGGGCGACGCGCCACGCGACCCCGGGCGCCCGCACCGGCCCGGCCTCGCGCAGGGCGGATGCCGGTCCTCCGTGCCGTACGCCTCGGGCACCGGCGGCTACGCCGCGTACCGCATCCCGGCCGTCGTCCGCACCCCGGCCGGCACGCTGCTCGCCTTCGCCGAGGGACGGGTGCACGGCACCGGCGACTCCGGCGCGGTGGACGTGGTCCTGCGGCGTTCCGCCGACGGCGGCTGCACCTGGGGCCCGCCGCTGGTGGTCGCGGCGGGACACGGGGACACCCGCGGCAATCCGGCGCCGGTGGTCGATCCGCGCAGCGGTGACGTCGTCCTGCTCACCACGGGCAACGACGGCGCCGTGACCGAGGGCGCGATACTCCGGGGCGAGGTCCCGGCCGCCCGCGGCCGGCGGGTGTTCGCCCAGCGCGGCACGGACGACGGACGGTCCTTCTCCGCGCCCCGGGACATCACGTCCTCGGTGACGAAGGACGGCTGGCGCTGGTACGCGACCGGGCCCGGGCATGCCCTCGCCCTCGCCCACGGCCGGTACGCGGGCCGGCTGGTCGTCCCCGCCGACCACTCGGCCGCTCCCCCGCCCGGCTCCTTGGACACCGGCCGCGAGCCGCGCTACTACGGCGCGCACGCGCTGCTCAGCGACGACGGCGGGCGAAGCTGGCGGATCGGTTCCACGGACGAGGCGTACGACGGTGTCGTCAACGCCAACGAGACCGCCGCGGCCGAACTCCCCGACGGCCGGATCTGGTTCAGCACCCGCGACCAGCACGGCACCGGCCCGGGCCACCGCGCCGACAGCCGCTCCGACGACGGCGGCGCCACCCTCGACCGTCCCTACGCGCCGCAGCCGGCCCTGGCCGAGGTGCCGATCGTGCAGGGCAGCGCGCTGTACGTGCCGGGGCGGCCCGGGCTGCTGCTGTTCTCGGCGCCGTCCGTGCCCACCGCCCGCACCGCGCCCGCCCTGTGGACCAGCACGGACGGCGGCCGCACGATGACCCGCGCGCTCACCCTCTCGGGCCGCCCCGCCGCCTATTCGGACCTGGTCCGGGTGGACGAGGAGACGATCGGCGTGCTGTACGAGACGGGTGCGCGCGGCCCGTACGAGACGATCGCCTTCCGCCGCGTGCCCCTCGCCTCGCTCATGCCCCGGGCAGGGCGGTGAGGACGCGCGGAGCGCCACGGCCCCGCGGGCGTGCCGCGGGGCGTGGGGCCGTGGGGCGGCCGGAGGCGTCAGATCCCGGGGATCTGGCGGGCCTGGAAGGCGGCGCGGACGGCGTCCGCCGCGCCCTGGCCGTACATCCGCTGGGCGGTCGCGATCGTGGTCTTCGCCGCGTCCGAGAAGGAGGTGCCGGGCGCGAAGCCGAACTGGGCGTTCACGATGATCCGGTCGGCGGTCCGGGCGCCGAGGGCGCCGCGGATGTCCCACAGGGCGCGGGACCAGATCTCGCCGTCCGCGTGGACCTCGCCGACCCGGTCCGCGTAGACCTTGTCGCCGTCGACCCGCCGCAGGCAGTGCGGGGCGGCGCTGTACGGGACGGAGTCCCAGTCGGCGACGCAGGCGGCGTCGGTCCTGACCGGCCAGCCGTAGCGGTGAGCGGCGTTGCCGCCGACCTCGACGGCCAGGTAGTCGCCGAAGGCCTCGCCTATGGCGCCGGCCTCGGGCGAGGTGCCGAAGCCGGGCACCTGCGCCTCGTGCACGGCGTGCCCGTACTCGTGCACGATCACCTCGGCGTCCTCGGCGTCGTCGACGCCGCCCTTGCCGAAGCGGATCTCGTCCTTCTTGTCGGTGAAGAAGGAGTTGTCCGCGCCCCACTGGTCGATCCGGACGGGCTGCGGCCGGTTGTTGGCGCCGGGCAGTTCGCTGCCGAAGCCGAGGCTCTGCAGGTACTCCTGGGCCTCGTTCACCCAGAAGTACGCCATGACCTGCTCGAACTGGTCGTCGTGCCGGTCGTAGGCGCCGGCCGAGGCGGTCTTCGCCGAGGCGCCGGTGTCGGACCTGACGTAGGCCCAGCGGCCGGACAGGCCGCCGGCGCCGTCGAGGTTGCGGAGCGTGACGGTGGCGTAGGCGGAGGCGGGCACCGCGGCGGCGGCGTCCTTGGCGTCCACGAGCGACTGGTCGCCCGAGGACTGCACGGGGTTGACCATGAAGATGCGGGCCTGCGGTCCGGCGGCCACGGGGGCCTGCCCGGAGGCCGAGGCCGCGCCGGCCGCGGCGATCAGCGCCGCGGTGGCGGTGGCCGCGGCTGTCAGGCCGCGGGATGTGCGGCGAGCCATCAACGTCCTCCCGGTGAGGGATGCGAGGGGGTGGGGGGTGGCGTGGTGCGGGCGTGATCATCGCGCAGCGCCGGGCCCCGCGTCGAGAGCCGGGAGCGAACCGGTCCGAGCGGACCGGTCGGGCCGGGCCCGCCGAGCGGGCCGGGCGGGGCCGGTGGCTCAGGGCAGCAGGGCCGGTTCGGCGTTCCGGGCGAGGGTGTGGGCCAGGGCCGGCCACCAGCCGCCGGCGGGCGGGTCGACGACGCCGTACTCCGGGTCGACGGGGCCGCCGGTGCCGCGGGTGCAGCTGCCGTCGGACTCGCCGATCGTCTTCACGTACAGATAGGCGTCGACGAGCGGGTCGCCGGTGTCGGCGGTCGGGCGCGGGCCCATGCCGCGGCCGGGCGGGTTGCACCAGGTCTCGGGATCGCCGTAGGTGCCGGGCGCGGGCTGCCAGGGGCCGCGGCCGTTGCGGCTGGTGTCGATCACGAAGTGGTGCAGTGCGGTGGCGGCGGGGCTGCCGACGGCCTGGTCGTACCAGGCGTCGGTCCAGTGCCAGGTGGACGGGTCGCCGGCGGAGACCGCGTTGCCGGGCCGGCCGTCGTTCGGGGCGGCGGCGGAGTAGTACTGGTTGGCGCACCAGTCGGTGTGGCCGCGTGCCCAGTCGGGCCCCTCGGTGGCGAACCAGACGCACTTGGACACCCAGGTGCCGTAGCGGGTGAGCTGGTCGGTGGGCTGGAAGTTGGAGACGTTGAGGGCGAAGCCGTCGGCGCGGGCGGCGCCGGCGTCGATCAGGCGCTGCGCGATGTCGCCGACCGCCCGCCACTGGCTGTTGCCCGCGTCGAGGTAGACCGCGGTGCCGGGCCGCCGCTTGAGCGTCGTGACGGCGAAGTCGAGATCGGCGAGCCGGGCGGTGCTCAGCTCGCCGGTCGGGTCGGCCGAGCCGGCGCAGTCCTTGGGCAGCAGGGCGAGTCCGTCGGGCTCGACGAGGACGACCGCCGGGCGGTCGCCGACGCCGTCGGCGAGGGCGGAGACCCAGGCCCGGTACGCGGCGGAGGAGGCGGCCCCGCCGCTGGAGTAGAGCCCGCAGTCCCGGCCGGGCACGTTGTACGCGACGAGCACGGGCACCTGCCCGGCGGCGGCCGCCCGGTCCACGAGCCCTCCGGCCTCGGCCCGGACCTGCTCGGGAGTGCCGCCGGTGAACCAGGCGGCCTGCGGCAGCGCGGCGAGCCGCCGCATGTACGCGGCGTTCTCGGTGTCGCCGGCCTCGGCGTCGGCGACCGCCTGGCGGGCCGCGCCGCCGGCCGGGTCCACGTAGAACCGGGTCTCGGGCGTGAGGACGCGGCCTGCCGGACCTGCGGCCGGCTCGTCGGCCACCGCCGCCGGCGTGCCGGCGAGCCAGCCGGCGCACACGGCGAGCGCCGTCGCGAGCGCGGCGGCGCGTCGGCCCCGTGTCCGGTGTGCCGTCCGGCGTGTCGTCCGCTGTGTCGTCCGGTGCGTCATGCGAGGCCCTCCCGTGGCGTGATCATGTGCAGCGTAGGCGGCGGTGATCACCGACGGGCGGGAACGGGAGATCTCCCGTCGACCCGCGCTCGGGTCCCGGCGGCTGCGGCCCGCGCTCAGTCCCGGCGGCTGCTCTCGTCCCGGAGCCAGGTGGCGTAGTCGCCCGCCGCGACGGCCTTCCGGGCGCCGCGGCGGGCCGCGAGGGCGGCGGTGAGGAAGACGAGCAGGGCGGGCAGCAGGGTCGGGTCGGCGCGCAGCAGGGCGCGGAGGTCGCCGAGGCCGGTGCGGGCGGAGGGCGGCGCGGCCGGCGACTCGGCGGCGGCCTCGCGCTGGTGGTCCTCGAGTTGGGCCGTCGAGGTGGCCGCGCGGACGCGCCGGCGGATCAGGTCGGCCCAGGTGCGGGGCGGGCGGACGACGACGCGGGCGGCCGGGACGACGGCGCGTTCGGCCGGGGCGAAGGCGAGCGAGGCGGCCAGGTCGTCGGCCATCAGCGGCGGCAGGGCGGCGATCCGGGCGTGGCCCTCGCCGGACAGGGCGATCACACCGCGTCCGAACAGGCCCTCGCGTACGGCGGGCAGCCGCTGCCAGACCCGGTAGTAGGCGCGGACCGGCCAGGAGCAGCCGGTCATCGGCAGCTCGCGCTCGGGCGCGGCGGCGAGCACGCCGCCGGGTCCGGACAGGGCCGCGGTCAGGGCGCGGACGTCGGCGGCGCCGAGCTCGACGTCGGCGTCCACGTAGATCCGCGGGAAGCCGTCGGTGTGGCGGTCGCCGAGGCGCAGGGCCTCGTGCTTGGAGGGCACGGGTGTCTCCACGACCCGCACGCGCGGGCCGCGGGCGGCGGCGACGGCGGCGGTGTCGTCCGTACAGCCGTTGCACACCACGAGGATGTCGAACTCTCGCTCGGCGCCGCTGTCCGGGGAGGCTTCCAGGAGACCGTCCAGGAGGCGGCCGAGGGTGCGTTCCTCGTTGTGCGCGGGAATCACGATGCTGGGACCGTCGGGCATGCGGCCAGTATGACCAACCCGTCCGACTCTTACAGTTCCTTCAACTATCGGTAGGAGTTTCACACAACTCCTGGCTGGCCTGCCCCAGTTGGTCTAGATTGAGCGTCGCCGAACCCGCTCGGTCGCGAACACCTCGTGTCCCGGGCGGTTTCTGCGTCCTGTGCGGACCCGGTCGTGGCTGGGGAGACTTGCGACCTCGGTCCGCGCGTTCAGTCAGGCGGAAGAGCCGCGTACCCTCGTCGACCGTCGCCGCCCTTCCCCTGCCCGTGAGTCGTGCGCTCATGGGCGAACCGGGGGACGGGCAGCGGGGGTTGTGCGGGGTGCGCGCGAAGCGCCCTTGGGGGGAATGGATGACCGTCCTGCCGGTCACGCATGAGCGGCACCGTGTCGAATCCACACACGTCGACGTGCCTCGCCCGTGGTGGCGAAGGAGACATCAACTCGTCCTGCTGGCCGCGGACGCCGCCGCGGCCGGTGCCGCCGCGCTGCTCGTGCAGCGGGCGGGCGGTCACTGGCCGGTGGTCCTCGGACTGCCGCCGGCCTGGGTGGCCGTGCTGTACGCCCATCGCGCCCATGCGCGCGGCGCGCTCGGCTCCGGGACGGAGGTCTACCGGCGGGTGCTGCGCGCGGCGCTGGTCCTGCCGGCCCTGGCCGCGGTCCTCGGCTGGGGCCTCGCGGAGGACACCGAGCTGGTCCACGGCATGGTCCTGGGCGTGCCGCCGGCCGCCGCGCTGTCCCTGACCGCGCGGTTCGTCCTGCGGCGCCGGCTGCGCCGCCGCTGGGCGCTGGGCATCGGCCGGACGACCGCGGTCCTGGTGGGGCCCTCGGCGGCGGTGGCCGAGCTGCTCGGTGTGCTGCTGCGGGACGCGCGGCCCGGTGCCCCGGCGGCGGCCGTGTTCCAGGGCATGGACATCGCCGGTGTGTGCCTGACCGATCCTGTGAACGCGCAGGCCGTGGACGCCTTCGGCGTGCCGGTGCTCGGCGGCGTCGACGAGGTGCCGGACGTGCTGCGCGGTTTCGGCGGCTCGTCGGCGCTGGTGGTGCTGCCCGCGCCGGAGATCGACGCGCCGCTGCTGCGCCGGCTCTCCTGGAGCACGGCCGCGGCCGGCGCGGACTTCCTGCTCGCGCCGGCGTTCGGTGACGTGGCGCCGGAGCGCCTGGAGGTCCGGCCGGTCGGCGGCGTCCCGCTGATCCACGTGCGGGCGCCCCGGCTCTCGCGGGTCGCGCGAATCCCGAAGGAGCTGGCCGAGCGGCTGATCGCCGCGGTGCTGCTGGTGCTGCTGTCCCCGCTGATGTGCGCGGTGGCGCTGACGGTACGGCTCGGCAGCCGGGGCCCGGCGCTCTTCCGGCAGGTCCGGGTGGGACTGCACGGCAAGCAGTTCACGATGCTGAAGTTCCGGACGATGCTGCAGGACGCCGAGGCCCGCCGGGCGGAGCTCGCGCACGCCAACCACAACAGCGACGGGCTGCTGTTCAAGGTCCGCGACGACCCGCGGGTCACCCGGGTCGGCGCCACCCTGCGCCGTCTGTCGCTGGACGAACTCCCGCAGCTCTTCAACGTGCTGAGCGGCCGGATGTCGCTGATCGGGCCGCGGCCGCCGCTGCCCGAGGAGGTCGCCGGCTACAGCAACGAGGTCCGCCGCCGGCTGCTCGTCAAGCCCGGGCTCACCGGCCTGTGGCAGGTCAGCGGCCGCTCCGACCTGCCGTGGGAGGAAGCCGTGCGGCTCGACCTGGCGTACGTGGACAACTGGTCGCTCGGCCTGGACGCGGTGATCCTGCTCCGCACCGGTCCGGCCGTCCTGCGCGGAACGGGGGCGTACTGAGATGCCCGCCGAGACACCGACCGACATGGAGGGGAACACCGTGAACGACGCCGACCGACCCGACGAGCGGCTGGGAGTCGCCGTCATAGGCGCCGGCTACTGGGGCCCCAATCTCGTGCGCAACTTCCAGGCCAGCGACCGGTTCCGGCTGCGCTGGCTGTGCGACCTGGACGTCACGCGCGCCCAGCGGGTCCTCGGCGGCTACTCCACCGTGCAGGCCACCGCCGACTACGCGGCGGTGCTCGCCGATCCCGAGGTGCGGGCGGTCGCCGTCGCCACACCGGCCGGCACCCACCTGGACGTGGCGCTCGCCGCGCTGCGCGCCGGCAAGCACGTGCTGGTCGAGAAGCCGCTGGCCACCACCTACGCCGACGGGGCGCGGCTGGTCGCCGAGGCCGAGGAGCGCGGCCTGACCCTGATGTGCGACCACACCTACTGCTACACCCCGGCCGTGGCGAAGATCCGCGAGCTGGTGCACGAGGGCGCGCTCGGCGACATCCACTACGTGGACTCGGTGCGGATCAACCTCGGTCTGGTGCAGAAGGACATCGACGTGCTGTGGGACCTGGCGCCCCACGACCTGTCGATCCTGGACTTCATCCTGCCCGAGCACGTGGAGCCGGTGGCGGTGGCCGCGCACGGCGCGGACCCGATCGGCGCGGGCCAGGACTGCATCACGTACCTCACGCTCCAGCTGAACACGGGCGCCATCGCGCACGTGCACGTCAACTGGCTGTCGCCGACGAAGGTCCGCACCACCATGGTCGGCGGCGCCAAGCGCACCCTGGTCTGGGACGACCTGAACCCGGCGCAGCGGGTCGCGGTCTTCGACCGGGGCGTGGACCTGGCGACGAAGCAGGAGCTGGGCGCGGACGAGCGCCGGGAGGCCCTCATCTCGTACCGCAGCGGCGACATGGTCGCGCCGGCGATCGGCGAGAAGGAGGCGCTGCGCAGCATGGTCGACGAGTTCGCGGCGGCGATCACGGAGGGGCGGGCGCCGCTGACCGACGGGCGGGCGGGCCTGAGGGTCCTGGACATTCTGGAGGCGGCCTCGCGGAGCCTGGAGTTCCGTGGCGCGGTCGTCGGCCTGCGGACCGGCGCCGACCGGTCCCTGAAGCACGCGAACGAGGCACTGGGAGAACGGCGTTGAGCGACATTCGGGGCAAGCGGATCCTGGTCACCGGCGGCGCCGGCACCATCGGCTCCCATGTGACGGACCTCCTGGTGGAGGGAGGTGCGCGCGAGGTGGTCGTGCTCGACAACTTCGTGCGAGGCCGCCGGGCCAACCTCGCCCGGGCGACGGCGAGCGGGCTGGTCAGGCTCGTCGAGGGCGACATCCGGGACGCGGCGACCGTGCGCCGGGTGACGGCGGGCGCGGACCTCGTCTTCCATCTCGCGGCGATCCGCATCACCCAGTGCGCGGAGGAGCCGCGGCTCGCCAACGAGGTGATGGTCGACGGCACGTTCAACGTCCTGGAGGCCGCGGCGGCGGCCGGCGTAGGCAAGGTGATCGCCTCGTCCTCGGCGTCCGTCTACGGCCTGGCCGAGTCCTTCCCGACGACCGAGCGCCACCACCCGTACAACAACGACACGTTCTACGGCGCCGCCAAGGCCTTCAACGAGGGCATGCTGCGCAGCTTCCACGCCATGTACGGCCTGGACTACGTGGCCCTGCGCTACTTCAACGTCTACGGCCCGCGGATGGACATCCACGGCCTGTACACGGAGGTCCTGATCCGCTGGATGGAGCGGATCGAGGCGGGCGAGCCGCCGCTGATCCTCGGCGACGGCACCCAGACGATGGACTTCGTCGACGTCCGCGACATCGCCCGCGCCAACATCCTGGCGACCCGCGCGGACCTCACCGACGAGGTGTTCAACGTGGCGAGCGCCACCGAGACCTCGCTGCGCGAGCTCGCCGACGCGCTGCTCGACGTGATGGGCTCCGACCTGGAACCGGTGCACGGCCCGGCGCGCGCGGTCAACGGCGTGACCCGGCGGCTCGCCGACACCACGCTCGCCGAGCAGCGGCTCGGCTTCAAGGCCGAGATCGACCTGCGGACCGGTCTGAAGGACCTGGTCGACTGGTGGCGGGCGGAGAAGGGCGCGACGGCCACGGACGCCGAGCGGGCGGAGAAGGACGCGGCGGCCACCGACGCCGAGCGGGCGGAGAAGGACGCGCCGGCCACCGACGCCGAGCGGGCGCCCGCGCGGATCCCGGTCATGGTGCCGTGGCTCGGCGAGGAGGAGGCGACCGCGGCCGCCGAGGCCGTGCGCTCGGGCTGGGTCGCCCAGGGCCCGCGGGTCGCCGCCTTCGAGCAGGCCTTCGCGGAGCGGGTCGGCGCCCGGCACGGCGTGGCCGTCAGCTCCTGCACGACGGCGCTGCACCTGGCGCTCGTCGCGCTCGGCATCGGCCCCGGCGACGAGGTCGTGGTGCCGTCGCTGTCGTTCATCGCGACCGCCAACGCCGTACGGTACGTGGGCGCCGCCCCGGTCTTCGCGGACGTCGACCTGGCCACCGGCAATCTGACGGCGGCCGGCGTGGACGCGGTGCGCACCGCGCGCACCAAGGCCGTGCTCGTCGTCCACCAGGGCGGGGTGCCCGCGGACGTCGCCGCGCTGCGGGCCGCCTGCGACGGCTGGGGTCTGCCGCTGGTGGAGGACGCGGCCTGTGCGATCGGCTCGACCGTCGACGGCGGGTCCGTCGGGCGCGGCGCGCTGCTCGCGGCCTGGTCGTTCCATCCGCGCAAGCTGCTCACCACCGGCGAGGGCGGCATGGTCACCACCGACGACGCCGCGTGGGCGGCGCGGCTGCGCCGGCTGCGCGAGCACGGCATGAACGTGTCGGCGGCCGAGCGGCACGCGAGCGGCACGCCGGTCCTGGAGAGCTATCTGGAGACCGGGTTCAACTACCGGATGACCGACATCCAGGCGGCGGTGGGCCTCGCCCAGCTGGAGAAGCTGGACGCGCTGGTGGCCCGGCGCCGTGAACTGGCCGCGCGCTACGGCGCGTTGCTCGCCGACGTGCCCGGCCTGCGGCCGGTGGAGGACCCGGCGCACGGCACGAGCAACTTCCAGTCGTACTGGGTGCTGCTCGCCGAGGACTTCCCGGTCGGCCGCGACGAGCTGCTCGGCATCCTCGCCGAGGCCGGCGTCTCGGCCCGCCGCGGGATCATGGCGAGCCATCTGGAGCCCGCCTACGAGGGCCACCCGGCCGGGCCGCTTCCGGTGACCGAGCGGATCAGCCGGGACTCGCTGATCCTGCCGCTGTTCCACACCATGACCGAGGAGCAGCAGGACCGCGTGGTCGCCGTGCTGCGGGAAGCGGCGGCGCGCGGGTGACCGAGCTGGTGATCATCGGCGCCGGGGGCTTCGCGCGGGAGACCGCGCAGGCCGCCCGGGCCGCCGGCCTGCCGCTCGCGGGCCATCTCGACGACGATCCGGCGCTGCACGGCGCCGAGGTCGACGGCGTACCGGTGCTCGGCGGCACCGAGCGGGTGGCGGAGCTGCCGGACGCCTCCTTCGTGGTGTGCGTGGGCAGTCCGCGCGACTACGCCTCGCGCGCCCGGGTGGTGCGGCGGCTCGGCCTGCCGGCGCACCGCTACGCCACCGTGCTGCACCCGACCGCGGTGGTCTCGGCGAGTTCCGTGGTCGGTCCGGGCACGGTGCTGCTGGCGCACACCGTGCTGACCGCGTCGGTGCGGGTGGGCCGGCACGTCGCGGTGATGCCGCAGACCGTGCTCACCCACGACGACGAGGTCGCGGACTTCGCCACGCTCGCCTCCGGGGTGCGCCTCGGCGGCGGCGCCCGGATCGGCCGGGGCGCCTACCTCGGCGCGGGCGCGCTGGTCCGCGAGGGCACGGCGGTCGGCGCCTGGTCGCTGGTCGGGATGGGTTCCGTGGTCCTCGGCGACGTCCCGCCCGGCGAGGTGTGGGCCGGCGCGCCGGCCCGCCGGCTGCGCCGGGCCCCACGCACCGCGCTCGAGGAGCTGGAGCGGCTCGACTCTCCCGAACCCGTCGAGCGGCCCGAACCTCTCGACCCGCTCGAACCCGTCGAACCCGTCGACCGGCCCGACCGGCCCGGCCGACCCGAAGACACGTCCCACCAGGGGGACCGCCCGGTCCCGGCACGAGGAGTGAACGGCTGATGAACCAGATTCCCCTGGTCGATCTGAAGGCGGCCCACGCGGAGGTCGCCGAGGAGATACGCGCCGGCTTCGACCGGGTCCTCGCGAACACCGCGTTCATCGGCGGCGAGGAGGTCGCCGCCTTCGAGCGCGAGTACGCGGAGTTCGGCGGCGTGGCGCACTGCGTGGGCGTCGCCAACGGCACCGACGCCCTGGAGCTGGCCCTGCGGGCGAGCGGCGTCGGGGCGGGCGACGAGGTGGTGCTGCCCGCGAACACCTTCATCGCCACCGCCGGCGCCGTCGCCCGGACGGGAGCCCGTCCGGTCCTGGTCGACTGCGAGCCCGAGACCCTGCTGATCGATCCCCGGGCCGCACTGGCCGCGGTCGGCGAGGCCACGAAGGCCGTGGTGCCGGTGCACCTGTACGGGCAGAGCGCCGATGTCGCCGCGCTCGCCGAGGCGCTGCCCGGGCACGTGCGGATCGTGGAGGACGCGGCCCAGAGCCAGGGCGCGAGCCGGCACGGCCGTACGCCCGGCAGCGGCGGGATCGCCGCGACCAGCTTCTACCCGGGCAAGAACCTCGGCGCGTACGGCGACGCGGGCGCGGTCCTCACCGACGACGCCGAGGCCGCGGCCCTGGTCCGGGCCGTCGCCAACCACGGCGGCGTCCACAAGTACCGGCACGACGTGCCCGGTTTCAACAGCCGGCTCGACGGCCTCCAGGCCGTCGTGCTGCGGGCCAAGCTGCGGCGGCTCGCCGCCGGCAACGAGGCCCGGCGCGCCGCGGCGGCGCGCTACGACGAGCTGCTCGCCCCGCTCGCCGAGGCCGGCCGCGTGGTCCGCCCCACGACGGCCGACGGCAATGTGCACGTGTGGCACCTGTACGTGCTGCGGGTGCCGGACGCCGACCGTGACGCGCTGGTGGGCAAGCTGAACGCGGGCGGCATCGGGGCCGGGGTGCACTACCCGGAGCCGGTGCACCTGACGCCCGCGTACCGCTCCCTCGGTCACGCGCGCGGGGACTTCCCGCACGCCGAGCGGGCGGCCGGCGAGATCCTGTCGCTGCCGCTCTTCCCGCAGATCACCCACGACCAGCAGCGCCAGGTCGTGGACGCACTGGTGAACGCCCTGAACTAGGGCTCCCCCACCCCGGCCTCGCGGGCCGGGATCTGTACTGCCCGTGAAAGGTACAGCGATGCAGAACCACTTCCGCCGGGCCAGGGCTGCCGTGTTCGCCCTGGCCGCGGTGCTGACAGCGATCTTCCTGCCGCCGGCCGGCGAGGCGAGCGCCCTCGCCGATCCGTGCGGAGCGGGCAGCAATCCCGTCGTCTGCGAGAACTCCAAGCCGGGCACGCCCATGTCCGACTGGTTCGCGGGCAGCTCCTGGGGCGACATCGCCGGCTTCCCCACCAAGATGAGCCTCCAGGCCGGCGAGACCCTCCAGTTCAAGGTCCAGTCTCCGTCCGCGTACCACGTGCGGATCTACCGGCTCGGCTGGTACGGCGGTGACGGCGCGCGGCAGATCTCCACGGAGGCCCAGGCGGCCCAGACCTATCCGGCCACCTATCTCACCCAGCGCCCCAGCTGTGCGAAGGACCAGCCGACGGGCCTGATGGACTGCGGCAACTGGCCCACCACGGTGAGCTGGACGGTGCCGAGCGACGCGGTCTCGGGCCTGTACGTGGTCAACTTCGACCAGGCGGACGGCAACGGCCTCATGCCGTACCCGTTCGTGGTGCGCAACGACGCGAGCCGTTCCGAGATCGTGGTGCAGACCTCGGACCAGACCTGGCAGGCCTACAACGACTGGGGCGGGACCAACCTCTACGACGGGCAGGGCCCGGCGCCCGACGGGCGGGCGTACAAGGTCAGCTACAACCGTCCGATGGACATCGGCGGCGAGAACGGCATCTACGGCTCCGAGTACGAGATGATCTCCTGGCTGGAGCGCAACGGCTACGACCTGAGCTACGTCGCCGGTCTGGACACCGCCACCCGCGGCGCGGCCCTGCTCGCGAACCACAAGATGTTCATGTCGCAGGGGCACGACGAGTACTGGACGCAGGAGCAGTTCACCAATGTGCTGAACGCGCGCAAGGCGGGCCAGCACCAGACGTACTTCTCCGGCAACGAGGTCTTCTGGAAGACCCGGCTCGAGCCGAGCATCGACGGCAGCGGCACACCGAACCGGACCCTGGTCTGCTACAAGGAGACCAAGCTCAAGTTCCCGACCCCGAACGGTGTCCCGGACCCGAGCAACGTGTGGACGGGGACCTGGATGGACCCGGACAGCACCAAGGAGGGTGAGCCCTACCGGCCGCAGAACATCCTCACCGGCTCGTTGTTCCAGGTGAACGGTCCCCGCAACGACGCCATCACGGTGCCGGCCGCGTTCGCGCGGATGCGGCTGTGGCGCAACACCTCGGTCGCCGCCCTGACCGGCA
Source organism: Streptomyces sp. NPDC053493 (assembly GCF_044544825.1). Classification (NCBI taxonomy): domain Bacteria; kingdom Bacillati; phylum Actinomycetota; class Actinomycetes; order Kitasatosporales; family Streptomycetaceae; genus Streptomyces; species Streptomyces sp. NPDC053493. Next base: position 33,309 of record NZ_JBITXS010000011.1, read on the forward strand.
GCCAGGTCGCCACCTTCCCGCAGGGCACCCTCGGCTACGAGTGGGACAGCGACGTCGAGAACGCCTCCCGGCCGGCCGGCCAGATCAGGCTCTCCTCCACCACCGTCGACGTCAACGACGGCAACTACCTGCTCGACTGGGGCAACTACTACGGCAACGGCACCGCGACCCACAGTCTCGTCGCCTTCCGTGACCAGACCTCGAACGCCCTGGTCTTCGGCACCGGCACCGTGCAGTGGTCCTGGGGCCTGACCAACGTGCCCACGGCCGACCCGAACGGCGGCGTGGTCACCGAGGACAAGCGGATGCAGCAGGCCACCGTGAACGTCCTGGCCGACATGGGCATCCAGCCCAAGACGCTGCAGTCCGGGCTGGTCACCGCCACCGCCTCCACCGACACCACCGGGCCGGCGGTCACCGTCACGAGCCCGGCCGCGAACGCCTCCGTCCCGGCCCTGCGCCAGATCACCGTCACCGGTACCGCCGCCGACACGGGCGGCGGCGTGGTCGCCCGGGTGGAGGTCTCCACCGACGGCGGCACCACCTGGAAGGCGGCCGAGGGCACGGGCTCGTGGAGCTACAAGTGGACGCCGATCGCCGAAGGACCGGTGCAGCTGAAGGTCCGGGCCGTCGACGACAGCGTGAACATCGGCGCGGTCACCACCGTCCCGCTCACCGTGGCCCAGCAGCAGTGCCCGTGCACGGTGTGGCCGGCGACGGCGGCCCCGGCCAAGCCGAACGGCGGTGACGGCAGCGCCGTCGAGCTGGGCGTGAAGGTGCGCAGCTCGGTGCCCGGCACCATCACCGGTGTCCGCTTCTACAAGTCGGCCGCCAACGTCGGCACGCACAAGGGCAGTCTGTGGTCGGCGACCGGCCAGCTCCTGGCGACCGGCACGTTCACCAACGAGACGGCGTCCGGCTGGCAGGAGCTGAAGTTCGCGAGCCCGGTCCCGGTGAAGGCCAACACCACCTACGTCGCCTCGTACTTCGCGCCGAACGGCGGTTACTCCTACGACGCCCACTACTTCACCGACAAGGCGGCCGGCCTCGCGCCGCTGACGGCCCTGCAGTCCGGCACCGACGGCGGCAACGGCGTCTACAAGTACGGTGCTGCCAGCGGCTTCCCCAACCAGGCGGCCGCGGGGAGCAACTACTGGGTGGACGCGATCCTGGAGACCGGCTCGGCCAGCACCGCGCCGCCGACCGTCACCGGCCGCACGCCGGCCGCGGGCGCGACCGGAGTGTCGATCACCGCCCCGCTGTCCGCCACCTTCAACCAGAGCATCGACAGCGGCACGCTGGTCTTCACCGTGAAGGGCCCCGGCGGCACCACCGTCCCGGGCCGGGCCACCCTCGACGGCGACGGCAAGACCGCCGCCTTCACCCTCAACAGCCAGCTGGCGCTCGGCACCACGTACACGGCGTCGGTGCAGGCCGCCGACCTGTGGGGCAACGCGATGGCCGATCCGGTCACCTGGACCTTCACGACCAGCTCCACTCCGCCGGCGACCGCCTGCCCGTGCACCCTGTGGAGCGCGGGAACCGTGCCGCTGAAGGCCGCGGAGACCGGTGACGGCAACTCCCTGGAGCTGGGCACCCGCTTCCAGACCGCGCTGGACGGCAAGGTCACCGGCATCACCTTCTACAAGGGCGCGACCAACACCGGCAGCCACACCGGCAGCCTGTGGACGGCCGACGGCACCCTGCTGGCCACCGGCACCTTCACCGGCGAGACCGCCACCGGCTGGCAGAAGCTGACCTTCGCCTCCCCGGTCACCGTCACCGCGGGCACCACCTACGTCGCCTCCTACCACGCGCCGAACGGCAACTACGCCTCGGATCCCGCGTACTTCGCGGGCACGCACCTGAACTACCCGCTGTCGGCGCCCGCCGACACGAGCGGCAGCGGCAACGGCCTCTACAAGTACGCCGCCTCGGCCGTCTTCCCGAACAGCTCCTACAACTCCACCAACTACTGGGTCGGACCGGTCTTCACGACGAACTGACCCGCCGACCGGCCGATCCGCCCGACCGAAAACGGGGAACGCACCACATGAGCTCTGTCAGCGTCGTGATCCCCTGCTACAAGTACGGCCACTTCCTGGCCGACTGCGTACGCAGCGTGCTCGACGAACAGCCCGGCCTCGACGTGCGGGTGCTGATCATCGACGACGCGTCGCCCGACGACTCGGCGGAGGCGGCCAGGAAGCTGGCCGCCTCCGACCCGAGGATCGAGGTGCGGGTCCACGAGACGAACAAGGGCCACATCGCCACGTACAACGAGGGCCTGCTGGAGTGGGCGGACGGCGACTACGTCGTGCTGCTGTCCGCCGACGACCGGCTGGTGCCCGGTGCGCTCGTGCGGGCCGTGGCCCTGCTCGACGCCCACCCGGAGGCGGGCTTCGCCTACGGCAGGCCGCTGCGGTTCCGGCACGGCGGGCCGCTGCCGGCGGCCCGCACCCGGAGCACCGGCTCGGTGGTCTATCCGGGCCACTGGTGGCTGGAGCGCCGCTTCCGCGAGGGCACCGGCTGCATCACCTCGCCCGAGGTGGTGGTCCGCACCAGCCTCCAGCGGAAGGTCGGCGGCTACGACCCGGAGCTGCCGCACGCCGGCGACATCGAGATGTGGATGCGGCTGGCCGCGCACGCGGACGTCGGCTATGTGCGCGGCGCGGACCAGGCGTTCTACCGGGTGCACGGCGGCAACATGTCCACCACGGACTTCGGCGGACAGCTCGACGACATCCGGCAGCGCCGGGCGGCCTTCACCGCGGTCCTCGACAAGTGCGGCGACCGGCTGCCGCAGGCCGACCGGCTGGCCCGCCTGGTGGACACCCGGCTGGCCCGCCAGGCGCTGCGGCGGGCCTACCGGGCGTACGACCGGGGCCGGACGGACGTGGTGCCGGTGGACGAGCTGGTGGCCTTCGCCCGCGACTGCCGGCCGGACGCCGAGACGCTGCCGGAGTTCCGGGCGCTGCGGCTGCGCCGGCGGATCGGCGCCCGTGCCATGCCGTACCTCCAGCCGCTCGTCCTGTCGGCGGTGGCCGAGCGGGGCCGCGAGTGGCTGTGGTGGCAGTCCTGGAAGCGCCGCGGACTGTAGCGGCCGCACCGGCCGGCCGCTCCGGTCAGCCGCCTCGGCGGGCCGCCGCGAGGCCGCCGCCCGGCCGCCTCCGGGCCGCCGCCTTGGTTGTTTTCTCTCCGAAAGAAAGGAACGTCAGTGAACTACCGGGTCCAGCCCACCGCCCAGGTCGACGAGCGGGCCGTCGTCGGCGCCGGCAGCAGCGTGTGGGAGCTCGCGCAGATCCGCGAGGACGCCCGCCTGGGCGAGAACTGCGTGGTGGGGCGCGGGGCGTACGTGGGTCCCGGCGTAACCGTCGGCGACAACTGCAAGCTGCAGAACTACGCCCTGGTGTACGAGCCGGCGGTGCTCGGCGACGGTGTCTTCATCGGCCCCTCGGCGGTCCTCACCAACGACCACCACCCGCGGGCCGTGGACCCGGACGGGAAGCTGAAGCGGGGCGGCGACTGGGAGCCGGTCGCCGTCCGGATCGGCGACGGCGCCGCGGTCGGCGCCCGCTCGGTGTGCGTCGCGCCGGTGACGATCGGCCGCTGGGCGCTGGTCGCGGCCGGTTCGGTGGTGACCGCCGACGTGCCGGACTTCGCCCTGGTGATGGGAGTCCCGGCCCGGCAGGCGGGCTGGGTCGGCCGGGCGGGTGTCCGGCTGTCCGCCCACTCCGAGCGGCCGGGCATGTGGGAGTGCCCGGAGACGGGCGAGCTGTACGAGGAGCGGGACGGGCGGCTCACGGAGTACGGTGCCGCGCACTGAGCCCGGAGGCGGACCGCCGGCGCCGGCGTGCCGTCGCCGCGCGCTCGGCCCACAACGCGCCCGTCACTCCGGCGAGGGTGCCCAGCGCGCCCACTCCGGCCACCGCGCGGGTCCGGTTGGGCGGCAGGGCGACGGTGCCGGGGCGGTTGACCAGGTCGACGGTGAGGAGGGTGGCGGCCGGCACCTTCTGTTCGGCCTGGAGGGCGGCGAGATGGCGGTCGTACACCTTGATGATCAGCTGCACCACACGGTCGGCCTCCTCGGGCGCGGTCTGCTCCGACTCGACCTGCAGGGTGGGGATCGAGTAGTACGGCGTGGCGCTGGTGCCGCTGTTGCGGGGCGTGATCCGGTAGGTGCCGTGCACGCCCGCCGCCGTCAACTCGGCCTGGCCGGCGGGCGACCGGAGCTGCTGGACGACCGCGTAGGAGACCATGGCGAGCGAGGGCTGGAGGTTGGTCAGCTGGTTGGGCTGGTTGTCGGTCCGCGGCGGCTTGACCACGAGCACGGCCGAGCTCAGATAGCGGGGAGCGGGCCGCAGCGCCGGGTAGCAGGCGGCGCCGGTCACGAGCACGGCGAGGACCAGGACGTACCAGCGGCGCAGCAGCACGCGGGCGAGTCCTTCGGGAGTCAGCACGTCTCTTTCCATCACGACCGATACTGGCAGCACCGAGGGGAACGGGGGGAGGGTTCGTGAGCATCGCCGAGATCTTCCGTGTGCTGGGCCGGCGGTGGTACGTGATGGTGCCGCTGACCCTGCTCAGCCTGCTGGCGGGCGGCTATCTCTACGCGACCGTGCCGGTGACCTACGAGTCGCAGAGCCAGCTGGCGCTGCTGAACTCCAGCAAGGTCGCCAAGCCGGCGCCCAGTTACGGCAACACCCTGGCGTACGCGAGCGGTTCGCTGATCGGCACCGCCGACGTGCTGATCCGCGCGCTGCAGTCGCCGGAGACGGCCCAGGTGCTGCGCGGTCACGGCGTCACCGACGAGTACGCGGTCGACTTCGCCGCCCAGGCGGAGGGGCCGCTGCTCACCCTGACGGTCAAGGGCGAGGACCGGGCGCGGGTGCTCGACGAGACCCGGAAGATCACCGACTTCGCGGGCGAGCAGCTCCAGACGCTGCAGCGGCAGGCCCGGGTGCCGGACGGCTACTACGTGCACTCGGCGCGGATCGTGCCGCCGCAGAAGCCGGTCTCGCAGCCCAAGTCCCGCTATCAGAAGGTGGCGGCCGTGGTGGTGTTCGGCGTCACCGGCGGCTTCCTGCTGTCCTTCGTGGTGGAGACCTGGTCGGCGGCCCGGCGCCGTGCCCGGGGCCTGCCCGGGCCGCTCGACGTCCCACCGGCGCCGCGGCCCGGTGCCGGCCGGCTGCGCACCCTGCTGACGCGGCCGCTGGACGCGACCGCCGTCCTGACCGGCTATCTGGCGCTCGCCCTGTTCCTGCCGTCGAACCTGGCGCTGCCCGCGCTCGGCGGCGCGGGCACGCCGGCGAACGTCTTCGCGCTGCTCGGCCTGTTCTGGTACCTGGCGACCTGGTGCGCCGGGCGGATCGCGCCGGCGCCCGGCACGCGCACGATGCGCACGGTGCTGCTCGTGCTGGCCGTCACGGTGCTGCTCTCGTACATCGCGAACCAGGACCGGATCAGCTCGCAGAAGGAGATCCTGGCGGCCGACCGGGGCCTGATCGTGCTCCTGGTGTGGGTGTCGCTGGTCGTCCTGACGACGGCCGGGATCCAGGACCGTGAGCGGCTCGACGTGCTGCTGCGGCGGCTCGTCGTGATGGGCTCGGTGGTGGCCGCGCTGGGCCTGTACGACTTCTTCACCGGCACCAACATCGCCGACTCGCTGCGCATCCCGGGTCTCAACTCCAGCACGGCGAGTGTCACGGTCATGGACCGCGGCTCCTTCACCCGGCCGCGCTCGCTCACCGCGCACCCGCTGGAGTTCAGCGGGATGCTGGCGATCCTGCTGCCGTTCGCGATCTGGCACGCCTTCGACCCGGCGCGGCGGCATCTGGGGAAGGTCAGGCGCTGGGCGCCGGTGGTGCTGCTCGGCGGCGGGCTGCCGCTGACGGTGTCGCGGACGTCGATCATCGGGATCGTGGTGGTCGCGCTGGTGATGGTGCCGCGCTGGAAGCCCGAGCGGCGCTGGACGGCGATCGGGATCCTCTTCGGCTCGGTGGCGGTGTTCAAGGTCCTGGTGCCCGGTCTGATCGGCACCATCACCGGACTGTTCTCGGGCAGCCTCAACAACGCGGACAGCAGCACCCAGGCCCGCACGGTCAAGTATCCGAAGATCTACGAGTACTTCGTGCAGGATCCGGTCTTCGGCCGGGGTTTCGGCACCTTCACGCCGGAGCGCTACTTCTTCACGGACAACCAGTACCTGCTCACGCTCGCCGAGCTGGGCGCCCTCGGCGTGGCCTGTCTGCTGCTCCTGGGCCTGGCCGGGGTGCACAACGGCGGCTCGATCCGGCGGCTGGCCCGCGACGAGCCGGACCGCGAGCTCGGCCAGGCGTTCTTCGCCTCGGCGACGGTCGCCCTGGTGATCAGCGCCACCTTCGACACCCTCGGCTTCCCGATGTTCGCCGGAGTGTTCTTCCTGCTCCTCGGCGCGGGCGGCAGCTGTCTGGGCTTCGTCCGGCGCGCGGCGGCCGGGCCGCCGCCGCCCGTGACGTCCGCGCCGGCGACGTCCGCGCCCGCCGCCCGTACACCCGACTCCCAGCGTCTCGTGGAGATCTGATGTTCCCTCAGTCCCCGACGCCGGGCGGCACCGTCGCCGTCGTCGTCGTCACCTGGAACAGCGCGGCCGTGCTGCCCGGCTTCCTCGCCTCCCTGCCGAAGGGCATGAAGGGCCTCGACTGGCGGCTGGTCGTCGCCGACAACGACTCCTCCGACGACACCGTCGCCGTGCTGCGCGAGCTGGCGCCCGAGGCCACCGTGGTCGAGACCGGCCGCAACGGCGGCTACTCCTTCGGGATCAACGCGGCCCTGCGTGCCGCCGGCGCCCGGGACGAGGGCTGTCGCGCCGTCCTCGTCTGCAATCCGGACGTCCGGATGAGCGAGGGCTGCGCCGCGCGGCTGGTCGACGGCCTCGGGGGCCCGCTGCCGGACGGCACCGCGGTCGGGATCTCGGTGCCGCTGCTGTACGAGGAGGACGGCGCCCTCGTCCACTCGCTGCGCCGCGAGCCGAGCCTCGGCCGGGCGCTCGGCGAGGCGGTGCTCGGCAATCGCCGGGCCGGCCGGTTCGCGCCCTTGGGCGAGCTGGTCACCGCACCGGCCGCCTACACGGCGCGGACGACGGCGGACTGGGCGACGGGCGCGCTGATGGCGCTGTCCCGGGAGTGCGTGGCGGCCTGCGGGCCGTGGGACGAGTCCTTCTTCCTCTACTCGGAGGAGACGGATTACTGCCTGCGGGCCCGCGACCTCGGGCTGCGCACCCGGCTCGAACCGGCGGCGCGGGCGACCCACTTGGGCGGCGACTCGCGGGTGTCGCCGCGCCTGTGGTCGCTGCTCGTCGTCAACCGGGTGCGGCTCTACCGGCGCCGCCACGGCCTGGCCGCCACGGCGGCCTTCCGCGCGGCGGTGCTGCTGCGCGAGCTGTCCCGGGCGGCGCTCGGCCGGGAACCGGCACGGGCGGCCGTGGCGGCGCTGCTCGGCCGGCCTCAGTCCTGGATCGCCGGGTCCCGCCAGGCGGTGTAGAAGCTGCCGGGGTTGACCAGATAGCGCACGGTGGGCCGGGCGAGGTGGGCGACGCGGTGCCCGCGGCCGTAGCGGCGGATCAGCTCCCAGTCCTCCCGGGGCAGCACCTCGGGCGTGCGCCGCAGCCGGCTGAAGCGCAGGGCGGGCACGCGCCGGGCGACGAAGGCGTTGGTGTCGAGGAAGGCCTGGTGCGCGGCCCTGCGCCGGTCGAACGGCACCGACAGGACGTCCATGTCGCTGCCGTCCGGCCGTACCCGCCGCAGTGCCGTGTAGACGGCGTCCGGGCCGCCCGAGGCCTCCAGGGCGGCCAGGGCCGCCTCGAGGTGGTCGGGCTCCCACAGGTTGTCGTCGTCGAGGAAGGCGACGTAGGCGGAGTCGGTCAGCCGGATGCCGACGTTGCGGACGACGCCGGCGACTCCGGTGTTGCGGGCCAGTGACACCGCGAACAGCCGTGGGTCCTGCGGGAGTTCGGGCAGACCCGCGCCGTCGTCGACGACGATGACGACCTGGTCGGTGACGGTCTGCGCCAGGGCCGAGCGCACGGCCCGCAGCAGCGGCTCGGGGCGCCGGTGGGTGGCGATGACGGTCGCGACCCGGGCCGCGGGCCGCCGCCCGAGGACCCGGGCGAGGCGGGCGGTCTCGGCGTCCTCGACCCGGCGCAGCCGCCGGGCGGTGGGCGCGAGCAGGACCTTGTTGCGCAGCTCGTACAGGACGAGCCAGCCGAACCGACGCTTGAGCAGCTCCCACGGTGCCCTGAGGACCCGGCGCGGCAGGCCGTTCATCAGGCCCGCGTACGGACGGCCGTGAGCGACTTGGTGAGTCCGGCCACCCGCTCGCTGAGGATCACGGACCGGGGGAAGAGGTAGCGCATCTCGGCGCGGGTGAGCAGCTCGATGTTGATGACCGCGTCCATGCCCTCCTCCGGGGTGCCGGGGCGGCTGTGGGTGAGCGGCCAGTGGCGTACGAGCTTGGCCTGGGCGGCGAGCGGCAGGAACTGGAAGCCGGGAGCGAGGAAGTGGGGCTCCACCGGGAAGTAGCGGTAGGGCGTCTGCACCCAGTGGCGCGGGGCCAGCTGCTCGATGGCGCTGACGAAGCGGCGCCGCTGGCTGGGGCCGCCGACGTGCTCGATGGTCGAGTTGGACACGACCAGGTCGAACTCGCCGAGCTTGGCCGGGATGTCGGGGTCGGTGACGTCGGCGACCTCGGCGGTGATCCAGTCGGGCAGCTCGGCCGGGTGCTCCTCCAGGTTCACCAGGTGCACGTGCCGGGGCCGCAGCGGGGAGCGCGTCCAGTGGGAGGCGGTGCCGCCGAGGTCGACGACGCGCATGCCGGCGATGCCGGGGAAGCAGGTGCGGAACCGCTCCCAGCGGGCCGCGCGGAACCGTTCGCCGAGCGAGTCGGGCGCGTCGACGAAACGATTGCGGAGGGCACGGATGCCGGACATCGCATCAACCACCTGGGGTTCGGAGAGAGGGTGGGGTCTGGCCCCAACCCTATGCGGAGCGTGGGCATTTATCAGCAGATCTGCCGATCTGATGAGGCCCTGACGTGCGGGTGCGCGGGCCGGCCCCGCGCGCTCACGGCTGGTCCGGGACGACGGGCGTGCCGTTCGCCATGCGGTTGCCGCGCCACACGTTGCCCCGGCCCGTCGGGTTCCAGTAGGCGACGGCGCCGTACTTGCCGCCGTTCGGGTGGTACTGCGGCGAGAACACGTTGTCGGTGACCTCGATGCCGCTGGAGTCCTTGCCGCCGGCGTAGAGCGCGTAGGCGCCGCCGGCCAGCCAGTTGTCGTCCACGAGCGTGTTGGTCACGGGCGCGCTGTCGGCGAAGAGGCCGACGGCCGCGGAGGCGCCCTGGTCGACGGGAGTCGGGTTGAGCAGCGTGTTGTGCCGGATGATCAGTCTGCCCTTGCCGCCGCCGTTGCTGATGACGGCGTTGGTGTGCTGCCACTGGCCGTCCAGGTTCTTGAACGGCTCGATGTCGTGGACGTAGTTGTCGTGGAGGTTGCCCTGGCCCATGGACAGGGCGTCGCCGAAGACGGAGACGTCGCAGAAGGCGACCTCGACCGAGCTGGTGCTCATGTTGGAGACGGCGTAGTCCGAGCCGCCGTTGTTCGGTCCCTTGCCGGGGACGGCGGTGATGGTGGTGTGCAGGACGCGCAGGCCGGAGTAGCCGGGGCGGAGGTTGATGCCCCACCAGTTGGTGGAGGTGATGCGGCTGTCGACGACGGTGACGTCGTTGGCGTAGATGTCGAGCGAGCCGGTGATGTCCCAGCCCTTGATGACGGTGCCGTCGGTGCGGATGGCCGCGTTGCCGGTGTTCTGCGGGGTGAGGGCGGCGGTCCTGGGCCCGGTGCTGCCGGCGTGGGGAAAGCCGCAGGCCGCGGGGCTCGCGCAGCCCTTGGGCGCGGCCTTCCCGCCGCCCTTCGCGCCGCCCTTCGCGCCGTCGGTGCCGCTCCCGCTCCCGGGCGAGGCGGTGGCGCCGGGCGTGGTGATGGCGCGGGAGTCGCAGAGCGCCGCGCCGCCCAGGCACAGCACCTGCTGGCCGAGTCCGGTGAAGGTGAACAGGGAGAAGAGCAGGACGGCGGCGAGCAGGGCCGCGCCGAGGGTCGTGCGGCGGCGGCCGCGGGCGGACGGGCCGGGTCGGTCCAGAGGACTCACCTCATCGTTCACGGGCCGGGGCGGCCGGCCGCTTCTGTGCCGGCACGGAGGGGAGGGCGGGCGTCCCGTCGGTGGCGGGCGCGTCGTCTCCCGTCGGCGCGCCGTCCGGGGCGGGCGCGCTGCCGGCCGCGGGCACGGCTGCCACTGCTGCCACGGCCGTCCCGGCGGTCGCCGGGTCCGGGCGGAGCCGGGCGAGCGCGCCGCGTACCAGTGTGCGGGTGGGCAGGGCGCACAGCCCGTACGCCACGAGGGCGAGGACACTCGTGGCGCACAGCGCGGCCAGGCCCTCCCCGAGGCGCGGGCGGAGGAGCAGGAGGACCGCGGCCATCACGGCGCCGCCGAGCACCGGCCGGACGCAGACCCGGGCGAGGGCACGGGTGGCGACGCCGCCGCGCCGCAGGGCGAGGAGGAAGGCGGGCAGGACGACGGCTCCGGCGACCACGACATGGCCGGCGGCGACGGTCTCGATGCCGCCGGCGCGGGCCGCGAGGATCAGTACGGGCACCAGGGCGGCCAGCCACAGGCCCTGAATGAGCAGGAGCGAGCGGCGGCGGCCGACGGCGACGAGGCAGTCGTACGTGAGCTCGGCGGCGATCCTGGCGAGGCCGAGGGCCATCAGCCAGGGCAGCGCCTCCGCGGCGGGCCGCCACCGGGCCCCGTACACCAGCTCGATCAGCGGCCCGGCGAGTGCGCCGAGCAGCACGCAGGCCGGGACGGTGGCGGTCATGAGGGCGCCGAGGGCGCGGGCGAAGCCGTCGGAGAGGGCCTTCGGCGAGTCGGCGAGCCGGGAGAAGCCGGCGAAGGAGACCCGGCGGGCCGTCTCGGAGATGACGCGGACCGGCCAGCCGGCCATGTTGAAGGCGAGCATGTAGAAGCCGAGGGCGACGTTGCCGAGGATCGCGCCGACGATCATCGCGTCGGCGTTGACGACGGCGAGGGCGAGCATGCTGGCGCCGGCGAGCGGCAGCCCGAACCGCAGCAGGGCCGCGGCCTGTGCGCGGTCCCAGCCGAAGCGCAGCATGCCGGGCGCGGCGAGGGCGCAGCCGGCGAGGGCGACCACGTTGCCGGCGACGGCTCCGCAGGCGAAGCTCATGGCGCCCCAGCCCTGGAGGGCGAGGACGAGGGTGACGGTGGTGCTGACGACGAAGTTGAGGGCGTCGATGACCATCCGGCGGCCCTGGCGGAACTCGCGGGTGAGGACGCCGGCGGGCACCTGCGAGAGGCCGTCGAGCACCAGGCACAGGCACATCACGCGCAGCACGGCGGTGGCCTCGCCGGAGCCGAGCAGCGCGGCGACGGCCGGGGCGGAGGCGAACAGCGCGAGATACAGCAGGCCGCTGGAGAGCGCGCTCAGGCTGAGCACGGTCGGCGCGAACCGGCGGACGTCGCCCTCCCAGCGGACGACGGCGAGGGTGACGCCGAGTTCGTTGGCGGAGAGCAGCACCATGAGGACGGTCTGGGCGACGCCGTACACGCCCCAGGCGGCGGGGTCGAGGACGTAGCGCACCAGGACGATGCCGGTGGCGAAGTTGCCGAGCCGCATCACCATGGTGTTGACGAGGCTCCAGCGGGTCGCCGAGCGGACCTTGGTCCCGAGGGACGCCTGGCCGTCGGCGCTTGCGGACTCCATCGAGGGGCTCCTCGTCACTTCACCCACGACGGCGGCCGCTTGGCGGGCCGCCGCTCGGAGACGGGCAGTACGGGCAGCTGGACGGTGGGCTGATCGGTGGGCGTTTCCTGGGGCTGCTCGTGGAGCTGCTCCGGGAACCGCTCCTGCGGCTGCTGGTGCGACTGCTCCGGCGAGTGCTCCTGCGGCTGCTCGTGGAGCTGCTCCGGAAACTGCTCCTGCGGCTTCCGGTGCGGCCGCCGCTCTTCGGCAGGCGCTTCGGGCAGGTCGTCGCCGGCCCGCTCCCGCCCTGCACGGCCGCGGCGGCGCGCCTCGGCGAAGAAGGTGGCCACCAGGCTGAGGACGACGCCGAGGCCCCCGGCCATGACCAGGTACTGCACCTTGGACTTGAGCTTGGCCTCCGGGTCCTGCGGCGGGACGATCGTGGTGATGCGGATCATGGAGTCCGCCGGCACCGACTGGTCCGCCTGGAGGTCCTTGAGGCGCTGGCCGGTGAACGCCATCAGCGTCTTGTTGCCCTGGAGGACCGCGTCCGGGTCGTCGCCGGTCACGGTGAGCCAGAGCAGCGGGCCCTGGGCGTTGTCCGCGATCTTGGCCTCGTACTTCAGGTCGAGCCCCTTGGCCTTCAGCTCCGCCTTCGACGCGTCGGAGTTCACGTTGCGGGCGAGGCTGTCGGCCATGCCGGTCAGCGAGGGCTCCATGCTGAGGAAGGGATTGCCGTCGGCGGCCGCGCCCTTGCGGGAGTTGAGCATGGCGACGGTGCTCTGCGACTCGTACGACACGGGCACGAGCAGCCACGCGCCCGCGGTGAGTCCGGCGGTGAGCAGCAGCCCGGGCACCAGGACGTACCACCGTCGGCACATGACCCGGAAGATCTCTGCGAGGTCCATGGCGTTCCCCCTTGCGCGCCCCGTCAGGCGGCTGCTCAACTGCCTTGCCGCAGATGAGGATAGGTGGGATCGCGTCAGGTTGTGAGCCCTTCGCGATCACCACGTTCTGCGGTCAGCGGTGGTCGGTCGGCCGCGGACGGCCGCTCGCCGTCCCGCCCTCCAGGAGGACGCGGGCGATGCGCTCACCGGCCCGTCCGTCCCACAGTTCGGGCCGGCGGGGCGGCGGCGGGTCGTCGAGGAGCCGCAGGGCGGTGGAGACGATCCGCTCCGGGTCACGGCCGGCCAGCACGTTGGTGCCCTGCTCGACGGTGATCGGGCGCTCGGTGTTGTCCCGGAGCGTCACGCACGGGACGCCGAGCGCGGTGGTCTCCTCCTGGACGCCGCCGGAGTCGGTGAGCACGATCCGGGCGCCGGCCTGGAGCGCGATGAAGTCCAGGTAGCCGGCGGGCGGAACGAGCCGGATCCCGCCCGGCACGCCGAGCGCGTCGAGTTTCTCGGCGGCCCTGGGATGCACGGGCAGCACGAGCGGCAGGTGGGCGGCGACCTCGCCGAGCGCCTTGAGGAGCCCGGCGAGGATCTCCGGGTCGTCGACGTTGGCGGGCCGGTGCAGCGTGACGAGTCCGTACGCGCCGGCGGCGACGCCGAGGTCGTCCAGGACGGGTGAGCGCTCCGCGCGCTCCAGGTTGGCGAAGAGGGTGTCGATCATGACGTTGCCGACGACGTGGATCTGGTCGTCGTGGTAGCCCTCGGCGCGCAGGTTGTCGGCGGCGTCGTCGGACGGCGCCAGCAGATAGTCGCTGATCCGGTCGGTGGCGACCCGGTTGACCTCCTCGGGCATGGACCAGTCGCGGCTGCGCAGTCCGGCCTCGACATGGGCGACGAGCGGGCCGGCCTTGGCGGCGACCAGGGCGCAGGCCAGCGTCGAGTTGACGTCGCCGACCACCACCACGAGGTCCGGGGCGAGTTCGTCGACGAGCGGCTCGAAGGCGGCCATCACCCGGCCGGTCTGGGTGGCGTGGCTGCCGGAGCCGACGCCGAGGAAGTGGTCGGGCGGCCGCAGGCCGAGGTCGCGGAAGAAGACGTCGTTCATGGCCGGGTCGTAGTGCTGTCCGGTGTGGACGAGGCCGACCTCGGCGCCTCGCGCCTCCAGGGCGTCCATGACCGGTTTGATCTTCATGTAGTTGGGTCGCGCGCCCGCGACGCAGATGATCCGCATGGGGGTCACAGCACCTCGATCCTGGGACCGCTCAGCCGGCGCCGGCAGTCGAGTACGTAAGCGGCGTGGGCCTCGACGAGTCCGTAGTCGAAGGCGTCGTGGTCGGTGAGCAGCACCACCGCGTCGGCGGCGGCGAGTTCCTCCTGGGTGAGCTCGACGCGTACGAGCCGGGTGTCGACCTGGTGGCCCTCGACGACGTGCGGGTCGGCGGCCCTGACCTCGGCGCCCATGTCGAGGAGGAGCTGGGAGATGCGCAGCGAGGGCGACTCGCGGGCGTCGCCGGTGTTCTTCTTGTAGGCGAGGCCCAGGAGCAGGATCTTCGAGCCGTTGACGGCCCGCTTGCGCGTGTTGAAGGCGTTGACCAGGCGCCGGGTGACGTAGTCGGGCATGTGGTTGTTGATGTCGTTGGCGAGTTCGACGAAGCGGAAGCTCTGGCCGAGTTCGCGCTGGACCCGCCAGGAGAGGTACGACGGGTCGATGGGCAGGCAGTGGCCGCCGACGCCGGGCCCGGGGGTGAAGCGCATGAAGCCGAAGGGCTTGCTGGAGGCGGCGTCGATGGCCTGCCACACGTCGATGTCGAGGTGGCGGGCGAACATCGCTATCTCGTTGACGAGGGCGATGTTGACGTGCCGGAAGGTGTTCTCCAGGAGCTTGGCCAGCTCGGCCTCCTTGGGCGAGCCGACCGGCACCGTGGTGTCGACCAGGCCGTCGTAGAAGTCCTGGACGGCCTTGAGCGAGGCGGCGTCCACGCCCGAGACGACCTTGGGCGTCTGCTCGAAGCCCCAGACCGGGTTGCCGGGGTCGATGCGCTCGGGGCTGTAGCCGAGGTGGAAGTCGGCTCCGGCGACGAGGCCGGAGCCCTCCTCGAGGAGCGGTCCGAACAGTTCCTGGGTGGTGCCGGGATAGGTGGTGGACTCCAGGATCACCGTCGCGCCGGGGCGCAGGTAGCGGGCCAGGGAGCGGGCCGACTCCTCGATGTAGCGCAGGTCCGGCGTGCCCTCGTGCAGCGGGGTCGGGACGGTGACGACGGCGACGTCGAAGCCGCCGCAGTCCCGTACCGAGTCGCTGGCCCGGTAGGTGCCGGCCTCGAGGGCGGCGCGGATGCGTTCGGCCGAGACGTCCTCGACGTACGACTCCCCCGCGGCGAGGCTCTTGACCCGCTCGGTGTCCACGTCGTAACCGATGACCTCGTGCCCGGTCTCGGCGGCCCGGATGGCGAGCGGCAGACCGACGTATCCCTGTCCGACGACGACGACGCGCATCAGGACTCCCCCCTGCTGATGGTGTTCGCGGCGCCGATCGACGGTGTACGGCGCAGCAGCTCCCGTCCCGTCATGAGGGCGAAGGAGACGTTGGTGGTGAGGTAGCGGCGGCCGAGGCGGCGCGGCTCCTGGAGGGCGCGGTAGAGCCATTCGAGGCCGAGCCGCTGCCAGCGCTCGGGGGCGCGGCGGGTGATTCCGGCGAGGATGTCGAAGGAGCCGCCGACGCCGTGGACGAGAGCCACCTTGCTGCGCTCGCCGTAACCGGCGGTGAAGATCTCCTTCTTCGGGGAGGTCATGCCGAGGAACAGCATGTCGGCGCCGCTGTCGGCGATGGCGTCGGCGACGGCGGCCTGCTCGCTGTCGTCGAAGTAGCCGTTGCGGCTTCCGGCGACGCGCAGGCCGGGGTGGCGGACGGCGACCTGGCGGAGCATCTTCTCCAGGACGTCCTGCCGGGCGCCGAGGAAGTAGACGGAGAGTCCTTCGCGTTCGGCCTCGCGGAGCAGGCGGGTGAACAGGTCGATGCCGGCGACGCGTTCGGGCAGCGGGCGGCGCAGCAGCCGGCCGGCCCAGACGACCGCCTGGCCGTCGGCGAGGACGAGGTCGCAGCCGGAGACGGCCCGGGCGAGGGCCGGGTCGCGGCGCATGTTGACCAGTTTGGCGGCGTTGACGACGCCTATCTCCAGGCGTTCGCCGGCGCGGACGGCGGCCAGGCAGCGGGTCACGGTCTGGTCCATGGTGAGCGCGTCGAGGGTGACGCCGAAGAGGTTCTGACGTGTCGTCATCTCGCGGCCTCCTCCTTCCCGGTGGTGACGTCGGAGCCCGCGTCGCGCAGCGAGCCGAGCCAGGCGAAGAGCATCCAGCCGAACTCGTACGGGCGGCACTCGCGGTCCACGGCGGCGGGGCGGAACAGCGAGTCGAGCGCTCCGAGGCGCAGGCCGGGCGCCACCCGGGTGGTGAGCCCGCGGGCGGCGCGCACGGCCTTCTTCGGGTCGCCTCGGTGGACCTTGCGCCAGGTGACGCCGAGGTCGTCGAGGATCATCGGCTCGGGCGCGCCGGCCCGGGCGAGCTCGGGGACCTCGGTCATCCAGCGCAGGCCGCGGCGGATCGGCTCGCCGAAGTCGGTGCCGCCGGCCTCGGCGAGGTCGAGGAGCGCGGTGGGGGCCATGGCGTGCTGGTGCACGCTGTAGACCGGATAGCCCTCGACGACGGTGCCGCGGCGGGCGTCGTAGTGCCACCACCACTGGCCGCCGTCACCCTGGAGGGCGCAGATGCGGGTGGCACAGGCGTCGGCCGCCTCCAGCGCCCGAGGGTCGCCGTCCCCGCTCGCGTGCGCGCGGGCGAGCGCCTGGAGCGGGTACGTCTGGTCGGCGAAGCAGCCGATGTGGTCGCGGTACCAGGGAGTGAGGCCGGGGCCGGTGGCGTGGGGGAAGAGCGGGCTGCCGGCGGTCCGGGCGCGCAGCAGCCGGTCGCGGGCGGCGGCCAGGCGCTGCTCCACGTCGACGGTGGCGCGGGCGGCGGCGAGCGCCGAGAGCACCCAGGCGGCCTCGACGGTGTACTGGGGCCGGCCGGGCACGTCCAGGGCGGCGACCCGGTCGAGCGCGTCGGCCAGCTTGGGCTGGCCGGTCTCGGCGGCGGCCCAGGCGACGAGGGCGGCGTCGCCGAGGTTGCGCACTCCGGGCAGCCGCTCGACGAGCAGTCCGGTGAACTCCTCGGCGGTGTGGCCGCCGAGGACCGCGCGCTGCCGGCCGGCGGGCAGGAAGCGGGCGCCGAGGGCGGTGATGGCGGCGTAGCGGATGCTGTGCCCGCGCTGTTCGAGGCTCCAGGTGCCGTCGGCGGCGGGGCGCGCGGCGCGGGTGAAGACGAAGCCGGTCCCGTCCGGCAGGAGCATGCGCGGCAGTCCGTGCTCGGCCACCGTGAGCAGCCGGGTGGCGAGGCCGTGGAGCGGTCGGTCCGCTCGGGCGAGCCCGGTCATCCGTGAACTGCGTGGACTGTCGGGTGTGTTGGCAGGACGATCGGACACACCCACCCCCCTCGGGTCGGTCGGTCCCGGGCCAGAGCGGCTGGCCCGGGTCGGCTGGCTAGTGGCACGCGTGCGATGAGAGTGCGGCGGACTGCGGTGGACGCCGCGGTGAAGCGTGGAACGGCGGCACGGGTCGTCCGGCGCCGGGGCAGGACGCAGCAGCGGCAGCCCGGAGGGATGCCACTCCCGTGCGTCGGCGCGGCTATCCGGCGGACTCCCGGTTCTCGGGCATGCCGGTGCGCGATCGGACCCGGGCCTGACGGACCCGGGCATGATGAGAAGGACAGTCGGCGACGAAGCGACGACGCTTCGGCCTCCTGCCGGTGAAACCCCCCACGACACCCCCAGCGCACAGCGCGAACGTTGTGCTCAACTCGCAGCGTACAACGGGAAGATAGGCGCACAACACGGTGACGATGAGGCCTTTCGCGGAATTGGTGGCAAGCAGTCGCTAAGCCGCACCGATCGCGCCCTTCCGACGGGGCCGCAGCGGTTACAGTGGGCGCGCGTTCACCCGCTCACGCCGGCAGCTGGAGTCCTTGACCGTGTATCTGGCCGATCGCTCACCGCAGCCCGGGACGTCCTCGGCGCCGGACCGCGTGCGCGGCACGGTGCGGGCGGTGTCCCCGACCGTGCTCGCGCTGGGCACGGTCAGTCTGGTCACGGACGTCTCGACGGAGATGGTGACGGCCGTCCTGCCGCTGTACCTGGTGATGGGGCTCGGGCTCAGCCCGCTGGGATTCGGTCTGCTCGACGGCGTGCAGAACGGGGTGAGCGCGCTGGTGCAGCTCACCGGCGGTCATCTGGCCGACCGGGTGCGCGGCCACAAGCTGGTGGCCGGGATCGGTTACGGCCTGTCGGCGCTGTGCAAGCCGCTGCTGCTCGTGCACGGTCTGGGCGCGCTGGGCGCGGCCCTCGCCCTGGACCGTACGGGCAAGGGACTGCGCACCGCCCCGCGCGACGCCCTGATCTCGCTGTCCGCGCCGCCGGAGCGGCAGGGCCGGGCGTTCGGTGTGCACCGGGCCATGGACACGACGGGCGCGCTGCTCGGCCCGATCGTCGCGTTCCTGATCCTGGGCGTGGCGGCGGGCGGTTACGACGCGGTGTTCGCGGTCAGCGGGTGCGTGGCGGCGCTCGGCGTGCTGGTCCTGCTCCTCTTCGTCCCGGGCGGGAAGAAGGCTCCGGCACGGCGGGCGGAGGCGGCGGAGCCGCGGGCGAGCCTGCGGGCGGCGTTCGGTCTCCTCGGCGGCCGGCGGCTGCGGATGCTGTTCGGCTGCGCGGTGCTGCTCGGTCTGACCACGGTGAGCGACGCGTTCGTGTATCTGCTGGTGCAACGCCGTACGGGGATCGACGAGCAGCTCTTCCCGCTGCTGCCGCTCGGCACGGCCGCGGTGTTCCTGCTTCTGGCGCTGCCGCTGGGGCGGCTCGCCGACCGGGTCGGGCGCCGGGCGGTGTTCCTCGCCGGGCACGCCGGGCTGCTGCTCGCGTACGGCCTGCTGCTGTGGGCGCCGGGCACGCCGGCCCTGCCGTATCTGGTGCTCGTGCTGCACGGCACGTTCTACGCGGCGACCGACGGGGTGCTGCCCGCGGCGGTCGCGGCCGTGGTGCCGGAGCGGCTGCGGGCCAGCGGCATCGCCCTGGTCGGCACCGGCCAGGCGCTGGCCCGCTTCTGCTGTTCGCTGGCCTTCGGCGCCGCCTGGGCCGCGTGGGGCGACGGTCCCGCGCTCGCCGCGGCGGCCGCCGGCCTCGCCTGCTGCGCGGTCGTCGCCGGCGCCGCCCTGCGTCCCTCGGGAGATCCGCGATGACCCTCACCCCGCTGCGCCGCGTCCTCGTCCTGCTCGCCGGGCTGCTGCTGCTCGGCGGCGTGGGCGCCTGGTCCGTCCTGTCGGCGGCCGACCGGGCCGCCGAGGAGAACAAGCCCCGGCCGGGCGGCCCGGCCTTCGCGAACGGGAAGGTGTCCCTGGACGAGCCGGGCCGGCTGGTCTTCCGCACCACGGCGGCCGGCCCGCACCGCGACCGGCTCGTCTCGGTCCCGGCGGACGGGGCGGCGGGCGCCACGCGCACCGCGTCGGACGTGTCCTGTCTGCGGTTCCACTCCGCCGCGGGCACGGGTGTGTGCCTGCAGGCCACCACGGTCCTGGGCCGTCCCGCGTACCGCGCGCAGATCCTGGACCGGGACCTGGCCACGCTGAAGTCCTTCCCGGTGGCGGGCATTCCGAGCCGCGCGCGGGTCTCGCCCAGCGGGCGGCTGGCCGCGTGGACGGTGTTCGTCAAGGGCGAGTCGTACGGCACGGCCTTCTTCTCCACCCGCACCTCGATCCTCGACACCCGCGGCTGGAAACTCTCCGCGAATCTCGAGGAGTTCCGGATCGTCCTGGACGGCAGGCCCTATCGGAACCAGGACGTCAATTTCTGGGGCGTCACCTTCGCGGCCGACGACGACACCTTCTACGCGACGCTCAGCACGGGCGACGACACCTATCTCGTCCGCGGTTCCCTCGCGGCCCGCAGCGTCACCACGCTGACCCGCAACGTCGAGTGCCCGTCCCTGTCTCCGGACGGGACCCGCGTCGCGTACAAGAAGCGTGTCCTCGGCAGGACGGCGCTGTGGCGCGAACACGTCCTGGACCTGCGCACGTTGAGGTCCACTCCGCTCGCGGAGCGGCGCAGCGTGGACGACCAGGCCGTCTGGCTCGACGACCGGACCCTCGCCTACGCCCTGCCGGCCGCCGATTCCCGCCCGGACACCGACGACGTCTGGACGGTCCCGGCCGACGGCACGGGCGCGCCCCGGCTCCTCCTGCAGGACGGCCTCGCGCCACCGGCGCCGCCGGCCGCGCGGGCGGAGTGAGGCGCGGTCCCCGGCTCAGGACGGCCTCCGCGCCCTTTCGGACGCGGCTCAGACCGGGTCCGGCGGCTCGTGGCCGACGAGGTGGAGGAAGCGGGCGGACAGGTCGTGCAGCCAGGCGGCCCGTTCCGTCGCGATCTCCTTCAGCCGGGTGTCGTCGCTGCGCGCCACCAGATGGCCCATGTAGCGCTCGTTGAAGCGGGCGTGTTCCTGGTGCAGGGTGCGCAGGGCCTGCGCCACGGTCCGCTCGCGCGCGCCGAGGAGGCGGGCGAGCGGGGTGGTGTACTGCTTCCATCGGCCCTCGACGGCCTGCCGGAGCAGGCCGTCGAGTTCGCCGGCGCGGCCGATGACGCGGAGCAGTTCCTCCGGTTCGAGGCCGAGGGCGTCGGCGAGGACGAGGGTCTGCCGGTCGGTGCCGTTCCAGCGGTGGTCGTTCTCGGCGCGGACGTAGTCGCGCACGTCCATGCCGACCCGCGGGGCCAGCCGTTCGGCGGTGAAACCCCGGGCCAGGCGGTGTTCGCGCAGGGATCGGGGCCGCAGGTCCATCAGGACCGGGACCGGGCACCACAGCGCGTCGGCCAGGGCGAAGAGCTCGGCCTCCGACGGCGCCACCGCCCCCGACTCCCAGCACATGAGGATCTCCACCGGGCGGTGCAGGCCCAACTGGGCCATGGCGGCGACGACTTGTTCGGGAGCCAGGCCGATGCGCAGACGTGCGGCCCGGGCCTGGGCGGGCGAGAAGGGAGGGTGGGTCACGTACGGATCACCTCGGTGGGCGCCTTCTCGGAGCGGCGGGCTCCGGGAAGCGGGAGCGGGTCAGCGGGCCGTGGCGGTCTGCGAACCTGTCCCGTCGTCGTACGTGGCCAGCCCGTCCCAGTCGATGTCCTGGCGTCGGCGGCGGCTCTCCAGCACATGGAAGAAGAGGTTCAGCAGGACGGCCGTCAGGGTGCCGAGGGTGATCCCGCTGCCCAGGACGGCCCGCACCTCGATGGGCATGCGCTCGAAGAAGGGCCCGACGGCCGTCGGGAGCATCGCGGCGCCGAGGCTGACCGCCAGGATGATCGCGTTGCGTTCCTCCCGCAGGTCGACCTTGGCGAGGATCTGGATGCCGACGGTGGCGACCATGCCGAACATGGCGACGGCCGCCGCGCCGAGCACCGGGTGGGGCACGGAGGCCACCACGGCGCCGGCCTTGGGCACCAGGCCGAGACCGATCATGAAGACACCGGCGGCGACCACGACGAAGCGGCTGGTGACGCGGGAGATGCGGACCAGGCCGATGTTCTCGGCGAACGCCACGTACGGGAAGGAGTTGAAGACGCCGCCGAGTACGGTGGCCAGGCCGTCGGCCCGCAGCGCGCGGCTGACCGTGTCGCCGTCGACGTCGCGCCCGGTGATCTCGCCCATGGCGTACACGTCGCCGGTCGTCTCCACGACGGTGATGAGCATGACGACGACCATCGCCAGCATGGGGAAGAGCGAGAAGTGCGGCAGGCCGTAGTGGAAGGGCGTGCTGACGCCCACCCAGTCGGCCTGGTCGACCGACCCGAACTCGGCGTCGCCGAGCAGCCAGGCGACGGCGGTCCCGCCGACCAGTCCGAGCAGGACCGCGATGCTGCGCAGGAACGGTCCGCCGAACCGCACCACCAGCAGGATGAACAGCAGCGTGCCGCCGGCGTACGCGAGTTGGGCGGGGTCTCCGTAGCGGGGACTGTCGAGGAGCGCGGCGCCGCCGCCGACGTCCTGGAGGGCGACCGGTATGAGGACGATGCCGATGACCGTGAGCAGGGTGCCCGTGACGATCGGCGGGAAGTACGCGGTCAGCCGCCCGGCGAAGGGCGCGAAGAGGAACACGGCGACGCCACCGGTGATGACGGCGCCGTAGACCACCAGGAGTCCGGCGGTGCCGCCGCCCGCGCCCTGGCCGATGGCGATCATCGGCGAGACGGCGGTGAAGGTCGCGCCCTGCACCAGCGGCAGCCGGGCTCCGACCCGCCAGAAGCCCCACGCCTGGATGATGGTGGCGATGCCGGCGGTGACCAGGTCGGCGTTGATGAGGTAGACGAGCTCCTGCCGCGTCAGGCCGAGGCTGTTGCCCAGGATCACGGGGACGAGCACCGCGCCGGCGTAGAACGCCAGGACGTGCTGGAATCCGTAGAGCGCGAGCGTGGGAAGCGGGAGGACCTCGTCGACCGGATGCCCGGCGTTCAGGGGTCGTCGGCGCGAGGACAGTGGTGCCATCTCTGCCTTGCCTTGAGGGTAGGTGAATGAGAGGAGGCGCGGCCGGGCCGCGCGGGAAAGCCTCGGAGGGAGCATCCGGGCGGCCGCGCGGATCGGGCGGTTCACCGGCTGGCGGCACGGGATTACCGGTGCGCGGCCAGGCGTCCAGACATGGAGGCAGGGGGGAGGCCGGGGCGAACGGGGCCCGGACCGGAGTCAGATCTTCCACGACGCCGGGTCGTCACGCAAGGCGAAGGGCCCCGTTCTTTAAGCAAAACCCCGAAGTAACTTACGAATCCATGGCCGATGGCGGCCCGAGGTGCGGATTTCGTTGGCAGACCTGAGGACGCGTCAGATGGATCATCGGCAGGTTCAGGCGAGGCGCTTCTCGATCCAGTCCGCCGCGGTCCGGCGGAAGAGGCGCCGGCTGTCGGCGCGGCGGAAGTCGTGGCCCTCGGCGTGCAGCAGGAGCAGTTCCGCCTCCTGACCGCGTTCCCGGGCGGCGCGCACGATCTGCTCGGACTCGCGCGGCGGGACGTTGGTGTCGTGGGCCCCGTGGACGGCGAGGAGGGGAACGCTCAGGGCGTCGACGCGGCTCATGGGCGAGAGCGCGCGCAGCAGCGCCCGGTCGCGTTCCGGGTGGCCGTACTTGTGGGCCGCCGACTCGGCCAGCCAGGGTTCCGTCGTGGCGAAGAAGGTCGTCAGGTCGGACATGCCGCAGACGGTGACGCCGGTGCGGAAGAGTCCGGGATGCCAGACGAGCGAGGCGAGCGTCAGGTAACCGCCGTACGAGTGGCCCATGACGGCCAGGCGCCGGATGTCGGCCAGGCCGGCCTCGACGACGTGGGCGACGCAGTCGGCGACGTCGTCGATGGCGGCGAAGCGCCCCTCGCCGAGGTCCGCGTCGCGGAAGGTGCGGCCCCAGCCGGACGAGCCGCGGACGTCGGGGGCGAAGACGTCCAGGCCGCGGCCGGTCAGCTCGTGGTACAGCGGGTCGAAGACCGGCCGTTCCTGCTCCTCGGGGCCGCCGTGCAAGTGGACCACGCAGGGCGCGGGTTCGCCGGGCGCGCGGCCGGGAGCGCGGTGGTACCAGCCGCCCAGGCGCAGCCCGTCGCGGGCCTTCGGCCGCATCGGGACCGGGCGCACCGGCGCGGGTCCGGGCGGCACCGTGTCGGCGTCCCGCGCGGTCCACGGCGTACGCAGCGCGGTCGACGCGTCGGCCAGGTGCCACACGCCCGGGCGGCGCTGCGATCCGGCCAGGGCGGCCACGAGACCGTGCGGACCGGCGGCGGCGACGCGGGTGACGACCTCGTGCTCGAGCTTCACCGTCCGGGGCGGCAGCGGCACCGTCTCCGGCTCGGGCAGGGCGAGGGTCTCCACCTCGCTGATCCCGGCCGCGTTCCAGACCAGGGCGGCGCGGCGGCCGTCCTCGACGAGCGCGAACAGCTCCAGGTCGTGGGCGGCCCTCCGGGCGATCTCGCGCAGACCGGTGCGTCGCCCCTCCTCGTCCAGGTCGACGGCGAGCAGGGCCGCGAACTCGGCGCCGTGGTCGCTGCGCAGCCACATCGTGCCGGCGTCGGCCGAGAAGCGGCCGATCCACGGGTCGCCGTCGGCGACCGGGAGCGTGCACGCCACGGCCTGGTCGGCGACCCGGACCACGACCGCCTCGCGGCCGCCGCGCGGCCCGCGCCGGAGCAGCGCGAGCCGGCCGTCGCGGCTGACGTCGCAGACGCGCAGCGTGGCCGCCGCGGACTCGTCGGCGAGCAGCACCGGCGGGCGGGTGCCGTCGGGATCGATCAGATAGGCGGAGAGGCGGTCGCGCACGGGCCCAGGGCCGTCGCCCCGGACCGGGCGGCCGTCCGCGCCGAGCAGGGTGGCGGGCCCGTCGCGCTCCGCCCCGGCCGGCGGCTCCTCCGGGCGCCGGACGGGATCGCCCGCCTCGTCGACCGGCTCGGCGACGGTGACGGCCAGCGCCGAACCGTCGCCGACCCAGCACCCGAGATAGGCGGACGTGCCGGGCTCCGCCCCGGCGAGGACCCTGCGGTCCGAGCCGTCGGGGCGGACGCACAGCACGCGGGTGTGTCCGCTGCCGCCGGGCGCGACGGTGTACGCGATCCACCGGCCGTCCGGCGACCAGGCGACCTCCGTGACGTGGTCGGGCGTGGTGTCGAGCGGCCAGGCCTGCTCGTCGTCGGCCCGTCCGACCCACAGCTGCGGCGAGCCGCCCCGGTCGCAGACGAACGCGATGCGCTCGCCGCCGGGGTCGGCGGAGGGATACCAGCAGGCGTGCGCCGTCTGCAGCGGCGGGGTGTCCTGGTGCCCCGCCCCGGCCGGCAGGGGCTGCGCCGCGGGCGCGCCCGGCCGGCGTTCTCCGGTCAGTCGATTCCGTGCGTCTGCAGCCATATCTCCAGCAACGCTACCTGCCACAGGGCGTTCTGCCCGCGGTGGGCGCGGTGGTCGTCGGGCGCCTCCAGGAGGGAGGCGACGTACTCCTCGCGGAACAGCCCGCGGGAGCGGGCGGCGGGAGCGGCCAGGGCGTCCCGGACGCGCTCCATGACGGGCGGGGCGAGGTGGTGGATCGCGGGCACGGGGAAGTAGCCCTTGGGCCGGTCGACCACGTCGCGCGGGAGGACCGTCCGCCCGATGTCCTTGAGGACGCCCTTGCCGCCCTGGGCGAGCTTCAGTTCGGGCGGGCAGGCGGCCGCGAGCTCGACGAGTTCGTGGTCGAGGAAGGGCACCCGGGCCTCCAGGCCCCAATCCATGGTCATGTTGTCGACCCGCTTCACGGGGTCGTCGACGAGCATCACATGGGTCTCGGTGCGCAGCGCCGCGTCGATGCCCGTCTCGGCGCCCGGCTGGGCCATGTGGGCCTCGATGTACTCCCGGGACACGTCGCGCAGCGGCAGCATCTCCGGTTGCAGGATCTTCTCCAGGTCCGCGTGACCGCGGTCGAAGTACACCTCGGCGTACCGGTCGGGCTGCTCGGCGCGCGAGGCCTGCGCGAGCCGCTGGTGCCAGTGGTAGCCGCCGAAGACCTCGTCGGCGCCCTGGCCGCTCTGGACGACGCTGACCTCCTTCGCGACCAGCTCCGACAGGAGGTGGAAGGCGACGACGTCATGGCTCGTCATGGGTTCGCTCATGGCGGCGACCGCCGCGTCCAGCGCGGTGGAGACCCGGTCGGACGGCACCATCAGCTGGTGGTGGTCGGTGCCGAAGCGCCGGGCGACGAGGTCGGAGTAGAAGAACTCGTCACCCTCCTCGCCGGCCTCCGTCTCGAAGCCGACGCTGAAGGTCGCGAGGTCCGCCTGTCCTTCCTCGGCCAGCAGGGCCACGATCAGGCTGGAGTCCAGGCCGCCGGAGAGGAGTACGCCGACGGGCACGTCGGCCACCATCCGGCGCCGTACGGCGGTGCGGAGCGCGTCCAGCACGGCGTCCCGCCACTCCTCGGCGCCCATGCCCGAGAACTCGGCGCGGCGCGCGTAGGAGGGCTGCCAGTAGGTGTGGTCGGCGTGGGTGCCGTCCGGTTCCACGACGCGGACGGTGGCCGGGGGCAGCTTGCGTATTCCGGCGAGGATCGTGCGCGGCGCGGGGACCGTGGACTGCCAGCTCATGTAGTGGTGGGCGGCGACCGGGTCGAGGGTCGTGTCGACTCCGCCGCCGGCGAGCAGGGCCGGCAGCGTGGAGGCGAACCGGAGCCGGCCGGCGGTCTCGGCGAGGTAGAGGGGCTTGATGCCGAGCCGGTCGCGGACCAGCACGAGCCGGCCGGTGCGGTGCTCCGCCAGCGCGACGGCGAACATGCCGACGAGCCGCGTGACGAAGTCGGTGCCCCACTGGCGGTACGCCTTGAGCACGACCTCGGTGTCCGAGGTGGTGGTGAAGGTGTGTCCGAGTCCCCGGAGCTCTTCCCTGAGGTCCTGGTAGTTGTAGATGCAGCCGTTGAAGACGCAGGTCAGACCCGGCCTCGGTGTCGGTCATGGGCTGGCTGCCGCGGTCGCTCAGATCGATGATCTTGAGCCGTCGGTGGCCCAGGGCGACGGCGCCCTTGACCCACAGGCCGCGTCCGTCGGGTCCTCTGGCCGCCAGCCGGTCGGCCATGCGCTCCACCGCCGCCAGGTCGGGACGGCTTCCGTCGAACCGCATCTCACCGGTCAGACCGCACACGGGACGTCACCTCCCTGGACGGTGGACCGCCCCGTACGGCTCGTACGGGACGTGGACTCGGCGGGGTGAAGGGGCAGACGGGAACGTTTTCGCATGGGCGTCCCTCCTCGGTCGGACGGTCGGTCGTCGTCGTGTCGGTGGTCGTCGTATCCGTGGTCGTCGTATCGGTGGTCGTCGTGCCGGTCGTAGTCAAGGCGACCGGTGCCGACGTGGCCGGGAGCGGGGCGGCCGGTGTCGAGGCGGCCGGGCTCCGGGGCCGCCGGACGCGCCGCGGTGGGCCGGGCGCGGGCGGGCCGGGCGCGGGCGGGCCGGCGCACGTCGGGCGGGCGCTGCGGGCTGTCGCCCGCGCCGGGCCGGTTCATCGCGCTCCCGCCGCCGCCCGCCCGTCGCGACGGGTCGTGCGGGCCTTCGCGGCGGGGCGCGGCTGCCGGGCGGCCGGCCGGGACCTGCCGCGGGTGTCCGCGAGGAGCTGGTCCACGCCCGCGAACAGGTCCTCCCGGGCGGCCGCGGCCCGCAGCCGCTCCGCGGCGCTGCCGCGCGCGAGGGCCTCCTCCGCCAGGGACCGTACGGCCGCCCAGTCCCCGTGCGCCTCCAGGACGGGACGCAGCCGGCGGAGCATCCCGCGCACCACGGCGGAGGCGGGCGTGGGGCGGCGGGTCACCGGGTCGACGAGGTCGCCCTCCAGTCCGGAGCGGGCCGCGCGCCAGGTCGCCGCGCGCAGCCAGGCGTGGTTCCCGTCGCAGGCCGGTTCCCCGGCCGCAAGCCGGGCGCGGGCATCGGCCACGAGCGCCCGGTAGAGCGCGGCGATCAGCACCACCGTCTCCACGCGCGGGCAGGCGTCGCAGACGCGCAGTTCGAGGGTGGGCAGATGGGCCGAGGGACGGACGTCGTAATAGATCATGCCGGGGTCGCTGATGACGCCCGAGCCGACGAGCTCGCCCACCACCCGGTCGTACTCCTCGGCGTCCGCGAAGCAGGCCGGCGGGCCGGCGGTGGGCCAGCGCTGCCAGACCATGGTGCGCCAGCTCGCGTACCCGGTGTCCGCGCCGAGCCAGTACGGCGAGCTCGCGGACAGCGCGAGGAGGACCGGCAGCCACGGTGCGACGACGCACATCGCGCGGACCGCGGTGTCCCGGTCGGGCACGTCCGCGTGCACGTGGACGCCGCAGATCAGCTGCTCGTCCGCGAGCCGGCGGTAGTCGCCGGTCATGCGCGCGTAGCGCGGATCGTCGTCGGCGGTGGGTACGGAGCCGAGCCGGGCGAGCGGGGCGGTGCCGGCGGCGACGACGGCCAGGCCTTCGGAGGCGGCCGCGCGGTCGAGCCGGGCGCGGGTGGTGGTCAGGTCGGCGAAGAGTCCGTCGAGGGTCTCGTGGACCTTGCTGTTGGACTCGACCACGGACTGGGGCAGCTCCCCGGTGAAGGTGTCGCCGTACCGTTCCACGGCACGCAACACCGCACCGGCGCGCGGCACCAACTGTCCGCTCTCGATGTCGATCACGTGAAACTCTTCTTCGACCCCGATGCGGACGGTCACCGTGACTCCCTGTGATCGGACGGCCTTCTCAGGTCGCGGGCCGCGCCTTCACGGCGGCGGCTCCTCGTGAACCACCGACTGCCCCGACTCGCGCCCGGCATGCCTCCGACCTCGCACGAAGGACGGGCCCG
Source organism: Streptomyces sp. NPDC053493 (assembly GCF_044544825.1). Taxonomy (NCBI): domain Bacteria; kingdom Bacillati; phylum Actinomycetota; class Actinomycetes; order Kitasatosporales; family Streptomycetaceae; genus Streptomyces; species Streptomyces sp. NPDC053493. The sequence goes on from NZ_JBITXS010000011.1 coordinate 61,399, forward strand.
CGCCCTCACAGCCCTGCTCCGGCCTTGCGCCGGTGGCAGTCCCAGGCACGCTCCGCCACGCCCGCGCCGAGCAGGACGTCGGCGGCCGTACACGCGAGTGCCTCGGCCGCGTTCAGCATCACCCGGCGGGCTCGGGGGCTGCCGGCGGCCTCCGCGAAGCGGGGCGTGTGGTCGGACCCGTCGGGCCCGTCCGCGCCCATGACGGCGACGAAGGGATGGACGGCCGGGACCCGGGTGCTCACGTTGCCGATGTCCGAGGAGCCGAGGTAGATCCCGGGCGTCGGGTCGGTGAGCCGGATGCCGGTGCGCGCGAGGTGCCCGGCGAAGAGGTCCGAGAGCACGTCGTTGTCCCGGAAGTGTTCGTAGCGGCCGCCGACGTCCGTCACCTCGGCCTTGGTACGGGTGGCGAGCGCGACGCCCTCGGCGCAGGCGCGCAGCTCGTCCACAAGGTCCTCCAGCGCGCTGGTGGTCGCGCCGCGCAGCCCGAAGAGGCCCTCGGCGTAGGCGGGGACGATGTTGGTCGCCTCGCCGCCCTCGGAGACGATGCCCTGCACATGGGAGCCGGGCGGCAGCCGCCGGCTCAGGACGCCGAGGGTGTTGAACAGCTGGATCAGCGCGCCGAGGGCGTCGATGCCCTGGGTCGGGTTGCCGGTGGGGTGGGCGGCGCGCCCGTGGAAGCCGATCCGCACCTGCGCGCTGGCGGTCAGCGGCGCCCGGGCCCAGTCGTACACGCCCGGATGGAACATCAGGGCCGCGTCGACCCCGTCGAAGACGCCCGCCTCCACCATGGCGACCTTGCCGCCGCCGCGCTCCTCGGCGGGCGTTCCCACGGCCAGCACGGTGCCGGCGGTCTCCCCCAGCGCGGCCCGTACGGCGAGCGCCGCGCCGAGGCCCGCGGAGGCGATCAGGTTGTGTCCGCAGGCGTGCCCCAGGCCCGGCAGCGCGTCGTACTCCATCAGCAGGGCGACGCGGGGCCCGGTCCGCTCCCCGTCCTGATGGCTCGGGCCGGCCTCGGCGACGAAGGAGGTCGGCAGGCCGGCCACGCCCGTCCGTACGCGGAATCCGCCGCGCTCCAGTTCCGCGCTCAGGAGCCGGGCCGCCCGGTGCTCCTCGTACGCCGTCTCGGGCTCGCGGTGCAGGGTGAGGGCCACCTCCCACAAGCGGTCGGCGCGGGCGTCCACCTGCTGGCGGATCCGGGCGTAGCGGGACTCCAGGGACGATGACACGAGGGCCTCCTCGGGTCGGGGCCGGCTTGCCTGACTCCTCCGCGTCTTCCACTCCGGGCGCGTCCGACACCCGCCGCGCCCGCCCGCCGCCGGGCTCGCCGTGCCGGCCGGGCCCGCCGGGCAGGGTCCACGTCGTCGTGCGCCAGTCGCCGTCCGCCCTGGCATTCGCTCCGCCCTGGGCGTTCGTTCAGCCCTGGGCGTTCGTTCAGCCGGCCTCTTCGCCCAGGGTCGCCTCGACCTGCCTCAGGCGCCACTCCTCCAGTGTCCGCTGCTGGTCTCGGGCCCGCTCCAGCAGCGCGTCGAGCCGGGCGGGATCGAGGCGCTCGTGCGTGCCGGCGAGCCGGCGCAGGGTCTGCCATCCGGCCGCCTTGCCCTCCACACCCAGGCGCAGCGCCTCCAGCTCGACCACGGTGCTCAGCGGCGAGCGGCGCACCAGACGGCCGTTGCCCTTCAGCCGTCCCAGCTTCTCCGCCACCCAGCCCGCGCACACCTTGGAGCGGCGTACGGGGACGTCGAGGTCCCGCATGATGCCGACGAGCGTCGCTCGGTCCTGGGCGATGCCGGAGGCGACGGGCCCGAGCTCGCGGCCGAGGGCGGTGCCGCGTGCGAGACGTGCGAGATGGCCGGCCCGCAGGGTGCCCGCGGTGGCGCCGGCGAGGTGGTCGTTCAGATAGATCGTGAGCAGTTTCCGGTCGGCGCCGTGTGAGGGCGGGCGGTGCCCGGGTACGCGCGAGCGTCGTGGAGCGTTCATGTCCGGCCTCCTGGGGGATGTCCGTGCGGGTGCGAAGGGCTCACCGTCGTCGTGACGCGTACGAGGCAGGGCGCGCGGGGTGTGGAGGCGAAGCCGAACCGTACGGGCGGTTCCACCGCGCTGAGCGGGCCCAGGTCCCGCCCGCGCAGGATCGCGGTCGCCGCGGTGATCGGGCGCAGATCGCGGGCGCCGTACCACTCGTGGCGTCCGCCGCCGGCCGTCCCGCGGGTGCGCACGCCCAGGAGCAGACGGGAGAGCGGGTCCGTCACCGCCGTCCAGCCGGGCCGGGCGGCCAGCGCGCCGGGGACCGCGCGCAGCAGCACACCCGTGGGGCCGCGCCGTCCGACGGTGAACCGGAGGTCGAGCAGCGGGCCCGCGGTGACCGTCCACTCGTCGCCGGTGACGCGGGCGCGTACGGGTGCGACGCGGACGTCGTCGAAGGAGTAGGTGGCGCCGATGAAGTCCGCCGTCGTCTCGGTGGGGGCCAACAGCAGGCGGTGGCCGTCGCCTCGTTCGAGCATCACGTCGCTGAGCGGGCCGAAGGGAGAGCGGGGCCAGTGGCCGAGGACCAGGCGGGTGCCGGACGCCGTGCCGATGCCGGCGATCCAGCCGTCGAAGCGCAGGGGGCCGGCCCGCGCGGATCGGCGCATCAGGGTGCCCCCGTGCCGGTCCGGTTCATCCGTCCGCGGCCGGTCCGAGCCGGCCGCACCGGCGCCACGCCAGGAGCCATCCGGCCTGCATCGCCGCGTCCAGCAGATAGGTCGGACGGATCCGGCCCCTGGGCACGTACACCAGGTCGACGGCCAGCAGGGTCACGGCCGTCCCGAGGCCCGTGCGCCGGGCCTGCCGCACCGCGGGCGGGGCGGCCGAGGAGAACAGCATGCTCCATCCTGCCGTGGCCAGCAGTCCGGCCGTCGTGCGCTGGAGCCATTCGTAGCGGGGCTTGGGTCCGAAGACCCACTCGAAGCTGCGCAGGTGCAGCAGCGGCCAGCCGCCGCCGACCAGGTTGAACAGGCCCTGGGCCCGTGCCACCAGCACCGGGTTCATGTCCGTCTCCTCCCGCCGGGCCGCGCGGTGCCGGTGGCATGCCGGTGGGCAGACGCGCTGCTCCGGCGCACGCGACACCACGCAGCCGACTGCCCCGGCGGTCTGCCGCGAAACTCGCCCCGTGCCGAGGCGGCGGCCGGCCGAGACGGTGGCCGGCCGCCCACCGGAGCGCCCCGGCCCTCCGCGCCGGCCCCAGGGGCGGGCGCGGGATCGGGCGGTGACGCCTCAGCCCTTGCCGCGCCCGGTCATGGCGTCCCGCAGCCGGTCGACGAGACCCACGCCCGGCGCGAGCAGCTTGTTGGCCGGCGGCGTGTCGGGAGCGGACGGGTGCGGGCGGGTCGGCGCCATCTTCTTGGCCTGCCGGACCTTGTCGCCCAGTTCGTTCAGCATCTCGGCGGAACACGCCTGCCGCAGCTGGGGAAAGAGATTGTTCTCCTCGTCGGCGACGTGGGAACGGATTTCCTGCATGAGCTGCATCATCAGCCCGTCGAACTGCGGATCGTCGGCGGCGCAGCCCTCCAGCTCCTTCATCGTGCGCTCGGCCTCGGCGTGGTCCTCGAGTTCCTTGTCCGCGAGCGCGTCGCCCTGCGGGAGGTGCTTCCGGACGGCCGGGTAGAGATAGGACTCCTCGGCGACGGAATGACGCACCAGCTCCATGGTGATCTGGTCCGCGCATTCCTTGCGGCGCGGGTCACCGGAAGGCATTCCCTGCATCTTGGTGAAGAGCTGCTCCACTTCCTGATGGTCGTGGGTGAGCTCGGCGATGACGTCGCCACCGTGTCCCATGTTTCTCTCCTTTTTCCGTTCTCCGATACGGGCTTCCAATGAAGCGCGAGGAGCGGGAAAACGGCGGCAATGCCGGGTTGTCAGCGTGTCGCCGTCCTTTTGCGCGTGACCTGCGTCATTTCGGGACTTCAGGGGTGTGGGTTACGGTGCCGGGGATTTCGCTCCCTCTTCCCCGTACGGACGGTCAGCCGTGCCCGCAGACGACCTTCTCTCCCCGATCGTGGCGGCGACGACGCAGTGGCTCCTCGCGGCCTACCCGCCCGCCCCGGGTGCGCTGCAGCGCACCCGCGCGGAGGCGCAGGCGCGCCAGGCCGTGACGGTGGCGGCACTGCTGCGGTATCCCACGGAGCTGGACGCCGAGCTGGTGGCGTTCTCGGGGCCGGGCGGCGCGTCCCGGCTCGACTGGATCACCGGTGCGGACGCCACCGCGCCGGAGGAGACCGAGGCGTGGCGCTCCTGGGTGGACGAGGTCGTGACCAGCTGGGCCGCCTGCCTGCTGAGCTCCCCGGCCCTCGCCTCCCGCGCGGCCGACGCGGTCCTCGCGGCGCGCGGCGACAGCGCGCCCGTGGCGTTCCGGCGTCTGACCGATCCGACGGAGGAAGACCACCGCTCGGCTCCCTTCCTGCGCCATCCCGACGTCCTCGCGCCCATAGGCGATCTCCACGGTGCGCAGCTCCGGGACCACCTGGAGGCCGCGCTCCCGGCGTGACCGCCGGGCGGCTCCGAAGCCGCGCGGAGGTGCGGCGCCGCTCGTCCTCGCCGCTCCGGTCCGTCGCGGTGGACACCACCTCCGTCGCACCCGCGTCACGCTAGCGGCGGACCTCGGCGGCCACGGTCTCCCCGTCGCCCTGAACACCTCAACAGGCGGCTCCGACAACGGAGTTCCGGCTCCGTGTGCACAACGTGCGGCGCGCGACAGCGCCGTCACACGCTCTTCATGCCGTGTGCATGGTCCTGGTGCGGCTCTCCCGCCCATGATCGGCAGGGCGCCCCCCGCCACGCCCCGCCGCCACCCGCACCCTCACCCCGAGGAGCCGTCAGCCATGCCCAGCCGCCGTACCTTCCTTGCCGGTTCGACCGCCGCGCTCGGTCTGGCCGCCGTCAGCGACACCACCGCTGTGGCGGCGCACGCGCCGTCGTCGGTGACGCCCGCGGACGGCGCGGAGGCGTCGGCCGACCGGCCGCCCAACTTCGTCGTCGTCCTCGCCGACGACCTCGGCTACGGAGAGCTCGGCGCCTACGGCCAGAAGCTGATCAGCACCTCTCGCCTGGACCGGCTCGCCGCCGAGGGGCTCCGCTTCACCGACGCCTACTCCACCGCCGCCGTCTGCGCCCCGTCACGCTGCTCCCTGCTGACCGGGCTCCACACCGGCCACTCCACCGTCCGCGCCAACCCCTCCGCCGGCGGCCAGGGTTCGCTCACCGCAGACGACACGACCTTCGCCGAGGTGCTCCGGGCGCGCGGCTACCGCACCGCGCTGATCGGCAAGTGGGGCTTCGGACCGGAGGCCGCCGGCCAGGACAGTCACCCGGCCGCCCGGGGCTTCGAGGAGTTCTACGGCTACATCGACCACAGCCACGCCCACGAGTACTACCCCGCGTACCTCTGGCACAACGACGTCAAGGAGCCCATCCCGGCCAACGCCGGCGGTGTGAAAGCGGTGTACGCCCCGGACCTCCTGGAACAGCGCGCCCTGAAGTTCATCGGCGACCACGCCTCCGAGCCGTTCCTCCTCTTCCTCACGCCGAACGTCCCGCACGCCCCCAGCGACATCCCCGACTCCGGCGCCTACGCGGACCGGACCTGGACGGCCGCGAACAAGGGGCACGCGGCCCAGGTCACGTACTTCGACTCGCTCGTCGGCAAGGTCGTCGACCGGCTCCGGGAGCTCGGTCTGGCGCAGGACACCGTCGTCCTCGTCACCAGCGACAACGGCCCCCACGAGGAGGGCGGGGTGAACCCCGATCTGTTCGACGCGAACGGCCCGCTGCGGGGCTACAAGCGCAACCTGTACGAAGGCGGCGTGCGCGTCCCGCTCATCGCCTGGGGTCCCGGCCGGGTCCGGCCGGGCACCAGCGACCGTCCCACCTCCCTGACCGACGTGCTCCCCACCCTGGCCGAACTCGGCGGCGCTCCCTCTCCCACCGACGTCGACGGCCTGTCCGTCGCTCCCCTGCTCGCCGGCGGTGCCGACTCGGCACGCCACGGTCACCTGTACTGGTTCCGGGACGAGCGGGGCGTCACCAGCCGGGCGAACGCGCAGGACGGCGGGCGTGCCGGCTGGCTCGCCGAGGCGGTCCGCCGGGACGACTGGAAGGCCGTGCGCTTCGCCCCTGAGCGGGACCACGACCTCCCGGACGACCAGTGGCAGGTGGAGCTGTACGACCTGGCCACCGATCCCGGGGAGACCGGCGACCTCGCGACCCGGCACCCCGCGAAGGCGGCGGAGCTGGTGACGTTGATGCGCTCCTCCTGGAAGGACACGTATCCGCGCATCCCGTTCGGCACCGGTCTGGCCCTGCCCGCGCTGGCCGTCCCCGGACGGTCGTTCACCGTGACGGCCACGCTCCACAACGGCTCCTCCCGCCCGTGGACCGCGGCGGCGCTCGCCCTGCGCGCGCCCGACGGCTGGACCGTGACCGCCACCTCCTCGACCACCGCGGACCGGCTCGACGTCGGCGGCCGGCTCACCGCCTCCTGGCAGGTCACCCCGCCGGCGAGCGCCGCTCCCGCGCGGTCGTGGACGCTCACCGCGGAGGGCAGCGCCCTGGCTCCGGGCGGCCCGGTCCGCTATCCCGCGACGGGCACCGTCGCGACCCCGCCTCCTGCCCCCGCCCGTGACGCGTACCTCTCCGACCTCACCTGGATCAGCGCCGCCAACGGCTGGGGGCCTGTGGAACGCGACACCTCCAACGGCAAGAACGCCGCCGGCGACGGCCCGCCGATCTCCTTCGGCGGTACGACCTACCCGAAGGGCCTGGGTGTCCACGCTCCCAGCGACATCGCGTACCACCTCGGCGGTGTCGCGGTCCGATTCACGTCCCTGGTCGGTATCGACGACTTCTCCGCCAAGCAGAGCTCCCTCGGCGCCACCCGCGCCAAGGTCTACGGCGACGACCGCCTGCTGCTGACGACTCCCACCCTCACGGCCGCCACCGGCCCGGTCCAGGTCGATCTGGACGTACGCGGCATCCGCGTCCTCCGCCTGGTCGTCGAGGACGCGAACAACCGCACGTCCTTCGACCACACCTCCTGGGCCCTGGCCCACGTCACCGTGGGCTGACCTCCCGCGCCCGCATGTGAGAGGCCGCCTCGGAACACTCCGGGGCGGCCTCTTCCACCGTAACGACGGACGGACGGCGCTATGCGAGGTCGGCGGCCACCCGGAACCCGATGTTCCCGGTCGAACTGTCCGGTGTGTTGGAGCTGCGGGCGGCGACGCGGTAGCGGTTGCAGTAGGAGTCGTGGCACAGGTACGAGCCGCCGCGCATCGCCCGTGAACCGTCGTCGCCCGGGGTGAACCGGTCCGCGCACCACTCCCAGACGTTGCCGACCGTGTTGTAGAGACCGAAGCCGTTGGGGCGGAAGGACTTCACGGGGGCGGTTCCCACGTAGCCGTCGGCGGCGGTGTTGAGGTCCGGGAACTCGCCCTGCCAGATGTTGCACATGTGGCGGCCGCCGGGCGTGAGTTCGTCGCCCCACGGGTATCGGCGCTGCTCCAGGCCGCCGCGGGCCGCGTACTCCCACTCCGTCTCGCTCGGCAGGCGGGTGCCGGACCAGGCGCAGTAGGCCTGGGCGTCGTGCCAGGAGACGTGCACGACGGGATGGTTCTGCCGGTCGGTGACGTGGGAGCCGGGCCCCTCGGGGTGGCGCCAGTCGGCTCCCTCCACCGCGCGCCACCAGGGGACGGCCGCCACGGGCGGGGACACGGCGGCCACCTCCTCGCTCAGGAAGGCGCCGAAGGTGAAGGAGAAGCCGAAGCGCTCGGCGTCGGTGACGTGCCCGGTCGCCTTGACGAAGGTGGCGAACTGGGCGTTCGTCACGGTCGTGGCCGCGATCCGGAAGGGTGCGACCACGGCCTCGCGGACCGGTCCCTCGGCGTCCGCCGGAAAGCCCTCCGGGTCGTCGGTGCCCATGAGGTAGCGGCCTCCGGGCAGGGTGAGCAGCTGCCGGGCCACCCGGGAGGGCGGGGGCGCGGGGCGGGGCGGGGCGAGGGTGGGTACCGGGGCGCGGGTGTGACCTGGGGTGCAGCATTCGGGCATGACGGCTCCGTGGGAACGATGAGCGGCCGGCGCCCGTGCCGTGCGACACGGGTGCCGGCCGGTGGCTGTACGTGGTGCGGGTCAGGACACGCGGTCGGCGGCGAGCCGGGAGGCCAGGGCGGGGATGCCCAGCGCCTGTTCCTCGGCCGGAGTCGCCTGATACAGCTTGTTGGTCAGCTGGTACGGGTCGTTCGCCAGGTCGTAGTACTCGCGGAACGTCACCTGGCCGGTGCCGGTCACGGTGCCGCTCGCGTCGGTCGTCAGGTCGTAGTACTCGGTGTACTGCTTGTCCTTGGCCACGTACGAGGACCAGGTGGGCGTCCCGCCGGTGCCGGTGCCCTGCTTCCACCACTCCACCAGGAGGTGGTCGCGGCTGGCGGAGGAGAGCAGGGACGTGCCGTCCTGCGGGGCGCTCGGGGTGATGCCCGCCGCGTCGAGGAGGGTCGGCGCGATGTCGATGTTCGCGACGATGCGGTTGTCCACGGTCCCCGCGCCCAGGCCGCCGGCGGGCCAGGAGAGGTAGAACGGCACCTCGTGCGCCGGGCGGTAGGGCACCGACTTCGCGGTCCAGCCGTGGTCCGCCCAGCCGAAGCCGTTGTCGCCGATGTAGATGACGAGGGTGTTGTCCAGTTGCCCCAGCGCCTGGAGCTTGTCCTTGAAGGCCTGCACCGCGTCGTCGACGGAGAGCAGGGTGCGCAGCTGCTCGGCGCGGATCCGCCGGCCGTCGGCGAGGGTGCCGGTGGCGTTCTTGATGTACGCCGGCTTGTCGCTGCGGTCGTTCTCGGGAACGGAGGGGCGGCCGTTCCACTCCGGGACGACGGTGTCCGCGTACTTCGCCTCGGGGGTGCGCGGGCCGTGGGACGCGTAGGGCGTGACGTACGCGAACCAGGGGCGGGGGTCGGTGGCGGCCTTGGCGAGGAAGTTCAGTGTGCGGTTCTTGACGATGGTGGTGGTGTAGCCGTTGATCGTCTGGACGGTGCCGTTGACGTTCCACTGGGCGTCGACGTATCCGGGCTGGAGGAGGGCGAACTCCTCGAAGTGCGGCGGGTTGTCCGCCAGGGTCCAGGAGTTGAGGTACTTGCCGAACAGGCCGGTGCGGTAACCCGCCTGCTTGAGGTACTTCTGCACGGTGGTGCTCTGGTCCAGCGCGTGGGAGGCGCCGTTGTTGCGCACGCCGTGGTTGTGGGCGTGGCGGCCGGAGAACACGCTGGACCGGGACGGTGCGCACAGCGGGGTGGTGACGTGGCCGTTGGTGAACTTCACGCCTTGGTCGGCGAGCCAGGCGACGGTCTTGGGCAGGGCCCACTCGGTGTGCTTGGGCTGGTCGTCGGTGACGATCAGCAGGATGTTCGGCCGACCGGCGGCAGCGGCAGCGGCGGCGCCGGCTCCGGCGACCTGCGCGAAGGCGGGTACGGCGGTCGCGGCCGCCACTGCGGCGGCACCGCCGAGAAAGCCTCTTCGGCTCACCGGCGGGCGTCGGTTCTCGCTCATGATGTCCATTCCTCCTGGGTGCGTCTGCACATGGGGGCACGGCGGACGAACGGACGAGGGAGCAAGCCGTCGGCCGCGGTGCGAGCGGGGAAGAGACGGGAGTCAGGCGGGGGGCGCCAGGTGGGGATCCCGTACGGGGAGAGGGCGCGCTCAGCGCGCCGGGGGGACCGTACAGACCGTACACAGGGCGCTGGCCACGTGCCCCTGGTCGACGTGGCGGCGCGCAGTGAGGATTCCTGCTGCCATGACCACGACAGTAGGCGCCCCGGAGGCCGCCTTCCATAGACGGGAGATGAAATGGGCGGCTCGCCTTCGCCGCGCCCCCGCACGGTTCAGCTGACGCAGGTCTTCTCCCGGGCCGGCTCTGCTGCTGCGGGCGTGGGCCCGTCGACGAGGAGCGGTCGGGCCGCGACCAGGCCGGCCGCGGTTTCGGGGACGACGAGCGCGACGAGCAGCAGGAGGGGGATCTGCCAGGTGTCGGTGAGGGTGTGGAGGAGTCCGAGGCTGGCGGGGCCGGTGCCGGCGAGGAGGTAGCCGAAGGTCTGCGCCATGCCCGACAGGCGTGCGGCGACGGCCGGGTTGGGTGAGCGCAGGGTGAGGAGGGTCATGGCGAGGGGGAAGGCGCTGCCGGTGGCGAGGCCGAGGACGCACACCCACATCCACGCGAGCGAGGGCATGGTGAGGATCCCGGCGAGGCTGGTGATCTTGATGGCGGCCAGTGCGAGGACGAGGGGCTGCTGTTGTGGGAGGCGGGCGGCGATCACCGGCATGACGTAGCCCATGGGGATGCCGAGGGTGAGCATCACGGAGACCATCGCGCCGGCGGTGGTCTTGCTGTAGCCGTCGGCCTGCATGATCTCGGGCAGCCATGCGGCGAGCGCGTAGAACATGAGGGAGACGATCCCGAGGAAGGTGGCGACCGCCCACGCCAGCGGGGACCGCAGCAGGCTGCCTTCGTGGCGGGCCGCTGCGGGGCGCCGGGGACCGGAGCCGGAGCCGGGGCCGTGGTGGCGGGTGGCCAGGACGGCCCACAGTGCGGCACCGGCGGCGGCGGGCGCCGCCCAGACGGCCATGGCCGCTTGCCACCCGGCGAGGCGTCCGACGGGCACGGCCATGCCCGCGGCCACTGCGCCGCTGGACGCCATGAGGGTCATCGCCAGGCCGGTCGCCCGCCCGATCTGTTGGGCGAAGCGTTCCTTGACGACGGCGGGGACGAGGACGTTGCCGGTGGCGATCCCCGCGCCGGCGATGATCGTCCCGGCGAAGAGGGCGGTGGTGCAGGGCAGGCCGCGCAGGGTGATGCCGACGGCGATCAGCAGCAGCGCGCCGGTGATCGCGGGCTCGGTGCCGGTACGCCGTGCGAGCGCCGGCACCCATGCGGCGAACGCGCCGAGGCACAGCACGGGCAGGGTGGTCAGGATGCTGAGCTGCAGGCCGGTGAGGTGGCGGGTGTGCTGGATGTCGGTGAGCAGCGGGCCGGTGCACGTGATCGCGGCCCGAAGGTTCACGGTGAGCAGGATGAGGCCGAGCAGGACCCATATGCGGGTGGCGTGGCGTCTGGTCGTGGTGGTGGGCATAGCGGGTGTTCCCCCGGTGTGAAGCTGGTGGTGGCCCGGGTGCCTGGTCGCGGCACGGGCCGGAAACGAGGAGACGGCGCCCTCCGTCAGGGGGCCTTGCCCCGGGTGGGGTGGGCCGTGCGGAGGGCGCCGTCTCACGGGCCGTGTGCGGGCCGGCCGTCCCCGGCCCGCACACGGTGCCCTTGGGTCAGACGCTGACCGTGTCGTGGCCGAGGGGGCAGCCGCCGGTCTTGGCGGCGGTGCCGGTGAGGAACGCGGCGGCCGTCGCGGTGCCGCCGGTGTCGGAGGGGGCGGTGGCGGTGCCGCCGAGTTGGCCGAGGATCTCCTCGGACAGCAGGTCCTGCTTGCCCTTCAGGCTGGAGGCGACCTTCTGGTCCGCGGAGAACACCATCTCCGCGGCGATGTTGTCCTGGACGATGCGCGCGATGTTCTCCAGCGCCACGTTCACGGGATCGGTGACGGGCAGCTGGTCGCTGATGATGTCGATCAGGTGCGTCGCCGCGCGGTCGGGGTTCATGTGGGGGCGGATGATGATGGTGTTCTGGTTGTCGACCGACGTGGTCCACATGGAGAACACGGCTATGTAGACGTCGTTCCAGCGGGCGCCGAGCTGGTTCTTCCAGCGGGTCATGAGGGCGTTGACGGCGTCGATCTGGACCTTCGCGGCGTAGGACATGTTCGTGCGTATGTCGCCGTAGACGGCGCCGGTGGCGTCCTCGAACTGCTTCATCGTGAACGACCGGCTGTCGATCGCGCTGGAGCAGAAGTCGATCAGCGAGGTGAGGATCGCGCGGGAGGACTTCTCCAGCTTGTCGGGCAGGCCGGCGGGCTTGAGGGCGTTCCGGCCGCTGATCAGGACGTCGCGCCACTGCCTCAGCGGGTCGACCCAGGCGGTGGACTCGGGGCCGACCATGGCGACGGATTCGAGGTCGTGGGCGTCCATGTCGCCGGCCTTGAGGTGCCAGTCGGGGACGCGCTTGTTGAGGTAGCGGGCGAGGACGGAGAACGTGCCGAGCGGGGTGTGGGCGATCGACTTCGCCAGCTGGAAGATCTGGTCGATCGGCGCGGTCTGTTCGACCACGACGCCGTTCTCGACCAGGTAGTACGTGCCGCCCTCGGGGCCGTTGGTGACGACGATGACCGGGGAGAGCTTGTTCTGGAGTTCGTCCTTGAGGGACTTGTAGCGGGTTCTCATCCCGGCGTTGACGTTCAGGATCGCGGTGCGCGCCTCGGCCTTCGTCATGGCGGGGGCGGTGCCGTCGGTCGTGGGCGTGGTTTCGGCGGAGGCCGAGGTGGCGGTCGCGGTGGCGAGGAGAGTTCCGGCGCCGATCGCGGTCGCGGTGCCGATGAAGGTGCGGCGGGTGGTCATGGGTTTTCCCCTGGTGCTTCCGTGGGTGGGTCGGTCGTGAGCGGCCGTGGCGCACGGGCCGGCTTGGGGGGCGGCTGTGCGGTGGTGCCGTTGTGGGGGGAAGCAAGGCGCGGGGCCGTGGTGCGCCGGAGAGGGGGGCGCGGGTGCCGTGTGGGCGTGACGGTCCCGTGGTCTGGCCGGGGGTGTGCCAGAGCTGTGATGCGGGTGGGGGGTGGTGTGGGGGTGTCGCTGCCGGGCCCGGGCGTGCCGGGTGGGGTGGCACGCGGGGCAGGAGTGCGCGTTCTGGGGGCCGGGTCCGGCAGCGACGTTCGGGGGGTGGATCAGCCGAGGTCGGCGGTGGTGGGGACGACGACGCCCCACAGGTCGTCGATGGTGGCGAGCGCGCCGTGGTGCAGCTGCTCGGCGGAGACCTCCGCGACCGCGGACTTCAGGGTGCGGGTGGCGGTGGCGTCGGCGACGACGGTGGGCCGGTTGCCGCGCAGGAACGCGCCCTCGGCGGTGAACAGGACGCACATGTGGGACATGAACCCGGCGATGACGACGTCCTTGTTCCCGGCGGCGTCGACGAGGTCGCCGAGGTCGGTGTCGCGGAAGGCGTCGGGGACGGTCTTGACGACGGTGGCCTCGCCCTCGACGGGCGCGACGGCGGGGTGGATCTGGCCGATCTCGGCGCGGATGTCGTAGGGGGTGCCTTCGCCGCCGTCGTTGATGACGTGGATGACGGTGGCGCCGGCCTCGCGGGCCTTGGCGAGGAGGGTGGCGGCGGCGTCGAGCGCGGGCTGCCAGCCGTCGAGTTCCATGACGCCGCGGGTGTAGGTGTTCTGGTAGTCCACGAGGATGACGGTGGAGTTGGCGAGGGTGGCCGGGGTCTGGTCGAACTGGCTGAGCTCACGGAGCGTGGTGGACGGCATGGGTGTGCTTCTCCCGTGGGTGGTTCGAAGATCGGAGGTTTAACTCGGCACCGTGTGCGGCGAGTTACGTTCCCCACCGTAGAGGCTGGCTGAATCGAACCCCTGTCGGATAAGTTGCAGAAACCGACACGACACCTAACGGAATGGGGGATTCCGGACATGCTGGGGTCCAGACTCGTAGCGATCATGATCTTCGACGGCGTCGACCTCCTCGACGTCACCGGCCCACCAGAAGTCTTCGCCCTCCTGGGCCGTGACCTGAAGAAAGACCCCGGCTACCGAGTCCAACTCGCCGCGGAAACCCTCGACCCCGTCACCACCGGAGCAGGCGTCCGCCTCATACCGGACGTCGCATTCTCCGACATCGCCGAACGACGGATCGACACCCTCATCGTGCCCGGATCCGTCACCATCGACCGCGAACACCGCATACACCCAGTGATCGACCCCGCCGTGGTCGCCTGGGTCCGAAAGCTCGCCTACCGATCACGCCGCGTCGCCTCCGTCTGCGTCGGCGCGCACCTCCTCGCCGAGGCCGGACTCCTCGAAGGCAAGCGGGTCACCACCCACTGGTCGACCGCTCGGCAGCTCGCCACCCGCTACCCCGGCGTCGACGTCGACCCCGACCCGATCTTCATCCGGCAGGGCAACGTATGGACCGGCGCCGGCATCACCGCCTGCCTCGACCTCGCCCTGGCCCTCGTCGCCGAAGACTTCGGCGAACACGCCGCCATGGGCGTCGCCCGCCAGCTCGTCATGTACCTCAAGCGCCCCAGCGGACAGTCCCAGTTCTCCGTGCCGATCGAACCCGCCTACACCAGCCGCCGCATGGACGACCTCCGGCACTACGTCACCACGAACCTGCACCAGAAGATCACCATGACGGACCTCGCCGCCCACGCCCACATCGGCGAGCGCCAGCTCACCCGCATCTTCAAGGAAGAGACCGGCATGACCCCGGCCGCCTACGTCGAGACCGCGCGGATCGAGCTCGCCCGCAACCGCCTGGAAGCCACCGAGGAGACGCTCCCCCGGATCGCCACGGCGTGCGGGTTCGGCAGCACCGACACCCTCATGCGCGTCTTCCGCAAGCGTCTCGGGCTCACCCCCAGCGAGTACCGCCGCCGCTTCCGCCACGCCGGCTGAACGCGCGGTGCTCAGGCCGGGCGGGTGGCGATGAGGGCTTCGGTGCGGACGGTCTCGCCGACCACCGGCCGTCGGGCCAATGGTCGGCGAGCACCTGGCGCGGGTCCCGCTCGAAGTCGCCGCGGCGGTCACCCAGGACGATCCTGATCGGCCCGATCAGCCCAGGAAGCTGAGGCGCACCTGACGGTGCGGGTTGTCCTTGTTGGTGTCCACCAGGCAGACGGACTGCCAGGTGCCCAGTTCGAGCCGACCGCCGAGGACCGGGAGGGTCGCGTGCGGAGGGACCAGGGCGGGCAGGACGTGGTCGCGGCCGTGGCCCGGGGAGCCGTGGCGGTGCTGCCAGCGGTCGTCCGCCGGGAGCAGGTGGTGGAGGGCGGTGAGGAGGTCGCGGTCGCTGCCCGCGCCGGTCTCCAGGACGGCGAGGCCGGCGGTGGCGTGGGGCACGAAGAGGTTGAGCAGACCGTCGCGGCCCTCGGCGGTGCCGGCGAGGAAGTCCTCGCAGTGACGGGTGAGGTCGGTGACGGTCTCCGTGGAGCCGGTGGTCAGTTCGAGGATCGTGGTGCTGAAGGCCATGGGACCATCCTGCCGTCCACGCGGCGGGATTGCGCGTCCACGCTCCGAGACACCGTTGACCGGCCGCGGAAGCGCTCGCTACGGTTCGCGCCATGTTGCGTACAGCCCTGCTCACCACGCGCGGTCACATCGACCTGCTGCGGGTGGCCTCCGCCGCGTGTTCTCGCGGCCGCTGACGCCCTTCTCCTCTTCCTTCACGGCGTGCTGACGCCCTGACGCGCCCTGACGCGTATCCCTGTCACTCCCTCACCGGAGCTTTCTTCCCATGGCCCTTGGGCACGCACCGGCGCACTCTCCGCCGGACATTTCGCTTATTCCTGATCTGGTGTCGCTCGTCCCGGAGCGGCGCTCCCGGCGCCGTCCCGCCGTGCCGCGCTGGCTGCGGCGGGCCGTCGGGCCCGTGCTGCTGCTCGTCGCCTGGCAGGTGCTGAGCGCGACCGGGATCCTGTCCGGCGAGGTGCTCGCCTCGCCCGGCACGGTCGCCCGGGCCGCCGCCGAGCTCGTACGCGACGGGACGCTGCCGCACGCGATGCTGGTGTCGCTGCAGCGGGTCGCCGTGGGACTGCTGATCGGCGGAGCCGTCGGCGTCTCCCTCGCGCTGGTGTCGGGGCTGTCCCGGCTCGGCGAGGACCTGGTGGACGCGACCGTGCAGATGCTGCGGACGGTGCCCTGGGTCGGGCTGATCCCGCTGTTCATCATCTGGCTGGGCATCGGCGAGGCGCCGAAGGTGGCGCTGATCGCGCTCGGCGTGGCCTTCCACCTCTACCTCAACGTGTACGCCGGGATCCGCGGCGTCGACGCCCAGCTCGTCGAGGCCGGCGATTCGCTGGGCCTCGGCCGGTGGGGTCTCGTCCGGCACGTGGTGCTGCCCGGGGCGCTGCCGGGCGCGATGACCGGGCTGCGCTACTCCCTCGCGACGGCCTGGCTCGCGCTGGTCTTCGGCGAGTCCGTCAACGCGGACGCCGGCATCGGCTTCCTGATGAACCAGGCCCGTGAGTTCTTCCGCACCGACGTCATCGTCGTCTGCCTCGTCGTCTACGCCGTCCTCGGCCTGCTCGCCGACGCCGTCGTCCGCACTCTCGAAAGGCTGCTGCTGCAATGGCGACCGACCTTCACCGGGCAGTGACCGGCACCGCGACGGCCCCCGCGGCCGATCCCGCGCCCGGCACCGCGCCCCGCACCGCGACGGCCCCGGCGGCCGATCCCGCGGCCCGCACCGCGACCGCGCGTCCCGCCGCGAGCCCGGACCCGGCCCGTACTCCGGCCGGCACCGTGACCGTCCGTGGGCTGACCCGGTCCTTCGACGGGCGCGCCGTGGTCGACGGGCTCGATCTGACCCTTGAGGCCGGGCAGTTCACCGCCCTGCTCGGCCACAGCGGCTGCGGCAAGTCGACCCTGCTGCGGGTGCTCGCCGGCCTCGACCGGGAGATCAGCGGCACGGTCCTGGTGCCGAGGCGGCGGGCCGTCGCCTTCCAGGCGCCGCGCCTCATGCCCTGGAAGCGGGTGTGGCGCAACGTGCTGCTCGGCCTGCCCGGCCGGCCCGGCCGCGAGGTCGCCGAGCGAGCCCTGGCGGAGGTGGGGCTCGGGCACCGGGCGGGCGCCTGGCCGAAGACGCTCTCCGGCGGCGAGGCCCAACGCGCCTCGCTGGCACGGGCGTTGGTACGCGAGCCGGATCTGCTGCTGCTCGACGAGCCGTTCGGCGCGCTGGACGCCCTGACCCGGATCAAGGCCCAGCGGCTGGTCGGCGAGTTGTGGCGGCGGCGCGGCTGCACGGTGCTGCTCGTCACCCACGACGTCGACGAGGCGCTGCTCCTCGCGGACCGGGCGCTGGTGATGCGCGACGGCGTCATCGCGTACGACACGCCCGTCGTCCTCGACCGGCCCCGCTCCCCCGCCGATCCCGACCTCGCCGCCCTGCGCACCCGGCTGCTCACCGAGCTGGGCGTCCACGAGGACACCGCGCTCCCGCCCCAGCTCGCAACCGAGCTCGCACCCGAATCCGCACCCGCTCCCGAATCCGTACCCGTCCCGTCCGTCCCCCGCGCCGTCTGACCGGCCGAACTCAGCCAGGAGAACCACGTCACCGTGAGACTTCGCCTCCTCCGCCCCGCCGTCGCCCTGCTGCTCCCGCTCGCCGTCCTCGCCTCCGCCTGCTCCACCTCCTCCGCCGCCGACGACCGCTCCGACGGGCCCGCCGGGACGTCCGCGCTCGTGCTGCGCGTGGGCGACCAGAAGGGCGGTTACGAGTCGCTGCTGCGGGCCGCCGGCGAGCTCGACCACCTGCCGTACCGGGTCACCTGGTCGACCTTCACCTCCGGTCCGCCGCTGCTCGAAGCGGTCAACGCCGGCGCCGTCGACATCGGCGGCGTCGGCAACACACCGCCGGTCTTCGCCGCCGGCGCCGGCTCGAAGATCACGGTCGTCGGGGCGACCCACGGCGACCCGGCGGGCGAGGCGATCCTCGTCCCGAAGGACTCGGTCCTGCGCACGCCGGCCGATCTCAAGGGCCGTTCGATCGCCGTCGCGCAGGGCAGCTCCGCGCACTACCAGCTGATCGCCTCCCTGCGGAAGGCCGGTCTGCGGCTCTCCGACGTCAAGGTGAACCTGCTGCAGCCGGCCGACGCGCTCGCCGCGTTCACCAGCGGCAAGGTCGACGCGTGGGCGGTCTGGGACCCGTACACCTCACAGGTCCTCCAGAGCGGGAAGGGCCGGATCCTCACCGACGGACGCGGCGTCGTCAACGGGCTCGGCTTCCAGGTCGCCGCGCCGGCCGCGCTCGCCGACTCGAAGAAGGCGGCGGCGGTCGGCGACTTCCTCGACCGGCTGCGGCGCGCCCAGGACTGGGTGTTCCGGCACCCGGAGGCCTGGGCGAAGGTCTGGTCGAAGGAGACCGGGCTGCCCTACGAGGTGGCGCTCGCCGCGGTGAAGCGCAGCAACGGCACCCGTATCGCCGTCGCGCTCGATCCCGCGGCCGTCGCCTCCGAGCAGGCCATCGCCGACACCTTCGCCGAACTGCGCCTGATCCCGCGCACGTTCCGCTTCGCCGACTTCGTCGACACCCGCTTCAACAAGAACCTGCCGCCGTCCACCACCCCGGCGCGCTCCTACGGAAAGGGCACCTCCTGATGACCGTCCACCTCCACTGGTTCCTGCCGACCGGCGGCGACGGCCGCACCCTCGTCGACCGGCACGTGTACGGCGACGGCGGCATCGGCCGGTCCCGTACGGCGACCGGGGTGCGCCCGCCGGACATCGAGTACCTGGCCCAGATCGCCAAGGCGGCCGAGCAGCTGGGCTTCGAGGCCGTGCTGACGCCGACCGGCACGTGGTGCGAGGACGCCTGGCTGACGACGGCGGCGCTCGCGCAGCACACCGAACGCCTGAAGTTCCTGGTGGCGTTCCGGCCGGGCGTGCTGTCGCCCGTGCTCGCGGCGCAGATGGCGGCCACCTACCAGCGACTCACCCGTGGGCGGCTGCTGCTCAACGTGGTGACCGGCGGCGACTCGGCCGAGCAGCGGCGCTTCGGCGACTGGCTCGACCACGACCGGCGCTACGCCCGGACCGCCGAGTTCCTGAAGGTGGTGCGTGGCGTGTGGGGCGGGCAGCCGTACGACTTCGAGGGCGAGCACTACCAGGTGGAGGGCGGGCTCACGGCGCTGCCGCCGGACCCGCTGCCGGAGATCTTCTTCGGCGGGTCCTCCGCGGCGGCCGGTCCGGTGGCCGCCGAGCATGCGGACGTCTATCTGACCTGGGGCGAGCCGCCGTGGCAGGTCAAGGAGAAGATCGACTGGATCCGCCGGCTCGCGGAGGAGCGGGGCCGCACCGTCCGCTTCGGTATCCGTCTGCACACCATCTCGCGGGACTCGGCGCGCGAGGCGTGGGCGACGGCGGACCGGCTGCTCGCCGATCTCGATCCGGAGACGGTGGCGGCGGCCCAGACGGCGCTGGGCCGGAGCGAGTCGGTGGGCCAGCAGCGGATGCTGGCCCTGCACGCCGGCGGCACGCTGGACCGCGACCGGCTGGAGATCGCGCCGAACCTGTGGGCGGGAGTCGGTCTGGTACGGGGCGGGGCCGGCACCGCGCTGGTCGGCAGCCACACGGACGTGGCCGACCGGATCGAGGAGTATCACGACCTGGGTGTGGAGCACTTCGTGCTCTCCGGCTATCCGCACCTGGAGGAGGCGTACTGGTTCGGTGAGGGCGTGACGCCCGAGCTGGCGGCGCGCGGCCTGCTCGCCACCATCCCGCCGTCGCCGCTGCTCGGGGTCCCGGCGGCGAACGGCCGCCCGGCCTCGGCGCCGGGCGGGGCGCCGCTGCTGGTCGGGGGCGGCGGCATCGGGCCGCGCCCGTGACGTAGCGCCGCCCACCCGCCGGGCCCGCGCGCCGGCACGTGGCACCTCGCGGACGAGCCGTGGGCGGGCCGGGAAGATCCCGGACCCGCCCACGGTTGGTGGAATCGTGAACGATTTCGAGGTACACGAAGCACGTGAGGTGGCCGTCCGCGACCTGGACGTCGTGGTCATCGGCGCCGGGCAGGCGGGCCTGTCCGCGGCCTACCACCTGCGCCGCACCGGGTTCGAGCCCGACCGTGACTTCGTCGTCCTCGACCACGCCCCGCGCCCGGGCGGCGCGTGGCAGTTCCGCTGGCCCTCGCTCACGTACGGCAAGGTCCACGGCATGCACGCGCTGCCCGGCAAGGAGCTGACCGGCGCCGACCCGGCCCGGCCCTCCTCCGAGGTGATCGGCGGCTACTTCGCCGACTACGAGGAGACCTTCGACCTGCGCGTGCACCGGCCCGTGGACGTCACCGCGGTCCGCGAGGGCCCCGAGGGCAGGGACGGGCGGCTGCTCGTCGAGACCTCGGAGGGCGTCTACGCCACCCGCGCCGTGATCAACGCGACCGGCACCTGGGACCGCCCGTTCTGGCCGCGCTACCCGGGGCAGGAGACCTTCCGGGGCCGGCAGCTGCACACCGCCCGGTACCCCGGGCCCGAGGCCTTCGCCGGCAAGCGGGTGGTCGTGGTCGGCGGCGGCGCCTCCGGCACCCAGCACCTCATGGAGATCGCCGACGTCGCCGCCGGGACCACCTGGGTCACCCGCACCGAGCCCGTCTTCCGCGAGGGCCCGTTCGGCGAGGTCGAGGGCCGGGCCGCCGTCGCCCTGGTGGAGGAGCGGGTACGGCAGGGGCTGCCGCCGCGGAGCGTGGTGTCGGTCACCGGCCTTCCGCTCAACGACGCCGTCCGCGAGGCCCGCAAGCGCGGCATCCTCGACCGGCTGCCGATGTTCGACCGGATCACGCCGACCGGCGTGGCCTGGAACGACGGGCGGAGCGTCGAGGCGGACGTCATCCTGTGGGCGACCGGCTTCCGGGCCGCGATCGACCATCTGGCGCCGCTGCGGCTGCGCGAGCCGGGCGGCGGTGTCCGGCTGGAGGGGACCCGGGCCGTACGGGACCCGCGCGTCCATCTCGTCGGTTACGGCCCCTCGGCCTCGACCATCGGCGCCAACCGGGCCGGCCGGGCGGCGGTCGCCGAGATCCGCGCCCTGCTCGCGAGCCCGTCCGGCGATCCGCTCAGGAACTCCGCGAGCTCCCCGCGGCCCGCCGCTGTTCGTTGAACTCGGCCACGTTCGCCTGGTGTTCGGCGTAGTCGGTGGCGAAGCGGGTGTCGCCGGGCCGGACGGTGACGAAGTAGAGCCAGTCGCCCTTCGCCGGGTTCACGGCCGCCGACATCGCCTCGTCGCCCGGGTTGCCGATGGGTGACGGAGGCAGTCCCCGGCGCTCGTAGGTGTTGTAGGGACTGTCGATGCGGGTGTCCTGGTGGGTGGTGTCCACGGTGTCGCGGCCCAGGGCGTAGTTGATGGTCGAGTCCATCTGGAGCGGCATCCCCTGGGCGAGCCGGTTGTAGACGACCCTCGCCACCTTGCCCATGTCCTCCGCCCGGTCGGCCTCCGCCTGGACGATGCTGGCGACGATGACCAGCTGGTGGACGCTGAGACCGTGGCGTTTGGCGCCGTCCGCGACGCGCGCCGTGCCGAAGCGTTTTGCCGCCGTGTCGACCATGTAGCGGAGCAGTCCCTGCGCGGTGGTGGCCTTCTCGACGGGATAGGTGGCGGGGAAGAGATAACCCTCCGGGTTGCCGTCGGCCTCGGCCGGGAGGGCGAGTTTGGTGGCCGGGGCGTGGGCGGCCTTCCCGGTGGTGCCGGCGGGCAGTCCGAGGGAACGGTCCACGGCCGCGTACACCTCGCCGCCGCGCCAGCCCTCGGGGATGAGGAGCGTGCGCTGCTTCTCCACCACGGGAGGCGTGTCCGTCCCGCCGCCGAGCGGCAGCAGCGACACCGTGACCGCGGCGGCGAGAACGAGGACGCCGCCGACAATCACGACGAGCCGGCCGCGCCGGGTGAGCCGGGCGGGGCGCCGACGGTGTTCGGGCTGCCAGGTCCGATGCGTCATGGCCGCACGCTAACCCGGCGCGCTCCCGAAACCGCGGATCCGGACATCCCGGACACGCGGCGGCGCCGCCGGCCCCCGGGGACGGGAGACCGGCGGCGCCGGGCACTGCTGCCTGCGGGAGGGTCAGACGAGCCAGCCCAGGAAGTGGACGACGCCGGCGAGCAGGTGGGTGAGGACGTTCATGGTGGTGCGTTCTCCTTGTGCAGAGTGTGCTGTGGGACTGCGC
The DNA here is from genome assembly GCF_044544825.1 of Streptomyces sp. NPDC053493. Classification (NCBI taxonomy): domain Bacteria; kingdom Bacillati; phylum Actinomycetota; class Actinomycetes; order Kitasatosporales; family Streptomycetaceae; genus Streptomyces; species Streptomyces sp. NPDC053493. The sequence goes on from NZ_JBITXS010000011.1 coordinate 83,216, forward strand.
GGTCGCGGTCTGCAGCCCGTCGCTCGCGCACCGTAATCATCTGCCGTCACAAGGGAGTTGGGCAACGAAAACGGGCACGATCACACGTTCTGGGGAACAACCGCTCCCGCGTTCGTGTGTTCGTCCCGCCGCACCAGGGCCGCATAGCGTCCGCCCAGGGCGAGCAGTTCCTCGTGGGTGCCGCGCTCGGCGATCCGGCCCGCCTCCAGGACGACGATCTGGTCGGCGTCGCGGACGGTGGAGAGCCGGTGGGCGATGGTGAGGGTGGTGCGGCCGGCGGAGAGCGCGTCGATGGCCTGTTGCACCGCGTGTTCGGTACGGGTGTCGAGCGCGCTGGTCGCCTCGTCGAGGATCAGCACGGGCGGGTCGCGCAGGATGGTGCGGGCGATCGCGAGGCGCTGCTTCTCGCCGCCCGAGAAGCGGTAGCCGCGCTCGCCGACGAGGGTGTCGTAGCCGTCGGGCAGCGAGGCGATGTGGTCGTGGATCTGGGCGGCGCGCGCGGCGGCCTCGATCTCCTCGTCGGTGGCGTCGGGCTTGGCGAAGCGCAGGTTGTCGGCGACGGAGGCGTGGAAGAGGTAGGTCTCCTGGGAGACCACGCCGACGGCCCGGGCGAGGCTGTCGAAGTCGAGGTCGCGCACGTCGACGCCGTCGAGCGTGACCCGGCCCTCGGTGACGTCGTAGAGCCGGGGCACCAGATAGCTGAGGGTGGACTTGCCCGAGCCGGTGGGCCCGACGACGGCCAGGCTGCCGCCGGCCGGGACGGTGAGGTCGACGCCGTCGAGGGTGGGGCGGCCCTCGCCCTCGGGGTCGTAGCGGAAGCCGACCTTCTCGAAGACGACCTCGCCGGAGACCTTCGCCAGGCGAACGGGCTCGGCGGGCTCGGTGATGTCGACGGGCAGGTCGAGGTACTCGAAGATGCGCTGGAAGAGGGCCATGGAGGTCTGGATCTGCACGCCGGTCGACAGCAGGCTGACGGCGGGCCGGAAGAGGCCCTGCTGGAGCGAGACGAAGGCGACGAGCGTGCCGAGCGAGATGGCGGGACCGCCGGCCTGAAGGGCGATGCCGGCCGCCCAGTAGAGCAGGGCGGGCATGGCGGCCATGACGATGCCGATGGTGGACATCCGCCACCGTCCGGCCATGGAGGAGCGCACTTCGAGGTCGACCAGGCGCTCGGACTCCTCGGCGAAGGACCGGGTGAGGGAGTCGGCACGGCCCATGGTGCGGCCGAGCAGGATGCCGCTCACGGAGAGCGACTCGGTGACGGTCGCCGCCATGGCGGCCATCTGCTTCTGGCGCCGGGTGGTGATCCGCTTGCGCTCGCGGCCGACGCGGCGGCTGATCCAGACGAAGACCGGCAGCAGGAGCAGCGAGACGAGGGTGAGCCGCCAGTCGAGGGCGAGCATGGCGACCACGGTGGCGACGACGGCCGTGAGGTTGGAGACCAGGGAGGTGGCGGTCGAGGTGACCGTGGCCTGCATGCCGCCGATGTCGTTCGCGATGCGCGACTGGACCTCGCCGGTGCGGGTGCGCGTGAAGAAGGCGAGCGGCATCCGCTGGAGCTGCGCGTAGACGGCGGTGCGCAGGTCGTGCATGACGCGCTGGCCGACGGTGGTGGAGATCAGGGTCTGCAGCACGCCGAAGACGCCGGAGGTGACGGCGGTGGCGATCATGCCGAGGACGAGCAGGGTGAGCAGCCCGGTGTCACCCTTCGGGATCGCGGTGTCCAGGACCTCGCGGAGGAGGAACGGCGAGGCCACCGAGACCAGCGACGAGGCGCCGACGAGCAGGCCGACGAGGGCGAGGCGGCCACGGTAGGGGCGGAACAGCCGCAGGATGCGCCGCAGCTGGGCGGGCTCCTCGGGGCGGCCGGGATCACGGGCGGATGGCGTCCAGGTGGACTCGTCGTGCGGGTGCATGGGCTCCTACGCGGGTTCGGGAGAGGCTCCGTCGGAGCATAGCTCATTGTTACCTATACTCACAATGAACAAGGTCCTGATATTGTTCCCGCATGAGCATCCCCGCCCCGGGCCCCGCGGGCACCCCTGATCCCGACGGTCTCCTCGCCGAGCAGCTGCTCCGCCTCACCCGCCGGCTGCACCGCATCCAGAAGCGGCACCTGGAGCCGGTCGGCATCACACCGGCACAGTCCCGGCTGCTGCGGACGGTCGCCCACTATCCGGATCCGCCGCGGATGGCCGACCTCGCGGCCCGGCTCGAGGTCGTGCCCCGCGCCGTGACCAGCCTCGTGGACGGTCTGGAGGCCTCCGGGCGGGTGCGCAGGGCGCCGGATCCCACCAACCGCCGGGTGGTGCGGATCGAGCTCACCGACGCCGGCCGCGACACGCTGAGGGAGCTGCGCAGCGCGCGCCGCGCCGCCGCAGAGGACATCCTGGCCCCACTGACCGTCGACCAGCGCGAGGTGCTCGGAGGTCTGCTGTCCGCTCTGGTCGACCGCGGTCCGGAGCGCGTCTGCTGAGACCGGGGCAGCGGGAGCGGCGGCACTCTCGCGCCGGAGGGGAGCCCTGGCATGCCCGTACTGGAGCCGAACCCGCGGGCCCTGCGCGCCGGTACGCCACGGCGGGCCGCGCCCGACCGGGTGCCCGACCTGCTGGCCCGGGGCACGCCGAAGCACCTGCGGGACGAGCTGATCGCCCTGCTCGGCCCGGACAAGGTGCTGTGGCGGATCTCCGACCTGGTGCGGTACGCCTCCGACGCGAGCCCCTACCGCTTCGTACCGCAGGTGGTGGTGACGGCCGAGGACGTCGACGACGTGTCCACCGTCCTGTCGTACGCCCGCGGCAAGGGCCGCGAGGTCGTGTTCCGCGCCGCGGGGACCAGCCTCAACGGGCAGGCGCAGGGCGAGGACATCCTGGTCGACGTCCGCCGCCACTGGGTCGGCGTCGAGGTCCTGGACGACGGCGCCCGCGCCCGGATCCGGCCCGGCACCACGGTCGTCCGGGCCAACGCGGCGCTCGCCCCGTACGGCCGGGTGCTCGGGCCCGACCCGGCCAGCGCCGTCGCCTGCACCATCGGCGGCGTGGTCGCCAACAACGCCTCCGGGATGACCGCGGGCACCACCCGCAACGCCTACCGCACGGTCGCCTCCCTCACCTTCGTGCTGCCGGGCGGGACCGTCGTCGACACCGCCGACCCGGCCGCCGACGACGAACTGGCCCGCGCGGAACCTCGGCTGTGCGCCGGGCTGATGGCCCTGAAGGCGGACATCGAGGCCGACCCGGAGCTGACGGCCCGGATCCGCGCCAAGTACCGGATCAAGAACACCAACGGCTACCGGCTGGACGCCTTCCTCGACGGCGCCACGCCGGTGGAGATCCTGCGCGGCCTGATGGTGGGCTCCGAGGGCACCTTCGGCTTCATCTCCGAGGTCGTGTTCGACACGCTCCCGCTGGACCGCGAGGTCGCCACGGCCCTGCTCTTCTTCCCCTCGCTGCCGGCCGCCGCGGCCGCCGTGCCGCACTTCACCGAGGCCGGCGCCCTGGCCGTCGAGCTGATGGACGGCAACACCCTGCGCGCCTCGGTCCGGGTGCCCGGCGTGCCCGCCGACTGGGCGGAGCTGCCCCGGGAGACGGCAGCGCTGCTCGTGGAGTTCCGCGCGCCGGACGAGGCCGCCCTGCGCGCGTACGAGGAGGCGGCGGCCCGGGTCCTGGAGCGGCTCGACACGGTCGCCCCGGTCGCCTCCGTCCGCAACGCCTTCACCCGCGACCCGGGCACGATCGCCGGCTACTGGAAGGCCCGAAGGGCCTTCGTGACGGCGGTCGGCGGCTCGCGGCCCTCCGGTACGACGCTGATCACCGAGGACTTCGCGGTGCCGCCGGCGCGGCTCGCCGAGGCCTGCGCGGAACTGCTCGACCTCCAGGCCCGGCACGGCTTCGACGCGGCGGTGGCCGGTCACGCCGCGCACGGCAACCTCCACTTCCTGCTCGCCTTCGACGCCGCCGACCCGAACGACGTGGAGCGCTACGCGGCGTTCATGGACGAGTTCTGCAAGCTGACGGTGGAACGCTTCGACGGCTCGCTGAAGGCCGAGCACGCCACCGGCCGCAACATCGCGCCCTTCCTGGAGCTGGAGTGGGGCCCGAAGGCGACCGAGCTGATGTGGCGGACCAAGGAGCTCATCGATCCCGACGGCGTGCTCGCGCCCCGGATCGTCCTCGACCGCGACCCGCAGGCCCATCTGCGCTGCCTGAAGACCATTCCGACCGTGGAGCCGATCGCCGACCCGTGCATCGAGTGCGGCTTCTGCGAACCCACCTGCCCCAGCGGCGACCTGACGACCACACCGCGCCAGCGGATCGTGCTGCGCCGGGAGATGATGCGCCAGGCCGACGGCTCGCGGGTCGAGACCGGCCTCCTCGCGGCCTACGGCTACGACGCCGTCGACACCTGCGCCGGGGACTCCACCTGCGCCCTCGCCTGCCCGGTCGGCATCGACACCGGCGCCCTGATGAAGGAGTTCCGCCACCGGCGGCACACTCCGCACGAGGAGCGGATCGCCGCGCTCGCCGCCCGCCACTTCCGCGCCGTGGAGGCCTCCGCGCGGCTCGCGGTCGGCGCCGGGGCGCGGCTCGGCGACCGCTTCCTGGAGCGGGCGACCGCCCTCGCGCGCCGGGCCGTGCGCCCCGACCGCGTCCCCGAATGGCTGCCCCAGATCCCCGGCGCCCAGGCCCGCCGGCTGCCGCGCACCCACCGGCCGGCCGCCGTCGCCGTCTACTACCCGTCCTGCGTCAACCGCATCTTCGGCAATCCGGACGGCTTCGAGGGGCCCTCGCTGCCGGAGGCGGTGGTGGCGCTCTCGGCCAGGGCCGGGCGGCCGGTGTGGATCCCGGACGACGTGGCGGGCACCTGCTGCGCGACGATCTGGCACTCCAAGGGCTACGCGCACGGCAACGAGCTGATGGCCAACAGGATCGTGGCGGCGGCCTGGGGCTGGACCGCCGGAGGCCGGCTGCCGCTGGTCGTCGACGCGTCCTCCTGCACGCTGGGCCTGGCGCACGAGGTGGTGCCGTACCTCACCGACGACAACCGGGAGCTGCACGCCGAGCTGACCGTGGTCGACTCGCTGGTGTGGGCGGCCGACGAGCTGCTGCCCCGGCTCGAGGTGCACCGGCGGGTGGACACGGCGGTGGTCCATCCGACCTGCTCCATGCGGCACCTGGGCGTCGAGGACCGGCTGACCGCGCTGGCCGGGGCCTGCGCGGCGGAGGTCGCGGTGCCGGTGGACGCGGGCTGCTGCGCCTTCGCGGGCGACCGGGGCATGCTGCATCCGGAACTGACGGCCTCGGCGACGGCGCGCGAGGCGGCGGAGGTCACCGCCCGGCCGTACGACGCGCATCTGTCGGCCAACCGGATGTGCGAGGTCGGCATGGACCGCGCCACCGGCCGCACCTACTACTCGGCGCTGCTCGCACTGGAGCGCGCGACCCGCCCCTGAGGACGGGAATCGGAACGAGGTCGCGGGGCCAGGGAAGGGCGGCGTGTCCGTCTGTCTCGCGCGGCCCGGGGACTCACGGAAGCCGGATTCCGGACCAGTCGTCGACTTCGCATTGTCCGTCGGCGTTGTTGCCCGCGGCCACGACCGTGCCGTCGGCACGCAGGCCGAGGGTGTGCGTGGAACCGCCCGCCACGGCGACGATGTCGCGCCAATCCCCGACGTCGCACTGCCCGTGGCTGTTGTCTCCCGCCGCGAGGACCCGTCCGGACGCGGTGACCCCGACGGTGTGACAGCTGCCCGCGCTGAGCGCCACCACGTCTTCCCACTCATCGACCTCGCACGCCCCGGTCGCCCGGTCTCCGGTCGCCACCGCCCGCCCGTCGGCTGTGAGGCCGACGGTATGGAGATACCCGGCCGATACGGCGGTCAGGTCACGCCATCCTTCGACGGCGCACTGCCGTCGTCGGTTGTTCCCCGTGGCCAGCGCGGAACCGTCCGACCGGACGCCGACCGAGTGCCAGTCACCACACGAGAGGACGACCATCTCGCGCCAGGACTCCACGTCACACTGTCCCTCTGCACCGCGGCCGGCCGCCAGCACCCGGCCACCGGCGAGCAGCCCGAGCGTGTGGCGCCAGCCCGCGGCCACGGCCGTGACGCCTCGCCATCCGGTGACCTCACCTTGCCCGTAGCCGTTCCACCCCGTTGCCAGCACCGTGCCGTCCGACCGGAGTCCCACCGTGTGACACCTGCCGGTGTTCGTCGCGGTGTGGACGTTGCCGACGGCCACCGCGGCGACGTCCTCCCATCCCTCGACGCGACATTCTCCGGCTGCGGTATTGCCCGTGGCGAGAACGGTTCCGTCCCCGCGCAGCCCGACGGAATGACGCCTTCCGGCGGCCAGCACCGATGAGCCGACGAACATTCCGCCTCCTTGCGCTCGGCGCGATGTCACGACAGGGGATGCCACCTTACGTCGGCCTGGCATCGGGGCGGGTCCCTCAGCCGTCGCCGGCGGAACCGGAACACAAGAGTCCAACCACCGTTGCCCACAAGTCCAAACGGCGCCCTTGCGCATCAGGAGCATCAGCGGCCAAGGTCCTGTCCGGGATTCATGAACCCACCCTGCACACCACGCAACCGGAGGTTCCATGAACGACAGCACTCCCCCGCGCCCCAGCCGCCGCTCCGTGCTCAGGACGACCGGTGCGGCGGGCGCCGGGCTCGGACTCGGCGCCTTCGGTACGGGCTCCGCCGAGGCCGCCACCGGGCCCGGAGCCGCCGGGTCCGAAGCCGCCGGATTCCAGGCCGCCGCAGCGGAGTCGGCCGTTCCCGCGACGCCGCCCCGCCGCGGCGCCACCATGGCCGGGGTGCCCTTCGCACCGCGCTCCACCGTCCGCGTCGCCCTGGTCGGCCTCGGCAACCGCGGCGGCAGCATGATCGACCTCTATCTGGCCCTGCCCGGCGTCCGGGTGGTCGCCGTCTGCGACCCGGTGAAGGCCAAGGCCGAGAGCGCCGCCGCCAAGGTCGTCGCCGCCGGGCAGCCCGCGCCCGCCGTCTACGCGAGCGGCGAGGAGGACTATCTGAAGCTGTACGAGCGCGGGGACGTCGACTTCGTCCATGTGGCCACGCCCTGGGACCTGCACTTCGAGATGGCGAAGCAGGCGATGCTGCACGGCAAGCACGTCGGCGTCGAGTGCCCGGTCGCGCTGCGCCTGGACCACCTCTGGGAGCTCGTCGACCTCTCCGAGCAGACCCGGCGGCACTGCATGCAGCTGGAGAACTGCTGTTACGGACGCAACGAGATGCGCGTCCTGCGGATGGCGCACGCCGGCAAGTTCGGGCAGCTCCTGCACGGCGCGGGGGCGTACGACCACGACCTGCGCGCGCTGATGTTCTCGCCGACCTACTACGAGGGTCCCTGGCGCCGCCTCTGGCACACCCGGCTGCGCGGCGACCTCTACCCGAACCACGGCTTCGGCCCGGTCGCCAACTACATGGACGTGAACCGCGGCGACCGGGTCGTCAGCATCAGCAGCTTCGGTACGCCCGCGCTCGGCCTCGCCGAGTACCGTGCCGCCCACATGCCGAAGGGCGACCCGAGCTGGAAGGAGTCGTACATCGAGAGCGACCGGACGATCAGTCTGGTGCAGACGGCGAAGGGCCGGGTGATCCGGCTGGAGCACGACGTGTCGACGCCGCATCCCTACAGCCGGATCAACAGCCTCGGCGGCACCCGCGGCGTCTTCGAGGACTATCCGGCCCGGATCTATCTGGAGCCGGACCACCAGGACGACCGGTGGGGCGACTTCGGCGCGTACGCCGAGGAGTTCGACCACTGGCTGTGGAAGGAGCACGCCAACCCGCCCGGCGGCCACGGCGGCATGGACTACCTCATGGTCTACCGGCTCACCCAGTGCCTGCGGCTCGGCCTGGTGCCCGACTTCGACGTGTACGACGCGGCGACGTGGACCTCTCCGGTGCCGCTGAGCCACGCCTCGATCAAGGCCGGCGGCGCTCCGCAGCCGATTCCGGACTTCACGCGCGGTGAGTGGCGCAAGGCCCGCTCCGGCGTGGACTCGGCCAAGCCGGAGTGAGCCCGGAGTGAGCCCGGAGTGAGCCGCCGGTGTGCCCGCGGGCGGGTGAGGGTCACGGTCTTCGTGACCGTGACCCTCACCGTGGACCGTCGCCGTCACCGGATCCGGTTCAGCAGCGCCGCAGGTCCTCGACCAGCGTGCCCTGGACGGTCTTCAACACGTGGTCGTAGCAGCCGTCGGAGCCGTAACGGCGGTAGCGCTCGGTGCTGGTGCCCACCGCGTGCCGCTGGTCGCGCGGGACGCCGAGGGTGAAGGCGGCGTCGCCGGTGTACGTGTCGTCGAGCCGGGACCAGGACAGCCGCTTGCCGTCGCGGACGACCGAGGCCGAGGCCCGGTCGCCGACGGTGAGGACGGTCCGCAGCCGGTTGCCCGCGTCGATGCTGATCTCGCCGTCCATGGTGTACGAGCGGTGGGTGCGGGTGGCGGTGCGGCCGACGGTCACCGTCTCGTCGTCGGTCCACCAGGCGCTGAGCGCGTCCGGGTTCTCCTCGGCGCCCCAGCGGTGGGTGGAGCGGTGGTCGACGGTGCGGGTGACGGTGGTGGAGACCCGGCCGTGCGAGGTGTTCAGGTGGCCGGCGACGGTGAGCGTGTGTCCGCCGGAGGTCTCCAGGCGGTCCGGCGATCCTGCCGTGTACACGGCGGAGTTGCGGAGCTCGCCCACCTCGTGCCGGTCGAGGCCGCCGGTGACCACGGCGCGGCCCTCGTCCTGCCAGAGCAGCACGTTGGTGGGCACGCTCCAGCCGCTCTGCCCGGCCGGGACTCCGGCCACGGAGACCTCGACCCGGTGCGCGCGGCCGTCGTTGAGGAGCGCCGCGAAGGGCGTCAGGTCGTAGACGACGGGCTGGACGTCGAAGGCGCGCGGGGCGGGAGTGACGTACCAGAGGAAGGGATTGGACCAGCCGCCGGTCCACACGTGCGGGAAGGGCGCGGCGATGCCCGCGAGCTTCCCGTCGACGGAGATCTGGACCTCGCGGTAGGGCCCGTCGGCGGCCTTGCACGAGTAGGGCGCGGCGTCGGGCACGGTCAGGTACCAGAACTCCTCGCAGCCGCCGCCCGATCCGGTGGCGTACATCTCGGCCAGGATCCGCTCGGTGTTGCGCGGGGTGGTGAGCGATCCGCCGGTGAGCGGCAGCACGCGGTCGGGAGTGCCGGCGGCGGGCTTCACCTTGCCGTGGGCGGTGTGGAAGGTGAGGGTGACGCGGACGTCGATGACGCCGGTGTAGGTGCCGTCGACAACGTTGCCGATGAGCATCTCGACCGGCTGCGGGCGGCTGAACGTGTCGCGGTAGCGCGTGACGTCCTTCTCGACGGACCAGGTGATGCCGTCCGGCGAGGGCTCGGGCGTGGAGGTGCGCAGGACCTCGACGCCGCCGACGGTGAGGTAGCCGAGCCGGTCGTACTGACGGCCCTTCACCTTTCCTTCGAGGCGCAGGACCACCTTGTTCCAGTCGCCGGGGCCGCACTCCTCGGGCGGGGCGTAGCCGCCCTTGTACGGGGTGAAGTCGCGGAACTGCGTCTCGGCGAGGGTCACTTCGCAGGTGCGGGTGCCGGGGACGGATATCGGCGGCGCGGCGGTGACCGGGTCGTGCCAGTCGGTGCCGAACTCGGCCGGCGGGGTGACGGGGGCCTCGTCCGCGTGGGCCGCCGGCGCGGACAGGAGCAGACCGGCGGCGAGGGTGAGGCCGCCGAGCACGCTCATGATCTTCCGTTGTCTCATGGGCCGTGAGTGAAGCGCGGGAGCCCGGGCGCGGTCCAGAGGGCGTGGGTCCGCCTTGGCGCGATCTGTCGGGAGTTGCCGGAAAATCGTTTGCCGACGGGTGCCGGGCGGAGCGAACCTTGACCGGTTCGAGACATCGAGGGACCGATGCTCCGTGCCCGTGGGCGCGGCGGTCGAAGGCGCTTGGGGCACCATGCAGATTCGCGATCTACCGTACGCCGACCCCGGAGTCCCGGACGTCCGCTCGGGCGCCGCGTTCCTGCGCTGGCTCGGCCGCCGGCAGCTCGGCGGCCAGGTGCGCTGTCTGCTGTGGGGACTGCTGCTCCAACTGGGCATCGCCGGGCTGCCGGTGGGCATCGGCATCGCCGTGCAGGCGGTGGTGGACCGCGACGGCGGCCGGCTCGTCCTGGGCGGCGCGGTGTGCGCGGTGCTCGGTCTGGCCGTCGCGACCGGCTCCATGATGGTCCACCGGGTGAGCGTGACCAACTGGATCACCGCCGCCGCCCGGGTCCAGCAGCTGCTGTCCCGTAAGACCGCCGAACTGGGCTCCGTCCTCACCCGGCGGGTCGCGGCGGGCGAGGTCGTCGCCGTCTCCACGAGCGATGTGGAGAAGATCGGCTGGTTCGTGGAGGCCCTCTCGCGCTTCGCGGCCGCCGCCGTGAGCCTGGTCGTCGTCTGTGCCGGACTCGTGCTCTACCAGCCGGAGCTCGGCCTGGTGGTCGCCGTTGGCGTGCCCGTCGTCGCGCTCGCCTCGCTGCCGCTGCTGCCCCGCGCCACCCGCCGGGCCGACGAGCAGCGCGCGAAGGCGGGCCGGGCCACCGAACTGGCCTCCGACACCGTCGCCGGGCTGCGGGTGCTGCGCGGCATCGGCGGCGAGGAGCTGTTCCTCGGCCGCTATCGGGCCGCGTCCCAGGAGGTGCGCGGGGCGGCCGTGCGCAGCGCCCGGATGTGGGCGCTGATCGACGCGATCCAGGCGCTGCTGCCGGGCCTTCTGATGCTGGTCGTCGTGGTGTACGGGGCGCGGCTCGCGCTCGACGGGCGGATCGCGGTCGGCGAACTGGTCACCGTGTACGGCGCGGTGGCGCTCACCCATCACGCGCTGCGCACGTTCGCCGAGATCGCCATGGCCTACTCCTTCTCGCGGCCGTCCGCGCGGCGCGCCGCCCGGGTCCTGGCCCTGACCCGTACGACGACGGCGCCCGCTTCCGGCGCTCCCGAGGAGCTGCCGGGCGGCGACCTGTACGACCCGGTGACCGGCGTCCTCGCGCCGGCCGGCCGGCTCACGGCCGTGGTGTGCGGCGACCCGGACGCGGCCGGCCGGCTCGCGGACCGGCTCGGCGGCCATCCGGCGGAGCCGGACGAGGACCACTCCTCGGTGCTGCTGGGCGGCGTCGCTCTCGACGGGACGCCGCTGGACACGGCGCGCAGGGCCGTCCTCGTCCAGGACAAGGACCCGGTGCTGCTGTCGGGCACGCTCGGAGAGCTGCTCGACGTGCCGTCGTCCGGCCGGGTCACGGCAGCCGAGGCCCTGGAGGCGGCGCAGTGCGGAGACGTCCTGGACGCGCTCGCGCAGGCCTCGGTGGACACCGGCGGCGACCCGATGCGGACCACGGTCACCGAGCGGGGCCGGTCGCTGTCCGGCGGCCAGCGCCAGCGGCTGGCCCTCGCCCGCTCGCTGGTGACCGACCCGGAGGTGCTCGTCCTGGACGAGCCGACCTCCGCGGTCGACTCGCACACCGAGGCCCGGGTGGCGGCCGGGATCAGACGGCTGCGGACCGGCCGGACCACCGTCGTCCTCGCCTCCTCGCCGCTGCTGCTCGACCTCGCCGACCGGGTGGTCCTGGTCCACGAGGGCACGGCCGTCGCGGTCGGCACCCATCGCGAGCTGCTCGCCGGCGAGCCCCGCTACCGGGCCGTGGTGACGCGCGAGACCGACGAGGAGCAGGCGGTCGAGGCCGGCCTGAAGGAGATGGAGGGCCTGGAGGACCGGCTGCGAGGCGGGCTCGACGACGAGTTGAAGGACGAGCTGAACGGCGAGCTGAAGGACCAGCTGGAAGGAGAGTCGGCATGATCGGCCTGGCGCCGCCCGCGTACGACCCGGCGGCACCGACGTCGGCGACGACGCTGCCCGTCGGCACCGCCACGACGGTGCGGTCCTACGTCCGGGGCCTGATGCGCCGCCACCGGCGCGCGTTCACGGTGCTGATCGTGGTCAACGCCGTCGCCGTGACGGCCTCCATGGCGGGCCCCTATCTGCTGGGCTCGGTCGTCGAGGACCTGACCGACGGCGCCCGTGAGCTCCGTCTGGAGCGCACGGCCGCGCTGTTCGCGGTGGCGCTGCTCCTGCAGACCGTGTTCGTCCGCCTGGTGCGGCTGCGCGGCGCGATGCTCGGCGAGGAGATGCTGGCCGATCTGCGCGAGGACTTCCTGGTCCGCGCGGTGGCGCTGCCGCCGGGTGTCCTGGAGCGGGCCGGCACCGGCGACCTGCTGTCCCGGATCACCACCGACATCGACCGACTGGCCAACGCGATGCGCGAGGCCGTGCCGCAGCTCGCCATCGGCGTGGTGTGGGCGGGGCTGCTGATCGGCGGCCTCACGGTGACGGCGCCGCCACTGGCGCTCGCGCTGCTGATCGCCGCGCCGCTGCTCGTGGTCGGCTGCCGCTGGTACTTCCGGCGGGCGCCGTCCGCGTACCGCTCGGAGGCGGCCGGTTACGCGGCGGTGGCCGCGGCCCTCGCGGAGACGGTGGACGCGGGCCGCACGGTCGAGGCGCACCGTCTCGGCGCCCGCCGGATCGCCCTGTCGGACCGGCGCGTGCGGGAATGGACGCGGTGGGAGCGCTACACACTCTTCCTGCGCTCGGTGCTGTTCCCGGTGATCGACCTGACCCATGTCGTCGTCCTGGTCGCCGTGCTGATGATCGGCGGCGCCTTCGTCCTCCAGGGCTGGATGGACGTGGGCGGGCTGACCACCGGCGCGCTCCTCGCCCAGATGCTGGTCGACCCGATCGGGATCATCCTCCGCTGGTACGACGAGCTCCAGGTCGCGCAGGTGTCCCTGGCCCGGCTGGTGGGCATCCGCGAGATCGAGCCGGAGGCGGGCGACGCGGAGGTGCGGCCGGAGGGGCGGGCGGTGCGGGCCGACGAGGTGCGCTTCGGCTACCGCGAGGGCCTGGACGTGCTGCACCGGGTGTCGCTGGACGTCGCCCCGGGCACCCGGCTCGCCCTGGTCGGTCCCTCGGGCGCCGGCAAGTCGACGCTCGGCCGGCTGCTGGCCGGGATCTACGCGCCGCGGGCCGGTTCGGTCACGCTCGGCGCGGCGGAGCTGGCCCGGATGCCGGCCGAGCGGGTCCGCGAGCACGTGGCCCTGGTCAATCAGGAGCACCACGTCTTCGTCGGCTCGCTCCGCGACAACCTGCTGCTGGCCCGGGCGGACGCCGAGGACGGCGAGCTGTGGTCGGCGCTGGCGGCGGTCGACGCCGACCGCTGGGCGCGGGCCCTGGACGACGGCCTGGACACCGAGGTCGGCTCCGGCGGCCTGGCGCTCACGCCGGCGCAGGCCCAGCAGGTGGCCCTCGCCCGGCTCGTGCTCGCCGACCCGCACACGCTGGTCCTGGACGAGGCGACCTCGCTGCTCGACCCGCGCGCCGCCCGGCATCTGGAACGCTCGCTGTCCCGCGTCCTCGACGGCCGCACGGTCGTCGCGATCGCCCACCGGCTGCACACCGCCCACGACGCCGACCTGATCGCCGTCGTCGAGGGCGGCCGGATCAGCGAGCTGGGCAGCCACGACGACCTGGTGGCGGCGGACGGCGCCTACGCGGCCCTGTGGCGCTCCTGGCACGGCTAGCCGCACGGCTCCGGGCAGAGCCGTACGGCTGAAGGCGCGGCGTACGGCTGAGGGCGGGCCTACGGCTTCGGGTGGTGCGGCTCCTACGTCGACGAGACGACGAGACGACTAGAGGAAGCCGAGCGCCGTGGCTCCGCCGACGCCGCCGAGCAGCATGAAGACCGGCATGAGCACCTTCAGCTCGACCCAGCTGCCGGCGCGGAAGCGCAGGCCCTTCGGCGGGCCGACCGGGTACCAGCGCTTGCGGCCCACCGGGATCGGCCACAGGATCGGGCAGCCGGAGACGGTCAGGGCGTCGCCGACGTCGTGGACGAGCGCGCCGAGGACGACGGGCAGGCCGAGCCAGAGATACTCCTGGCCGGGCCCGGTGAAGAGCCAGTCCGAGCCGTTGCCCGGCTGGTCGAGCACACCGGCCAGGATCCAGGCGCTGGTGGCGCCGAGCAGCCAGACCAGGACGTCGCTGGACATCCGCGCGGCCCGCCACAGCAGGCCCTCGACGGCGAGCACGAGGTGGACGAAGAGGATCGTGAGCACCGCCCAGCGGCCGCCGGTGACGGCGGCGACCGAGCAGCCGGCGCCGATCAGGACCGCCCACAGCCAGGTGTGGGTGAGGGTGCGGTGGCCGCCGGACCGCCGCGGGTCGGCGGCGGAGCGGGTCGCCTTGTAGACGGCGTACGACACCTTGTCGACGACCTCGCACAGGCCCCGGGAGATCGGACCGAAGGCCCGCGAGATGGTGGCCGACTTGTGGTCGAGGTCGGGCGCGAGGGCCGCGCCCGCGCAGATGAGCGCGCCGACGACGAGAACCGGCCACGGCATCGGGTGGTCGAAGGCCGCCGCTGCCGCCCCCACTCCCAGCCAGGCCGCCGCTCCGGACAGCGAGTGCGCCGGTCCCATCATGGTCGTTCCCCGCCCCGTTCCTCATGCGCCGGCGCCCAGTTGACGGCCGGTCGGTGGACCGGCCGCGCGGCCGGTCGACGGGCCAGCCTATCGTTCGTGATCTTCGTTCCGATGGCCGGTTCCCTCATCCGCGCGGAATCCAGGCAAGATGGGGACGTGACCCTTATCGATCAGCTGCCGCCGACCGCCGACCCCGATGCCCTCTTCGAGGCCTTCTCCTCATGGGCCGAGGAGCGGGGCATCACGCTCTACCCGGCCCAGGAGGAGGCGCTGATCGAGGTGGTCTCCGGGGCCAACGTGATCCTTTCGACCCCGACCGGCTCGGGAAAGTCGCTGGTCGCGGCGGGTGCGCACTTCACGGCGCTGGCCAATGACCAGGTCACCTTCTACACGGCGCCGATCAAGGCGCTGGTGTCGGAGAAGTTCTTCGACCTGTGCAAGATCTTCGGCACGGAGAACGTCGGCATGCTGACCGGCGACGCCTCCGTGAACGCGGACGCGCCGGTGATCTGCTGCACGGCCGAGGTCCTCGCCTCCATC
The DNA here is from genome assembly GCF_044544825.1 of Streptomyces sp. NPDC053493. Taxonomy (NCBI): domain Bacteria; kingdom Bacillati; phylum Actinomycetota; class Actinomycetes; order Kitasatosporales; family Streptomycetaceae; genus Streptomyces; species Streptomyces sp. NPDC053493. The sequence continues at coordinate 98,271 of NZ_JBITXS010000011.1, forward strand.
GCGCTGCGCGACGGCAAGGACGCCGACATCGGCCAGGTCGTCATGGACGAGTTCCACTTCTACGCGGAACAGGACCGCGGCTGGGCCTGGCAGATCCCGCTCCTGGAACTGCCGCAGGCGCAGTTCGTCCTCATGTCGGCCACGCTCGGCGACGTGTCGATGTTCGAGAAGGACCTGACCCGGCGCACCGGCCGGCCCACCGCGGTGGTCCGCTCGGCGACCCGGCCGGTGCCGCTGTCGTACGAGTACCGGCTGACGCCCATCACGGACACGCTGACCGAGCTCCTGGAGACCAAGCAGGCGCCGGTCTACATCGTCCACTTCACCCAGGCGCAGGCGGTCGAGCGGGCGCAGTCGCTGATGAGCATCAACATGTGCTCCCGCGAGGAGAAGGACGCCATCGCCGAGATGATCGGCAACTTCCGCTTCACCACGAAGTTCGGCAAGAACCTCTCCCGTTACGTCCGGCACGGCATCGGCGTGCACCACGCCGGCATGCTGCCGAAGTACCGGCGCCTGGTGGAGAAGCTGGCGCAGGCGGGTCTGCTCAAGGTCATCTGCGGCACGGACACCCTCGGCGTCGGCGTGAACGTGCCGATCCGCACGGTGCTCTTCACGGCCCTGACGAAGTACGACGGCAACCGGGTGCGCACGCTGCGGGCGCGGGAGTTCCACCAGATCGCGGGCCGGGCCGGCCGGGCCGGTTTCGACACCGCCGGTTTCGTGGTGGCGCAGGCGCCCGAGCACGTCATCGAGAACGAGAAGGCGCTCGCCAAGGCCGGCGACGACCCGAAGAAGCGCCGCAAGGTGGTCCGCAAGAAGGCCCCGGAGGGCTTCGTCGGCTGGACGGAGAACACCTTCGAGAAGCTGATCGCCTCCGAGCCGGAGCCGCTGACCTCCCGCTTCCGGGTCACCCACACCATGCTGCTGTCGGTGATCGCCCGCCCCGGCAACGCCTTCGAGGCCATGCGCAAGCTCCTGGAGGACAACCACGAGCCGCGCAAGAACCAGCTCCGCCACATCCGTCGGGCCATCGCGATCTACCGCTCGCTGCTCGACGGCGGCGTCGTGGAGCAGCTGGACACCCCGGACGCCGAGGGCCGCCACATCCGCCTGACCGTCGACCTCCAGCAGGACTTCGCGCTCAACCAGCCGCTGTCGACCTTCGCGCTCGCCGCCTTCGACCTGCTCGACCAGCAGTCGCCGTCGTACGCCCTCGACATGGTCTCGGTGGTCGAGTCGACGCTCGACGACCCGCGCCAGATCCTGGCCGCCCAGCAGAACAAGGCGCGCGGCGAGGCGGTCGGCGCGATGAAGGCCGACGGCGTCGAGTACGAGGAGCGGATGGAGCGGCTCCAGGAGATCACGTACCCGAAGCCGCTCGAGGAGCTGCTCTGGCACGCGTACAACGTCTACCGGAAGTCGCACCCGTGGGTCGGCGACCATCCGGTGTCGCCGAAGTCGGTCATCCGCGACATGTACGAACGGGCGCTGTCCTTCACCGAGTTCACCTCCTTCTACGAGCTGGCGCGCACCGAGGGCATCGTGCTGCGCTATCTGGCGGGCGCGTACAAGGCGCTCGACCACACCATCCCGGACGACCTGAAGACCGAGGACCTGGAGGACCTGATCGCCTGGCTGGGCGAGATGGTCCGCCAGGTCGACTCCTCGCTGCTGGACGAGTGGGAGCAGCTGGCCAACCCGGAGGTCGAGACCGCGGAGGAGGCGCAGGAGCGCGCCGACCAGGTCCGGCCGGTCACCGCGAACGCCCGGGCCTTCCGGGTGCTGGTGCGCAACGCGATGTTCCGCCGGGTGGAGCTGGCGGCCCTGGACAAGGTCGACGAGCTCGGCGAGATGGACGCGGAGTCCGGCTGGGACGCGGACGCGTGGGGCGAGGCGATGGACGCGTACTGGGACGAGTACGACGACCTCGGTACGGGCCCGGACGCGCGCGGCCCGAAGCTGCTCGCCATCGAGGAGGACCCGGCGCACGGGCTCTGGCGCGTCCGCCAGACCTTCGCCGACCCGAACGGCGACCATGACTGGGGCATCAGCGCGGAGGTGGACCTCGCGGCCTCCGACGAGGAGGGCCGCGCGGTGGTGCGCGTGACGTCGGTCGGACAGCTGTAGACGACCCGGAGAAGGAGCACGAGGTGACCAACCCCGCCGAGAGTCTGGTGGATCTGCTCGACCTGGAGCGGATCGAGGTGAACATCTTCCGCGGCCGCAGCCCGCAGGAGTCGCTCCAGCGGGTCTTCGGCGGGCAGGTCGCCGGCCAGGCCCTGGTGGCGGCCGGGCGGACCGTGGCCGACGAGCGCCCGGTGCACTCGCTGCACGCCTATTTCCTGCGTCCCGGGCGGCCGGGCGTGCCGATCGTCTACCAGGTGGAGCGGGTGCGCGACGGGCGGTCCTTCACCACGCGCCGGGTCACCGCGGTGCAGGAGGGCCGGACGATCTTCAATCTGACGGCCTCCTTCCACCTGCCCGAGGAGGGCGCCTTCGAGCACCAGCTGCCGCCCCGGCACCTCACCGACCCCGAGAGCCTGCCACGGCTCGCGGACGAGATCCGCGACCACCTCGGGGCGCTGCCGGAGGCCCTGGAGCGGATGGCGCGCCGCCAGCCCTTCGACATCCGGTACGTGGACCGGCTGCGCTGGACGAAGGACGAGGTCGAGGGCGCGGACCCGCGCAGCGCGGTGTGGATGCGGGCGGTGGGACCGCTGGGCGACGACCCGCTGGTGCACACCTGCGCCCTCACGTACGCCTCGGACATGACCCTCCTCGACGCGGTGCGCATCCCGGTCGAGCCGCTGTGGGGCCCGCGCGGCTTCGACATGGCGTCCCTGGACCACGCGATGTGGTTCCACCGCCCGTTCCGCGCGGACGAGTGGTTCCTCTACGACCAGGAGTCCCCGATCGCCACGGGCGGCCGCGGCCTGGCCCGCGGCCGGATCTACGACCGCGAGGGCCGCCTCCTGGTCTCGGTCGTCCAGGAGGGCCTCTTCCGCAAGCTCTAGGGACAGGCGGTCCGCCCAGGGCTCCTCCGGAGCCGGGAAAACGTGCCTCGCCTCACCAGAGCCATGAGGAACGTCCTCTCAGACGCCGGGCAGCGGGTCCTGGACGACCTCGTGGCGGCGGGTGCGGATGGTCGGGCCCGAGGGGTGGAGCTTGGCGTCGCAGGAGGGGCCGAGGCCGGTGCGGCGGGATTCCGTGCCGGTCAGCGGGCGCCCGCACAGGCGGCACCACACCCGGGCCGGCGGCGCCTCCTCGGGCCCGGCGGAATCGATCTCGATTGCCAGTGGTTCGTCTCCCATGTTGAGATCAAACCTCATTCCCCCAAGGAGCCCCCATGAGCCTCTACGAGATTCCGCTGACGACCCTCACCGGCGACCCGATCTCCCTCGCCGACTTCCGCGACCGCGCCGTGCTGGTCGTGAACGTCGCCTCGAAGTGCGGTCTGACCCCGCAGTACGCCGGTCTGGAGCGGCTGCAGAAGGAGTACGGCGAGCGCGGCTTCACCGTGCTCGGTGTGCCGTGCAACCAGTTCGCGGGCCAGGAGCCGGGCAGCGCGGAGGAGATCCAGACCTTCTGCTCGGCGACGTACGGCGTGAGCTTCCCGCTCCTGGAGAAGACCGACGTCAACGGCGCCGGCCGGCACCCGCTGTACGCCGAGCTGACCAAGGTCGCGGACGCCGACGGCGAGGCCGGCGACATCCAGTGGAACTTCGAGAAGTTCCTGATCGGCCGGGACGGCGCGGTCACCCGCTTCCGTCCGCGCACCGAGCCCGAGGCCCCCGAGGTCGTCGCGGCGATCGAGGCGCAGCTTGTCTGAGCCGGGGGTGGTGGAGCGGTTGCGGGCCGCGGGCTGCGTCTTCGCCGAGGAGGAGGCGGAGCTGCTGCGCGCGGCGGCGACCGGTCCGGTCGAGCTCGACGCGCTGGTCGAGCGGCGGGTTGCGGGGCTTCCGCTGGAGCACGTGGTGGGCTGGGCCGATTTCGCGGGGCTGCGGATCGAGGTGGACGAGGGCGTCTTCGTGCCGCGCCGGCGTACGGAGTTCCTGATCGGCCGGGCGGTCGGCCTGGCCCGGCCGGGCGCGGTGTGCGTGGACCTGTGCTGCGGCTCGGGCGCGGCGGCGGCCGTGCTGCTGGCCTCCGTCGAGGGCGCGGAGGTGCACGCCTCCGACATCGAGCCGGCCGCGGTGCGCTGCGCCCGGCGGAACGTGGAGCCGCGCGGCGGCCGGGTGTACGAGGGCGACCTCTTCGACCCGTTGCCGCCCGAGCTGCGCGGCCGCGTCGACGTCCTGGTCGCGAACGTCCCGTACGTACCGAGCGGCGACGTGGCCCTGCTGCCGCCCGAGGCCCGCGACCACGAGCCGCTGGTCGCCTTGGACGGCGGCGCGGACGGACTCGACGTGCTGCGCCGGGTCGCGGCCGACGCCGTGGACTGGCTGGCCCCGGGCGGCCGCCTCCTGGTGGAGACCAGCGAACGCCAGGCCGCCGCGGCGGTGACGGCGGTCACGGCCCACGGCCTGGCGGCGGAGATCGTCGAGGACGAGGAGTGGTACGCGACGGTGCTCGTGGCGACACGGACCGGACGGGACATTCCGGGCGCGGCCGCGAGCGCGTCTCGTTGACGGGTGGGTCCGTCGGCCTGACGGGGCTGTCCGGTCTCCGGCTTCGCCGGCGGGCCGCGACCGTCCTCAGTCGTCCGACGGGGCCGGCGGCGGGTCCAGGGCTTCCAGCGTGCCGGTAGGAGCGCCGCCCGCGGCCAGGCCGCCCACGGCGTAGACGCAGGTGCCCGTCTGGCCCGGTGGGCAGACGGTGGTCGCCGCGCCCAGGGCGAGGCGGGGCGTCGGCATCGCCGGGAGCGTGGTCCAGACGTTGGAGGCAGGGTTGTACGACTCGACGGTGCCGGTCGCCCCGGGTGCCGAGCCGCCCACCGCGTACACGCAGGTGCCGGCCTGTCCGACCGGGCAGGGCGCGGCGGCCGCGGCCAGGTCCGAGCGGGGTCCGGGAAGCGCGGTCACCGGGCTCCAGGCGTTGGTGGCGGGGTTGTAGGACTCGACCGTGGCCACGTTCGCGGTGCCGTTGTTACCGCCCGTCGCGTAGACGCAGGTGCCGCTCTGCCCGGCCGGGCAGGGCGCCGTCGCGGCGGCCAGGAAGATCCGGGGCGCGCTCAGCGGGGGCAGCGTGCTCCAGGCGTTGGTGACGGGGTTGTACGACTCGACCGTGGCCACGTTCGCGGTGCCGGTGTTGCCGCCGATCGCGTAGACGCAGGTCCCCGCCTGCCCCAGCGGACAGGGCCCGGCCGTCGATGCCAGGGCCGCCCGCGGCGTCGGCATCGCCGGGAGCGAGCTCCAGGCGTTGGTGGCGGGGTTGTACGACTCGACCGTCGCCACGGTCGCGTCGGCGGTGTTCAGGCCGCCCACGGAGTAGACACAGGTTCCGGACTGCCCCACGGGGCAGGGCGCGGCGGCCGCGGCCAGGCGGCGCCGGGGTACGGACAAGGGGCTCACCGTCGACCAGGCGTTGGTGAGCCGGTTGTACGACTCGGTCGTGCCCGTACTGGTGCCGCCACTGTTGCCGCCCACCGAGTAGACGCACGTGCCGGTCTGCCCCACCGGGCAGGGCGCGGCGGCCGCGGCCAGGCCCCAGCGGACGGTGGGCGTCGACGGCAGGGTGGTCCAGACCGTCCCGTTGGTGGCCGCCGCCGGCAGGACGCCGAGCAGGACGACGGTCAAGGCCAGCGCGGCGGTCACGGTCGGCAGCGGCGCGAACCGGTGGGCGGCGGACCGGGCGCGGCCGCGCCCGGTCCTCATCCGCAGGAGAGATGCGATTCGTCGTGACAACACCGGCCTCCTCGTGCTCGGCCGGCGCCTCCGGCCGGTCCATGGCCTCAGCGGAACCGCACCGCGAGTCCTACGCAGGCCAGGTGGGCCGGATGAACCGCACCTCGACCGACGCGGGTGAATCCCGTCACTCCGATGGCGCGGACGGTGCCGCCGGGCGGAGTGCGGGCCCCTAGACGGGCGGCGAACAACAGCCCGGACGCGACCTAGGGTTTCGCGGGCGGCTTCTGGAGTTCCGACAGGGATCTCTGGTGGGTTCCGCTGGCCGCGTAGGCCAGTCCGTAGCGTTCCTTCATCCGGTGCGTCTCCGACGCGGTGGGGCGGCGCTCCAGCGCCTCCCGGGTGCCCACGACGGCCACGAGATCCGGTCCGAAGGGTGACTCCGACACCACCTCGTGCAGGACCCACCACAGGGTGACGTAGTGCTGGGCACGGGTGTGCTCCAGGACCGCCGTGCTGTGTTCGATGCGCGACTGGAAGCGGAAGGTGTTCACGGGGCTTCCGCCGGTGATCCACTCGGGGGCCTTCGCGGCGGAGCCGTACCGGAACTCCTTGTCCCATGAACTGGCGCCGGACCGGGTGTAGTCGTCGATGAGCTTCGCCCGGTCCTTTCTCAGGTAGGCGACGTTCGCGGTGGCGGTCAGCACCTCGTAGGCGCGTTCCTTCGGGAACTCGACGATCTTGTGGGTCACGATGTCCGCGCCCGGCTCCAGCGTCGGGGCCGGGCCCGAGCGCCCGACGAACGAGCCCTGGGCGAGCAGCTCGTGGCCGTAGGGCGGGATGTCGGTGTAGCACAGCAGGTCCCGCTGGCCGGTGTTGAGGTCCTGCAGCCAGTCCCGGTCCTGGCGGGGCCGTGACACGTACCAGGACGGCCGCGCACTCACCTGGTAGAGGGAGCCGAGGACGTACACCGCCACGTCACCCGTGTTGCGCGTCCGCAGGCGCAGCGGGAGGCTGACCGACCCGTTCGGCCGCACCGTCGGGGTGCCGAACTCCACCGTCGTCGCGACCAGGGCCTTGGCGGTGTACGGCTGATAGACCTGCGTGTACATGAAGTTGGCGACCGCGAGGACTCCCGCGAGGCCCACACCCGCGGCGAAGCCCTTGGGATGCGGGATGCTGCTCCAGACTCCCGCCCGGTAGAGCCGGAGCAGCGCCCAACAGGAGCAGGGCAGCAGGATCAGGAAGAAGGCGTAAGGAGTGAAGGCGCCGTCGAGGTGGAGGACGAGCAGGACCACGTTGGTCAGGACGCAGATCAGCAGGCCGACGACGACGAGCGCGCCGGAGTACTTCGCCGGCCGGGGCCGGGCGAGGTTGAAGAGGGCACCGACGGCGACCACCTCGAGGATCGCCGCCGTGAGGAGGACGACGCCGCCGATGCGGCCCGCGTAGGTCAGCGCGTCGGTCACGTCCGACGCGCCGAACAGCGCCAGCTCGACGGCCGTCGCCCCGAGGGTCCCGGCGATCAGGACCCAGGGGACGAGTTGCTTCCACGATGTCCGCTGCGACTCGGGCATGCCAGGACGATGCACCGCCGGCTCGGCCGTGGCCCAGCCGCCCCACCGTGCCGTCCGGGTGACGCGGTGGGGCCGGCCGGTCTAGACGTTACGGCGCCGCAGGCGGCAGCGGGCCGGACCCAGGGCCTGGAGGGTGATGGCGGAGCCGAGCGGGACATGGGTGTCGACGGCCTCCAGCTCGTGGTCGCGCAGGATCATCGCGAGCGCGATCACGGACTCCAGCATCGAGAAGTGCTGGCCGATGCAGGCGCGCGGACCGCCGCCGAAGGGGAACCAGGCGTAGCGCGGGCGGGCGGCCTCGGCCTCGGGTGTGAAGCGGTCCGGGTCGAAACGCTCCGGGTCGTCCCAGTAGCGGGGGTGCCGGTGGGTGACCCACGGGGAGACGATCACGTCGGCGCCCGCGGGGATGGCGTAGCCGCCGATCTCGGTGGCCTCGACGGCCCGGCGGCCGATGGCCGGGGCGGCCGGGAAGAGCCGCATGGCCTCCTTGAGGACCTGGGTGAGGTACGGCAGGGCGTCGAGATCCGCGGCGGTCGGCGTACGGCCGGCGAGGACCCGGTCGAGTTCCTCATGGACCCGCTTCTGCGCCTCCGGGTGGCGGGCGAGGAGGTGGAGGGAGAAGGCGAGCGAGGTGGCGGTCGTCTCGTGGCCGGCGAGCAGGAACACCAGGACCTGTTCGCGCAGTTCGGCCGCGTCGAAGCCGCGGCCCTCGGCGCCGTGCTCGTCGCCGCCGGCGGCGACGAGCAGGGTCAGCAGGTCCCGGCCCTCGCTCCCGGCGCCGGCCGCCTGCCGCTCGGCGATGATCCGGTCGCAGACCGCGTACAGCTCCTCGTGGGCCGCCGCGGCCAGCCGGTTGCCGGGCGTGGGCCAGTGGCGCGGGAACTTGCGGGGCGAGTAGCCGCGGCGGGAGACGTAGGCGCCGAGGACGGGGAAGCAGCGCTCGACGATGCCGACGGCGGCCTCCACGTCGGTGCCGAAGAGGATGCGGGCGACGGCCCGCAGGGCGAGTCCGGTCATCTCGTGGACGACGTCGACGGTCTCCTCGCCGCGCTCGCGCCAGCCGTCGGTGAGCCGGGTGACCTCGGTGGCGACGGCGGAGGCGTAGGTCTCGACGCTGCGGCGGGTGAACAGCGGCTGGACCAGGCGCCGTTGCCGCAGGTAGTCGCCGTCCTGGCTGGTGAGAAGGCCGTTGCCGAAGGACTCGCGGATCTCCTGGTAGAAGGCGTTTTCCTTACGGAAGTTGGCGGCGTCGCCGGCCAGGACCTGCTGGGCGCCCTCGGCGGAGAAGACGCAGTGCACGACGGCGCGCGCCCCGGGCGGTCCCGCGGTGATGCGGACGACGTCGCCGTGGTCGCGGCGGGCCTTGAGGAAGGTGCCGAGCGAGTCGTTCTTGAGGTCGAGCAGTGAGCCGAGCAGCGGGATGCCGGTGAGTTCGGGTGTCGCCTGTGCGGTGGTCGTCGCCATCGTGCCGTTCCCCCTCGGTGCGCTTCGGTGGCGCGTCGATTCTGCCCGAGCGGGTGACCGGCCGGTAGGCGGCGCGTCGGATGTGCGGCAGGGGTCGTTGTCAGTGGCGTCTGGGACGCTTCCGGCATGGACGCACCCGAGTTGACCCTTCAGCTGACCATCGACTGTGCCGACGCGCGGCGCCTGGTCGTCTTCTGGGCCGAGGCCCTGCGCTACGTGCCGGAGCCGCCGCCCGAGGGTCACCCGAGCTGGAACGCGTACTGGCGGGCGATCGGCGTCCCCGAGGACGAGTTGGCGGACGGCGCGGGCGAGCTCCCGGAGTCGATCGTCGACCCGAAGGGCGTCGGCCCCCGCGTCTGGTTCCAGCAGGTCCCCGAGCCCAAGACGGTCAAGAACCGGCTCCACCTCGACCTGAAGGTCGGCGGCGGCCGCACCACCCCGCTCCCCCTCCGCCGCGAACGCGTCGACGCCGAGGTGACCCGCCTGACCGCCCTCGGCGCCTCCGTGCTCTACAGAATGGACCAGCCCGACGGTATGGAGTACTACGCGGTGGTCCTCCAGGACCCGGAGGGCAACGAGTTCTGCGTGGTGTGACGACCTGGCCGGGGCCCGGGGGAAGCCCCGGGGCCCCGGGGCGCCAGGGGGGCGGTCAGCGGATGGGGATGCCGGAGAGGGTGCGGGCGATGACCAGGCGCTGGATTTCGCTGGTGCCCTCGAAGATGGTGTAGATCGCGGCGTCGCGGTGCATCCGCTCGACCGGGTACTCGCGGGTGTAGCCGTTGCCGCCGAGGATCTGGATGGCCTGCGCGGTGACCTTCTTGGCCACCTCGCTCGCGTACAGCTTGGACATCGAGCCCTCGGCGGAGGTGAAGGGCCTGCCCGCGGTCGCCATCCAGGAGGCGCGCCAGACCAGGAGGCGGGCGGCGTCGATCTGGGTGCGCATGTCGGCGAGCTGGAAGGCGACGCCCTGGTTGTCGATGATGGGCCGGCCGAACTGCTCGCGGGTCTTGGCGTAGTCGAGGGCGACCTCGTACGCGGCGCGGGCGGTGCCGACGGCCATCGCGCCGACGGCCGGGCGGGAGGCCTCGAAGGTGGCCATGGCCGCGTTCTTCACGCGCTCGCCGCCGTTCTTGGCGCGCTCACGGGCGCGGGCGAGGCGCTCGTCGAGCTTCTCCTTGCCGCCGAGGAGGCAGTGGCCGGGGACCCGAACGTTCTCGAGGACGACCTCGGCGGTGTGGGAGGCGCGGATGCCGTGCTTCTGGAACTTCTGTCCCTGGGAGAGGCCGGGAGTGTTCGGCGGCACGATGAAGGAGGCGTGGCCCTTGGAGCCGAGCTCCGGGTCGACGACGGCGACGACGACGTGGACGTTGGCGATGCCGCCGTTGGTCGCCCAGGTCTTGGTGCCGTTGATCACCCACTCGTCCTTGGCCTCGTCGTAGACGGCGCGGGTGCGCATGGAGGCCACGTCGGAGCCGGCGTCGGGCTCGGAGGAGCAGAAGGCGGCGACCTTCACGTCGGCGGCGTCGCCGTACATCTGCGGGACCCAGGTGCCGATCTGCTCCTCGGTGCCGTTGGCGAGGACGCCGACGGCGGCCAGGCCGGTCCCGACGATCGACAGGGCGATGCCGGCGTCGCCCCAGAAGAGCTCCTCCATGGTCATCGGGATGCCGAGGCCGGTCGGGTCGAAGAACTGCTGGGCGTAGAAGTCGAGGGAGTAGATTCCGAGCTTGGCCGCTTCCTGGATGATGGGCCAGGGGGTCTCCTCACGCTCGTCCCACTCGGCCGCCGCGGGGCGCATCACGTCGGCGGCGAAGCCGTGGAGCCAGTCGCGCACCTGCTTCTGGTCGTCGTTGAGTTCGAGCGTGAACTCGGCCATGGTCCCTCCCAGACTGCTGTTACTTGCGGTAACAGCAGTCTGTTACCGACGGGTAGATGCTGTCAACCAGCAACGGAGCCCTTCCCGCTGACCACCGCCGGACGGCACCGGGTGCCGCTCGGGTGTTACGTTGCGGACAGCCTCAGGAATTCGTACGGGCGGGGAGAGACGCTTATGGACACCACACACCGGACCACCACCGACCAGCAGAAGCCGGCCGACCAGCGGCGCCGTGAACTGCTGGAGGCGGCGGACCGCGTGGTGCTGCGGGACGGCCCCAAGGCCTCCATGAACGCGATCGCCGCCGAGGCCGGGATCACCAAGCCCATCCTCTACCGCCACTTCGGCGACAAGGGCGGCCTCTACCGCGCCCTCGCCACCCGGCACACCGACGCGCTGCTCTCGGCGCTGCGGGCCGCGCTCGACGCGCCGTCCGACCGGCGCCGGCGGGTCGAGTCGACCCTCGACACCTATCTGGCCTCCATCGAGGCCATGCCGCAGGTCTACCGCTTCCTCATGCACCCCGCCGAGGAGCCCCACCAGTCCGAGCAGGGCTTCGACGTCGGCCGCCACTCCGCGCCGCTGCTGCGGCGCATGGGCGAGGAGCTCGGCCAGGTCATCGCCGAGCGCGTCGACCTCGGCCCCGGCAGCGAGGCCCAGGCCCGGATCTGGGGCCACGGCATCGTCGGCATGATGCACGCCGCGGGCGACTGGTGGCTCGGCGAACGGCCCTGCTCCCGCGCGGAGTTGGTCCGCAGCCTGGCGGACCTGTTGTGGGGCCGCCTGGCCCAGGCGGGCGACCGCGCGGACGGCCCCGGATTCTGAGAAAGGCCGAGGAGGCCGGAGGCCCGGAGGCGGCCCCGAGCTCCGAGGAGGCCCGGGGGCCCGAAGGCGGCCCGAGCCCCGAGGGCGGCTGGCGCTCCGAGGGCGGCCCGGTCTCCGAGCAGACGCCCGGTCCCTCACCTCCGTCCGCCTCAGCTCTCCAGCGCCTCCACGCCCGCTCCCCACGGCTGCTTCCGGATCGTGCGCAGGAGCTTGCGGCGGGCGCGGCCCGTCACGTGGTCCGCGTAGACGGTGCCCTCGAGGTGGTCGCACTCGTGCTGGAGGCAGCGGGCGAAGAAGCCGGTGCCCTCGATGCGGACCGGCGTGCCGTCGAGGCGGACGCCCTCGACGACCGTCCGGTCGAAGCGGGGCGTCGGCGCCTCCGGGCCCGGCAGCGACAGGCAGCCCTCCGGGCCGCGGATCACGTCGCCGTCGGCCGCCACGAGCCGCGGGTTCACCACGTGGCCCAGGTGCCGCACGTCCTCGTCGTCCGGGCAGTCGTAGACGAACACCCGCAACCCCACGCCCACCTGGTTCGCGGCGAGGCCGACGCCGTTCGCCGCGTACATCGTGGCGAACATGTCCTCGACGAGCCGGGCGAGCTCCGGTCCGAAGTCGGTGACGGGTTCGCACGGGGTGTGCAGCACCGGGTCGCCGAGCAGGGTCATCGCTCGGACGTGGCCGGAACTGCCGGGGATCAACCGGTTTCGCATGGGCGCAAGGGTACGTTCAGGGGGCAGCGGCTCCCGTCGGCGGTGCCGCGGTTCGGGCTCCTGGCCGGATCTCGATAGGCTGAGCCCGGACCGACGCAAGGAGGAACAAGGACGATGTCAGGCAGCAACTCGGAGCCGCTGTCGGCGCGCGCCAAGCTGGCCGTGACGGCCGGCAAGGCCGCCGCCGCCGTTTCGCGGGCAGCGGGACGCGGCAGCGGATCGGTGATCGGCGGCCGCGTCGCCCTCAAGCTCGACCCCGATCTGCTGGGGGCGCTCGCGCAGCATCTGGACGTCGTGCTCGTGTCGGCGACCAACGGCAAGACCACCACGACCCGTCTGATCGCCGAGGCGCTGCGCGCCAGCGGCCCCGTCGTGTCGAACGCGCTCGGCGCCAACATGCCCGCGGGCATCACCTCCGCCCTGGCCGGCGGCTCGGACGCCCGCTACGGCGTCATCGAGGTCGACGAGAAGTACCTGGCCGGCGTCGCCCGGGACACCACTCCCAAGGCCATCGCGCTGCTCAACCTCTCCCGCGACCAGCTCGACCGCGCGGCCGAGACCCGGATGCTGGCCGAGAAGTGGCGCGAGGGCCTCAACGGCACCAAGGCCGTGGTCATCGCCAACGCCGACGACCCGCTGATCGTCTGGGCCGCCTCCTCCTCGCCGAACGTGGTGTGGGTCGCCGTGGGCCAGGAGTGGAAGGACGACGCCTGGTCGTGCCCCTCCTGCGGCGGTGTGCTGCAGCGTCCGGGCGACGACTGGTTCTGCGGCGAGTGCGGCTTCCGCCGTCCCGCGCCGAGCTGGGCCCTCAACGGAGACCACGTGCTCGACCCGCACGGCTCCGCCTGGCCGATCCACCTCCAGCTGCCCGGCCGCGCCAACAAGGCCAACGCCGCCACCTCGGCCGCCGTCGCCGCGGTCTTCGGCGTGCCGCCGCAGGTCGCGCTGGAGCGCATGTATCAGGTGCAGGCCGTCGCCGGCCGCTACGACGTCGTCTCCTTCCAGGGCCGTGAGCTGCGGCTGCTGCTCGCCAAGAACCCGGCGGGCTGGCTCGAGACGTTCAGCCTGATCGACCAGCCGCCGACGCCGGTGATCCTCTCCGTGAACGCCCGCGGCGCCGACGGCACGGACACCTCGTGGCTGTGGGACGTGGACTACGGGCGCCTCGCCGGCCACCCGATCATGGTGATCGGCGACCGCAAGCTGGACCTCGCGGTCCGCCTGGAGGTCGCGGGCGTGGACTTCCGCGTGTGCGAGTCGCTCGACGAGGCCGTCACGGTGGCGCCGCCCGGCCAGATCGAGCTGATCGCCAACTACACCGCCTTCCAGGACGTCCGCCGCCGCGTCGGCAACTGACCCGACACGACCTCGCAGAAGGACTTGCAGCATGAGTGACAGCAGCCTGCGTCTGGTCTGGGTCTACCCGGACCTGCTCAGCACCTACGGCGACCAGGGCAACGTCCTCGTCGTCGAGCGCCGTGCCCGCCAGCGCGGCCTCAGCGTCGAGCGCGTCGACGTGCGCAGCGACCAGCCGATCCCGACCTCCGGCGACATCTATCTGATCGGTGGCGGCGAGGACCGGCCGCAGCGGCTCGCGGCCGAGCGGCTCGGCCGGGACGGCGGCCTGAACCGGGCCGCCGCCAACGGCGCGATCATCTTCTCGGTGTGCGCCGGCTACCAGATCCTGGGCCACGAGTTCGTCAACGACGTCGGCGAGCGCCAGCCGGGCCTCGGCCTGCTCGACGTGACCACGGTCCGCGGCGAGGGCGCCCGCTGCGTCGGCGACGTGCTCGCCGACATCGACCCGCAGCTGGGCCTGCCCCAGCTCACCGGGTTCGAGAACCACCAGGGCGTCACCCACCTCGGTCCGACCGCCCGCCCGTTCGCCCGGACCGTGTTCGGCAACGGCAACGGCAGCGGCGACGGCACCGAGGGCGCGTACAACGACACGGTCTTCGGCACCTACATGCACGGCCCCGTCATGGCGCGCAACCCGCAGATCGCGGACCTGCTCCTGAAGCTGGCCCTCGACGTGAACGCGCTGCCGCCGACGGACGACCGCTGGTACGAGGCGCTGCGCGCCGAGCGCATCGCCGCCGCCACGCAGCCCGCCTGACACCGACCGCACGTCCGACGTCGACGGCACGTCTGACACCGACCGCGCGTCCGACACCGACGGCACGTCTGACATCGGCGGCCGGCCTGGCATCGACTGCACGTCTGAGCACGCCTGCGCACATTGGATTCGTAAGTAAATACGGTGTCCAATCTGCGGACATCCGGTTCGGCCCCGCCACCCGGCACCGATAGGGTGGCGGGGATCCAGCCGGACGACGTGGTCCGGGAGTCGGCCCACGTTGCAAAGGTTTTTCGGGCTATGCGCATTGGTGTGCTCACCTCCGGCGGAGACTGCCCCGGTCTGAACGCCGTCATCCGGTCCGTCGTGCACCGCGCCGTCGTCGACCACGGCGACGAGGTCATCGGCTTCCACGACGGATGGAAGGGCCTCCTGGAGGCCGACTACCGCAAGCTGGACCTCGACGCGGTCGGCGGCATCCTCGCCCGCGGCGGCACCATCCTCGGTTCCTCCCGGGTCCAGCCGGCCCATCTGGTCGACGGCGTCGAGCGCGCCCGCGGCCATGTCGCCGACCTCGGCATCGACGCGATCATCCCGATCGGCGGCGAGGGCACCCTGAAGGCGGCGAACCTGCTCTCCGAGGCCGGGCTGCCGATCGTCGGCGTCCCGAAGACCATCGACAACGACATCGCCTCGACCGACGTCACCTTCGGCTTCGACACCGCCGTCACCGTGGCCACCGAGGCCCTCGACCGGCTGAAGACCACCGCCGAGTCCCACCAGCGCGTCCTGATCGTCGAGGTCATGGGCCGGCACACCGGCTGGATCGCGCTGCACTCCGGCATGGCGGCCGGCGCGCACGCCATCGTGGTGCCCGAGCGGCCCTTCGACATCGACGAGCTGACCGCCCGGGTCGGCGCCCGATTCGAGGACGGCAAGCGCTTCGCGATCGTCGTGGTCGCCGAGGGCGCGAAGCCGCGCGAGGACGGCTCGATGGAGTTCAAGACCGCCGGCACCGACATCTACGGCCACGAGCGCTTCACCGGCGTGGCCAACCAGCTGTCGGTCGAGCTGGAGCGGCGCCTCGGCAAGGAGGCCCGCCCGGTGATCCTGGGCCACGTCCAGCGCGGCGGCACCCCGACCGCGTACGACCGCGTCCTCGCGACCCGCTTCGGCTGGCACGCGGTGGAGGCGGCGCACCGCGGCGACTTCGGCATGATGACCTCCCTGCGCGGCACCGACATCGAGCTGGTGCCGCTGGCGAAGGCCGTGGAGACCCTGAAGACCGTCCCGACCGAGCGCTACACCGAGGCGGAGAACGTGCTCTGAGCACCCGGTGAGCGCCGTGCGCGCGCCACGAACCGCCCCCGGTCGCGATCGCGGCCGGGGGCGGTTCTAGTCTGGTGCGGACAACAAGCGCGAATCGGGCTCCAGGAGTAGACACGATGGATCACAGCGGGCACGGCATGACCACGGATATGCCGCCGTTCACGCTGGGGCGGGCCCTGGAGTTCTCTCCCGACCTGTTCTTCCTGCTCGGCTCGCTGGCCGCGCTCGGCCTGTACGGGTGGGGCGTGGCGCGGCTGCGGCGACGCGGCGACGCCTGGCCGGTGAGCCGGACGGTCTTCTTCGCGCTGGGCGTGCTGAGCATCGCACTTGTGATGTGCACCAAGCTCAACGACTACGGCATGGTCATGTTCAGCGTGCACATGGTGCAGCACATGGTGATCTCCATGCTGTCGCCGATCCTGCTGCTGCTCGGCGCGCCGGTGACGCTGGCGCTGCGGGCGCTTCCGGTGGCGGGCCGCGGCTCGACGGGGCCGCGCGAGCTGCTGCTCAAGCTGCTGCACAGCCGCTACATGCGGATCGTGACGCATCCGGCGTTCACGATCCCGATGTTCATCGCCAGCCTCTACGGGCTGTACTTCACGCCGCTGTTCGACTTCCTGATGGAGTCGACGGCCGGCCACATCGCGATGATGATCCACTTCCTGATGGTGGGTCTGGTCTTCTTCTGGCCGATCATGGGCGTCGACCCGGGTCCGCACCGGCCGGGCTATGTGATGCGGATGCTGGAGCTGTTCGCCGGCATGCCGTTCCACGCCTTCTTCGGCATCGCGCTGATGATGGCGAGCGAGCCGATGGTGAAGGTGTACGAGAACCCGCCGGCCTCGCTGGGCATCGACGCGCTCGCCGACCAGCACGCGGCGGGCGGCATCGCCTGGGCGTTCAGCGAGATCCCGTCGGTGCTGGTGCTGATCGCGCTGGTCTACCAGTGGTACCACTCCGAGCAGCGGCAGGCGGTCCGCAAGGACCGGGCCGCGGACCGGGACGGCGACAAGGAGCTGGAGGCGTACAACGCGTACCTCGCCTCGCTCCAGGCGCGCGGCCGGTAGGTCTCGTAGCGCTCCGTCACCGGCGCACAACGGGAGCGTCCGAGGGCTGGCGCACGCCCCTCCTCCGGGGTCACGATGGCGGGGAGGAGGGCGGAGCGATGATGTCCGGTCCTACGAAGACGATGGGCGCGATCACCTTCGCGGCCCTGGTCCTGACCACCGCGTACACGGTGGCGCTCGGCAGCAGCGGCTGGCTGTGGTTCGGCTGGGTGGTGCTGGGTGTGGCGACCATCGGCATGGCGGCGGCGGACAGCGGTGAGGCGCACGCGCCGCCGCGCCGCCACGGCAGACCGAAGCCCCAGCCCTGAGCCGCAGAGGCCCGAGCCCGAGCCCGACGCCCGTAAAAACCCGCGCCGGGCCCCTCACCCGTCGCCCGTGAGCAGCACCCACACCTGCCCCGGCGCGAAGTTCAGCGGCGCGCCGTTCGGCGTGGTGAACGTCGTCCCGCCGGCGGCGTCCGGCCGGCTCCAGCGGGCCTCGTAGGACCGCCCGTCGCGCAGCACCTGGGCCGTACCGCTGCCCGTCGTCACGGTGTACGGCGAGACGGCGCCGAGGAAGTCGTGGAAGCGGGAGGACCGCACCTGCACGTGCTGCACCACGACGGTGGCCGGTCGCAGCGGCCCGTCGGAGCGGCCGTCCATGGTCACCCGCCAGGCGTGTTCGGCGGGCGTCCAGGTGAAGGTGTAGCGGGCGGCCGGGAAGCGCACCGTGCGGCTGTTGGCCGGCGTGCCGTCCGCCGGGGCGGGGCCGAAGCGGAATCCGATGTCCTTGGCGTGGCCGGCCCCGGGCGCGGTGGCGAGGGCCCGGGCGGGCAGCAGGTAGAGGTTGTGCGGGGCGGCCCGGTGGGCGTCGCGGCGGAAGGCGCCGGGCCGGCTGCTCTCGCTGACCAGATGGAGCGGGGCGGCCCGCAGCAGCGGGTCGAGGGCGCTCTGGACGCCGGAGTAGGCGAGGACGGGGCGGTCGAACTGGCGCAGCAGCGCGAGGTCGGACTCGCGGGCGCTGCGGACCGGGCCGACGCGGTCGGGGAGCCGGGAGGAGTAGACGGCCATGAGCCGGGTCTGGCCGGATTCGACCTGCTCGACGTAGACGAGGTCGGCCGCGGGCAGGCCGGTGTGGGGCCGGGCGGGCGGCACGTTGTCGATCTTGACGGCGAGGACGGGACCCGGCCGGGCGGGCAGGCCGGTGAACGGCGAGACGCCCGCGGGGGGCGTGGCGGGCGGCGAGGTGGCGGGCGCGGGCGTCGGCGACGGCTCCGACGGGCCCGAGCCGGAGCAGCCGTACAGACCGGCGGCCGTCACCGCGCACAGCACCGCTGTGGCGGTGGCGGCTGCGCCGGGACGCCGGTGCCCGCGCGCGCCTGTCATGTGTCCCGCTTTCCACCCACCAGTGGACCACGGGCGCGGCCTTGGTTACAAAGGAGAACGAAGAGGGGGTTGCCGGTGTTCTACCACGTGTTGAAGTACGTGCTCCTCGGGCCGCTTCTCAGGCTGCTGTTCCGGCCGCGGGTGGAGGGTCTGGAGCACGTTCCCGAGGAGGGCGCGGCGATCGTCGCGGGCAATCACCTGTCCTTCTCCGACCATTTCCTGATGCCGGTGGTGCTGAGCCGGCGGATCACCTTCCTCGCCAAGCAGGAGTACTTCACGGGGCCGGGCCTGAAGGGCCGGCTGACGGCGGCGTTCTTCCGCAGCGCCGGCCAGATCCCGGTGGACCGCTCGGGCAAGGAGGCGGGGCAGGCGGCGATCCGCGAGGGGCTCGGTGTGTTGGCGAAGGGCGAGCTGCTCGGGATCTACCCGGAGGGCACGCGGTCGCACGACGGCCGTCTCTACAAGGGCAAGGTGGGCGTCGCGGTGATGGCGCTGACGGCGGGTGTGAAGGTGGTGCCGTGCGCGATGGTGGGGACCTTCGAGATCCAGCCGCCCGGGCGGGTGCTGCCGAGGATCCGGCGGGTCACCATCCGGTTCGGCGAGCCGCTGGACTTCTCGCGTTACGCGGGGCTGGAGGGCGAGAAGGCGGCGATCCGGGCCGTCACCGACGAGATCATGTACGAGATCCTCGCGCTGTCCGGGCAGGAGTACGTGGACGAGTACGCGGCCACGGTGAAGGCGGCTCAGACCGCCGAGCGGCCGCAGAAGTTCCCGCGGAAGGAACGCTGAGGGCGAATCCGCGTACGGCGAAAGGCCCTGGGCCGCCCGGCCGCCGGCCCGTAGCGTCCCGTCCATGACCAAGGGAAACGCGTTCGTGCTGGGAGCGACGGGACAGGTGGGACGGGCGGCCGTGCGGGCGCTCGTCGCGGACGGCTGGGAGGTGACCGCCGCCTCGCGCCGGGGCGGCCGGGACGAGAGGTGGCCGGCGGAGGTCCGGTCGGTGGCGGTGGACCGGGACGAGGACGGCGCGCTGGCGCGGGCGCTCGGCGCGGGCACGGACGTGCTGGTGGACATCGTCGCCTACGACGCCGGTCACGGGCGGCAGTTGACGGGCCTCGCGGACCGGATCGGGTCGGCGGTGGTGATCTCCAGCGGCGCGGTGTACCAGGACGACCAGGGCCGGAACTTCGACACCCAGGACGAGCCGGACGGCTTCCCGCGCTATCCGGTGCCGATCCCGGAGACCCTGCAGACGGTCGCGCCGGGCCCGCGCACGTACGGCACGCGCAAGGTGGCCCTGGAGCTGGAGCTGCTGAAGGCCGACGAGAAGCTGCCGACGACCGTGCTGCGGGCGGGTGCGATCCACGGCACGCACTGTCCGGGGCCGCGTGAACTGTGGTTCGTCAAGCGCGCGCTAGACGGCCGGCCGGTGCGGGTGCTGGCGGAGGGCGGCCGCTCCCGTTTCCACCCGGTGCACGTGGACAACATCGCCGAGCTGATCCGGCTCGCGGCGGCGGCCCCGGGCCCGCGGGTGCTCAACGCCGGTGACCCGCAGGCGCCGACGGTCGCGGAGATCGGGGCGGCGATCGACGCGGTGATGGGCGTGAAGAGCGAGACCGTCCTCATCGAGGGCGCGCCGGTCGGCACGGTGGGTCTGACGCCGTGGACCGCTGCGCATCCGGTGGTCTACGACATGTCGGCGGCGGAGCGGGAGCTGGGCTACCGGCCGGTGGTGGGCTACGAGGAGTCGCTGCCGGAGACGGTGGAGTGGCTTGCGGCGCGGGTGACCGGGCGGGAGTGGCGGGAGGTCTTCCCGAACCTGGCCAAGTACCAGGTGGACTTCTTCGACTACGCGGCCGAGGACGCCTGGCTCGCCGCCCGGTGACACGGCGGGGCGGCCGCCGGATGCGGCGACCGCCCCTGACGTGGCGCGGGTGTTACGGCTGGGGCGTGGCGTGCGGCTCGCACGTCACGTCCTGGCTGTCCACCTTGCCGGTGAGCAGGTACGTCTCGACCTTCGGGTTGATGCAGGAGTTCACCAGGCCGGTGACGCCGTGCGAACCCGCGTTCTTCTCGGTGATGAGACGCGAGCCCTTGAAGCGCTTGTGCAGCTCGACCGCGCCGGCGTACGGCGTCGCCGCGTCACGCTCGGACTGGACGATGAGCACCGGCGGCAGGCCCTTGCCCGTCTTCACCTCGGTCGGCCGCTGGCGCGGCGCGGACCAGGTGGCGCAGGGCAGGTTCATCCAGGCGTTGGCCCAGGTCATGAACGGGTACTGCTCGTGGAGGCGGGAGTTGTCCCGGTCCCACTTCTTCCAGCTGGTCGGCCAGGGCGCGTCGGCGCACTCGACGGCGGTGTAGACCGCGTTGCCGTTCTCCGCGGAGATGTTGCCGGCCGTGTCGGTGAGGTCGGCGGCGGCGGCGTCGATCAGCGGCTGCGGGTCACCCGCGGCGTAGGCGCTCCAGGCCTCCGCGACCGGGATCCAGGAGGAGTCGTAGTACGGGGCGCTCTGGAAGAAGCCGATGAGCTCGGCCGGACCGACCTTGCCGCCGAGCGGCTCCTTCTTGGCGGCGGCGCGCAGGGTGACCCACTGCTGCTGCACCTCGTCGTAGGTCTTGCCGAGGTGGAAGGTGGCGTCGTTCTGGGCGACCCAGTTCATCCAGTCCTTGAGGCGGCCCTCGAAGGCGATGTCCTGTTCCAGGTTGGCCTGGTACCAGATGTTGCTCTTGGCCGGGTTGACCACGCTGTCGACCACCATGCGGCGGACGTGGTTCGGGTAGAGCGTGCCGTAGACGGCGCCGAGGTAGGTGCCGTAGGAGACGCCGACGAAGTTGAGCTTCTTCTCGCCGAGCGCGGCCCGGATGACGTCGAGGTCACGGGCGGTGTTGCGCGTCGTCATGTAGGGCAGCATGTCGCCGCTCTTCTCGGCGCAGCCCTTGGCGTACTCGGCGGCCAGCTTGCGCTGGGCGAGCTTGTCGGCCTCGCTGTCGGGCACCGGGTCGAGCTTGGGGCCCTTGACGAACTCGGTCGGGTCGACACAGGAGATGGGCGCCGAGTGGCCCACGCCGCGCGGGTCGAAGCCGACGAAGTCGTAGGCCTTGGCGGCGTTCGCCCAGATCTTGTTCTTGGTGGTGACCCGGCGCGGGAAGCGCATACCGGAGCCGCCGGGGCCGCCCGGGTTGTAGAGCAGCGCGCCCTGGCGCTCGGCCGGGGTGCCGGTGGCACCGATCCGGTCGACGGCGATCTTGATCTGCTTGCCGTTGGGCTTCGCGTAGTCGACCGGGACGCTGACCCAGCCGCACTGGATGGGCTTCTCGAGGCCCCAGTCGGCCGGGCAGTCCTGCCAGTCGATGCCCGCCTTGGCGGCGCGGGCGGCGGCGACGGTGGCGCCGAAGGCCTCGTCGTCGCGGTCGTGGGCGCTCTGGGCGCTGGCCGTGGGCGCGGCCAGCGCGCCGGCTATGAGCGTGGCCGTGACCAGCGTGCCGGCAGAGCCGAACACTGCGGTACGTCTCAAGTGGTTCCTCCCCCTCATGGGCGCCACCACCGTGGCAGCGCCGTGGTCGTGGGTGTCCGGGGGATCCTTTCGTCAATGGGGCCCCTGGTGAAAGGGCGTACGCCTGATTCTTTGCCGAACCAATAACCGGTGACCGGTGTACCGCTGAGCGGAACGCTCAACGGCCTCCGGTGAGCAGGCCGAGCGCCTCGTCGAGGACCCGGCGCAGGCTGAGCGCGTCGGGTGCGACGGCGGTGACGAGGGCGGCGGGTCCGGCGAGCGGGGCGATCGCGGCATAGCTGCCGAGAAGTCGCGTATCGACCGGTTTGTCGTCGAAGTCCGGGTCGACGACCAGGAGTTGCCCGGTGGCGCGCCCGCCGTCGAGGACCGCGGGACCGTCCCAGCCGGCGGGAGCGCCGGGGCCGTACGCGAGTTCCTGGTCGAACAGCAGACGGCCGGCCCGGCGCACGGTGAGCCGGGAGGTGAGGGTGCCGGGCCGCTCGGCATGGCGGCCGAGGACCTGTTCCTCCCGGAGAACGAGGCGCGCGGTGGGCGCGAGCGTGACGGTGGTGCGCATCCGCAGGTCGGATCCGGCGGCGGACACCAGCTGTTCGGGCAGCCAGCGCAGTTCCGCGTCCGCGCCGACGCCGAGCTCGATGTCGTACGTGGCGGGAGCGGCGTCGCTGCCGGGCAGGGCGACGGTCGCGGCGGCCGAGTCGACCAGGAGCCGCGCCCCGTCCCGTACCTCCGCGGTCAGGGCGAGCCGGTCACCGCCGAGCGGCGCGCTCATCGCGCCGACGACGGTGACCCGGGTGTACGGGCCGGACGCGCGGGTGCGGCGCAGGGCCAGCGGTCCGTCGCTCTCCAGGACGGGCAGGGTCCCGTCCGCCGCGGCGACGATCCGGGCGGTGGCGGTGAGGCTCATGCGGTCCAGGCCGTGAGCTGTGCGCGGACCCAGTCGGCGACGGGGCCGACGCCCTGCTCGGAGCGCAGCGAGGTGAAGGCGACGGGCAGGTCGCCGCGCTGCTCCTTGGCGTCGCGGGCCATCCGCTCCAGGTCGGAGCCGACGTACGGGGCGAGGTCGGTCTTGTTGACGACGAGCAGGTCGGCGCCGGAGACGCCGGGGCCGCCCTTGCGCGGGATGTCGTCGCCGCCGGCGACGTCGATGACGAAGATCTGGGCGTCGACGAGGCCCTTGGAGAAGGTGGCGGTGAGGTTGTCGCCGCCGGACTCGACGAGCACGAGGTCGAGCGGGCCGACCGTGTCCTCCAGGTCCTCGACGGCTTCGAGGTTGGCGGAGATGTCGTCACGGATCGCGGTGTGCGGGCAGGCGCCGGTCTCGACGGCGGAGATCCGCTCGGGCGGCAGGACGGCTTCGCGGAGCAGGAACTCGGCGTCCTCGCGGGTGTAGATGTCGTTGGTGACGACGGCGAGGGAGAGGGTGTCGCGCAGTGCGCGGCAGAGGGCGGCGACGGTGGCGGTCTTGCCGGAGCCGACGGGGCCGCCGAGGCCGATGCGCAGGGCGCGGCGGCTGCCGTCGGGCCGGTGGGCGTCGGCGGAGACGGCGGTGCCGTGGTCGTGGTCGAGGCCGAGGTGCATGGGGGGACTCCTTGCGGGTCAGGAGGCGAAGAGGCGGACGGGCCAGGCGGCGTGCTGTTCGGCGGTGAGGTCAAGCAGCGGGGCCGAGGCCGCGGGCAGGGCGTCCAGGCCCTCGACGGCCGCGACCGCGGCGCGTTCGGCGGCCCGGTGGGCGACCTCGTCCAGGTCGGGGGCGAGGCGGGCGAGGACGGCGGTGGCATGGAACGGGTCGAGGCCGAGGAGGCGTACGACGGCGGTGGCGGGGCCGCTGACCGTCTCGTACGCGACGCAGGCGGCGGCGTCCTCGGCGCCGAGCCCGGCCGCGCGGGCGGCGGTGCCGAGCACGACCGGCTGGTGGGCGCCGCGCGGGAACGCGGCGGCCAGCCGGTCGAGTTCGGGTCCGGGCCAGGCGGCGCGGGCGGCCCGCATCATCTGGCGGCCGAGTCTGCGGGCGGCGGCGCGCAGGGCGGGCGAGGGAGTACGGGCGTCGGCGGCCTCGTCGAGGGCGTACGGGTCGGCGCCGAGCGCGGCCGCGGCGGCGAGGGCCGCCGCGGTGAGGCCGGTGGTGTGCAGCCGGCCTCGGCAGAAGGCCTCCAGGCCGGCGGCGTCGTGGAGCCGGCCGGCCTTGACGGCGGCCTCGGCGCCGCCCGAGTGGGCGTGCCCGCCGGCGGGGAAGCGCCCGTCGGCGAGCACGAGGAGAGCGGAACGGTTCATCGTGGGGTTCGGTCGCTCGGGTTCCAGGGGTTCGGATGCCAGTGGGTCAGAAGAGGAAGTAGCGCTGGGCCATGGGCAGTTCGGCGGCGGGTGCCGGTTCGACCGGGTCGCCGTCGATGCTCACCGAGAAGGTGTCGGCGTCGACCTCGACCCGCGGCAGGGCGTCGTTCTCCCGCATGTCGGCCTTGGTGACCCGGCGGGTCGAGCCGATGGCGGTGAACTCCTTGTGCAGTCCCAGCTTGTGGGGCAGGTCGTCCTCGATGGCCGCCTCGGCCACGAAGTTGACGGAGCCGGCCGCTGCGGCGCGGCCGAGCGCGCCGAACATCGGCCGCGGCAGGACGGGTTGCGGGGTGGGAATGGAGGCGTTGGCGTCGCCCATCTGCGCGTAGGCGATCTGCCCGCCCTTGACGACGACGAGCGGCTTGACGCCGAAGAAGGCGGGCTCCCACAGCACCAGGTCGGCGAGCTTGCCGGGTTCGACGGAGCCGATGAGGTGGCCCATGCCCTGGGCGACGGCCGGGTTGATCGTGTACTTGGCGACGTAGCGCCGGACCCGGTGGTTGTCGGCGGCGCCGTCGCCGGGCAGCGCGCCGCGCCGCTTCTTCATCACGTGGGCGGTCTGCCAGGTGCGCATGATCACCTCGCCGATGCGGCCCATGGCCTGCGAGTCGGAGGAGATGATCGAGATGGCGCCGAGGTCGTGCAGCACGTCCTCGGCGGCGATGGTCGAGGGCCGGATGCGGGACTCGGCGAAGGCGAGGTCCTCGGGGACGGCCGGGTTGAGGTGGTGGCAGACCATCAGCATGTCGAGGTGTTCCTCGATGGTGTTGACGGTGTGCGGCCGGGTCGGGTTGGTCGAGCTGGGCAGCACGTGCGGCTCGGAGACCACGGTGATGATGTCGGGCGCGTGCCCGCCGCCCGCCCCCTCGGTGTGGTACGCGTGGATGGTGCGGCCCGCGATGGCGGCGAGGGTGTCGCCGACGAAACCGGCCTCGTTGAGGGTGTCGGTGTGGATGGCCAGCTGGGCGCCGGTCTCCTCGCAGACGTCGAGGCAGGCGTCGATGACGGCGGGAGTGGCGCCCCAGTCCTCGTGGATCTTGAAGCCGAGGGCGCCGCCGCGCAGTTGGGAGCGCATGGCGTCGCGGGACGTCGTGTTGCCCTTGCCGAGCAGGCCGATGTTGACCGGGAAGGTGTCCAGCGCCTCGAACATCCGGGCCATGTGCCAGGGGCCGGGCGTGATGGTGGTGGCCTTGGTGCCCTCGGCGGGGCCGGTGCCACCGCCGACGAGGGTGGTCACGCCGGTGGCGAGGGCCTGTTCGACGACGGTCGGCGAGATGAAGTGGACATGGGTGTCGACGGCTCCGGCGGTGACGATCCGGCCGTTGCCGACGATCACCTCGGTCTCGGGGCCGATGACCAGGCCGGGGTGGACGCCGTCCATGGTGTCGGGGTTGCCGGCCTTGCCGAGCGCGGTGATCCGGCCGTCGCGGATGCCGATGTCGGCCTTGACGACACCCCAGTGGTCGATGACGACGGCACCGGTGATGACGGTGTCCGGGGCGCCTTCCGCGCGGGTGGTGCGGGACTGGCCCATGGACTCGCGGATGACCTTGCCGCCACCGAACACGGCTTCCTCGCCGGCCAGGCCGGGACCGCCGGAGCGGTCCTCCTCGATCTCGACGAGCAGATCGGTGTCGGCGAGCCGGATCCGGTCGCCGGTGGTGGGGCCGAACAGGTCGGCGTAGACGGCGCGGTGCAGCTCAGGCACGGTCGCCTCCGTTCCGGTCGGTGTCCAGCGGGCCGGCGGTCTCGCCGCGCAGGCCCGGCACGACGCGGCGGCCGGCGATCGGCACCAGTTCGACCTCGACCGGGACGCCGGGCTCGAAGCGCACGGCGGTGCCGGCGGCGATGTGGAGGCGCAGTCCGCGGGCGGCGGCGCGGTCGAAGTCGAGACCGGGGTTGGCCTCGGCGAAGTGGTAGTGGGAGCCGACCTGGACGGGCCGGTCGGCGGCGTTGAGGACGGTGAGGCGGGTGACGGGGCGGCCCTCGTTCAGGGCCACGGGCGCCTCGGCGTACAGGATCTCTCCGGGGATCATCTACCGGCCCGCCCTCAGATGATGGGGTCGTGGACGGTGACGAGCTTGGTCCCGTCGGGGAAGGTGGCCTCGACCTGCACGTCGTGGATCATCTCGGGGATGCCGTCCATGACGTCGTCGCGGGTGAGCACCTTGCGCCCGGAGGCCATGAGTTCGGAGACGGTCCGGCCGTCCCGGGCGCCTTCGAGGACATGGGCGGTGATGAGGGCGACGGACTCGGGGTGGTTGAGCTTCACTCCGCGCGCCCTGCGCTTCTCGGCCACGTCGGCCGCGACATGGATGAGCAGGCGTTCCTGCTCGTGGGGGCTGAGTTGCACGCTTCCACCTCACGTTCGTCCGCCGGGCGGTTCCCCCGGACAGCAGCGGACCCTATAGGCCTTCAACACTCTGTTGACCTGGCCTGATGGGTCGCCGCGCCAGACATTGCACGTTAGGGCGAAAGTTTTTCCGGCTCGTTAACTCGGCCTTTGCATGCGCATGGCATCAGTCCGTGGACGTGCCCGGCGGGCGGTGATGGGCGGCGATGCCGAAGCGGCGCTGTTCACCCGCAGCGGACGAGGCGTCGCGCACGGCGCTCAGCGAGCTGATCACCCGCTCCTCCGCCGGCCCCTGCGCGGCCTCGAGTTTCTCCAGGTCAGCGGCGGAGACCAGGGCGACGAGCGGCTTTCCGTGGCGGGTGACGACCACGCGTTCATTGCCGTAGACGACGCGGTTGATCAGATCCGCGAGCTCTGCCCGCGCTTGCGTCACCGGAATCTCATAGGCCATGCTCCCATCTTACGGGCTGTACGTCCTGTACATTTTTTACAGATGGAGGAGCGCCATGCGCAGCGCCATGCGATACGTCCTTCCGGAGTTCACCGAGCGCACCAGCTCCGGGACCCGCACCCTCGACCCGTACTCCAAGCTGCTCGAGGAGCGGATCGTCATGCTGGGCGCGCCCGTCGATGACACCTCGGCCAACGACGTCATCGCCCAGTTCCTGCACCTCGATCACGCCGCGCCGGAGCGGGTGATCAGCCTCTACATCAACTCGCCCGGCGGCTCCGTCAGCGCCATGACCTCGGTCTACGACACGATGCGCACCGTCTCCTGCGAGGTGGAGACCATCTGCCTCGGCCAGGCCGTCGGGCCGGCCGCGGTCCTGCTCGCGGCGGGCTCTCCGGGTCGGCGGCTGGCGCTGCCCGGCGCGCGGATCGTCCTTCAGCAGCCCGCGCTCGACGAGCCGTTGCGGGGCCAGCCCAGCGATCTCGACCTGCACGCGCGGGAATTGCTGCGGCAGCGCGAGCTGGTCGCCGGGCTGCTCGCCGCGCACACGGGGCAGGGCCGCGAGCGGGTCGACGCCGACATCGACCGGACCACCGTGCTCGACGCGGCGAGCGCACGGGAGTACGGCCTGGTGGACCAGGTGGTGCGCAGCCGCCGCGCCGGCTCCGGCCTCGCGGAGGGGTGAGCCGGCCGTGGTCCCGGAGTTGCCGCCGCTGCCGGCCCTGACGCGCGCCGAGGGCGAGCTGGTCGACGCCTACCTCGAAGTCGTCGACCTGCTCGGCAGGATCAATCCATCCAGGACGTCGCATACCTATGGGGCTCTGAGGGCGGCTCAGGCCCTGGTGGGGCGCGCGAGTGCCCTGCGGGACGCCCTGACGCTCATGCATGTGCGCGGCGAGAGCGAGGTGCACGCGGACACATTGGCCCGTGCGCTGCGGGTGTTGGACGGGGAGCGGCGCTCGGGACGGGTCACCGTGCCGGGGGAACACGTGAGTTGACACGGCGGCGTGTCGTGTCGAGGTCCACTCGGGGCACGGCGGACGCAGAACGGCTCCACCGTTCGGCGTAGTCGACGTATCGACATGGATCTCAGGGAAGTTGCACCACCGGTGTACACATCTGGCGGAATCGAACGCTTCTGCGCAGGTGAAGGGCTCGTAGCCCAAACCTCGGAAGATCGCCAAACCTGACTGTCCACTCGTTCGGATCAGTCGTGAGGAGCCTCACATATCGCCGTTTCAGCTCGGTTTCGGGCGGTGGTGTGGGTCAAGATCCCTCACGACGACAAGCCCCCGCCACCCGAGGCGGGGCGGCCCGGGCGGACGCCGAGTCCTGCCGCCGTTCCGGACGTCTGGTCGACAGGAGTGGATCGGCAGGAGTGGAGGACCCGAGCAACACGGGACGGCCCCTCGTGGGCCCGTTCCTCGGGGTGAAGCCGCAGCCGCGGCCGGGCATTCTTCGCCTGCCCGAACCCGACAGGTCATCCTTCACAGGCGGCTGACGAAGGGTTGCGCATGACTGCGCAGATGCATGTCCCGTCCCTGCTGTCCCGGGCCGGAGCCGTCTCGGCCCTGACCCTCGCCGCCGTCGGCGGCACCCTGCTCGCGCCAGGAGCGGCGCCGGAGGCCCAGGCCGCGCCCTCCTACGCCGACCGGGCGCTGAGCGTCGCCGCGTCGAAGAAGGGCGCGCCCTACAAGTACGGAGCCAGCGGCCCCAGCAGGTTCGACTGCTCGGGCCTCACCGTCTACTCGTACAAGAAGGTGGGCAAGTCGCTGCCCCGTACGGCCCAGCAGCAGTACAACAAGACCCGGCACGTCCCGGCCTCCGGCCGGCAGAAGGGGGACCTGGTCTTCTTCCATTCCGGCGGAAGGGTCTACCACGTCGGGATCTACGCGGGTAACAACAAGATCTGGCACTCCCCCAAGACCGGTTCCTGGGTGAAGCTCGACCGGATCTGGACCTCGAAGGTCCTGTACGGCCGCGTGCGCTGACGCGGCCGCCCGTCCCCGGCCGGACGACGGCCCGGGGACGGCACGGCGCGGGAGGAGGCGCCCGGCGGCGCCACCGGCCCCCTCCTCCCGCCCGCCCGGCCTTCCGAGAGCCTCAGGAGGGCGTCAGCGCCGGCGCCCAGGGCAGGCTGATCCAGACCGTCTTGCCGCCGTCCGCCGTGGGCTGCACCGACAGCCTGCCGCCCGCCTCGGCGGCCAGATACCGGATGATCACCATGCCGCGCCCGTTGTCCTGCTGCACGGCCGCCGGCAGCCGCTGCGGCCAGCGCGGATGGCTGTCGGTGACACCGATGTGCAGCTGCTCGTCGCGCTCCAGACGCAGCTCGACCGTGAAGGTCGGCGACTGGCCGAAGGTGTGCTGCACGGCGTTGGTCGCCAGCTCGGACACGATCAGCCGGACCGCGTCCGCGGTGTCGGTCAGCTCGTCAAGACCCCAGGAGCCGAGCGTGTCGGCGACGTACCGGCGGGCGACGGAGACCGAAGCGGGATCGCTCGGCAGCGTGACGGTTGCTTCCTGCTGGTCTGCCATGGCGACGCTGTCCCTTTCCCACCGGGCCCCGCCCGGATTGCGCTTCGCGTCAGAGTGTCACCGATCGTGCCGCGCCGGGCGGCGATCCACCAGATATACGGATATCTGTCGTCCGAAGCGGTGAACCCTGCGACGGGCGAGCGGATACCGACTCGGCGCGCCTGCACGGCCCTTGAGCGGGCACACGGGTCCTATGACCGTTCCCAAGACCGGAATTCTCGTTCTCGACAGCAGCGATCCCGAGCCCCTCGCCCGCTTCTACGCCGCCCTGCTCGGCGGGACCGTCGAACCCGCCCCGGGCGACCCCGACCTCCTCCTGGTGCCCTCCCCCACCGGCATCGCCCTCGCCATCCACCGCGACCACGGCCAGGCACCGCCCAGCTGGCCCCGGCCGGAGGACTCCCAGCAGGCCCACCTGCGGATCCTGGTCGCTCCCGAGGCCCTCGACGAGGCCGAACGGGAGGCGATCTCGCTCGGCGCCCGGCCGGTCGCGGCCGAACTCAACGGCACCCGGCTCGACCGGCGCTCCGACGTGCGGCGCTGCACCGACCCGGCCGGGCATCCCTTCGTGATCGCCGCCTCGCCCGGCGTTTCGCGCTGAGACGACCGGGCAACCGCCGTACGACACGTGGAGGACGATCATGAGCCAGCACGAACGCCGGCGCACCCTGCCCCCGGACCGGCCGCCGCGCACCACCCCGGCCGAGGCCGAGGAGCCCGCCCGCAAGCGCCGCGGCGACCGCGCCCGCGACGCCCACGGCATGGACGCCAAGAGCCAGTCACCCGGCCTGGGCCGCGAGGAGCAGCGCCGCCCGCACGAGGCCGGGAACGAGGCCGCGGGAGCCGGGGAGGGCGGGGAGGACGCGGAAGGTCACGACGGCTGACGGTGGCCCGCCCGGCGGGCGGCCGCCGCCATGACGAAGGTGATGCTGATCAGCAGCGACCAGGCGCCGAACTTCTCCACGCCCACCGGCTGCCAGCCGTGCAGCTGGTACGGATAGCGCCAGGCGCCCACGTAGGTGGCGAGGTTCTCCGCCACCCACAGGAAGAAGCCGATCAGGACGAACGACAGTGCCAGCGGCATCCGCAGGCGGGCCCCGCGCACCGTGAACCGCACCGAGGTGCCCGCGGTGACGGCCACCAGCAAGGCCGCCAGCGGCCAGCGCGCGTCCGGCAGCCAGTGGTGGGTGAAGAAGTTGACGTAGATGGCCGCGGCCACCACCGCGGTCGTCCGGGGCCGGTAGCGGACCACCTCCAGGTCGAAGAGGTGCCAGGCCCGGCAGACGTAACTGCCGACGGCCGCGTAGAGGAAGCCGCCGTAGAGCGGGACGCCGGCGAACTTCAGCACGGCCGGCTCCGGATAGCTCCATGAGCCGAGGGACACCTTCACCAGCTCGAAGGCCAGACCGATGACGTGGCAGACGGCGATGACGGCGATGTCCCGCCCGCTCTCCCAGCCGCGCAGCCAGAAGACCAGGGTGAGCAGCACGCCGTAGGCGACGAGCAGGTCGTAGCGGGCCACCGGAAGCCCGGGCAGCAGGGTGGACGCCGCCACTCCCGAGAGCAGCGCGATCGCGAAGGCGCAGGCTCGGGTCTGCGTCCAGGCGAAGTCGAGCAGCCGACGGCAGGAGGAGGTCAGGAGGGTGGTGAAGGGTGCGCTGGATTCGAACATGGTGAGCTGGAGGACGAGCCCGCACCCGTGCACGGTTGCGGCGGCTCGCTCGGCGCACCACCGCAGGGCGGCGCGCCGGGCACCACGAGCACGACGCATGCGCAGGCCGCGACGAGTGCGACGGCTGCCATGAAAGTGCTGAGGCTGCTACGAGACGAAGCCGATCACGCCGAAGCCGGGGCGTGCCTCGGCGTGGCGGAGCCAGCCGATGACGTCCATGACCGCGTCGACGACCTCGGGCTCGAGCGGCGGGGCGTGCCCGTCCCGCTTCGTCTGCTCGAACTGCTCGAGCGCCGCCAGGCACTGCTCGTGCGTCCACTCGCCGCAGTACGGCAGGTCGTACGCCCTCGGTATGCCCGCGGGCATACCGCCGGAGTAGCCGAACTCGGCCACCGACACGGCGGTGATCCGCAGCGCCGTGAGGCCCTCGTCGACGACCTCCAGCCAGTCGCCGCGGAACGGGCTGAAGCTGGAGTTGTCCAGGAAGCCGCCGGTCAGCGCGCACAACCGCTTGTAGGCGTAGCCGTACTGGAAGGCGTGCTGCTCGCTCGCGTCGAAGGGGCCGCCGTGCACCACGGCGCGCAGGGCCTCGTACGCGGTGGGCGCGCCGTCCTTGATCTGCGAGGAGAACCAGTCGTCGTCCCGGGCCAGGTCGTCGCCGAACCGGTCGCGGATGACCTCGAGGAGTTGTTCGTCGCCCGAACCGGCGAGGGCGCGGGTGGCCTTGGGGTCGAGCAGGTACACGCTCAGGGAAGAACTCATGCGATCAACGTAGCGGCCGCCACTGACAGTCGGGCCGGAGGTGCGGCGCGCGCGGGCCGGGCGCCCGGACCGCACGAGCCGCGGGCGCGCCGGCCGGACCGTCAGCCCGCGGTGGCGCCGGGCGGCGCCGTCCGGACGATGGTCGTCACCGCCCGCTCGATCTCCGCGTCCGTCAGGTCCGCGCGGGCGGTGAGCCGGAGGCGCGAGATGCCGTCCGGGACCGACGGCGGCCGGAAGCAGCCGACGCCGAGGCCGAGTTCGCGGCAGTCCGCGGCCCAGCGCAGCGCCTCGGCCGGGCCGGGCGCGTGCACCGACACCACGGCCGCGTCGGGACGGGCGGCGGTGAACCCGGCGTCCGTCAGCCGGGCGTGGAGGGTGGCGGCCACGGTACGGGCGCGGGCCGCGAGGGCCGGCTCGGCGGCGATCAGGCGCAGGCTCGCGAGTGCGCCGCCCGCGGCGGCCGGGGCGAGTCCGGTGTCGAAGATGAACGTACGGGCCGCGTTGACCAGGTGCTCGATCACCCGGGCCGGGCCGAGCACCGCGCCGCCCTGACTGCCCAGCGACTTGGAGAGCGTCAGGGTCGCCACGACGTCCGGGTCGCCCGCGAGGCCCGCCGCGTGCAGGGCGCCGCGCCCGCCGTCGCCGAGGACGCCGAAGCCGTGGGCGTCGTCGACGACCAGGCCCGCGCCGTGGGCCCGGCAGGCCGCCGCGAGGGCGGTGAGCGGTGCCCGGTCGCCGTCCACGGAGAAGACGGAATCGCTGACCACCAGGGCCCGGCGGCCCGGATGCGCGGCGAGGGTCTTGGCGACCGCGTCCGGATCGGCGTGCGGCACCACCGCCGTCTCGGCCCGCGCGAGCCGGCAGCCGTCGACGATCGAGGCGTGGTTGGCGGCGTCGGAGACGATCAGTCCGTCGCGGGCGGACAGCGCGGTGAGGGCCGCCAGGTTCGCGGTGTAGCCGGAGGAGAACACGAGCGCGGCCTCGAAGCCGCAGAACTCGGCGAGTTCGCGCTCCAGGCGCGCGTGCAGCCGGGTGGAGCCGGTCACCAGCCGCGAGCCGGTGGAGCCCGCGCCCCAGCGGCGGGCCGCCTCGGCCGCCGCCTCGGTGATGGCGGGGCGCCGGGTGAGGCCGAGGTAGTCGTTGCCCGCCAGGTCCAGGAGGTCCGACTCGGCCGCGCGGGGCCGCAGCGTCCGCACCAGGCCCGCCCGCGCGCGCTGCCGCGCGGCGTCCTCGGTCCAGTCGAAGGCGGCCCGGAGCGGGCCCGTGCCCTGCGCGGGCGCGGCCGGGAGCGGGCCCGTGCCCTCGCCTGCGTCCAGCGGGTCCTCGGCGTACGGCGGCATGACGGATCCTTTTGTAGGCAGCGCACAGACCCTAACCGGCCGCGGCCGAGGTCAGAGTGTGGCCATACACACACCTCAAACGGGGTCGTTTGTTCAGTTCCTCCTTGGCCGCAGGGTGTGCCGTAGGCAAGGATCAGCGGTTATGGACCTGCTGAACACGCTGGTGGAGAAGGGGCTGCGGCGCGAGTCGCCGACCCGTGAAGAAGCGCTCGCCGTGCTGGCGACCTCCGACGACGACCTGCTCGATGTGGTGACCGCGGCCGGCAAGGTGCGCCGCCACTGGTTCGGGCGACGGGTGAAGCTCAACTATCTCGTCAATCTGAAGTCCGGTCTGTGCCCCGAGGACTGCTCCTACTGTTCGCAGCGGCTCGGCTCGACCGCCGGCATCCTCAAGTACACCTGGCTCAAGCCCGACGAGGCCTCGGCCGCGGCGGCCGCCGGCGTGGCGGGCGGCGCCAAGCGCGTCTGCCTGGTCGCGAGCGGCCGCGGTCCGACGGACCGGGACGTCGAGCGGGTGGGCAAGACCATCGAGGCCATCAAGGAGCAGAACGAGGGCGTGGAGGTCTGCGCCTGCCTCGGTCTGCTCTCCGACGGCCAGGCGGAACGGCTGAAGGAGGCCGGCGCCGACGCGTACAACCACAACCTCAACACCTCCGAGGGCACGTACGGCGAGATCACCACCACCCACACCTACGCGGACCGCGTGGACACGGTGGAGAAGGCCCACGCGGCCGGCCTGTCCGCCTGCTCGGGCCTGATCGCGGGCATGGGCGAGACCGACGAGGACCTGGTCGACGTGGTGTTCGCGCTGCGCGAGCTCGACTCGGACTCGGTGCCGGTCAACTTCCTCATCCCGTTCGAGGGCACGCCGCTGGCGAAGGAGTGGAACCTCACGCCGCAGCGCTGCCTGCGGATCCTCGCCATGGTGCGGTTCGTCTGCCCGGACGTGGAGGTCCGGATCGCGGGCGGCCGCGAGGTGCACCTGCGCACGATGCAGCCGCTGGCGCTGCACATCGCCAACTCGATCTTCCTCGGCGACTACCTCACCAGTGAGGGCCAGGCCGGTCAGGCCGACCTGGAGATGATCGCCGACGCGGGCTTCGAGGTGGAGGGCGCGGGCACGACCACGCTGCCGGCCCACCGCGCGGACGCGGCGGCCGCGGCCGCCGCGGCGGGCGGCGGATGCGGCTCCTCGGCGGCGGCCGGCTGCGGCTCGCACGCGGAGGCGGGCGGCGGATGCGGCTCCCACGCGGAGGCGGGCGGCGGATGCGGTCCGTGCGGCGCGGTGCCCGAGCCGGCTGCCGCGACGGCGACGGCGACGGCGCCCGAGCCGGCCTCGGTGCCGGCCGCGTCCGAGGCCAGGACGGACCTGGTGGCCGTACGCCGCCGCGGCGCCGGCACGGACCTCGCCCCCAATGCGTAACGACGAACTCCTCGCCCTGGACCGGGCGCACGTCTGGCATCCCTACGGCCCGATGCCCGGCCGCGAGGAACCGCTGGTCGTCGCGTCCGCGTCCGGCGTACGGCTCCGGCTCGCCGAACCCGTCGACGGACAAAGCGAGTTGATCGACGGCATGTCCTCGTGGTGGTCGGCCGTCCACGGCTACAACCACCCTGTGCTCAACGAGGCGGTACGCGGCCAGCTCGACCGGATGAGCCACGTCATGTTCGGCGGGCTCACCCACGAGCCGGCCGTCCGGCTCGCCGCCCGGCTCGTGGAGATCACGCCCGAGCCGCTGCGGCACGTCTTCCTCAGCGACTCCGGCTCGGTCTCGGTCGAGGTCGCCGCGAAGATGTGCCTCCAGTACTGGCGGTCCGTCGGCCGGCCCGGCAAGCAGCGGCTGCTGACCTGGCGGGGCGGCTACCACGGCGACACCTGGCAGCCGATGTCCGTCTGCGACCCGCGGGGCGGCATGCACGAACTGTGGTCGGGCGTGCTCCAGCGGCAGGTCTTCGTGGACGCGCCGCCGACGGAGTACGAGGAGTCGTACGCGGAGCTGCTGCGCGAGGCGATCGGGCGACACGCGGACGAGCTGGCCGCGGTCGTCGTCGAGCCGGTGGTGCAGGGCGCGGGCGGCATGCGCTTCCACAGCCCCGAGTATCTGCGGGTGCTGCGGGAGGCGTGCGACGCGCACGACGTGCTGCTGGTCTTCGACGAGATCGCGACGGGGTTCGGGCGGACGGGCGCGCTGTTCGCCGCCGACCACGCCGGGGTCTCGCCGGACGTGATGTGCGTCGGCAAGGCGCTCACCGGCGGCTACGTCTCCATGGCGGCGACGCTGTGCACGAGCAAGGTGGCAGACGGCATCTCGCGCGGCGAGGTGCCCGTCCTCGCCCACGGGCCGACCTTCATGGGCAACCCGCTGGCCTCCGCGGTCGCGCTCGCCTCGATCGACCTGCTCCTCGGGCAGGACTGGCAGGTCGAGATCAAGCGCATCGAGACGGGCCTGCGGGAGGGGCTGGCGCCGGTCGCCGGGATTCCGGGCGTCCACGACGTCCGCGTCCTCGGGGCGATCGGCGTCGTCCAGCTCGACCACCCGGTGGACG
Organism: Streptomyces sp. NPDC053493; assembly: GCF_044544825.1. Lineage (NCBI taxonomy): Bacteria > Bacillati > Actinomycetota > Actinomycetes > Kitasatosporales > Streptomycetaceae > Streptomyces > Streptomyces sp. NPDC053493. Next base: position 133,855 of record NZ_JBITXS010000011.1, read on the forward strand.
TACGGGCGGCGACGCGGGCGGCGGTGCGCAACGGGGTGTGGCTGCGGCCGTTCCGCGACCTCATCTACACGATGCCGCCGTTCGTGACGGGCGACGAGGACGTGTCCCGCATCTGCGGCGCCCTCCAAGAAGCCGCCTCAGCGGGCTGACGCCCCGCGCGCGTGGCGGACGGTGCCCACCCGGGCCTCGCCCGGCCCGAGGCGCCCCCGCCAGGCCGGCGGCCCCTCCGTTGTGGGCGGCCGTCCGCCGGGGCAGTGTCAGCTGGGGACCGCGCCGGCGGATACGGGCCCCGGCCCGCTGGGCCTGCGCCCCCGTTGCGGGCCTGCGCCCGCCGGGACGGTGCCCGGCCCCGCTACCCCCGTTGTGGGCATTCGTTCCGCTGGGGCGGAACGGGTGGGCACAACGGACGGCGCCCCCTGCCGGGCCTAGGCTCCCGCGCCCTGACCCGCACCCGGAGCGCGCCGTGCTGTTGGTGCGGGCTCAGGCGCAGGTGCGGAACGCGCCCGCAAGGGCGCCGTCCCGTGTGCCCACCCGTCCCGCCCCAGCGGGACGAATGCCCACACGGAGGTGGACCGGGGGCGCCGCGCAAGCAGGCGCCACCCGCACGGGGCGACGAGGGCGCCGTGTCAGCGGGCGCAGCCCACACGGAGGTGGACCGGAAGTGCCGGCCCGAAGGGTGGGCACCGCCCGGAGGGTGGGCCGGGGGCGCCGGCCCCGAAAGGTGGGCGCCGCCCGGAGGGAGGGGGCGAAGAGGGCAGTCCGCACGGGGCGCGGGCGCCGGCCCGAAAGGTGGGCGCCCCCGGCGGGATGACCGCCCGCACCGGGCCCCGGGCTCGGGGAGGGGCGAAGAAGGCACCGCCCGCGTCGGCGCGGGCAGCAGGATGTTCACGTAGTGGAAGGAAGCAGCACCATGACCGTCATCGTCATCAGCGGCACCGGCACCGAGATCGGCAAGACCGTCACCACCGCCGCCCTCGCCGCCGTCGCCACCGCCGCCGGGCGGACCGTCGCCGTGCTCAAGCCCGCGCAGACGGGCGTCGGGCCCGAGGAGGCGGGCGACGCGGACGAGGTCCTGCGGCTGTCGGGCGCGGCGACCGGGACAGAACTGGCCCGGTTCCCCGAGCCGTTGGCGCCGGCGACCGCGGCCCGGCGGGCCGGCCTCGCGCCGGTGGGCCCGGCCGAGGTCGCGGAGGCGGCGCGCAAGCTGGCGGCCACCCACGACCTGGTCCTCGTGGAGGGCGCCGGCGGCCTGCTCGTACGGTTCGACGAGGAGGGCGGCACGCTCGCGGACGCCGCCCGGCTGCTCGACGCGCCGGTGCTCGTCGTCACCCCCGCCGGCCTCGGGACGCTGAACTCGACCGCCCTGACGGCGGAGGCCCTGCGAGCCCGCGGCATCGAGCAGCTCGGCGTGGTGGTCGGCAGCTGGCCGGCCGAGCCGGACCTGGCCGCGCGGTGCAATCTGACGGACCTTCCGGAGTCGGCGGGCGCACCGCTGCTCGGCGTCATTCCGGAGGGCACGGGCGCGCTGGCGCCCGAGGAGTTCCGGGCGGCGGCGCCCACGTGGCTGGCGCCGGTGCTCGGCGGCGTCTGGGACGCGGCGGCGTTCACCGCGACGGCGGGTGCCTGAACTCCGTACGCTGGACGCATGCGTGCTCGTGTTCAGGAGATCGTGTTCGACTGCGCCGACCCGGCCGCCCTGGTGCGGTTCTGGGCGGTGCTCCTCGGCGGGGAGCCGGTGGACCGGAGCCCTGACTGGTCGTACGTCGACCCGCCGGGTTTCGTGCGGCTCGCCTTCCAGCGGGTGCCGGAGGGCAAGACGGTGAAGAACCGTGTGCATCTGGACGTGGAGGCGGGCGATGTGACGGCGGCGGCCGAGGAGTCGCTGGCGTGGGGCGCGCGCAGGTCGGGCGGCCCGGTGACGGACGCGCAGGGTTCGTTCCAGGTGATGCTCGACCCGGAGGGCAACGAGTTCTGCTTCGTGTCCGGCTGACCGGGCCTGCCGGGTCAGGTCGACGAGGAGGGGATTTCCCGTGGCGTTACCGTTCCGATTCGCCGTCAACATGCTCAGCCCCGGCACCGGTGGCGAGTGGCGGGCCCGCTGCCGCCGTGCCGAGGAGCTGGGCTTCGACCTGATCCTGGTCGCGGACCATCTCGGCATGCCCGCGCCGTTCCCGTCGCTGGTGGCCGCGGCGGAGGCGACCACGCGGCCGCGGGTGGGCACCTTCGTGCTCAACGCGGGTTTCTGGAATCCGGTGTTGCTGGCCCGCGAGGTGGCGACCACGGCGGCCCTGACCGACGGCAGGCTCGAGCTCGGCCTCGGCACGGGTTATGTGCGGGCCGAGCACGAGCAGGCGGGCATCCCGTTCCTGCCGCCACGCGAACGGGTCTCCCATCTGACGCGTACGGTCGAGGAGTTGGCCGGGACGCTGAAGGAGAACGGCGTCCCGCTGCTCGTGGGCGGCAACGGCAACCGGGTGCTGCGGCTCGCCGCGCGGCACGCCGACGTCACGGCGTTCTCGGGCGGCCGGTTCGACGGCGGCGCGCCGGTGCTGCTCACGGCCGACGAGCTGGCCGCGCGGGTCGAGGCGTACGCGGGTTTCGAGCGCGAGGCCGACCGCCGTGCGCCCGCGGAGCGCAATCTGCTGCTCCAGCGGGTGATCCTGACGGACGACCGGTCCGCGGCGCTGGCGGAGTTCCTCCCGCTGGTGCCGTATCTGACCGAGGAACAGGTGCTGGAGCTGCCCGTGCTCGCGGTGGGCACGGTGCGGGAGATCGCGGACCGGCTGGTCGCCCTGCGCGAGCGCTGCGGCTTCTCGTACATCACGGTGCTCGACGGCGCGATGGAGGCGTTCGGGCCGGTGATCGCGGAGCTGCGCGCGAGGGCGGGCCGCCCGGACGGCGCCGCGTCTGAGGAGTGAAACGTGGTCGACGGGCCGGGTCGCGCGGTGGTGGGATGCCCGCATGGATGATCTTCGGATACGGGCCGCGGCGGCGGCCGACATCGATGCCGTGCTCGCCTTCTGGAAGGCGGCGGCCGAGGGGACCAGTATCAGTGACGACCCGGCCGGCGTGGCCCGTCTCGTCGCGCGCGACCCGGAGGCGCTGCTGCTCGCGGAGCGCGCGACGGGCGAGCTGGTCGGAACGGTGATCGCCGGCTTCGACGGCTGGCGCTGCCATCTGTACCGGCTGGCCGTCCACCCGGAGCACCGTCGGCGCGGGATCGGTGGCGCGCTGCTCGCCGCGGCCGAGGAGCGTTTCGTACGGCTCGGCGGGCGGCGCGCGGACGCGATGGTCCTGGACCGCAACGAGCTGGGGCGGGCGGCGTGGCGGGCGGCGGAGTACGGACCGGAGGAGCAGTGGACGCGCTGGGTGAAGCCGCTCGCCGGCTGACCCGCCGAGCCCCCGAGCCCCCGAGCCGCTGACCCGCCGACCCGCCGAGCCCAAGCCTCGGAACCGACGAGCCCGGGCCGACGATCCCGGGCCGACGAGCCGCTTTGCCGATCCTTTACCATGGTCTGCAGAATCGATCAGCTACCGAAAGGTGTGAGCGTCCGCCCATGGGCGAGCCTCCCAGTACACCCCGTTCCCCCCGTCCCGCCCACCGACACCGCGCGGTCCTCCCTGCCCTGAGTGATCATGGGACTCACCGAGGGACGGAGGTGAACCGATGACCGAGGTGCTGCTGCTCCTGGTGGCCCTGCTGCTCTCCGTCGCGTGCGGCGCGTTCGTCGCGGCCGAGTTCTCGCTCACCACCGTCGAGCGCGGCGAGCTCGAGGCCGCCGTCGAGCGGGGCGAGCGCGGCGCGGCCGGCGCCCTGAAGGCCGTCAAGTCGCTCACCTTCCAGCTCTCCGGCGCCCAGCTCGGCATCACCGTCACCAACCTGGTCGTCGGCATGCTCTCCGAGCCCTCGATCGCCAAGCTGCTCGCGGGTCCGGTCGAGGCCCTGGGCCTGTCTCCGGCGGTCGCCTCCTCGGTGGCCCTGGTCCTCGGCACCGCCCTGTCGACCGTCGTCCTGATGGTCGTCGGCGAGCTGGTCCCCAAGAACTGGGCCATCTCCTCGCCGCTGGCGGTCGCCAAGGTGGTGGGAACGCCGCAGCGAATCTTCACCGCCGCGTTCAAGCCGCTGATCAGCCACCTCAACAACACCGCCAACCGGGTCCTGCACCGGCTCGGCATGGAGCCCACCGAGGAGCTGGCCTCCGCCCGCTCCCCGCAGGAGCTGGTCGCGCTCGCCCGCCACTCCGCCAAGGAGGGCGCGCTGGAGCCGGACACCGCCGAGCTGTTCGTACGGACGCTCAACCTGGCCGAGCTGACCGCCGAGAACGTCATGACGCCGCGCGTCCAGGTGACCGCCCTCGAGGTGCAGGCCACCGCCGAGGACGTCGCCAACGCGACCCGCGCGACCGGCCTCAGCCGCTTCCCCGTCTACCGCGGCAACCTCGACTCGGTCGTCGGCATCGCGCACATCAAGGACGTGCTCGCGATACCGGCCGAGGAGCGGCCCCGCCGCCGGATCGGCGACATGCTGCGCGAGCCGCTGCTGGTGCCCGAGAGCCTGACCGTGGACCGGCTGCTCGACCGGCTCTCCGGCCGCCAGACGATGGCCGTCGTCATCGACGAGTACGGCGGCACGGCGGGTGTCGCGACGCTGGAGGACATCGTGGAGGAGGTCGTCGGCGAGGTGCGCGACGAGCACGACCCGCACGAGACGCCGGACCTGGCCCCGGCGGGCGAGGACGCCGACGGCCGCGAACTGTGGTCCGCGGACGGCGCGGCCCGCACCGACCAGCTGCGTACGGTCGGTCTGCGGGTGCCGGAGGGTCCGTACGAGACCCTGGCGGGCGTGATCGCGACCGAGCTCGGCCGGATCCCGCTCGCCGGCGACAGCGTGGAGCTGGCCGGCTGGCGGCTCGACGTGGTGGACGACTCCGGACGGCGGGCGGCGCGGGTGCTGATGCACGCCCCGCCGGCCGACTCCGACGCGACGGACGGGGAGGCCGGCCGATGACCGCGGTCCAGTTGCTGATCGGCCTGCTGACGCTGGTCGTCAACGCCTTCTTCGTCGGCGCGGAGTTCGCGCTGATCTCGGTGCGCCGCAGCCAGATCGAGCCGCTGGCGGAGTCCGGCGACCGGCGGGCGCGCAGCGTCGTGTGGGGCCTGGAGCACGTCTCGGCGATGCTCGCGGCCGCCCAGCTCGGCATCACGCTGTGCACCCTGGTGCTCGGCATCGTGGCCGAGCCGGCCATCGCCCATCTGCTGGAGCCGGTGTTCGACGCCGTCGGCGTGCCGCACGGCCTGGTGCACCCGATCTCGTTCGTGATCGCGCTGACGGTCGCGACGTATCTGCACATGCTGCTCGGCGAGATGGTGCCGAAGAACATCGCCCTGGCCGAGCCGACGCGCACGGCGCTGCTGCTCGGCCCGCCGCTGGTGGCGCTCGCCCGCGCCCTGAAGCCGGTGATCTTCGCGATCAACGCCTTCGCCAACGGGATCCTGAAGCTGCTGCGGGTGGAGGCGAAGGGCGAGGTCGCGGCGACGTTCTCGGACGACGAGCTGGCCCGTATGGTCACCGACGCCGGAGACGCGGGACTCCTCGACGACCGGGCGGCCGAGCGCCTGCACGACGCCCTGGAGCTGGGCCGGCGCCCGGTGCGGGACGTCGTGATGCCGGTGGGCAAGGTCGTGTACGCGCAGGTGGGCACGACGCCGGAGGAACTGGAGGCGCTGGCGGCCCGGTCCGGGTTCTCCCGCTTCCCGGTGGTCGACTCCGGCAAACGGATCCTGGGCTACCTCCACGTGAAGGACGCCCTGGACGTCACTCCGCGCGACCTGCCCTTCCCGGTGTCGGCGATGCGTCCGATCGCCCGCGTGCGGGCGGCGACGCCGATGGACGACGTCCTGACGGCGATGCGCCGCAGCCGGGCCCACCTGGCGGCGGTCGTCGACGAGGACGGCAAGCCGGCCGGCCTGGTCACGATGGAAGACGTCCTCCGCGAACTGGTGGGCCGCCCGGCGCCCTGACCGGAGCCCCGGCGGCGCCCGACCGGACGGCCGGGTCGGGCGCCGGCCGGGGGCGGGGCATACCGCGCGGTATGATCGCGGGGTCATGGAGATCAATGCCGCGTACACCAGTTTCGTCGCCGTGGGCGACAGCTTCACCGAAGGCATGTCGGATCTGCTGCCGGACGGCTCGTATCGGGGCTGGGCCGATGTGCTGGCGGGTCGGCTCGCCGCGCGTGCGCCCGGTTTCCGCTACGCGAACCTGGCCGTGCGGGGCAAGCTGATCGGCCAGATCGTCGAGGAGCAGGTGGACGCGGCCGCGGCGATGAAGGCCGATGTCGTGACGCTGGTCGGCGGGCTCAACGACACCCTGCGGCCCACGTGCGACATGGGCCGGGTGAAGGCCCTGCTCGGCGAGGCCGTCGAGCGGCTGGCGCCGGCCTGCGGGCAGCTGGTCCTGATGCGCAGCCCCGGCCGCAACGGGCCCGTCCTGGAGCGTTTCCGGCCCCGCATGGAGGAGCTCTTCGCGTACGTGGACGAGCTCGCCGACCGGCACGGCGCGCTGGTGGTCGACCTGTACGGCGCCCCGGCGCTCGCCGACCCGCGGATGTGGGACGTGGACCGGCTCCACCTCACCGCCGAAGGGCACCGCCGGGTGGCCGAGGCGGTGTGGCAGACCCTGGGCCTGGAGGCCGAGGACGACTGGCGGGCTCCGCTCGCGCCGGGCCCGCGCCCGCGCTGGGCCTCCCGCCGCGTCGCGGACGCCCGCTTCGCCCGCGAACACCTGGCGCCCTGGATCGCCCGCCGGCTCACCGGCCGCTCCTCCGGCGACGGCCGCCCGCCCAAGCGCGCCGAACTCCTCCCGTACGAGCTGCCGGAGACCGGCTGACCGGACGGCGGGCGGAGTCCGGCCCGCTGGCGCACCACCGCCGGTGCGGAGGCGGTAACGCGCGACCGGCCGCCGGGCCCGCGGCACGTCGGGCGTGGCGGCGCACCGCCGGGCGGAGGCCGGGCGCCGCGACCGGCCGCCGGGCCTCCGCCCGGCACGTCGGACGTGACGGCCGTCTCGTAGCAAGCTCCAGCCGGGACCGTGGCGCTGGCCTGCAGAAAGCGCCAGTAGAATCTGGACACGTGACTGCTGTGACTGCCAAGCCCCGCATCCCCAACGTCCTGGCCGGCCGCTACGCCTCCGCGGAGCTCGCCGTCCTCTGGTCCCCCGAGCAGAAGGTGAAGCTGGAGCGCCAGCTGTGGCTCGCCGTGCTGCGTGCCCAGAAGGACCTCGGGATCGAGGTTCCGGACGCGGCGCTCGCCGATTACGAGCGCGTGCTCGACCAGGTCGACCTCGGCTCGATCGCCGAGCGCGAGAAGGTCACCCGGCACGACGTCAAGGCCCGCATCGAGGAGTTCAACGCCCTCGCCGGCCACGAGCACGTCCACAAGGGCATGACCTCGCGCGACCTCACCGAGAACGTCGAGCAGCTCCAGATCCGGCTCTCCCTGGAGCTGATGCGGGACCGTACGGTCGCCGTCCTCGCCCGCCTGGGCAAGCTGTCCGCCGAGTACGCGGAGCTGGTCATGGCCGGCCGCTCCCACAACGTCGCCGCCCAGGCCACCACGCTCGGCAAGCGGTTCGCGACCGCCGCCGACGAGCTGCTCGTGGCGTACGCGCGCCTAGAGGACCTCCTCGGCCGCTACCCGCTGCGCGGCATCAAGGGCCCGGTCGGCACCGCGCAGGACATGCTCGACCTGCTCGGCGGCGACGCCTCGAAGCTGGCGGAGCTGGAGCAGCGGATCGCCGGGCACCTCGGCTTCGCCCACGCCTTCACCTCGGTCGGCCAGGTCTACCCGCGCTCGCTCGACTACGACGTGGTCACCACCCTCGTCCAGCTGGCCGCCGCCCCCTCCTCGATCGCCAAGACGATCCGCCTGATGGCGGGCCACGAGCTGGTCACCGAGGGCTTCAAGCCCGGCCAGGTCGGCTCCTCCGCGATGCCGCACAAGATGAACACCCGCTCCTGCGAGCGCGTCAACGGCCTGATGGTCATCCTGCGCGGCTATGCGTCGATGACCGGCGAGCTGGCCGGCGACCAGTGGAACGAGGGCGACGTGTCCTGCTCGGTGGTCCGCCGGGTCGCGCTGCCGGACGCGTTCTTCGCGTTCGACGGTCTCCTGGAGACCTTCCTCACCGTGCTCGACGAGTTCGGCGCCTTCCCGGCCGTCGTCGCCCGCGAGCTCGACCGCTACCTGCCGTTCCTGGCCACCACCAAGGTCCTCATGGGCGCGGTCCGCGCCGGTGTCGGCCGCGAGGTCGCCCACGAGGCCATCAAGGAGAACGCGGTGGCCTCCGCCCTCGCGATGCGCGAGCAGGGCGCCGAGCGCAACGAGCTCCTGGACAAGCTGGCCGCCGACGCCCGCATCCCGCTGGACCGGGCGCAGCTGGACGCGCTGATGGCCGACAAGCTGTCCTTCACCGGTGCGGCCGCCGACCAGGTCGGCGTGCTCGTCTCCCGTATCGAGGAGATCGCCAAGCAGCACCCGGAGGCCGCCGGCTACACCCCCGGGTCGATCCTCTGACCGGCACCACCCGGTTCTCCGCGCAGGAGCTCCAGGCCGCTCGCGACCGCCTCGTTCCCGATGTGGTCGCGAGCGGCCTTTCGGTCCTCTTCTGCGGGATCAATCCGGGCCTGATGACGGCGGCGACCGGCTTCCACTTCGCCCGCCCGGGCAACCGGTTCTGGCCGGTGCTGCATCTCTCCGGCTTCACGCCGCGCCGGCTCGCGCCGGCGGAGCAGGACGAGCTCCTGTCGTACGGTCTCGGCATCACCAACGTGGTCGCGCGGGCGACCGCGCGCGCCGACGAGCTGACCGCCGAGGAGTACCGGGAGGGCGGCCGGATCCTCGCCGAGAAGGTGGAGCGGCTCGCACCGCGCTGGCTGGCGATAGCCGGCGTCACCGCGTACCGCACGGCCTTCGGTGAGAAGCACGCGCAGATCGGCCCGCAGGAGCGGACGATCGGGACGACTCGCATCTGGGCCCTGCCCAGCCCGAGCGGTCTGAACGCGCACTGGACGGCGGGGACGATGGCGGAGGAGTTCGCCCGGCTGCGCGAGGCGGCGGGCGTCCCGGACCGGCGCACCGCCTAGGCCGCTCTCTCGGATCAGGGCGGGTCGACGGTGGTGACGATCGCGAGGAGCTGGAAGGGCAGCTCCTTGTCCCACTGGGACACGCCCAGGCCGATCCAGCGGTCGCCGGCCCGCCACAGGTGGAGGTCGGGTGTGTGGTTGCTGAGGACGCCCCAGGGCTCGGGTATGTCCTCGCCGGACATGCCACGGTCGAAGACCGACCAGAGGCTGAAGACCTGCGGCGGGCCCCAGCGCGCGTCGAGCAGCACGCTCAGTCCGTCGCGTTCCGCTTCGTACTGCTCCTCGACGGCTAAGGAACGGGTGCCGTCGTCCTCCCAGAAGTCCTCGCTCGTGGCGAGCTCGACGACGTGATAGCCAGGGCCGCTGTCGCGGTGCCCGGAACGCTCCGGACGCTCCGGGAAGGCCTGGTCCATCAGCTCGTCGATCGTCGCGAGGTGCTGTGCCCTGTCCATGGATCCAGTAAAGCGCGCGGCACTGACAGTTGGCGGCCCGTCAGACCGTGGCCGGGCTCGGCCCCGTGCCCGGCCGTACGCCCGGGCCGCGTGCCCGGGCCGGGTGGCGCTCGCCGGGCCACCGTCCATTGAGTAACATCCGGCCAAAGACGCGCACGAGCTGGGAGGACACACGGTGGGGCGGCTGACCGGCGGGGACCCGTCGCTGCTGCGGCGGATCAACTCCGCGGTGGTACTCCATGCGCTGCGGAGTTCCGACGCGCTCACCCTCACGGATCTGACCCGCGTCACGGGCCTTTCCCGGCCGACGGTCGAGGGCGTGACCGAGGGCCTGATCGAGGGCGGTCTGGTCGTCGAGGCGGCGCCCGAGGAGGGCGAGGCGAGGCGGCAGGGCCGCCCGGCCAGGAGGTTCCGCTTCCGCGCGGAGGCCGGACACCTGCTGGGCATCGAGATCGGACCGCACCGGGTCGCCGCGCTGATCTCCGGCCTGGACGGGCGGATCATCGGCGCCGGTTCGCGCGAGGTCGCGGAGACGGCACCGGAGGACGAGCGGCTCGACCGGGTGCGGACCGTGGTGGCCGACGTGCTGCGCAGGACCGGCGTGCCCCGGTCGAACCTGCGGGCGGTCGGCGTCGGCACGCCCGGGATCGTGGAGGCGGACGGGACGGTGCGCCTCGGCACGGCGCTGCCGGGCTGGACGGGCCTCGCGCTCGGCGAGCGGCTGCGCCGCTCCTTCCGCTGCCCCGTGATCGTGGAGAACGACGCCAACGCGGCGGCGGTCGCGGAGCACTGGAAGGGCGCCGCCACCGATTCCGACGACGTCGTCTTCGTCCTCGCCGGTCTGAGCCCGGGCGCCGGTTCGCTGATCGGCGGCCGGCTGCACCGCGGTTACGGCGGGGCGGCCGGCGAGATCGGGGCGCTGCACCTGCTCGGCCGGGGCGTCACGCCGGAGCATCTGCTGTCCACGACCGACGAGCCGTTGCACCCGCTGGACGAGCAGGCGGTCGCGGAGGTGTTCGCGCTGGCCCGGCAGGGGCACGCGGGGGCCGAGGCCGCGGTGGAGCGTTTCATCCAGCGGCTGGTGCACGACGTGGCGGCGCTGGTGCTCGCGCTGGATCCGGAGCTGGTGGTGATCGGCGGCTGGGCGGCCGGCCTGGACGGGGTGCTGCAGCCGCTGCGCGAGGAGCTGGCCCGGTTCTGTCTGCGGCCGCCGCGGGTGGTCCTGTCGATGCTGGGCGAGGCGGCGGTGGGCACGGGCGCGCTGCGGCTGGCGCTCGACCACGTGGAGGAGCAGCTGTTCGCGGTGGACGGCACGGTGACCGCGCGCCGCTGACGCGGTGTCGGTACGGCGCGGATGCGTACGGCGCGGATGCGGCGAGGACGTACGGGACCGGCCCCGGGGGAGCGCCCGGGGCCGGTCTCGTCAGTCGCTTCTCGTAGCTCGCGGCTCTCGGCTCGCGTCTCGTGCCGCGTGTCGGGTGTCGGGTGTGGCGTGGTGTCAGGAGGCCATGGCCAGGTCGCCGGAGTCGCCGAAGGTGAGTTTGCAGGTGTCGGCGCGGTACGTCGCGACGGAGACGGCGGCGGTGCCGCCCTCGGCGAGGTAGCGGGTGGTGACGACGAGGACCGGGGCGCCGGGCAGGCGGTCGAGTTCCTTGGCGTCGTCGGCGCGGGCGGAGCCGAGTTCGACGGAGCGGTCCTGGCCTTCGAGGGCGAGCCGCCGCAGTTCGGCGAGCACGGCGCGGGCGCGGACGGGTCCGTCGGCGGCGCCGGCCTCGGGCAGGCCGGGCACGGAGCCGGACGGCACGTAGAGCAGTTCGGCGGCGACGGGCTGGCCTTCGGTGACGCGGAGCCGGCGCACGACGTGGACGGTCTCGCCGGGCTCGGTCTCGAGGAGGCGGGCGACGGCGGCGGGTGCGGTGGCGAGGGTGGAGTCCACGGACTGCCAGCTGTCCTCGCCGGCGTCGGGCCAGGCGTGCTGGGTGGTGGAGACGTCGACGCCGACGCGCGGCGGGGCGACGGTGGTGCCGACGCCGCGGCGGCGCTGCAGCCGGCCTTCGAGCTCCAGCTGCTCCAGGGCCTGCCGGAGGGTGGCGCGTGCGACGCCGAAGCGGGCGGCGAGTTCGCGCTCGTTGGGCAGGATCTCCCCGACCGCGAAGTCCGAGTCGAGGGCTTCGCCGATCACGGTCTTCAGGTGCCAGTACTTCGGCTCCGGAACTGTCTCCAGCTGCGTGGTCCCCACCCTGATCCTCCGCACATTCGCCGTGTCCCGCGGCGTTTTCCGCGCCCTTGTTTATTAAAGGTTCCTGCACTAACTCTGCGACCATAAGGCGCGGCCCACCCTTGGTCAAGACCAATCCTCCGTCCGAGGTCCCTGAATGTGACCCTCTGGCCTGGATCGTTCACAGGACGTTCGCGTCGGCGTGAGGCCGGCGCAGCAAAAACGCCCCGCCTCCCATGAGGGAGGCGGGGGCGAGGGCGGGGGCTCGGGAGGGATTCGCCTCAGAGGGCGCGGGCGAGGCCCTGGAGCTTGTCGGGGTTGCGCACGATGTACACGCACGCGATCCGGCCGTCGCGGACGTCGATCTGGAAGACGGAGTCGACCTTTCCGTCGACGAGGGCGATCAGCGCCGGGCCGCCGTTGATCTCCTCGATGCGGTAGCCGAAGACCTCCCGGGCGCCTTCGGCGACGGCCACCAGGAAGCGGCCGATCTTGTCGGCGGTCTCCATGACCCGCAGCGGCGCCTTGGACTTGCCGCCGCTGTCGCCGACGAGCCGGACGTCGGGCGCGAGCATGGCGAGCAGCCCTTCGAGGTCGCCTTCGGCGGCCGCGGCGAGGAACCGCTCGGTGAGGTCGCGGCGTTGGGCGGGATCGACGTCGTAGCGCGGGCGGCCTTCGTCGACGTGCTTGCGGGCCCGGCCGGCCAGCTGGCGGACGGCGGCCTCGCTGCGGTCGAGGGTGGCGGCGATCTCGGCGAAGGGGAAGCCGAAGGCCTCGCGGAGCACGAACACGGCGCGCTCCAGCGGCGAGAGGGACTCCAGGACGACGAGGAGGGCCAGCGAGACGGAGTCGGCGAGCAGCGCGCGTTCGGCGGTGTCGGGCACGGAGGGCCCGAAGTCGGTGACGATCGGCTCGGGCAGCCAGGGGCCGACGTAGGACTCGCGCCGGGACCGGACCTGGCGGAGCCGGTCGACGGCGAGCCGGGTGGTGATCCGTACGAGGTAGGCGCGGGGCTCGCGGACGTCGCCGCGGTCGGCGGCGGACCAGCGCAGCCACGCCTCCTGCACGACGTCCTCGGCGTCGGCGGCGCGTCCGAGCATGCGGTAGGCGACGCCGGTGAGCAGGGCCCGGTGCTCTTCGAACAGGTCGGTGGGGTCGGTCAGCGTCTCGGTCGGCACTCCCCCATCCCAGCCCACGCGTTCCTCCGTGTCCAGTTGTGTCCTGAGGTCTTGAACTCGACCCTACCCGCCGGTAATTCTTGCTGACAGGGTGTCTCGGAAGTGTCCGTTCGACAGGGAGCAGCCATGCCCGCACAGATCTCGTTCGCCGTGGAGTCCACCGACGGGCCGCGCACGGTCACCGTCGCGTACGAGCGGCGGGGCCGGGGCGAACCGCTGCTGCTGCTCCACGGGATCGGCCACCTGTGGCAGGCCTGGGAGCCCGTGTTGGACGTCCTCGCCACCGAGCGGGACGTCATCGCCGTGGACCTGCCGGGATTCGGCGCCTCCCCGTCGCTGCCCGCGCCCCTCGCGTACGACCTGAGCACGGTGGTGCCGGTGCTGAACGCGTTCTGCGTCGAACTCGGCGTCGAGCGGCCGCACGTGGCCGGAAACTCGCTCGGCGGTCTGCTCGCCCTGGAGCTCGGGCGCGCGAAGCAGGTGCGCTCGGTCACGGCGCTGTCGCCCGCCGGCTTCTGGACGGAGAGCGAGCGGCGCTACGCGTTCACGACGTTGCGCGCGATGCGGGGCGCCGCGCTCGCGCTGCCCGTCCCGGTGATCGAGCGGCTCTCCCGCAGCGCGGCCGGCCGCACCGTCCTCACCAGCACCATCTACGCCCGCCCCGGCCGCCTCTCACCCGAGTCGGCGGTCGCCGAGACCATGTCCCTGCGCGCCGCCACCGGCTTCCACCAGACCCTCGCGGCCGGCCGGTCGGTGCTCTTCACGAACGACGTCCCGGCCGTGCCCGTGACCATCGCCTGGGGCAGCCGGGACCGGCTGCTGCTGCGCCGCCAGGGCGTCCGTGCCAAGCACGCCATCCCCGGCGCCCGTCTGGTCCGGCTGCCCGGCTGCGGTCACGTTCCCATGAACGACGACCCGGCGCTGGTTGCCCGGGTGATCCTGGACGGCAGCGCCGCCGCCTGAACCCGCGCCGCGCGGAACCGCGTTGTCTGATCCGGCGTTTCCTGAGGCGGCGTTTCCCGTGCTGATGCTTCCTGAGCCCGCGGCGGCGCCGGCCGAGGCCGCCCTGCCGCCGTCACGCCCGAACAGGCCCGTGCCCAGGGCGGCGCCGCCGCCCACCAGGAGGCTGCCGACGGCCTGCGGCAGGCCGAAGGCGCCGTGCGCGACCGCGGCCGCGGTCAGCGCGGCGGCCACCGGGATGGCGCCGGTGAAGAGCGTGGCCCGTTCCATGCCGATGCGCTGGACGCCCATGTAGAAGAGGACGAAACCGACGACGGTCGCGAGCGCGGCCTGCCACACCAGGGCGCCCGCCTCCACCGCCGTCGGCATCCGCAGGACGGCGGTCCCGTGCGCCAGGAGGCCCAGCGCCGCCGACTCGACGGCGGCGACCGCGCACACCACCGCGGTCAGCAGCTTGGGGCCGAGCGTGCGCAGCACCGGCACCGCGAGCACGGTGAACCCGACCTCGCCCGCGAGCGCCGCCACCGACCAGCCGAGACCGGCCGCGTCGGTACGGCCCCAGCCCTGCACGGTGAAGGCACCCGCGACGACGAGCCCCGCCCCGTACAGCACCGGCCGGCTGGGCCTGCGGCCCTCGGTCAGCGGCACCAGGACCGCCACCACGACCGGGGCGCAGCCGACGAGGACGCCGGGTACGGCGGGCTCGGCGCTGCGTTCGGCCGCGAGGATCGCGAGGTTGAAGCCGACCATGCCGACGGCCGCCAGCAGGGCGATCCGCAGCCAGTGACGGACGGTCAGGGCGCGCAGCGGCCCGAGCGCGCCACGGCGGCCGAGCAGGGGCAGCAGGAGCAGGCAGGCGGCGCCGTAACGCAGGGCCTGGCCGCCCGCGTACGGGTAGTCGCCGAGCAGGCTGTTGGCGGTGAAGGAGGCGCCGACGAGGGCGTAGGCGACGGTCACGAGGAGTGCGCCGCGCAGGGAGTTCGCGTTCATGCCACCGACGCTAGGAACCGGACGGCCCCGCTTCGAGATCCACTTGGACGGCGTCTTCGGGGACCACTTCGCCGGGCGGGCGCTCTCGTGCCGGGGCGCGCGGCAGGGCGTCTCGGCCGCGGAATCCGTGCGGAGGCGGCGTGCTCCGCGCGCCGTGATCAAATGGCGTCGTGACCGACAGGAACGGCAGGACGACGCGCGTGGTGCTGGCGGAGGACTCCGTCGTGCTGCGGGACGGCATGGTCGAACTCCTGGGAGCCCGCGGATGCCAGGTGGTGGCCACCGCCGGGACGGCACCCGAGCTGCTCGCCGCCGTGGCCGAGCACCGCCCCGACGTGGCCGTCGTCGACATCCGGATGCCGCCCACCCACACCGACGAGGGCATCCGCGCCGCCGTCGAGATACGCGCGAGGACACCCGAGGTCGGCATCCTCGTCTTCTCCCAGCACGTCGAGACCACCTGGGCCGCCCGGCTGCTCGCGGACGGCGCGGGAGGCGTCGGCTACCTGCTGAAGGAACGCGTCGCCCGTACCGCCGAGTTCGTGGACGCCCTGCACCGCGTCGCCGACGGCGGCACGGCCCTCGACCCGGAGGTGGTCACCCGGCTGATGCGGGGCGGACAGCGCAGCCGGGTGGACACCCTGACGGCCCGTGAGCGCGAGGTGCTCGAGCTGATGGCGCAGGGCCACTCCAACCGCTCCGTCGCCCGGCTGCTCGTGGTCTCCGAGCGGGCGGTGGAGAAGCACGTGGCGGCCGTCTTCGGCAAGTTCGGGCTGCGGGCGACGGACACCGACAACCGTCGGGTGAAGGCCGTGCTCACGTATCTGGCGGAGAGCTCCGGCTGACCCTCCGGCGACGGGCCCGGTCGGCTTCTTCACGGGCTCTGCCGGAAGCGGGCCCGTCGCGTTCGGGCGCGGGCCTTCACAGGCGGGACGGCAGCTCGGCGGTGATCACGGTGGGGCCGCCGCGCGGGCTGTCGACGCCCAGGACGCCGTCCACGGCCGCGAGCCGCTCGGCCAGGCCGGTCAGGCCCGTCCCGCTGCCGGCGCCCGTCCCGCTGCCGGCGCCGGTGCCGGTGCCGGTGCCGCACGCCGCACCTCCGACGCCGTCGTCGCGCACGGTCATCCGGACCCGGCCGTCGGACGCGGAGGTCACCGTGAGCTCGGCGGAGCGGGCACCGCTGTGCTTGGCGACGTTGGTGAGCAGCTCGGCGGCACAGAAGTAGAGGGCCTGCTCGACGGCCTGGGCGGGGCGTTCCGGCAGGTCGAGCCGGACGGCGACCGGCACGGGCGAGGCGGCGGCCAGGCCCGGCAGCGCCTCACCGAGGCCGCCGTCCAGGGCTACCGGGTGAATGCCGCGGGTGAGGCGCCGCAGCTCCGTGATGGTGTCGTCGGTCTGCCCGCGGGCCCGGCCCAGCAGGCTCCGCAGCCGTGCGACGTCCGGGCCGGCGGCGGGCTCGAGCGCGTCCTCGGCCAACGAGAGGGTGATGGCGAGGGCGACGAGGCGGGCCTGGGTGCCGTCGTGGAGATCCCGCTCCAGGCGGCGGAGGCGGTCGGTGTTGCCGGCGAGCAGGGTGGCGCGGGCCGTCTCCAGCTGCCGTACGCGCTGCTGCCCGCGAGACGCCGGCCGGGCCCAGCAGGAGCCGGGCGAGACGCCGGTTCACGTCGCTGAGCGCCCGGACCGCACGGGGCACCGCGGCCGCGAGCAGCAGACCGAGCGGGACGGCGGCCACGTCCCACGTGACCGGCCGGGGGCCCTGCTCCAGCAGACGCACCCAGACCGGAAAGCCGATCAGCCAGCCGCAGCCGACGGGGAGCACGACCGCGGACACGAATCCGAGCACGCCGAGCGGCAGCCGCAGCACCAGGTAGCACAGCGCCCGCCACGCCACCACGTCGGTCAGGACGGCCCGCCCCCGGGCGATCGCCCCCGTCGGCCGCGGCAACGCGGCCGGCGCCTCGACGACCTCGCCGAGCGTCCGGCCCACCAGCCACCGGTGCATCGCCCCGAGCGCCCGCGCCCCGAGCAGCCCGGCGACGACGGCCGGCAGCCCGAGCACGGTGAGCGAGAGCAGCGCCCCGGCATACACGACGCCCAGGGCGTAGGCGCCACCCACCAGCGCCGGCACCAGCCCGACCACGGCGAACAGCCACTCGCCGCCCCGCACCGCCCCGTGCCCTCGCCGCCCGTCCACGGCCGCTCCCCACCGCCGCGTCGCGCCCCGGGGCCCCGGCGAAGGCCGCCGGGAGTCGGGACGCGGCGGTGTCGGCGCGTCCGGCCGGCGCGGATCGGGGCGGTGGTCAGTCACGGGCGCCGCCCACCAGGTGGGCCGCCGGACCGCGGGTCGCGTAGAGGCCCGTGGCCAGGATGGCGGGAGCGGTCAGGACGGTCGCGCCCGCGGCGAGCCAGGCGCACGCGGCCGGCGGGACGTGCGGGACGGCGGAGCCGGTCAGGGCGGTGCTGAAGGCGGCGGCCGCCGCGCCGGCGACACTCGCGCCGAGGAGGACGCCGACCACCGACGTCAGGGCCGCCTCCGTCGTGAGCATGCGCATCAGCTGCGACCGGGTGGCACCGACCAGCCGTAGCAGCGCGAACTCGCGGCGCCGGTCGGCGGTCACGGCGACCAGCGTGTTCACGGTGGAGACGGCGGCGAAGCAGACGAGCAGCGCCAACTCGGCCTCACGCAGCCAGACGTCGGTGGCGGAGGTGACGCTCGTCGTTCCGGCGCGCGCGGTGTGCTCGGCGGTGGACGTCATGATGATCATGGTGCCTGACAGGCCGACGAGGAGGGCGACCGGCACCACGGCCGACGACAGCCTCCGCGCGTACCCGCGCAGATGGGCGTCGGCCAGCCAGCCCGCGCCGGGCGCCGCCGCGCGGACCGGAGCGCCCACGACGGCCGTCACCAGCCGCGCCACCAGCGGCCCGACCAGGGCGACGCCGACCAGCAGCACCAACGAGCCGAGCAGCGCCGCCTGCCCGGCCTTGTCCGCCTGGGCCGACGGCCGCGTCGCGGCCAGCCGCAGCAGCAGACCGCCGCCCACCAGCACGCCGGCCCCGGCGATCAGGCGAGCCGCGCCGGTCCGCCCGTGCTCGGTCGCGCTCGCGGTGAGCGCGACGGCCGGCGCGATCCGGGAGATCCGGCGGGCCGCGACGGCCGCGGCCGTCAGGCCGACGGCGAGCACCGCGGCCAGGGCGATCAGCATCGGCAGCGGCGTGGCCGGGACCCGGAGGTCGGGTGCCGCCATCCCGCGCCGTTGCAGGGCGCTGAGGAAGCGTTGGGCCCCCGCCCACCCCGCGAGCCAGCCGGGCGCGGTGACGAGCAGGATGGTCGCCACGACCTGGCCGCGGACGAGGCGCCGGGCCTGGCGGGGCGTCGCGGCGACGGTGCGCAGCAGGGCCAGTTCGCGGTGCTGCTGCCGGAGCGCGAAGCCCAGGGTGTTGACCACCACGAAGAAGGCGACCAGCACGGCGATCTCGCCGAAGGCCGCGGCGATCACCACGAGCCCGGGCCCGGTGACCTCCGCCCGCCCGGAGGGAGCCGTGGGCGCGGTGAGGTCCGCGGCGAGCAGGGAGCCGAACAGCGTCACCGTGGCGACGGCGAGGAAGAGCGCGACGGCGAGACCGGCGAAGGCTGCCGGGCGTCGCCGCATCTGTCCGAGGGCGATGGGGACCACGGCGCTCACCCGCCCAGCCGGCTGAGGCGTTCGCCGACCTGGGCGGCGGTGGGGCGCTCGAGTTCGTCGACGATCACGCCGTCGGCGAGCAGCAGGACCCGGTCCGCGTATCCGGCGGCGACCGGATCGTGGGTGACCATCGCGCAGGTCTGGCCGTCGCGGTCGACGCCGGCCCGCAGCAGGGTGAGGATCTCGTGACCGGTGGCCCGGTCGAGCGCGCCGGTCGGCTCGTCGGCGAACAGCACCTGGGGGCGGGAGACGAGGGCGCGGGCGATCGCCACCCGCTGCTGCTGGCCGCCGGACAGCTGCCCGGGCCGGTGCCGTTCACGGCCTGCGAGGCCGACCCGGGCGAGCGCGTCGAGGACGCGACCGCGGTCGGGCCGGGCGCCGGACAGCCGGCCGGGCAGCTCGACGTTCTGCGCGACGGTCATGGCCGGCATGAGGTTGAACGCCTGGAAGACGAACCCGACGCGACTGCGCCGGAGTTCCGCGAGCCGCCGCTCGGGCAGCCGGGACACCTCGGTGTCGCCCCACCAGACGGCGCCGCGGGTGGGCCGGTCCATTCCGGCGAGGCAGTGCAGCAGGGTCGTCTTCCCCGAGCCGGAGGGGCCCATCACGGCGGTGAAGGTCCCGGGCGCGAGGGTCACCGTCACTCCCCTCAACGCCCGCACGGCGGCGGTGCCGCGCCCGTACGCACGGTGCAGGTCCTCCGCCCGCGCCGCGGCTTCGGTGTTCACGTTCCACGTCGTCTCGATCATGTCCTCATCCTCGGCGGGCAGGACCGCGGAATCGATCGTGCGGGCCCCCGGACCGGAGGTTCGGGAAACCGAACCCGGTAGGCTCCACGCCCGACGTGAGGCCGTCGGGACGGGCGGGCGTACGGACGTGGTGACGGACGGCCGCAGGGCCGGGAAACGGGGGCGCATGGGCGGGCATCCGGCCTGGGAGCTGCTGCTTCCCGCGGCGGCGGCGCCGGCGCGGCAGCGGGGCCGGTCGCTCCAGGAGGCGCTGCGGGACGCGGTGCGCGCGGGCCGTCTCGCGCCCGGGACCCGGCTGCCGTCGAGCCGTGCGCTCGCCGCCGACCTGGGCGTCTCGCGGGGCCTGGTGACCGAGGCGTACGAGCAGTTGACGGCCGAGGGCTATCTGCGCAGCGACCGCGGCTCGGGCACATGGGTGGGCGGGGCGGCGCGCGCCGCCGCGCCGGGCGTACGGGACCTGGCGCCGCGCACGCCGGGCGTGCGGGTGGACTTCCACCCCGGGACGCCCGATCTCTCGCTGTTCCCGAGGTCCGCGTGGGGCGCCGCCCAGCGCGCGGTCCTCGCCGAGCTGGCGCACCGGCGGCTCGGCTATCCCGATCCGCGCGGGCTTCCGGAGCTGCGGGGCGCGCTCGCCGCGCTGCTCGCGCGCCGGCGCGGAGTGGTGGCCGATCCGGAGCGCCTGGTGGTGTGTTCGGGTGTGGCGCAGGCGGCGACGCTGCTCGGTCTCGCGCTGCGGGCGCGCGGCCTGGAGACGGTGGGCGTCGAGGATCCGGGAAGTCCCGAGCACGGCCGGCTGTTCGCGGCGACCGGCCTGGAGACGGTGTGGCTGCCGGTCGACGCGGAAGGGCTGCTGCCCGGGCCGCTGGCCGCGTCCGGGGTGCGGGCGGTGGTGACGACGCCGTCGCACCAGTTCCCGTCGGGCATCGCGTACTCGGCGCGGCGGCGGGCCGCACTGCTCGACTGGGCGCGCTCGGTGGACGGCTTCGTCATGGAGGACGACTACGACGGGGACTTCCGTTACGACCGGGCGCCGGTCGGCGCGCTCCAGGGCCTCGATCCGGAGCGGGTCGCCTACGCGGGCTCGGTGAGCAAGTCGCTCGCTCCCGGGCTCCGGCTCGGCTGGATGCTGGTGCCGGAGGCGCTGCTCGACGAGGTCGTGGAGCGCAAGCGGACGATGGACCTCGGCAACCCGGCCCTCGACCAGGCGGTCCTCGCCCGCTTCGTGACCGGCGGCGCCTACGACCGGCAGCTGCGCCGCTGCCAGCGCGCCTACCGCGAGCGGCGCGACGCCCTGGTCGCGGCCCTGGAGCGGCACTTCCCCGGCACGGAGGTCACCGGGATCGCCGCCGGACTGCACGTCATCGCGCACGTGCCCGCCGATTACGGCCCCACGGCCCGCTTCCTGGACCGGGCGCGGGCGGCGGGCGTGGCCGTGCGTCCGCTGGAGGACTACGGCACGGCCCGGCCGTCCGACGCCGTGGTCCGCCTGGTGATCGGCTACGCGCATCTGTCGCCGTCGGACATCGCCTTGGGCGTGGGGCTGGTGGCGCGCGCCTACGAGCGGGAGGCGGGCACGGGCTGAGCGGGTTGAGCGGCTGAGCGGGCGGGCGCGCCCGGGGCCGCGGGGCGGGCGGGCCGGATGGGGTGGTACGGAGCGGACGGGTCGGGTGCGGACCTCGTGCAGGTCTCGCGCGGGACGCCAACCGGCTTTCCGGCCCGGGCCGTTGTTCACGTGAGGTTCGGCTGGGCGCCGTTCGGGAGCGTTAGGCATGGGGCGCGGCCGCTCGCGCGCGGCCGCGCCCGGTCCCTCCGCCTTCCCGTCTTCCCGTCTTCCCGTCGCCTTGGAGGCGCTTCGATGTCCCAGCTCGTCACCGGCTCGTCTCCCGACCGCCGTACGGTCCTGCGCGGTTCGCTCGCCGCGTCCGCCGCCGCCCTCGCGGTGGGCGGCGGAGCGGCGTTCGCGAGCCCGGCGTTCGCCCTGTCGGGGCGTCCGTCGGCCGCGTGGGGTGTGCAGACCGGTGACGTGACCGCGCACTCCGGTCTGGTGTGGGTCCGCTCGGACCGGCCGGCCCGGATGATCGTGGAGACCGCGTCGAGCGAATCGTTCCGCCGTGTCCGGCACCATCACGGGCCGCTGCTGGGCCCCGGCACGGACTTCACCGGCACCACCGCGCTGCGCGGCCTGCCGCCCGGCGAGCAGATCCACTACCGGGTCACGCTCGCCGACCCGGACGACCCGCGCCGCACCGGCGAGCCGGTCACGGGCACCTTCCGCACCGCGCCCGCGCGGCGCCGGGACGGTGCGCGGTTCCTGTGGTCGGGCGACATCGCGGGCCAGGGCTGGGGCATCAACCCGGACATCGGCGGCTTCCGCGCGTACGAGGAGATGCGCCGGCTCGACCCGGACTTCTTCCTGTGCAGCGGTGACACGATCTACGCGGACGGTGTCATCCAGCCCAGCGTGACGCTGCCCGACGGCCGGATCTGGCGGAACGTCACCACACCGGAGAAGTCGAAGGTGGCCGAGACGCTGGACGAGTACCGCGGCAACTTCCGCTACAACCTGCTGGACCACAACGTGCGCGCCTTCAACGCCCAGGTGCCCACGATCGTCCAGTGGGACGACCACGAGGTCCGCAACAACTGGTATCCGGGCCAGATCCTGGACGACGCCCGCTACACCGAGAAGAGCGTCGACGTCCTCGCGGCCCGCGCCTCCCGCGCGTACGCGGAGTACTTCCCGGTCTCCACGCTGCGCGCGCCGGCCGACGGCACCCGCGCCGAGGGCCGGATGCACCGGGTGGTGCGCCACGGCCCGCTGCTCGACGTGTTCGTGCTGGACATGCGCTCGTACCGCAACGCCAACTCGCCCGGCCGGCAGGCCGACGACACCACCGGCATCCTCGGCGCGGAGCAGCTGGACTGGCTGAAGCGGGAGCTGAGCCGGTCGCGCGCGGCGTGGAAGGTGCTCGCGGCCGACATGCCGCTGGGGCTCGTGGTCACCGACGGCGCGACCGACTTCGAGGCGGTCGCACAGGGCGACCCGGGCGCGCCGCTGGGGCGTGAGCTGCAGATCGCCGAGCTGCTGCGGTTCATCAAGCACCGGCGCATCACGGGCACCTTGTGGCTCACGGCCGACGTGCACTACACCTCGGCGCAGCACTACGCGCCGGAGCGCGCGGCCTTCCAGGACTTCGCGCCCTTCTGGGAGTTCGTGTCCGGTCCCCTGGCGGCGGGCGGCTTCCCGGCGAACAAGCTGGACGGCACCTTCGGCCCCGAGCGGGTGTTCGTGCGGGCGCCGGAGCGGGCGAACCTGTCGCCGATGGAGAGCCCGCAGTACTTCGGCGAGGTCGACATCGACGGCGACAGCGGCGAACTGACGGTCCGGCTGCGCGCTGAGGGCGGTGTCGTGCTGTTCAGCAAGGTGCTCCAGCCGGGGCGCGTCGGACAGTAGCGGCGGCCTGCGGCTTTCCCGCCCGCGACCGGGTGGGAACTCGGCGGCCGAGGGCGGGAAGGCGCAGGCCAGAGGCGGTCCGGGCCGATTGTCAGTGCCGGGTCCTACGGTCGTTTGCATGACGCGATCCGTACAGGCGCTCGCCTACGCACGCCCGTCCGCCCTCGAGCCGTCAGGCTCCGGGCGGCTGCTCGGTCTGGAGACGGCCGGCGGTCTCACGCCGCGCGGCGCCGAGGCCCACCCTCGGTTCTTCTCCGGCTTCCTCAGCTCGCCGCGGATCGCCGCGCGCGGACTGCTCGCCGTCGCCGACGTGGCGGCGGCGCGCTATCACCAGCGGATACGGCCGGGTTCGCTGGACCCGGTCGTGACCGGGAACGGCGACCGACTGCGTTTCGAGTCCTTCTCGGGATGCGGCGGGGTGTACGCGCGGCTCGACGTGCTGAGCGCGGGTCTCGAGGGAGCGGAGACCGGTCACGGCACCACCAATGTGGACGTCAACAACCCGCTTCGGGAAGCGCTTTCGCGGCTCACCGGCGACGACCCGCTGCATCTGCGGGTGGGGCCGGAGGAGTTGGCGGTGACGACCCTGGACGGCCCGGTCGTGGAGAAGAAGGTGCCGCTGCCGGACCGCTGGCTGCGCGGCTTCGCCGAGGCGCAGGTCTCCTCCGCCGGCTTCGACCTGCGCGCCGAGCTGACCGGGGCGGAGGCGGTCCGGTTCCTGCGTTCGCTGCCGCGGACGCCGGCGCGGGGTCGGGGCCCGCTGTGGGTGGTGCAGTCGGGCCGGACGCTGCGGCCGACCACGCGGCCGGTCGCGGGCGCGGTGTGCCTTGCGGGGCCCGACCGGCTGGTGGCGCTGGAGCGGGTGCTGCGGCACGCGACGGCGCTGCGGGTGTACGGGCCGGTGCCGGACGGCCGGCCCGCGCCGAGCGCCTGGGAGCTGGAGCTGCCGGGGATGCGGCTGACGCTGACGCTGTCCCCGGATCCGGCGCGCGGTTTCTCCGGCGAGGGCGGCGTCCTGGAGGCGCTGGCCACGGCGGAGGCGGCGGAGGACGCGGAGCTGGTCTCGGTGCTGCTGGCCTGGGAGCCGCGGATCGATCTGGCGGATCTGGCCGAGCAGTCGGGCCTGACGGTGGACCGGGTGCGGGCGGCGCTCACCCGGCTGGGCACGGCGGGGCGGGTGGGCTACGACGTGGCCGAGGCGGCCTACTTCCACCGGGAGCTGCCGTACGACGCGGACCGCGCCGAGCGGCACAACCCGCGCCTGGTCGCGGCGAGGGAGCTGCTTGCGCGGGGCTCCGTCGCTCTGGACGGCGCGCCGGAGTCGGCGGTTGTGGTGGTGTCGGGTGAACGGCGCTATCAGGTACGGGAGTCGGACGGCGGGCGGCTGAGCTGCACGTGCGCGTGGTGGGCGGAGTACCGGGGCCGGCGTGGCCCGTGCAAGCACGCGCTGGCGGTGCGGATGGCTCGGCGCGGTGCCGTGCTGGAGCAGGCGGGGGCCGCGTGATGGCGGGGACGAGGACGAGGACGAGGACGGGAACGGGGACGGGTATGGGGACGACGGGGGCTGTGGGGACGGCGACCGCGGTGGAGGAGCTGCTGCGGGCGGTCCGCGCGGGCCGGCATGCCGAGGTGCCGGCGCTGGTGGGCCGGCTGGACGCGGACGCGCGGAAGGCGGCGCTGCCGGAGCTGAAGGAGCTGCGCAAGGAGGTGCGCGGCTGGAGCTGGGAGCGGTGGTCCGCGCAGCGGGAGGCGCAGCGCGCGCTGCGGGTGGCCGGGGCCGGGTGCCACACCGGCGCCGCGGCGGCGGCCGCGTGGATCGGCTCCCGCGACCTGACCGGCCGGGGCGAGAGCACGGTCGACGGCGTCCTCGCGGTGCTGGCCGGCCGGGAGGCGGCCTGGCTCGCCGACGTGGCGCAGCGGCTCGCCGAGCGGCCGTCCGTCGCGGACGACGAGTACCGCCTGGTGCACACGCTGGTGGTGCGTTCCGGCTGCGCGGTGCCGACGACGGAGGCGTATCTGCGCGGCTGGACCCGCGAGGTGACGGACCACCGGCTGGTGGAACGGCTGCGTGCCGACCCGCAGACGCCGCTGCTGATGCCGTACGTGATCGCGCTGACCGAGACACCGGACCGGCTCACCTGGTCGGTGGGTCCGGAGGCGCCCACGCACTGGCCGACGGCGCTGAAGACGCTCGCCGACGAGGGCGTGCTGGACCGGGCCGTGCTCGTCGAGGGCTGTGTGGCCAGGCTGCTGCGCGGCGGGCGGGCCCGTGACCTGCGTTTCCCGCTGGCCCTGCTCCAGCTGCTCGGGACCACGGACGAGGAGCGGCGCGGGCGGATCCCGGACTGGCTCGGGATGGCGGCGGACGGGCCGTCGCCGGTGGCCGGCTACGCGCAGGAGGTGCTGGCGGAGCTGGCGCAGGACGGCGGGCTCGCGGTGCGGGAGCTCGCGGAGATGTCCGGCGCGGTCCTGTTCCGCAGCGAGAAGAAGCTGGTGAAGGCGCAGTTGACGCTGCTCGGCAAGGTGCTGCGGCAGGACCCCGGTGCGGCGGAGGAGCTGTTGCCGGTGGTCACGGACGCCTTCGGGCACGAGGACACGGCGCTCCAGGAGCGGGCGCTGAAGCTGGTGGGCCGGCATTTGAAGGACGTGACCGACGAGCGGGTGCGGGAGGAGCTGGCGGGCGCGGCCGAGCTGCTGAGCCCGGTGCACCGGGCCGCCGCGGCGGAGGTGTTCGGCCGGGCCGTGGGCGGTGACGACGTTCCCTACGAGGAGGTGCTGCCGCCCGTGCCGGAGCCGCGGCCGCTGGCACCGGCCGCGGAGACGGTCGCGGAGCTGCTGGAGGACCTGGTCGCGCTCGCGCGGAACCCGTACGAGTCCGTCGAGGAGTTCGAGCGGGCCCTGGACGGTGTCGTACGGCACGCGTACCGGGACCGCGAGGCGCTGGCTGCGGCGGTGCGGGAGGCGTTCACGGGGACGTACTGGCTGGAGAGCCGGGATCACGTGTCCAGGGGCTCGGAAGGCGTCCTCACCGTGCTCGCCGCCCTGGTCGGCGCGGTGAAGCCGTCGCACCTCGACAGCGTCCGCAGAAGGCCCGCCGGCACGCAGGGCTGTGCGCACGAGGCGCTGAGCAGAGTGATCGACGCCCGCTCCTGGGAGGCCGCATGGCTGGTGGCCACGGCGGCTCCGGTGCCGTTCCTGCTCGCCACGCCCACGCTGCACACCGGGTCCCTCGATCCGCTGGTGCTGGTGGAGCGGCTGCGGGAGTACCGGGATGCCGGGGTCGAACCGCTGCCGATGGACCTCGCGCAGGCGTTGCTGCGGGTGCGCAAGGCGGGTCCGACGTCCGCGGAGGCCGCCGTGCGCGCGGCCCGGCTCGGCACGCGCGCCGGGACCCGGCTCGCGAACTGGCTGGCAGCCGGCGCCTCGCTCGCGCCGGAGCTGCTGTTGACGGCCAGGAGCGGCGACAGCCGGTCGCGGACGTGGGGGCTCGCGGACCGGCTGGTGCTCACGGCCCGCGAGCACCGGACGATCGGCGAGGAGTTCCCGCCCGTGTTCCACTGGCTCGGCGCCGCGACGTCGGAGATCACCCGCGGGTGCAACGGCTATCACTGGTCGGGCCTGCGGCCGCTGTGGCCGGGCGTGCTGCCCGACGACCGGGAGGCGCTGGCGGCCTGGCTGCTGACGCCGCTGGCCGTCGGCGTCCAGTGGGAGGAGCGGGGCGCCGCCTGGGGGCTGACGCCACTGGCCGAGGCCGACGGGCCGGTCGGACCGGCCGTGCACCTGGCGCTGGCGCTCGGGCTCGGCAGCCGGCACGCGGAGGACCGGCTGACCGCGGTGGACGCGCTGCTGGTGCTCGCGGCCCGGGGCGATCTGAACGCGGGGCTGCTCGGTGGCCGGCTCACGGAGCTGGTGGGCGACGGGACCGTGAAGCCCAACCGGCTCGCGGACGCGGCTCGTACGGCCGCCGCGACCGGGGCGTACGCGACGGTCCGCGAAGTGCTCCTGGCGTCGCTGCCGGGGCTGCTCGGCGCGGCGAAGCCGGCCCACGCGCTCGGGGACCTGGTGGCGGTGGCGGCCGAGTGCGTGGAGCGGGCCGGTGCCGGGCGCGGGAAGATACCGGGGCTCGCGGAGGTGGCGGCGCGGGCGGGTTCCTCGCAGCTGGTGGTCCAGGCGCGGCGGCTGGCGAACGCGCTCGAACAGCGGGCCGATCAGGACGCGCCACAAGCTGTCGAAATCGGTCACTAAGCTCCCAGATCGGCGCTTAACCCGCCAGTCACACATCGTTCGTGATCACGCAACACCGCTGGGTCACAGTGAGGTCATGACCTCTGTGACGCATGCGAAGAACACCCGCCGCGCCCACCACTGGCGCCACGACCTGATCGAGCTGGCCGCGATGTTCACCGCCGTGGTGGTGGCGGACGTCGTCGCCAAGACCGTGGCCAAGGGGCCGGACGGTCCCTACCTGCTGGTGTTCTCGGCGATCGCGCTGATCGCCACCGCGGCCTTCCACACCTGGTGGGCCCGGCGGCGCGGTCATGCTCCGCCCGCCGACGATCCCGGCGGCAGCGGGGCCCGCGCCCCGCTGCCGCCGGCCGTCGTTCCGGCCCCGGCCCCCACCCCCGTAGGGGACTCCGCCGGAACGGCCCTGTGGCGGATGCGGACCACGGTCCGCGACGCCCCGGGCAGCCTGGCCGCGCTGTGCACGGTGCTCGCCCGCCACGGCGTCGACATCCTGACCCTGCAGACCCATCCGCTCGCCGACGGCACGGTCGACGAGTTCCTGCTCCGCGCGCCCGCCGGCCTCGAGACCGGCGTGCTCACCCGGGCGATCGCCGCGGCCGGCGGCAGCGACACCTGGACCGAGCGGGCCGACGCCCACGACCTCGTCGACACGCCGACCCGGCTGCTCGGCCTCGCCACCCGCACCGCGCTCGACGCGGCCGAACTCCCGCTCGCCCTGCGCCAGCTGCTCGGCCGGTGCACCATCCGCTCCGTGCCGCCGGTCTCCCTCAGCGGCCGGCCCACCGGCGACATCGCGCCCGTCGAAGGCGTCCTGGAGGAGACGGTCCTGCGGCTGCGCGACCCGAACGGCGGGACGATCGTGGTCGAGCGGCCCTATCTGCCCTTCACGCCCACCGAGTTCGCCCGCGCCCGGGCCCTCGTCGAGCTCGACGCCCGGCTCGGCCCGCGCCTGCCGCGCGGCCGCGACGTGCTCACCCTGCCCGAAGGCAACGAGATCAGCGTCCGCCGCGCCGACCAGCGCGACCTGGCCGCCGCGCGGGCCATGCACGACCGCTGCTCGCCGCGCACCCTGAGCCTGCGCTACCACGGCCCCGTCGGCGACGCCGGCCGCTACCTCGACCACCTCCTGAGCCCGCGCTTCGGCCGCACGCTCGCCGTGCAGACCGCCTCCGGCCGGGTCGTCGCCCTCGGCCACCTGCTGTGGGACGGCGACGAGACCGAGGTCGCCCTCCTGGTCGAGGACGACTGGCAGCGGCGCGGCATCGGCTCCGAACTGCTCGGCCGGCTGGTGGCGCTGGCGGAGGAGGCCGGCTGCGAGAGCGTCTACGCGGTGACGCAGTCCTCCAACACCGGCATGGTGGCGGCGATGCGGGCGCTGAACCTGCCGCTCGACTACCAGATCGAGGAGGGCACGCTCGTCATCACCGCCCGCCTGACCACCCGCCCGCCCACGCCGGCCGACGCGGACCGGAACGCCCACCGGCCCGAAGCCGACCGCCACGGCGCCGACCGATAGGCCGCGCGGCCGTAGCCCCGGCCGTACGGCCCGTCCCGCCGGCGACCCGTCGCGGGTCGGCCGCGCGGCCGACCGGCCACGTCACCGGGCCGAGGCACCGGGCCGAGGTCACCGGGCCGCCCGGCCGGTCACGGCGCCCGGCCGGTCACGGCGCCCGGCCCGGGTACGCGGCCGGTGACCCGGCCCGGCACGGGCCCCGGCGCCGGCGCCGTTACGCCCGTACCGCCCGCTCCCGGAGGGTCGCCTCCGCCGGGGCCGCGTCGAGGGCCTGGGACAGGTCCTGCCACAGGTCCTCGACGTCCTCCAGGCCGACCGACATCCTCAGGAGCCGGTCGCTGATGCCGCCCGACCGGCGGTCCGCCGCGTCCACGATGCGGTGGCTGATCGAGGCCGGGTGCTGGATCAGCGTGTCGACGCTGCCGAGGCTGACGGCCGGCGTGATGAGGCGGACGCCCGCGATCACGTCGTGCGGGTCGCCGTGCACCTCGAAGGAGACCATCGCCCCGCCGATCCGCGGGTAGTGCACCCGCGCGATCCGCGGGTCGGCGGCGAGGCGGCGGACCAGCTCCGCCGCGGTCGCCGAGGCCGCCCGGACCCGCACCGGCAGCGTCGACAGGCCGCGCAGCAGCAGATAGCCGGCCAGCGGGTGGAGCACGCCGCCGGTCGCGAACCGCACCTGGCGCAGGCCGCGGGCGAACTCCTCGTCGCAGGCGACGACGCCGCCCATCACGTCGCCGTGGCCGCCCAGGTACTTGGTGGCGCTGTGCAGCACGATCCGGGCGCCCAGCTCGGCGGGCCGCTGGAGCACCGGCGTCGCGAAGGTGTTGTCGACGAGCAGCGGCACCGTTCCGCAGGCGTGGGCGAGCGCCCGTATGTCGACCTCGGCGAGGGTCGGGTTGGCGGGCGACTCGACCATGACGAGGCCGGTGTCGGGCCGCAGGGCGTCGGCGACGCCGGCCGGGTCGGTCCAGGTGACCTCGGTGCCGAGCAGCCCGGCGGTCAGCAGGTGGTCGCTGCATCCGTAGAGCGGCCGGACCGCCACGACGTGGCGCAGGCCCAGGCTCGCCCGGCTGAGCAGGACGGCGCTGAGGGCGGCCATGCCGCTGGCGAACGCGACGGCGGCCTCCGTTCCCTCCAGGCGGGCGAGGGCGGTCTCGAAGCGGCCGGTGGTGGGGTTGTCCAGGCGGGCGTAGACGGGCGGGCCGTCGGGCCGGGCGCCGGTGGTGGCGAACTCGTCGATCCGGGCGGCCTCCGCCCGGGTGTCGTACGAGGGATAGGTGGTGGACAGGTCGAGCGGCGGCGCGTGCAGGCCCAGCTCGGCGAGGTCGTCACGGCCGGCGTGCACGGCCTCGGTGGCCAGCGCCCGGGTGCGGGCGACGGAGGCGGCGGAGGCGAAGGCGTCCATGGGGATGTCCATGGGCGGCACTGTGAACGTTTACCGGCCCGTAGCGGGAAATCGCCGTGCTACGTTCGACCGATGGCCGATTCTGTCGTACTGGACGCGGTCGATCTGCACATTCTTCGCCTCCTGCAGAACGACGCCCGGACCACCTACCGTGAGCTCGCCGCCGAGGTCGGAGTAGCTCCCTCCACCTGCCTGGACCGGGTGGCCCGGCTGCGCCGCACCGGGGTCGTCCTCGGACACCGGCTACAGCTGAATCCGGCCAAACTCGGCCGCGGACTCGAAGCGCTGCTCCTCGTCCAGGTCCGGCCCCATCGGCGAGAACTCATCGGTCCGTTCGTGGAGCGGGTGCGGGCGCTGCCGGAGTCCCGGGCGCTGTTCCATCTCACCGGCCCCGACGACTACTTGGTGCACGTGGCCGTCGCGGACCCGGCCGACCTGCAGCGACTCGTCCTGGACGAGTTCACCTCGCGGCGCGAGGTGGCGCGGGTGGAAACCCGGCTGATCTTCCAGCAGTGGGAGTGCGGGCCGCTGCTGCCGCCGGTGCCGAGCGCGCACTTGTCAGCCGACTGAGATCGCCCGAGGGTGACGGGGAGCGCGTGCACGGGCGAGGATGAGCCCCATGCCAGAGACTTCCAGCATCGCGCTTCCCCGCCAGGTCGCCGACGACTACGTCGACGCGCTCATCGAACTCGACCCGATCACCGGTACGTTCCTGGGAGTCCACGAGAGCGCCGGCCGCCTTCCCGACTTCTCGCCCGCCGGCCAGGAGGCCCTCGCCGATCTGGCCCGGCGCACCCTCGTCCTGCTCGACACGGCCGAGCGGGCGCCCGGCGCCGAGGACGAGGCGGAGCGGCGCTGCGCCCGGCTGCTGCGGGAGCGGCTGTCCGCGCAGCTGCTCATGCACGAGGCGGACGAGGGCCTGTGCACGGTGAGCAATCTGCGCTCGCCGGCGCACAGCGTCCGGCTGTCCTTCACCATGCTGCCCACCGCGACGGTGGAGGACTGGACGGCGGTCGCGGCCCGGCTGCGGGCGGTGCCGGCGGCCCTGGAGGGCTACCGGGCCTCGCTCGCGCTCGGTCTGGAGCGCGGCATGCGGGGCGGTCCGCGGGCCACCGGCACCTTCGTCGGGCAGCTCACCGAGTGGGCGGGCGCGGGCGGCACGGGTCCGGACGGGGCGGTGCGGGGCTGGTTCGCCGGTTTCGCCGACGGCGGTGAGGCCGGGGTGCCCGACGCGCTGCGCGCGGAGCTGGCGGAGGCGGGCGCGGGCGCGGACCGGGCCGTGGTGGAGCTGCGGGACTGGATGCGGGACGTGTACGCCCCGGCGGTGGCCGACGCGCCCGACACGGTGGGCCGCGAGCGCTACCGCCGCTGGTCGCGCTTCTTCAACGGTACGGACCTGGACCTCGACCAGGCGTACGCGTACGGCTGGTCCGAATACCACCGGCTGCTCGCCGAGATGCGGCGCGAGGCCGAGCGGATCCTGCCCGGCGCGGGGCCGTGGGAGGCGCTGGCCCATCTGGACGTGCACGGCACCCACATCGAGGGTGTCGAGGAGGTCCAGGCGTGGCTGCAGCAGCTGATGGACGAGGCGATCAAGTCGCTGGACGGCACCCACTTCGAACTCGCCGAGCGCGTGCGGCAGGTGGAGTCGCGGATCGCGCCGCCGGGCGGGGCGGCCGCGCCGTACTACACCGGTCCGTCCGAGGACTTCTCGCGGCCCGGCCGCACCTGGCTGCCGGTGGACGGGCAGAACCGCTTCCCGGTGTACGACCTGGTGTCCACCTGGTACCACGAGGGCGTCCCGGGCCACCACCTGCAGATCGCGCAGTGGGTGCACGTGGCCGACCGGCTCTCCCGCTACCAGGCCACCATCGGCAAGGTCAGCGCCAACACCGAGGGCTGGGCGCTCTACGCGGAGCGGCTGATGGACGAGCTGGGTTTCCTCAGCGACCCGGAGCGGCGGCTCGGCTATCTGGACGGGCAGATGATGCGGGCCTGTCGGGTGATCGTCGACATCGGCATGCACGTGGGCCTGGAGATCCCGGCGGACTCGCCCTTCCACCCGGGCGAGCGGTGGACTCCGGAGCTGGCGCAGGAGTTCTTCCAGCGGCACAGCAGCCGCCCGCCGGCCTTCGTGGAGAGCGAGATGACCCGCTATCTGTCGATGCCAGGGCAGGCCATCGGCTACAAGCTGGGCGAGCGCGCCTGGCTCCTGGGCCGCGCCAACGCCCGGGCGAGGCACGGCGAGGCGTTCGACGCGAAGGCGTGGCACATGGCGGCGCTGTCGCAGGGGCCGCTGGGCCTGGACGACCTCGTGGACGAGATCTCGCGCCTGTGAGGGTCGGGGCGTCCGTCGCGGGCCCGTTCGTGCGGTTTCCGTCCGCTTTCGTCCGGTCCGGAGCGTGGGAAACCCCGGGAGCCGCTTGAACTCCCGGGGTTTTCCCTGCATGGTCACGCCCATGACCAGCGGATACACCCCGGACGCCACGGACTGGCGGATTCTCGAGGCCCTTCAGGAACAGGGGCGGGCCAGCTTCGCCGAGCTCGCGCGGGCCGTGTCCATGTCGGCGTCGGCCGTCACCGAGCGGGTGCGGCGCCTGGAGGAGACCGGAGTGATCGCCGGCTACACGGCGGTCGTCGACCAGGAGCGGCTCGGCATGCCGATCCTCGCCTTCGTCCGGCTGCGCTATCCGCACGGCAACTACAAGCCGTTCCACGACCTCGTCGCGGCGACGCCGGAGGTCCTGGAGGCGCATCACGTCACCGGCGACGACTGCTTCGTCCTGAAGGTCGCCGCCCGGTCGATGAAGCACCTGGAGGAGATCTCCGGGAAGATCGGCGCGCTCGGGTCCGTCACGACGAGCGTCGTCTACTCCTCGCCGCTCCCCCGGCGGCCGATCAGCCGCTGAGCGCGTCGCCTCCGGTACGGAGCCGGACCGCGGAGCCGTGCCGGGCCTTCACCACCTCCAGCTGGACCGGTATGCGGCGGCGCAGGTCGCCGACGTGGCTGACGATGCCCACGCTGCGGTCGCGCTCGCGCAGCGAGTCGAGGACGTCCAGGACCTCGTCCAGGGTCTGGTCGTCGAGACTGCCGAAGCCCTCGTCGATGAAGAGGGTGTCGAGCCGGACGCCGCCGGCCTCGTCGGTGACGACGTCGGCGAGGCCGAGGGCGAGCGCGAGCGAGGCGAAGAACGTCTCGCCGCCGGAGAGGGTCGCGGTGTCGCGCTCGTTGCCGGTCCAGGCGTCGACCACGTGCAGGCCGAGGCCGGCCCGGCGGCCGCCGCTGCGGGCGTCGGAGTGGACGAGCGTGTAGCGGCCGGAGGACATCCGCTGGAGGCGGGCGGTGGCCGCGGCGGCGACCTGTTCGAGGCGGGCTGCGAGCACGTACGACTCCAGGCGCATCTTGCGCTCGTTGTCCGCCGAGGTGCCGGCGGTGAGGCCGGCGAGCCGGGCGATCCGCTCGTACTCCTCGCGCAGCGGGCCGAGGCGGCGCACCTCGGCGTCGGCCTGCCGGGAGAGGCGGTCGAGCGCGCCGGTCCGCTCGCGTACGGCGGCGAGCGCGGTGTCGGCGTCGCGCAGCGCCCGGTCGGCGGCGGTGTACGCGGTCTCGGCGGCCGCCGGGTCGGCGGGCGGCAGTTCGGCGGCGGCCGCGGTGGCGGCCTCGCCCAGCCGGTCGGCGACGGCCGCGGCCTCGGCCTGCCAGGCGTCGACCCGCTGCTGGAGCGTGCGGCGGGCCGTCTCGTCGAGGAGGGCGTCGGCCGCGGCGTCCGGGGTGTCGAAGCCCGCCTTGAAGGCGGCGTGGGCGAGCCGGTCGTCGGCCTCCTTCAGGCCGTGCGCGGCGGTCTCGGCGGCCCGCACGGTCTCGGCGGCCTCGACCAGCAGGCCGATCCGCCGCTCCAGGAGCGTGGCGTGGGCGGCGACGCTGCCGGACTCGCTCCGGTACCGGGCCAGTTCGGCCTCGAGGCCGGCCTGCTCCTGCTCCAAGGCCTCCCGCCGCGAGGTCCGCGCGGCCACCCGCCGCTCCGCCTCCCGCTGGGCCAGCCCGCGCTCCTCGAACTCCCGCTCGGCCCGCGCGAGGGCCTCTCGCCGGGCATGCGTCTGCCCGGCCAGCGCGTGTGCCTCGCCGTGCTCCCGGGCCAAGGCCTCGACCTCACGGACGAGTGCGGCGACGGTGGGCTCCGTCAGGTCCTCGCCCGGGCCGCCGGAGGCGGCACTGGCCGTCCCGGCCGCCGCGGACTCCTCGCCCGACGCCGCGCCGGCGCCGGTGGCGGCCTCGCGGGTCGCGGCCTCGCCGGTGGCGGGCTCGCGGGTCGCGGCCTCGCCGGTCGCGGGCTCGCGGGTGGCGGCCTCGCGGCGGGCGGCCTGCCAGGCCTCCGTGGTGGTGGCGACCGCGGTTTCGGCCGTGCCGCGGGCGGCGTCGGCGCGGGTGTAGGCCGCGTAGGCGGCGTCTTCGGCGGTGCGGTCGACGTGGTCGGCGGTGGGGCGGGCCGGGTCGGGGTGGGCGGCGGAGCCGCAGACCTGGCAGGGCGCGCCGGGCTCGAGGGCGGCGGCGAGTTCGGCGGCGATGCCGCGCAGGCGGCGGGACTTGACGTCGAGCCAGTGCTCGTGGGCCGCGTTGCGGCGCTCGCGGGCGTCGGTCAGGCGGTCGCGGGCGGCGGCGAGCTCGGCGGCCAGTTCGTCGCGGCGGCGGGCGGCGGCGAGCCGGCGGCGGGCCGGTTCGAGGCGTCCGGCGAGCTGTTCGGCGCGGGCGGTGGCCTCCTGAGCGGCCTCGACGCGCTGCTGGAGCGCGGCACGGTGGGCGTCCCAGCCGGCCAGCCATGCGGCGGCGTCCTGGAGAAAGTCCTCGTCGGCGCGGGCCTCCCGGTCGAGGGCGGCACGCTCGGCGGCGATGTCGGCGCTGCGCTGCTCGGCCCGGCGGGCGGACTCCAGGGCGCCGAGTTCCTCGCGAAGGCGCCGCTCCGTGGTGGAGAGCTGTTCGGCGCCGGCTTCGGCGAGGTCGGGCGGCAGCACGGCCCGGGCACGGTCGCGGGCGGCGCTCGCGGCGCGGTGGGCGCGCTCGGCGTGCTCGCGCAGCGCGAGCGCGGGCGCGACGCGGTCGGCCTTGAGGGAGCGGTCGAGGGCGCTCTGCCATGCGTCGCGGGCCGGGCGGCGGGCGGCCAGCTCCTCGCGGCGCCGGACCGCGTCGGCGTGCCGGGCCTGCCGGTCGGCGAGCTCCCGTGCGGCGTCGAGGGCGGCGCGGGCGGCGGCCTGGCGCCGTTCGGCGGCGGCCAGCCGCAGGTGGGCGATGTCGAGGGCCTCGCGGGCCTCGCTGCGGGCGAGCGCGGCCCGGGTCTGGACGGCGTCGGCGAGGCCGGGTTCGCCGGGCCGCTCCTCGACGGGCGCGGCGCCGGGCGACGCGGGCCCGGCGGCCTGGGCCATCCGGTGCGCGAGCGCGAGGAGCCGCTCGTCGCCCTCGACCACCTCGCGCTCGGCGGTCCGCCGCAGCTCGGCGAGCCGGTCCTCGACGGCCGCGAAGCGGCGGGTGTCGAAGAGCCGGCCGAGGAGCTTGCCGCGCGCCTCCGCGTCGGCGCGCAGGAAGCGGGCGAAGTCGCCCTGGGGCAGGAGCACGACCTGGCAGAACTGGTCCCGGCTCATGCCGAGGAGCTGAGTGATCTCCTCGCCGATCTCCTGGTGCGAGCGGCTGAGCGCGCGCCACTCGCCCGCCTCGGCGTCGTACTGGCGCAGCCAGCTCTGCGCCTTCTCCGTGGTGAAGCCGGCGCCGCGCTTCTTGGGGCGCTGCTGGGCGGGGCGGCGGGTGATCTCCAGGCGCCGCTCGCCCACGGTGAGGTCGAGGGTGACCTCGGTGTACGTGCCGGCGGCGGCGTGGTCGCTGCGCAGCGAGGTGCCGGGGCTCTGGCGGGCGCCGGGGACGGAGCCGTACAGCGCGAAGCAGACGGCGTCGAGGACGGAGGTCTTGCCGGCGCCGGTGGGGCCGTGGAGGAGGAAGAGGCCGGCCGACGACAGGGTGTCGAAGTCGATCTCCTGGGAGGTGCCGAAGGGCCCGAAGGCGCTGATGGCGAGGCGGTGGAGTCTCATCGGCCGGCCTCGCGCTCGTGTTCGGCGGTGTCGATCCGTACGTCGTCGAAGGCGCCGTGCAGGACGGCGCGCTCGGCGTGGTCGGGTCCGGTGCCGCCGCGGACGTGGGCCACGAAGTCCTCCGCGATCTGCCGGTCGCCGCGGCCGCGCAGCCGGCTGGCGTAGGAGACGTCCGGGTCGCCGTCGGTGCGCTCGGGGTCGAAGACCAGGTGGAGGGTGTGCGGGAAGCGCTCGGTGAGCCGGGCCATGGGGTCGGCGGGGCGGGCGGGGTCGGTGAGGGTGGCCTCGACCCAGGCGTCCTCGTGGCGGGCGAGGGCCGGGTCGGCGAGCAGGTCGTCGAGCCGGCCGCGGATCCGGGCGAGCGGCCGGGGCACGGGGCAGTCGATCCGCTCGGCGGAGCCGATCGCGCCGTCGGGGCCGAGGTCGACGAGCCACATGGTCTTGCGGTGGTCGGTCTCGGAGAAGGAGTAGGCGAGCGGGGAGCCGGAGTAGCGGACGCGTGGCGTGATCGTCTGGCTGCCGTGGAGGTGGCCGAGGGCCACGTAGTCGACGCCGTCGAAGACGCCGGCGGGCACGGCGGCGACGCCGCCGACGGTGATGTCGCGCTCGCTGTCGCTGGCTTCGCCGCCGGCGACGAAGGCGTGGGCGAGAACGACGGAGCGGGTGCCGGCGGGCCGGGTCGCGAGGTCGGCGCGGACGCGGTCCATGGCGGCGGCGAGCACGGCTTCGTGGCCGGCCTTCTCGGCGCCGAACTGCTCGCGGACGAGGGCGGGTTCCAGATAGGGCAGGCCGTAGAGGGCGACGTCGCCGTGGGCGTCGGCTAGGACGACCGGCGTGCCGACGCCGGCCGGGTCGGTGCGCAGGTGGATGCCGGCGCGCCCGATGAGGCCCGCGCCGACGCCGAGGCGGCGGGCGGAGTCGTGGTTGCCGGAGATCATGACGGTGGGCACGCCGGCGTCGGCGAGCCGGTGCAGGGCGGTGTCGAACAGCTCGACGGCGGTGAGCGGCGGCACGGCCCGGTCGTAGACGTCGCCGGCCACCAGGACCGCGTCGACCTCGCGCTCGCGCACGGTCGCCACCAGGTGGTCGAGGAACGCGGCCTGGGCGTCGAGCAGGGCGACCCGGTGGAACGACCGTCCCAGGTGCCAGTCCGACGTGTGCAGGAGCCTCATGATCCCTGAGCGTATCGGTGGGGTACGACAACGCCGGTCGCCGGCGGCGCGGCCTCACGCATCGCCGTACGCCTCTCCGCCCAGTTCGAAGGTGGCCTCG
The DNA here is from genome assembly GCF_044544825.1 of Streptomyces sp. NPDC053493. Lineage (NCBI taxonomy): Bacteria > Bacillati > Actinomycetota > Actinomycetes > Kitasatosporales > Streptomycetaceae > Streptomyces > Streptomyces sp. NPDC053493. The sequence continues at coordinate 171,198 of NZ_JBITXS010000011.1, forward strand.
CCCGCGGTGGCGTCGGCGAGCCAGGCGGTGAAGTCCGTCACGTCGGCGTCGGGCAGCCCGATCTCGATGGTGACGGCGGCCCCGTAGGTGACCTCGCGCACGGTCCGGCCGGTGGACCGCAGGTCGTTCTGCAGCTTGCCGGCGCGCTGGTGGTCGACGGTGAGGGTGGCGAGGCGGTAGCGGCGGCGGGTGACGGTGCCGAGCGCGTCCAGGGCCTCGCCGACGGCTCCGCCGTACGCGCGGATGAGGCCGCCGGCGCCGAGCTTCACGCCGCCGTAGTAGCGGGTGACGACGGCGGCGACGTACCGCATCTCGCGGCGCAGCAGCATCTGGAGCATGGGCACGCCGGCGGTGCCGCCGGGTTCTCCGTCGTCGGAGGCCTTCTGGACGGAGGCGTCGGCGCCGACGACGTACGCGAAGCAGTTGTGGGTGGCGGTGGGGTGCTCGCGGCGGACGCGGGCGACGAAGGCCTGCGCCTCCTCCTCGGTGGCGACCGGCGCCAGGGCGCAGAGGAAGCGCGATCGGTTGACCTCGGTCTCGTGGACGCCCTCGCCGGCGAGCGTGCGGTACTGCTCCTGCATCCCGACAGCCTAAGCGCCCGCGGGAATGACCGAGGGTCAACGATCGTTCACCCGTGCGACCGGGTGTTGCACCGGAGCAGCGAAGGCCCCGAGCCAGGGAAGGCAGCGTCAGATGAGCGTCGAGACCAGATCCGCCGGGAACGGTTCCGCCGGGACGGAGGCGGAGACCGTCCGCAGGATCCTCACGGAGAGCGGCGACACCTGGGCGGTGGTGGGCCTGTCCACCAACCGGGCCCGGGCGGCCTACGGGGTGGCGGCCACCCTGCAGCGCTTCGGCAAGCGGGTCGTGCCGGTCCACCCGAAGGCGGAGACGGTGCACGGCGAGCAGGGTTACGCCACGCTGGCGGACATCCCGTTCCCGGTGGACGTGGTCGACGTGTTCGTGAACAGCGAGCTCGCGGGCGCGGTGGCCGACGAGGCGGTCGCGGTCGGCGCGAAGGCGGTGTGGTTCCAGCTGGACGTGATCGACGACGAGGCGTACGAGCGGACCCGGGCGGCCGGTCTGGACATGGTGATGGACCGGTGCCCGGCGATCGAGATACCGAAGCTGGGCTGAGGCTCCGGCCGCGGTTCGGGGCTTACGGCCGGGGCTCGGGCTCGTACAGCCGGGGGCGGGGCTACGGCTGGGGCCGGGGCTACGGCTGGGGCTCGGCTTCGAGGCCGAGACCCTCGAGGACGACGGCGCCGGGCAGCTCGGCGAAGGCCTTGCCGGGCACGATGAGCTTGCCGCGCCGCCGTCCGCTGCCGACGAGCACCCACGCGGTGTCGACGACGGTGGCGTCCACCAGGACCGGCCAGTCGCCGGGCAGGCCGACGGGCGTGATCCCGCCGTACTCCATGCCGGTGTCGCCGGTCGCGGTGTCCACGGGCGCGAAGCGGACCTTGCGCGCGCCGAGTGCTCTGCGGACGGCTCCGTTGACGTCGACCCGGGTGGCCGAGCGGACCACGCAGGCGGCCAGGGTGGTCGTCTCACCGCGCCTGCCGGCGACGATCACGCAGTTCGCCGACGCGTCGAGCAGGTCCTGTCCGTGGTGGCGGACGAAGTCGGCGGTGTCGGCGATGGCCGGGTCCGTGTCGACGTACAGGATCTGATCGGCCGGTACGGTGCCGCGCCAGGCGCGGACGGCCGCGGCGACCGGCTCGGTGAGCAGGTCCAGGCACTCGGGTGCGGGGCGGGCTTCGTCGAAGTCTCCGAGGGGTGCGCGCATGTCCGCACGCTAACAAGTCCTCGCCGGGCGGCGGGCGTTCGTCTCAGCGTACGGGCGGGATGGAGACGGCCATGGTCATCTCCACCGTCTCCTCGCCGTCGTTGCGGTAGGCGTGCGGCACGTTGCTCTCGAAGACGGCGGAGTGGCCGGCCGGGAGCAGGTGCTCCGTGCCGTCCACGACGAGGGTGAGCGTGCCGGCCGTGACGTTGAGGAGCTCGGTGGTGCCGTCGGGATGCGGGTCGGAGGCGCTGCCGTCGCCCGGCATGAGGGTCCAGTGCCACAGCTCCAGGGGCCCGCGGGCCTCGGTGCCGGCGAGGAGCGTGGTGTGGCTCCCGGTGGAGGTGGACCACATGCGCACCGCCTGCTCCGGCGGCACGAGGCGGACGTGCGGACCCTGCTCGTAGTCGAGGAGGGTGGTGATCGAGACGCCGAGCGCGTCGGCCAGCTTGACGGTGGTGCCGACGCTGGGATTGGTGCGGGCCTGCTCGATCTGGATGATCATGCCGCGGCTGACCCCGGCCCGGGCGGCCAGCGCGTCCAGGGTGAAGCCGCGCTCGTTGCGCCAGCGCTTCAGGTTCCGGGCGAGCGACTGGGTGAGCTGGTCGAGGTCCGACACATTCCGTCCAATATTTTGAATGACAGAGTTCAACAGGTTGTACTACCGTGTGGTGCACCCGAATGTTCACTGCACTGTACTGCGAGGCACCACCGATGACGGCACTGACGGCGGCGTTCGCCCTGGCCACCAGTCTCCTGTGGGGCCTCGCCGACTTCGGCGGCGGACTGCTCACCCGCCGCTTCCCCGCGCTGACCGTCGTGGTCGTCTCCCAGAGCATCGCCGTCGTCGTCCTCGGCGGCGTCGTCCTCGCCACCGGCGCGCTCGGTGAGGCCGGGCCCCGGCTCTGGTACGCGGTCGCGGCCGGCGTCGTCGGGCCCGCGGCCATGCTCGCCTTCTACCGGGCGCTCGCGCTCGGCCCGATGGGCGTGGTCTCCCCGCTCGGCTCGCTGGGCGTGGTCGTGCCCGTCGGCGTCGGCCTGCTCCTGGGCGACCGGCCGGGGCTGCTGCAGTTCGCCGGGATCGGCGTCGCGGTCGTCGGCGTCGTCCTCGCGGGCGGCCCGGAACTGCGGGGCGCGCCGGTGCAGCGGCAGGCGGTGCTCCTCACCCTCGTCGCGGCCTTCGGCTTCGGCGCGGTGATGGCGCTGATCTCGGAGGCCTCGACGACCGTCACGGGACTCTTCCTCGCGCTCTTCGTACAGCGCGTCACCAATGTCGCGGTGGGCGGCGCCGCGCTGTGGTTCTCGGTACGGCGCGGCGGGCGCGCACTGCCGGCGGACGGCGGCGGGATGCGGGCGGTCGCCCTGGCGGTCCCGGCGCTGGCCTTCGTGGGCCTCGCCGACGTCGCCGCCAACGGCACCTACGCGCTGGCCGCGCAGCGCGGGCCGGTGACCGTCGCCGCGGTCCTCGCGAGCCTCTACCCGGTGGTGACGGCCCTCGCCGCGCGCGGCGTCCTCAAGGAACGCCTGCGGGCGGTGCAGGCGGCGGGCGCGGGCCTCGCCCTGGTGGGCACGGTCCTGCTGGCCACGGGCTGAGCCACCCGAGCCGGCGGCCGGCGGATCCGGCCTCGCGCTCTGAACCCGGACTAGCGCTCCAGGTTCGCCAGTTCGTCGAGTTCGTCGAGACCGAGCTCCGCGAGGGCGGCCAGCTGGGCGGGCGTGATGCCGGCCGGGATGGGGCGCGGGGCGGGCGTGCGCAGCGGCGGCTGCCAGCCGGTCTCCGGGTCGTAGGAGCGGACCACCTTCGCCGGCGCGCCCGCGACCACCGCGTGGTCGGGCACCTCACCGCGTACGACGGCGCCGGCGGCCACGACGACGTTCCGGCCGAGCCGGGCGCCGGGCAGGATCACCGCGCCCGTGCCGAGCCAGCAGCCGGGGCCTATGACGACCGGAGCGGAGCGCGGCCACTGCCGGCCGACGGGCACGTCGGGGTCGTCGTAGCTGTGGTTGGTCGAGGTGATGTAGACGTACGGCCCGCAGTAGGTGTCCGAGCCGATGGTGATCGGCGCGTCCGCGATGACATGGCTGCCGCGGCCGAGGACGACGCCGTCGCCGAGGGTCAGCACGGTGTCCGTGCCGAGGTCGAGGTCCGGCAGCATGCCGGCGGTCAGCGTGACCTGCTCGGCGACGATGCAGCAGGCCCCGATCTCGATCCACCGCTCGCCGAAGACCGTGCCCTGCGGGAAGGCGAGCCGGGTGCCCTCGCCGAGCGCGCGGAAGCGCAGCCGCCCCGGGTGCTCGGCGGTGACGGCGCCCGCCTGCTGGATCCGGCGCCAGCCGCCCTGCAGGGCGCGCGCGACGAGACGGCGCCGCCAGGCGGTCAGCGAGGAGAACCTGTTTCTGTTCCGGGGCACCCGGACACCGTAGTGGGCGGCGTCGTCGCTGATCAGTGCGGTGCGCTGTGATGTCCGTCATGGGGCCGGACTAGTGTTCCGCCCAAGGCGCGAACCGACGGACGACACAGCAGGAGCGAAGGATGACAGAAGTGCCTGGAGCGTTGATCAAGGGCGTGGGCGGCAAGGAGCCGGTGGTCGATCCCACGGCGTTCACCGCGCCGACCTCGGTGGTGCTCGGCGAGGTCACGATCGGGCCGCGCGCCAGCGTCTGGTACCACGCGGTGCTGCGGGCGGACTGCGGTCCGATCGAGCTCGGCGAGGACGCGAACGTGCAGGACAACTGCACGGTCCACGTCGACCCGGGCTTCCCGGTGTCGATCGGCGCGCGGGTGACCGTCGGCCACAACGCCACCGTGCACGGCTGCACGATCGAGGACGACGTCCTGGTCGGCATGGGCGCGACGATCCTCAACGGCGCCCGCATCGGCGCCGGTTCGCTGATCGCCGCGCAGGCCCTCGTCCCGCAGGGCATGGAGGTGCCGCCCGGCTCCCTGGTCGCGGGCGTCCCGGCGAAGGTCCGCCGTCCCCTGACGGAGGAGGAGCAGGCGGGCATCCGGCTGAACGCCGAGATGTACCTGCACCTGGCCAAGGGCCACGCGGAGGCGTTCGCGGACGGCGAATAGCCTTCGTACTGCTCGATCTGGCACGGATCTGGCACGAGCCCTGGCGCCGACATCTGGCCTGTACGTTCGCCCGCCGGGCCCTTGACCTCACCACCAAGGGCCCGCTGGCCCTGCTGACCGACTACCAGAATGTGTGCGGATCCTCGGCGTGAAGCCCGGATCGGCGTGACGTTGAGAGCCGGAAGGCATGGCGAAATATAGCTCTGCGTGACGTGAGTAACGTTCCGCCACGACAGCGGCTCCCTCATCACGTCGCCATCGCCGCGGCCCGGCTGCACCGACGGAGTATCGGTGGTTCAGTGGAATCAGGGGGCCTGTATCCACTTCGCGAGCCGAGGAGGTCGGGCGATGTCTGAGTTCAGGCTGGGCGATCGAATTGATGAGAGCGCGGAATTCGTCAACACTCCACCCCCTGTGGTCTTCAAGACCCAACCGACCGGTTACGTTCGGCTGAAGAGCCCTGAGGAACTCCGGGCATGGGAAGAGGCGGTGCGCCTGACCACGGGCCTTGAGATAGACGCTGACAGTCTCGCAGGCCACGTCTGCGAATCTGGTTGCGAAGTCAACCTCACAAGTCGCAGCGACAGGTGTGACTTGGCATGATTCTGGCCGTCTCCTACCGTGAGGACTTGCATGCGGTCGCGGTACAGCACGCGGTGCGCAGTCGAGGTCATGACTTTCACATCGTGGAGTGCGACACCATCGGTGGACGAGTGGCTCTCTCGTGGCATTCGCACGGAAAGACCTGCGCCCCGGGAAGGGCAACCCTGGTGACGTCCGAAGGCGCGACCGTGGATCCGGAGGAGGCGAGCCGTCTGTGGTGGCGGCGGGCCAGGGCCGATCAGGAGATCAGCGAGCGGGTGAGTAGTGACCACCAGCGCAGTCTGATCAACAACGACTGCCGCGGCGCGCTCGCCGGCGTCCTCGCCGCCGCCTTCCACGGAGATTGGATTTCATCCCCTGAAGCAACCGACCGCTCCTCGGACAAGGTGTATCAACTGGCGGTAGCAAAGGAGGCAGGGTTCCGGGTGCCACAAACCCTGGTCTCGCAGTCACGAAAGGATGTCATCGCCTTTACCAAGGAAGTCGGACGAGTCATTGTCAAACCCGTGGTCGGCGCCGTTGGACCTTCGCTCTACACAAGCTGGGTGGATGGACCGGAGTCGATCCCTGAAGGGTCGTTCGAGGTCTGCCCTGCCACCTACCAGGAGTACATCGAGGGCAATCGACACGTGAGGCTCAACTGTTTCGGCGACCACATGTACGGGGCGCTCATCGCGACAGAAGCGCTTGACTGGCGCCCCGACCTCAATGTGCCCATTTCAGCTTGGCCCGTTCCTGAGTACGTGAGCAGGCAGGTCAAAGAAGTGCTGCGTCGCTTGGGACTTCGCATGGGTGTGGTGGATCTGAAACTCACACCGGAGGGCGAGCCGGTATGGCTTGAAGTGAACCCACAGGGCCAGTTCCTTTTCCTGGAACCACTCACCGGCCAGCCACTGACCGAGCTCTTCGCTGATTTCCTGCTGTCCGCGGCGGCCTAGTTGACCCGTTGATACGCGCATCAACCGCGCCTGCTCCGGATTCTGGGCCCGGCGGCCGTCGGGCCGGGAACTAGTCTGCGGCGGCCGTCGCCTCCGCCGCGGCCGGGCGCTCGGCCGCCGCGGCGTCGGCGGCCTTGCGCTCCGCCGCTGCCGTGGCCTTCTTCGCACGGTTCTTGAGGATCAGCATCGAGGCGAGGCCGATGAGGACCGCGAGCAGCAGGCCGAGCCAGGAGAAGCGCTTGAGCCAGGCCTCGGCGACGATGCCGACCGAGTAGATGACGGCGGTGGTGCCGCCGGCCCAGAGGATGCCGCCGAAGACGTTGGCGATGAGGAACTTCCAGTACGGCATGCGCAGCACGCCCGCCAGCGGGCCGGCGAAGATCCGCAGCAGGGCGACGAAGCGGCCGAAGAAGACCGCCCACATGCCCCACTTCTGGAAGGAGCCCTCGGCGAGGCCGATGTTGGCCTCGCTGAAGTGCTTGGGGAACCTCTTCCCGAGCTTGGCCAGCAGCGGCCGGCCTCCCTTGCGGCCGATCGCGTAGCCGATCGAGTCGCCGATGACGGCTCCGGCGCTGGCGCAGGTACCCAGGACGTACGGGTTGATCTCGCCGTGCTGCGACGCCAGCAGCGCCGAGCTGACGAGGACGATCTCGCCGGGCAGCGGGATGCCCAGGCTCTCCAGGCCGATCACCACCCCGACGAGAGCGTAGACGGCGACCGCGGGAATCGTCTCCAGCCACTCCTGGACGTGCACGCGGGTTCCTCTCCCGTATCGGCGACCGAACTCAGGCAGCCTACCCGGGCGAGCGGACCGGGCGCGGCGGCCGGGACGGCGCACCCGGTCCCGCGGCACCTGCCGCGCGCACCTGTCGCGCACATCAGGGCCGGAACCGGTCGCACCGGTTCCGGCCCTGGTCGGCGGCCGGGCCGCCCGTCGGCAGGCACCCGTCGGCGTCAGGAGTTCGGGCGCAGGGTCCAGACGACGGTCATCTCGCCGGTGACGGCCCCGTCCTCGCGCGTGATCTCGATGCGCACCGGGAACTCCGGGCGCAGGCCCGCGTCGAGGTCGGCGACGACCTCGGCGGCCGGGCGGCCCAGAGTGGCGGTGGCGGTGACCACGCCCATGGCGAGCTTCTTGTAGCCGATCTCGGCCTTGACGGCGAGCGGCACGGCGCGGCCGAGCTGGTCGCCGAAGGCGGCCAGGACGATGGCGCCGCTGGCGGACTCGGCGAGGGTGAACATGGCGCCGGCGTGCGGGCCGCCCACGTGGTTGTGGTAGTCGGCCTGGTCCGGCAGGCGCACGACGGCGCGCTCGGCGGTGGTCTCCAGGAACTCCAGGTTGAGGGTCCTGGCCATGGGCACCGTGGCGGCGAGCATCTCGCCGACGGTCATCTGGTCTGCGCTCATGAGCCGTGATGTTACCCACGGGTAGCAGTCTTCGCCATCCCCGTACCTGAGCCGAAGGGCGCCGCGGGCGTCGAGACCGGGAGAGCGCGCGCAGGCCCGAGGTACGAGGGCCGAGCACGGTCGACCGTCGACACCCACCGAAGGCGCCCGGAGGCGAACCGAGCCCGATGAGGGGGCGGCCGTAGCCCGGCACCTCCCGCACCTCTATCGTTACTCGCCATGTGGCCAGGACAGCAGCCGCCCGGGGGCGAGCAGAACCCGCAGGACCAGAGTCAGAACCCGTACGCGCAGCCGGGCCCGCCGCCCGGTTACGGGCAGCCGAACCCGTACCAGCAGCAGCCTGGTTACGGACAGCCGGGACAGCCCGGGCAGCCGGGGATGCCCGGCCAGCCCAACCCGTACGCGACGCCCAACCCGTACCAGCAGCCGACCGTGCCGCAGCCGCAGTACGTGATGCCGGGTCCGGCGCAGCCGGGCGGCGGTGACGGCGGCAAGAAGAAGCAGACGACGCTGGTCGCGATCGTCGCCGCCGTGGCCGTGCTGGCCGCCGCCGGCGTCGCCGGTTATCTGGTGCTCGGCAAGAACGACGACAAGAACGACCAGGCCGACGACCCGAAGCCGGCCAGCTCGGCCCCGTCCTCGCCCGCCACCTCCTCGGCCCCGCCGCTGGACAACCCGCGCGACGACACCGCCCACCAGCCGACGATCCCCGGCTGGAAGGTCGTCTACAACCCCAAGTACGGCACGCTGTTCGACGTACCGCCGGAGTGGGAGGTCTCGAAGCCCGGCTACATCACCTACTTCGACGACGAGAAGAAGGGCGGCCCCGTCGTCACGATGTCCTCGCCCGCGCACCTCAAGGCCAACTGGTGCGCGCTGGACACCGACAAGAACGGCACCGCGGAGACCTGGGGCCTGAGCACGGCGGGCACCAAGGGCGGCCAGGGCGCCAAGGACACCGCCGAGGCGGCCTTCAACGAGGCCGGCAACTGGGTGTGGGCCGGCTACGCCCAGCACATGCCCAAGGGCACCATCAAGATCACCAAGGCGGTGCCGTACACCACCAAGGCCGGTCTGCAGGGCAGCATGGCGACCGCCGTGGCCCCGGGCATCAAGAAGCGCAACAAGTGCGAGTCGGACGGCAAGTCCGTCGCCTTCTCCTTCAAGAACTCCAAGGGCGACTTCTCCTCCTTCGTGCTGTACGCGGCCAAGGGCGTGAAGGACGAACTGCCGGACGACACCATCAAGCAGATCGTCTCCACCGTGCGCCTGGCTCCCGAGACCCCGGAGTCGTGAGCCGCTTCCGTGTCCCGCTGGTGCCCGCGCCGCTGCCCGACTGGGCCGGCCGGAACTACCTGCTGCTGACCGCCGCCGCGATCGTCACCAACCTGGGCACCCACGGTGCCCTGATCGCGGCGGCGTTCGCCGTCATCCAGTCCGGTGGCGACGGCGGCGACGTGGGCCTGGTGGCGATGGCGCGCACGCTGCCGCTCGTGCTGTTCCTGCTCGTCGGCGGCGCGATCGCCGACCGGGTGCCGCGCCACCGGGTGATGGTCGCGTCCAACGCGCTCAACTGCGTGTCGCAGGCGGTGTTCGCGGTCCTCGTCCTCACCGGCGAGGCCCGGCTGTGGCACATGATGCTGCTGACCGCGCTGTGCGGCACCGGGCAGGCGTTCTTCAACCCGGCCGCCGAGGGCATGCTGATGTCCAGCGTCGAGGGCGAGCAGGTCAGTCGCGCCTTCGCGCTCTTCCGGATGGCGATGCACGGCGCCGGGATCGGCGGCGCGGCGCTCGGCGGCGCGCTCATCGCGGCCGTCGGCCCGGGCTGGGTGCTCGCCGTCGACGCCGCCGCCTTCGCCGTGGCGGGCGCGCTGCGCGCCTTCCTCGACGTCCGGCACATCGCCGCACGCGCGCCCGGCGGCGGACTGCTCGCCGATCTGCGCGAGGGCTGGGACGAGTTCGTCGGGCGCTCGTGGCTCTGGTCGATCGTGGCCCAGTTCTCCATCGTGGTCGCGCTGGTCGGTGCGGCCGAGTCCGTCTACGGCCCGCTGGTCGCCCGCGACGAACTGGGCGGCGCCCGACCCTGGGGCCTGGCGCTCGCCGCGTTCGGCGTGGGCACGCTGTCCGGCGCCGTCCTGATGGCCCGGTGGAAGCCGCGCCGGCTGCTCCTCGTGGGCACCCTGTGCGTCTTCCCGATCGCCCTGCCTTCGGCGGCGCTCGCCGTGCCGCTCGACGTGGCCGGTCTGTCGACGGCGATGTTCGTCAGCGGCGTCGCCATCGAGGTCTTCGGTGTGTCGTGGATGACCGCGCTGCACCAGGAGATTCCCGAGGAGAAGCTGTCACGGGTCTCGGCCTACGACTGGTTCGGCTCGACCGCGATGCTGCCGCTGTCGACGGCGCTGGCCGGCCCGGCGGAGAGCGTCTTCGGCCGGAGCAACGCGCTGTGGGGCTCGGCGGCGCTGATCGTCGTGGTCACCGCGCTGGTCCTGCTGGTGCCGGACGTACGGAATCTGACGCGCCGTACGAAGCAGGTGACGGGCGCCCCGGCCCCGGGCCCCGCCACGCCGGTCACGACGCCCACGGCGGCGCCCGGGACGCGCGGCGACGCCGCCTGACCTGCCGCCTCCGGCCGGAGCACGCGCCGACCGAAACACGCGTCGGCCGACACACGCGCCGGCCACGCGGCGCACCGCGGACGGCGTGCCGCGCGGCGGATGGTTCAGCCGATGCCGAAGGCGCCGTCCGGCGGTTCGGGCGACGGGACGGCGTCCGCGTCCCGTACCGGCCGGGCGTCGCCCATGAGCCGGGTCAGGGCCTCGCCCCACTCCACCCGGGCCGGGAACGCGTCGGCGGCCGTGCGGCGGGCCAGGGGCGCGGTGTCGATCGCGCGGCCGGAGGCGACGAGCACGGTGTTGCCGAACCGGCGGCCGCGCAGCACCGCCGGTTCGGCGATCAGGGCGAGCTCGGGGAAGACGGCGGCGAAGGTGGCGAGTTGGGAGCGGAGGAAGGTGAAGGGCGCGCCGTCGGCGAGGTTCGCCACGTACGTGCCGCCCGGCCGCAGCACGCGCCGGGCCTGCCGGGCGTACTCGACCGAGGTGAGGTGCGCCGGCACCCGCGAGCCGCCGAACACGTCGGCGATCAGCAGGTCCGCGGAGTCGTCCGGCGCGGCCTCCAGCCACTCCCGGGCGTCCGCGCCGTGCACCTCGATCCCGGAGCCGTCGGGCAGCGGCAGGTGCTCGGCGACGAGGGCGAGCAGGCCCCGGTCGGCCTCGGCGACGTGCTGCCGGGAGCCGGGCCGGGTGGCCGCGACGTAACGGGGCAGGGTGAGGGCCCCGCCGCCGAGGTGCAGCACGTCGAGCGGGGCGCCCTCGTCGGCGAGGTGGTCGACGACATGGGCGAGCCGCTGGGCGTACTCGAACTCCAGGTGGGTCGGGTCGTCGAGGTCGACGTACGACTGGGGCGCGCCGTCGACGGTGAGCAGCCAGCCCCGCTCGGTGTCCACGTCGGGCATGAGCCGCGCGGTGCCGTGGTCGACGTCGCGGATGACCGGAATCTGCTCGTTCACGTGCTCATTGTGCCCACAGGGCGGCGACGGCCCGCGCGTGGGCGGCGGCCTGGGCCCGTCCGGCGCTGGCGGCGGGGCCGCGGCGGGACGGGTCGAGCGGGTTGCGGCCGAAGGCCCGCCTGGACTCCGCGTCCGGGGTGATGAGCTCCACCGTCGCGCCGGCGGCGGCGAGCGCGGCGGCCTGGCGGGCGGGCGAGTGGATCACCTTGCTGCCGGCGGCGCTGGGCGCGATGACGACGACGCTCCGGTAGCCGGCGGCGAGGTGGGCGTTGGCGGTGGAGTATATGCCGCCGTCGAGGAGCCGGCGGCCGGCGAGCTCGACGACGGGCCAGACGCCGGGGATGGCGCAGCTGGCGGTGACGGCGTCGGTGAGCGGGACGCCGGCGTCCTTGTCGTACGCGACGAGCTCGCCGCTGTCGGCGTCGACGGCGGTGACGAGGAGCCGCCGCTCGGGCCACTCGACGGCCGGCCCCAGCCGGCCCGCGATCACCTCGCGGCGGGCCTCGGGCGTCACCGTGTCGGCGGCGGTGGCGAGCCGGCCGAGCTTCCGCCCGTACTGCTCGGCCGACTTCGAGCCGAGCACGGCCAGCGCGTACCTGACGATCTGCCCGAACCGCAGCCGTGCGGCCGACTCGCCCTCGGGCGCGCCGAGCTGGCTGTCGTACAGCGCGTCGAGCGGGAACGTCCCCGACGCGACCTGCGCCCCGACGACGGCCCCGGCGGAGCTGCCGAGGACCAGATCGGCGCTCGTCAGGTCCGTGCCCGCCTCGGCGAGCCCTCGCAGTATCCCGATCTCCCACCCGGCTCCGGTGACTCCGCCCGCGCCGAGTACCAGTGCCGTACGCATCGCTGTGTCGGTCATGATCCGAGTCTGGCGGAGGGTGGTGGGCCGGTGCGGGGCGGGGTGGCGGAACGAGCTGCTCCGGTACGGGAGTCGACGCGAAGGCGGCCGGCGGGCCGACCTGGTCGGCGGTCGGGGCCGGCGAACCGGCCTCGTCAGCGGGCGGCGGGCCAGCCCCTCGACGGTCGGGGGCCGGCCCGCCTCGCACGCGACGGGCCGGCCCCGTCAGCAGCCGTCGGGTCAGTGGTGCGCGGTCCGCTGACGTCCGCGGGCCGGCCCCGTCTGCGGCCCTCGGGTCAGTGGACCTCCGTCACCGTGCCCGCGCCGACCGTGCGGCCGCCCTCACGGATCGCGAAGCCGAGGCCCGGCTCCAGCGGGACGTCGCGACCGAGCTCCACGGTCATGGTGACCGTCTCGCCGGGCCGGGCCACGCCCTGCTCGCCGAGGTCGACGGCGCCGACGACGTCGGCGGTGCGCAGATAGAACTGCGGCCGGTAGCCCGTCGCCACCGGTGTGGTGCGGCCGCCCTCGCGGGCGGACAGCACGTACACCCGCGCCGTGAAGCGGCGGCGCGGCACGACGCTGCCGGGCCGCGCCACCACCTGCCCGCGCCGGACGGCGCCGCGCGGCACTCCCCGCAGGAGCAGCGCGACGTTGTCGCCGGCCTGGGCCGACTCCATCGGGCGGCCGAAGGTCTCGACCCCGGTGACGACGGTCTCCGTGTCCGCGCCGAGCACCTCGACCCGGTCGCCGACCCGGACGGTCCCGCGCTCGATCGCGCCCGTGACGACCGTGCCCCGTCCGGTGATGGTGAGCACGCTCTCGACGGGCATGAGGAACGGCGCCTCCACGTAACGCACCGGCAGCGGCACGTACGTGTCGACGGCGTCGAGCAGCGCCTCGACGGACGCGGTCCAGCGCGGGTCGCCCTCGAGGGCGCGCAGCCCCGAGACCCGGACGACGGGCACGGCGTCGCCGCCGTAGCCGTGCGCGGTGAGCAGTTCCCGTACCTCCAGCTCGACCAGGTCGGTCAGCTCGTCGTCCGCGCCGTCCGCCTTGTTGAGGGCGACGACGACGTGGTCGACGCCGACCTGGCGGGCGAGCAGGACGTGCTCGGCGGTCTGCGGCATGATCCCGTCGAGCGCGGAGACGACGAGGATCGCCCCGTCCAGCAGCGCGGCGCCGGTGACCATGTTCTTGATGTAGTCGGCGTGGCCCGGCATGTCGACGTGGGCGTAGTGACGGGTGTCGGTCTCGTACTCGACGTGCGCCGCGTTGATGGTGATGCCCCGGCGCGCCTCCTCGGGAGCGCGGTCGATCCGGTCGTAGGGCACGTAGGTGGTGGGGCCGCCGGTGCCGCGCTCGCTGAGGACCTTGGTGATGGCGGCGGTGAGGGTGGTCTTGCCGTGGTCGACGTGGCCCATGGTGCCGATGTTGAGATGCGGCTTGGTGCGCGCGTACGCCTGCTTGGGCATGGCTGAATCGCTCGTTTCGGTGCTCGAAGCGTGTGCGGGGACCCCTGGGCCGAACCGACCCTCCCCCTGTGGGGTCCGCCGGACGATCCGGGAAGGGTCAGCTTCGGTCGCCGCCGAGCGCCACGCAGACGGCAGCCTTCGGCGCGTCCGCGACTGCGGACGGCGCTGCGAGGAAGGCGTACCGGGACATGCCTCGAATCATGACCGCTCGGCCCTGCCGAGTCGACCGAATTTCGGTGCGGGCAGAGGTACTTCGGACCGCACGGGGCCCCGTCGGTGCCCTGTGCCGGTGTGTAGCCTGTCGGACTGTCGAGAGAGCGGGGCCTCGGGAGGTGGCTGACGGGCCGTGATCGAGCTGCCCGAAGGGTCGTGGTGGGACTGGGACATCGTTTCCTGGGACCCCGGGCAGTTGCGTCTGGGCGCCGGTCACGACATCGCGTACGCCCACGGCCTGGAGCTGGTGTTCAGCGACCCGCTCTTCGTCACGTGTCCCGCCGCCTTTCAGGACCCGGCGTTTCGCGCGCCGACACCGGCCGAGGTCGGGCTCGTCGCACGGCAGGTCGGTGAGACGCCTCCCGTGCTGGTCGCCTTCGAGGCCGACGCGGGCGGGCCGAGTCCCGCCTCAGGGCTGGTCGCGGCCAGGCGGCTCCGCATCGTGCGGGGAATCGTGTTCCGGTACTGGCGCGAGGATCTGGCGGCGGGGGAACGTCTGGCTCCCTGGGTGAGGCCTCCCGACTGACTGTCTAGGACGGGGTCAGGTTCTTGAGGGCCTCGCGGGTCGAGAGGGGGGAGAGGGTGGCGGTGTGCCGGGTGACGAAGGCGTGGACCTCGGACGGGGAGGTCTTGGCGTACTCGCGCAGGCTCCAGCCGATCGCCTTGCGGATGAAGAAGTCCGGGTGGCCGGAGCGCAGCAGGCAGTAGGAGAAGAGGCGTTCGGCGTCGGTGGCGGACTTGAAGCGGAGCTGGTGGAGGAGGGCGGTGCGGGCGACCCAGAGGTCGTCGTCGGCGATCCACTCGTCCATGCGGGCGGCGAGCGCCGGGTCCGCCGCGACGAGGCCGCCGACGACGTGGGCGGCGAGGTGGTCGACGGTGTCCCACCAGGAGACGGTGGTGACGAGGGTGCGGGCGACCGGGAGGAAGGCGGAGGAGCAGCGCCTCACGTGGCGGCGCAGGTAGTCGACGGCGAAGTAGTGGTACTCGCGCTCGGGCAGGGCGAAACAGCGCAGCGCGATCGCCGTGCAGTCGGCCTCGTCGGGGACCGGGAGGCCTTCGAGGACGGTACGGGACAGGGCGCGGCGCTCGGTGGTGCGCACCCCGAGGAAGGGGGCGACGCCCTTCATGTACGCGACCATCTCCTGCGCCCGGAAGGGGTCGCCGGCGGCGGGATACGCGTCGGTGAGCCGGGCGAGCACGGTGTCGGCGAGGCTGCTGTCGGGCACGGCGACGGGGACGGCTGCGGTCACGGGCCCACTGTAGGCGCGGAGGCGTGAGGCCGGGGCCCGGGCGGCCCGGGCGGGGCCGGCGGCGCGGGCGAGCGCGCTGGGCGGGCGGGCGCCGGAGGCTGGGGCGGGAGCGTGGTGCAGCGGGCGGCGATCACGCGGCCGGGTCGGTTAGTCTCCCCGAATGCTCCTCTCGCCCAAGGCCCGGCTGGCGTATCTCGCTCTGATCCTGCTCTCCGCGGGCTCGGCGGTGCTGCTCTTCCAGCCGCAGCGGCTGCTCGCGACGGGCTGGCCGCCGCAGATGAGCGGCGCGGGCGCGGTGGTCGTGTTCGGGCTCGCGTACGGGATCTGCACAGCGGCCCTGGTGCCGCGGCCGATCCTGAACCTCGCCGCCGGCGCGCTGTTCGGCGCCCCGGCCGGTTTCGCGGCGGCCCTCGGCGGCACGGTCCTGGGCGCGGGTCTGTCGTTCGCGCTGGGCCGGGCGCTGGGCCAGGAGGCGCTGCGTCCGTATGTCCGGGGCCGCTGGCTGAAGGCGGCGGACGGCCAGCTGAGCCGGCACGGCTTCCGCTCGATGCTGGCGATCCGCCTCTTCCCGGGAATGCCGTTCGTGGTGGCCAACTACGCGGCCGCCGTCTCCCGGATGAAGTGCCTGCCGTTCCTCCTGGCGACCGGTCTCGGCTCGGTGCCGAACACGGTCGCCTACGTGATCGCGGGCAGCGAGGCCACCTCGCCGACCTCGCCCGCGTTCCTGGTCTCGGCGGGGTTCATCGTCGTGTCGGCCGCGCTGGCCGCCGTGGTCGGCTGGCGCAAGCGGCACCATCTCCGCAGGCCGCAGGAGGAGGGCGAGGACGCGAAGACGGTGCCCGAGCGCGAGCGCGTCAGCGCGTGAACGCGTGAGGGCCGGGCTCGGCGGACCCTGTGCTCCGCGCCCGGCGCCTCGAGCTCTGCGCCTCGAGCTCTGCGCCTCGAGCTCTGCGCCGTGATCTGCGCGCCGTGATCTGCGCGCCGGACCGCTGAGGTCGGACCGCTGAGGTCGGACCGGCCCGGCCCTCCGCGCCGCACCCGCCGCTACAGCGCCTCCACGATCATGGCGTTCGCCAGACCGCCCGCCTCGCACATCGCCTGCAGTCCGTAGCGCCCGCCCCGCGCCCGCAGCGCGTGCACCAGGGTCGTCGTCAGGCGGGTGCCGCTGGCGCCGAGCGGGTGGCCGAGGGCGATCGCGCCGCCGTGGACGTTGACCTTGGCGGGGTCGGCGCCGGTCTCCTGCTGCCAGGCGAGGACCACGCTCGCGAAGGCCTCGTTGATCTCGAAGAGGTCGATGTCGTCGAGTCCGAGTCCGGCCCGGCGCAGCACCTTCTCGGTGGCGGGGATGACACCGGTCAGCATGAGCAGCGGGTCGGAGCCGGTGACGGCGAAGGAGTGCAGCCGGGCGAGCGGGCGCAGACCGAGCGCGCGGGCGGTGTCGGCGGCCAGGACGAGGACGGCGGAGGCTCCGTCGTTGATCGGGCTGCTGTTGCCCGCGGTGACCGACCAGTCGATCTGCGGGAAGCGCTCGGCGAAGCCGGGGTCCTCGAAGGAGGGCCGGAGCCCGGCGAGGATCTCGGGCGTGGTGGCGGGCCGCACCGACTCGTCGCGGCGCACCTCCCCGTACGGGACGACCTGGTCGTCGAAGAGTCCGTCGGCCCAGCTGCGCGCGGCCTTGACGTGCGAGGCGGCGGCGAACTCGTCCATCGCCGCGCGGCCGAGGGACCACTTGGCGGCGATGAGCTCGGCGCTGATGCCCTGCGGCACCAGGCCTTCCGGGTAGCGCGCGGCCACGCCGGGGCCGAAGGGGTCGGCGCCGGGCGGCACGTTGGACCACATGGGGACGCGGCTCATGGACTCGACGCCGCAGGCCACGGCGACGTCGTACGCGCCCGACATGACGCCCTGGGCGGCGAAGTGCACGGCCTGCTGCGAGGAGCCGCACTGCCGGTCGACGGTGGTGGCGGGCACGCTCTCGGGCAGTCCGGCGCCCAGCCAGGCGTAGCGGGTGGTGTTCATGGCCTGCTCGCCGACCTGGTCGACGGTGCCGCCGATGACGTCGTCGACGAGGGCCGGGTCGATGCCGGCGCGGTCGACGAGGGCGCGCAGGGTGTGCGAGAGGAGGGCGACGGGATGGACGTCGGCGAGGGCTCCGCCGGGCTTGCCCTTCCCTATGGGCGTACGGACTGCTTCGACGATGACGGCGTCACGCATGGCACGGCTCCCGAGAGGAGAGTTGGAAAACTGGACCAACACTTGTGAGTAACATAGCCCAGTGAGTTTGATTCTCAAACCCACTCCGGCCGGTCTGGCTTACGCTGGGGCCATGAAGGCCGCGCCCCGCCCCTGCTCGATCGCCGACACGCTCACCCTCGTCGGGGAGAAGTACTCCCTGCTCGTCCTGCGCGAGGTCTCCCTGGGCGTCCACCGCTTCGACCGCATCGCGCGCAACACGGGCGCCCCGCGCGACATCCTCACCGCGCGCCTCAAGCGGCTGGTGGAGGCCGGGATCCTGGAGAAGGTGGCGTACAGCGAGCGGCCCAAGCGCTACGAGTACCGGTCGACCGACGCCGGCAAGGAGCTCGGTCCGGTCCTCATGAGCCTGATGGCCTGGGGCGACCGCCACCTCAACCCGGACGACCCGCCGGTGGTCCTGGAGCACAGCTGCGGCGAGGTGCTGCGCCCGCGCACGGTCTGCGCGAGCTGCGGCGGCGAGGCGGACCGCGAGAGCCTCACGACGCACGTGCGGGCGCCGGGCTGGACGCGGACGGGCCCCGTCGAGGACTGAGAAGGGCCCCGGACCCTGCGGACGCCCTGCGGACGATCTTGTCACTTCGGGACGGTACGCTGCGCACCGACCATATGACCGCACACGTACATCCGGGACGGCCCTGGCCCCATGAGTTGGTTCGAATCGTTCATCCTCGGACTCGTCCAGGGGCTTACGGAGTTCCTTCCCATCTCCTCCAGCGCGCATCTGCGGCTCACCGCCGCGTTCGCCGGCTGGGAGGACCCGGGTGCCGCCTTCACGGCCATCACGCAGATCGGCACCGAGGCCGCCGTCCTCATCTACTTCCGCAAGGACATCGCGCGGATCGTCTCCGCCTGGTTCCGTTCGCTCGTCGACAAGTCGATGCGCTCGGACCACGACGCGAAGATGGGCTGGCTGGTCATCGTCGGCTCGATCCCGATCGGTGTCCTCGGCGTCACGTTCAAGGACCAGATCGAGGGCCCGTTCCGCGATCTGCGGCTGACCGCCACCACGCTCGTCGTCATGGGCATCGTGCTCGGCGTCGCCGACCGGCTCGCCGCGCGTGACGAGGCCGGTGGCCGGCACCGCGCGGTGCGCGAGCGCAAGTCGCTGCGGGAGCTCGGCGTGCGCGACGGCCTCATCTACGGCGTCTGCCAGGCCATGGCGCTGATCCCGGGCGTCTCCCGGTCCGGCGCCACCATCTCCGGCGGCCTGCTCATGGGCTACACCCGCGAGGCCGCGGCCCGCTACTCCTTCCTGCTCGCCATCCCCGCCGTGCTCGCCTCCGGCGTGTTCGAACTGAAGGACGCGACCGAGGGCGGCCATGTCTCCTGGGGTCCGACGATCTTCGCCACGGTCATCGCCTTCGGCGTCGGTTACGCGGTGATCGCCTGGTTCATGAAGTTCATCACCACCAAGAGCTTCATGCCCTTCGTGATCTACCGGATCGCCCTCGGCATCCTGCTCTTCGTCCTGGTCGGCGCCGACGTGCTCAGCCCGCACGCGGGAGAGTCAGCCGGCTGACGTCACGAGTCCGCCGGCTGACGTCACGGCGGCCCGTCACCGCGCCGCCGTTCCTGCTCCAGCAGGGCGGGCAGGTCCCCAAGGCGGTCGAGGCCGCGCACCGCCCGGGACATCCGGGCGTTGCGGCCGAGCGCGCCGCGGTGGCGGTGCAGGAAGTTCCAGTAGCCCGCGGTGAACGGGCACGCCTCCTCCCCCACCCGCCGGTCCGGGCGGTACGGACACGGTCCGCACAGGTCGCTCATCCGGGAGAGGTAGGCGCCGCCCGACGTGTACGGCTTCGTCGTCATCCTGCCGCCGTCCGCGTACTGCGACATGCCCACGACGTTGGGCAGCATCACCCAGTCGTATCCGTCGACGAAGCACCGGTGGAACCAATCGGTCACGGCGGCCGGGTCCCACCCGCGCTGGAGCGCATGGCTGCCGAGCACCATCAGCCGCGGCACGTGGTGCGTCCAGCCGGTGTCCCGGACCTGCCGCAGCACCGTCGCGAGGCAGCGGGCCGACACGGCGTCCGCGTCGAGTTCGCTCCACCAGTCGGGCAGGGCGGCGGTGTGCCGGAGGGCGTTGGACGTCCGGTAGTCCTCGCCGAAGTACCAGTAGAGCTGCCAGACGTACTCGCGCCATCCGGCGATCTGCCGGACGAAACCCTCCACCGAGTTCAGCGGTGCCTCGCCCGCCCGGTACGCCGCCTGCGCCGCCTCCACGCACTCGGCCGGGCCGAGCAGGCCCAGGTTCAGGGAGGACGACAGCAGGCTGTGGCTCATGGTGCCGTCGTCGGCGAGGATCGCGTCCTCATGGGCGCCGAAACCGGCCAGCCGGTGACGCACGAAGCGGCGCAGCGCGGCGCGTGCCTCCCTGCGGTCGGCGGGGAACAGCCGCGGACCGTCCCGGCCGACGAAGGAGACGGCGCCCTCGCGCTCCCACCGGTCGAGGTCCCGGCGGACCTCCTCGTCGACGGCGTCCTCGCGAGGACGGTAGGGAGCGTCGGCGCCCAGTGTCGCGGCCCCTCGCGGCGGCGGTTCCCGGTTGCCGTGGTCGAGGTTCCAGGTGCCGCCGGCCGGCCCGCCGCCCTCCATCAGCAGGTCGTGGTCGCGTCGGACGTCGCGGTAGAAGGCCTCCATGCGCAGTTCTCGTCGCCCGCGCGCCCAGGCGGCGAAGTCCTCCGTGGCGACGAGGAAGCCACGGGGCGGCAGGACGGTGACGTGCTCCAGGGACCGTACGAACGCCAGCGCCGCCCGGGACGTCGGATGGTGGACCGTCACCGGCTCCTCGCCCACCGCCTGCCGCAGGCCCTCCCGGTAGGTCTCGGCCCGTACGTACGTCACCCGGTCGCCGAGTTCGGCGGCGCGGTGCCGCATCGCCGAGAGGACCAGATGGGCCTTGGCCCGGTGGAAGCGCCGGCGGCGGAAGACGGCTCGCGACTCGATCATCACCACGCGGGCGTCACGGGAGGGCCCGCCGCCGTCCGGAGTGAGGAAGGCGGGTCCCAGCTGGTCACCGAAGAGCCAGTGCGTGGTCGTCATGGCGGTCCCGGTCCGTTTGGTTTGCGCGGCTCGGTTCACCTCCGCGCGGGTGCGCCCGTCGCACCCACGCCTTCTTCGCCGCGCGGGCCCGCCCCGGATGCGGTGGCCCCGAGGCGGCGGGAAGCGGGCGACGCGGCGCCTCACGGCAGGCAGGCGCCCCCGCCGGCCGGGCCGGGCAAAGGCGAGGAAAGGTGAGGAAAGGTGAGGAAAAAGTGCCGCCGGTCTCATCCGGAGGGCCGCTCGGGCCGGAAGGTCCAGGTGAGAGCACAACCGATCCACGCACCACCGATCCACGGCAGAGCACCGATCCACGGCCGGGGCCCCTCGGCGCCGGCCGGCGGGAGGAGCACGACATGAACCCCACATCCACCCGGCGCCGCCTCTCGGTCACCCTGGCCGCCTCGGCCCTCGCGGTCTCGTTCGGTGCCCTCGCCCCACAGGCCTCGGCCGACGACGGCGCCGCCCCGTTCGGACCGGGCTGTGCCTCGGTGCCGAAGGAGGGCGCCGGCTCGTTCGCCGGCATGGCCGACGACCCGGTGGCGACCGCCGCGTCGCACAACCCGGCCCTGTCGACGCTGACGGCCGCCGTGCAGAAGGCGGGCCTGGCCGACACCTTGAACAACGCGAAGGACATCACGGTCTTCGCTCCGACGAACGAGGCCTTCGCCAAGATCCCGAAGGCGGATCTGGACAAGGTCCTGGCCGACAAGGACCTTCTCACCGAGGTCCTCACCTACCACGTGGTCGACGAGCCCGTGCACAAGGCGGACCTCGCCGACGGTTCCTTCAAGACCCTGCAGGGCGGCACTCTGACCACCGCCGGTTCAGGGGACACGTACAAGGTGAACGGCACGGCCTCCGTCGTCTGCGGCGACGTCCGCACGTCCAACGCGACCGTCCACGTCGTCGACACCGTGCTCATGCCCCGGTGAGGAAGGCGGCGGGTGCACGCGCGGCGGGGCGGCAGCGACGGGGAGCTGCCGCCGGCCCGTTCCCGCATCCGCGGGCACCCGCCGCGACGAAGATCCGGCGTAGGGCCTGTACATCACGGCGATCGGTGGAACGGATCAGCGTATGAACTCTCCCCACCCCACCGGAGGCACCCGGTGCCTCGTCACCGGCGCGAGCGGCTACATCGGAGGCCGCCTCGTGCCCGAGCTCCTCGACGGCGGTCACCAGGTGCGCTGCCTCGCCCGGCATCCGGACAAGCTCCGCGACTTCCCGTGGGTCGACCGCGTGGAGACGGTGCGCGGTGACGTCACGGACGGCGCGAGCCTCCGCGCGGCGCTCGACGGCGTCGACGTCGCCTACTACCTCGTCCACTCCATGAGCTCGACGGCGGACTTCGAGGCCAGGGACCGCCTGGCCGCCCGTACCTTCGCCGCCGAGGCGCGGTCCGCCGGAGTGCGGCGGATCGTCTATCTGGGCGGCCTGACGCCGCGCGGGGTGCCGGAGGAGGAGCTCTCGCCGCACCTGCGGTCCCGCACCGAGGTGGGCCGCATCCTCCTCGACTCGGGCGTCCCCACCACCGTGCTGCGGGCCGCCGTCGTCATCGGTTCGGGATCGGCCTCCTTCGAGATGCTGCGGTACCTGACGGAGCGGCTGCCGGTCATGGTCACGCCCAGCTGGGTGGGCAGCAGGGTCCAGCCCGTCGCCGTCCGCGACGTGCTGCGCTATCTGGTGGGAAGCGCCGGCATGCCCGCGGACGTCAACCGGACCTTCGACGTCGGCGGTCCCGACGTGCTCACCTACCGGGAGATGATGGTGCGGTACGCCGAGGTCGCCGGGCTCCGCAGGCGCCTCATCGTCCCCGTGCCCGTCCTCACGCCGCGGCTGTCGAGCCACTGGATCGGTCTGGTCACACCGGTGCCGGCCTCCCTGGCCAAGCCCCTCACCGAGTCGCTCCGGCACGAGGTGGTGTGCGGCGAGCACGACATCGCCCGGTACGTTCCCGACGGCCCCGGACGACCCGTCCCGTTCGGGGAGTCGCTCCGTCTCGCCCTGCGCCGGGTGCGCGACGCCCAGGTCACGACCCGCTGGTCCTCCGCCTCGCCGCCCGGCGCGCCGAGCGACCCGCTGCCGACCGACCCGGACTGGGCGGGCGGCAGCCTCTACACCGACGAACGCGCCCGCGAGGTCGACGCGGATCCGGCGGTGCTGTGGCGGGTCATCGAGGGCATCGGCGGCGAGAACGGCTGGTACTCCTTCCCGCTGGCCTGGGCCGTCCGCGGCTGGGCCGACCGGCTCGCCGGCGGCGTGGGCCTGCGGCGCGGCCGGCGCGACGCCGCCCGCCTGCGGGTCGGCGACGCGCTCGACTTCTGGCGCGTGGAGGAGATCGAGCGCGGACGCCTGCTCCGTCTGCGGGCCGAGATGCGGCTGCCCGGCCTCGCGTGGCTGGAGATGGCCGTCGAACGGAACGCGGCGGGCCGTACGTCCTACCGGCAGCGGGCGCTGTTTCATCCGAAGGGCCTCGCGGGCCAGGCGTACTGGTGGAGCGTCTCGCCGTTCCACGCCGTGGTCTTCGGCGGCATGGCCCGGAACATCGCCCGGACCGCCGAGGCGGAGAGCGGGCGGCGGGACACATCGTGAACCGGCGGTGATCACCGCCGCGGGGAGTGCGGAGCGCGCCCACGCGCCCGTCGCCTCCCCGTGGCGGACCCCTCGACACAAGGAGGCTGCGGCCATGAGCCGTTCATGGGACCCGCGGGGACGCACCGCGGTCGTCACGGGCGCCGCCCGGGGGCTGGGCGCCGGACTGGCGCGCCGGCTGGCCGGCCGGGGGCTGGACGTGGCCCTGCTCGGGCGGGAGGCCGCCACCCTGGAGGCGGTCGCCACGACCCTCGGCACCCGGACCCACGTCGTCGAGGTGGACGTCACCGACGACGCCGCCCTGCGCCGGGCGGCGGACGAGGTGACCCGGCACCTCGGCCCTCCGTCGGTCGTCGTCGCCAACGCCGGTGTCGCCGAGGGCGGCCCCTTCGCGACCTCCGATCCGGACACCTGGCGCCGGGTCGTCGAGGTCAACCTGGTCGGAAGCGCCGCGACCGCGCGGTCCTTCCTGCCCGGACTGCGGGCCACCCGCGGCTACTTCCTGCAGATCGCCTCGACCGCCGCCTTCGGCGCGGCCCCCATGATGAGCGCCTACTGCGCCTCCAAGGCCGGCGCCGAGGCCTTCGCGCGCTCCCTGCGCGCCGAAGTGGCCTCCGTGGGCGTCGCCGTGGGCGTGGCCTATCTGCACTGGACGGACACCGACATGATCCGCGACGTCGACCGCCACACGGTCCTGCGGGAGCTGCGCGGGCACATGCCCGCGCCCGCGCGGCGGGTCTATCCGGTGGACCGGGTCGCCGACTGGATCGGCCGGGGGATCGAGCGCCGCTCGCCCTCCGTGTACGCGCCTCCGTGGCTCCGGCTCGCCCAGGCCGGACGCCCGTTCTTCCCGCTCGCCGTCGATCTGCTGTCGCGCCGTGAACTGCCGCGCCTCATGGAGGCGTACGCGTTCGAGCAGACCGGACTGCTCGGCCACGGCGGTCGTATCGAGGAGGCGTCGCTCGACGCCGTCACCCGGCACCGGCCCGGCGGCGGGCCGGCGGCGGGGGCATGACCCAGCGGATCAGCGCGGTGACGGCGAGGCCGCCGCGCCGCGCGAACGGCAGGAGCAGCCGGACGCTCCGCGGCAGGCTGAGGAACTCCCGCGCCCAGGAGGGCAGGAGGTCCACGGCCGCGGCCGCGAGCAGGGCGTAGGGAACACGGGCCGGCCACGGCAGCGGCGGCGTCGCCAGCAGATAGCGGGCGGTGGCGGCCGACTCGTCCGTGGCCGCCAGCTCGGGGCGCCGCCGGTCCAGCGCCTCGTCGAGCGCGGCTTCGGTCACGGGCGGCCGCTGGACGCCCAGCCGCCGGGCGACCGACGCCATGTCCTCGACGTAGGCGTCCCGCTGGGCCTGGGTGAGCGGGCTCCGGCCGTACTCCTGGTACGCCCGCAGGAAGCAGAAGGCCTCGGCGATGTGCACCCAGGCCAGCAGTGCCGGGTCCGAGGCCCGGTAGGGCACCCCGCCGGGCGTCGTCCCGGAGACCCGCGCGTGCACCCGGCGCACCCGCTCGACCGCCCGCTCCGCGTCCTCGGCCGGCCCGAACGTCGTCTCCGCCAGGAAGGTGCTGGTGCGCTGGAGGCGTCCCCACGGGTCGCCGCGGAATCCCGAGTGCGCCCATACGGCGGCCATGGCGACCGGGTGGAGGGACTGCAGGAGGAGCGCCGCGAGCCCTCCGACGTACATCGAGGCGTCCGCGTGCACCACCCGGACCGGCCGGTCCGGAGCGAACCAGCGGGGGCCGGGCGTGCCGTGGATCCGGTCGCGCTTGCGATGGGCCGTGGGGCCTGCCACCCGCAGCAGCAGTGCCTCCCCCGCCCTTCCGCGCAGCCTGTCGATCAGTACGAGGGACACGGGGACCGCCTCCTCGACGCACCTACCCTCCGGGCCCCGCGGCCATGCCGCCGCCGGCCCGTCCTCGGTGCGGGGCCGCCGTGGCCTCCGGCCCGGCGAAAGCGGCCGCCGCGCGCGCATCCGGCGGGCGGGGCGACGGGGAAACGCGGAGGTAGGAATGTGAGACCAGTACGCCGGCGGCGCGCTCGCGGCCGGCGGCCGAGCAGGGAGGACGCGATGACCGTCGCCGTCGTTCTGTACACCTCCGACCTCCGGGTGCACGACCATCCGCCGCTGAGGGCCGCGCTCCAAGGGGCGCAGGAGGTGGTGCCGCTGTTCGTGCGGGATCCGGCCGTGGACCGGGCGGGCTTCGCGGCACCCAACCGGCTGGCCTTCCTCGCGGACTGCCTCGTGGACCTCGACCGTGCGCTCGGGGAGCGGGGCGGCCGGCTCGTGGTGCGCGAGGGCGACACGGTCGCGGAGGTGAGGGCGGTGGTGCGGCAGACCGAGGCCGACGAGGTCCACGTGTCGGGCGGTGTGACGGCCTTCGCGCGGGCGCGGGAGGAGCAGCTGCGCACGGTGCTGGAGGAGGACGGCTGCCGGCTGTACGTGCACGACGGGGTGGTGGACGTCGTACCGCCCGGTGAGGTCACCCCGCAGGGCTCGGACCACTTCGCGGTGTTCACGCCGTACCACCGGCGCTGGGCCGGCGTGCCGCTGCGCACACCGATGGCCGCCCCCAAGGTGGTGCGCGTGCCGACGGGCGTGCGCTCGGAGCGGCTGCCGCGGCGCTCCGGGATCGCGGACGTGTCGCCGGGTCTCGCCGTCGGAGGGGAGCGCGAGGGGCGCGAGCGGCTCGCCTCCTGGCTGGCGGCGCACGGCGACGCGTACGAGCAGCGCCACGACGACCTGGCGGGCGACGCCACGTCGCGCCTCTCGCCGTACCTTCACTTCGGGGCCGTCTCCGCCGTGGAGGCCGTGACCCGGGCCAGGAAGCGCGGTGGCGCCGGAGCGGACGCCTTCGTGCGCCAGTTGTGCTGGCGCGACTTCCACCGTCAGGTGCTCGCCGCCCGGCCCCGGGCGGCGGGCGAGGACTACCGTCCCCGGCACGACCGCTGGCGCCGGGGCGCCGAGGCCGAGGCCGACCTCGCGGCGTGGCGCGAGGGGCGGACCGGCTATCCGGTCGTGGACGCGGCGATGCGGCAGCTCGCCCACGAGGGCTGGATGCACAACCGCGGCCGGCTGCTCACCGCCTCCTTCCTCGCCAAGACGCTGTACGTCGACTGGCGGGAGGGCGCCCGCCACTTCCTGGACCTGCTGGTGGACGGCGACGTGGCGAACAACCAGCTGAACTGGCAGTGGGTGGCCGGGACGGGGACGGACAGCCGCCCCAACCGTGTCCTCAATCCCGTGCTCCAGGGCAAGCGGTACGACCCGGACGGCGCCTACGTCCGGCGCTGGGTGCCGGAGCTCGCCGGCCTCGACGGGCCGGCCGTCCACGAGCCGTGGCGGCTCACCGGCCTCGACCGGGCCGCGTACGACTACCCGGACCCGGTGGTCGAGCTCTCGGAGGGGCTGGAGCGCTTCCGCCGGGGCCGGGGCACCTCCTGAACGGAGCCGTGCCGCCGCGCACGGCCCGGGAAACCGATGCACTCCGGGCTCGATATCGATGCGCAAACGATGCGAGTTGAGGCGGAGGTGGCTTCCGCCGGAACGTGAGGACACGGAATCGCCGAGGTTCCGCCGTACCGCCGCTCCGAGACCGGCGGTCGCACGCCCGGCACGTCCCCGGTGGTCAGCCGGGCACGTCCCCGGTGGACACCGCGCCACCGCCCGGAGGAGGAACCGTCATGACCGCGCACCGGATGACCGGCCACCTCGCCGCCCCCGAGGCCCACCTCGCCGCCCCCGCGGCCCCACCCGTCCACCGCGGCGCCCACGCCCACGGCGCGCCGCGCGACGCGGCGGCCGACGACGACCGCATCGCCCGAGGGCTGGTCCAGGGCGACGAGCGCTGTCTGGACGCGGCGTACCACCGCTGGGGACGGCTCGTGCACACGCTCTCGGCCCGCGCCCTGGGCGACGCCCGCGAGGCGGAGGACGTCACCCAGCAGGTGTTCGCCGCCGCCTGGCGCGGCCGCGCGAACTTCCGTCCCGACCGGGGAACCCTGCCGGCGTGGCTGACCGGCATCACCCGCCGGAAGATCGCCGACTCGCTGACCGCCCGCACCCGGCGCACCGAGCTCACCGCGGCCCTCGGCGCCTCCCTGGAGCACACCGGCGGCTCCCACGAAGGCCCCGAGCAGATCCTCGACCGGCTCGTCGTCACCGAGGAGCTGGCCCGGCTGCCCCGCGTCCAGCGCGACGTCCTGGAACTCGCCTACTTCGCCGACCTGACCCAGACGCAGATCGCCGACCGCACCGGCATGCCGCTCGGCACGGTCAAGAGCCACGCCCGCCGCGGCCTCCAGCGGATGCGCCACAGCCTGGACCGCGCCGCGACCGGCGCGTGATCCGACCCGGCCGGCGGCCCGAGCGCCCCGGCCGACCGACGACGGAACACCGGCCGCCACCTCGCCCGGCGGCGGCCGTCACACGACGGGTGGGAACGATGAACGGACGCGGTATCGCCGTGGTGGGGGCCGGAGTGGCGGGACTCACCGCCGCACACCTCCTGAACCGCGCGCACGACGTGGTGCTGTACGAGGCCGAAGGCCGGCTCGGAGGCCACGCCCACACCCATGGGCTGCCGGCCGCCGGAGGCGGGACGCTCCGCGTGGACACCGGCTTCATCGTCCACAACGAGCGCACCTATCCCCACCTCCTGCGGCTCTTCCGCGAACTCGGCGTGGCCACCCAGGACGCGGAGATGAGCATGTCCGTCCGCTGCGACGGCTGCGGCCTCGAATACGCCGGAGCGCGCGGGATCCGCGGCCTCCTCGGCGGCGGCAACGCCCTGCGCGGCCGGCACCTGCGTACGCTCGCCGACGTCCCGCGCTTCCACCGCGCGGCGCGCCGCCTGCTGTCCGCCGGCGACACGGACGCGACCTTCGGCGACTTCCTGCGCGCCCACCGCTTCCCGGCCCACTTCGTGAGCCACTTCGCCGTCCCGCTCGTCTCCGCCGTCTGGTCCTGCGCCCCGGACACCGCGCTCCACTACCCGGCCGGATATCTGTTCCGCTTCCTCGACCACCACGGGCTGCTGTCGGTGACCGGCTCTCCGCAGTGGAAGACCGTCGTCGGCGGCTCGGCGACCTATGTCGAACGCCTCGCGAAGAGCCTCTCCTCGGTGCGGACCACGACGCCCGTGCGCGCCGTGGTGCGGGGCGCCGGGCGGGCGACCGTCGTCACCGCCGACGGCGAGTCGGCCGAGCACGCCGCCGTGGTGATCGCGGTCCATCCCGACCAGGCCCTGCGGCTCCTGGCCGACCCCACCGAGGAGGAGCGGCGTGTCCTCGGCGCCTTCACCTACTCCCGCAACGACACGGTCCTGCACCGCGACACCAGCCTGCTGCCGCGCTCGCCGCACGCGCGGGCCTCGTGGAACTACCGGCTGCCGTCCTGCACCGCCCGCCCGGGAACGGTCCAGGTCAGCTACGACATGAACCGGCTCCAGCGGCTCGCCGCCCACGAGCCCCACATCGTCACCCTCAATGCCGGCGACCGCGTCGACGAGTCGACCGTCCTGGCCCGCATGACGTACGAACACCCCGTCTACACGCCGCGGTCCGTGGCCGCCCAGCGTCTCCTGCCCGCCCTCCGCAGTTCCGTCACCGCCTACGCCGGCGCCTACCACGGCTGGGGATTCCACGAGGACGGCTGCCGCTCCGGCGTCGACGCCGCCCGCCACCTGGGGGTGACGTGGTGATGACCGGCCTGGCCCCGCCGCCCGTTCCCGCCCTGTACGCCACCGAGATCGCCCACACCCGCGTCACGCCCGTCCGCCACGCGCTGCGCCACCGCACCTATCTGTGGCTGGTCGACCTCGACGACCTGCCCGTCCTGCCGCGGCCGCTGCGGCCGCTCGCCCGCTTCGACCCGCGCGACCACTTCGACGGGACCGCTCCCTCGCTGCGGGCCGGCCTCGACGCGCACCTGGCGGCGCACGGCGTACGGAACGCGGACGGGCGGGTGCTGATGCTCGCTCACGCACGCGTCCTCGGTCACGTCTTCAACCCGCTCACCCTGTACTGGTGCCACGACCGTCGCGGGCGGCTCGTGTGCGTGGTCGCCGAGGTGCACAACACCTACGGCGGACGCCACTGCTATCTGCTGCGCCCCGACGCGCGAGGCCGGGTCGAGACCGCGAAGGAGTTCTACGTCTCGCCGTTCCTCGACGTCGCGGGCACCTACCGGATGCGGCTGCCGCTCCCGGGCGAGCGCCTCGACCTGACCGTCCAGGTCCGCCTCCCGGACGGGACCCGGCCCCTGACGGCCACGGTCCGCGGCACCCGCAGCCCCGCCGGACCGGGCGCCCTGCTCGCCGCCGCCCTCCGCCGTCCCTGGTCCACCGCCGCCGTCTCCCTCGGCATCCGCCGCCACGGCATCCACCTCTACCTCAAGGGGCTCCGCGTCCGGCCCCGGCCGCCCCGTCACTCCCCCGCCCAGGAAGGCACGTCGTGACTCTCCCTCCTCCTCCCGGCGCGCCGTCCGCCGCCCGTCCCGGCCGGCTTCCCGGCCCCCTTCCCGGCCGTCCTGCCGCGGACCCGGACCGCTGGCCCGACGTCGCCCGCCCGCCGCGCGCCTCCGCCCTGCGCACCGCCGTCGCCCGTCGCCTCGTGGAGCGTGCCCTCGGCCGGCTGCCGCTGCGGATACGGTCCGGCGCGGGCGCCGTCCCCGCACCCGGCCGGTCCGGCGCCGACGACGCCGTACCGACCCTCACGCTCCACGACCCGGACGCCTTCCACCGCCGGATCGGCGCCGACGGGCTCATCGGCTTCGGCGAGTCGTACATGGCCGGCGAATGGGACGCCGACGACCTCGTCGCGGTCCTGACCGTCCTCGCGCGGCACGTCGACGAACTCGTCCCCGCGCCGCTGCACCGGTTCCGGGGCCTGTGGGTCCGGCGCAGGCCCCGGGCCGACCGCAACACTCCCGACGGGGCGCGCGAGAACATCCACCGCCATTACGACCTCTCCAACGAGCTGTTCGCCCTCTTCCTCGATCCCGGCCTCAGCTACTCGTCGGCGATCTTCGATCCGCTCCCGGCGGAGCCCGTGCTCCTTCCCGACGCACGCTTCACCGCGGCCCAGCACCGCAAGATCGACCGGCTCCTCGACCTGGCCGGGACCGGGCCGGGCACCGCGCTCCTGGAGATCGGCACCGGCTGGGGCGAACTCGCGATCCGCGCCGCCGCCCGGGGCGCCCGCGTCCGCACCGTCACCCTCTCCGAGGAGCAGCTCGTCCTCGCACGCCGGCGCGTGGCGCAGGCCGGCCTGGCCGACCGCGTCTCCGTCGAGCTCCTCGACTACCGTGACGTGCGCGGCCGTTACGACGCCGTGGTGAGCGTCGAGATGATCGAGGCCGTCGGCGCCGAGTTCTGGCCCGACTACTTCACCGCGTTGCGCCGCCTGCTCGCGCCCGGCGGCCGCGTCGCCCTCCAGGCCATCACCATGCCGCACGAGCGGATGCTCGCCACCGCCCGCACGCACACCTGGATCAGCAAGTACGTCTTCCCCGGCGGCCTGATCCCCTCGCCCGACGCCCTCGCCCGCGAGAGCGCCGCCGCGGGCCTGCGCATCCGTGACGACACCGGCTACGGCGACCACTACGCCGAGACCCTCCGCCAGTGGCGCACCCGCTTCCTCGCCCGGGAGGCCGCCGTCGACGCGCTGGGCTTCGACCACGTCTTCCGGCGGATGTGGGAGTTCTACCTCGCCTGGTCCGAGGCCGGCTTCCGCTCCCACTACCTCGACGTCCGCCAACTCCTGCTGACCGCCGACGACCACCGCGAGCCCACGGTCCCCGCCCCGACCGCCGCCCACGCCGGGCAGACCGGACAGAGCGGGGAGGCGACGTGAGCGCCGTCGACGCCGGCACCCTCGGCCTCGTCCTTGCGGCCTCGGCGGCCACCGCGTTCGCCGTCATGCTGGCCGCCTTCGTGACCGGCACCGTCAAGGGGCTGCACCGGATCGTGGACGTCGCCTGGGGAGCCGCCTTCGCGGCCGTGGCCGTCGTGGCCTGCTGCCTCTCCGCCGGCCACGGCGACGACCTGCGCCGGGCCGCCGTCACGCTGGCCACCGTGGTCTGGGGACTGCGGCTCGCGACCCACATCGCGCGCCGCGGACGAGGCCACGGGGAGGACCCGCGCTACGCCCGGATGCTCGCCCGCGCCCGCGGCAACCCCACGCTGTACGCGCTGCGGAAGATCTACCTCCTCCAGGGGGCCCTGGTGTGGCTCGTCTCGCTCCCCGTCCAGGTCGCCGTACTGCTGCCCGGTCCGCCGGACGCGACCGTGTGGCTGGGCCTCGCCGTGTGGGCGGCGGGCCTCGCCTTCGAGGCGGTGGGAGACCATCAGCTCGCCCGGTTCAAGGCGGATCCGGCGAACCGGGGCCGCGTCATGGACCGGGGGCTGTGGAGCTGGACGCGCCATCCCAACTACTTCGGCGACTTCCTCGTCTGGTGGGGCCTCTATCTGACGGCCTGTGCCACCTGGCAGACCGCCCTGCTCACGCTCGTGTCGCCGCTCGTGATGACCGGGCTCCTCGTCTGGGGCAGCGGCAAGCGGCTCCTGGAGGCCCACATGGCCGGCCGTCCCGGTTACGCGGCCTACCAGGCGCGCACCAGCGGCTTCGTCCCCCGGCCGCCCCGCCGGACGGCCTGAGGCCGCGTCACTCCCCCGCGGCTCCGGCCGGCCGCCCGTACAGCCGGGAGATGACGTCGAGCGCCTCCCGCAGCCCGGTGGGACGCACCGTGCCGGAGGCCGGCGGCCGGCCGAGCCAGCCGGGGCCCGCGAGCAGGACCAGCGGGGCCGTGCGGGCTCCGCGCACCCCGAACGCCGTTCCCGCGACGTGCCGGGCGAGAGCGTGGTTCGCGGTGGACCTCGCCTGCGACCAGAGCGCGACGGCGGCCGGCCCCGACCGGCGCACCGCCGCGTCGAGGGCCTCCGCCGGCACCGCCGCGCCGAACATCCTGGTCGGCAGGCCCCGCTCGGCCAGTCCCGCCGCGAGTGCCTCGAGCGGCAGCGTGTGCTGCTCACCCGGGACGCACGCCAGCACGACCGGAGCGGCCGCGGAAGCCGCCGCCGGGCCGGTCACGGCGGCCCGGCGCAGCGCCGTGGAGACGTGCCAGGAGAGCAGGTGCTCCACCTCGACGTAGCGGTCGCCGGAGGACTCCCAGGTACGGCCCACGGCGTGCAGGGTCGGGACCATGATCTCCTGCCAGGCGGTGACCAGGCCGTGCTCGGCCAGCACCTCCTGGAGCAGCCCTTCCATGGCGGGTCCGTCCAGGCGCACGGCGGCGCGGGCCAGCCCGCGGGCCTCCTGCCGTACGTCGCCCAGCGGCAGGAGGCCGCCGGGTCCGGCCCGGCGGGTCTTGCGGGCGGCCGGGGCCGTCGGCGGCGCGAGCGCGTCCGGCGCGGTTTCGGCAGCGGCCGGCGCGGTCTCAGACGTGGCCGGCGCGGTGTCGGTGTCGCTTTCGGTCTCGGTGTCGGTTCCGGTCTCGGTGTCGGTTCCGGTTTCGGTTTCTGTTCCGGTTCCGGTTTCGGTTTCGGCCCGAGCGTCGTCGGACGAGACCGCGGGGGCTGCGGGACCGGCCGCGGGAGCCGTCGCTGCCGCCGACCGCCGCGCCTGACGGGCGGCCCTGGCGGCCTCGGCGGGCGGGACGCCCGAGGCCGTGAGGCGGCACATCTCGTCGAGCATCGCGATGTCCGCCGAGGTCCATCGCCGGTGGCGTCCGTCGGCGCGTACGGCCGGGCCGATGCCGTACCGCTGGTCCCAGGAACGGACCGTGGTCGGGGAGACGCCCAGACGCCGGGCGACGGCGCCGGTCGTGATCCCGTGATCCGTGTCGGACATGTCACCACCCTACGAGACCGGACGATGCGAAAACGATGCGAAAGGAAGCCGGTGCCCGACCCGGCGGATCACGCGTGGTGTGCCTCGGCGGCGCGCGGCAGCCGGGCGGCCACCGCGTCGCCCAGCCGCTCGAACTCGGCGCGCAGGAAGGGCTCGGCCAGGCGGGCGAAGCCCTTGAACGCCAGCGACGCCCGGTAGGTGAGCCGGGTGGCCGTTCCCTCGTCGGTGAAGCGGAGATCGTCGGTCGCGTACACCGTCCGGTTCTCGCCGACGAACACCAGCCGCGCGGGCTCGCGCACGGCGAGCTGGTACTCGAGCTCGGTCTCACGGCCCCGGAACCGTGACGTGTTGCGCCACACGGCGCCCGGCCGCACCGGCCCGTCGTCGAGCCGTACGCAGCGCACGGTGCCCGGATCCCACTCCTCGGCGCGCGCGAAGTCCTCCAGATAGGCCACGAACTCGGCCAGCGGACGGCGTACCACCATGACGCGCTCCACACTGATCACCGTACGGTCCTCCTCCTGCGTTCCACCGGGTCCGCGAACCGTCCCCGGTTCCTTTGCTTCCGGCCGGAGGGCCGCGGCGGATGCACCCGGACCCGCCGCTGCACGGCTCTTGGCCCCGCGGCCGCGCTGCCCGACACTGAGGCGATGACGCAGCGCGTGGATCTCGCGACCGTGATGGACCGGCTCGCCGTCGACGACCTGGTCACGGGTTACGCCGTGGCCGTGGACGACGCCGACTGGCCCGGTTACCGGGCGCTGTTCACCCCGGACGGGCGCGCCGACTACCGCGGCTCGGGCGGCATCGAGGGCCCGGCCGCCGCGGTCGCCGACTGGCTCGCCGAGACCATGCGGCTCTTTCCCGTACGCCAGCACCTCATCGTCAACCGTCGGGTCCGCATCGAGGACCTGGGCGGCTATCCGGGCGACGCCGCGACCGTGCGCGCCGACTACGTGAACCCGATGCGCTTCGCGTCGGGCGAGGACTTCGTGTGCGGCGGGCGGTACGCGTTCGCCATGCGGCGGACGGACGGCGGGTGGCGGCTGCGCTCGGTGGTGGTCGAGGAGAAGTGGCGTCGGATGTGAGTGTCGTGGGCACGCCCGCGGGGCCGTGCGCGCGCACACTGGAGGCGAGACCTGGAGGCGCGGCATGCGGATCCCGTTCGCCCGTCGTACGGCCGCGGCGGCGGCCCCCGACACCGAGCCGCCCGACGCCGCCGAGCCCGCGCCCGGATCCGGCGCGTCCGGCGAGCCGGGGTCCGGGTCAGGGTCCGGTGGATCCGCTGTCGGGGCTCCCGCCGTCGTACGCGACCGGGCGCCGGCCTCGTACGACGCACGCCGCGCACGCCCCGGACGCGCCGAACGCCTCGGCCGTTCCCTCCTCGCCGTCGTCCTCGGCGCCCTGCCCGCGCTCGCGTTCCCCGCTCCCGGACTGTGGTGGTGGGCGTACCTCTCGCTCGTTCCCTGGCTGCTGCTGATCCGCACGGCGCCGGACGCGCGCCGGGCCGGCCTGGACGGCTGGCTCGGCGGCGCCGGCTTCATGCTGGCCGTGCACCACTGGCTGCTGCCGAGCCTGCACGTCTTCCTGCTGGTCCTGGCCGCGCTGCTCGGTCTGCTGTGGCTGCCGTGGGGCCGGCTGGTGTGGTCGCTGCTCGGCGGCACGCCGTCCGCGCGCCGGGCGGCCGCCGCGCTGCTGGTCGTGCCCTCGGGCTGGCTGCTCGTCGAACTCGTCCGCTCCTGGCAGGGCCTGGGCGGCCCGTGGGGCCTGCTCGGGGCGAGCCAGTGGCAGGTGCCGCCCGCGCTGCGGCTTGCGTCGGTCGGCGGGGTCTGGCTGGTGAGCCTGCTGGTGGTGGCGGTGAACACGGCCGTCGCGCTGCTGCTCGCGGTTCCGCCGGCGCGCCGTACCGCCGTCGCGGGCCTGACCGGTGGCGCGGTGGTCGCGGGCCTGGCCTGGTGGGGCGCGGGTCCGGCGGACGCCTCGGGCACGGTACGGATCGCGGTGGTCCAGCCCGGCGTGCTCGACGGGCCGGGCGGCGCGGACCGGCGGTTCGCCCGCGCGGAGGAACTGACCCGCACGCTCGTGGGGCAGCGGCTCGACCTGGTGGTGTGGGGCGAGAGCAGCGTGGGCGCGGACCTGGGCGCCCGGCCCGACCTGGCGGCCCGGCTGACCGTGCTCGCCCGGGCCGTCGACGCCCCGGTCCTGGTGAACGTGGACGCCCGCCGCTCGGACCGGGCCGGCATCTACAAGAGCGCGATCCTCGTCGGCCGCCAGGGCCCGACGGGCGAGCGCTACGACAAGATGCGGCTCGTCCCGTTCGGTGAGTACGTGCCGGCGCGGGCCGTGCTCGGCTGGGCGACCTCGGTCGGCAAGGCGGCGGGCGAGGACCGCCGGCGGGGCACGGCGCCGGTGGTGATGTCCCTGTCCGACGGCCCGGTCGCCGCTGCGGCGGGCCGCGACGCGGCGCCGTCCGAGGCGGCCCGCCGGGACGCAGCCGCCCGCCGGGACGGGCCCGGCGCCGCACTCGCGGACCTCGCCCGGCCGCGGATCGGGCCGCTCGTCTGTTTCGAGACGGCCTTTCCGGACATGAGCCGCGCGCTGGTGCGCGGCGGGGCCGACGTCCTCGTCGCCCAGTCCTCGACGTCGACCTTCCAGGACAGCTGGGCGCCGGCGCAGCACGCCTCGCTCGGCGCGCTGCGGGCGGCGGAGACCGGGCGGCCGATGGTGCACGCGACGCTGACCGGGATCAGCGCCGCCTACGCGCCCGACGGGCGGCGGGTCGGACCGGTGATCGGCACGGGCAGCGGCGCCGCCGCCGTCTACGAGCTGCCGCTGTCGCACGGCACGACGGTGTACGCCGGCGTCGGCGACTGGCCGGTGTACGGGGCGGTCGCCGTGGTCGCGCTGACGGCGGCGGCGGCCGGGGCGGGCCGGTTCGGCGGGCAGCGGTTCGAAGGCCCGCGCAGCCCGCGGCCCTGAGCCCGCGGTTCGGACGCCCGCGGCTCTGAGCCCGCAGTTCGGAAGCCGGCGGTTCGGAAGCCCGCGGGCCGCCGGCCCGCGGTTCAGGAGGCCTGGGCGAGGGCCTCGCGCACCACGCGCTCGCACAGCTCGTGGGTCAGCAGCGCGTCCCGGGCGCTGAGCTCCCGTCCTTCGCGTACGGCCTGGAGGAAGGCCAGGACCGCCTGCTCGATGCCGCGCTGGCGGGCCACCGGCACCCAGTCGCCACGCCGGCGGATGCTCGGCTGGCCCTTGTGGTCGATGACGTCGGCGAGGTTGACGACCTGGCGCTTGGTGTCCTGACCGGAGACCTCCAGGATCTCCTCGGTGGAGCCGTTCAGACGGTTCATCATGCCGATCGCGGTGAAGCCGTCGCCGGACAGCTGGAGCACCACGTGGTGCATCAGGCCGTCGCGGATCCTGGCCCGTACGTCGGTGTGCTCGACCTCGCCGGGGAGCAGGAAGCGCAGGGTGTCGACGACGTGGATGAAGTCGTCGAGGACGAGGGTGCGCGGGTCCTCCGGAAGTCCGATCCGGTTCTTCTGCAGGAGGATCAGTTCGCGCGGGTGGTCCAGGCACTGGGCGTAGCCGGGGGCCAGCCGCCGGTTGAAGCCGACGGTGAGGCCGACGCCGCGCCGCTCGGCGAGTTCCACGAGACGCTCGGAGTCGGCGTACTCGTACGCGAGCGGCTTGTCGACGTACGTGGGCACGCCGGCCTCCAGGAGCCGGGTGGTGATCTCGGCGTGTGCGGAGGTCGGTGCGTGCACGAAGGCGGCGTCGAGCCCGGCGGAGAGCAGCGAGTCGAGGTCGTGGTGCCGCTGGCGGGCGGACAGGTGGAGGCTGTCGCCGACCAGCTCGAGGGTGGCGGGCGTGCGGGTCTGCAGGTGGAGTTCGACTCCGGGAAGGGTGGACAGCACGGGCAGGTACGCCTTGCGCGCGATGTCGCCGAGTCCGATGCAGCCGACCTTCACGGTCTCCTCCTGTGCTCGTGGTGCGCTCGTGGTGCCCGCGTGGCACTGGGCGCCGTACGGGCGTTCGCGCCGGTCAGCTTACGCGGGGCGCACCGTCGTCGACCGGCGGCCTCCAGTCGGCGATGCCGTCGAAGCCGCGCAGGACGAGGCCGGGGCCGAAGCGGG
The DNA here is from genome assembly GCF_044544825.1 of Streptomyces sp. NPDC053493. Taxonomy (NCBI): domain Bacteria; kingdom Bacillati; phylum Actinomycetota; class Actinomycetes; order Kitasatosporales; family Streptomycetaceae; genus Streptomyces; species Streptomyces sp. NPDC053493. The sequence goes on from NZ_JBITXS010000011.1 coordinate 208,219, forward strand.
AGACGGCGGTGACGGCGGCGTCCCGCAGGGCGACCGCGGGGCGGGCGGAGAGCAGGGCGAGGCGGCCGGTGCGGGCGGCCTTGCGGACGAGGGCCGTGGTGCGCGGCAGCCGGTCGGCCGTGTAGGCGGCGAGCGCGGCCGGCACGGCCGGGCCGCCGGAGCCGCCGGGGCCGGCGGGGCCGCCGGCGTGGTGGGCGAGGACGATCGCGTCCTCGATGGCCTGGTTGCCGCCCTGGCCGAGGGTGGGCTGCATGGCGTGGGCGGCGTCGCCGAGGAGGGCGGTGCGGCCGACGTGGAAGGCGGGCAGCGGGTCGATCAGGTGGTGGACGTCGTGGCGCAGGATCGTGGTCTCCTCGGCGGCGTCGAGGATCGCGGGCACCGGGTGGTGCCAGTCGCCGAACAGACGCAGGAGCTCGGCCTTCTCGCCGTGCGGGGCGCGGGCTCCGGCGGGCGCGGCGGCCATGGCGTACGCGTAGACCCGGCCGTCCTTGAGGGGCTGGCTGCCCCAGAGGCGGGCGGGACCCCAGGTCTCGTGCGGGGCGAAGGGCGCCTCGGGCGCGGGGATGACGGTGCGCCAGGTGGTGAAGCCGGAGTAGCGGGGGCCGGGATGGCCGGGGAAGAGGGCGGCGCGGGCGGCGGAGCGGATGCCGTCGGCGGCGACGAGGAGTTCGGCCTCGGTCTCGCCGTCCGGGGTGATCAGCCGGGCGGGGCGGCGGGCGTCGCCGGGGTCCGTGAGTGCGGCGGGTGCGGCGGTGCGGACGGCGCCGTCCGGCAGGGCGGAGGTGAGCAGGTCGACGAGGGTGGCGCGGTGGAGCAGGACGAGGGGCCCGCCGAAGCGGGCGGCGGCGGCCTGGGCGTCGGTACGGGCGAGCCAGCGGCCGTCCGGGCGGCGCATGCCGCCGTCGCCCTGCCAGGCGGCGAGTTCGCGGACGGGCTCGCCGAGGCCGATCCGGTCCAGGGCGCGCAGGGCGTTGGGCGCGAGGGCGATCCCGGCGCCGACGGGCGCGAGGCCGGCGGCGCGTTCGAGGACGGTGACGTCCCAGCCCTGCCGGGACAGGGCGACGGCGGCGGTGAGGCCGCCGATGCCGGCTCCGACGACGACGGCGCGGTGCTGTTCCATGGCTCCCCCTCGGGGCATCGCGAGAGCCGAACTACAGGTGTAGTAGCCCGACCCCCCGACCGTACTACAGCCGTAGTGCCGGTGGTAGTCGCGGCTCGGTAGGTTGTCCTCATGACCGCAGCACCGGCCCCCGACGCCCCGGCCCCCGACGTCTCTCCCAGCCGCGCCGAGCGCATCGGTGACGCCGCCCTCGACCTGCTCGTGGAACGCGGGATGCGCGGCCTCACCCACCGGGCCGTCGACGAACGGGCCGGGCTCCCCCAGGGCTCCACCTCCAACCACGCCCGCACCCGTCAGGCGCTCCTGGAGACCGCCGTCCGGCGCCAGGTCCAGCGCGAGGCGGCGGTGCTCACCCCGCACGAACTGCCCGCGGCCGACGCCGGGCCCGAGGCCCTGACCGACGCGCTCGCGCTGGCCCTGCACCGCTATCTGACGGACCACCGGGCGCTGCTCGTCTCCCGCTACGAACTCGCCCTCGAGGCCACCCGCCGCCCCGAACTGCGCACCTTCTTCGACACCTCCGGAGCCGTCTTCCACGGCCCGCTGATCGCGATGATGAGCGCCGCCGGCTCACCGGCGCCGCGGCGGCACGCGCTCTCCCTCATCGCCTGGTGCGAGGGCCTGATGTTCTCCTGCGCGGCCGGCTCCTTCCACGCCGCCGTCCCGAGCCGGGCGGAACTGCGCACCGGCTTCGACGAGTTGCTGCGCGGGATGCTGGGAGGCTGACCGGACACCCGTCCCCTGGCAGCGGACGGGATCTTCGGCGAGGATGCCGGTCATGACTGCCGAACGCATCGAAAGCACCCCGCGGGTCGAACCCGGCACCCTCACCGGCGAGCGCGCGGCCCTGGAGGAGTGGCTCGACTACCACCGGGCCACCCTGGCGACGAAGTGCGCGGGGCTCGACGACGCCCAGCTGCGCACGGCCTCCGCCCCGCCGTCCGACCTCAACCTGCTCGGCCTCGTCCGGCACATGGCCGAGGTCGAGCGCGGCTGGTTCCGGAGGGTCCTCGCGGGCGAGGACGCGCCGTGGATCTACTCCACCGAGGAGAACCGGGACCGGGACATCCAGGTTTCCGACGAGGACACCTGGGAGGAGGCCTACGCCACCTGGCAGGGCGAGATCGCCCGGGCCAGGGAGGCCGCCGCCGGGCGCGGGCTCGACGAGCTGGGCGCCGGCAAGCACCGCTCGGGCGAGACGTTCAACCTGCGGTGGATCTACCTCCACATGATCGAGGAGTACGCGCGCCACAACGGCCACGCCGACCTCATCCGCGAACGCATCGACGGCGCCACCGGCGACTGAGCCGGGGCCCGGGCCCGGGCTCAGCAGACTCGGGCCCGGTCCGGGCCCAGGCCGGGTCCGAGGCCGGGCGCCCGGGCCCGGGCCGGGTGCTCCTCGCCGGTCCGGGTCAGCCCGCGCCGTCATGATCACTCGTGCGGGGCATTCCCCGCGAGTAGGGGCGCGCTCGAGGCCCTGCGACCAGCAGAGTTGCGCGGGTGCATGGAACCAGAACCACAGTGACGCTGCTCGCCGGCGTGGCGATGGCGGCCCTCGCGGGCTGTGTCGCCGTCGAGGCGCCGCCCGCGGCTCCCGCGCCCGTCACCAGCGGCCCGGCGGCCGGACCCGCCGGCCAGGACGTGGCGCCCCAGATCGTTGAGGGCCCGGCCCGCGAGGCCCTGGAGGCGGCGATGCCGGGCCCCGCGACGCCCGAGCCCCGCTCGTCCGTCGCGCGGCACGAGACCGCCCGGTCCGGCCCGGTGCGCCCGCACCGCACCGAGAAACCGCGGCCCTCGTCCGTACCGAAGAAGCAGCAACAGCAGCGGCGACGGCCGGCCGTACCGCCCGGCGTCCCCGAGATGCCCCGCACCCGGGCCGAGGTGTGCGCCCTGGGCCAGTCCTACGGAGGGTGGAGCCCGGACAGTCCCCAGGCCCGGCTCTGCCGCAGCGGCTACGGTCCGCCGGCCTACGGGCGCTGACCCCGGAGCCGTAGCTCCAGACGCTCGATCGCGGCCCGCACCCCGTTGCCGTAGCCGTCGTCGTCCAGGACCTCGGAGGCGGTGCGGGCCCGGTCCAGGTGGACGCGGGCCGCGTCGGGGCGGGCCAGCTTCACGTAGTCGGCGGCCAGGTTGAGGTGCAGCGAGGGATACAGGGCGCGCAGGGCCGCGGTCGAGTCGTGGCGGGCGAGCCGGTCGTCGTCGAGTTCGCCGGCGGCCGTCAGGGCCCGCAGGTCCCAGGCCAGCTCCGTGTCGGGATCGTCCTGGGCGTCCGCCATGTAGTGGGCGAGGGTGCAGCGGTGCAGCGGGTCGCCGTCCGGCCCGAGCTGTTCCCAGATCGCGCCGAAGCGGTTGCGGGCCTCCTCACGGTCGCCGCCGTGGAGCAGCATCATCGCCTGCCCGATCCTGGTCATGACGGCGTCGTCCGACACCTGCTGCCCGGTCACTACGGCCTCCACGCTGTCGCTCCGGCCCTCCCACCGCGTACGGAAGTGCCGGATCCGACGCTAACCGGCGCCGCGCCGGATCCGGGCGAGGCTCAGCCGAGGTCGGGGATGCGCCAGTCGATCGGCTCGTGGCCCTGGGCGGCGACGGCCTTGTCGATCTGGGTGAAGGGGTGGGAGCCGAAGAACTTCTTCGCCGACAGCGGCGAGGGGTGGGCACCCTTCACCACCACGTGCCGGGACTCGTCGATGAGCGGCAGCTTCTTCTGCGCGTAGTTGCCCCACAGCACGAAGACGGCCGGGTCGGGACGGGAGGCGACGGCCTTGATCACCGCGTCGGTGAACTTCTCCCAGCCCTTGCCCTTGTGCGAGTTCGCCTCGCCGGCCCGCACCGTGAGCACCGCGTTGAGCAGCAGGACGCCCTGCTCGGCCCACGGCATCAGATAGCCGTTGTCCGGGATCGGGTGCCCGAGCTCGGCCTGCATCTCCTTGTAGATGTTGCGCAGGGACGGCGGGGTCTTCACGCCGGGCCGGACGGAGAAGCACAGGCCGTGGCCCTGGCCCTCGCCGTGGTACGGGTCCTGGCCGAGGACCAGGACCTTCACCCGGTCGAAGGGCGTGGCGGCGAGGGCGGCGAAGACCTCCTCGCGCGGCGGGTAGACCGGCCCCTTGGCCCGCTCCTCCTCGACGAACTCGGTGAGCTGCTTGAAGTAGGGCTTCTGCAGCTCCTCGCCGAGGACGCCGCGCCAGGACTCGGGCAGCATGTCGGTGTCGGTCACGTCAACAACCTCCGGTGGGCGTTCTATGTACTCCGAACGAGAACCTACCGGTGCCCACTGACAACGACGCCGCCGCCCGGGTCACTGTCCGGACGGCGGCGTCGAGGCGGGCGCGGCCGGCAGCCGGTGCGGCTGCCGGCGGGTGCGGCTACCAGCTGGTGCGGCGGCTGAGCTCCCACATCTGCATGACGGTCTGCGGGTCGAGCGCCCGCTCGCCGCCGGCGATGTCCTCGCTCGCGGCGATGTAGAGCTTGCCCTGCCACAGCGGCAGCAGGCGGACGTCCTGCACCATGATCTCCTGGGCCTCGGTGAACTCGTCCGTGACGGCCGCGCGGTCGCTCTCGCGCCGGGACTTCGGAAGGAGCTCGCCGGTGATCCGGGGGCTGACGTAGGGCGTGCCGAGGACGTTCTCCTTGCCCACGAACGGGGCGATGAAGTTGTCCGGGTCCGGGAAGTCGGGGAACCAGCCGCGGCCGAAGACCGGGTACTGGCCCTTCTGGTAGCCCGCCTGGAACTCCTTCCACGGCTTGCCGTGCAGGGTCACCTCGAACAGCCCGGACTCCTCCAGCTGCCGCTTGAGTTCGGCGAACTCGGACGCGGTGGCGGAGCCGTAGCGGTCGGTGGTGTACCAGAAGTCCAGCTTGACGGCCTCGGTGATGCCGGCGGCGCGCAGGATCTGCTTGGCCTTCTTGGCGTCGGGCGAGCCGAAGCGGTCGTAGAACTTGGTGGTGTGGCCCGCGATGCCCTTGGGCACCATGGAGTACAGCGGCTCGGCGGTGCCCTGGTAGACCTTGCTGACCAGTTCGTCGCGGTCGACGAGCTGGGCGATGGCCCTGCGGACGGCCGGCTTGGCGACGGAGTCGTCCTTGCTGTTGAAGACGAGGTAGCGGATGTCGGCGCCGGTGGACTCGACGAGCTGGAGGCCCTTGTTCTCCGGCTTGTCGGACTGGAGCTCGACGACCTCGGGCGCGGTCAGACCGCGGTAGGTGGCGTCGATCTCCTTCTTCTTCAGCGCGGCGACCATCGGCTCGGACTCCTTGAAGTACCGGATGGTCACGCCGCCGTTCTTGCGGTCGGCGAAGCCCTTGTAGCTGGGGTTGCGGGTGAGCTCGGCCTTGTCGCCCTCGGCGTAGGAGTCGAGGACGTACGGGCCGGAGCCGACCAGCTTGCCGTCCTCGCGGAGCTTGTCCGCCGGGTACTCGGCCGGGTCGACGAGGGACATGGCCGGGGTCGCGAGGACGAAGGGGAAGGTCGCGTCCGGCTTGTTGAGCCGGAAGACGACCGTCTGCGGGTCGACGACCTCGATCTTGTCGAGCGAGCCCAGCATGCCGTTGGGGCCGCCCTCGACGTCGATGGTGCGGATCCGCTCGATCGAGTACTTGACGGCCTCGGCGTCCAGCTTGTGGCCGTTGGAGAAGGTGAGGCCGTCGTGGATCTGGCACTCGAAGACCCGGCTGGAGGAGCCCTGCTTGAAGGCGCAGTCGGCGGCGTCGGGCTGCGGGCTCGTGGTTCCGGTCGGGAAACTCACGAGGGTCTGGAAGACATTCCGGAAAAGCTCCCAGGAATTGTCCCAGGCGGCCGCCGGATCGAGCGTCGAGGGAGCACTCGTCGTCCCCACGACGATTCTCTGTTCAGCTGCGGATTCACCGTCCGAAAACACACTGCATCCGGACAGGAGGGATATGGACGCAAGGGCTGCAGCGGCCTGCAGACTGGTCCGGTTGAACACGTGCACGCTCCTCGTTCGGCCTGGGGTCGGCCGACGATACCGCAGCGCCCCGCCAGGTCAATCGTCCCCCCTGACGGGGCACTCAAGGCATTCCGCGTATAACCGGGGCCAAACCGGTCAGGAATTCAGCCGAGTGTCCGGATATCGGTCACCCGACACCGGCGTTCAGGAAAATACCGCCGTCGACGACCAGGGTCTGGCCGGTGATCCAGTCCGACTGGGACGAGGTGAGGAAGGCCGCGGCGCCGCCGATGTCGGCCGGCTCGCCGAGCCGGCCGAGCGGGTAGGGCGCGGCCGCCTCGGCCTCCCGGCCCTCGTAGAGGGCCGCGGCGAACTTCGTCTTCACGACGGCCGGGGCGATGGCGTTGACCCGGACCGTCGGCGCGAATTCGTGCGCCAGCTGAAGGGTCAGATTGATCATGGCCGCCTTGCTCATTCCGTACGCGCCGATGAACGGCGACGGGGAGAGTCCGGCGACCGAGGCGATGTTCACGATCGCCCCGCCGTGCTCCTTCTGCCACGCCCGGTAGGTCTGCTGGGCGAAGCCGAGGGCCGAGACGACATTGGTCTCGAAGACCTTGCGGGCGACGTTGAGGTCGAGTTCGGCGATCGGGCCGAAGACCGGGTTGGTGCCCGCGTTGTTGACCAGGTAGTCGACCCGGCCGAAGGCCTCCATGGTGGCCTCGACCGCGGTGGCCTGGTGGGCCTCGTCGTGCGCCTTGCCGGGCACCGCGATGACCCGGTCGGCGCCGAGCCGCTCCACGGCCTCCTTGAGGGCCTCCTCGCCGCGCCCGGTGATGCAGACCCGGTCGCCGCGGGCGACGAGGGCCTCGGCGACGCCGTAGCCGATGCCCCGGCTGGCGCCGGTGACGAGGGCGACCTTGCCCGAGAGCTCGGGCAGTTCCTTCGCGCTCATGCGCGTACTCCTCTTCCCTGATCCGTCCGTGGCCGAGGTCAGTTGAGCGGGCCGCCGGCCACGTACAGCACCTGACCGGAGACGAAGCCGGCCTCGTCGCCCGTGAAGAAGGCGATGGCGTTGGCGATGTCCTCGGGCCGGCCGACGCGCTGGACCGGGATCATGGAGGCGGCGGCGGTCTGGAACTCCTCGAAGCCCATGCCGACCCGCTCGGCGGTCTGCGCGGTCATGTCGGTGACGATGAAGCCGGGGGCGACGGCGTTGGCGGTGATGCCGAACTTTCCGAGCTCCTTGGCCAGGGTCTTGGTGAAGCCCTGGAGGCCGGCCTTGACGGCGGAGTAGTTGGCCTGGCCCCGGTTGCCGAGCGCGGAGGAGGACGAGAGCGAGACGATCCGGCCGAAGCCCGCGTCGACCATGTGCTTCTGGCAGGCCTTGGCCATCAGGAACGCGCCCTTGAGGTGCACGTTCATCACGGTGTCCCAGTCGGACTCGGACATCTTGAAGAGCAGGTTGTCGCGGAGCACGCCGGCGTTGTTGACGAGGATCGTCGGCGCGCCGAGCTCGGCGGCGACGCGGGCGACCGCGGCCTCCACCTGGGCGCTGTCGGAGACGTCGCAGCCGACGGCGATCGCGCGGCCGCCGGCGGCGGTGATCTTCTCGACGGTGTCCTTGCAGGCCGCCTCGTCGAGGTCGAGTACGGCGACGGCGCGGCCCTCGGCCGCGAGCCGGATCGCGGTGGCGGCTCCGATGCCCCGCGCGGCGCCCGTGACGACGGCTACCCGCTGCTCGGTGGTGGACATGCTTGTTCTCCTCGCCCTTGGATCGTCCCTGGATGCGGTCCCTACCCGGCGGCCCACTCGCTCTCCCGGAGGTGAGCGACCGCTTAGTATCGCCCGCAGGACGAGACGCTAGAAGCCCTGGCACCCGGTGTCAACGGCCCACCGGGTGCACCGGATCACTCCGTCTCGCGCAGGAGGCCCGATCGGCGCGGATCAGCGCACGAGGAGGTCGAGCAGACGTTCCACCTCGGCCTCGGGATCGGCGGTCAGACCGGTGTGCACCGGGCCCGGCTGCACCACCGTCGAGCGGGGCGCGATCAGCCAGCGGAAGCGCCGTCCGGCGTCGTCGCGGGCCGCCTGGCCGGCCGCCTCGCCGCCGGTGCAGACTCCCTCGACCGCGTGCAGCGCGGCCCGTACGCCACGGACGTCGGCGGCCGGGTCGAGCGCGGCCAGCTTGGCCTCGTCCAGGTGGGTGCGGGCGGCCACGAAGGAGCGGGCGCGGCAGTAGACGACCACGCCGGCGTTGAAGCACTCGCCGCGCTCGACCCGGGGCACGACGCGCAGCAGCGCGTACTCGAAGACATCGCGGTCGGTCACGTGGTGCTGTCCTTCTGCGTGGTGCGCTGCTCGGCGGCGTGCGGGCGGGGTGCGAGGCGTTCGGCGAGCCAGCCCGGGGGCTGCTGGGGACGTCGCTCGGTACGCGGGCCGAGGGTGATCCGCTCGTGGATGCCCGCGGCACGCGGCAGCAGCGCCTCGACGTAGGCCGCGCGCAGCTCGTCGGTGCTCGCGAAGCCGGGCTCGTCGACCAGCCACTCGTCGGGCACCTCGGCGGCGACCTCGGTCAGCAGTTCCCGGGTCACGAGCGGCGCGAGCTCGGCGGCCGCGGCGGCGACGTCCGGCGAGAACGGGGCCAGGGCGTGGTCGGAGGCGTCGTACGGCTTGGCGGCGGACGCCTGGGCGCCGGGCCAGTTGTGGTGCCAGATCATGGTGGCGCCGTGGTCGATCAGCCACAGGTCGCCGTGCCACACCAGCATGTTGGGGTTGCGCCAGGACCGGTCGACGTTGTTGATCAGCGCGTCGAACCAGACGACCCGGCCGGCCTCCTTCGGGTCGACCTCGTAGGCGAGCGGGTCGAAGCCGAGCGAGCCGGGCAGGAAGTCCATCCCGAGGTTCAGCCCGCCGCTCGCCTTGAGCAGCTCCTGCACCTCCTGGTCGGGCTCGGACAGCCCGATCACCGGATCGAGTTGAATGGTCACCAGTTCCGGCACCCGCAGCCCGAGCCGCCGCGCGAGCTGCCCGCACACCACCTCGGCGACCAGCGTCTTGCGCCCCTGTCCGGCGCCGGTGAACTTCATGACGTACGTGCCGAGATCGTCGGCCTCGACGATCCCGGGGAGCGAGCCGCCTTCACGCAAGGGCGTGACATAGCGGGTCGCTACGACCTCTTGCAACACTTTCCCGGGTCACCCATCTCTTCAGCCTCAAAAATCCAGGGACGACGTCGCCGGAGCGTGGAGGCCGGGACCACAGGTCGATGTGCCGGGAGAAGCCGGGGACCTTCGGCCGACGGACCGGTCACCCGCTTCCCCGGCAGACCGTCGACGGCGCCGCGCCCCTTGCTGCCGGCTTCCAGCATGGAGTGAGCATAGTAACCGAGGGTGATCGCCGGACCCCGGGCGCGGCGGCCGGACGACGAGGCGGTCCTCGGTCCGGCGCCGCGGGCAGCGCCGGTGGACCCGGGACTGCCCTCGGGTACCTGTGTGCGGCCACCGGGGCCGAGGTAGGCATCAGGGCGAGTGGCGGCGAGGTCGGTCCGGAGGAGGTCTGGTGCACGCGAAAGCCAGGGGTCGGGGCGGGGCGCCCGGCGAACGGGCGGCCGGGGACGAACGGGCGGGCCGGGCCCGGGCTCAGGGCCAGGCGGACAGGGCGGTCGGGTCTGCCGTGCCAGGGCCGGGTGTCGTGTCCCTCGGCCAGGCCGGTGCGCTGCAGGCGGCCATCGGGAACGCGGCCGTGGCACGGGCGGTGCAGCGCGAGCGGCACCCGCACGACGCGGGCCGCGGCCACGGCCAGACCCCGGGGCACGGCCAGGACTCCGTGTCCCGTTCCCTCGTCCCCGAGGTGCTCCGGCGGCCCGGGCGGCCGCTCGCCGAGCCGCTGCGGCGGGAGATGGAGGACCGGCTCGGCGCGGACTTCTCCGACGTACGCGTGCACACGGGAGCGACGGCCCAGCGGTCCGCGGCCGAGATCGGGGCCCGGGCCTACACCTCCGGCAGCGATGTGGTCATCGGTTCCGGCGGCGCCGACAAGCACACCCTGGCGCACGAGTTGACGCATGTCGTCCAGCAGCGCAGCGGGCCCGTCTCCGCCACGGACAACGGGTCCGGGCTCGCACTCTCCGACCCGTCGGACGCCTTCGAACGGGCGGCGGAGGCGAACGCGCGGCGGGTGATGTCCGGCCCGCCGGTCCCACGGGCCGCGGAGCGGCGGGAGCCCACGGCCGCGGAACCGGGGCGGCCCGGTCGGGCGGGCGACGGCGCGCCCGTCCAGCGCATGCTGGGCTTCGAGACCGAGGTCAGCCTGCCCGTGCAGGATTCGGCAGGGCACAACTACCCGGGTGACACCGACCTGGCCCGGAGCACGAAGGAGGACTTCAAGGTCGTCTCCGACAAGCGGCTCCTGGGGGCGGGCAGGAAGGGCACGTACTCGAACATCGAGTTCGTGACCGGGGCGGTGAAGGTGGTCGGCCCGCAGAGCGAGTCCGGCCGGGAGCGGCTGGTCCGGCTGGTCGACGAGATCCGGCGGGTCCGTGAGGGGTTCTACGCCGCCACGGACCGGACACCGCTGGCGGGCATGCCGCTGGACCTGCAGATCCTTCCGGCAGGAGCGGACGCCCGGGTCGCGCCGGGCGTGGGCTATCCCGAGGAGGCGGGCTCGCCCGGCAACGGGGACGGACTGTTCGTGCACTACTCGGTCGGTGTCCCGCTGCGGGGCATGCCGCTGTTCTTCGGCCACCTGCGTCAGGCCGCGCCCGACGTGCCGGGGGCGCCGAGCCGCCGGGCTCGGTTCCGGCTCTCCCAGGCGGAGCACTTCGCCGACGACATCGTGAAGCTGTACGAGGAGAACAAGGAGCAGTACGCCTCGAAGAAGCGCAAGCGTGAGGTGGAGACGGACGAACTCAACGGTTACGCCCAGCTGTTCTTCATGCAGATCGCGGCGGTGGCCGACTACCTCGCGGAGGCCGAGGACTCGGGCCAGATCAAGAACCTGACCGCCGTCCTCTCCCGGTCCCGGCTCTCGGACGTGCGCGCCCTGCTCGCCGAGGAGTTCCGCCACTTCCTGACGGGCACGGCCGAGGAGGTCGTGGACCTCCTGGCCACGTACCAGGAGAAACCGGGGCAGGGTGACCGCGAACTCGAGTTCCGGGAACAGGCGACCCGGCAGATCGACGGGGACCCGGTGTCGCTCATCGACTTCGCCCGGTCGGCGATCCACGGGGACACCCAGGTGGACCAGCAGAGTGTGTTCGGCGGCATGAACCAGATCGCCCCGCACAAGGAGGCGGGCTCGACGATGGTGCCGTTCGAGATCCGCACGATGGGCTCCAACAAGAAGACGTGGGACGAGTTGAAGGCGGAGCTGGACGGACTCGCCCGGTGGGCCGAGGAGGCGTATCAGCACGACCGGGGCCAGGGCAATCCGGCCAGCCGGGCCCGCGGCGGCGCCGGCGGCGGATCCGGCAGCGGTTCCGGCGGCGCCTGACCGACGGCCTCCTCCGTCTTCCCCCGGCTCTGCCCGAACGGGCATGGCCGGGAGGTCGGGCCGCTGGTAGGCAGGAGGGCGTCCCACCGCGTCTCCCGGGAGGCAGACCCATGCGCAGCCCCGCTCACCGCAAGGCCTCGGCCGATGCCGTCAAGGACGGCCCGGCCCGGTCCCGGCAGCCCGGCCGGACCGAGGAGCGGCCCGCTGCCGCGCCTCCCGTCACGAACCCGGCGGCGGGCACTCTTCCGGCGCTCCAGCGGGCCGTCGGCAACGCGGCGGTGACCCGCATGCTCGCCGCCGGCCGCGCCGCCGCGTCCCCGGGTGAGGCTCAGGACGAGGCGGCACCGGTGCGGCGTTCCGCGGCGCACCAGGTGCTCCGGTCGCCGGGACGGCCGCTCGACGCGTCCGTGCGCACGGAGATGGAGGACCGGCTCGGAGCCGACTTCGGCGACGTACGGGTGCACACCGACCCGGTCGCCCAGCGCTCCGCCGACGAGCTGGGCGCCCGCGCGTACACCTCGGGGAACCACGTGGTGCTCACCGACGGCGGGAAGGACAAGCACACCCTCGCCCATGAGCTGACGCATGTGATCCAGCAACGGCAGGGACCGGTGGCGGGGACGGACACGGGCCACGGGCTGCGGGTCAGCGACCCCGGCGACAGGTTCGAGCGGGCGGCCGAGGCGAACGCGCGGCGGGTGATGTCCGGACCGGCCGGCCGGCACGCCACGGACGAGCACGATCACGGCTCCCCGGCCGGGACCGGGCCGGCGCCCGGGACCGGAGGCGTCGTCCAGCGCAAGGGTCCGGAGGAGCTGGGCACCTCACTGCCGGCCCTGGCCGAGCCGACGCGTGGCGGAGGCCTGTTCGGGCGGGTCAAGGCGTCGCTGAACCGATCCCAGCCGACCGCGAGCGGCCCGCTCGTGACCCGGGTGCGCGACGGCATCAAGGCGTACGACGAGGATCCCAACCGGGACGCGATGCACTGCCTGATGGCGCTGACGCAGCTCCAGCACCTGATCGCCCCGGAGGTGGAGGACGCGAGCGGCCCGAACGCGGAGTTCCTGACCGCGGCCCTGACCGCCGTCGAGAACGAACTCCGGATCGTGCGCGGCCAGATCAGCCGGGACGACAGCCTGCCGGACGCCGCCCGGGAGCCCTTCCGCGCGATGACGGACCAGGGCATGCTCTGGCAGCGCGAGGAGTGGGCCGACAGCGCGGCCGCGTTCAGGATGCGCGGGCCGAGCTACTTCCGCGAGCTGTCCGAGCTCAACCTGGCCGGCTTGAACAAGGAGGTCGCCCCGAAGAAGGACGAGGCCTGGGTCACCGACGTACGGACCAAGCTGGGGACGGCGCTGCGGCAGAGCGTGCTCGCCCACTACACGGCCAGGGAGCGGGCCGAGCAGATGCTCGCCCAGGGGCACATGAAGTCCAAGACCGAGCTGCTCCGGGCGAATCCCGACGCGCCGAACAACTCGGAGGCGTACGACAAGCACGTCCTGGCCAACGAGGGCTTCGTCTTCTTCTTCCTGGAGTACCCGGGCAGCCCGTTCCGCGAGACCCGGTTCGGCGGCTCGGAGCCGGCCCGCATCGAGATCCCGTTGGCCGGCTCCCCGCTGATGACCCAGGGCTGGCTGATGCTCAGCGACTTCGCCCAGCGCGAGTACCCGACGGTGCGGGCGCAGCCCTCCGACCGGGCGCGGACGCAGAGCCGGCTGGGCACCCGGGAGGACCAGTTCTCGCCGGAGTTCACGCTGCCGGTCCGGAAGTTCGACGTCGGGGCGACGGCCGCCGCCGACAGGATGGACCACACGCGGATGATGGACGAGATGGAGAACGAGTCGGACCCGGAGCGTCGTGGACAGATCCCGTTCGTGATGACGCAGGCGCTGGCGGACGAGTTCAGCACCATGACGTACGGGGACGGGGCGCACGCCCAGGTCCACGAGGAGCGGCTGCGGTCCAACACGCTGATGGGCGCGGACATCGTGCCCGGCCTCGTGGAGCGGGGGATCGTGGAGATCCTGCGGCTGGAGCCGGTCAATCCGGAGCTCGCCGCCCGGCTCAAGGCCATGTCCGGCGAGGAGCTGATGAGGTATCTGCTCAAGGACCTGCTGCGGCCTCAGGCGATGCTGCCGAACACGGTCGACCTCGGCTCGGCCAGGGTCGTGCTGCGTTCGGGGCAGCAGCTGCCGGTGCCGGTGTCCTGACGGGAGCGGCAGGTCCGGCAGACCTGGCGGGCCTGGCAGGTCAGGCGGGCCTGGCAGGTCAGGCGGGCCTTGCGGGTCTGGCGGGCCTGGCGGGCCTGACAGGTCCGACCTGACGGGCCGGTGGGGGTGATCCGGTCTTCCTGCCCCGCCGGTCGGACGCGAAACGGCGGACCGAAGTCCGCCGCTTTGCCCCATTTCGCGTGAGAACGCATGTCCGCAAATCGGACAGCTTCTCGTCACCCTGGGGTGTCACCTTCCGGACAGCGCGTCACCGCGCGGCTTGCACGCCCACGGATGTCACCGAAGATGGTCCGTACCACCGGCTCACCTGAGGTCGCTGAGCACTCCGCTCACGTTCAGGACCTCGTGGCACTTCTGCGCCTGCCGCCCGGTGGCGGGGGTGCCCGGCGTCGCGCAGGTCACCTGGATGGTCACGGTCTGGTTCTCGACGATCCTGATGGGGGTGACCCAGTGGTAGTCCTGGTTGCGGAAGGTCTCCAGTGCGATCGTCGTGATCTTCCGGTCGCCGAAGGCGATGGTCATCACGCCCTCGTCGCCCTGGAAGTTGGCGACAACGATGTCCGTGATGTCGAACGCCTTGTCCTTCGGCACGGTGTAGGTACCGGTCTCGGTCCGGCCGCCGGAGGTCTCCAGGTCGATCGTGGTCGAGCCCTGCTGCCCGCCGCCGCCCGAGCCGCCGCCGGGCCCCGTGCCCTCGCCGGAACCGTTTCCGCCCGTGCCCTTCCGGGTGCCGCCGGGCTGCTTGCCGTCGCCGGTCCCCGCGGAGGGCGGTGCGCTCGGCTCGGCACTGGGGACCGGCCGCTTCTGGACGAGCTCGTCAGCGGCCTCCTCGGCGGTGCTGCGCACCGCCGGGCGCACCAGCGCGAACCAGGCGATCAGCAGCGCGAGCAGCGCCGCCAGGACCACGAGCAGCCACCTCGGGAAGATCGGGATCTGGACGAACTCCGCGTCCAGCGGCGGCCGGACCGGGTTCGGGTCCTCAGCCTCCTCGGCGTCCCGCTCCTCGGTCACGTCCAGGGTGAAGGGCCATGTGACCGGCGTTCCGAACCAGACCGGCCGGCCCGTCCGGACGCGCAGCCCCACCTCGGCGGACTCCCCGGGCTCGAGCGCCTGGGCGGTGGGCCGGAAGTCGAACTTCAGCTCCTCGCCGGGCTGTCCCGCCGCGAAGCCCAGCCGTACGGGCGCGTTGCCCTCGTTGCGCACCGCGAGCCGGTAGCGGCCGCGGAGCCAGCCGCGGCGGCGTCGCGGGGCGACGGCGGTGCGCAGTTCCCGGAACTCCTCGATGCGGACCACGGTCTCGGGGACCCGCACCGCCTCGGGGTGCTCGGTGGGCAGCACGCGTACGGCGAGGGGCATGTCGCCGGCCCGTACCTGCGAGGAGCGCGGCGGCGCGAGCCGGATCGTCACCGTCTCGGAGGTGCCCGGATACAGGGAGACCCGCTCGGGTTCCACCGTCGTCCAGGCGGCGCAGTCGCCGACCACCTCCAGGCCGTACGCCTCGACGATGTCGCCGTCGTTGCGCACGGTCAGGCTGGTGATCGCGGTGCCGCCCGGCGTCACCGACACCCGCGGGATGTCGAGCGCGGGCGTGCCAGGGCTGGAAGAGGCTGCTGGGGACGTCACCCCTCGACGCTATCGGCGGCGCCGCGGACGCCGCGACGGACCGGAGGGCAAGGCACCGGGCAACGGTGCTGCCCCGTCAGGCAGTTGGCCGCGTGAGCCGATCGGGCTCACCGGAACTCTCCTGCCCCTTTCCGCATCTTCCACTCCCCCTCGCCCGTCTTCACGAAATAGGGAAAGCACATGACACAGGGTCAGCAGAACGACATCACCTTCTCGTCCGGCACCGTCCCGCCGCCCCGATCGGGGCGGCGGGTCTCGGTGGCGGTGTACGCCGCCGATCCGGTGCTGCACGTCGGGGTGGTCCATCAGCTGCGCCAGCGCCCCGAGATAGAACTCGTCGACGAGGGGCACGCGGAGGGTGCGCGGGTGTCGCTGGTGACCGTGGACACCGTGGACGACGAGACCGTGGCGCTGCTGCGGCGGCTTCGGCAGGACTCGCGTACCTCCACCGGCCTGGTGGTCGGCACCTTCGAGTCCGGTGACGCCCTGCAGCGGGCCATCGAGTGCGGGGTCACGGCGGTGCTGCGGCGCGCCGAGGCGGACCAGGACCGGCTGTTACGGCTGGTGCTCGCGATGGCGAAGGGCGAGGGGGTGCTGCCGGGTGACCTCGTCGCCCGCCTGATGCACCACGTCGGCGGCCTGCAGCGCGCGGCGCTCGACCCGCACGCCTCGTCGCTCTCCACGCTCACCGCGCGCGAGGCGGACATGCTGCGGCTGGTGTCGGAGGGCCTGGACACCGCGGAGATCGCGCGGAAGACCTCGTACTCCGAACGGACCGTCAAGAACGTGCTGCACGAGGTGATCACGCGGCTGCAGCTGCGCAACCGCACGCACGCGGTCGGCTTCGCCCTGCGCAACGGCCTGATCTGAGCGACACCCAGGCCGGCCGCGGGGCGGCCGGCTGCCCGAAAGCGCAGGGCGCGCTTCCCTCGGGTGCGGCCCCGTGGCCCTGCCCGAGGGGCCCGCGGCCCGGCATGGTGGCCTGGTGGCACGTGGAGTCGTACGTCGAGTCGTAGGTGGAGTCGTACGTGCGGTTCACGTCAGTCGTACGCCGCGTCGTACGCGGACGGAAACGCACCGGACTGTGAGGTGGACCCTGATGAGCACGGGTGGCTCCGGTGGCCGGCGGTACCGCTGGGGAAGGGTCGCGGCACCGCTGCTGCTGTTGGTCCCTCTCCTCGCGGTGACAGCGGCCTCCGCCCCGGACGAGGCCCAGGCGGGCCCTCGGGCGGCCGCGGCCGGTGAGGGCCGGATCGCCTTCGCCGGTACCCGGCACCGCAGCATCGGCCGGGTCGCCACGGGCACCTCCAGCACGCCCCTGTTCGGACCGGGCCCGACCCATGAGGACGTGCAGCCCGCCGCGCTCGGCGACCAGTTGGTGTTCGCGAGCCGCCGCGACGAGCGGACCCCGCAGATCTATCTGCGGACCGCCGACGGCGCGGTGCACCGGCTGACCCGCGGTCTCGACGCGGCGAACCCCCGGCTGACCCCGGACGGCCGCGCGGTCGTCTTCGACGCGGCCCGGCCCGACGGCGGGCAGCGCGACATCTGGCGCATCGGGACGGACGGCGCCGGGCTCACCCGGCTGACCCGGACGCCGGCGAACGAGGTGCACCCCACGGTCTCGCCGGAGGGCGGGCGCCTCGCGTACGTGAGCGACGCCGACCCGGTGGCCGGCCGGCAGGTGTACGTGCGCGCGCTGGACGGCGGCGCCGCCAGGCTGGTCAGCGACCCCGCCGACGGCACCGCCTCCGAGCCGGTCTGGAACCCGGTGGACGACGCGGAGAACCGGGATGTCGTCGCGTACACCGCGACCGGCCCCGACGGCCCCCGGCTGAAGTGGACCGACGGGGTCGACAAGGGGCAGCTCCTGTCGGGCGCGGCGGCGCGGTGGCGCACCCATGGGGCAGCCTGGCTGCCCGACGGGGACGGTCTGCTGTTCCTCAGCCCGGACCGCACCTGCGACTGCGAGGGCGACTGGAACCACGTCTTCCGCGTGGACGCGCACGCGGAGGCCACTCCGAAGGTGGAGCTGAGCGAGGACCGGGAGGTCAGCGAGGTCACCTGGCTCGGGCCGATGACCGGCGGCGGCACGGTCGTCGAGCGCACCACGGCGGCCGGGCCGCACGTGGTCACCCTGCAGGACGCCCGGCCGGACGGCGCCGATCCGCGCGACCTCGGCCTGACGATCCTCAAGGAGGACCCGGCCGCGGACACCAACACCGATCCGGCCAAGGACCCGCTGTTCCAGCCGGCGGACGGCTCCGATCCGTGGACCGAGCGGCAGAACTACACCCCCGACGGCCGGCGGATCGTCGTCACCCGCTTCGAGGACGCCCCCGAGGGGCGGATCGAGCGGATCTGGAGGGTGGACGCGGACGGCGCGAACGCGGCGCCGCTGCCGCTCGCCGGGCGCGGCCCCGGTGACCGGGACACCGACCCGACGTTCTCGCCGGACGGGCGGCTCCTGGCCTTCACCCGCACCTCGCCCGGCGGGGGCGGCGGGGCCGCCGGGCCCAGCCGCATCCTGATCGCGGACGTCACCACGGGCGCGATCCGCGGCGAGATCGTCCCGCCGGCAGGTGAGCCGCGAGGTGGTGACGCCCAGCCGACCTGGTCCTCCGACGGCACCGCCCTGGCCTTCACCCGCAACCTGGTGATCAACGGCAACGGCGGCAACAAGCACGTCTGGACCGTGCGCGCGGACCGTCTCGACCAGCAGCGCGACCTGAGCGCCGCGATCTGCCCGGGTGACTGTGAGGTCATCGACGACAGCCCGGCGTTCTCGCCGGACGGCACCACCATCGCCCTCAACCGGAAGAGCGGCGGCGGCCGCCTCGACGAACGCAACGGCATCGTCCTCACCTCCCTCACCGGCGACACCTGCCGGGTGCTGCTGCCCCAGGCAGCGCGTGACGTGCCGGGCGCCTGCACGCGTGAACTGCCGGAGAACCCGGGCCCGTTCCAGCCCCGGGACGCCGCCTGGACGTCCGACGCCAAGAGCCTGTTCGTCAGCGTCAGGCCGCATCGGGCACCCAACAGCCCGGAGAAGCTGAAGCGGGTGGACGTCGCCACCGGCGAACTCACCGCGATCACCACCGACCTGCCCGGCCGCCAGAAGGAACCCGCCGTCCAGCAGTCCGTCGACCTCGCGGTCGAGGCACCCGCGACGACGACGCCGGTGACCGAGGGCGAGACCGGGACCGTCCAGGTGAACGTCGTCAACCGCGGCCCGGCGGCCTCGCCCGGCACCCGGCTGACCGTCGCGCCACCCACGGGCCTGACCGTCACCGCCCTCACCGCGCCCGGCGCCACCTGCGATCCGGCGGCGCTGACCTGCGCCCTCGGCATCGTGCCACCGGGCACCACGGTGCCGGTCGCCGTCACCCTCACCGGGCTCGTCCCGGGCGACCAGCCGGTCGACTGGACCGTGACCGGCACCGTCCTCGACCCCAACCCGAGCGACAACACCGGCCGGACGGTGGTCCCCGTGCGCGAGGCGCCCGAACCGACGCCGACGCCGACCACCCCGGCACCCTCCACGCCGACACCCGCGCCCACCACCCCGAAGCCGACCGCTCCGCCCCGGCCGCCCGCCCCGCTCGCGGGCCCCGGTGTGCGGGTCAGCGCCCAGCCCGAGCCGGGTTACGTCGGCGGCCGCGTCGTCGTCACGTACACCGTCCGCAACGGCCGGGACGCCCTCGCCACCGGACTGCGGCTGAGCGTCGGCCTGCCCTCGGGCATCCCCCACGACGGGCCGCCGCCCGGCTGCGACGCCTCCTGGTCCTGCGCGCTGCCCGACCTGGCGCCCGGCGCCCGCGCCGTCGTCCAGGTCGTCCTGCGGCCCGACCGCGCGCTCACCGGACGCGTCACCGGCCGGCTCACCACGAGCGGCACGGACGCCGACCCGCGCGACAACACCGCCCAGCGGCGCGTCCGGATCCTCCAGCCGAAGATCGTCGCCGTGCCGCCGATCGGCAAGCCCGGCTTCGTCACCTCGGTGCGCGGCAAGGACTTCCCGCCGGGCGTGCCCGTGACGTTCACCTGGAAGCCCGGCATCACGGCCGCGGCGGCGCCGACCGTGCCGCGCCGGGACGGCACGTTCATCGGGCAGCTGCTCATCCTCACGAAGGACCAGACCGGCCCCCGGATCATCACCGCGAGCGGTCCCGGCTTCTCGCCGGTGACGACCGACTTCCTGGTGGTGAGCGGCACCGTGCAGCCGCCGGACACGGTGACGCGCCGATGATCCACGAGGTCGACGAGGGACTGCGGCGGCTGCTCGCCGAGTCCGGGCTCGAGACGTCGGGCGTCGAGGTCGTCTTCGACGCGCCGACGCGCGACTGGGCGGCGCGCCGCAGCGCGCCCACGGTCTGCGTGTTCCTGTACGACGTCCGCGAGGACCCCACGCGGCGCGGCAGCGGGAGCGGCGAGGTGTACGACGCGCAGGGCCTGGTCGTCGCGCGGCGCACCCCGCCGCGCTGGTTCGAACTCACCTATCTGGTGACCGCGTGGGCGGGCCGCCCCCAGGACGAGCACCGGCTGCTCTCCGAGGTGCTGTCCTGCCTGGTGGCCCACGACTCCGTGCCGCCGCGGCTGCTCGGCGGGACCCTCGCCGAACTCGGCCTGCTGGTCCCGCTCGACGTCGGAGGCACCGGCGCGGACGCCCCGGCGGCCTCCGAGGTGTGGTCGGCGCTCGGCGGCGAACTGCGGCCGTCGATCGGGCTGCGGGTCCTCGCCCCGCTCGCCGGCGTCGCCCGGCACGCCGCCCCGCCGGTCACCGAGGGCCTCGCCCTGCGCTCCGGTCCCGGGCTGCGGCCGCCGTCGCCCGGGGCCGGGACACGGCCGGAGGCGAGAGACGCCGAGCCGGGCCACGACGCCGGCGGCAGCCACGGCGCCGGCGGAAACGACGGCGGCACCGGCGGCGGCGACGAACAGCACCGGCTGCGGTACACCGAGCTGGCGGAGCCCGCCCCGGGCGAGGGGTTCGGCGCTCCCCGCGAGCGGCGCCCGGCACCGGCCCGCCGCCGGCGAGGAGGACGTCAGCCGTGACCGGCACCGCCCCGGCCGGGCCCGCGGCCCGGAAGCCCGAGCCGCCGTCGGCACCCGGTCCCGGACCCGTACCAGACCCCGTGCCGGTGTCCGCGCACCTGGAGCCACCGGCACCCGGCACGGACGAGCCGGCCCGCTGTCTGTGGACCCGGCTGCAGCTCGTCGAGGAGCGGGTCCGGTGGGCGGTCGCGGCGCGACTGGCCGTCGACCCCGACCCGGACGACCCTTACCGCGGCCAGTACCTGACGCCCGAGGCGGTCGCCCGGGTGCTCGACCCTCCCTACGACCCCGAGCTGCCCGCCCTGGACCCGGCCGACCCGCCGCCCGGCTCGCCGCTCGCGGTCCTGGCCGGCCGGTTCGGGCTCGCTCCGCTGGACCTGGACCTGCTCCTGGTCGCCCTGGCGCCGGACCTGGACGCCCGCTTCGAACGCCTCTACGGCTATCTCAACGACGACCTGACGCGCCGTCGGCCCACCGTCGGGCTCGCGCTGGAACTCGTCGGCCGCACCGGGATCCCCTCGGCGCGCTTCCGGCTGTCCCCCGGTGCGCCGCTGGTCTCCGGCGGCCTCGTCGAGCTCACCGAGCCCGAACGTCCGCCGCTCTCACGGGTGCTCGCCGTCCCCGACCGGGTCACCGCGCATCTGCTCGGCGACGACACGCCCGACCCACGCCTCGCCGAGCTGCTCGGCGGGGGCGCCGAGGACCCGGCCGCCGACCCGGCCGAGCGGGACCGCGCGGTCGCCGCGCTGCGTACCGGCACGGGCCATGTGCATCTCCGGGCGCGCGGCGGCGACGCCGCCGGCCTCGCCTCCGCCGCGCTGCGGGCCGCCGGGCTGCCCGCGCTCTGCCTGGACGCGGCGGCGTTCGGTCTCGACGAACGGGCCGTGCCCGCGCTCGCCCGGGCCGTCGCCCGGGAGGCCCGGCTGACGGGCGGGGGCGTGGTGCTCGGCCCGTTGGAGGCGCTGCCCGACCAGCCGGGCGTGCGGGACCGCCTGCTGCGCACGGTGTGCGCGGCCCTGCGGGGCGTGCCCCTGCTCACGTACGGCACGAGCGGCTGGGAACCGGCCTGGGCCGCCGACACCCCCGTCACCCTCCCGGTGGCGACGCCCGCGCCCGCCCGCCACGCGGAGCGCTGGCGGCACGCGCTGGAGCAGGCGCTGACCGAACTCACCGGGCGGGGCGGACCGAGCGGGCCGGCCCGGTCCGCCGGAGCCGGGTCCGCCGGGTCGGCCTGGGTCGGTGACGGAGCGTCGGAGCCCTCGGAGAGGATCCCGGACGGGAGCCGGGACGGGAGCCCGGTCGAGGTCCCCGACGTGGAGGCGCTCGCGCTGTCCGTGGCCGCCCACCGCCTGGACGCCGGGCAGTTGCGGCGCGCCGCCGGGACCGCCGTCCGCACGGCCGTGCTCGACGGCCGGCCGGTCACCCCCGACGACCTGCGCACGGCCGTCCGCGGTCAGAGCGGTGCCGGTCTCGCCCGGCTCGCCCGTCGGGTGGAACCCGCGGTGGGCTGGGACGACCTCGTGCTGCCGCCGCCCACCCACCGGCAGCTGCGGGAGCTGTCCGTCCGCGCCCGCCACCGCGACCAGGTGCTCGGGCAGTGGGGGATGCGGCCGGGCGGTGGGCGCGGGCGCGGTGTGATCGCCCTGTTCGCGGGTTCCTCCGGCACCGGAAAGACCATGTCCGCCGAGGTCGTCGCGGCCGATCTGGGCATGGACCTGTACGTGGTGGACCTGTCCACGGTCGTCGACAAGTACGTCGGCGAGACGGAGAAGAACCTGGAACGGATCTTCACCGAGGCCTCGTCCGTCAACGCGGTGCTGCTGTTCGACGAGGCGGACGCGATCTTCGGCAAGCGCTCGGAGGTGAAGGACGCCCACGACCGGCACGCCAACGTCGAGTCGGCGTATCTGCTGCAACGGATGGAGTCCTTCGACGGCATCGCCGTCCTGACCACCAATCTGCGGGCCAACCTGGACGAGGCGTTCACCCGCCGCCTGGACGTGATCGCCGACTTCCCGGTGCCCGACGCCGCCCAGCGGCTTGCCCTGTGGGAACGCTGCCTGGGTGACCGGCTGCCCCGCGCGGACGATCTCGACCTGGACTTCTGCGCGGAGCGCTTCGAGCTGGCCGGCGGCAACATCCGCGCCTGCGCGGTCACCGCGGCCTACGCGGCGGCCGCGGCGGGCGGCTCGCTGACCATGACGCAGGTGGTGACGGCCGTCGCCGAGGAGTACCGCAAGCTCGGCCGGCTGGTCCTGGCGGGCGAGTTCGGCCCGTACCTGGCCGAGGTCACGCGGCGCTGAGCCCGGGCCGGGTCCCGCGAGCGGCGCACGCGAGGGGTCACGCGAGCGGGTCCCGGGAGGGCAGCCCGGCTGCCCCCGCGCAGGTCCGCGCGCACCTTTCGCCCGGGCGGGCTCGCCGGAAAGGCTGGGACCGCCAGAAGTGACACGAGTGACAGAGCGAAGGAGCGAGCATGCCGACGTACCTCACCCCGGGCGTGTACGTGGAGGAGGTGCAGTCCGGTGCTCGCCCGATCGAAGGGGTCGGCACCGCGGTCGCCGCGTTCGTCGGCTTCGCGCGCAGCGGGCCGTTCCACGAGCCGACCCTGGTCACCAGCTGGGACCAGTACACCCAGACCTTCGGCGGCTTCGCGGACGGCACCTATCTGCCCCACGCCGTCTACGGCTACTTCGCCAACGGCGGCGGCGCCGCGTACATCGTGCGCGTCGGCCAGGGCGCCGAGGGCGGTGCCGGAGCGGCGTCGTCCGCCGACGGCCGTCAGGAGATCCCGGCCGGCCGGCCGGTCGAGCTCGGCGGCTTCCTGGTCTCCGCCAGGCCCGGCGTCAGCGGAGTGTCCGTGGAGATCGCGGACGTGGAGGGCGACAACCCGCCCGAGGACCGCTTCAGGATCCTGGTGCGCCAGGGCGACCAGGTCGCCGAGTCCTACGAGGTCTCCACCCGCAAGAGCGTCAAGGGCTACGTCGTCACCCAGACCCGCGGCTCGAAGCTGATCGCGGTCGCCGAGCGCCGCGACGCCACGCAGACCCGGCCCGAGAGCCAGACGGTCGCGCTGCCGGACGCCACCGCCGCGGCCGCGCCCGCCGCCCCGGCCGGCGGGTCGGACCCGGCCCGCCTCGACCCGGCGGAGTACGTCGGCGACGCGGGCGCCCGCACCGGCTTCGCCGGTCTGGAGACGATCGACGAGATCACCATGGTCGCGGTGCCGGACCTGATGAGCGCCTACGAGCGCGGTGCGATCGACGAGGAGGGCGTGCGCACCGTCCAGCTCGCGGTCATCTCGCACTGCGAGCAGATGGGCGACCGGGTCGCCGTCCTGGACACCCCGCCCGGCCTCAACGCGCAGGAGACGCGCCGCTGGCGCCAGGACGAGGCGGGCTACGACTCCCGCTTCGCCACGCTCTACTACCCGTGGGTGCGGGTCTTCGACCCGGCCTCGGGGCGCAACGCGACGGTCCCGCCGAGCGGACACGTGGCCGGCGTCTGGGCGCGCAGCGACGCCGAGCGCGGTGTGCACAAAGCCCCCGCGAACGAGGTGATCCGCGGCGCCGTGGACCTGGAGCTGCGGCTCAGCAAGGGCGAGCAGGCCCTGCTGAACCCGATCGGCGTGAACTGCGTGCGGGCCTTCCCGGGCCGCGGCATCCGCATCTGGGGCGCCCGCACCCTCTCCTCCGACCCGGCCTGGCGCTACCTCAACGTGCGCCGCCTCTTCAACTACCTGGAGGAGTCCATCCTCCTGGGCACCCAGTGGGTGGTCTTCGAGCCGAACGACGACCGGCTGTGGTCCAGCATCCGGCGCAACGTGACCGCCTTCCTCACCGAGGAGTGGCGCCGCGGCGCGCTGTTCGGGCGCACGGCGGCGGAGGCGTTCTACGTCAAGTGCGACCGCGACAACAACCCGCAGGAGTCGATCGACCAGGGCCGGGTCGTCTGTGAGATCGGCGTCGCGCCGGTCAAGCCGGCCGAGTTCGTGGTGTTCCGGCTGGCCCAGTTCTCGGACAGCACCAGCCTCATCGACGAGTGACCCTCGGGTCCGCAAGGGAAGGTTGACAGACACACATGGCAACGGGCGATGCTCTTTCCACCCACGTCTTCGGCGTGCAGCTCGGGGGTTACCTGGTCGAGTCGATCCAGGAGATCAGCGGCTTCACCGTCGAGGAGGACGTCGTCGAGGTCAAGCAGGTGACCTCGGAGGGCAAGCAGATCATCCGCAAGCAGCCGGGCGCCCGGCAGGCGGGCGAGATCACGATCACCCGAGGGCTCGACCAGAGCAGCGAGTTCACCAAGTGGATCAAGGAGACCCTGAACAACGGGGCCGTGAACGCCGCTCGGCAGAACCTCACGATCGAGATCAAGGACACCGAGGGCAACACGGTCCGCCGCATCCAGCTGATGCAGGGCTGGGCCTCCAAGTGGGAGGGCCCGTCCCTGAAGGCCGGTGAGTCGTCCGCGGCCACCGAGACCGTGACGATCGTGTTCGAGGAGATCGTCGTCGAATGAGGCGTCGTACGGTCACGGCGGGCAACCTGGAGGAGTTCCTCCAGGCCACCGCACCCACCCCGGCCGCGGCCGGGACCGGCGAACAGCCGGCGCCCCCCACCGCGCCCCCCGCCGCGGCCCCGGCGGCGGCTCCGCGCGCGGCGGACCACGGGCTGCGCACCGAGTTCGAGTTCGAGCTGCCGCGTGGGTACGTGGACGAGGCGGGCACCGTGCACCGGCACGGGTCCATGCGGCTGGCCACCGCCCGGGACGAGCTGCGCCCGCAGATCGACCTGCGGGTCAAGGAGAACCCCGCCTATCTGAGCGTGGTCCTGCTCAGCCAGGTGATCACCCGGCTCGGCACGATCACCGACGTGCACGCGGGGGTCGTGGAGCGGATGTACGCGACGGACGTGGCCTTCCTCCAGGACTTCTACCGGCGTGTCAACAGCGAGGGTCACACCCGCGCCGCGGTGACGTGTCCGCATTGCGAGGGCGGCTTCGAGGTCGACCTCTCCGGTGGGCGCCTGGGGGAATCGTGACGTACGCCCTCCCCCGGCTGCGGGAGGAGATCGCGTACATCGCCTACCACTTCCACTGGCAGCGGGACGAGATCCTCGACC
Organism: Streptomyces sp. NPDC053493; assembly: GCF_044544825.1. NCBI lineage: Bacteria > Bacillati > Actinomycetota > Actinomycetes > Kitasatosporales > Streptomycetaceae > Streptomyces > Streptomyces sp. NPDC053493. The sequence goes on from NZ_JBITXS010000011.1 coordinate 233,768, forward strand.
TGCCGCACCGCGAGCGGCAGGAGTGGGTCACCGAGATCGCCCGCATCAACACCCGCGTGAACGAAGGCGGTTGAGCACATGGCATGGCGGGACTGGCTGCGTCGGCGGCCCGTCGCTGCGCCGGAGACCGCCCCCGCACCGGGGGCGGCGGCCTCCGGTTCCGCGACGGACGCCGCCCCGCACTCCGGCGTGCCCGGAGACTGGGACGGCGGCTGGCGCATGACGCCACCGCCGCCCCTCACCGTCTCCCGCGCCCCGCTGGGCGTGAGCGACGGGATCGCCTTCCGCGGCGGCCTGGCCGCGTGGCAGGACCCGTCCTTCGACACCGGCCTCGCCCACGCCGTGCTGCCCACCGCGCCGTCCGGCCTGCTCCGCGGCGTGGCCCGCCCCGCTGCCCCCGGCCCCCGTACCGCCGCTCCCGGCGGCCCTCTGCTGCTGCGCGCGATCCGCCCGCAAGGGGTGGCAGAGGAGGACGGACAGGGGCGTTCGGGGCAGGGCGGGAGCACCGCTCCGGTGGGCCCGGTCGGGCCGGTCGTGGCGCGGGCGACCGCGCGGGAGGGCGAGAACCCGGGCAACACCCGGGACAGCTCGGCCTCGCCGAACCAGGCGGAGCGGAAGGCGCGTTCGGCATCAGCGGTCCGGGCAGCGGGCGGCGGCTCTGGAGCCACCGGACACGCGCCCGGACCGGCACCGGCGCCCCGCGAAGGGCGGGTGTCCGGTGCCGCCGTCCAGCGTTCCGAGGCGTCCGGTCCGTCCCCGGACCTCACGACGCCGGTCAGCCAGGGCCCCGCCGTCACGTCGCCGACCCCGGAAGGCGGTTCACCGGGCCACGGTCCCGCCGTCCGGCGCGCCCGGACGACGGAGGCGACCGGCCCGCGCGAGCCGAGCCGGGGACTCGTGTCCCCGCAGCCCCCGGCGGTGCTCGGCGCCGTGCAGCGGGCGGAGTTCCCTACGGCGGACGCGGCTCGTCCCGGCTCCGTGCCTGCCCCGCTGCCCGCTTTTCCGCTGGTCCGCCGGATCGCGGTGGTGCCCGGAGTGCCCGGGACACCGGCCGACGGTGCTGCTCGGGCGGGCGCGTCGGCCGCCTCGACCCCCACCCCGCGCGTACAGCGGGCCACGGCCCCGAGCACCGCGCCCGAGGTGCGCGCCGTGGTGCGCCCGCGCGGCGTGGGGCGAACGCTGACCGTCGCCCGTGTCGCGGCCGTGCCGAGGCGCCGGGTCACCGTCGTCCCGCACACGGCCACCGCCCCGGCTCCGCCGCCCCTACAGCGGGCGCGGTCCACCGAGGACCAGGCGCCGCTGGGCGCGCCCGCGGCCGCCGAACCGGCGTCCGCCTCCCGGCCGGCGACCGAGCCCGGACCACCCGTTATCGCCCCGGCGGCGACGGCGCCGGCCATGCCGGTCCTCCAGCGCAAGGCCCTGGCGCCCGCCGACGGCCCGGCCGCTCCCTCGACCGCGGCCGCGCCGGTCTCGACGGACACGACGCCTGGCTCGGCACCGACACGGCCCGTGCCGCGGCGCGAGGTCGAGGAGGACACCGACAACCCGGCCATGCCCGAGAGGCCCGTGCTCCAGCGCACGACGGACGGGCCCATCGAGGCTCCCGCCGCCTCGCCGACCAAGCCGTCGGCCGCCTCGGCACCGGCCATGCCCACACTCCAGCGCAGCACGACCGAACCCACCCAGCAGACCGAGCCGTCGGCCTCGGCGCCGGCCATGCCCACACTCCGGCGCAGCACGGACGGGCCCGCCCAGCAGACCGAGCCCGCTGCCGCCACGACACCGGCCATGCCGGCCTCCCCCCGCAAGGTCGAGGCCCCGGCCGGTGGCCCGGCCACGGCCGACAGGCCCGTACTCCGCCGCACGGCTGACGGGCCGTCCGTCGGACTCGGCGCACCCATGGCGCAACTGCCGCCCACCGGCCGGGCGACGCCTCCCGGGCCCGCCCAGCCCGCCGCGCCTCCGGCGCCGATGCCCACGCTGCGGCGCCCCACGGACGGGCCCCCGGACAGCCCGGTCACAGCAGGCACCCCGACCGCCACGCCCCCGACCGCCACGCCCCCGGCCACGTCCGGGCCGCGTCCGGCTCGGGCGCGTACGGGGCTCGGGGCTCCGCTGGCCGCACTGCCCGCGAGCGCGGCGGTCGGGACGCCGTCCCTGAACGTTCAGCGGGCGGCGGCGCCCACCACTGCCCGGCCGGGCACCATGAGCAGCGGGAGCGCCCGGAACACGGCGAACGCCTCCCGTCCCGCGAGTGCCCCGGGCGCGCGGGTCCATGGCGGCGAGGGGCGGCCGATGCCCTTGGTCGTCGCGCGACGTGTGGACGGTTCCGACGCGCTCGCGCGCCACCAGGCGCCGGGCTCGTCCCGTACCGCGGCCCCCAGCCTTCAGCTCCTCGCGGACCGGACGCTGACGACGGGGCTGAGCGCGGAGGCGCCCGGGCTTCCGACGGCGCCGGCGCGGTCCGTCCCCGCCCGTCCGGTGGTTCCGGCCCGCTGGGCCTCCGCGTCCGCCGATTCCCCCACCACCGGCGCCCCCACCGCCCCGTCGACCGCGCCCGGTTCACCGGCCGTGCAGCGCGGGGCGGTCGCTCCGGCGCCCGCTCCCGGCTTCCGTCCGGCCCGTCCGGCGCCCGATGCGCGCCGGACGGCCGCCCCGCTGCCCGTGACCGGACCGCAGGCACAGGTGCAGGCAACGGCTCCGTTCGTCGTCCAGCCCGCCCCGGCCGGACCGGGTCCGGCGGTGCCGGCGCTGCCCGGCGTGGCGCGGCAGGTGCCGACCGCGACCTCCGTACCTGCCGTACCTGCCGCGCCTGCCGTACCCACCGGGCGCACCGGGCGCACCACGCCTGCCGTACCCGTGGTGCAGCCACGCTCCGCCGCGGCGCCCTCCCCCGTCGCGCCGGTCCGGCGGGCTGCCGAGCCGCCCGCACCGGCGTCCGCCGGGCACGCGCCGAAGAGCGGCGGCGCTCCGCAGGCCGCGGCCGACACCGACCTCGACGACCTGGCGCGCAAGCTGATCGACCCCGTCGCCCGGCTGCTGCGCGCCGAGCTGCGGCGGGGCCGGGAGCGCGCGGGCCGGCCCTTCGACGGACGCCGCTGAGCACACGGACGACGCACGAGAAACGGACCACGGACGATGACCGACAACATCTTCGCGACCAGCGTGTTCTTCCGGCTGGCGATCGGCGGCAACGATCTGGGCGCCTTCAACACCTGCTCCGGCATGGGCGCCGAGGTCGAGATGGAGAGCTACGCCGAGGGCGGGAACAACGGCTTCACCTGGCAGCTGCCGGGGCGGGTGACCTGGTCGAACATCACGCTCACCCGGCCGGTCACCGCCGACACGGCGAAGATCGGGCGCTGGCTGGACGAGACCCTGCGGAAGGTCGAGCCGAAGGACGGCGAGATCGTGGCCCTGCGGCCGGATCTCAGCCGGATCATCAGCTGGCAGGTGTTCGGGATCGTCCCGGTGCGGTGGCAGGGGCCGTCGTTCGACCCGGCCAGCTCGGAGGCCGCGGTGGAGACGCTGGAGATCGCCCACCAGGGCCTGCTCCCGTCCTGACCCGCCCCCGCTCCCCCTCGCCTCGTAGCGGCACCACCCGTTCCCGTCCCTCCTCGCTCCGGAAAGGAGTCCCGGCATGGCCCCATCGGCTCGCGCCGGCCGCGCACGGGCGCAGCTCACTCTCAAGGAGCCGCCTGCCTCCGTCGGGGCCAGGCCCGGAGGGACGATCGCGCGGCTCGACCTGCAGTTCAACCCGTCGACGCTGCAGCTCGGCAAGACCACCGAGTGGCGCCGGTCGCCGTCCCGGATGGCCGGGCAGTCGGCGCTCCCCGAGTTCGTGGGCAGCGGACCGCGGACGCTCAGCCTGGAGGTCTTCCTCGACGCCACCGCCACCCACGACAACTCGGTGGAGCAGGCGGTGGAGAAGCTGATGAAGGCCTGTGTGCCGACCCCGGCCAGCCTCGGCCGCAAGAAGCCGGCGAGTCCGTGGGTGAGGTTCGAGTGGGGCAACGCGCGGACGACGTCGTTCGACGGGGTGCTGTCCAACCTCTCGGTGTCGTACACGCTCTTCGACGTGGACGGGAAGCCGCTGCGGGCGACGTGTTCGCTGTCCATCGAGGAGGCGAGCGTCGATCCGCCGGGACAGAACCCGACGTCGGGCTCGCGCACCGCGCGCAGCACGCACACGGTGGTGGCGGGCGACAGTCTGGCGATGCTCGCCTGGCGCGAGTACGGGGACGCGACGGCCTGGCGGGCCATCGCGGAGGCGAACGGGATCGACGATCCGATGGCCCTCGTCCCGGGCACCGAACTCGTGGTGCCGGGGCTTCGGGACGCGGATGCCGAGGAGGAGCGATGAGCACGTCCGATGCCGGGGGGCGGTCGTTCGCGGCCGATCCGATCGTGGAGGCGCCCGGCGAACTGCCGCCGGTCTGGGCCGCGCAGCTGGTGAGCTGTGTGGTCGACGAGAACGTGGGGCTGCCGGACACGGCGGTGCTGACCTTCCGCGACCCGGACCACGAGTTCCTGAAGAGCACCGGGATCACCATCGGCACGCCGCTGAAGGTGTCGGTGGTGACGGTCAAGGGCCAGGCGCGGGAGCGGCTGTTCAACGGCGAGGTCACCGCCCTGGAGATCGACCGTGACCGCACGGGCTCCTTCACGGTGGTACGGGCGTATTCCCGGGCGCACCGGCTGCAGCGCGGCCGGAAGGTGGTGGCGTACCGGAACATGACGGCGTCCGCCATCGTCCGCAGGGTGGCGGCGGGTGCCGGCCTCGCGGTCGGGAAGGTGGAGGCCGCGCCGGTGACGTACAAGCAGCTGTCCCAGGCGAACGTCTCCGACTGGGAGTTCCTGCAGTACCTGGCGGGCGAGAGCGGCGCCCAGGTGCGGGTGGACGACAAGGGCCTGCTGCAGTTCACGAAGCCGGTGAAGGCCTCCGGCGCCCCGGCGCCGTCGACCTCGGCCACCCGCAGTCCGATGGTGCTCGAGTACGGGCGGAACCTGCTGGCGCTGCGCGCCTCGCTGTCGGCGGCCGACGGCGCCGCGAAGGTGCGGGTGCGCGGCTGGGACACCACGACCAAACGTCCGCTCATGGCCGAGAAGCCGGCCGTGGTGAGCGACACGGTGGTGCCGGGGATGCGCCCGCAGGCCGCCGCCGCGTTCGGTGCGCCGGTCGTGACCGTCGCGGACACCCCGTACCGTACGCAGGCGGAGACGGCGGCGGTGGCCGACGCGGCCGCCGCGCAGATCAGCGCCGGTTTCGGTGAGCTGGAGGCGCTGGCCGAGGGCAATCCGATGCTGCGGGCGGGCAGGCCGGTGGCACTCGGCAACGTGGGGCAGGCGTTCTCCGGCCGGTACACGGCGACGGCCGTGCAGCACGTCCTGGAGCCGCACGGCGGCTACCGCACCACGGTGTGGGTCAGCGCCAGCCCGGACCGCTCCCTGACCGGCCTGGTCACCGGTGCCAACGCGCCGGGCCGGGGGCCGCGCATGCCCGGTCTGGCGATCGGGATCGTGACGGACGTGCGCGAGCCGAACGGCTCGCAGCGCGGCGCGGTGCGGCTGACGTTCCCCTGGCTGGACGACACGTACGTCACCGACTGGGTGCGTACGGTCCAGTGGGGTGGCAAGGGCGGTGGCGGGGTGGTGAGCCCCGAGGTGAACGACGAGGTGCTGGTCGGCTTCGAACAGGGCCTGCTGGACAGTCCGTACGTGATCGGCGGGCTCTACAACGGGGTGGACCAGCCCTCGCCGCACGACGTGCCGCTGATCGACAGGACCAGCGGCAAGGTCAACCGGCGCTCGGTGGTGTCGCGTTCGGGACACCGGGTGGAGCTGCTCGACGCGCCCGCGCCCGGTCCCTCGGGGCTGCGGCTCGTGACCGGGGACGAGCGGCTCGAAGTGCGCATGGACGACCGGAAGGACCGGATCGAGCTCACCGTGTTCGCCGGGAAGAACCGTCCGCTGAGCTCCGTCGTCCTCGACCGGCAGGGCATCACGCTCGACGCCGGGCAGGGCACCGTGAAGGTGACGGGACGCCAGGTGGACATCGGCGCCACGGCCGGGGTGAACGTCGACGGCCGGACGGTGAAGGTGGCCGGTACGGCCGACGTCACCGTCGACGGCGGTCTGCTCGCCGTGCTGAAGGCCCGCCTCGTCCGGATCAACTGAGCCCCTGCCCATGGCGGTCGCCCGCCTCCTAGTCCGCCCCGAACCCTCGTGTCCCCTCGCACCCCCCTTCCAGGAGTCCGTGATGCCAGCCGCAGCCCGTCTCGGCGATCCCACCGACCACGGCGGCCGGGTCGGCACCCCGCCGCCGGCCGCCACCAGAAGCGTGGCGACGGTGCTGATCGGCGGGCAGCCCGCCGCCGTCACCGGCAGTCTGCACGTCTGCGTGGTCCCGCCGCACGCGGCCCTCGGGCCGGGCAACGTGATCATGCCCAACCCGGCCGCGGCCGCCTCGGGACCGGTCCTCGTCGGCGGGCTGCCCGCCGCACGCGCCCGGGACCGGACGACCTGCGGCGCGACGATCCTCACCGGTGCCATGAACGTCCTGATCGGAGGCGTGTGATGAGCGAGCGGTTCATCGGCCGCGGCTGGGCGTTTCCGCTGCGGGTCGGACCGACCGGCGGGATCGCCATGGTCGAGCGGGAGCGGGAGCTGGAGGAGGCGATCCGGCTGATCCTCGGCACCGCCCCCGGAGAGCGCCCGATGCGGCCCGAGTTCGGCTGCGGCATCCACGACTACGTCTTCGCGCCGGGCGACGGCGACACCGCCGGGCGGGTCGCGCAGCAGGTGCGCGAGGCGCTGGAGCGATGGGAGCCGCGGATCGCGGTCGACGAGGTCGCCGTGGCCTTCGACTCCGTGGACGCCGGCACCCTCTACATCGACGTGCACTACACCGTGCGGACCACCAACGACCGGCGCAACCTGGTCTTCCCCTTCTACACGATCCCCTCCGAGGAGGGGGCCGAGGAAATGGTCGCGGACTGATGGCCCTGCCCTCCCCCAACCTGGACGACCGACGGTTCCAGCAGCTCGTCGACGAGGCGAAGCGCTACGTGCAGCAACGCGCACCGGAGTGGACCGACCACAACGTCTCCGATCCGGGCGTCACGCTGATCGAGACCTTCGCCTATCTGGTGGACCAGCTGCTGTACCGGCTGAACCGGGTCCCGGACAAGAACTACCTCGCCTTTCTCGACCTGTTGGGCATTCAGCTGTTCCCGCCGTCGGCGGCCGTCGCCGAGGTCGACTTCTGGCTGTCGGCACCACAGCCGGACACGGTGACGCTGCCCGCGGGCACCGAGGTGACGACGGCGGCCGGCGACACCGAGCAGGCCGTGGTCTTCGCGACCACCGAGGAACTCCACATCGTTCCGAGCGAGTTGACCCGCCTGCTCACCGCTCCTCGCACAGGCGAGCAGGCGGACCGGACGGCGGAGCTCGCCGAGCGGCGGGACGTCCCGTGCTTCCAGGCGACGCCCGAGCCCGGCGACGCGCTGCTGTTCGGACTGCCGACCGCCGTGCCGCGCTGTGTGGTCGTGGTGCGCCTGGACAGCCGGGTGCAGGGCGTCGGCGTCGACCCGCGCCAGCCTCCGCTGGTGTGGGAGGCGTGGGACGGCGGGCGCTGGCAGCGCTGCGAGACCGGCGACGACACCACCGGCGGTCTCAACCGGCCCGGCGAGGTGATCGTCCATGTGCCCGCCGGGCACCGCGCGTCGCTGATCGGCGGGACCCGCGCGGGCTGGCTGCGCTGCCGGGTGACCGAGGCGGAGCCGGGCCAGCCCTTCTACTCGGAGTCCCCCACGGTGCGCGAGGCCGAGGTCTTCACCATCGGCGGCACGATGACCGTCGAGCACGCCGAGACGGTGACGGACGTGCCGCTCGGCACCTCCGAGGGCGTGGCCGGGCAGCGGTTCCGGCTCGGCCGGCCGCCGGTGCTGCTCGACGGCGAACCGCCGGTGGTGGAGGTGTCCTCGGCGGACGGATGGCAGCGCTGGGAGGTGGTGGAGCACTTCGGGCGCTCCGGACCCGAGGACCGGCACGTCCGGGTGGACGCCAGCACCGGGGAGTTCGGCTTCCCTCCGGTGCTGCGCGAGCCGGACGGCACGCTGGCCGCGCGCGGCGCCGTGCCGCCCAAGGGCGCCCGGATCCGGGTCGCCCGCTACCGCACCGGCGGCGGCCCGGCGGGCAACGTGGCGCGCGGCGCGATCTCCGTGCTGCGCAGCTCCGTGCCGTACGTGGCCCGCGTGGACAACCGGGAGGCGGCGCGGGGCGGTGTCGCCGGGGAGACGCTCGACAACGCGAAGCTGCGGGCGCCGGAGGCGCTGCGCATGCAGGAGCGCGCGGTGACGGCCGAGGACCACGAGATCATCGCCCGCCAGGCGGCGCCGTCGGTGCGCCGGGTGCGTTGTCTGCCGTCCGCCGGCGAGGACGGTGCGGGCGGCGGGGACGGTGCGGTGCGGGTCCTCGTGGTGCCGGACGCCGTCGCCGACGAGGGCGACCGGCTCCGCTTCGAGCAGTTGATCCCCTCCGAGCAGGTGCTCACCGCGGTCACCCAGGCCCTGGACGAGCGGCGTCTCATCGGCACCCGGCTGGTCGTGGAACCGCCCGTCTACCAGGGCGTCACCGTGGTGGCCAGGCTCTCGGCCCCGGCCGCGGAGGCCGACCGGGTCCGGGACGCGGCGCTCGCCGCGCTGTTCCGCCACCTCAACCCGCTGTCCGGCGGACCGGAGGGCACGGGGTGGCCGTTCGGGCGGCCGGTGCAGTACGGGGAGCTGTTCGGCGTGCTCCAACGGGCCGTCGGGGACGTGCTGGTGGAGGACATCCGGATGTTCGCCGCCGACCCGGTCACCGGACGGCGCGGCGCCCCGGTGGACCGGATCGACCTGGGTCCGGGCGCGCTGGTCTTCTCGTACCAGCACCAGGTCGTCGTCACCGCCGAGGATTCGGAGGTCCGGCCATGAGCCGGGCCGCCGTCCCCGGGCTGCCCAGCAGGTACCCGATCGGCGAGCAACTGCCCGCGCTGTACGCCGAGGACGACCTCGCCCAGCGGCTCACGGCGGGGCTCGACACGGTCCTGGCACCGGTGTTCGCGACGCTCGACAACCTGGCGGGCTACTTCGACCCCCGGCTCGCCCCCGCCGACTTCCTGTCCTGGCTGGCCTCCTGGGTGGGCGGCGTGGACGACCCGCGCCGGCCACTGGAACTCCGGCGCGAGGCGGTGGCCCGCGCGGTCGAGCTCCACCGCCTGCGCGGCACCCGCCGCGGTCTGGTCGAGGCGCTGCGCCTGGTCCTCGGCGTCTCGGCGGACGTCAGCGGCGACGGCGGCGCGGTCTGGTCCGCCACGCCGGGCGGGGCGACACCACCGCCCGCCGCGGAATCGGTGCTCGTACGGGTATGGCCCGGCCGCACCGCCGAGGTCGACCCCGACCGCGTCCACGCCCTGGTCCGCACCCTGTGCCCGGTCCACACGGTCTGCCGCGTGGAGGTCCTGCCGGGCCCTCCCGCCGGCGTCGAGGAGAGTGATCACCGTGCGTGAATGTCCGGCGTGCGGGGCCTCCAACGCCCCGACGGACGACTTCTGCCACAACTGCGGCGCCTACCTGGCCTGGTCGGACGAGAGCCGTGCGCGCCGGCGCGCGCGGGCGGACGCCGCCGAAGCCGGTGCCGGGGACGAGGGGTGGGCGGACACTCCCGAGGGGGCGGCGGCAGTGCCGCCGAGCGGTGCGCCGGAGCGCCCGGAGTCCGGGGAGTCCGAGGCGGCGCGGCAGACGACGGCCCGTCGGCGTCCGGCCGCGGAATCCGGGGCCGCGGGGCAGGCGGCCGGGATGCCGGAGCCCAGGACGACCGGGCAGCCGGGCGGCGCACCCACGTCCGGTGGTTCCGGGACAGCCGTGTTCCCGTTAGGCGACGGGGCGCCGCCGGCGCCGGACACGGCTCCGCACGGGTCCGGCGGACCCTCGGCGGCGACCCGCCCGCCGACCGGTCCCTCGCAGACCGCCGACCGGCCCGCTCCGGCCGCCGTCGCCGAGCCGAGGACGGCGCAACGGCCGCCCGCCGGCCCGGCGGGTACCCCGGGGCCCCGGGCCGGCGAACGCGCCGGCGGCGCGGCGGAGCCACCAGCGTCAGAGGCGTCCGCCGGTGCGCCGGAGCGCACCGGTCCCCTGGCGCCGCCCGGCGCGGCCGAGCCCGTAGGGAACGAGCCCGCGCCCGCGCCCGGCGCGGAGGATCCGCGCGCGTCGGGCGGCGCACGGGCGGGCGCGGCGACGACCTCGGCCACGGGCGCGACTCCGGCCTCGGCCACAGGCGCGACTCCAGCCGCAGCTCAGGGCGCCGCTCCGGCGCACGAAGAGGCGCGCGGCGGCCGGCCGTCCGCCGACGCGCGCCCGGCGGCGCCGGAGGACCCTGTGGTGTCCGAGGCGGCCGACACGGCGCGCGGCTGGTTGCGGCGCGCCATGGAGCGTGCCACCGGAGGTCTGCCGGAGCCTCCGGCCCTTCCTCCGGTACCGGCCGTACCGGTGGTCCCGCCGGCACGGGAGGACTCGCCGTCGCGCGCCCTACAGCGGTCCGACGAGGCGCCCACCGCCACGTCAGCGCAGGACGCCCCGGAGCGGGAGGCTCCCCCGGGCCCGACCCGGCCCACCGCCCCCGCCCCCACGTCCGCCGCCGCGCCGCCCCCGCGGCGGCCTTCGGCGGCGCCTGCTCCGGAGGGCTCTCCCGGGCCCGTCCAGCCCGCGAAGGCAGTCGCCTCGCGGCCGGTCGTGCGGCAGGTGCCGGTGGCGGAGGACAGGGCGGGGGCGCCGTGTCCGACGTGCGGGACACCGAACGCGCCGGGGCGGAACTTCTGCCGGCGGTGCGCGGCGCCGCTGACGCCGGCGACGGCCCCGGCGTCGCTGCCCTGGTGGCGGACGGTCTGGCCGTTCCGCCGACGCGCGCGGGGCGGTTCGGGGCGGCTCGCGCGGTTCCTGACGGTGTTGTTCGTGGTTCTGGCGCTCTGCGCGGCGGGCTTCCTGCTGCTGCCGGCCGGGCGGCACCTGATCGAGGACACCCGGGACAAGCTCGGCAAGGCCAAGCCGGTGACCGCGACCGGGGTACGGGCGAGCGCCGAGGTACCGGGGCACGCGGCGAGCGCCAGTACGGACGGGCTCAGCAACCGCTACTGGGGCGCGCCTGGTGTCGGCGCCTCGGTCACGTACGGCTTCGCCCAGCCGTTCCGGCTGGTCGACGTGATCGTGACCAACGGCGCCTCCTCGGACCCGGAGGCGTACGCGCGGCAAGGGCGGGCGCTGCGGATCGAGATGGAGGTGACGACGAAGGACGGCGGGGTCGTCCGCAGGACGCTCAGTCTCAGCGACAAGGCCGGACCGCAGACGTTCCCGACCGGAATCAGCGACGCCGTCGCGATCCGGCTGACGCTCGGCTCGCCCGCCGGACTGACCGGGAAGCGGCATCTGGCCCTGGCGGAGGTGGAGTTCTTCCAGCGCGGCTGAAGCACCGGGCCCCGGTCGGAGGTGGTCGCCGCCGCGGCCCGGTCCGAGGGGCCGGTGCGGAGTCCGGTCGCGAGCCGGTCCCGGGTTCAGTCCCGTGGGAGGAGCGGGCCCAGGGGGCCCAGGTCGAGGTTGAGGTCGTCCAGGGTGTAGCCGTGCTGCGCGCAGAGGTCGGCGAGGGTGTCGTGGAGGGCCAGGAGGGTGGCGCCGAGTTCCTCCTCCTGTTCGTCGGTCAGGCCGCCGGCGTCCACGCGGCGCAGGGCCTGGCGTTCGATGAGCTGACGCAGCAGCTCGACGAGGGTGAGGACGAGTTTGAGGAGGTCCTCGCCCACGGTCTCGGGGTCGGTGTGGAGGCGGTGGGCGGGCGTGGAGGGTCCGGTGGGTCCGGTCGGCTCGGGAGGGGCCTGGACGAGGCGGAAGGCCCTCGCGAGGGCGTCGCCTGCGTCGGGCGGCGGGTCGGGAGGCCGGGGCGGCCGGTCGCTGCCGGTCATGACGGGTGGCCGTCCGTCGCTTCGTGGTCCGTGAGCTCCGAGCTGACGGAGACGATCAGGGCGCGCAGCGAGATGCGGACGAGGTCGATGTCGGCGATGGACAGGACGAGGTCGCCGGCGATGACCACTCCCCCGCTGAGCAGCCGGTCGAGGAGGTCGACCAGGGCGACCTGCTGGGCCGGGAGCCGCTCGTCGTACCGGGGCGCCGTCATGGCTCGGAGTCCGCGGGCGGCATGGCGAAGGAGTACGGCGCCCACGGGCCCGTGACGTCGACGCGCACGTCGGGGAAGTCCTCCGCCGCCCGGGCGACGGCGGCCCGGAAGGCCTCCGCCTGGTCGTCGGGGACGAGGTAGGAGTCGTTGAGGACGTTCTCGGCCGGGCCGGCCAGCGTGCCGCGCTGCGGTGCGTGCCGGACGCGGTCGGAGGCGTAGCGGGCGGCGATCTCCTCCAGGGCGGCGGCGGCGCGCTGCGCCTGGGCGTGGACGGCCTCGCGGGCGTGGTGCTGGACGCGCCGCCGCTGCAGATACGCCTTGCCGGGGCTCGTCGGTGGCTCCGGTGCCGCGGTGTCCGCCTCGCGGGCCGGTGCGGCGGTCCCGGCTGTGACGTCGGCCGTCGCGGGCGGCAGGGAGATCTTCACGCCGTACTCGGTACGGGCGCGGAGCCGGGCCAGACGCTCCGCGAAGGTGCCGTACCGGTCGGTGAGCGCCTGACGGGCGCGCTCGTCGTCCTCGTAGATGGTGGCCATGCGCAGGGGCAGGACGGTGGCGTGGGCGGCGAGGGCCTGGACGACGTCGTGGTGGGCGCGGGCGACGGTCTCGAGCCAGGCGAGGTCCTCGAACCGCTCCTTGAGGGCCGTCTCGTCGAAGTCGGCGCGCGGGACGGGGCTGACGACGAAGGCGAGGCCGGCCGGCTCCTCGTCCGGGCCCGTCGCGCCCGGGCCGTCCGGCTCCTCGTCCGGGCCCGTCGCGCCGGGCCCGGCCAGGAGCCGGACGGGAGCGTCGGCGATGCCGCGCAGCGTGCCGAGCCGGTCGCGCAGCGCGTCCGTCGGCGAGGCGACGGCGTAGACGTAGGTGACGGTGGCCTCGCCGCCCTCGGAGGCGTTCACCGCTGCTCCCCGCGTGGCTTTCGGCCGGCCGTACGGCGTGCGGGACGGCCCTCGGAGGCGGCCGGGGCGGAGTCGCGCTCGAGGTCACGGCCGGTGCCACGGGCGGAGTCACGGGCGGAGTCACGGCGGGCGTCGGGGTCGGTGAGCTGGTCGCGGCGCAGGGCTTCGAGCTCGGCGCGCAGCCGGCGGTTCTCCTGCTCCAGAGGACTGCCCGTGTGCTTGGACGACAGCGAGGGATCGTGCTCCCACCAGTCGATGCCCATCTCCTTGGCCTTGTCCACGGAGGCGACCAGGATGCGGAGTTTGATGGTCAACAGCTCGATGTCGAGCAGGTTGATGCGGATGTCGCCGGCGATCACGATGCCCTTGTCCAGGACGCGCTCGAGGATGTCGGCGAGGCTGGACGGCGCGCTCGATCCGTAGGGCATCGGGGCGGCGCGGGAGGGGAAGCCCCCGAGTCGGCCGGGTGAGGATTCGGTCACGGTGGCGGCCTCTCTCGTCGGTCAGGACATCCGGTCCCGGTATTCCGCGATCTCCGCGAGCCGGTCGAGCAGCTGGTCCTCGAGGAGATCGAACGTCTCCTGGTCGATCTCTCCGGCGCGCAGCGACTCCTCCAGGTCGCCCAGGGCGCGCCAGACGGGCGCGGGGTCGTAGTACTCCTGCTCGGCCTTGTCGGCGACCTGCTGAGCGACCCAGACGACGCCGCGCATCGGTGCGACGGGGAGCGTCAGCAGCTGGCTCAGGAGCCCCATGCCGTCCTCCTTCACTGCACGAAGCTGTACGGAGGCAGGGGGCCGGAGAAGCGCAGGCTCACGCCGCCGTCGACCTGCCGGGCGAGGCCGGCCTGGGCCTTGAGGAACTCGTCCTTGTCGTCGTCGTGCACGAGGAGGGACAGATTGAGGAAGTCGCCGCCCGCCGGCGGCCGGGTGACGTGCTCGCGGGCGAACGGCAGGAGGGCCTGGAGCAGGCCGGCGGCCAGCGCCTCCTGCCGGGCCTCCACCTCACGGGCGACCAGTTCGCCGAGCGCCAGCGGCAGCTGCGGGTCCTTGTCGCCGGCGCGGATCCGCTGGTTGAGTTCGCGCGCCTCGGGCACGTCGGCGAGGACCTGCTGCAGCAGCGGCTCCTCGTCCTCCTGGGAGGCCCGTACGTGGTACTCGGCACAGTCCCGTACGCGTTCCAGGGCGGTGAGATAGCTGTCGGCGTTGGCCTCCAGGGCCTGGCGGACGGCGTCCTCGTCGGGCGCGACGTAGCCGAACTGCAGCGGCAGCACGGCACCGTCGGCCATCAGGCGTTCCTGCACCTCCTGGTGCTGCAGGAGGTCCCGGCGCTTGGGCCGGATCTCTTCCTCGGTCTCGCTGACGACCGCGGACAGGCCGCCGGCGGTGACCGTGCGCAGCGGTGACGGCTCCGAGCCGACGCCGGTCAGACCGTCGAGGCGCTGAGGGTGGGCCTCGGCGGTGATCGAGTACACGTAGAGCGCCATGGGTTACTCCTTCTCCCGGCGCGCCGGGCGCCGGGTCGCGGAGCGCCGCCGCCGGGGGACCGGCTCCTCTTCCTCTTCCTCGCCTTCGTCCTCGTCGGACGAGGACCTGCCGGTCAGGGATTCGGTCACGGCGTCGACCGCGCCGCTGAGCGCGCCCTTGGTCTTGCCGCGGGAGCCGCCCTCCATCATGTCCCCGACGACCTCGGGCAGCTGGGCGGGTGCCTTGCGGCCGGCCTCGAGGTCGAGGCGGTTGCACGCTTCGGCGAAGCGCAGATAGGTGTCGACGCTCGCGACCACGATCCGGGCGTCGATCTTGAGGATCTCGATGCCCACGAGGGAGACGCGGACGAAGACGTCGATGACCAGGCCCCGGTCGAGAATGAGTTCCAGGACGTCGTAGAGGCTGCCGGAGCCGCCGCCTCCCGACCTGCTGATGTTGCTGCCGCCCTGCGGCACCATCGTCATGACGCCTCCTTCACACGGGCGTCCGTCGTTTCCGGCCGGTCCGTCAGGTCAGCCGGTCGGTCATGCCGCGGCTGTAGCGGCGGGTGCGTTCGTAGGAGATCAGCTCGCCCTCCTCGTCCAAGGCGACCTTGTAGCTGGCCATCACGCTCGTCGTCTCCGGGATGCGCTCCAGCTCCACCACCTCCACCTGCGCCTCCCATCCGTCCTCGGTCGGCCGGAGCGAGGAGACGGAGTCGGGAGGCTTGCCGAGGAGCTGGGCAAGCTGTTCGACCGCCGAGCGCATCGCCGACGCGGCGCCCTGGCGCCGCCGGGAACGGCTGCGACGGGACGGCTGCCTGCCGTTCTCCTCGCCCTCGCCACCGGCGCGCGCGGACGTGCGCCGTGGGCGGGCGGGTTCGGCTGCGGCCATATGCCACCCCCTGGGGAGACGCCCTTACAAACTCTAGAATGTCACTAAATAGGCACATAAGCCTTGCGCCCGGGGCAAGACGCCTGGGGAGAGCCGTCCGACCGGGCCCCGCACGCCGGCCGACCGCACCTTCTCGCAGGCCGCGGCCCCTCTTCCCGCCGGCACCACAGAGCCCGCATGCGCCCTGACCAAAGGGGATGATCATGCAAGACACCGCCAAAATCGCGCTCGCCGGCGCCGTCGCCGCAGGCTACGTGCTCGGCCGGGCCAAGAAAGGCCGGCTGGCCTTCACCGCGGCGACGTATCTCGCCGGCCGCCGGTTCGGACTCCAGCCGGGGCAGCTCATGCGCGAGGGAGTCTCCCGGCTGAAGGAGATGCCCCAGTTCGCCGACCTCGGCGACCAGCTGCGCGGTGAAGCCCTCGACGCCGGCCGTCAGGCCCTCACCGCAGCCGCCAACCGCAAGCTCGCCGACTTCGCCGACTCGCTGCACGACCGCACGCTCGAGCTGACCCACCCCCGCGGCGGTCGGGACGAGGACAAGGACAACGACGAGGACGAAGGCGAACAGGACGCGTACGAGGACGAGGAGGAAGCGCAGGAGCCCGAGGCGGAGGAAGAGGAAGACGAGGATTGGGAGGAAGAGGAGGAACCCGAGGAGGAAGAGGAGGAACCGGAAGAGGAAGAGGAGGAACCGGAGGAGGAAGAAGAACCCGAGGAACCCCGGCAGGAAGAAGAGGAGGAAGAGCAGGAGGAAGAGGAACCGGAGGAGCAGGAACCGGAGGAGGAGAAGCGTCCGGCACCGCGCCGCAGCCGCGCACCGGCCCGCGGCCGCGCCGACAAGTCCGCTTCCGCTCCGGCCCGTAAAGCCGCCCCGGCTCGCAAGACGACAGGACGGTCGAGCGCCTCCCAGAAGGCAACTCCCGCCAAGAAGGCGGCCGCCAAGAAGACCACGGCCCGCAAGCCCGCGGCCGCGAAGACCGCGCCTGCTCGCAAGAGCACCGCGTCCAAGAGCACCGCGTCCAAGAGCGCCGCATCCAAGAGCACGCCGTCCAAGTCCGCCGCCAAGAAGACCGGCGGCACGTCGGCGGCCAAGAAGAGCGGCAGCGCAGCGTCCGCCAAGAAGTCGACGAGCCGCAGCCCGGCCCGCAAGACGGCCGCCAAGAAGACGACCCCGGCGAAGAAGACCACGAGCCGCAGCCCTGCTCGCAAGACGGCGGCCAAGAAGACCACGGCCCGCAAGCCGTCCACGCGGAGGTAGGCCATGGCGACCTCAGACCGCACCGGAGCGAACGGATCCTCCGGGTTCGACAAGCTCAAGGGCGCGTTGTCCAGTTACGTCGCCGCCCAGGCCGACCACATGGTCGACAAGGCGAGCGACAAGCTCGGCGACATCACCGACCAGCTGTACGACGTCGCCGACAACGGCGGCAAACTCTCCGACATCGCCGGCGTCGGCGGTCGCCTCCTCGGCGGCGACTCGCCGCTGAAGGCCGTCAGCGGCCAGGCGTTCGGAAAGCTGAAGGACAAGGTCACCGGAACCGCCTCGGAGGCGCTGGGCAAGGGCCGTGGCCGCAAGGGCGGCGGCGGCAAGGTGGTCAACATCGTCGAGACCATCGACGTCGGCCTGCCGCTGCGGACCACCTACGACCACTGGACGCAGTACGAGAACTTCAGCAGCTTCGCCAAGGGCGTGCGCGACGTCTCCCAGGACGACGACACCACCAGCGACTGGAAACTCAAGGTCGGCCCTTCCAGCCGCAGCTGGAAGGCCACGGTCCAGGAGCAGATCCCCGACGAGCGGATCGTGTGGACCTCCGAAGGCGCGAAGGGCACCACGCGTGGCTGCGTCAGCTTCCACGAGCTCTCCCCGACCCTCACCAGAATCGTCGTGGTCTGCGAATACCACCCGGCCGGATTCTTCGAGAAGACCGGCAACATCTGGCGGGCCCAGGGCCGCCGACTCCGCCTGGACCTGAAGCACTTCCTGCGCCACGTCAGTCTCACCACCGAGGAACCAGATGGCTGGCGCGGCGAGATCCGGGACGGCGAGGTCGTCCGGACGCACGAGGAAGCGCTCGAAGAAGAAGAATCCGAGCAGGGCGAGGAAGGCGAGGAGCAGGACGAGGGCGAGGAAGGCGAGAACGCCGAACTCGAACCCGACGAGGACGAGGAAGAAGAGGCGGACGAAGAGGACGAGGAGGACGAGGAGGACGGCGAGGGCGCGTACGAAGATGACGAAGCGCCCTACGACGAGGACGAGGACGGCGACGAGGTGGACGAAGACGAAGAGGAGGAGGAATACGACGAGGAACCCGCTCCCGCTCGCCGAAGGCGTTAGCGGCTTTGTCCGGCCCGGCACACAGTGCCGGGGGGGGGGGGGTGGGGGGGGGGCCCGGGGCCCCCGGCCCCCCGCCCCCCCCGCCCCCGGGCCCCCCCCCGGGGGGGGGGGGGGGGGTGTGGGGGGTGGGGGGGGGGGGGGGGGGGGGCCCCCC